>VBWC01000003.1 GCA_006218035.1 Gammaproteobacteria bacterium
TGTCCAAGGAAAAATTTGAGCGAAAGAAGCCGCACGTAAACGTAGGCACGATCGGTCACGTAGACCACGGCAAGACGACGCTGACGGCGGCGCTGACGAAAGTGCTGGCGGAGAAATTTGGCGGATCGTTTATCGCGTACGACCAGATCGACAAAGCGCCGGAAGAAAAAGCCCGCGGCATCACGATATCCACCTCGCACGTCGAATACGAAAGCGCCAAGCGCCACTACGCCCACGTTGACTGCCCGGGACATGCGGACTACGTCAAAAACATGATCACCGGTGCCGCCCAGATGGACGGTGCCGTACTCGTCGTCAGCGCGGCCGACGGCCCGATGCCCCAGACCCGCGAACACATCCTGCTGTCGCGCCAGGTCGGCGTCCCGTACATCGTCGTCTTCCTCAACAAAGCCGACATGGTGGACGACGCCGAACTGCTCGAACTGGTCGAAATGGAAGTCCGCGAACTGCTCGACTCCTACAATTTCCCGGGCGACGCCACCCCGATCATCACCGGCTCCGCGCTCAAAGCCCTCGAAGGCGACCAAAGCGACATCGGCGTCCCGGCGATCCTCAAGCTGGTCGACGCCATGGACAGCTACATCCCCGAGCCCGAGCGCGCCATCGACGGCGACTACCTGATGCCGGTCGAAGACGTCTTCTCCATCTCCGGACGCGGCACCGTCGTCACCGGACGCATAGAGCGCGGCATCGTCAAAGTCGGCGACGAAGTCGAAATCGTCGGCCTCAAAGACACCCAAAAGACCATCGTCACCGGCGTCGAAATGTTCCGCAAACTGCTCGACCAGGGCCAGGCCGGCGACAACTGCGGCGTCCTGCTGCGCGGCACCAAGCGCGACGACGTCGAACGAGGCCAGGTCCTGGCCAAGCCCGGCTCCATCAAGCCGCACACCCAGTTTGAAGCCGAGATCTACGTACTGAGCAAAGAAGAAGGCGGGCGACACACCCCGTTTTTCAAAGGCTACCGGCCCCAGTTTTACTTCCGGACCACCGACGTCACGGGCGAAATGGACCTGCCGGAAGGCGTCGAAATGGTCATGCCGGGCGACAACATCAAAGTGACGGTGACACTGATTGCGCCGATCGCGATGGAAGACGGGTTGCGTTTTGCGGTGCGTGAAGGTGGACGTACCGTCGGCGCCGGTGTCGTTACCAAGATTCTTGCATAGGTTTTAATGTCATGAGCAATAGCCAGAGAATACGCATCCGTCTTAAGGCCTTTGATCATCGCCTGATCGATCAGTCGGCACTGGAGATTGCCGAAACGGCAAAGCGCACCGGGGCGCACGTGCGCGGGCCGATTCCGTTGCCGACCAAGAAAGAGCGGTTCACGATCCTGATCTCGCCGCACGTGAACAAGGATGCGCGCGATCAGTATGAACTGCGTACGCATAAGCGTTTAATGGATATTGTGGATCCGACGGACAAGACGGTGGATGCGCTGATGAAGCTGGATCTGGCGGCCGGCGTGGACGTGCAGATCAAGCTGAATTAATGCGTGCTTCGCGCGCGCTGTCTTGAGATGTTAAGAGGTTATCAGTAATGGCAATAGGTTTAGTCGGTCGCAAGTGCGGTATGACGCGGGTCTTTCTTGAAGACGGCCGGGCTGTTCCCGTAACGGTCGTGGAGATTACGCCAAACCGCGTAACCCAGATCAAGGTTGAAGACGGCGACGGATATCGCGCGCTGCAGGTAACGACGGGCACGCGCCGCGCCTCGCGGGTGACCCGGCCGATGGCCGGGCATTTTGCCAAGGCCGGCGTCGAAGCAGGTCGTGGCACATGGGAATTTCGGTTGGCAGCTGGCGAGGGCGAAGGTATCAATGTTGGCCAGGAGCTCAAGGTCGATCAGTTTGCCGCCGGTCAGAAAGTCGATGTTATCGGAACATCCATCGGTAAGGGTTTTGCCGGCGTGATCAAACGCTATCATTTTGCCGCGCAGGACGCGACGCACGGCAACTCGCTTTCGCACCGCGCCCCAGGGTCTATTGGACAAAGGCAGTCACCCGGCCGCGTGTTCAAGGGCAAGAAAATGGCCGGGCATCTCGGCAACGCACGTCGTACCACGCAGAATCTCGAGGTCGTACGGGTTGATACTGAGCGTAACGTTTTGTTGATTAAGGGAGCGATCCCGGGAGCGGCCGGCTCGGACGTTATCGTACGTCCGGCAATTAAGGCCAGGCCGGTATCCGAATAGAGGTGAGCGTAGTGGAGATTAGTGTCTTAACAGCTAGCGGCGAATCAAAGGGAACCCTGAAGGTTTCCGACAACGCGTTCGGTCGCGAATTCAATGAGCCGCTGATTCATCAGGTTATAACCGCCTATCTCGCTGGTGGCCGTGCAGGTACGCGCGCCCACAAGAATCGCAGCGATGTGCGGGGTGGTGGCCGCAAACCCTGGAAACAGAAGGGCAGCGGTCGAGCACGCGTAGGGACTATTCGCAGCCCGCTGTGGCGCGGGGGTGGCAAGACGTTTGCTGCGCGGACAGCGGACTACTCCCAGAAGATTAACAAGAAGATGTATCGCGGCGCGCTGCAGTCCATTCTGTCCGAGCTGGTACGGCAAGCCAGAATGGTCGTTATCGACAACTTGTCCCTGGAGACGCCGAAGACCAGGGAGCTTGCCAGCAAGCTTGCGATGCTTGGCGTCAGCAAAGCGCTGATTGTGACCGATCAGCTCGACAATAATCTTGTGTTGGCTGCGCGTAACCTGCCGCATGTCGACGTGATCGGCGTTAATGAAATTGATCCGGTGCGCTTGGTCGGGTTTGAAAAAATCTTGATATCTGCCGCGGCGGTCAAGCAGCTGGAAGAGAGGTTCGCATGAATCAGGAGCGACTTTCCAAAATTATTGTAGCCCCGCATGTATCGGAAAAGAGTACCGCCGCGGCGGACAAGAATCACCAGCATGTTTTCCGGGTGCTGACGGATGCATCCAAGCGGGAAATCAGGGATGCCGTCGAGCAGTTATTTAACGTGAAGGTGGATTCAGTCACCACGTTGGTTGCGCGCGGCAAGGTTAAGCGTGCTGGCGCCGGATTTGGTAAACGAGCGAATTTCAAGAAGGCCTATGTCCGTCTGCAACCCGGGCACGACATTGATATTCTTGGGCAGTAATTAGGTAGCAGAGAAACAGGATTCGAGAGATGGCTCTTGTAAAAGCAAAACCAACGTCCGCTGGACGCCGTTTCGTCGTTCGCGTGGTTACGCCCGGCCTCCATAAAGGTGAGCCGCATCGCGCGCTGATTGAAAAGAAGAACCGGACTGGCGGTCGGAACAACGATGGCCGGATCACTGTTCGGCATCAGGGTGGCGGGCATAAGCAGCACTATCGACTGGTCGACTTTAAGCGTAATAAAGACGGTATTCCGGCAAGGATAGAGCGCATAGAATATGATCCGAATCGCAGCGCGCATCTGGCGTTGCTGTTGTATGCGGACGGCGAAAGGCGGTACATCATTGCGCCGAAGGGGGCAGCCGCCGGGTTGGAATTGGTGTCGGGTAACGATGCCCCGATCAAGAGCGGCAACTGTTTGCCGCTGCGGCATATCCCGGTGGGTACGACGGTGCATTGCATTGAATTGAAGTCCGGTAAGGGCGCGCAGATCGGGCGTAGTGCCGGGGCGTCGGTGCAGCTTGTGAGTAAGGAAGGCGCTTATGCGACGCTCAGGTTGCGCTCTGGTGAGATGCGCAAGATACAGATTGAGTGTCGCGCCACCATCGGCGAAGTCGGTAATGAGGAGCACAACCTGCGGTCGTACGGCAAGGCAGGGGCCAAGCGCTGGCTGGGCATACGCCCGACGGTGCGTGGCGTTGCGATGAACCCCGTGGATCATCCTCACGGCGGCGGCGAAGGAAAGACCTCTGGCGGCCGGCATCCGGTATCGCCGTGGGGCACGCCGACCAAGGGATACAAGACACGTCGTAACAAGCGTACCGGCGACATGATTGCGCGTGATCGCAGACGCAAGTAGCCCCAGAGATTTTTGAGTCGTATTCGTTAAGGAATTATTGAGGATAACAAGTGCCACGTTCACTGAAAAAAGGGCCATTTGTCGATTTGCACCTCGCGAAAAAAGTCGAGGAAGCGAATACTGTCAAGAGTAAGAAGCCTATAAAGACCTGGTCGCGTCGCTCGGTCGTCATTCCGGACATGATAGGGCTGACGATAGCGGTACATAACGGTCGCCAGCATGTGCCGGTGCTCGTCAGTGAAAACATGGTGGGTCACAAGCTCGGTGAATTTTCGGCTACCCGAACGTTCAAGGGGCATGTTGCCACGAAAACGGTGAAATAGCCTGGGACATGACGATGGAAGTGGATGCTAAATTGAAGTTCGCACGTATTTCAGCGCAAAAGGGTCGCCTGGTTGCGGATCAGATTCGCGGATTGCCCGTAGAGCGCGCGCTGCAACTGCTCGAGTTCAGCCCGAAGAAGGCAGCGACGATGATCAAAAAGGTACTCGAATCGGCCATTGCCAACGCCGAACACAATGCCGGCGCGGATGTCGATGAGCTGAAGGTATCGCGTATTTTGGTTGATGAAGGTCCGTCGCAAAAGCGCTGGAGCCCGCGGGCCAGGGGTAGCGCGAACCGTATCTTGAAACGCACCAGCCATATTATTGTGGCGGTTTCCGATGAATAACTCAGAGAGTTTGTAATGGGTCAGAAAGTACATCCAACTGGAATACGTCTGGGTATCATCAAGGACTGGACGTCGACTTGGTACGCAGGAACCAAGGATTATGCCGATTATCTGAATACGGACCTGGCGGTAAGGGCCTTCTTGAAACAGAAGTTATCCCAGGCGTCTGTCAGTCGTATCCAGATAGCGCGGCCGGCACGTAACGCGCGTATTACGATCCACACTGCGCGACCCGGCATCGTTATCGGTAAGAAAGGCGAAGATGTCGAAGCACTGCGCAAGCAGGTCGCCGCGATGATGGGTGTGCCGGTACACATCAGTATCGAAGAGATCCGCAAGCCGGAGCTGGATGCTCAACTTGTCGCGGAGAGCGTGTCACAGCAGATTGAGCGGCGTATCATGTTTCGCCGCGCAATGAAACGCGCTGTTGCGAACACGATGCGGCTGGGCGGGCAAGGAATCAAGATACGGGTGGCTGGTCGTTTGAACAACTCGGAGATTGCGCGATCAGAGTGGTATCGTGAGGGCCGCGTTCCGTTGCATACACTGCGTGCCGATATCGATTACGGCTTCTCGAAGGCGATTACGACGTCGGGCGTTATCGGAGTGAAAGTGTGGATATTCAAAGGTGAAGTGTTCGGCGCCCAGGAAGAAGAGGCTAGCGCCAGTGCGGAGCCGGCAGCTGCTGCGAGCTAATTAGGAATTCGACATGCTTCAACCGAAACGAACAAAATTTCGTAAACAGTTCAAGGGACGCAATCGCGGCGTGGCGTCGCGTGGCAATAAGGTCAGCTTTGGTGAGTACGGGCTTAAGGCGACGACGCGCGGCCGAGTCACCGCCCGCCAGATAGAGGCGGCACGTCGAGCGATGACCCGCTATGTAAAGCGCGGTGGCCGCGTCTGGATACGCGTGTTCCCGGACAAACCGATCACCAAGAAGCCCCTCGAAGTGCGCATGGGTAAAGGTAAAGGCAACGTAGAATACTGGGTTGCCCAAATCAAACCTGGTCACATGCTCTATGAGATGGAAGGCGTGACGGAGGAAGTGGCACGCGAGGCGTTCAAGCTGGCCTCCGCGAAGCTACCGGTGTTAACGACATTTGTAACGCGGACAGTAATGTGAGCACAGCAAGCGAATACAGAAATAAATCGGTACCGGAGCTGAAACAGGAGCTTCAGGCGCTGCTGCGCGAGCAGTTCAATCTACGCATGCAGCGGGGATCCGGCCAACTGTCCAAGCCTCACCAGATGAAGGCGGGGCGGCGCAATATTGCGCGGATCAAGACCTTATTGAAGGAAAAAGCGGATAGCGAGTCATGAGTGACGCACCGAAAAAAGCAGCCCGTACGGTGACTGGCCGAGTGGTCAGTGACAAGATGGACAAGACGATTACCGTTCTGATCGAGCGCCGCGTGCGGCATCCGATATATGGCAAGATCGTCCGGCGTAGCACCAAACTGCACGCGCACGATGAGCAGAACGAATGTGGTGAAGGCGATACCGTTATCATCGAACAATGTCGGCCGCTGTCGAAGAGCAAGTCGTGGCGTCTGGTGAAGATCGAGGAACGGGCGAAGTAATCTACCGGTTTTGGGGAAACAGTAATGATTCAGATGCAAACCGTTCTGGACGTGGCCGACAATAGCGGTGCCCGCCAGGTCATGTGTATCAAGGTGCTCGGCGGCTCCAAGCGCCGCTATGCCCGTATTGGTGACATCATCAAGGTCAGCATCAAAGACGCAATTCCGCGCGGCAAGGTCAAGAAGGGCGAGGTCTATGATGCCGTCGTTGTGCGCACCCGTAAGGGCGTGCGCCGGCCGGACGGATCGGTAATCCGGTTTGACGGTAACGCGGCGGTATTGCTGAATAACCAGCTCCAGCCGATTGGCACCCGTATATTCGGGCCCGTGACTCGCGAGCTGCGTACCGAACGTTTTATGAGAATCATCTCGTTGGCGCCGGAAGTACTTTGAGTTTGCGTTTCGTGCCGAGTGCAGTGTGGGGTTGACGGTTTAGATTGGCTTTCAGGTTAGTGAAATGAAAAAGATCAGAAAAGATGACGAAGTGATCGTGATTGCCGGCAGGGACAAGGGCAAAACAGGTACGGTCATGCGTGTCCAGACGGACGATCGGCTCGTTGTTTCCGGCGTAAACATGGTGAAGCGCCACACCAAGCCCAACCCGACGCGAGGTGTGGGGGGCGGCATAGTCGAAAAGGAAATGCCGATCCAGATATCAAACGTCGCGCTGCTCAATCCGATCACCAAGCGGGCTGACAAGGTTGCGTTCCGGGTGTTGGAAGACGGCCGCAAGGTACGGTATTTCAAGTCAAATAATGAAGTAGTGGATATCTGAAGACATGGCACGTTTGCAGAAACATTATCGCGACAACGTCATCAAGCAGTTGACCGAGCAGTTCGGCTACAAGAGCGCGATGCAGGTTCCTCGGATCACGAAAGTCACGTTGAACATGGGCGTTGGCGAAGCCGTTGGCGACAAGAAAATTATCGATAACGCGGTCGCCGATATGACGGCGATTGCCGGCCAGAAGCCGATCGTGACGCGTGCGCGCAAGTCGGTGGCAGGGTTCAAAATTCGCGAGGAATGGCCCATCGGATGCAAGGTCACCTTACGGCGTGAGAAGATGTATGAATTTCTTGATCGGCTGATCAGTATCGCGATCCCGCGTATCCGTGATTTTCGTGGCCTGAATCCGCGGTCGTTCGACGGGCGCGGCAACTACAGTCTCGGGGTTCGCGAACAGATTATTTTTCCCGAAATTCAATACGACAAGATCGATGCATTGCGCGGTATGGATATCACCATTACGACCACGGCACTGTCGGATGAAGAAGCGCGCGCCTTGCTTGTGGCATTTAGTTTTCCGTTGAGGAGCTGAGGAACGACGATGGCAAAGACATCGATGGTCAACCGTGAAGTGAAACGCCTGCGGACAGTGCGGAAGTACGCAACCAGGCGTGCGGACCTGAAGGAAAAGTTGCGGAGTCCGAATCTGCCGGTCGAGGAACGCGACGAGTTGCGGCGCAAGTTTCAGTCACTGCCGCGCGATGCCGGTCCGACCAGGATGAGGAGCCGTTGCCGCATCACTGGAAGATCGCGTGGTTACTATCGAAAATTTGGTCTCGGTCGGAACCAGCTGCGGGAAGCGGCAATGCGCGGCGATTGTCCGGGACTGGTGAAGGCCAGTTGGTAGTTTATTACTTAAGTTGGTGAATATAGCTTATGAGCATGACTGATCCCATTGCGGATATGTTGACCCGTATCAGGAACGCGCAGATGGTCAAGAAGGCGCGAGTGAGTATGCCGTCGTCGACACTGAAGGTCGCGATTGCCGAAGTGCTTAAGGAAGAAGGCTATATAGGCGAATTCTCGGTCGAGGGCAGCGGTCCCAGTTGTACCCTGCAAATCGGTCTCAAGTACTATGAGGAAAGACCGGTCATTGAGCATATACAGCGTGTAAGCCGGCCTGGACTGCGTATTTATAAGAGTAAGGATGATTTGCCCAAGGTTCAGGGTGGACTGGGTATTGCCATAATCTCGACCCCCAAAGGCGTGATGACAGACCGCTCCGCGCGGGCTGCCGGCCAGGGCGGCGAAATACTGTGTACCGTTTCTTAAGGATTTTGTAGTTATGGCGCGAACGTCGAATCAGGTTACAACGGTTGCCAAGGGTGTGGACGTGGCGATCGACGGGCAACTTGTCAGGATCAAGGGTCCGAAGGGTCAGCTGGAACATTTGGTTCACGAGAAGATCGCCGTCGGGCAGCAGGACAGTGTCCTCAACTTCTCACCGCGTAATAAAGAGAACGCCGCCGTTGCGCTGGCGGGTACCACATGCGCGCTGATCAAGAACATGATGCGTGGCGTGACCACCGGGTTTGAAAAGAAACTCACGTTGATCGGCGTCGGATATCGCGCGCAGGCGCAGGGAAAGAAGCTCAACCTGACACTGGGGTTTTCGCATCCGGTGAGTTTTGAAATACCGAATGGCATTACCATCGATACGCCAAGTCAGACGGAAATCATCGTGAAGGGCATTGATAAGCAGCAGGTCGGGCAGGTCGCCGCAACGATACGCGGATACCGCCCGCCTGAGCCGTACAAGGGTAAGGGCGTGCGTTACGCGGATGAAAAAATCATCCTGAAAGAAGCGAAGAAGAAATAAGGATAGAAGTCGTGGATAGCAAGAAACAATCTCGAATTCGTCGTGCACGCCGCAGCCGCGCGAAAATCCGCGAACTGGGTGCGCATCGCCTGTGCATCTATCGTTCGCCGCGGCATATCTACGCGCAGCTGATCGCGCCGAACGGTTCAGAGGTGGTGGCGAGCGCCTCCACCCTGGATAAGGAGATACGGCAACAGTTGACCGGTGCAACCGGGAATATTGCCGCGGCACAGGCCGTTGGTGCGGCGGTGGCTAAGCGTGCCGCGAAAGCCGGCATCACGAAAATAGCTTTTGATCGTTCCGGGTACAGATATCATGGCCGCATCAAGGCGCTAGCCGATGCCGCACGTGAAAATGGCTTGCAATTCTAAGGATATAGATGATGGTTAGTTTTGATGCGCCGCAGTCGGGGGAAGATCTTCAGGAAAAGCTGGTAAACGTCAACCGCGTCGCCAAGGTGGTGAAAGGCGGGCGGCTGTTTGGCTTCACGGCGCTGGCGGTTGTCGGCGACGGGAACGGCAGAATCGGTTTTGGTCGTGGCAAGGCGCGTGAAGTGCCGGCGGCGATCCAAAAAGCGCTGGAGCAGGCGCGCCGCAACATTATCAGTGTGCCGCTGAAAGAGGGGACGTTACAGTATCCGATCAAGTCGTCCCACGGTGCGGCGACTGTTTTCATGCAGCCGGCGTCGTCCGGTACGGGCATTATCGCCGGTGGTGCGATGCGGGCCGTATTCGAGGTTATGGGTGTGCGTGATGTGCTGGCCAAATGCATAGGCAGCCGCAACCCGGTGAACGTCGTGCGTGCCACGGTTCGTGGCCTGAAGGGTATGACGGACCCGGAGCGGGTGGCCGCCAAACGCGGTAAAACGGTTAAAGAAATTCTGGGGTAGAAGATGGCCGGCAACTCTAAAATCAAAGTGACATTGACGCGCAGTTTTCATGGGCGGCTGGCATCGCATAAGGCATGCGTCAAGGGCCTCGGTTTACGTCGAATTAACCATACTGTCGAGGTGATCGACACGCCGGCGGTGCGCGGGATGATTACCAAGATTGCCTATATGGTCAGCGTTAAGGAAGGTTAACCATGCGTCTCAACTCACTCAGGCCCGCGAAGGGCAGCAAGCAAGTAAGGCGGCGCCCAGGTCGTGGTATCGGATCCGGGCTAGGCAAAACCGGCGGACGTGGTCACAAGGGTCAAACCTCTCGCGCTGGCGGGTATCACAAGGTCGGATTCGAAGGCGGTCAGATGCCTCTGCAGCGCCGCCTGCCGAAGATCGGGTTCGTATCCCGTCGTGCGAAACGGACGGAAGAGGTTCGTTTAACGGAATTGTCCAAGGTTGTGGGCGACGTGGTAACGCTGGAGGCACTGCGTTCTGCGGGGGTCATCGGCCAGCAGGTGACGCGCGCCAAGGTGATAGCGTCGGGTAAGGTGTCGAAGGCGGTCACGCTGCAAGGTGTGGCGGTTACAAAAGGCGCCCGTGCGGCCATTGAAGCCGCCGGCGGACGGATTGAGGAATAAGTGGCTGCATCCAGGTCAGCGCTAGCGGCAAGTCTGGCGGGTTCAGGCAGTTTTCATGAGCTGAAAGGCCGGTTGCTGTTTGTGCTGGGTGCGCTGATCGTTTTCCGCGTCGGAGCGCACATTCCGGTTCCGGGGATTGATCCTGTCGCATTGCAGGCGTTGTTTGAACAGCAGCGCGGCACGATTCTCGACATGTTCAACATGTTTTCCGGCGGGGCGCTTGGGCGTTTGACGGTATTTGCTCTGGGAGTGATGCCGTATATCTCGGCATCTATCATCATGCAATTGCTGACGGTAGTATCGCCGACGCTCGAGCAGATGAAGAAGGAAGGCGAGGCCGGACGCCGCAAGATTACTCAGTACACCCGCTATGGCACGGTGTTTCTGGCGATGTTCCAGGCGATTGGCATATCGATTGCGCTGGAAAGCATGCGGGCCGGTAGCCTGCCGGTCGTGATCGAGCCGGGCATCGGCTTCAGGTTTATCGCAGCGGTCACGCTTGTCACGGGCACGATGTTTTTGATGTGGCTTGGTGAGCAGGTGACCGAGCGTGGTATTGGTAATGGCATTTCGCTGATCATCTTTTCCGGTATCGTGGCAGGATTGCCCGCGGCGATCGGCGGCACACTGGAACTCGCCAGCACCGGGGAGTTGAACTGGCTGACCGTGCTTGTTCTTCTGGCACTGGCCAGTGGCGTGACCTGGTTCGTCGTATTCGTGGAACGCGGCCAACGGCGTATCACAGTGAACTATGCGAAGCGGCAGCAGGGGCGCCGTATCTACGCCGGGCAATCGAGTCATTTGCCGCTCAAGATCAACATGGCAGGTGTGATTCCGCCGATCTTCGCGTCGAGTATCATCCTGTTTCCCAGCACGCTGGGAAGCTGGTTCGGACAGGCTGAGGGTTTGGGGTGGCTGAGCGACCTGGCGTCGACATTGTCGCCGGGCCAGCCGGTTTACGTTATTTTTTACGCGATTGCGATTATATTTTTCTGCTTTTTCTACACCGCCCTCGTATTTAATCCGAAGGATACGGCGGAGAACCTGAAAAAGTCCGGGGCGTTCATTCCGGGTATACGGCCGGGCGAGCAGACGACCCGCTATATTGATTCCGTCATGACGCGCCTGACCGCAGCAGGCGCCATATATATCACAGGGGTATGCCTGTTGCCGGAGTTTCTGATTGTTTACTGGAATGTCCCGTTTTACTTCGGCGGAACATCGTTGCTGATCATCGTGGTGGTCGTCATGGATTTTATGAGCCAGGTTCAGGCGCACCTGATGTCACACCAGTATGAAGGGCTGCTGAAAAAGGCGAACCTGAAAGGTCATGGCAGATCAGGCTTGGTACGCTGAAAATTAATTCGTTAGTGGAGAAATATCATGAAAGTTCGTGCCTCGGTGAAGAAAATATGCCGGAATTGCAAAGTCATTCGTCGCGGCGGCGTGGTGCGGGTCATATGCTCGAACGGCCGTCACAAGCAGCGCCAGGGCTAGGCGCCGGATTTCGGGGTTTTGATTGATTTTGGCGTGTAGCACAGTATAAAATCGCCCATTTTTCAGTTAGGTCGGTGATCTAGAGGGTAGTCTTGATGGCACGTATTGTTGGCGTAAATATCCCGGTAAACAAGCACGCGGAAATCGCGTTGACGTCGATTTACGGCGTCGGTCGGTCGCGTGCGCGTCAAATTTGTTCAGCGGCCGGCGTTAGTCCCGCCGCCAAGATCAAGGATCTTTCCGAAGGCGAAATCGAAGGCCTGCGTACCGAGGTGGCCAGGTTCCGCGTCGAAGGCGATTTGCGGCGAGAGATCTCGATGAATATTAAGCGTTTGATGGATCTCGGCGCCTATCGCGGGTTGCGCCATCGGCGGGGTCTGCCGGTGCGCGGTCAGCGTACCCGAACCAACGCGCGTACCCGCAAGGGTCCGCCCAAGGCGATTAGAAAATAACCGGAGTGTATGAACTAGTATGGCGAAGGTAAGCACACGGACCCGCAAGCGGGTCAAGAAGAGCGTCTCGGATGCGATAGCGCATATCTATTCGACGTTTAACAATACGATCGTCACGATCACGGACCGCCAGGGGAACACCTTGGGCTGGGCAACGTCCGGCGGGTCCGGATTCCGTGGCTCGCGCAAGAGCACGCCTTTTGCGGCGCAGGTGGCGGCTGAGACCGCGGCCCGTGCTGTCAAGGAATTCGGTGTAACGAATCTTGATGTGCTGGTCAAGGGTCCGGGGCCGGGCCGTGATTCCGCCGTGCGGGCGCTGCATTCGTCCGGACTCAAAATCAATTCGATCAGTGACACGACGCCGATTCCGCATAACGGATGTCGCCCACCCAAGAGACGCAGGGTTTAAGAACGGAGTGTAATACGTGGCAAAGTATATTGGATCCAAATGTCGTTTGTGCCGTCGTCAGGGCCAGAAACTCTTTCTGAAGGGCGAAAAGTGCTATACGTCGAAATGTGCGGTCGAGAACAGAAGTTTCCCGCCGGGCCAGCACGGCCAGAGACGCACCCGCATTACCGATTACGGCACCCAGTTGCGCGAAAAGCAGAAATTACGCTGGATTTACGGCGTTCTTGAGCGTCAGTTCCGCCGGTATTACAAAGAGGCATCGCGGCGTAAAGGAGCCACCGGCGAGGCGTTGTTGCAACTTCTGGAAGGGCGGCTCGACAACGTCGTCTACCGGATGGGGTTCGGCGCGTCGCGGACGGAAGCTCGGCAGCTCGTGAGGCATAACGGGGTGACGGTCAACGCCAAGAAAGTCAATATTCCGAGTTACCAGGTGACGCCGAACGACGTGATCGCCGTTTCCGAGCACGCGAAGCAGCAATTACGCGTCAAGGCTGCGGTACAGGTCGCGCAGCAGCGCGATGTCGTTGACTGGATAGAGATGGATTTTGAAAAAATGCAGGGTATTTTCAAGGCGCGTCCGGAGCGTAGCGACCTGCCCGCAGAGATCAACGAGCACCTGGTTGTTGAGTTGTATTCGAAATAAGTCAGTATATTGGCGTCAGCATCGTAATCTGATGCGATCGGTTACCAGTCCTGACAGAGAGGATTTTTCATGACGCGCAAAGTAACAGAGTTTTTGAAGCCACGAATTGTTGATCTGCAGATCTTCAGCAATTCCCACGCAAAGGTAACGCTGGAGCCTTTGGAACGCGGCTTTGGCCACACGCTGGGCAACGCATTACGGCGCATTTTGCTGTCGTCGATGCCGGGCAGTGCCGTGACCGAGGTCGAGATAAAGGGCGTGCTTCATGAGTACACGACGATTGAGGGTGTCCAGGAGGACGTCATTGATGTCGTGTTAAATTTGAAGGGACTGGCGTTTATTTTGCACGACCGTGATGTGGTGTCCTTGACGCTGAAGAAGAAAGGGCCGGGTCCGGTGCGTGCGAGCGATATCGAACTCACCCACGATATCGAACTCGTCAATCCCGAACATTTGATTGCCAACCTGACCAATTCGGGCGAGTTGAACATGACCCTGAAGGTGGAGAAGGGGCGTGGTTATCAACCGGCGACCGTGCGTGAGGACAGCGAGCACGAGCGTCCGATAGGCGTCCTGCAACTCGATGCCTCGTTCAGCCCGGTTATGCGAGTTTCGTATGTGGTCGAGAGCGCGCGCGTCGAGCAGCGTACCGACCTCGACAAACTGGTGATAGACCTCGTGACCAACGGCACCATAGAGCCGGAAGAAGCGATACGCCGCGCGGCCACGATTCTTAAGGATCAGCTCACGGTATTTGTCGACCTGCAAAGCAAGGACGAAACCCTGCCGGCGCGTCCGGAACAGGAGATCGACCCGATTCTGCTGCGCCCGGTGGACGACCTAGAGCTGACCGTCCGGTCGGCGAATTGCCTGAAGGCGGAAAACATCTATTACATCGGTGATCTGATTCAGCGTACCGAAGTCGAGCTGTTGAAGACCCCTAATCTGGGCAAAAAGTCATTGACAGAAATCAAGGACGTGCTCGCCACCAACGGCCTGTCGCTGGGGATGCGCCTGGAGAACTGGCCGCCCCCCGGTTTGAAGGCGCCGGAAGAAGAGAAAGCAACTGCCTGATCGAGTAGGGTAAACCGGAGTTTAAGAAATGCGTCATCGTAACAGTGGGCGACAACTGAGCCGCAACAGCAGTCACCGCAAGGCCATGTTCAGGAACATGGCTGCATCGTTGCTGAAACATGAAATCATCCGCACCACGGTGCCCAAGGCCAAGGAGTTGCGTCGGGTGGCGGAACCTCTCATTACGCTGGCCAAGAATGACAGTGTGGCGAAGCGTCGTCTTGCCTATGCCCGGTTGCGCGACCGCGATATCGTGACCAAATTGTTCAGCGAGTTGGGGCCGCGCTACAAGGCACGTCCCGGCGGGTATCTGCGGATACTGAAGACCGGTTTCCGGGTCGGTGATAACGCGCCGATGGCGATTGTCGAGTTGGTTGATCGTCCGCAACACGGCTCGGCCGGCGAGGAACCATCGGCGGAGTAGACGGAATAGCCGAATAGAAAAACCGGGCATATGCCCGGTTTTTTATTTGAGCCTGCCTGCTCATGGTCGATACGCGAATCGCCATCGAACGCTGGCTGCCGTTTGGCAACAGATGCTGGTGATATATACAGACTTCGGCATCGGCCCGTATACGGGGCAGGTCAAGGCCATGTTGTGTCGTCAGGCGCCTGGCGTGCCGGTCATTGACCTGGCGTGCGACGCACCATCATGTAATCCGCAGGCGGCTGCTTATTTGCTTGCTGCGTTACTGGTACCCATCCCCCACGATGCCGTCGTTATGGGAGTCGTGGACCCGGGCGTCGGCAATTCGGATCGCAAACCTGTCATCGTCAACGTTGACGGCCGCTGGTTCGTCGGGCCCGACAACGGGCTGTTCAGTGTCGTCGCGATGCGCGGTCGGAAGGTGGGATGCTGGGACGTCGAGTGGTTGCCGGAGCAACTGTCAGCCACCTTTCATGGCCGCGATCTTTTCGCACCGCTTGCCGCTCGGCTCGCCTGCGGTGGTGATCCCTCGGGACAGGAGCGCCGACCGGCAGATTTGGTCGGCAATGACTGGCCCGCAGATCTTCATCAGATCATTTACATCGACCATTTCGGAAACGCGGTGACGGGAGTTCGTGCATCCAGTGTGGCGGCCAGCGCGCGCGTCAGCGTCGGTGGCATTACGCTGCCGCGGGCCCGCACCTTTTCAGATGTGCCAGCCGGTAGCGGATTCTGTTATAAGAACGCCTTCGGGCTGCTCGAAATCGCCGTTAATCGCGGGCGGGCAGACGCCGTGCTCAGCGTCGGAATCGGGGACGCGGTCGATGTCATGGACCAGGCAGCTTGTTCCGCAAAGTCATCGCGCAACGAGTGACGGCTGGTTTGTTGTGCCGGCAAACGCACACTATGCAACGTGCTGGAAACGCGACGGTAACACCGCTATGACCAATGTATTCGCCAAGTGGTATCGAAAGTATTTCTCTGATCCGGAGAGCGTTATCCTGGCGGTACTGCTGCTGGCCGGGCTCGCGGTGGTTGTTTTCATGGGTAATATGCTCGCGCCTGTGGTGGCCGCGGCGATCATTGCCTACCTCCTTGAGGGGCTGGTGCAGATGCTCGAGCGTTATGGCGCGCCGCGATTCCCGACGGTCATTATCGTATTCGTGATATTTCTGGCGTTTTTGCTGGTCGTTACGTTCGGTTTTATTCCGTTGTTGTCGCGACAGTTGACACAGTTGGTACACGAACTGCCGAACATGATTGCGCAGGGGCAGCAGGCGCTGCTGCGGCTTCCCGAACTTTATCCGAACTTTGTCTCGGAAGATCAGGTAAAGGAGCTGTCGGTGGCGATCCGGACTGCTGTCGGGTCGTTGGGTCAGCGCGTCGTGTCGTTATCGCTGGCCTCTATTGCCGGATTATTTACGTTGCTGGTTTATCTGGTGCTGGTGCCGGTACTGGTATTCTTTTTTCTCAAGGACAAGGCGAGGATCTTTCAGTGGTTTGGCGGCGTCTTGCCCCGCGATCGCAAACTCGCGACGCGGATATGGAACGAAATGAATGTGCAGATCGGTAATTACGTCCGCGGAAAGTTCACCGAGATCCTGATTGTCGGCAGTGTGAGTTATCTGGTCTTCGCGCTGATGGGGCTTAATTTCGCCATGTTGCTCGGCGCGCTGGTTGGACTCTCGGTCATTATTCCGTATATCGGCGCTGCGGTAGTCACGGTTCCGGTCGCGTTGATCGCGTATTTTCAATGGGGATGGAGCGCTGATCTGGCATGGCTGATGGCTGCCTACGGCATCATCCAGGCGCTTGATGGCAACGTTCTGGTGCCGTTGCTGTTCTCCGAGGCGGTGAATCTTCACCCCGTCGCGATCATTGTGGCGGTGCTGGTGTTCGGCGGTATCTGGGGTTTCTGGGGGGTATTTTTTGCGATACCGCTCGCGACGCTGGTCAAGGCGATTCTGGGTTCATGGCCCAGGATTGAGGATGCCGTGGCGGACGCAACGACCTAGCGTCGTTCGGCTGGCACGTGTGTCACGCGGGAATCTGCCACATGCAGGTCTGCTTTACAGCCCCTTGGCCGCCGCGAGCACTTCATCTACATGTCCGGCGACCTTGACCTTGCGCCATTCGTTGCGTAGCACGCCTTTTCCATCGATCAGGAAGGTGCTGCGTTCAATGCCGACGACCTGCTTGCCATACATGTTCTTCGGTTTGATGACGTCAAATATCCTGCAGGCGGTTGCATCGGTGTCGGAAAGCAGATCGAACGGAAATTCCTGCCTGCCCTTAAAGTTTTCGTGCGACTTGATGGTATCGCGGGATATCCCCAATACGACGGTGTTGGCACGCCGGAACCTGGCGTGATTATCACGAAATCCCTGTCCCTCCAGCGTGCATCCGGGCGTGCTGTCCTTCGGGTAGAAATACAGCACAACATTGTGTCCCTTGAGCGCCGATAGCCTGACCTTCTTGTCGCCGGTAGCCGGTAGTTCAAAGTCCGGGACGGGTTTGCCGGTGGTTGCTGTCGTCATGGTTTGATCTCCTGTGCCTGCGAGACTGTTTGCGGCATGTTGGCGCCGCCGTTGCTGTTTCCGTTGTGTAATAGTATCGCGCTGCGATTTCTCTAAAGCCAGCGTCGCAACCGGATTCATCTCCTCACAAAGTTTCATGAATTGATGGCGCTGCTCGAGGATTGTTGATCGGCGCGTAGTTAAACGGTCAACCCAAATCGGCCGTCGGTGCCACACCGGCCTCCAGCGGTTAATTCGCCGCGCGGGGACCGGCTGCGCGGATCGGTGTCCGAGCAAAAAAAGCGGTGAATTGCTGCGGGTCGATGTCCTTGTTTTCAGGACGGGCCCTGCGTAACATGAACCCGTTTTCTTTAGCGGAGAGTATCCATGTTTCACGGCAGTATCGTGGCGTTGGTGACGCCCATGCACGCTGATGGCGCGGTTGATCACGAAAGCCTCGAGAAACTCGTCGAATTTCATGTTGATAATGGCACCGACGGGATCGTCGCCATGGGTACCACCGGCGAAAGCGCGACGTTCGACGAAAAGGAACACTGTGGCGTCATTCGTGACATCGTCCGGATGGTGCGGGGGCGCATTCCGGTAATCGCCGGTACCGGGGCGAATTCAACGCGCGAGGCGATTGATCTGACGCGCTGCGGCATGCAGGGAGGCGCGGACGCCTGTCTGCTGGTGACTCCGTATTACAACAAGCCGACGCAAGAAGGGCTGTTTCTTCATCACAAGCGGGTGGCCGAAACGGTGCCGATTCCGCAGATTCTCTATAACGTACCGGGACGCACCTGTTGTGACATGTTGCCCGAAACCGTGGAGCGTCTGTCACATATTCCCAATATCGTTGGCATCAAGGAGGCCACCGGTGATCTCGATCGTGCGCGCGAGATACTGCAGCGTTGCGGTGACCGGCTGGATCTTTTCAGCGGTGACGATGCGACAGCGATGGAGTTTATTTTGCTGGGGGGCAAGGGCGATATCTCGGTGACGGCGAATGTTGCACCCGCGGCGATGCACGCGATGTGTGCCGCGGCACTGGCGGGCGATCGGAGAAAGGCGGCGGAAATCGATGGCCGCATCGCCGAGCTGCATAAGGTCCTGTTCGTCGAGTCCAACCCGATTCCGGTGAAATGGGCGCTCTATGAAATGGGGCTGATACCGCCCGGCATACGCCTGCCGTTGACCCCGCTCGCTGTCCAGTACCACGACCCGGTGCGAAATGCCTTGAAAAATGCAGGTGTGCTCTGATGGTGTTCGTCATGCGCTTATCGCATCGTGGTGCGCTGTTCTGGCTGTTGGCGGGCAGCGTCTGGCTGAGTGGCTGTGCGTCCTACGCCGACAAGAACGTGGCGTACCGGGACAGTCGGGTATCACCGGTGCTTGAGGTGCCCGCCGGGCTGGATGCGCCTGTGGCCGAACGCCCGCTGACGATACCGGGTGCCCCGGCGGCCGACGAGCCGATGTCCGATGACGAGCCCCTCGACGTACGTGCGCCCAGTATCCTCGATGAGGAACCGGCCGGACCGTGACCGCACGGAATTTTTGTCATTTCCCGACCGTGTATCGGGTAAAATGGCGTCAGGGAAAACCCGTCGTCCAGTCACAGGAATTTTGATCATGCACACCGGCACCCCGATATATTCCGGGAAGGCGAAGACGCTTTACACCACCGATGATCCGGACAAGCTGATCATGGGGTTCCGTGACGATACGTCAGCATTCGACGGTCGCAAGCTCGCGCAACTCAGCCGCAAGGGAAAGATCAATAACAGGTTTAACGCGTTCATCATGGCCAAGTTGGCCGAAGCCGGTATCCCGACGCATTTTGAACACCTGTTGTCTGATACGGAATCGCTGGTCAAGAAGCTGCATATGATTCCGATCGAGTGTGTCGTGCGGAATCTGACGGCCGGCAGTGTCTGCCGCCGTCTTGGGGTGAAGGAAGGTATTGCGCTTGATCCCCCGACGTTCGAGTTTTTTTTGAAGAACGACGAGTTGCACGATCCGATGGTCAATGACTACCTCATCCGTTCATTCAACTGGGCGAGCGATACCGATATTGCCAGAATGAAGGAGCTGACGTTCCGGGTGAATACGGTGCTGAAGGATCTGTTTTTTGCTGCCGGAATTCTGCTCGTCGATTACAAGCTCGAATTCGGCCGCTATCACAACGAGGTCGTACTCGGTGACGAGTTCACGCCTGACGGCTGCCGGTTGTGGGATGCCGCGACCCGGGAGAAACTGGACAAAGACCGGTTTCGCCAGGATCTTGGCGGCGTCGTCGAGGCGTACGAGGAAGTGGCGCGCCGGCTTGGCATTGGTATTCAGTAACGGTCGCCCGGCCCGGCTTGCCAGGGCAGTTGCAGAACTGGCCGGCATCGCGCCGGCGTCCGTAAACACGCGAATCATAACCCCGATCGAACTGTCATGACCCGGCTGAACGGTAAACCGGTATTTTCCCAATTTCGGCTGGACAGGCTCGTGCGCCGTGCGCGCGAGATCGTGCCCGACGTCACGCGCGTCACGGCGACCTACTGCTATTTCGTCGATGCCGAGCCGCGCCTGACAACGGAACAACGAGACCTGGTCGGGACGCTGATTGACGAAGCCCCGGAGTCTGCGCCGGGTGATCCGGCGCCGCTGCTCGTGGTGCCGAGGCCCGGGACGATACCGCCGTGGTCTTCGAAGGCGCTCGATATTCTTCACCTGTGCGGGTGGCCACAGGTACGGGCGATTTTCCGCGGACGTCTGTTCCAGTTCTGGTATCCAAATGGCCAGCCGGCCAGCGAGCACGACGTCGTTCTGTTGTCCGGACTGGTACATGATCGCATGACGGAGACAGTCATGACCGGGTTCGATGATGCCGACGTGTTGTTTCGGCGCGCCGAGCCGGCGGCGCTCGAAACGGTAGACGTTATAAACGGCGGTACGCAGGCGCTGATCACGGCGAATCGTGACAAAGGTCTCGCGTTGTCAGCGGACGAGATCGACTATCTTGTCGATAGCTACCGTGCGCTCGGACGCAATCCAACCGATGTCGAGCTGATGATGTTTGCGCAGGCGAACTCCGAACATTGTCGTCACAAGATATTCAATGCCGACTGGATCGTCGACGGCGTAGCGCGTGATAAATCGCTGTTTGCGATGATCCGCAACACCGCGGCCAGCAGCCCGGACGGGGTGCTGTCGGCCTATCGAGACAATGCCGCGGTGATTGCGGGAACCCTGTGCGAGCGATTCTTTCCCGACCCGCTGACGCGGGCTTATGCCTCTCATCACGAGGAGGCGCATATCCTCATTAAGGTCGAGACGCACAATCATCCGACGGCCATATCGCCTTACCCGGGTGCGGCGACCGGGTCCGGCGGCGAAATACGGGATGAGGGTGCCACCGGGCGCGGCGCCAGACCCAAGGCCGGACTGGCAGGATTTTCCGTGTCCAATCTGCTGTTGCCGGGAGCGCAACGTCCCTGGGAAACTGACCATGGCCGTCCGGCGCATATCATGTCGGCCCTCGATATCATGCTTGAGGGTCCGCTGGGCGCGGCCGGGTTCAACAACGAATTCGGCCGCCCGAACATCGCCGGCTATTTCCGCACCTACGAGGAACAGGTGCCGGGCCCGCACGGGGCGGAACTGCGCGGCTATCACAAACCGATCATGATCGCCGGCGGTATCGGCACCATCCGTCCGGCGCATGTGCACAAGCAGCTAGTGCCGCCGGGTGCGCCGATCGTCGTGCTGGGCGGGCCGGCAATGCTGATCGGCCTGGGTGGCGGGGCGGCGTCGTCAATGGCCAGCGGGGCGAGCCGGTCCGAGCTGGATTTTGCATCGGTGCAACGTGACAACCCGGAAATGCAGCGGCGTTGCCAGGAGGTCATCGACCGGTGCTGGCAACGGGGTGACGATAACCCGATACTCTCTATCCACGATGTCGGCGCCGGCGGTTTGTCGAATGCGTTGCCCGAGATCGTCAATGACAGTGCTCGCGGTGCGCGCATCGAGATGCGCGCTATCCCGAACGATGATCCCGGCATGTCGCCGCTCGAAATCTGGTGCAATGAAGCGCAGGAGCGCTACGTGCTGGTAGTGGCCCCGGGGCGTCTGAAGGAATTCCGGGACATCTGCCGGCGCGAACGTTGCCCGTACGCCGTTGTCGGTGAGGTCAACGACGACAGGCAATTGATCGTCGGCGATGGTTATTTCGATAACCTGCCGATCGACATACCGATGTCGCTGTTGTTCGGCAAGGCGCCGAAGATGTTGCGCGATGTGACGCATCATCCGTTTCACAAGGATGAGCTCGATACCGCGTCGCTGGATATCGCGGAAGCGGCGCGGCGGATTCTGCTCTTGCCGGCCGTCGCGGACAAGACCTTTCTGGTGACGATAGGCGATCGCAGCGTCGGCGGGATGGTGACGCGTGATCAAATGGTCGGTCCATGGCAGGTGCCGGTCGCCGATGTCGGCGTAACGTGCAGCGGGTTTCATGGCTACAGCGGCGAAGCGATGGCGATCGGCGAGCGCGCACCGATCGCGCTGGTACATCCGGCCGCATCCGGCCGCATGGCCGTCGGCGAGGCGATCACCAACATTGCGGCGGCACGCATCGCCAAAATCGGCGATATCAAACTGTCGGCGAACTGGATGGCGGCGGCCGGGCATCCCGGCGAGGACGCCGGCCTGTATGAAACGGTCCGGTCGGTGGGTATGGAGTTGTGCCCCGCGCTGGGTATCGCCATTCCGGTCGGCAAGGATTCGCTGTCGATGAAAACCGTCTGGAGGCAGGGTCGCAAGGAGCGTGTCATGGCGGCGCCGTTGTCGCTGATCGTCAGCGCGTTCGCGCCGGTTACGGATGTGCGCCGCACGTTGACGCCGCAACTGGTGGCTACCCGAGGCGATACCGACCTGATACTGATTGACCTGGGCAAAGGCCGTAACCGGCTCGGCGGGTCGGCGCTGGCGCAAGTCTACAAGCAGATCGGGCACCGCCCTCCCGATCTTGATGATCCGCGTGCAGTGAAGACGTTCTTCGACGTCATTCAGTCATTGAATGCGGATGGACTGATACTGGCCTATCACGATCGCTCGGACGGCGGCCTGTTCGTGACCCTGTGCGAAATGGCGTTTGCCGGCCGCGTGGGCATTGCGATCGATCTGGACGACCTCGGACATGATCCCGCCGCGACGTTGTTCTGCGAGGAACTCGGCGCTGTCCTGCAGGTCCGGCACTGCGATACGGATACCGTGCTACAGGTGTTACGCGAGAACGGTTTCGACCGCCACGCCCACATCGTTGGCACGGTGAGTGACGACGATCGCGTGGTATTTTCGCATGGCGGCCGCGCAGTACTGGAGGATACGCGCACCAATTTTCAGCGTCTGTGGTCGGAGACGACGTGGCGCATGCAGGGTTTGCGGGACAATCCCGATTGCGCGCAGCAGGAATACGATCGCATCCTGGACCACGATGATCCCGGTCTGAATGTCCGTCTGACCTTTGATCCGCGTGACGATGTCACGGCGCCGTTCATCGGCCGCAGCGCCCGGCCGCGTGTCGCGATATTGCGCGAGCAGGGCGTCAACGGTCACGTTGAGATGGCGGCGGCGTTCGACCGCGCACGGTTCGAGGCGGTCGATGTTCACATGAGCGATATCCTGTCGGGAGCCGTATCGTTGCGGGAATTCACCGGACTTGCGGCGTGTGGCGGCTTTTCTTACGGCGACGTACTCGGTGCCGGGCGCGGCTGGGCCAGCACTATTTTGTTCAATGCCCGCGCGCGCGATGAATTTTCCGCGTTCTTCGAGCGTCGTGATTCGTTCGCGCTCGGTGTGTGCAACGGCTGCCAGATGATGTCGCATCTGTATCAATCGATTCCAGGTGCTGCGCAGTGGCCGCAGTTCGTGCGTAACCTGTCGGAACAATTCGAGGCGCGCTTCGCGCTGGTGCGGGTACGGCCGTCACGATCGCTCTTCCTGAACGGTATGGAAGGGTCCGTCATGCCGGTGGCGGTCGCGCACGGCGAAGGGCGCGTGGTGTTCCGCCATGCAACGGATCACAGGGCGTTGCAAGACGGCGGGCAGGTGGCGCTCGAATATGTCGATAATCACGGCTCAGCCACTGAGCGTTACCCGTTTAATCCCAGCGGTTCTCCGCAGGGCATTACCGGTCTGACGACGCCCGACGGTCGATTCACGATCATGATGCCGCATCCCGAGCGTGTCTTTCGCACCGTGCAGCATTCGTGGCATCCCGGTGACTGGGGTGAGGACGGGCCGTGGTTGCGTATGTTCCGGAATGCGCGGACGCAACTCGGATGATCGTGGTGGCATTGGATGACGGGCACTCCATGATAGAGTGCCATCCGTTACCGCTGTTTTTTTGAACCGGACTTTTCCAGGTAGCTAGCATGTCTCATTACACCGACGAAATGTCGCGGCGGCGGACGTTTGCGATTATCTCGCACCCCGACGCGGGTAAAACCACCATTACCGAAAAACTGTTGCTGTTCGGCGGGGCAATTCAGCTCGCCGGTACCGTCAAGGGACGCAAGGCGGCCCGTCACGCGACGTCGGACTGGATGGCACTGGAAAAGGAGCGCGGCATTTCGGTCACGTCTTCCGTGATGCAGTTTCCCTACCAGGACAAGATCGTCAATCTGCTCGATACGCCCGGCCATGCCGATTTTTCCGAAGATACCTACCGCACGCTGACGGCGGTGGATTCCGCGCTGATGGTGATCGACAGCGCGAAGGGCGTCGAGGAACGTACCATCAAGCTGATGGAGGTATGCCGGCTGCGGGACACGCCCATACTGACCTATATCAACAAGCTCGACCGCGATGGCCGGGAGCCGATCGATCTGCTCGATGAAATCGAGACGGTGCTGAACATCCGCTGTGCACCGGTCACCTGGCCGATCGGCATGGGCAAGCATTTCAAGGGCGTGTTTCATATCCTCAACGACCGCGTGCATCTATTCAGTGCTTCGCACAGCGGCAAGATCCGCACGGGTGAGGTCGTCGACGGATTGCATAATCCCCGGCTGGACGAGCTGCTCGGCGATGGAGCGAAGGAATTACGTAATGAAATCGAGCTCGTCAAAGGGGCGAGTAACGCCTTCGATCGTTCGGCCTATCTGGCGGGCGCGCTGACACCGGTTTTTTTCGGGTCGGCGATTAATAACTTCGGCGTCGAAGAGCTGCTCGACACCTTCGTCGGGTACGCGCCGCCGCCCAAGGCGCATGCAACGACGACACGCCTGGTTTCGCCCGACGAGGAAAAATTCTCCGGCTTTGTGTTCAAGATACAGGCCAACATGGACCCCCAGCACCGTGACCGCATTGCGTTTCTGCGTATCTGTTCGGGCGAATACCGGAAGGGCATGAAGATGCGTCACGTCAGGCTCGGCAGGGATGTACTGATCGCCAACGCGGTGACGTTCCGCGCCGGGGAGCGCGAGCAGGCCGATGACGCGTGTGCGGGTGACATCATTGGCCTGCACAATCACGGTACGATCCAGATCGGCGATACCTTTACGCAGGGTGAGGAACTGAAATTCACCGGCATTCCAAATTTTGCGCCGGAACTGTTTCGCCGCGCCGTGTTGCGTGACCCGCTGCGTATGAAGGCCTTATTGAAAGGCCTTGAACAGCTCTCCGAGGAAGGCGCTACCCAGTTGTTCCGGCCGCTCACCAGTAACGACCTGATTCTTGGTGCCATCGGTGTGTTGCAGTTCGAGGTAGTCGCCTATCGTTTGCAACACGAATACGGTGTTGATTGTGTATTTGAGCAGGTGAACGTTGTGACGGCGAGGTGGGTATCGTGCAAGGACGCCAGGCGGCTGGGTGAGTTTCGCGTGAAGGCGCAGGATAATCTCGCGCTCGATAGCGCGGGAAATCTCGCCTATATCGCGCCGACGCGCGTTAATCTTCAGGTGATCATGGAACGCTGGCCCGAGATCGAGTTTCACGCGACCCGTGAACATTGATCGCCGGGGTCTGCCGGCAGGGGTTGCCGTCAGAGCAAGCTGACCAGTACGGGTAACACCGATAGCGAGGTGCTCGCGCGTGCTGCCGGCAATTACGTCTGGAAGATCAGTGATACCACGACCTTCAGCGAGGAACTGACGATCGATGCCGGTCAAGATTCCACTATCAGCAAATCGGTTACCGGTCTGAAATCCCAGGTAGCCGGGAATCTGGCGACAAAGCTTACATTGACGATAAAGAATACCTCCGACGTCCCGCCTGGCGTGGAAAAAACGGACACCGAGACCGCCGTGACCCTCGTCTACGGTTTCTAAACACTTTGCAATTGATAAAAAAGCCAGCCGAAAGGCTGGCTTTTTTATTGTCTGAATCTGCTTCCGCTGGTCGTTGATACGACTGTTGTCCGAACGCGAATTCTCGCCCAGCGGTTAAATCGACAGGGTGACGGTCTCAGTGCCCGGACGGCGGGCATCACTATCGGAGCGAGTACGGTATTGACCGCCTGGAATGGTGGCGCCGGTTCGGATGGCCGAAACGTCATGCCATTCGAGGAAACCGCGCATAGCCGGCCAGGGCTTGCGATTCTCAGTCCACCTGTCATAAATACGCAATAAATTTGTAATATAAGGATATGCCATCGACTTGGGGATAAAATCAGGGGGTTTATGGCAGCCACAGTTTTGATTGTCGAGGACGAGCCGGCCATCTGTGAGATGGTCGGGTTCGCATTGTCCCGGTCGGGCTATGACTACCATGCGGCGATGGACGTGGAACAGGCCCATCGGATTATTATGGAGCAGCGTCCCGATCTGATTTTGCTCGACTGGATGTTGCCGGGCGAAAGCGGTCTGCAGTTCGCGCGGCGACTGAAAAAAGACAGCTATACGCGGGAAATCCCGATTATTATGCTGACTGCCCGGGGTGAGGAGGGTGATAAGGTCAGCGGACTGGAGGCCGGGGCCGACGATTACATCACCAAACCGTTCTCGCCGAAGGAGCTGATGGCGCGTATTAAAGCGGTGCTGCGCCGAGTCGCGCCACATGCCGCCAATGAGCTTGTCCGCGCGGGCGCTTTGTTACTGGACCCGGGAACTCATCGTGTGATGTCGGACGACAATGAATTGCGGGTGGGGCCGACCGAGTTCCGGCTGTTGAATTTCCTGATGACGCATCCTGAACATGTGTTCAGCCGGGCGCAGCTACTCGATAATGTATGGGGGACCGGCGTATTTATTGATGAGCGTACGGTCGATGTGCACATCCGCCGCCTCAGGGAGTCGCTGACGCCGGCAGGGTGCGAAAAAATGATTCAGACGGTGCGCGGCGTCGGTTACCGCTTTTCGACGCAGGAGCCGTCTTGACCAGCGGCTGGACGACCGAAGTACGCCGCTTTGTTGTCGTTGTTACGATAGCGCTGCTGGCGGGATTGATCACAGGGCGATGGGGTCTGTCGCTGGCGCTCGCGGCGGGTGTCATTCTTGGCTGGCTGCTTTATAACCTGGTGCGCCTGACGGCGTGGCTCGGCCGTCGTGATAAATCCTTGCCGCCGGTGTCATCCGGTGTCTGGGGCGAGGTTTTCGACAACATCTACCGTCTCCAGCAGCGTGACCGGCAGCGCAAGCGGCGCCTTGCACGGATGCTGGGCCAGTTTCAACAGTCCACCGCTGCGATGCCGGACGCGTTGGTGGTGCTGGGATCGTCCGGCGAGATCCAGTGGTTCAATGAGGCGGCACGGAATCTACTCGGTATTCGTTCGAAGGATGTCGGTCAGCGCATCGCGAACCTGGTGCGGTTCCCCGAATTTCAGGCGTTCGTGGCCGATGACAGGGACGGGGTAATTGAATTTCAGTCCCCGGTCGATGCGAATATTGCGCTTCACTGTCAGGTCGTTCGTTATGGCGAAAAGCAACGGCTGCTGATTGCCCGCGATGTTTCGTTGCTGCATCGTCTGGAGCAAATACGTACCGACTTTGTCGCCAACGTATCGCATGAAATGCGCACCCCGTTGACGGTGCTGCATGGGTATCTCGAAACATTGACCGCCAGCGCCGCGGAGACGCCTGCGGCGTGGCGCCGGCCGCTGGAGCGCATGTACGAGCAGTCGCTGCGCATGCAGACGCTGGTCAACGATCTGCTGATTCTGACGCGCCTTGAGACCGAAGGTCGAGGCGATCATGCGGTGCCGGTCGCGGTCCCGGAAATGCTGTCACAGATCCACAAGGATGCCGTGGCGCTGAGTGGTAAGCGCGAGCACCGGTTCAACCTCGACATCGACGAGAATCTTTGGGTGAGTGGTAGTCCGAACGAACTGCAAAGCGCCTTCTCGAATATCGTATTCAATGCAATCCAGTACACCCCGGAACGTGGTGAGGTCACGATTCGATGGTATTCAAATGCGGCCGGAGCGCATCTCGAGGTCGTCGATAACGGCATCGGCATACCGGAGCATCATATCCCGCGTCTCACGGAGCGGTTTTATCGTGTTGATATAGCGCGCTCCAGACGTACCGGCGGAACCGGCCTCGGGCTGGCCATCGTCAAGCACGTGTTGCAGCGGCATGGCGGTGAGCTTGAGATCAGGAGCAGCGAGGGAAACGGTAGCACGTTCATCTGTCATTTTCCGTCAGATGCCGTAGTGAATCGTGACGCGGGGCAGACGATCCAGGCGGGGTAGCGCCCATGACGTGAAATTTCAGCGGATCCCGCTTTCATGAACTCGTCACGACGCTGTCATCATATTGTCATTTCTCCGCTGCATATTATCGGCGTGTTTATTGGAAGCGAATTTTCAAATAATTTGACGGGGGATCGCAACAATGTTGATACAGGCAATAAGAGGAATGCTGGTCGTTTTTGCCGTCGGGATGCTACCGGCGTCGGTATTGGCCAAGGATTCGCCGGGCGCTGATTTGGCGGAATACAGCCCGGTCAGCGGTGTGTCCGGTAACCTGTCCAGTGTTGGCTCCGATACGCTCGCCAACCTGATGACGTTATGGGCCGAGGAATTCAAGCGTCTTTATCCGAATGTAAATATTCAGATTCAGGCGGCCGGGTCGTCGACTGCGCCGCCGGCGTTGACCGAGGGAACCGCCAATCTTGGTCCGATGAGCCGCCAGATGAAAGGCAATGAAATCGAGGCGTTTGAAAAGAAGTACGGTTACAAACCGACGGCGATCCGCGTCGCCATCGATGCGTTGGCGATCTATGTGCACAAGGACAATCCGATCAAGGGTCTAACAATACCGCAGGTTGATGCGGTGTTCTCGTCGACCCGTAAGTGCGGTGCGGAAGCCGATGCGCGTAACTGGGGTGAGGTTGGTCTGACCAGCGCCTGGGCGAGCCGTAACATTCAGCTGTATGGCCGTAACTCGGTTTCGGGAACCTACGGTTACTTCAAGGACGAGGCGCTGTGCAAGGGAGACTTCAAGAACACCGTCAACGAACAGCCCGGTTCCGCGTCGGTGGTCCAGTCCGTGTCGGCGTCGCTGAATGGCATCGGTTACTCGGGGATCGGCTACAGAACTTCCGGCGTCAGGGCGATACCGCTGGCCAAAAAGGCCGGGGAGCCTTATGTCGAGGCGACGCCGGAGAACGCGATCAAGGGTGCCTATCCGTTGTCGAGATTTTTGTATGTCTATGTCAACAAGCACCCGAACCAGTCGCTGCCGCCGCTCGAGCGCGAGTTTATCAGGATGGTGATGTCGAAGGCCGGCCAGCAGGTCGTCGTGAAGGATGGGTATATCCCGTTACCGGCCAAGGTGGCGGGTGCCGAGTTAGGCAAGCTGAATTGATGCTTGTGACATTAAGGATAGTTGAGATAGTTGAAACACGTGTGTTAAGAAAACAGGGGGAAACCAGAATGAAGTCTTGCAAGAACGTTATTGCAGTAGCCGTCGCGGCGTCGCTCGCAGCACCGGTGATCGCCCAGGCCGAGGCCGAAGTTTACGGGAATGTGCGCGTATCCGCCGGCGTAGTCAGCGACGACAACCCGGGGGCAACCGCCGAGGACAGCAAGTTCAGCGTGACCAGTCACGCGTCACGGCTGGGGTTCAAGGGCTCTGACGATCTTGGCGATGGTCTGATCGCGATCTGGCAGATTGAGAGCCAGGTCGATTTCGATGACAGTAGCGGCGGTTTGTTTGACGGCATGCGCAATACCTTCGTCGGTCTGAAGGGCGGCTTCGGTAAAGTGATTGCCGGTCGGCATGATACGCCTTACAAACTGGCTGCCAAGGACGCCGATATCTTTGTCGATTTACACGCCGACTATACGGGCGCCGTGCTGTCCAAGACACATGACACACGGTTTGACAACCTCGTGGCCTATTTTTCCCCGACCTGGTCCGGTTTGAATTTTATCGTCGGCGTGTCGGGCGACACGGCGAATGATGATCTTCCGGATGCTGCCAATACCGACAAGAAGGATGCCGCAAGCGGTGAGGTTACCTATGAGATCGGACCGGTTTCAGCGAGCATCGCTGCACAGACAATCAGTAATGGTACCGGTAATCCTGACAAGAAGGCCGCCAAGGCGGGCGTCATCTACAAGCTGGATAATGCCAGCCGTTTTGCGTTTGTCTATGAAAACGCCGAAGAAGGAGCCGCTCTGGATCAGAACGCCCTCTACCTGAGTGCCGCGCATGACTTCGGCGGCATGACATTGAAGGGTGCGCTCGGGCAGAAGGGCGAGACGGCGAGCGGCGCGAATGACGGCAGCGATTTTGCGGCGCTGGGTCTGTTCAAGACCATGTCGAAGACGACCGAGCTCTATGCGCTGTACACACAGACCGCGAATGACACGGCCGGTACGAACGGGCTGGCCGAGGTGAGTCCTGGATTTGCCGACAAGACCACCAGCGCGCTGGTGGTGGGGATTAACCTCACCTTCTCGTCGAAGTAGGCCCGGCGAAATCCGGGGCCCCGTAGGGCAACACGGAAACGGGGCCGCAAGGCCCCGTTCATTGGTTGTTAGGTATGGCCAAGTCGGGCTGTCATCGTATTGTAATAATCGACCCCTATCCTGCGCGCCATGCCGAACCGCCCCGCGAGCGTCAGTATTGTGTCTGCCCCAGGTCGACGTAAGGGGGCGGCGCTATGGCGCTGGCGCAATGCCAAGGACGTCTCGGCGCGCCACGCGATGCGTTTGGGCGGCATCAGTGTCATCGTCGCCCTGCTGTTGATCTTTTTCTATCTGCTGTATGTGGTGTTTCCGCTGTTCGTGCCGGCGAGCATCAAGCGTGCGGGTGGTTATGCGGTGCCAGCGCCGGAGGCCGGCCGTACACTGCACCTGGCTATCGAGGAACAGTCGCGCATTGCCGTGCGTATTACGGATAGTGGCCGTGCGGTTTTTTTTGACGCGAGCAGCGGGAACGTGATCAGCAATGTCGCGTTGCCGGTCCCCGGGGGCGTCAGGATAACCAGTTTTGCCGCCGGCGACCCGGCGGGACGACTCTTTGCGTTCGGCCTCAGTGACGGCACGGCGCTCGTCGCCCGGCACGACTATCGCACGGTCTACGCGGATACTGGCTCGACGATACTCCCCGACATCGATTATCCGCTCGGTGATAAACCGGTCGTCGTTGATGACCGCCGCCGGGCATTGGTGCACTTGGCCATAGAGGAAGCGGGCGATGAAACGACGCTTGCGGCCGCCACCAGCGACAACGACGTCCTGCTGAACCACATTAGCCGGGAGAAATCGTTCCTGGACGAGGATGAGGCGACAATCAAGCGTACCCTCGCCAGCGTTTCTGTTGAACAAATGAAAATCCGGGCACTGCTGCTTACCGAAGAACAGAATACGCTGTACGTCGTTGGCGAGAAGGGCGGGGTCGCGTATTTCGATATTCGGGACAAGCAGCTACCGCAACTGTTACAACGGATTAACGTTACGGCGGAATCGGCCCGGACCACGTCGGTCAGCATGCTCGCGGGAGGCATCTCGCTGGTGATCGGCGATTCATCGGGCAGATTGAACCAATGGTTTCCGGTGCGTGACGAACGTAACAGCCGCGCGCTGACATTTATTCGCGAATTCCATGATCAACGCTCGCCGATCAGTGCGATCGCGGCGGAGCACGGGCGCAAGGGATTCATCGCCGCCGATCAGTCCGGGCGCATCGGTCTTTATCACGCCACGGCACATCGTACGCTGTTGGTGGAAAGGATCGGCGAGCAGGCGATCGAAACGCTGGCCATGGCGCCACGCGGGAATGCCTTGTTGGCGGAGGATCAGGCAGGGCAGATATTGTTCTGGCGCATACACAACGAGCATCCCGAGGCTTCGTGGTCGGCGTTATGGCAGAAAGTCTGGTACGAGAGTTATGAAAAGCCGGATTATATCTGGCAGTCGTCGTCCGCCAGTAATGACTTCGAGCCGAAGTTCAGCCTGACGCCATTGACGTTTGGCACGATCAAGGCGGCCTTCTACGCGATGATATTCGCGATCCCGCTCGCGCTGCTCGGTGCGATCTATACAGCCTACTTCATGGCGCCGAGAATGCGCCAGTACGTCAAGCCCGGCATCGAGATCATGGAAGCCTTGCCGACGGTGATTCTGGGTTTTCTGGCGGGATTGTGGCTGGCGCCGTTTATCGAAACGCATTTGCCCGGGTTTTTTCTGGCACTGATCGCGTTGCCGACCGGCGTACTGGTGTTCGCGTATTGCTGGAGCCGTTTGCCGCCGGGGATCGCGGGCTGGATACCCGACGGATGGCACGCCGCCGGGCTGATACCGGTGCTGTGCGCCATTGCCTGGCTGTCGTTCAGCGGCGGGCCGGTAATCGAACAGGCATTATTCGGCGGTGACCTGCACGGCTGGTTGACCGCGCGCGGCATCGGCTTCGATCAGCGCAACTCCCTCGTGGTCGGTCTGGCAATGGGCTTCGCAGTGGTCCCGATGATGTTCTCGATCGCTGAGGATGCCGTATTCAGCGTTCCCGGGCATCTGACGCGTGGCTCACTGGCGCTCGGGGCAACGCCGTGGCAGACGCTGGTGCGGGTCGTCCTCTTGACGGCCAGCCCGGGAATTTTCTCGGCGATCATGATCGGGCTCGGCCGGGCGGTCGGCGAGACCATGATCGTATTGATGGCGACCGGTAATACGCCGGTCATGGATATGTCTTTCTTTGCCGGCATGCGCACCTTGTCCGCCAATATCGCGGTTGAGATGCCCGAGGCGGAGGTAAGCAGTACGCATTACCGGATTCTGTTCCTGGCGGCCCTGGTGCTGTTTCTGTTTACGTTTCTTGTCAATACGCTGGCGGAAATCGTTCGTCAGCGCTTGCGCAAGAAGTACAGCAGTCTTTAGGAGCATCACGATGCGTCAGTGGTTTCGTAGCGGTACTCCATGGATATGGCTGACGGCGGCGGCGGTCAGCGCGAGCCTAATCATGGTCATCGGCCTGGTGTCGCTGATCGCGATTCGCGGTCTCGGCTACTTCTGGCCGGGCGAGGTGCTCGATATCCAGTATCGCGATGCGGACCACCACACCGTCCGTATCATCGGTGAACGGTATGACGAAGAGCGGGTTTCCGCCAGCCGTCTTCGTGAGTCCGGTGTGGATCTGACGACGAATGCCGAGCAGATTGAGCGTTATCTGATCAAGACCGGCAACCGGGACGTCGGCGGGCTGGATTTTCGCTGGCTGATCGAGCCGGACATCACCACGATTGAACGGCCGGGCGATGTCGCGGTGATCGAGCGGCGCGAATGGGGCAATCTGTACGGTTTTTTGATAGCGCTCAAGCAGGGTGGTCAGGTGGTGGCAGAAGGCGACCAGGCGTGGCCGGCGCTGGCGCAGCGTCTCGATCGTGCCCGTGATCTGTTCGCACAAATACGTGCTGTCCAGAAAGAGGCAATGGGCGAGGTCAATCACGGTCTGGAGAAGCTCCGGTTGCGGGAGCGCATGCTGGAAATCCGCGGCGAAAACGACCCGGAGCGACGACTCGAAATCGTCGCGCAACGCCAGGAGTTAGCGGCACGCTACGCCGACCTTGAACAGCGACTGGTTGGGCTGTCCGAGGCCATCGCCCGCGACAGTATCGTCGTACAGACCGCGGACGGCGGAATCGTCGAAGTGCCGCTGGCAAAGACCGTCAGGATTTTCCGGCCGAACAGTATGGGGCCGACCGGAAAAATCGCTCACTACCTGGAGAAGCTCTGGGAGTTTGTCAGTGACGACCCGCGCGAGGCGAATACCGAGGGCGGCATCTTTCCGGCTATTTTTGGCACGGTATTGATGGTCATCATCATGTCGGTGATTGTGACGCCTTTCGGCGTGATAGCCGCCGTGTACTTGAGGGAGTATGCCCGGCAGGGTGTGGTGACCCGTCTGATCCGCATCGCTGTCAACAATCTTGCTGGCGTACCAGCGATTGTTTACGGCGTATTCGGTCTGGGTTTCTTCGTCTATTTCGTCGGCGGTGGCATCGATCAGTGGATGTTTCCCGAGTCGCTGCCGGCACCGACGTTCGGTACGCCGGGCATACTGTGGGCATCGTTGACACTGGCGATCCTGACGCTGCCGGTCGTCATTGTCGCCACCGAGGAAGGCCTGGCGCGTATCCCGCGTTCGATAAGAGAGGGTAGCCTCGCGCTCGGTGCAACCAAGGCCGAGACGTTGTGGCGTACGGTGCTGCCGATGGCGAGTCCGGCGATGATGACCGGTCTGATACTCGCGGTTGCCCGCGCCGCAGGCGAGGTCGCGCCGTTGATGCTGGTCGGGGTTGTAAAACTGGCGCCGTCAATGCCGCTTGACGGAGACTTTCCGTTTCTGCATCTCGATCGAAAATTCATGCATCTCGGGTTTCATATCTATGATGTCGGATTTCAAAGTCCGAATGTGGAAGCGGCCCGGCCGCTGGTATATGCGACCGCGCTGTTGCTGGTATTGGTGATTCTGGTACTCAATCTGGCGGCAATCGCGATACGAAACCGTCTGCGCGAGAAATACCGTTCCCTCGAAAGCTAGGAAACTCCCACTATGCAGGATACTAACAACTTAAAGGCGACCAGGCCGTTGACGCACGGTATCGATATCTCGGCCCTGGATCGTCACGATGCGGTCGCGACACGTGGAACGGAAGAGACGTGTATCCAGACGGAAGCGCTTAATCTTTACTACGGGGCGAAGCAGGCGCTGAAGGACATCAACATTACGTTGCCGAAATATCGCGTCTCGGCCTTTATTGGCCCCAGCGGCTGTGGTAAGTCAACGCTGCTGCGCTGTTTCAATCGAATGAACGATCTGATCGATGACGTCCGTATAGACGGGGCTATCCTGCTGGACGGGGCCGATATCCAGACGCGGGACGTCAACGTCGCCGAGCTGCGCAGACGGGTGGGCATGGTATTCCAGAAACCCAACCCGTTTCCCAAGTCAATTTATGAGAATGTCGCGTATGGTTTGCGCATTAACGGCATCAATAAACGACGCTATCTCGATGAGGTGGTAGAAAAGGCCCTGCGTGATGCCGCATTGTGGGATGAGGTGAAAGACCGGTTGAACGAAAGCGCGCTGTCTTTATCCGGAGGTCAGCAGCAACGGCTCGTCATCGCGCGGGCCATTGCGGTAGAACCGGAAGTGCTGCTGCTCGATGAGCCGGCATCCGCGCTCGATCCGATTTCGACATTAAAAATCGAGGAGCTGGTTTATGAACTTAAATCGCGCTATACAATCGTGATAGTCACGCACAATATGCAACAGGCGGCGCGGGTATCCGATTACACGGCGTTCATGTATATGGGCGAGATGATCGAGTTCGACAGTGCGGCTACCCTGTTCACGAACCCGCGTGACAGAAGGACCGAGGATTATATTACCGGCCGTTACGGGTAGTGGCGGGCCTGACTGAATGCCGCGCGACGAGACGGCGCTGACCGATTGTTGGAGAATTGAAGGAGAAGACTATGCCACGGGCGGGATCGGGTGATCATATTTCCCATCGATACGACGAGGAACTGGAAGATATACGCAACCACGTGCTCAAGATGGGCGGGTTGGTCGAGCAACAGCTGGCCGATGCGATTATGGCTTCGGTGGAAGGCGATATAACGCTGGCGGAAAAGGTCGTCACCAGCGATTACAAGGTCAATGCGATGGAAGTCGCCATCGACGAAGAGTGCACGCGCATCATTGCCCGTCGCCAGCCGGCAGCCAGCGATTTGCGCCTGATCATCGCCATCATCAAAACCATCACCGACCTGGAGCGTATCGGCGATGAGGCCGAGCGGGTGGGACGCATGGTTGTTCAGCTGACACAGAATGAACGGACGAGCAAGGGCCAGGTCGAGATTCAGCACCTGGGTACCCATGTCCGGCAGATGTTACACGACGCACTGGACGCGTTCGCGCGTATGGATGCCGAGGCGGCGGTGCGGGTTGCACAGGAGGATCTCAAGGTCGATCAGGAGTACGAGGGGATAATGCGACAGCTGATCACGTTCATGATGGAGGACCCGCGATCGATACCGTGGGTACTCGAAGTCATCTGGTCGGCCCGGGCATTGGAGAGAATCGGCGACCGGGCATGCAATATCTGCGAATACGTCGTCTATCTGGCCAAGGGCAAGGACGTGCGGCATACCAGCCTGGAGCAGATGGAGAAGGAAGCACGCTCCGAAAAGAATCGCTAGGCGCCTGATTCAGGGCCCGCAGTGCGTGGCCCGGGAATAGCGAGCCTGTATTGTGCAGAAAGCCCGGTTCCGGCGATACGTAACCGGGCTTTCTTGCGTCAGCGTTTGAGTTGATTAACGTGTCAGAGCTGCGACGTGCAGTTCGGGCAGCGTTTCGCCTTGATGGGGATCTTCGTCATGCAGAACTGACATTCTTTCTCGGTCGGTACCGCCGGTGGCGCTTCTTCTTCTGTCTTGAGTTTGTTTAATCCGCGAATCAGCATAAACACAGCAAATGCGACGATCAGGAAGCTGATGACGCTGTTGAAAAACTTGCCATAGGCGACAGTAACCGCGCCCGCGGCTTTCGCTACATCAAGTGTGGTATAGGGAGCGGCGGTGGCGCCTTCCTTTACAATCAGGAAGAGATTGCTGAAATCGACGCCGCCGAGCAAAATACCGATCGGCGGCATAAGCACGTCATCGACCAGCGACTTGACGATCGCGCCGAAGGCCGCGCCGATAATGATACCGACCGCCATATCGACGACGTTGCCCCGCATTGCAAATTTCTTGAATTCGTTAAACATGCCTTTCTCCTGGTTGTGCCGTGTTGGATCGGTGGCTTTAATTTCCAATGATGCGAAGTTCGACCCGGCGATTTTCCGCTCGTCCTTCAGCTGTGGCGTTGCTCGTTACCGGATTAGCCGGACCATACCCCTTGGCGAGTATTCTACCCGCGTCAACGCCCTGACTGACAAGGTATAGCCGTACGGCTTCGGCACGCTGCCGGGACAAACGCATATTGTGTTGTGCGGAGCCGGCGTTATCGGTATGACCGGCGACCTCGATGCGCAGGTTCGGGTGTTTGCGCAGAATGTCGGCCATGTTGTCGAGCACGGAACGTGAACTCGCTGTCAAGTTTGCCGAATTGCTCCCGAAATTGACACCTTTCAGTGTGACTCGTTTGATGGAGAGTGTCTGGGGTCAGCGCGCCGACCTGAATACGCTCACCGTGGATACACACATCAGTCACTTGCATAACAAGCCGTCGCTGACCCCGGAAAACGGCTGGCGGCTAAGCTCGATTTACCAGCACGGCTACCGGCTCGAACGGACTGATCAGACCTGGGAGTCACGGGAGCACAGGTTGGCTGGCGCGCCGGCCGGTACGATGCTGTAGCAGGGCCAGGTGGATCGACGCTGGTTAAATCGTTTGAAAGCGCCGGTGCTGTTCGTTCAGTTGTTGCAGCGATGAACGCATTTCGTCAACCCGTTGCTGTTCTTTAGCCACGACGTCGGCCGGCGCGCGTTCCGCAAAGCCGGGGTTGCCGAGTTTGTTTTCGCTGCGCGAGAGCATTCCCCGCAGTTTCTCGATTTCCCGGGTGAGCCGGTCCAGTTCCGCCTGTTTGTCGATCAGGCCGGCAAGCGGAATGAGTATCTTCATATCACCGACCAGGGCAGTGGCGGCTTCCGGGGGAGTAGTGGTGTTGTCCAGCCAGGTGATGTGCTCGATCCGCGCCAGCGACATTAACAGGGCGCGGGTGTTGTCCAGTCGCTTGAGATCTGCGTCGCTGCCGTTCTGCAGCAGTACCGGCAGTGTCTTTGATGGGGCGATGTTCATGCCGCTGCGTATCTTGCGCACGCCGAGAACGAATTCCTGCACCCACTCGATTTCTCTCAACGCGTCATGATCGATAAGGGCAGTCTCCGCCGCGGGGTAGGGTTGCAGCATGATGGTCGCGCCGGTCTTGCCGGCCAGTGGCGCCACGCGCTGCCAGATTTCCTCCGAAATAAATGGCATCAGTGGATGAACGAGACGTAGTAACGCCTCGAGCACCCTGACCAGCGTGCGACGTGTTCCGCGCTGTGCCGGTGCGCGCGTAGCAGTGGAGGTCAGCACCGGTTTTGCCAGTTCCAGGTACCAGTCGCAGTATTCATTCCAGGTAAATTCGTATATCGCCTGGGCCATCAGGTCGAAGCGGTAGATTTTGACGGCGTCGGCAACACGCGCCTCGCATTGTTGCAGGCGCGAAATAATCCAGCGGTCAGCGAGGCTCAGTTCCACGTCGCCACCGTGCTGTCCGCAATCCTGATTTTCCGCGTTCATCAGGACGTAGCGCGCCGCGTTCCATAGTTTGTTGCAGAAATTTCGATAACCGTCGATACGGCCCATATCGAAGTTGATGTCGCGTCCGGTCGAGGCCAGCGCGGCAAACGTGAAGCGCAGTGCATCCGTGCCGAATGCCGGAATGCCGTCGGCAAAATCCTTGCGCGTTGATTTGTCGATTTGTTTCGCCATTTGCGGTTGCATCAGGCCGGCGGTGCGCTTGGCGACGAGCTCGTCGAGTGTGATGCCATCGATCAGATCGATGGGGTCAAGCACATTCCCCTTGGACTTGGACATCTTCTGACCGTGGGCGTCGCGTACCAGTCCGTGAATATAGACCTCGCGAAACGGTACCTCGCCGGTGAACTTGAGACCCATCATGATCATGCGCGCGACCCAGAAGAAAATGATGTCAAAGCCGGTGACCAGTACGCTGGTCGGGTAAAACGCTTTCAGTTCGCGCGTCTGCTCCGGCCAGCCGAGTGTCGAGAACGGCCACAATGCCGACGAGAACCACGTGTCGAGTACGTCCTGATCCTGCGACAGGGCGATATTGCTACCGAGATTGTGTTTGGCGCGGACCTCGTCTTCGGAGCGGCCAACGTAGACACCGCCCTTGTCGTCGTACCAGGCCGGTATGCGGTGGCCCCACCATATCTGGCGTGAAATGCACCAGTCCTGAATGTTGCGCATCCACTCGAAATAGGTGTTCTTCCAGTTGTCGGGGACAAAACGTATCGCGCCGGATTCGACGGCCGCTATCGCCGGTTCGGCCAGTGGTTGCACCTTCACATACCACTGGTCCGTCAGATAGGGTTCGATGACGGCGCCGGAACGGTCGCCACGCGGTACCATCAGCTTGTGCGGTTCGGACTTGTCGAGCAGGCCGATCGCGTCGAGATCACTGACGATCTGCTTGCGTGCAGCAAAGCGATCCAGTCCGCGATAATTCCCGGGAACAAGATCCTTGTTCGGATCAGCGGAGTCGTTATCGTGCAGACGCGCGCTGATATCGAAGATATTGATCAGGCCGTTGCGGGGTAACCGCTGCAGCGCGCTCTCGTCACGATGCCGCTGCCACACACCGTAGTCGTTGAAGTCGTGGGCCGGTGTGATCTTGACGCAGCCGGTACCGAACTCCGGGTCGACATAGTCATCGGCGATCACCGGAATGCGCCGGCCGGTCAGCGGCAGTTCAACCTGCTGACCGATCAGGTGCTTGTAGCGTTCATCGCCCGGATGTACCGCGACGGCGCAATCGCCGAGCAGGGTTTCCGGACGTGTCGTCGCGACGGTCAGGTGACCGGAGCCATCGGCGAGCGGATAGCGCATGTGCCACAGAAAGCCGCGTTCTTCCTCTGCTATGACTTCCAGATCGGACACGGCGGTATGCAGCACTGGGTCCCAGTTGACCAGCCGCTTGCCACGATAGATCAGACCTTCCTCATGCAGGCGCACGAATACTTCTTTCACGGCATCGGATAAGCCGTCGTCCATCGTAAACCGCTCGCGCGACCAGTCCAGCGACGCACCCATACGCCGCAGTTGCCGGGTGATATGGCCGCCGGACTGCTCCTTCCATTGCCACACCTGCTCGATAAACGCCTCGCGGCCGAGATCGTGACGGGTTTTCCCCTCGACGGCGAGCAGACGTTCCACCACCATCTGCGTCGCGATGCCGGCGTGATCGGTGCCTGCCTGCCAGAGTGTATTGCCGCCTTTCATGCGGTGATAGCGGATCAGCGCATCCATCAGCGTGTCCTGGAAGGCATGACCCATGTGCAGCGAGCCGGTCACGTTCGGCGGCGGGATCATGATGCAGAACGGCGATCCGTTGCCCGACGGCCTGAAATAACCGTTGTCTTCCCAGGTCTGGTACCAGTGTTGCTCGATGGCGTGAGGGTCGTAGGTTTTTTCCATGGTCAGGCAGTGATCGCGTCAGCTTCCGATACGGCAGTCAGGCCGCTCAGGATGGTATGGCGTGGGTTTCCGGCTCGTAGCCGTTGTCTTTGTAAAAGCGAAACCGGTCACGGCCGGATTTCTTGGTGTCTTCGTGTTGATCGATGATCTCGGCGATGCGCTGATAACCCCGGAACATCTCGGGCACGGCGTTCGTGAGATTGACCAGCAGGTCCGTGGCATCGCCCGGGCAGTGCTGCTCGCCGATGACGACCGGTGGCGCGTCCCCGCCAGGGGTTGCTCCGGACAACGTATGCGGCACGAAACTGCCGGCACGAAATGTCCAGAGTAACTCGTCGAGCAGGGCGGCCTGTTCGCGATTCGCCGTCTGGATAAAGACCCGATGGCCGGCACGATAGGCCTTTTCCGCCAGGCGACACGCGAATCGCAGCCGCTCGGTCGGAGCGCCGTCCTGCAAGATATAGAAATCGACTCGTGCCATACGCGGCTACCAATTCACAGCGACGTCGACATCGGACATTGTTCTATGCCTGGGCGCCACGACCTGTCCCGGCGCAGCGATCGATCAGATACTGTGTCAGCAATGGCACCGGTCGTCCGGTCGCGCCCTTTTTGGCGCCGGACAGCCATGCCGTCCCGGCAATATCCAGGTGTGCCCAGTGAAACTTCTTGGTGAACCGCGCGAGAAAGCAGGCGGCGGTAATGGTGCCGGCCTCACGGCCGCCGACGTTCTGCATGTCGGCGAAATTGCTCTTGAGCTGGTCCTGATACTCTTCCCATAACGGCAGCTCCCAGGCACGGTCGCCGCTGGCCGTGCCGGCGTTCGTCAGCTGATGCGCGAGTGGCGCATGATTGCTGAGCAGGCCGCTGGCATGGGCGCCCAGCGCGACGACGCAGGCGCCGGTCAGCGTCGCAATATCGATGACCACATCCGGATCGAAGCGTTCGGCATACGTCAGCGCGTCGCACAGGATCAGACGGCCTTCGGCATCGGTGTTGATCACCTCGATCGTTTGTCCCGACATGCTGGTAACGATGTCGCCGGGTTTGGTGGCGGTTCCCGACGGCAAGTTCTCGGTGGCGGGTATTACGCCGACGATGTTCAGCGGCAACTTGAGATCGGCCGCCGCCGACAGCGTGCCGAGCACACTTGCCGCACCGCACATGTCGAATTTCATCTCATCCATCGCGGCGCCGGGCTTCAGCGAAATACCGCCGGAGTCAAACGTAACTCCCTTGCCGACCAGCGTAATCGGCTTGTCTTTTTTTTTCTTCGATCCCTTGTAATGCAGCACGATCAGTTTTGCCGGTTCCGCGCTGCCACGGGCCACGGACAGCAACGAGCCCATGCCGAGCTTTTTCATGTCGGCCGCTTCCAGCACCTCGACCTTGATACTGCGATGACGTTTGCCGAGCGCGGCCGCCTGTTCGGCCAGATGGGTCGGCGTGCAGATATTGCCGGGACGGTTTGCCAGGTCCTTCGCCAGGGCAACGCCGTCAGCAATCGCGACGCCTTCCCTGGCGGCCGATTCGCCATCCGGCAGGTCGCTGCGTTGTGGCAGCGCCAGCACGAGTTTGCGCAATGGCCGCCGCGTCTCGTCCTTCTTGGATTTTAGTTCATCGAAGCGGTACAGCGCGTCGCGGGTTGCCTCAACGGCCTGCCGTACCTGCCAGCGTATATCGCGGCCTTTGACGTGGATCTCCGGCAGATAGGACACGGCTTCCAGTGCGCCGATGTCGTGCAGCGTCGTTGCCGCCGTCGCGACGATCTTGCGATACTGGTTATCGGTGAGTTCGCGTTCCTTGCCGCAGCCGACCAGCAGCACCCGGTCACACAGCGTATTGGGGATATTGTGCAACAGCAGCGTCTGACCTACCTTGCCCTCAAGGTCGCCGCGCCGCAGAAAGTTGGTCAAATAGCCAGCCGAGGCCTGATCCAGCGCCTCGCCGGACGGCGACAGGCGCCGCGGCGCGAAGACACCGATAACGACACACGCGGTACGCTGTTTTTCCGGATTGCCACTCTTTACAATAAACTCCATACAGTCCTCTTCAGGTGCAGTGTGTTCGAGACCATGTGGTTACCCGTTCGATCCGTAAACCATCACCGTGGCCCGGCGTGGCGACAGGATAACCTGTGAAAATCCGTGAGCCGCGCCAGTTTACCCCAAGAATAGCGGATTTTCATACCATTTCAGCGCATTGCCGCGCGCGGGGCAAGCCATGTTGATCATCAACCGCTACGTCATGAAAGAAGTGCTGGTGACGCTGCTCGGTGTGTTGGCCATCTTGTTCCTGATTTTTCTCAGTACACGGTTTATCCAGTTTCTTGCGGCGGCGGCGTCGGGGATGCTGCCGACGAACGTTGTGCTGACACTGCTTGGTCTCAAGGCGCTCAGCGCCCTGGCGGATTTGTTGCCGTATTCGCTTTATATTGCCGTGCTGCTTGCCTTCGGCCGTTTGTACAAGGACAGTGAAATGGTGGCCCTGGCCGCGTGCGGTATCGGGACGCGCAAGATTGTGCGGGTAATTCTCGGCTTCTCGATAATGACGGCGGTAATCGTCGGCGCCGCGTCGCTGTATTTCGCGCCCTGGGCAGAAGAACAGAGTTCACGGATACGTGACCAGGTAAAGGCGTCCGCCGAAGTCATCGGGCTGGCGCCGGGGCGGTTCAGTGAATCCGGTAGCGGCAACGGCGTTTTCTTCGCCGAGGAGATTTCACGGGACGGACAATCCTTGCGCAATATCTTTATGCAGGCCAGCCGCGACAAGAGCGTTGAGACGCTGTCGTCGGAGCACGGCGCTTTTGTGACCGATCCGGAAACAGGCCGCCGTTTTCTGGTGCTGAAGAACGGCTACCGGTACGAGTGGCAGCCGGGCGTGCCACAGGTCAATATCGTTCAGTTCGAGGAACACGGCGTGCTACTGCGGGAACGGGAAGTCGAGGAGTCGACGCGGCGGCACCAGGCGCGCGCCACGGATACCTTGCTGGCAAGCGACGATCTGACCGAGATCGCCGAGTTTCAGCGTCGCGTTTCCATGCCGGTTATAACGATTCTGCTTGGCCTGCTCGCCGTCCCGCTAAGCCGCACCTCACCACGGCGAGGCCGCTACGCGAAGCTGTTCACGGCGATACTGATCCTGGTGATCTACAGCAATATACTTGGAGTGGCCCAGTCGTGGTTCGAGCGCGGAGTGACGCCTCCGTCCCTGGGTATATGGTGGGTACATGCGGTGTTTCTGGTATTCGTGTTGATCGTTTATGTCCGGCAGATGGGCCTGACGTGGACGATGCGCGTGCTGGCGGGCAAGGACGTATGAAGACGATTGACCGTTATATAGCGAGATCGGTCGCGGCCAGTTCGTTTCTGGTACTGGTCGTGCTGTTAGCGCTGTTTTCGCTGGTCACGCTGGTCGGTGAGCTCCAGGATGTCGGCAAGGGCAGCTATCAACTGATCGATGCCGTACAGGTGATACTGCTGACCCTGCCGGGCCTGACCTACCAGCTTATGCCGCTGGTCGCGCTGCTCGGCACGACGCTGGGTCTCGGGATGCTGGCGCTCAACAATGAACTCGTCGTTCTGCGGGCGTCGGGAATCTCGCTGGGTCGCGTGGTGATGTCGGTCATGCGCGTCGGGCTGGTGCTGATCGTGATCGCTATCGTGCTTGGCGAATGGGTGGCGCCGCGCACGGAACAACTCGGCCAGAGTCTGCGTGCTACGGCCTTGCACGAGCCCGTTACGTTGAAGACGGACAAGGGTTTCTGGGCGCGTGACGGCAAGCGTTTCATTAATATCCGGCAGGTTTTCCCGGATGGGCGGCTGGGTGATATACGGATTTTCGAGCTGGATGACAAATACCGGTTGCGTGAAACGGTGCATGCGGCGACCGCGTCCTATCAGGGCGACGAATGGTTGCTCGAGGACATTGTGCGGACCGTAATAGGCGACGGGCAGGTGACCACCGACAGGCTGCCGGAGGCGTCCTGGCAATCGTTGATCGACCCCGGGTTGATCGATGTCGTTGCCGTCAATCCGGAGAAACTCTCAGCGTGGGGGCTGTATAAATACATCGAGTACCTGCATGACAACAGCCTGGCCGCCGGCCGCTATGAGCTGGCATTGTGGGGAAAGATCATGGCGCCTGTCGCGACCGGCGTCATGGTGTTTCTGGCGGTGCCTTTTATCTTCGGCTCGTTACGGTCGGTCAGTATTACCCAGCGCATCCTCGTCAGCGCATTTATCGGTATCGGTTTTCATATTTTCAACCAGACGGTCAATTACGTCGCGCTGGTGTATGATTTTTATCCCGCGGTCAGCGCGGTGCTGCCGACCTTGCTGTTTTTTTTAGTCGCCTTGTTATTGCTGCGACGGGCAAGCTAGCGGTACAGACATACCCGGGTTGGTCGCTTGCAGAACGCGACCCCGCATTTTGCCGTGACCGGCGTGATCACGCGTGGACGCTGTCGGTCGGGATGCGCCTTTTTTGATCCGGTACGCAGTGTGGTTTCCTGATGGATCAGCGCCAGGATATTGCGTCGGCAGAAACTAAAATACACGTGCAGTCCGGTATAAATTACGCCCACACCAAGGAGAATCGAATGGCACGTACTTCGTCCGCGATGCTGGAGCTCGGAACAGTAGCCCCGCAATTTTCGTTAACCGAGCCGGCAACCGGGAAACGGCGGTCGCTTGCGGAATTCCGCGGAGCGCCGGGTTTGCTGGTGATGTTTATCTGCAACCACTGTCCCTATGTCATGCATATACGGGCGGCGCTGGCGGACTTTGCCCGGGAATACCGCGACAAAGGTCTGGCGATCGTTGGTATCAATTCGAACGACGTTGCGAACTATCCGGATGACAGCCCCGAGAAAATGACGGAAGAAGTCACGGCGACGGGTTATACGTTTCCCTATCTTTACGATGAGTCACAAAGTGTCGCCAGGGCCTATCGTGCCGCGTGCACGCCGGATTTCTTTTTGTTCGATAACTCGCGCAGGCTGGTCTATCGAGGTCAGTTCGATGACAGCCGGCCCCGCAACGGGCTGGCGGTGACCGGCGCCGATTTGCGGGCGGCTGCCGACGCGCTGCTGGCCGGCCGCACGATCAGCGCCGACCAGACGCCCAGTGTCGGCTGTAACATCAAGTGGCAGCCGGGCAACGAGCCGGATTACTACGGTTGACGCCGGCGTGCCGGCGTCGCAGGGGCGAAAACCGGTTTGGTTTTTGACTATTACCAGAAGCTGACGCCGCCGCAGCAGCGCGTCTACCGGGCCAGCGACCAGATAACGCTGGTTCGTCTGAATGACCGCGAATCGTTGATCCCCGTTGTGGCCGCGCTCGGCACGGCCCTGGCCGCAGCGCATCGCGCCAATACACAAAAGGTCTGCCAGAAGCTGGCGCAGGCATTGTCCGACGATCTGAAGATACGCCGTCTGAACGTCCGGGTGCTGTCCGCGCGACCGCACGATAGCAACGGCGAGCTGCATGGGATGTACGAGCCGCGCCATGGCGTCAAACCGGGCAAGATAACGTTGTGGATGCGCACGGCGCGGCAGCAGCGCGTCGTGGCGTTCCGGACGTTCCTGCGGACGTTTCTACATGAGTTCGGCCACCATCTCGATTACGAGCTGCTAAAACTCGCCGATTCATTCCACACCGAGGGATTCTTCAAGCGCGAATCGAGCCTGTTTCGCCAGCTGGTGCCACGCAAGAAAACCATCAGGAAACCGGTTCAGGGACGCGCTGATTAATTTCTTGTCCGTCATCCCCGTGCGAGCAGGAGCCCATTCATGGGCTCGTTCGCTGCGCACAGGCGGCCTCTGTGAAAACAGGGGGCCGGAGTGACGACACATCAGAGGTTCCGTGGCGGTCTGTCGTTGCGGCAGGTGGCGCGGGAGGGTGGCGGCAACACTAGTGCAGCGACGGTCGCCATTCGAGCGATCCGAGAATCTCCGCTTCGGCCCGCGCAATCTCATGCAGGCGATCGTAGACGGTTTTTTCGTCAAAGCACTCAAGTGCCATGTCGACGAATACATGGCCGTGTTTAGCCTCGGCGGTCCACAGGTCACGGTAGAAATGCTTGAGATGCGTGTCCTGCAGTGCTTCTGAAATCAGGCGGAAACGCTCCGCGCCACGGCATTCGATGATGGACGCGAGCAGCAACTGGTCGAGAAAGCCCTCGTCCCGGCCATGGCGCCGCAGGGCCAGCAATTTATTCACGTAAGGATCGCGCGTATCCGGTATTGCCGCGACGCCGCGGCTTAACATGAGTTCGTAAACCTGACGAAAATGTTCGAGCTCTTCCTGGGCCAGCTCAATGAGACGCGGGATAATGCCGGTCCGGTCCGGATATTTGACGACCAGGCTCATGGCGAGCGCCGATGCCTTGCGTTCGCAGTTGGCGTGGTCCGCCAGGAACTCGTCAAAGTTGTTCAGAATGGTCGCTACCCATTCCGGCGCGGTCCGCACGTACAGGTCGATCGATTTTTTGGCCACGTTATTTGTTCCGGGTTCGCCAGGTTGAGCGCCCGCGCGGCGGGGATGCGGGTGTGCCGGGCGCCCGACCTGGAATTATCGCAGGAAGGATACACTGAATCCGCCGGTGAACGAGGGCAGGGGGCACGCAGTTGTTACGCGACCCACCTGTATTTGTGCGCCCTGCGCACAGAATATTCCGGACCGGAGACCCGTGGTAGTGGTTTCAGATAAGCAGGTTTCCGCTTGCAGGCGTGCAACACGTTCAGATCCATACCGGCATCGGACGAGTGCCGATGAGGCTGACGATGCCGCGGGCGATCCGGTAGATCCACCACAACCCGACGCCGCCCCACAACACGTAGCCAATACCATAGTACAGCGAGCCGAAGCCCATCATACCGACAACGACTGCTGCGATGAAGGTACGAACCAGCCACTCGTGGTGAGTGCGCAGCGTCGTTAGTACTTCCGGCAGCGCGGCAACTTCGGACTCCGTAAGCTTTTTAAATTTACGGGTGTTGATCAGGCTGATGACAAACCCGATCGGCGCCGTGAACAACAGCAGGTACAGCAGGTACGCGATCCAGAGCGTGCGCCGCTGTTCATGCAGGGTTTCTTCGCTGGGGTTTTCCATGGGTCATTCTCCTGCGCAGACTGGTGTATATCGCTTGGGTATATTCTCTATTGCCGATGACGTTTATGTCGAGTCTAATTAATAAGACAGCGCAACCGCGACATATACGTCAGGGGAGCCGTATTATTTTTTGCCCGCTGCGCATGCGACGTCATTGCATGTGGTACGCAGGTTGCAGCTGGCTGGGCAAGGTCGCGCTGCAACCTCCCGCGCAACTGGGCGATCGCCGCCGGTTGCACAGCCGGCGGTAAAAAAGGCGAACAAGCCGGGCAAGCTCACCGCGACGGTATGAAATGGTCCCGGGAACATTGTGTGCTCCAGAACGAATCTAACCGCGATGCTGATATCGATAACCGGCGGATCGGCTGCGCCGCCCAGCGCCATGTTTTGAGCGGTCATAATTCCGTAAAAACAGTTGGATAGTGGCGGGCCGCAGGTTTTATGCCGAGTCAGTTCATCAGTCCCGGCCCGGTTCCCTCTTCCCAGCGGCGCGCGGAAGGCGTACTTTCTTGGGCTTACGGTTTGTTGCTGGTACGAGGTTGGTTCGCACGGGTAATGCGCGGCGATTTCTGGTTAAAGCGTTGGGAAGATAACGAGATACGGTTTCATCAGGATCGTATCAACCGTTATCTTGAGCGATTCTGGCCACGGCTGGGTCTCGGGCGCGGGGACCGTGTGTTCGTGCCGCTATGCGGCAAGAGCCAGGATTTGCTGTGGCTGCATGAACAGGGGCATCCGGTGCTGGGCATCGAGATCAGTCCGATCGCCGTCAAGGCCTTTTTTGCCGAGAATCATCTGGAGCCTGGCTGCCGCGTGGGACCGCGCTTTACCCGCTGGACCCATGGTTCGACCGAATTGCTGTGCGGCGATTTTTTTGATCTCGGCGTGCTGGATACCCAGGACGTCGTCGCTGTCTATGATCGTGCCTCGCTGGTCGCCTTCCCGCATGCCGAGCGCCGGAATTATGTCCGCCATCTGACCTCGCTGTTAACCGATAACGTCCGCATGCTGCTGGTGACGACCGACTTTCCGTCGCACGAAATGGACGGCCCGCCGTTTTCTGTCGGTGAGGAAGAGGTGTGCGAGCTATACAAGGACGCGTTTAATGTGTGTCTCGTGCATGTCCAGAATGCCCTGGCCGACTATCCACACTTTCGCGAGCGCGGCTTGACCCGGTTCGAAGAGAAGGTTTACCTGTTGACCAGTAAGGACTGAATTAAGGATGGCGAGATCGTGAACGTACTGGTGACCGGCGCCAATCGTGGTATCGGACTGGGTTTCGTCAAACACTATTTGAATGGCGGACACGATGTCTGGGCGTGCTTCAGACAGGACCCCGGTGGTCTGAAGGAACTCGATACGCGACGTCTGCGGCAGCTGCGCTGGGATGTCACCGAGGACAAGGACGAAGAATTTCTCGTCGCCGCCGGCATACCGGAGCAGCTGGACCTGCTGATTAATAACGCCGGAATCTATGGGCCGAACGGCGATGGCCAGTCGCTGGAAAACATCACCGCACAAACCATGCGCGAGGTGTTCGACGTAGATTGCATCGGTGCGCTGCAGGTGACGCAGCTGCTATGGAAGCGTATGCGCGTGCATGGCGGCGTTATCGCCAACGTCAGTTCGAAGATGGGCTCGTCCGCCGACAACAGCAGTGGCGGCTGTTATGCCTACCGTGCGGCCAAGGCCGCGCTGGTGATTTGCAGCAGGTCCATGGCGATTGATCTGGCGCCGCATGGTATCGACGTTGTTACCCTGCATCCCGGTTGGGTGCGTACCGATATGACTGACCATAACGGTTTGATCACCGTCGCGGAGTCCGTTACCGGTATGGCGCGGGTGATCGAGCGGACCGCAGATTTTTCGCCGGGCGCATTTGTCGCGTTTGACGGCAAGATCGTACCCTACTGATTTTTCCGTGCGGCTCGCGCGCCGGGGGCGGCGACGGGTTTGCTGATCATGCCGCAGTGCGGTTATTCTGAACAGTCCCGCCGTGGATCGGAGTGATATATGGTTGCGAATCCTGCCGAAAAGAACGCCGGCGATGTCCCCGCCGGGAAGACCGCCGGCGCCCGGCGCATGACCGTCGCTGTACTCGAAAAGGAATTGCAAGGTACCCGCGACGAACTGGCGCATGTCAAGCAGGCGCAGGCCGGCATCATTGCCAAGCTGGAGAGGTTGGAGGAAAACCTGGCGAATGTCGCTGCGCCGGTGCGCGCCGCTCGCATTACGCCACGGTGGTCATTGCACGGGTTTGTCGACTGGTTTGCCCCGCGTGTCATGCGGCTCACTGCGTTATTGGACAAATTCTGGCCGGCCAGCAAGCACCGTGTGTACGGGACGTTGATCATCCTGGATGTTCTCGCCTGGCTACTGTCCTGGAGTGGTGTGTCCTTATTCCTGTTCGGTGTGATCATGCTGGTGGTGTTTCTTGAATCGCTGAAGTTCGCCGGCATGCAGTTTGTGTATCGGTATCACGACGCGCGCAGGCGCTTGCGCTGACCGTCGGGGGCACCCTGAATATCACGTTATAATCGAACGATGGGTCTTTAGCCGGTGAATGAGCAGCGTTTTTATCTGAATATCCCGGCACATCGGTACCTTTCTTACTATCAGGGTGTCGCGAAGAATGTGATCGCGACCGCGCATGACGGTACGACCGTGCAGTTTCCGGCCGAATCGCTCCGGCGCTTTCTGACGCATGACGGGGTGCGAGGCGAATTCCGCTTGTGTTACGACGATGCAAACCGGCTGATCAGTATCGAAAGGCTGGGCGACACCGGCGCCGGGTAGTGCTGCCGCCGAATCGGCGCCAGCAACCCTGGCAGCTTGTTGAAAAACTACTGCGCTTGCCATGACGGCGTTGCAAAAAGGCTCAAACTACGTTTTTCAACAAGCTGCTAGTCAGGCTGTTTGGTGATCGGCGGCATGCGGGTGCGCAACGGGATGTGCGTTTGGCCCAGCCGCCGCTCGTAGATCGGTGCGTAGGCGAACACGTTCTGCAGGTAACCGCGCGTTTCATAGAACGGGATGGTTTCCACCCATAGATCCACCGGCACCGGACCGGCAACCGGTAGCCAGCGGCGGACACGTTGATCGCCGGCGTTATACGCCGCCGTTGCCAGCACGGGGTGCCCGCCGAACCGGTCCAGCAGTTTGCGCAGGTAGGCGATGCCCAGGTTGATATTGGTGTCGGCATGCAGTAGCTGTGCAGTACTGGTCAGCCGAATGTCGACGGTCTTCGCCAGACGCCGCGCGGTTTCGGGCATCAGTTGCATCAGTCCCAGTGCGCCGGCCGGTGAGCGCACATCCTCGGTAAACGCGCTTTCCTGCCGAATGATGGCGAACGCCAGCGCCGGATCCACCTTGCGGCGCTCGGCCTGCTCGAGTACCTGTGCACGGAAGGCAAGCGGGAATCGCAGCTCGAGGTCATCATCGTGCTTGGTGCCGGCGACAGCGAAGATTGCCCGATCATGCCACCCCCATTGCTGCGCCAGTTTCGCTGCGCGCTGGCGCTGGTCATCATCAAGGCCTCGCGTGGCGTGATACCACTCGCGACGTGCGTCGACTATGCGTTCGAGCAGTAAAAGCTCGCGCGCGCGGCGGATACCGGGGATATTCTCAATCGCGACGAGTCCATCGCGCGGGTAATCGAGCGGTTGTTCCTGAAACTGGTATGGAGTTTCCAGCCGGTCCGCGGCAAGAAAACCGTAGTAATGGCGTAGCTGCGCGAGATCGAGAAAAATCTCGTCGGCGATCTCCTGCTGGCCCAGCTCCGCCAGCGAGCGTGCGGTCCAGTAACGCCAGCGCGGTGACTGTTGTTCTTCCTGGGGCAGGCGGTCGATCCACGCGAGAACCGCGTCCCAGTTGCGCGCGCCAAGTGCGGAGCGTATCCGCCATTCCCGGATATCGCGATCTGCTTTTTCAGGCGGGACGACTGCGAGCCAGCTCAATCCTTCCGGCCGTCCGGCAACCGCGATATAAAGCGCGATCTGGCTCTCGGCACTGTCGCGCTGTTCGTCGGTCAGCGTGTACTGGCGGCGGATCTTTTCCCAGGCGTCGAGCACCTCGTCCGGGTAGAGCCGGGCGTAACGTTTGACGCCATGTACGACGATTTCACCGGCGAAACGATTCTCGGCACTGATCACGCCGCCGTGGGTCAACAGCTTCGGGTTCGCATCCACTTCGCGCCATTGCTTCGCCCAGCGCTGCTGGTTTGCCGGCAGCGAGCCCGCCAGATGACGTGCCACTTGCAGCTCGCGCACCTGCATGGCCAGCTGAATACGGCGCCACAGCAACTCTGTTGTGATAGCGCCCGATTCCTGCCACACCTGAAACAGCGGATCACAGGCATCGGGCAGCGAGAAGGCCACCAGCCATAACTGTTCTATCCGGGCGAACGCCTCGGTTTTGCGGCCGGTACGGAGCAACGCGCGGCGCTGGTAACACTGTAGTGTCGCGTCGTCGCCAGCCTGATAGGCATTGAGAAACTGCTGCCATGCACCTTGCTGCGCAAGGCGCAGCAGCCAGCTGTAACGCAGGCGCGGTGCCAGCGGCGTGTCGGCGTATCGGGTCAGGAAGTCTGACAGCTCTTTATCCGTTGCTGTCGCCAGACGTGGACGCAGTTCGGCGTAGATGAGATACGGGTAAAGCGGATAATCGACCAGCCTTGCCAGCCGTTTCCGGAAACCCGGGTTGTCGCGCTGTGCCAGCGCCTGTTCTGCTGCCAGAAAATCGGCGCGCCGGGACGCCAGATCCTTGCCTGGATCACTGAAAGCCGGCGCGTGCGCGAAAAGCAGCAGGCAAAACGTTACATTAGCGGCGGCAATGCGCATAGCGTCGTGTATGGAAAAACCGTGCCACCGCACCGAATGAAGGCAATGCTAAAGGGATCAATATGTGTCGACGCTACATTTTCGCGTTGGCGCGGTTCGGTACCGCGTAGTGGCCGGTCGCCTTGTCAATCGCATTCATCAGCTCGCTTTTATCAACCGGTTTCACCAGATAGCCGACGATGCCTTCGGACATGAATTCTTCCGCCAGTCGCACATCCGGATATCCCGTGAGCACGATCACCGGTATCGCCGGGTATTCTTGCCGAAAGTAGGCCACTGCTTCGACGCCGTTGATGCGCGGCATGCGCACGTCGCAAATAATCGCATCGACGGTGGTCGGGTTGTCACCGGTATTGAGGGTACGAATGCCGTCCTCGCCGTCGCACGCCTCGATAACGGCGCAACCGCCGCCGGCAAGTTGCCGGTGGATCGCCTGGCGCACCTCCGTTTCGTCGTCAATGACCAGGATCTTGCGTTGCATCTTGTGTTCTCCTTGCTTGCGTTACCGCGCGGAATACCATGGTGAAAACGGTTCCCGCTCCATGGCCGCTGTCGACCTTGATCGTGCCGCCGTTTTTTGTCAGTGTCTGCCGTACCACATACAGGCCCAGACCTTCACCTTCGTCAGGGCCTTTGGTGGTGAAAAACGGATCGAATATCTTGTTGAGATGTTCTTTCGGGATGCCGGTTCCGGTATCGCGTATTTTAACCACAACCTCGGACTTTTCGTAGCGGCTTTCGACGGTGAGCGTGCCGTTACCGTGCATCGCCTGGATACCGTTGCGAATAACATTGAAAAAAGCCTGTTGAATCTCTTCCGGCTTGCCGCGCACCGGTGGTACCTGCCCGAATTTCTCGACTATCGTCAGATTATCGCCGATCAACGAACGGTTGGCCATTGCCAGCGCCTCGTGCAGTTTGCTATTGACATCGAAGGATTCTGTTGCTTGTCTGTCGCCCGGTCGCGCATAGGCGGACAGGTTCTTGACGATAGCGGCAATGTGTTTGCAGCGATTGACGATCGCTTGCGCGTCGTCGCGACATTGCGCGATATCGCTGCTGTCGCGAATGGTTTCGGCCGCGCTCAATATCACGTACAGCGGATTATTGATTTCATGACCGATACCGCTCGCCATCGTGCCGATGACGGAAATTTTTTCTGCCTGGATCAGCTGCTCGACGATACGCTGTTTTTCGGCCTCGGTGTCCTGCAGTGCGCGCGTGCGCTGATCGACGCGATCCTCCAGCGTCGCTATCAGCTTGCGCAGCTGCATGCGCATATCGTCGAGCTGATGCGCGAGTTCCTCGATCTCGTCCCGCGTATCGACTTCGATCGCATGATCAAGCTCGCCTGCGGCGATCCGGCGCGCGCCCGCGCCCAGTTTCCTGATGGGCGCGACGATACGGCGGCTCGCGTAATAGCCGAGCACGACCAGCAGTCCGAAGGCGAGCGCGACGGCCGTCGCGATGCCCGTCCGCAGGCTGTATACCGGCGCGAAGATTTCACCGGAGTCCTGCCAGACGAACGAATACCACGCGGTGTCGGTAAGCTCCGGGCCGGACAGCACCACCGGCGCGTGACCGATCAGCGACATCTCCCGGCCGCCATGTCCGTCGCTGTGTCCCTGCACCCAGCCGGGACGGTCCGCCGCCGTGCCGGTCAGCAGATCCCACCCGGATATCGTGCTGCCGGTTGGCAGCAACGGGCAACTGATCACCGTGCCATGCCCGTCTATCAGCATGACGTGGCCGGTGGCGCCGAATCGCACCGGGTAGACCAGCGGGTCGAAAAACAGCCTGGCGTCGTATTCGCGTATCAGCCGGCCGGAGTGGCCCAGCGGCGTGACGGTGCGAAACACATGACGATCTTTTGGTGCGTTCCACTCGATCGGGCCGATACGTCCGGCCGATGGTGCGGTACCGTGCTCCTGGTTTGCCGCTGCGGCGATCCATGAGGCGATGAGCGCCGGCGTCGCCGCGTTGTCGTCAGGCCGGCCTGGCCATGGCATACGGTCCGCCGCCGGATTTTTCAGCCACGCCTGTACGGCGGGATCTGCGGCGGCCTCGCGTGCGAGCAGCCGGTTATCTTCCTGCAGGCGTTGCAGCTCAGCGGCGATCTTTCGTGCATTGTCCTCGGCCAGGGCCTTAAAACTTTCACCGATGACCGCGCGCAACTGACCTTCCCCCTTGACGTAGGTGACGCCGAGCGCAACGGCTATCGGCAATGCGCCGGCGGCGACCATGGCCAGGAGCAATTTGCTCCGCAGACCAAGCGGATATCGGGAGCGCGACATGCTGGGCTCATGATTCGGGGAACAGGTCGTATTATCCGCTTGTCCGCCCAACGCGCCAACGTATAATTGTCCCGAAATCCGCACGGCGGCAACCCATGTCCGCCGGTTTTTGTCAGGAGCAAATCGTGGAAAATCCCATCCGTGTTGTCGTACTGACGATCAGTGATCGCTGCTCGGCGGGCGAGGCCGTCGATACGGCCGGTCCGGCAGTAGCGCGTCTGCTGCAAAGCACTATCGGCGCACGCGTGGTGCACCGCGAAATCCTGCCCGATGAGCAGCCGCGGATCGCCGGAAAACTGATCCACTACTGCGACATTGAGCCGGTCGACATGATTGTTACCGTGGGCGGTACCGGTCCGGCGCCGCGCGATGTCACGCCGGAGGCGACGCGCGATGTCATTGACCGGACGATGCCGGGGTTCGGTGAGGCCATGCGGCTCGCTTCGTTGCAGAAGACGCCGACGGCGATGCTGTCGCGCGGTATATCGGGTATCCGCAAGGCGACGTTTATCATCAATCTGCCGGGATCGGAGCGCGGCGCCGTCGAAAACCTTGCAGCGATACTGCCGGCGATCCCGCACGGCGTGCGGCTGGTGCGGGGCCACGCGGCGGACTGCGATTGTTGCGCGCCGCTGAAAAAGGCGCCGGCGGTGGCCTTGAGTTGCGGCTGACATGCCGGTGCTGGCGGTATGTGGGCACAGCGGCAGCGGCAAGACCACGCTGATCGAGTGGGTCATCCCCGAGCTCGTGCGCCGGCGCCTGCGTGTTGCGGCGGTCAAACACGACGTCCACGCGATTCAGATCGACAGACCGGGCAAGGACAGCGACCGATTGTTTACGGCCGGCGCCGATGTTTATCTACGCGGGTCCAGCGAGCATCTGGTCCGGCGCCACCATCGCGACAGCGCGGAATTCGATGTGGAGTTACGGGATATCCGGCGTAGCTATGACGTCGTGCTGGTGGAGGGATTCAAGCACAGCCCGTGGCCGAAGGTCTGGTTGCTGGGCGCCGGTGAGCGGTTGCCGCCCGCGGATGTCGCCGCGGTGCTGGATATCTACCCGCGCGATGCCGATCGGGCGGCAAGATTCCTCGCGCTGATCGATGATCAATTGCCGCGGCAATGGCGGCAGACGCCGGTGTATGGCGGTATCCTGATTGGCGGTGCGAGCCGCCGCATGGGCCGGCCGAAGCATCTGTTGCGCGCGGCCGATGCAAGTTGGATAGAACAGATAGCGGCGGTCGCCGGTGACGCGGTCGAGCGATTGGTGGTGGTCGGTTCCGGCGAGTTGCCACCGGGGTTAACCGGGATAACGCGCCTGCCCGACGCTGCGGACTGCGACGGACCGTTGGCGGGCATGCTGGCCGCCCGGCGCTGGGCACCGGACGCCGGCTGGTTGTTCATGGCGTGCGATATGCCCGATATATCACGCGCGGCGATCGACTGGCTGCTGTCACAGCGCGCGCCGGGGCGGTGGGCCGTGCTGCCGCGATTGTCCGGCCAAGACCGGATCGAACCGTTGTTCGCTTATTATGATCCGCGCATCGCCACCGTGCTGGAAGACATGGCGGGCAGTCGTCGTTTCGGCTTCCAGCATCTGCTGGCAAACCAGGCCTGCCTGTGTCCGCGGGTGCCCGAATCCCTGGTGCCGGCGTGGCGCAACGTCAATACGCCGGACGATCTGGCCCTGGCCCGCTAAGGTTGGGCGCCATGTATTCGTGGCAGGATAGAAGTGACCGGCAAGTGGCGCTCCCTAGGGGACTCGAACCCCTGTTCCCGCCGTGAGAGGGCGGTGTCCTGGGCCACTAGACGAAGGGAGCGGCATGGTAACAAATGGCAGGATATATTCTGCATAAACAAAACGACGATGATATTATACGCCGTTTCGGCCACGGCATTAAAGCCATGGCTACAACAACGTCGAGAGGCATGACGCGTTATTAGCAATCCCAATATCACGCCCCGTTCCGCCCATATCATCTCGCGGGCCAACATCAGTGATCAAGCGCTAAAAGTCTTGTATCGGTTGAAGGGCGCCGGTTACGAGGCGTTGCTTGTCGGCGGATCCGTACGTGATCTCCTGCTGGGGAGGGAGCCCAAGGATTTCGACGTTGTCACCGATGCGCGACCCGAGCAGATCAAGCAGCTGTTCAGTCACTGCCGTATCGTCGGGCGCCGGTTCCAGCTGGCGCACGTGTATTTCGGACGGGACTACATTGAAGTCGCGACGTTTCGCGCGCGGCACGACGGCGGTGAGGGCGGCCTGACCGAAAATGGCCGCATCCTGCGCGATAACGTCTATGGCAACCAGGAAGAGGACGCATGGCGGCGCGACTTCACGATCAACGCACTGTTTTACAATATCCGTGATTTCTCCATCGTTGATTACGCGGGCGGGCTGGACGATCTCAATAGCGGTTTTCTGCGGCTAATCGGCGAACCAGAGGTACGCTATCGCGAGGACCCGGTGCGCATGCTGCGCGCGGTGCGCTTCGCGGCGATGCTTGGTTTCCGTATCCATCCGGACAGCGAGGAGCCGTTGCACCGGCTCGGGCATCTGCTGGCCGATATCTCCGAGGCGCGTTTGAGCGATGAGGTGATCAAGCTGTTCCTCAGCGGTTACGCGGTGCAGACGTTCGAGTTGTTGCGCAAGTACGGGCTGTTCGGTCATCTGTTTCCACAGACCGAGCGGGTGCTGGCCGAGGAAGAACAGGGATTCCCGCACATGCTGCTGGTGCGCGCGCTGGAAAATACCGACAAACGCATCGCGGAAGGCAAGCCGGTAACGCCGGGGTTTTTGTTCGCGGCGTTGTTGTGGGAACCGGTGAGGCTGTTGACGGATAAGTATCGCGCCGACGGGGAGTCACCGGCGTACGCGCTGCAGGCGGCCGCGCATGAGGTGATCGGCCGACAGACCGCGCGTGTCGCGATGCCCAAGCGATTCACAATTATGATGAAGGAAATTTGGCAGTTGCAGCCACGCTTTCAGCACCGGACCGGCAAGCGTCCGGTCCGCCTGTACTTGCACCCGCGTTTCCGTGCCGCCTATGATTTCCTGTTGTTGCGCGCCGAGGTGGGTGAGGTGGAACAGGAACTGGCGCAATGGTGGACGGAATTCCAGACGAATGATGAGGCGCTGCGCGCGGGTATGATTGCCGAAGGCGCCGTCGCCGGTGACGCCAACGTCGCCGGTGAATCCAGCGTCGAAGGCGAGGCCCATACCGAGACACGTAAGCGGCGGCCGCGGCGCCGCAAACGCCGGCGCAAGCCCGCATGATCGATATCGCCCCCGGCACGCCTCCAATGGGAGGCTCGTTAACCGAGGTTCATGCCTATGTCGGGCTCGGCGCCAATCTGGGCAACCCGGTACGGCAACTGCTGGCGGCGCTTGATGCGCTGGAGCATATCCCGGCGACCCGCGTTATCGCCAGTTCGTCTCTGTATCGCAGCCGGCCGATGGGCGACATCGGTCAGCCGGATTTTATCAACGCGGTCGCCGCACTGGCTACCGGGCTCACGCCCCTGGAGTTGTTGGAGCACCTGCAACGTATCGAGCGCGAACAGGGGCGGGTGCGTACAGTGGAGCGTTGGGGACCACGCCGGCTCGATCTCGATTTACTGCTCTACGGCGACGAGACGATACGATCGGCGCGGCTGCAAGTGCCGCATCCGGGACTGTGCGAGCGTGATTTTGTGTTGTGCCCGCTGAACGAGATTGCGCCACACCTGGAGATTGCCGGGCTCGGTACCGTGGCCGACCTGCTGGCCAGGTGCCGGCGTCACGATGTGCAGCGCGTCGGCCGGCCAGCGGAGATGCAGGGGCGGGCAGGCGACAGCCGGCCGGCGATGGATCAATGACGCCGGGCTTTATTGTTGTCGAGGGACCGATAGGCGTCGGCAAGACCAGTCTCGCGCGGCGGCTCGCGGCAACGTTCGGCAGCGAACTGCTGCTGGAAGGTGCCGAGGAGAATCCGTTTCTCGAACGTTTCTATCAGAATCCGCGCCATGCGGCGTTGCCGACCCAGCTCTATTTCCTGTTTCAGCGGGCGCGTCAATTGCAGGCGATACGGCAGGGGGATATGTTCAATCCGGTGCACGTTGCCGATTTCTTAATGGAAAAGGACCGGCTGTTCGCCCAGATCACGCTCGATGACGAAGAGTTCAAGCTCTACGAACAGGTCTACCGGCAGATGACGCTGGAAGTTTCGCGTCCCGATCTGGTGGTGTACCTGCAGGCACCGGTCAGCGTGCTGCTGGAGCGTATCGCCAGGCGTGGCTTACCGTACGAAAAGCTGATCGAATCGGCTTATCTGCAACGGGTGGTCGATGCCTATACGCGTTTTTTCCATCATTACGATGCGTCGCCGTTGCTCATCGTCAACGCCACCGACATCGATCTGGCGCGCAGTGAGGACGACTATCAGCTGCTGCTGGAGCGCATACGCGAAACGAGCCGCGGTCGCCACTACTTCAATCCCATGCCGATTGCGCTGTAAAATCGCGTTTTCGGCAATATGGCCGCTGGCGGCGGTATTGTGAGCGCGACGGGTCTGCCTTGAAACCAACGAGATGACTGCGGTGAATAACCAGACCATCACGACACTGGTAACGCTACGCACGCTGCAGAAGTACAAGTCGCAGCATGACCGGTTTGCCTGCCTGACCGCCTACGATGCGAGCTACGCGCGTTTGCTGGCAGCCGCCGGAGTCGAGGTGCTGCTGGTCGGCGATTCGCTCGGTATGGTGATTCAGGGGCAGACGAGTACGCTGCCGGTGACGATCGCTGACATGATCTACCACACACGCTGCGTGCGCCGCGGCAGTCCCGACACGCTGCTGATCGCGGATATGCCGTTCATGAGTGACATGACCCCGATGCAGGCGCTGGGCAACGCGTCGCGGCTGCTCGCCGAGGGCGGCGCGAATGTCGTCAAGCTCGAAGGTGGCGCGCGTCTGCTCGATACCGTGTCGTTACTTGCCGGTCGCGGTGTGCCGGTATGCGCGCATCTGGGCCTGTTGCCGCAATCGGTCAACAAGCTCGGCGGATACAGCGTGCAGGGGCGTGATGCCCGGGCCGCGCGGCAGATCGTTCAGGACGCGCAGGATCTCGAGCGCGCCGGCGCCGATCTGGTACTGATCGAGTGCGTGCCGAATGCGCTTGCCGAAGAAGTGGTGGCGCGGCTGAAAATCCCGGTGATCGGTATCGGCGCGGGTCCCTCCTGCGACGGCCAGGTACTGGTGGTCTACGACATGCTCGGCATTACGCCCGGTAAACCGCCGCGTTTTGTCAGAAACTTTCTCGCGGATCACGGCGATGTTCAACAGGCGGTGGCGGGCTATGTCGAGGCGGTCAGGAACGGGACCTTTCCGGCGCCGGAGCACTGTTTTAAATAATGCAGACCGTGACGACGAGCGCGGCGCTGCGCGATGTGTTATCGGGCTGGCGCACGCAACGACAACGTATTGCGCTGGTGCCGACGATGGGCAATCTGCATGACGGGCATTTGAGTCTCATCCGGTGTGCGCGGCAGGCGGGCGACAGGGTGGTAGCGAGTATCTTCGTCAATCCGCTCCAGTTCGGCGCCGCCGAGGACTTTGACGGTTATCGGCGCACGCTGGACCTGGACGCCGGCAAACTGCGCGAGGCAGGCGTCGATCTGCTGTTTGCACCGGGCGACGCGGAGATTTATCCCCACGGCCACCGCGATGTCACCGCGGTCGAGGTGCCGGTGTTGTCGACGATGCTGTGCGGCGAGTTCCGGCCCGGTCATTTCCGCGGCGTGGCGACCGTCGTCGCCAAGCTGTTCAATCTGGTGGAGCCGGACGTCGCCGTGTTCGGCGAGAAGGACTACCAGCAACTGCTGGTGATTCGCCGCATGGTGACTGATCTGGATTTCCCGGTGCGGATAGTCGCGGCGCCGACGGTGCGGGAAACGGATGGGCTCGCCATGAGTTCGCGCAACGGCTATCTTGCTGCCGGCGAACGGCAGCGCGCGGCCGTGCTGTATGAAACGTTAAGCGCCATCCGCGACGCGATTACGGGCGGGCTGCGTGACTACAAGGCACTTGAAGCACAAGGGCGATTGCGACTTGAACGCGCGGGATTCCATCCCGATTATGTCGCTATACGGCGGTCCGCGGATCTGCTGCCCGCTGGCACCAGTGACAGAAATCTGGCGATCATGGCGGCAGCGTGGCTCGGAAGGGCGCGTCTGATCGACAATTTGCAGCTGAGCTTGTCTAGCGGGTGATCAGGCGGGAAAATGGGCGCGCTGGACAGGATGATAATTGGGTATAATTCGCGACCGGGCCGGACAGGCAGGATTTTCAGATAGTTGGGAACGACCCATGCAGAGAACCATGTTAAAAGCGAAGTTGCACCGTGCGTGCGTGACACATTCCGAACTGGAATATGACGGGTCATGCGCGATCGACGGTAAGTTGCTCGAGGCGGCCGGAATCGCCGAATACGAGCAGATACAGATCTATAACATCAATAACGGCGAGCGTTTTACTACCTATGCGATCCGCGCGGCCGAAGGATCCGGCATCGTGTCGGTCAACGGCGCCGCCGCCCATAAGGCCAGTCCGGGCGATCGCGTGATTATCTGCATTTACGCGACGGTGGACGAGCGGGAGCTGGCGGCGTTCAAGCCGACGCTGATCTATCTCGACGGGCGCAACCGCATCGAGCGGCGCAGCCACTTCATCCCGGTGCAGGTGGCGTAGCGTTCCGGTCCCGTCCGGCGACGTCAGGCGGACAGTGCCGCGCCTGCGTCGGTTAGACAATCCTCGCGCCACAGACAGGCGGTCTGATCGCAGTAGCCGCTGTGCGCGGTACCGAAACAATCGAAGTTTCCCTCTCCCTGCTGGATTGCCCGGATCAGCGCGGTCTTGTCCAGTTTTCCCGCTTTGACGCCGGTACTGCGGGCGATTTTCTGTACGTCCTGTAGTTTCATCGCGGGTCTCCCTGTCGGTTCCAATGCGGCGGCGGTATGCGGTATATCGTGCGCGATACCACAGCCGCGTTGATAGAGAGACTGCGGAAGTACGGCAGAGTTCCCGGGGAATCTATCCGGTATTTCGCATGCCAGCGGCGATGGCGTTAATGGACCTCAACAGCGGGTCCTTCCAGATGCCGCGGGTCGCTTCGTCGATGGCCTCGTCGCGGTAGCGTTCCAGCAGCACGATCTGGATATGGTTCAGCGGGTCGAGGTAGGGGTTGCGCCGGCTGAGCGACAGCGCCAGCGGGGGGTTGTCTTCAACCAGCGTTGTTGCCTGAACAGTTGTTAGAATGTGTTTGATTGTGCGTTCGTATTCCTGCCGAATGGCCGTGAAAACACGGTCGGCGGTCGCCGGGTCCGGGCAAAGTTGCGCGTAGTCGGACGCGATCATCATGTCCGACTTGAACAACGCCATCTGCGTATTGCTGAGTATCGCGCGGAAAAACGGCCATTCGACGGCCATTTGTTGCAGCCTGGCGAGTCCGTCCGGATTGTTGTCGCACCAACGTTCGATCGCGGCGCCTATGCCGTACCAGGCCGGCAGCGTGTGGCGCGACTGCGCCCAGCCGAACACCCAGGCGATCGCGCGGATGGACGCCTTGGACCGGTCGGTTTTCTTGCGATGACTGGGCCGCGAACCGATATTCAGCAGGCCGATCTCATTGACCGGTGTCGCGGTATAGAAGTAATCCATGAACCCGGCCGTGTTCTCCGTCACCTCGCGGTACGCCGCCTCGCCGGTCTCGGCGAGCCGGGTCATGATATCGAGGTATTCCTGACGCTCCGGTTCCGGTGGCGCGATCAGGCCGCGACTGGCCTTGAGCAGGCCGGTAATCCCCATCGTCAGTTCATAGACAGCCGTTTCGGTGTTGCTGTATTTGTACGACAGTACCTCGCCCTGTTCGGTGAACTTGATCTGGCCGAACACCGTGCCTTGCGGTTGCGCGAGGATCGATTCATGGGTCGGGCCGCCGCCGCGGCCGATGGTGCCGCCGCGGCCGTGAAACAAACGGCAGTCGATGTTGTGTGACGTCGCCAGCCGCGTGATGCGCTTCTGCGCCTCGTACAACAGCCATGACGAGGCGACGATGCCGCCGTCCTTGCACGAATCGGAATAACCGAGCATGACCTCCTGCAGATTGCCCGAGGCCTGCAACAGTTGCGCGTAGGTCGTGTTGTTGAACAACACGCCCATGACGGACTCGATGTTCTCAAGGTCCTCGATCGTTTCGAACAACGGGCTGACACGGATCTGGCAGAACGGGTTGCCGCCGCGGCGCCCGATCAGTCCGGTCTGGCGTGCCAGGGCCATGACCTCGAGCACGTGGCTGGGCGCATGCGTCATTGAAATAACGTAAGAGCCGAACGCGTCGGCACTGATTTCGCTGCGCATGCCGGTGATCACGTTGAATACGTCCAGCGTTTCCTGGGTCTCTGGACTCAGCGTCGCGGGATCAATGGCCAGGCGGGCGTTGCCGTTGATGATGGCCTCGAGACGTTTGATACGTTGCGGTTCCGTCAACGCCAGGTAATCGATTTCTTCCGGTTGCCGATGCAGCAACTCGGCAATGGCGCTGGTATGGCGCCCCGACTCCTGGCGCACGTCGAGATGCACCAGGTAAAAACCGAAGGTCTCGACGAGACGGATCACGTCCTTGAGCTCACCGTCGGCAATGTTGGCTTCGCCATCACTGATCAGCGAATCGCGGATGACATAAAGATCATCCAGCAGTTCTTTTTCGGACAGGTAGCTGGCTTCCAGCAGTTCCTGGTCCTTGCCCTTGAGGCGGCGCTTGACCGTCTTCAGGTTCTGTTCGAGACGGTAATGCATGATGTACAGCTTGCGCCGGTACGGTTCGTGCCGGAAGCGCTCGGGGTTGCCGGGGAACACGTCCGCGATGAAACGCTCGTCGCGCTCGAGACTGTCCATCAGCTCCTGCGACGGGTGGGACAGCAGGCTGGAATGCGTCAGGATATGGCCGAGCCGGTAAGTGGCGGCGAGATATTCGCGCAACGCCGCCTGGGTTTGTAACCGCAGTGCCAGTACCGTGGTTTCCGGTTTGACGTTCGGATTGCCGTCGCGGTCGCCACCGATCCACGAACCGAACTTGAGGAAGCTCGGTACATTGAGCGTCCGGTCAGGGCCGAGTTCGGCACCGTAGGCCCGCCTGATGGCCTTCTCCAGATAGCGGTAGATAATCGGCGCGGCCTGAAACAGGCTTTTCTGGAAATAAAAGATTCCGTTACGGATCTCGTCGACGACGGTGGGGCGGTTGGCGCGTACCTCGTCGGTCTTCCAGAGAATCTGGATTTCCGCCTCGAGCTCTCGGTGGATGGCAGCGCGCTGTTCCTTGCTGAGACGGCGGCCGCCGTCGAGCTGTTCCGCGGTCTCGAAGACGCGCCGCGTCGCTTCCATCACCGTATGGCGCTTCGATTCGGTCGGGTGTGCAGTGATCACCGGCATGAACATCAGCCGGTCCAGCAATACCTGTAGTTGATCGATGCTCACGCCCTGTTCGCGCAGCTCGCGCAGGGTGCGATCGAACGAGCCGATCCACAGCGGGCCGCCCTTGCTGACCTGCAAACGCCGCTGGCCGTGCCAGTAGGCCTCCTCGGCGATGTTGACCAGATTGAAATAGGTGCTGAATGCCCGGATGACATGCGTCAGGGTGTCCGGGTCCAGCTTGCCGATGATGCGCTCGAGCTGCTGGCGCTTGTCCGGATTTTCCTCGCGGTGCAGCCGTAGCGATCCCTTGCGCAAGGCCTCGACGGCGACAAACACGCGTCCGCCGGCCTGGGCGCGTAATACGTTGCCCAGCAGCCGGCCCAGCAGCTTAACGCGTGCGCGTAGTGCCTTATCGCTCATCGTCGGTCGCTATGTTGATAAATAGTTTTGTAGGGTTGGTAACTGCCGCCGGCCCACGGCGCCGAAGCAGCGGGCTATTGTACTAGATATCCGCGCCGGTGGTGCGCGTCTGTTCCGCTCTCTTATATAGCGCGAGATACTGGATGGCGCTGCGCTTCCAGCCGAAATCCTTGTGCATGCCGTTTCTGACCAGCTTCTGCCAGCTGTGCGGTTGGCGGTATTGCAAGATGGCGCGCCGGATGGCATCGAGCAACGCGGGTGCGTCGGGCGTAGCAAAAACAAATCCGGTGGCGGCGCCACTGGTTATGCCGTCGTCGGTCGCGTCGGTGACCGTGTCCGCCAGACCGCCGGTGCGGTGCACTACGGGCACGGTGCCGTAGCGCAGACTGTACAGTTGATTCAGGCCGCAGGGTTCAAAGCGCGACGGCATGCAGAACATGTCGGCACCCGCCTCGATATCATGGGCCAGTTGCTCGTTGTAGCCGATACGCACGCCGAGTCGGTCAGGCTGCTGCCGAGCGATCAACGACAGCGCTTTCTCAAAACGCGCCTCGCCGCTGCCCAGGATCACGATCTGAATGTCCATCGCCAGCAGTTGCGGCATCGCGGCAAGCAGCAGGTCGATACCTTTCTGTTCGACCAGGCGTCCGACGAAACCGATCAACGGTGTGTCGGCCGCCGCGGGCAGCCCGAATTTCCTGCGCAATTCGTCTTTGTTAATCGCCTTTTTATGCAACGTGCCGACGTCGTAGCGCTGCTTGATCAATGCGTCATTCGCCGGATCCCACGCGCTGTAGTCGGCGCCGTTCAGTATGCCGGTTAACTCGTTTTTACGCGCCGCCAGCAGGCCCTCAAGGCCGTAGCCATATTGCGGCGTGCAGATTTCCGCTGCATAGCTCGGGCTGACGGTGCTGAGCATGTCCGCGAACACCAGGCCGCCCTTGATGAACGACAGCCGGCCGAAAAACTCCATCGCGTCGAACGACCACAGGCTTGCCGGCAGATTCAGCCGCTGAAACGTTGGCCACGAAAACAGCCCCTGATAGGCGAGGTTGTGTATCGTGAATACCGTCGCCGGGCGCGCTGTTTCCGTGGCCAGCAGCGCCGGCACCAGGCCGGTCTGCCAGTCGTTGCAATGGACAATGTCCGGTCGCCAGTCGAGTCCTGCACGGTCTAGCGCGATCGCCGTGACCGCGTGGCAGAACGCGGCGTAGCGGTCGGCGTTGTCCGGCCAGTCGTTGCCGTCGGGGCCGCAGTAAGGGTGTCCGCTGCGGTCGAAATGCTCGGGCGAATCGACCAGCCAGGTTTTGACCGTGCTGCCGGGCAGCTTTGTTTCCCAGATGCGCGTCGGCGTGATCACGCCGGGCAACCCGGTCGCCACCAGTTTCGGCTGGCCGGCGTTTTTTAGTGCGTCGCGGTAGGCAGGCATGACGACGCGCACGTCGTGCCGCATATTGCGCAGGGCGATCGGCAGCGTACCGGCAACGTCACCCAGTCCACCGGTCTTCATCAGTGGGTACACTTCGCTGGCGGCAAACAGAATTTTTTTCATACGACAATCAGCTCCGCCTGTGCGGGCAACCGGCAGCCGGTTGCACAGTGATCACGGGGTCAAGGAAATCTGGCTTTACCGGGTAAGAATGAATATAGTTGATTCTAATTAAATGGATTTTTCGATACATCGTGACATTATTTTAAGTCGCTTTCGGGGCAGCGCACAATTCGTTCGGGCGCTGGCGGTCATGACGGACTGGCATGCGGACGGGAGGAATCGATGAAAATCGCAATGGTGGGGCTGGGCAAGATGGGCGGCAACATGACGCGGCGGCTGTGCCGCGGCGGCATCGAGGTCGTCGGGTTCGATCGCTCGGCGGCGGTTGTCAAAGAGCTGGCGGCCTCCGCCGGCATGAAGGCGGCCTCGTCCGTGCCCGACCTCGTCGGCAAGCTTTCGTCGCCGCGGATCCTATGGCTGATGCTGCCGAGCGGCGAGCCGACCGAGGCGCAGATACAGGAACTGATTCCACTGCTGCAAAAGCGCGACGTCGTGATCGACGGCGGTAACTCCAACTACCACGACAGCCAGCGCCGTGGTGCGATGCTGGCTGGGCACGGTATCGGCTACATGGACGCCGGTACGTCCGGCGGCATCTGGGGGCTCGATAACGGTTATTGCCTGATGGTCGGTGCCGAGCCGTGGGTGGCGGAGCTGGTTGCGCCGGTACTGAAGGTGCTGGCGCCTGCGCCCGATCGGGGCTGGGCGCATGTCGGCCCGGTCGGCGCCGGGCATTTCACCAAGATGATCCACAACGGGATCGAGTACGGCATGATGCAGGCCTATGCGGAAGGGCTGAGTCTGCTGCGCGGCAAACAGGAATTCGGGCTGGATCTCGCCGAAATCACCGAATTGTGGCGTCACAGCTCGGTGGTGCGCAGCTGGTTGCTGGACCTGACCGCGCAGGCGCTGGCCAAGGACCAGGAGCTCGCGGATGTCGCGCCGGTTGTCGCCGATTCGGGCGAAGGACGCTGGACGGTCATTGAGGCCGTCGATCAGGGCGTGGCCGCACCGGTAATTACACTGGCGCTGCAGGCGCGTTTTGCCAGCCAGGACAAGCGCGGCTATGGCAATCGACTATTGTCGATGATGCGTAACGCCTTCGGTGGTCACGACATTAAAAAAGCCGGGAAGCCTTCATGATCGAGCCATGCACGCTGGTGATTTTCGGTGCGACCGGCAACCTGAGCCGGCGCAAGTTGATTCCGTCGTTATATCGTCTTGATGTGGCCGGCCGGTTGCCGGAACGCATGTTTATCATGGCGTTCGCGCGGCGGCCGTGGGATCAGGCGAAATGGATCGACGAGGTCCGGACGATGCTGACCGATGCCGTGGGTGACGAGTTTTCGGACGAGGCCTTCGGGCGGTTCAGTGGGCGCCTGCGATATTTCGAGGGCGATATCGGCGATGTTGCGGCGTTTCAGCGCCTGTACGCCCAGTTTGGTGATGGCGTGGATCTCCCGACCAACATCATCTTTTATCTGTCCATTCCGCCCTCCGAGTTTGGCACGGTGATCGACAGCCTGGGCAATGCCGAGCTGCTGGCGCAACAGCACGGCTGGCGGCGTGTCGTGATCGAGAAGCCGTTTGGTTACGACCTGCTCAGCGCGCAGTCGCTGCAGCGGAGTTTTAACAAATACCTCGTTGAGCGCCAGATCTTTCGTATCGATCATTATCTGGGCAAAGGTACCGTTCAGAACATTCTGGTGTTTCGCTTTGCCAATCTGTTGCTGGAGCCTATCTGGAACCGGGAACATATCGATTACGTCCAGATCACCCATTCGGAAACGCTCGGCATCGAGGATCGCGCCGAATATTACGAAGGCGCCGGTGCCTTGCGCGACATGCTGCAAAGCCATCTGATGCAGTTGCTGACGCTGGTGGCGATGGAGCCGCCGCCGAACATGCAGTCCGAATCGCTGCGTGACGAGAAGGTCAAGGTACTGAAGTCGATCCGGTCGATACCGCAGAACGCGGTGCACGCACACGCGTTCCGGGGGCAGTATACGCGTGGCGCGATCGACGGCAAGCCCGTCAAGGGATACCTGGAGGAAGAGAGCATCACGCCCAACAGCACCACCGAGACCTATGCGGCGATCAAGCTGTATATCGACAACTGGCGCTGGCGTGGCGTGCCGTTTTATCTGCGTACCGGCAAGCGCATGGCGGAGTCTTCGTCGGCGATCTGCATCCGTTTCAAGGAGCCGCCCCATCAGCTGTTCCGGGACACGCATCTGGAGCGCATGCGTCCCAACTGGCTCCTGCTCGGGATTCAGCCACAGGAATGTCTGCGTATGGAACTGCAGGCAAAGGTGCCAGGCGCCGAGATGCGCACGCGCACCGTCGGACTGGACGCGAGCTATCGCGCCAAGCATGAAAAGCACGCGGACGCCTATGAAGACCTGCTGATCGACGTGGTGCGCGGCGATCATTCGCTGTTTCTGCGCTACGACGAGGTGGAGTGGGCGTGGCGGGTGGTTGACCCGATCATCAAGGTGTGGTCGATGGAGCGTGATTTTATAAATACCTATGCCGCCGGAAGCTGGGGCCCGCGTGGCACCTACCGCCTGTTCGACCGCGAGGACCAGTTCTGGCGCCATGCGTTGAATGTCGAGGCGGGAGACGTCGAGGAAGGCGCCCGGCAGAACAGGAATACGCCACCGCTTTAGCGGCGGTATCAGGCGCAGGGTTTTCGCCGAAATTGCAATAGCAGCACAACGATGGAGGAGCGGGTTCTCTAACATGTCGAGCTTGACGCAGTCCGATGCCTGGCAGGCGCTCGCGGCACATTACCAGGCGGTACGGCACAGGCACATGCGCGACATGTTTCGCGATGACCCGCGCCGCTTCGACCGGTTTTCGATTCGGTTCAACGATATTCTGTTCGATTACTCGAAGAACCGGATCACCGCCGATACCATCGAGCTGCTGATCGGTCTGGCCAACCAGGCGAACCTGTCACAATGGATGGCCGCCATGTTCAACGCCGAACCGATCAATGTGACGGAACACCGCGCGGTGTTGCACGTGGCGCTGCGCAACCGGTCGAAGCGGCCGGTCATGGTCAACGGCATCGACGTAATGCCCGAAGTCAACGCGGTGTTGCAGCGCATGCGCCGGTTCAGTGAGGCGGTGCGCGGCGGGCAATGGAAAGGACATACCGGAAAACGCATCCGGCACGTCGTCAATATCGGGATCGGCGGCTCCGATTTAGGGCCGGCGATGGTTGCCGAGGCATTGACGCCCTACGGCCGCGACGTGCTCAGTGCGCACTTTGTGTCGAACGCCGACGCCGGCGACCTGATGGAGGTGTTGCGGCAGGTCGACCCAGAGGCGACGTTGTTCATCGTCGCGTCGAAGACGTTCACCACGCAGGAGACACTGACCAACGCGCATACCGCGCGGGCCTGGTTGCTGGAGCGCCTCGGCAGTGGCGAACAGGCGGTTGCCCGTCATTTTGTCGCGTTGTCGACCAATGCCGGGGCGGTGACGGCGTTCGGCATCAGTCGGGAAAACATGTTCGAGTTCTGGGACTGGGTCGGCGGCCGGTATTCGTTATGGAGCGCCATCGGCCTGTCGATCGCACTCTACATCGGTATGGACAAGTTTGAAGAGCTGCTGGCCGGCGCCCATGACATCGATGAACATTTCCGCACCGCGCCGTTTGAGCGCAATATTCCGGTGATCATGGCGCTGCTTGGCATCTGGTATGGCAATTTCTTTGGCGCCGAGACGCACGCGATACTGCCGTACTATCAATACCTGCATCGCTTTCCGGATTACTTCCAGCAGGGCGACATGGAGAGCAATGGCAAGCGCGTCGCGCGTGATGGTAGTTACGTCGACTACTCGACCGGCCCGGTCATCTGGGGTGCTCCCGGCACCAACGGACAGCACGCCTTCTTCCAGCTGTTGCATCAGGGCACGCGGTTGATACCGGCCGATTTTCTGGCGCCGATCGAGACGCATAATCCGGTCGGCGAACATCACGCGATACTGCTGGCGAATTATCTGGCGCAGACCGAAGCGTTGATGCGCGGCAAGACTGTTGAAGAGGCGCGCCGCGATCTTGTGGCGGACGGGGGCGATGCGTCGCAGATCGAACAGCTATTGCCACACAAGGTATTTCCGGGCAACAATCCAACCAATTCCATACTCTTTAAGAAGCTGACGCCCCGCGTGCTGGGGTCGTTGATAGCGATGTACGAGCACAAGATATTCGTGCAAGGCATTATCTGGAATATAAACTCGTTCGATCAATGGGGCGTCGAGCTGGGCAAGCAACTGGCGAAGGTGATATTGCCGGAGCTGAAAGGGGACAAAGGGATTTCCGGTCACGATTCATCGACGTCAGGACTGCTGGCGGCGTGTCGTGGGCGGTAGGATTCGCGCGATGGCAGTGCGATCGGTGATAGACAGTAAGGAGCGCCGATTTGACGGAAAACCGCGGACAGATCGCTGATCTGAAGAAAGCCGTTGAGCAGACGCAGGATCTGCCGGCGATACCGGCGCTTGCGGTCAGGCTGCTGAATCTCAAGGGTGATGAAAATGCCGGCGTCGATGACCTTGCCGGCATCATTGAACTGGACCCGAGCGTCGCCGGGCAGATTGTCCGCTACGCGACTTCGCCATTCTTCGGCTATCGCGGTCAGGTCGGGTCCATACGTGAGGCCGTGGCCCGCGTGCTGGGCTACGAACGCGCCATGAACGTCGCGGCCGGCTTGGCGATAGGCAAGGCCTTCTCGCTGCCGCTGGAAGGCCCGATCGGGCTGACGGCGTTGTGGCGCCACGCGGTATATACCGCGGCCTTTATGCAGCTGCTGGCCGAGGCGATGCCCAAGGCGCTCAAGGTGAAACCGGGGCTGGCGTATCTCGCTGGGTTGTTGCACAACATCGGCTTTCTGGTGCTCGGGCATCTGTTCGAGCGGGAGTTCAGATTGCTTGGGGAAAAGCTGGCCAGCGATACCGACAGGCCCTGGCTGGAGATCGAGAAACAGCTGCTGGGCGCCGATCACACCGAAATCGGCGTCTGGTTGATGCGCGCGTGGCATATGCCACCGGAGGTTATTACGACGGTGTTCGAACACCATAACGAAAACTACCGTGGTCAGCACGCGATATATGCCAACCTTGCCTTGCTCGCCAACCGTATGCTGCGCCGGCGGGGCATAGGCGATGCACCGCATGACAAACTGCCGATCAAGCTGCTGGCGGATCTGACGCTCACCGAACAGCGCCTCGCGGACATCTTTAAAAAGCTGTTTGAAAGCGAATCCAGCCTCGAAGCAATTGCCAAGGAAATGGCCAGCGGTGTTTAATAGCGGCCTGGATCGCAAGCTGCCAGGCAGAAACATTCAACTCGTCAGGCCCTGTTGTCATCGTTGATCTGATAAAGCGCCGCCGCTTTCTGCCACGGCGCCGCGCCGGCATGTAAAGTGCCTGGCGCGGATATTATTTTGGTGAATGATTGTAATGACCAGTAAATACGACGCATCTGCTATTGAAGTGTTGACCGGCCTGGAGCCGGTACGTAAACGTCCGGGCATGTATACCGACACGTCGCGGCCCAATCATCTGGGTCAGGAGGTGATCGATAACAGCGTCGACGAGGCGATCGCCGGCCATGCGAAACGCATCGACGTCACGTTATACGCCGATGGTTCGCTGGAGGTCGGCGACGACGGTCGTGGTATGCCGGTCGACATCCATCCGGGCGAAAAGCTCTCCGGCGTCGAAGTGATCCTGACGCGGCTGCATGCCGGCGGAAAGTTTTCCAACAAGAATTATCAGTTCTCGGGGGGGCTGCACGGTGTCGGCGTGTCGGTCGTTAATGCGCTTTCGATGAAGCTCGAGGTCATTGTGAGGCGGGACGGGCAGCAGTATCAGATGACGTTTGCCGGCGGCGAACGCAAGACCCCACTGAAGGTGATCGGCAAGGTCGGCAAGCAGAACACCGGTACGACATTGCGCTTTTGGCCGGATCCAAAGTACTTCGACGTGCCGGCATTTTCGGTTCCCCGGCTGATACACGCGCTGCGCGCCAAGGCCGTGTTGTGTCCGGGCTTGCGCGTGACGTTCGCTGATGAAAAAGGCGGCGACCGGCACGAGTGGTATTACGAGGAAGGCTTGAGCGCCTATCTCGTCGATGAACTTAAAGGTGCGACGCTGCTGCCAGATGAGCCGTTTAGCGGCGGCTTGCGAGGCAACGACGAAGCGGTGGACTGGTCCGTGGTGTGGTTGCCCGATGGCGGCGACGCCGTCAACGAAAGTTACGTGAATCTGATTCCGACGGTGCAGGGCGGCACCCATGTGAATGGCTTTCGCACGGGCCTGACCGAAGCGATCCGCGAATTCTGTGAGTTTCGCAATCTGTTGCCGCGCGGCGTGCGTATCGCGGCGGACGACATCTGGCACCAGTGCAGTTATGTGTTGTCCGTGAAGCTGAAGGACCCGCAATTTTCCGGTCAGACGAAAGAGCGATTGTCGTCGCGCGAGAGCGCCGCGTTCGTGTCCGGAGTGATCAAGGATGCGCTCAGCCTGTGGTTGAACCAGCATACCGACGCCGGTGAAGCGATCGCGGAGCTGGCCATCAACAACGCCCAGAAGCGGCTGCGCGCGGAAAACAAGATCATCCGCAAGAAAGTGACGGCCGGGCCGGCGTTGCCCGGCAAGCTGGCCGACTGTACCTCACAGGATCTCGCGCGGACCGAGCTGTTTCTGGTCGAGGGCGACTCGGCGGGCGGTTCGGCAAAGCAGGCCCGCGACCGCGAATACCAGGCAGTCATGCCGCTGCGCGGCAAAATACTCAATACCTGGGAGGTCGAATCGGGCGCCGTGCTGGCGTCGCAGGAGGTGCATGACATCTCGGTGGCGGTCGGTGTCGAGCCCGGTTCCGATGATCTCACTGCGATGCGTTACGGCAAGATCTGTATTCTGGCGGATGCCGACTCCGACGGGGCGCATATCGCGACATTGTTATGCGCGTTGTTCGTGCGTCATTTCCGCCCGTTGGTGCTCAAAGGGCATGTCTACGTCGCGATGCCGCCGTTATACCGGATCGATGTCGGCAAGGAGATTTATTACGCGCTGGACGACGCCGAAAAGCAGGGCGTGCTGGACCGGCTGGCAGCGGAGAAGGTCAAGGGAAAGATTACGCTGCAGCGCTTCAAGGGTCTCGGCGAAATGAATCCGCTGCAGTTGCGCGAGACGACGATCGCGCCGGACACCCGGCGGCTGGTGCAACTCTCGGTTGAGGCCGGTGACGACACTAACAAGATGCTGGATATGCTGCTCGCCAAGAGCCGCGCCGCGGACCGTAAGGACTGGCTGGAGAAGAAGGGCGATCTCGCGCAGGTATGATCGGTGCCCGGTGAACCATAAGACCGGAACCGCAAGAGGGCAGTAAACGATGGCCGAAAACATCGAACTCGATTTTGAAGGCGTGGAGCGCCAGCCGCTGAAGGACTTCGCCGAGAAGGCGTACCTGGATTATTCCATGTACGTCATCCTCGATCGTGCGTTGCCGAATATCGGTGATGGTCTGAAGCCGGTGCAACGCCGCATTATCTATGCGATGTCCGAGCTGGGCCTGTCGGCGGCGGCGAAGTACAAGAAGGCCGCACGTACAGTCGGCGACGTGCTTGGCAAGTTTCATCCGCACGGCGACGCGGCGTGCTATGAAGCGATGGTGCTGATGGCGCAGCCGTTCTCGTACCGCTATCCGTTGGTCGACGGGCAGGGTAACTGGGGCGCGCCGGACGATCCGAAGTCATTCGCAGCAATGCGTTACACCGAGGCGCGTCTGGCGCGCCATGCGGAACTGCTGCTGTCTGAGCTGGGTCAGGGGACCGTCGACTGGACGCCGAATTTTGACGGCACGCTGGACGAGCCGGCTGTACTGCCGGCACGCTTGCCGCACGTGTTGCTGAATGGTACCACCGGAATCGCCGTCGGCATGGCGACCGATATACCACCGCACAATATCCGCGAGGTTGCCAGCGCGTGCATCCGGTTGCTGGAGGATCCCAGGGCGACGAGCAAGGAGTTATTCGAGCATATCAAGGGCCCCGACTATCCGACGGCCGCCGAGATCATCACGCCGCCCGCGGATATCCTGAAGATCTACGAGACCGGTAACGGCAGTATTCGGATGCGTGCGGTGCATCAGGTCGAAAGTGGCGAGATCGTTATTACAGCGCTGCCGCATCAGGTGTCGGGGGCGAAGGTGCTGGAGCAGATCGCCGCGCAGATGAATGCCAGAAAGCTTCCCATGGTCGAGGATCTGCGCGACGAGTCCGACCATGAGCATCCGACCCGCCTCGTAATCACGCCGCGGTCCAATCGTGTTGATGTCGATACGCTGATGAATCACCTGTTTTCGACCACGGACCTTGAGCGCACCTATCGCGTCAATATCAACATCATCGGCCTGAACGGGCGACCGAAGGTCCATAATCTGCGTGATCTGCTCAGCGATTGGCTGACGTTCCGGACAGAAACCGTCCGGCGCCGCTTGCAGTATCGCCTCGACAAGGTGCTTGACCGGCTGCAGGTACTCGACGCGCTGTTGATCGCCTACCTGAACCTCGACGAGGTGATCGCGATCATCCGGCGGGAGGAAGAGCCGAAACCGGTATTGATGAAGCGCTTCAGTCTGAGCGACCGTCAGGCCGACGCGATCCTGGATTTAAAACTGCGTCACCTTGCGAAGCTTGAGGAAATGCGTATCAAGGCGGAACAGGACGAACTGGCCGCCGAGCGCGCGGCACTGGAAAAGACCCTCGGCTCGAAGCAGCGCCTGACGACCTTGATCAAGAAAGAGCTGGTTGAAGATGCCGAAAAATACGGTGATGCACGTCGTTCGCCGGTCGTCGCGCGCGGCGCGGCGCAGGCGCTGAAGGAGACCGAGCTCATTGCCGTCGAGCCGGTGACGGTCGTCGTATCCGGGAAAGGCTGGGTGCGGGCGGCGAAGGGCCACGACGTCGATCCGCGCTCGCTCGGCTACAAGGCCGGCGATGGATTTCTTGCCGCGGCGCCTGGCCGCAGCAACCAGCTCGCCGTATTTATCGATTCGACCGGTCGTTGTTATACCCTGCCGGCGCACACGCTGCCATCGGCGCGCGGTCAGGGTGAGCCGTTGACCGGCCGGCTCAGCCCGCCGGACGGCGCGACATTTGCCGGCGCCATGATCGGTGACGGCGGTGATTTGTACCTGATCGCGACCGACGCCGGCTACGGTTTTGTCGCCAGCCTGGCGGAGCTGTACTCCAAGAACAAGGCCGGCAAGACGGTGCTCAAGCCCGGCCGCGGCGCGCGTGTCTTGCCGCCGGTTCCGGTCGCGGGATACGGGCAGGACCGCGTCGCGGCGATTACGAGCGACGGCAGACTTCTGATTTTCGCAATCAAGGAGTTGCCGAGGTTATCGAAAGGAAAAGGCAACAAGATTATTCAGATCACACCGGCGAAACATGCGACCCGCGAGGAAATGGTGACGGCCTATGCGGTCCTGCCGCCGGGGGGGGAGTTGACGATTTATTCCGGTCAACGTCACTGTACGATCAAGCGTGCCGAGGCCGAGCAGTATCTCGGCGAACGCGGCCGTCGCGGCGCGAAACTGCCGCGTGGTTTTCGTAACGTCGATTATGCGACAGTGACCGGCTGACATGCCCGGTCACCGATCGGCGTCGAGGCAGGCCGCGGCAGGGCAATAACACTGTTAGGGAAGCTCAGATTTATTCTGATATTGTCATTCCCGCGCATGCGCGAGCCCATGGATGGGCGAGGTAGAGCGGCGTCGGGAACGGCCGCCGAGGAATCCACACTGGATTCCGGCTCTCGACCATTGGTTCCCGGCATGGTCTCGGTCCTTGCTCCCGGCAGGACTCTACCGCTCGTCCGCTGCGCGCCGCCGGCCTCCGCGCAGGCGGGGGCCGGAATGACGACACATCAGAGGTTCCTTGGAAGTAGGCGCTCTGGCGGCTGGCGTAAACGTTTGTTTGGTGCGCCACCGATCTCGGCTCGAACCTTCACCGTTAAATCCGCCTCTATCGGTGATACGCCCGATTTAAACGAAGTAACACTGAATTGAGGCTGCTTCGGCGGCTGTCGCACGTACTCAGGCACGTACCCCGTTGAGGGCGGCGGCGTGATGGCTAATAATAGAGATGCCTGCGTGCGATGACATCGAACACGGAGAATAGATCATGAAGAAGCTGGCATTTATCCAAAGCCAGGACAGAGGTCACTGGGTGGGCGACGGTTTTCCGGTGCGCAGCATCTTTACCTACAACGACAGAAGCGCCGAGCTGTCGCCGTTTCTGCTCCTCGACTACGCCGGTCCCGCGACCTTCAAGCCGACGGATCAGCGGCGCGGTGTCGGCGAACACCCGCACCGCGGCTTCGAGACGGTCACCATCGTCTATTCCGGTGAGGTGGAACACCGCGATTCCTCGGGTGGCGGCGGCATCATCGGTCCGGGCGACGTGCAATGGATGACGGCAGGCGGCGGCATCGTCCACGAAGAATTTCACGGCCCCGGGTTCGCGAAGAACGGCGGCCTGTTCGAGGTGATCCAGCTGTGGGTGAATCTGCCGGCGAAGGACAAGATGGCCGCGCCGGGCTATCAAGGTCTCACCAACGCGCAGATACCGCGTGTCGAGTTTGCCGGCGGCGCGGGTTCGGTCCGAGTGATCGCGGGCGATTACCATGGCAATGTCGGGCCGGCACGTACCTTCACGCCGATGAATATCTGGGATGTACACCTGAACGCGGCAACCCGCGCCGACTTTGAAGTGCCCGACGGCGACACGACCGGACTGTTCGTGCTGCGCGGCCGCGTGGAATTGCCCGACGGTGACGTCGTGGGCGAGGCGCAGTTCGCGGCCCTGGAGCGCGCTGGCGGCAAGCTTGCCATCGTAGCGCAGCAAGACACTACGCTACTGTTATTGAACGGCGCGCCTATCGATGAGCCGGTCGTTGGCCACGGCCCGTTTGTCATGAATACGCAACGGGAGATACAGCAAGCCATCGTCGACTACCAGAGCGGGCGTATGGGGCGGATCGTCCGGCAGGCGTAGCGTCCTCAAAACCGGGCGTGGTGACGCCGGGTAGCGCACTCTCCATAGTGGATCGATATTGGATCGCGTCGAACCGCCGCAGGGCATATCGCACCTTGCCACGTGGTTAAGCACCACGGGGTGATGACCAACCGGCGAACCATCACCGACCTTTACGAGTCAATATAAAACCTGTTTGTAACGCATGGTGATGTGGGCATCGATCAGGGAATGCGCCTTGCCCCGGACAATGGTGCCGTCGACATCGGACAGCCACAGATGGATCAGGCCTTTGATAAAGACGAAGCTTTCCATGGCGCACTGTGCGGGATCGATGCCGTCGCGCAACAGGTTTTGCTCGCGTGCCTCTTCATAGGCGCGTTTGAGCGTTTGCATAAAATCGCAGCCGGTCTTGATGACGCGGCTCTCGAGCGAGGCGAACTCGTCCACGTATTCGCATTTCAATACCACGATCTCGAACGTGGTGCGCGCGATCTCATCTTCTTTCATCAGGCGCAGGATCTCGTGCATGCTGGCCTGGACGCCGCGCAGCGGGTCGCGCGGATCGACCGCCGGCAGGTTTTCGTTGATGCGATGGATCATCGGCAGTGACACCTGTTCGAGCATGGCGAAGAACAGGTCTGGCTTGTTTTTGAAATGCCAGTAGATGGCGCCGCGGGTCACGCCCGCCTCGTTGGCGATCTGGGCCAGGGTAGTACGGCTGACACCGCGCAGGGCAAAGACCTTGCGCGCCGCGGCGATGAGTTGCTGCCGCGTCTGTTCGGTGTCGCTCTTGGTTTTCCGTGCCACGGATCAGCGTTGCTCCCGGGCGGAGGAGGTATCCGTGGGTGACCAGCCACCGCCCAGGGCCTTCATCAGATCGACGCTGTACACCAGCTGCGTCTGGCGGTATTGCACCAGGGCCAGTTCGGCGGCATTAGCGCTGCGCTGTGCATCGAGTACCTCGAGGTAGCCTGAATACCCCGCCTTGTAGCGCAAATCCGACAGACGCAGGGCACTGCGTGCCGCGTCGACCTTGATTTGCATATCACGCGCCGCGGCAGCGCTTTGCGCGACATTGGTCAAGGCATCGGCCACTTCCTTGAACGCAGTCTCGATGCTCTTTTGATAGCTGGCCAGGGCCTGGCGTTGCACCGCCTCCGCCTCACGGCTGCGCGCTGCGTATTTACCGGCATCGAAGATCGGCAGCGTGCCCGCCAGGCCCACCGACCAGATGCGCGCACCGGAATCGAGGACGTCGCTCAGCTCCTTGCTCGAACCGCCGAAGTCGCCGGTCAGGGAAAAGGTTGGCAATTGTGCGGCCTTGGCGACGCCGATGCGCGCGTTGGCCGCGATCAGTGCCTGTTCCGCCTGTTGCACGTCGGGTCTGCGCTCCACCAGGGTCGACGGCAGGCCAACCGGTGGCGTGGCCGGCGTCGGCAGTTGCATGATATCGCCCGCCGCGATCTGCACGTCCAGTTTGCCGGTGAGCAGACCCAGCTGGTGTTCCACTAGTGTCCGCTGCCGCTGCAATTCGCGCAATTGCAGCGAGGCATCGGCGCGCGCGCCCTGCGCCTGGCTGACCTCCAGTTCCGAGGCGAGCCCACCGGCGGCGCGGCTCTTGATCACGGTCAGCGATTCATCCCGTGAATGCAGGGTCGCCTGGCTCGCGGCGATCTGCGCGTCGAGCGAACGCAGTGTGAAATAAGACTGCGTGGTGGCGCCGGCCAGCGTCAGGGCACTGACGTCGCGGGCGTAACGCGTACCCAGGAGCCGGGCGCGCGCCGCTTCCGAATTGCGGCGCAGCTTGCCCCAGAAATCGAGTTCGAACGAGGTGGACAGCGCCAGGCGGTGCGCATTGGATATGGTTGGCGTGCCCGCAGCCAACGGTTGCGCACTCAGCGTACTGGAGCGTGAACGGGTACTGGACGCGTCGAGATCGACGGCGGGAAAGCGCGCGGAACCGACCTGGTCCCATACCGCCTCGGCCTCGTCGATCCGCGCCAGCGCCAAGCGCAGATCACTGTTGTTCAGCAGCGCAGTCGCCACCAGATCATTGAGGGCGGTGTCGCCATACAGTGTCCACCAGTCGGCGGCCAGCGCGCGCTGCCCGGTGCTCGCGCTGGCGGCGCCAGACGCCGCATCGGGATAGGCGGCGGGCAGTGCCAGGTCCGGGCGTTTGTAGTCGGGACCCACCGCACAACCGGTGAGCAGCGCGAGCAGGGTCAGGCCGGCGATACCTCGCACTCGAACAAAGCGGGATGACGCGCTCATGATTTATTCTCCTGCGTCACGACCGGGTGTGGATCATCATGATGATGCGAGGGCCGCGGTTTGTGCGCGAACAGGGTGAAGAACAGCGGGACGAAGATCGGCGCGATAAAGGTCGCGACGATCATGCCGCCGAATACGCCCGTGCCCATGGATTGGCGTGCCGCGGCGCCGGCGCCGGTCGCGAGCACCAGCGGCACGACGCCGAACACGAAGGCGAGCGAGGTCATGACGATAGGCCGGAAGCGCAGCCGTGCCGCCTCGACCGCGGCCGCCGCCGCGGTCATGCCTTGCTCCATGCCCTGCATGGCAAACTCCGCGATCAGGATCGCGTTCTTCGCCGCCAGTCCGATCAATACCACCAGGCCGATCTGGAAGTAGATATTGTTGTCCATGCCGCGCAGATAGACGAAGCCGAGCGCGCCCAACAAGGCGAAGGGCACGGCGAGCACTACGGCCACCGGTACTCCCCAGCGTTCATACAGCGCCGCCAGGATCAGATAGACCATGATCAACGCAAAACCGAAGGCGAAGACCGAGGCGCTGCCGGTACGTTTTTCCTGGAAGGCCTGGCCGGTCCACTCGATGTCGTAGCCCTTCGGTAAAGACTGCCTGGCGATCTGCTCCACTGCCTTTATCGCCTCGCCCGAGCTGAAGCCGGCCTTCGCGCTGCCGAGTACCTTGGCGGCAATATAGCCTTCATAGCGTTCGATCTGTTCGGGGCCAATGATGTTCTCTACCGTGATCAGCGCCTTGAGCGGGATCATGGTCTGTGTCGTTGTCGAGCGCACGTATATATTGCCGAGGTCTTCGGGCCTGGAGCGATACTCGGCATCCGCCTGGATAGTCACGCGGTAGGTGCGGCCCGCCTTGTTGAAGTCATTGACGTAGAGCGAGCCCATCTGCGCCTGTAATGCGCCGAACACCTCGCTGACCGGCACACCGAGCGCGATGGCCTTCTCGCGATCCACCTCGACGCGCAACTGCGGCACAGTGGGATGATAGAGCGTGCGCAGTCCTTCCAGTGCCGGGTTTTGGCCGAGCGCGGTGACGAAGTCATTGGTCACTTGCGCGAGGCGTTGCGGATCGGGATCGGTACGGCCGCGCACATAGACTTCAAAACCACCGGTGGCGCCGAGACCACGTATCGCCGGCGGATTGAACGCAAAGGCGATGCCGTCCGGGAACATGAAGCCCTTGCCGCTGACTTCCTGCACCAGTTGCTGGGCGGTTTGCGGGCGGTCTTGCCACGGTTTCAGCGGCATGAAGATGGTCGCGGCGTTGCTCTTGTTGCTGCCGCTGATAAGGTCAAAACCGTTGACGATGAAGATGTTCTCGATCGACTGATTATCGGCCATCATGCCGCGCAATTGCGCCGTGGTCTTCATGGTGCGTTCCAGCGTGGCGCCGTCGGGCAGCACTACGGCACTGATGATATAGCCCTGATCTTCCGGCGGCACGAAGCTGCCGGGTATCCGCCAGAACAGCAGGGCGACAATGCCGACGAAGACCGCGAACACCGTCAGCGCGGTGATGCGCCAGCTCAGGGCCAAACGGACCGCAGCGAGAAAATGTTCCGTCACCCAGCTGAATCCACGGTTGAAGGGGCCGAACAGTTTGGCCATCCTGCCGTCGCTGTGATCGCGCGGCTTGAGCAAGACCGCACACAGCGTCGGCGTCAAGGTCAGTGCCACGATCCCTGACAGCGCCACGGCGATGGCGACGGTTACCGCGAACTGGCGATAGAGTTGGCCGGCGATGCCGCCGAGAAAGGCGACCGGGATGAACACCGCTATCAATGCCAGCACGATACCGATGACGGCGTTCTGCACTTCGCGCATGGCCTCGACAGCGGCATCGAAGGGTTTCAGTTTTCGTTCGCGCATCAAACGCTCGACGTTTTCGAGCACGACGATGGCATCATCGACGACGATACCCACCGCCAGCACCATCGCGAACAGGGTCAGGGTATTGATCGAGAAGCCAAACAACCACAAGCCGGCAAAGGTGCCGATCAGCGACACCGGCACCGCGATCATGGGGATCAGGGTGGCGCGCCAGGTTTGCAGAAACACAAACACCACCAACAACACCAGGGCGGCTGCCTCGAGCAGGGTGTGAATCACGGCCTTGATGGAGGCCGAGACGAAGCGCGTGGTGTCGTAGGGGATCAGATAATCGACGTCGTCAGGAAAGTTTTCCTTTTTCAATTCGGCCATCGTGTCGCGGACCGTCTGCGCGACCTCGATGGCGTTGGCGCCGGATTGCAGGAATACCGCCAGCGCAACGGCGGGCTGACCGTTGACGCTGTTGGCCTGGTCATAGCTCTGCGCGCCGAGTTCGATGCGCGCTACGTCCTTGAGCTTGAGCACGCCGTTGGGTCCACTGGAGCGCAGGATGATATTGCCGAATTCCTCGGGTTGGAGCATGCGCCCGCGCGCCGTGACGGTGTAGACCAGCTGCTGACCCGCGGGCGCCGGATCGGCGCCGATCTTGCCGGCGGCGTACTGCGCATTCTGCGAGTTGATGGCGTTGGTGATGTCGGTGACGGTGAGACCGAGCTGGGCCATGCGATCCGGTTTCAGCCACACCCGCATTGAGTAGTCGCGCGCACCGAAGATAAACACATCCGCCGCGCCCGGGATGCGCTTCAGGTTATCGAGGACATTCTGGGTCGCGTAGTTCGACAGATAGAGCATGTCATAGGTGCTGTTCGGCGAATTGAGGGCTACCACCAGCAGGATATTCTGCGAGCGCTTGGCGACCGTCACGCCGTTGCGCCGCACTTCATCGGGCAGCCGCGGCGCGGCCAGTTGCACCCGGTTATTGACGTTGAAGGTCGCCTTGTCGACGTCGGTGCCGACCTCAAAGGTGGCGGTGATCGAGATCGTGCCGTTGGATGCCGCGGTGGAATTGAAGTAGAGCAGATTCTCCACGCCCGACAATTGCTCTTCGATGGGCGCGGCGACGGTCTTGGCCAGGGTCTCGGCCGATGCGCCGGGATAGGACGCGGTAATCGTCACGGTCGGCGGCGAGATCTCCGGATACTGCGCGATGGGCAGTATATTCATGGCGACCAGGCCGGACAGCGTGATAATGATGGCCAGCACGCTGGCGAAAATGGGACGATCGATAAAAAAGTTTGACATGGTTTAGCCTGCGCCGAGATACCGGGCCGTTCGCAAACTCGCTATTTTGTCTGGGCCGGTTTGTCAGCAGCCGGTGCATTGCCTGCGCCCGCAGGTGCGCCGGGACCTTCGCCAGGTGCGTGAGGCATTACTGCCGCGCCGGGGCGCAGCTTCATAAGATTGTCCGTGATGATCTTGTCGCCCGGCGCCAGACCTTTGCTCACCACCCAGTCGTGTCCCGACCAGCCGTCGGTCTCCACCGGCCGTGGCGCCACGGTGTTGTCCGCCGCGACGGTGAATAGCAGCTTGCCTTGATCGGTTTGGGTCATGGCGGCCTGCGGTACCAGATAGGCCTCGCGTTCGCCGATGGCGACCTGGACGCGGACGAACTGACCCGGCAGCAGCATCGCTTTGGGATTCGGGAATTCGGCACGCATCTGTACCATGCCGGTGTTGCTGTTCACCGTCGAGGCGGTGAAGTTGAGTTTGCCCGCCATGTCATAGGTGCTGCCATCGGATAAAAGCAGCTTCACTTCGGACTTGCTGCCGGCCCGGCGCAGTTGTAATGCCTCGCGTTCGGAGAAGCCGAAACGCACCCAGATCGGATCGATGATATGCAGGGTCGTCAGCAGACTGGACGCTGCGCCGGGGATGATCAGCGTGCCTTCTGAAAACCCGGCACGGCCGGTCACGCCGGAGATCGGCGCGGTGATCCGGGTATACGACAGATTCAACTCGGCGTCGCGCACGCGGGCTTCGTTGGCTGCCAGCGACGCTTGCGCCGTTAACAATCCGCTGTTGGCATCATCCGCTTCCTTTTGACTGACGGCCTTTTCGTCTACCAGGGGTTTTAGACGTGTCGCTTCGCGCTGCGCCTTTTCAAGGTTGGCCTTGTCCTGCGCCAATGCGGCGCGGGCTTGCGCTAAAGCAATCTCGAAAGGCGCGCGATCGATACTAAACAAGGCGTCGCCTTTTTTAACCTTGTCACCTTCCTGAAAGAGTTGTTTGGTTAACACGCCGGTGACGCGCGCCCGCACTTCGATATCCTTGGAACCCTCCGTCTGTCCTGCCACCTCGATGATCACCGGCACCTGTTGCGGATTGACCTCGATTACCGTTACCGGCATGGCGGGCATGCCGCCCGCTTCCCCTGGCCCGGCGGCCCGGCCGTTGTTGCCACAAGCACTAAGCAGCGCCAGTGCCGTCACAGTGCCGACGACGAGTCGCCATGGGCGGTGCATTATTTGTCTGTGTGCGCCGGAAAAATGGATAAGATAGGAGAACGTCATGGTCTGAGTCCGCGTGGGAAACATGGATCGCCGATTATATACAAACGTGAATGTTTGTAAAGGAGCTGGAAACGGATCCCCTGTCGCCACTGTCTGACTCTACTATCATGCGACGGTCGCCGATCGGCGCCGAGCCAGACCACCGCGGGAGTTGAAACCGGCATGTTTAGTCACTATTAATCCGGTGGAGTTACCCGGGTTTGTCATCAATCAGGAGCCAAGTGAATGAAGCGGATAGTGCTGTTTCTTGCGACCAACATTGCGATTCTCATTGTGTTGAGTATTTCGCTGCGGTTGCTCGGTGTCGAAAGCATCCTGGACCAGCAGGGCGTCGGTCTGGATCTTAACGCGCTCGTCATCTTCGCGACGGTGTTTGGCATGGGTGGTGCGTTCATTTCGCTGGCCATTTCCAAGTGGACTGCTAAACGTATGACCGGTGCCCGGGTGATCGAGCGGCCCTCGAACGATGTGGAGGCATGGCTGGTGGAGACGGTCGCACGGCAAGCGCGGGCCGCCGGTATCGGCATGCCCGAGGTGGCAGTTTACAACGCGCCTGACGTCAACGCGTTTGCCACCGGCATGAGGAAAAACCATGCGCTGGTTGCCGTCAGCACAGGTCTGTTGCAGGCGATGGATCGAGACGAGGCAGAGGCCGTGCTTGCGCACGAGGTGACTCATGTTGCCAATGGCGATATGGTGACGCTGGCCTTGATACAGGGTGTCATCAACACGTTTGTGATGGTGTTGTCACGTGTGATTGGGCACGTCGTTGACCGTGTGATATTCAAGACCGAGCGTGGCCATGGCCCGGCGTTCTGGGTAACGGCGATCATTGCGGAACTGGTGCTCGCTGTGCTCGCGTCGATGATCGTCATGTGGTTCAGCAGGCAACGCGAATTCCGCGCGGACAAGGGTGGCGCCACGCTTGCCGGTCGCGAAAAGATGATCGCAGCCCTGCAGCGTCTCAAGGCTGCCAGCGGGCAGCCGCACCTGCCGGATCAAATGGCGGCGTTCGGGATTTCGGGCGGTATCGGTTCCGGATTCCGGCGGTTGTTCATGAGCCATCCGCCGCTCGACGAGCGCATCGCGGCGCTGCGCTCCAGGGGTTGAGCCGGTATGACAGGGGCCGGTGTCGGGCGATGATCTTTAGCAGCTTGTTGAAAAACTGCTGCGCCTGCCATGACGGCGTTGCAAAAAGGCTCAAAATGCTCAGTTACTCCCAGGTAAGTCGCTGCGGGCATCCTGCCCTCCCGCGACATACTGTACATCCTGTACATAACTCCGCTTTTTCGCCTTTTTGCGCCTTGTCCTGGCGGCGCTCGCTACGTTTTTCAACAAACTGTTAGCCGGCGCCGGCTGAGAATTCGTACGCCAGATGGCCATCCGGCTGCTGCAGATAATATCCCTGGATATAGTCGATGCCGCATTGCCACAGCAGACGCAGCGTACGCGCATCCTGCACGAATTCGGCGATCGCCTCACGATGCAGTTCGTGCGAGGCTCTGGCGAGTTTTTTCAGACGCTCCTGCTTGCCCGGATTATGCGGAAAGTCATGGGTCAGCGAGCGGTCGAACTTGATGAAGTCCAGCGGCAGATCTTCAAGGGTCTCCAGAGCGCCAGGGTTCATACCCGCCCGCTCAAGCGCCGTGTGGCAATGAAGTTCCTTGACGCCTTTCAAAAAGAGTCGCGCCTCCTCCGGGTGTGCCATGACGGCATTCTCGGTGAGTTCAAAGGTAATCGCGTCGCCGGGTACACGCGCAGTCTTGAACGCGGTGCTGATCCACATCACCAATTCGGCATCCGCCAACGCCTCGTTTGAAATCTTGACAAAGAAGTTGGTTTTGTTGCCTTCGCGATATCGTTCAGCGGCGGTTTGAATCGATTTGTTGATGACCCAGCGATCGATCTCCGGCATCAGGCCGCCCTTTTCGGCGGCAGGAATAAATTGGGCGGGCATGATTTCCTTGTCATTGTCGCCGAGCATGCGCAACAGCACTTCATAGCGTTCGGCCGGCGCAGCGCAGAGATTGACGATCGGCTGGAATACCAGTTTGAAGCGGTTGTTTTTGAGCGCGTCGGAGAGGCGGTTTCCCTGTTCCTTGCCCGTTTCCTGAACGGCCTTGGCGTCGGCTTTGGCGTCATAGGCATGAATTCTGTTGCCGCCGTTTTTTTGTGCTATCTGTCCTGACAATGCTGCCCAGTAGATAAGTTTCTGAGAGCTGGCGCTTGCACCAACAAACGGACAGACGCCGACGCTGCAGGTAACCTTGACCGTTTTCCCCGCAATCTCGGATTCGTGAGCCGCCACGACGGTGCAGAGGCGATCCGCGATTTGCCTGATTTGCGCAGCATCGGAATTGCGGATCATCGCCAGGAACACGTTGTCGTCCGAGCGCGAGCCAAAGCGGCAGGCAAGGCTATCGGTGCCGATGACCTCCGACACGATCGCGGCAACGTCCGCCAGGGCGAGGTCCGCGGCAGCGACGCCGAGTTTTTCGCGCACAAAGTCGAAATTATCGATGGCGATATGCATCAGCGCACTCGTGCCTGGTAGCGAATCCGGGTCGGCAAGGCCCTTATCCAACTCGCCGATGAAGTAGTTTCTGGTATAGAGGCCGGTGAGAACATCGCGGTTGCCGGGCGGCGAGGTATTCGCGGAGTCGGCCGGAGTGCGCGCGGTACGAGCCGCGCTGTCGGCCGTCAACATGCCGTAGCGCTCTGAGTAGGCGGCACACAGCTGTTCGTAGCGGAGGCGGGCGTGCCGCTCGGCGATAAACGCGAGTTCGCGCGCGACGACCATATGCAGGCGCTCGGGCGGCTGCGTGCGCACAACGTCGGCGGCGCCTTGTTCGAGAAATTCTACGGCCGTCACGTCCTCCGTCGGGCCAAACACGATCACGCGGGGTGGTGTCCCCGTGCATTGCGCCTGTAGCTTCAGGACCTCAGGGGCCATCGATACCGGTGTGAGAATCAATTCCCAGTTTCCGCTCGTCACCATGCCCGGCTTCAGCTCGCGCGGGTTGTCGATATTGGTAGCACGTACGTTGAATCCTTTCGCGGTGACGGCGTTTATCAATCCGCTGATATCGATCGTGCGATCGACCATCACCAGCATGTGAGACGGTTCAGCCGTGGATTGCGGTGTGACCGGTGCGGACGGTTTTGGTATCGTTGCCATTGTGATTAATGCCTAGATGATGTCCCAGATCGAGTCCATATCCCGGCGCTGGATTTCCTCGGATGCCTGAGCCTTGTCCTGACGATCGATGCCGTCAATAACCGTGAAATGGAACTGGCCGAAAAACTGACTGTTATGCAACGGGGCTGCGAGGATGATCTCCAGCTCAAAGCCACCGACGTTCAGCAACGCGGCCATCCCCTTGCGGAACACCAGGGCGGGCATCACCAGCGTCGCCGGCCGGTCAATCGCGGGAATTTCCGGCAGCAGCAGCGCCCGCTGGTAATCGCCGAGCTGGCCGGTACGATCGTCCTTGATGCGTATCGCCACGGCGTCGGCCGCAGGCGAGAGAAACTGGATGCCAAACTCGAAGGCGGCGTTAGCGGTTTTCTTCATCCAGCGGATGACGCCGATTATCCACAAACTGCCGTTACCGCCGAGGCCGCGAATGCTGACGAGCTCGCCGACCCGCATGCGTGGTGAATTCGTTCCTTCCCAGGACAGGCATGCCCAGCGCAACCGGGTTCCCTCGTTGCTCTCGTTAATCGTTGTGCATTCGAAGGAATCAAACAACGGTGTCGCGGCGACTTCATCGATGGATTCGATATCGGGGACGGCGCCGTCGTAGTTCTCGATATTGACAAAGTCCTTCATCGACAGAACGCGCCGTTCGGTCACCTGCAGGCCCTCTGCCGCGCGGCCGGAGAACTCGGATCGCGACGTGAATTCGGGCAGTTTCTTTTTGGCAGCATCACGGTCAGGCCTGACCGAACAGCGCTCAAACAGCGAATGCCGCGTGGCGGCAAGCAGATCCAGCGTCTCCCGGGGCTGTTGGGCGCCGAAGAACGCGGCGGTGGTGGTAGCGAAGTAATGTGTCGAACTCAGTCCCAGCGTGACGATGACCTTGGTCGAGCTGTCGAGGCGGCGGGAGCGCCGTTTCGGTGTGATGCCCCAGGAGAACATCAGGTGTTGCAGCAGGTCCTTCGACATGGCCGTGCGCGCGTCACCGGGAACGATCCGCACCAGGGCATGCGGCGATTCATGCAGGCTGCGCAGCGTTTGCGTCAGCCCGACAATGTCCAGTATGCGCCAGCTGCCGGACATTTGTGCCTGCGCCGCCGTGACTGGAAGGGGTTGCTCGTCGCCTTCAAGGTTCACGCCGAACATGCCGGTCGCGGCGGTTTCAGTTATGTTCGATAAACGGCAATGTGACGTCCATGCGCTGAGCACGATGTAAACCTTTTCGGTCTCTTCCGGCTTCAGGTGGAACGGGTCAGCCATCGCGAGCAGCAGAATCTGTTTGTAAATGTCCACCACGTTGGTACGTGCCGCGAACCAGTTCTCGATATCCGTGACGGGGACGAGGTGCAGGTTTTGCAGCTCGGCGTAGTGATAAAGCTGATGAATCTCTTTCCAGACATGCTCCGGCGCACCGGAGTAGGTTTTGTAGCCGTTCAACAGCACCCGTCCCAGGTAGCGGAGCGCGCGATGTATGGCGCTGGCGGCCAATGGCGTATTGTGGCCGGTGTCGATGTCCACCAGGTTATTGGCAATGATTTTGTAAGCGTTGGCCGTCGCCATCTGAACTTCGCGTTCCAGCGCGCTGATTTTCTGCTGACGTGGCGGCAGCGGAAAATCGTGGCTGACGAAATGCTTTTGCAGCGCGCTGCAAATGTAGAGCACCGGCTCCCGGAGCAACTCCATGATCTGAAAACGATGACGGTCGTTCAGCGGCGCCTGATTCAGGTCGCGTAACGCGTGGAAGATCAGGCGGGCGGATTCGCGAGTATCGGCCAGCGGCAGCGCTGCGATCCATTCCTCGACCTTGCCTGGCCTTGTATCGATTTTCCCTGACGTCATCATATCCTGAGATGGTTCGGCCCAGACGCGATCATCAGCGGCCACGGCGCTAGCCTTGTCCCTTTTGTCTTCAGGTGAATAGTTTCCCGGTACTACAGCCAGTTTTTCGATCAAATCCACTAAAACTTTAATTAAAGGGTATCGTGGAACAGGCTGGTATATTTCCCTCCGACCACCTCGCAAGTTTCAGAAACGACGGATAAATTAAACTACCAGCCCTTTGGCCGGAGCGCCAGCGCGCTCGCGCACCAGGCGAGGCACGAGGTAGCCCGGCAACCGCCGCTGCAGCGCCGCAAACAGCTCGCGTGCCCGGCTTTCGGCGACGTCAAAATGGGCGGCGCCCTGGACCGGGTCGAGCAGATGCAGGTAATACGGCAGGACGCCGGCGTTAAAGAGGGCTTCGCTCAGGTCGGCCAGCGCGCCGGCATCGTCGTTGACGCCCTTTAGCAAGACCGATTGGTTTAGCAGCGTTACACCGGCGAGCTTCAGCCGTGCGAACGCCCGCCGGACCTCGGCATCGACCTCGTTGGCATGATTCACATGCACGACCACGACCACCGGCAGGCGCGTGTGTCGTATCCACGCGAGCATTTCGTCGTCGATGCGCGCCGGGATGACAACCGGCAAGCGCGTGTGGATGCGCAGCCGTCGGATATGCGGTATCGAGTCCAGGGAAGCAGCAAATGAGGCCAGTTGTGCGTCGCTCAGCGTTAACGGGTCGCCACCGCTCAGGATGACTTCGGTGACCGTGGGATTGTCGCGCAGGTAGGCGAGCGCCGACCGCCACTGATCGGCCGCGGCGCTGTTGTGGGAGTACGGATAGTGGCGCCGGAAACAATAACGGCAGTGCACGGCGCACGCGCCTGTCGCCACGATCAGCGCCCGGCCCGCGTATTTATGTACCACGCCTTTAGCGGCAGTGGCCGCCAGGTCCCCCACCGGGTCCACTGAAAAATCCGGGGCCTCGGCAAGTTCGGCGGCGCCCGGCAGTACCTGCCTCAACAACGGGTCGGCGAGATCGCCTTTTCGCATGCGGGCGACGTAGTTTCGCGGTACCCGCAATGCAAATGCCTGGGCGGCGGACTGCAATTCGGGCAGCGCGGTCGCCGGCAGGTCAAGCATCGCGAGCAGTTCCGCGGGGTCGCGGACCGCCTCGGCGAGCTGCTGTCGCCAGGTTTTCGTCTGACACGGTGATGAGATTCGCTGTAACATATCGCCTTCGATTTTCGGGGTCGTACTAGTGTAGGGGGGTTACATGGCGATTGTCAGTACCAGTGAGTTTAAAAGCGGGCTGAAGGTGATGTTCGACAATGATCCGTGCGTCATCATTGAAAATCAGTTCGTCAAGCCAGGCAAGGGCCAGGCGTTTAGTCGCGTCAAGATCCGTAACCTGCTGACCGGCCGCGTCATCGAACGGACCTTCAAGTCCGGCGAAACGCTGGAGACGGCGGACATCGTCGATACCGACATGCAGTATGTTTACGGTGACGGCGAGTACTGGCATTTCATGACATCGGAAACCTTCGAGCAGTACACCGCCGATGCCACGGCGATGGGGGATGCCGCCAAATGGGTAAAGGGGCAGGAGGAGTGCGTGATAACGTTATGGAACGGCAAGCCGATCGCAGTGACACCGCCGAATTTCGTAGTGTTGACCATCACCGAGACCGATCCCGGCGTCCGAGGTGACACGTCCGGCGGCGGCGGCAAACCGGCCACGCTGGAAACCGGCGCGGTCGTTCGGGTGCCGCTGTTCGTCGACCAGGGTGAAATGATCAAGGTCGACACACGCACCGGTGAATATGCCGCGCGCGTGAAGGACTGATGGCCCGGTGTTTGCTGGATCGCAATGTCGAACCATATAACGCAGGCGTACCCAAAATCCGCTGCAATCCGCGGTGCCGACGACTGGGCACCGACCGCTTCGCTTGAGCACCTGAAAGCCCGCGCCGCGTTGCTGGCAGCCGTCCGCGCGTTTTTCGCTGCGCGCGGGGTTTGGGAGGTCGATACCCCGGTGTTGTCGGCAGCGACGACACCGGACTGCCATATCGACAGTTTCGAAACCCTGTATCACGGGCCGGGCGCTGGCGCTGGCCGCCGTTTGTACCTGCAGACATCGCCCGAGTACGCGATGAAGCGCTTGCTGGCCGCGGGCAGCGGGCCGATCTACCAGCTGGGAAAGGTATTTCGCAACGGTGAGTCCGGCCAGTGGCACAATCCGGAATTCACCATGCTGGAATGGTACCGCCCGGGATTCAGTTACGTTGCGCTGATGGACGAGGTCGAGGCGCTGGTTCGATCGGTTCTGCCGATACCGGCGGCGGACCGGATAACTTATCGCATGGCATTCTTGCGTCATGCCGGCATCGACCCGTCACTGGCAACCACGGCGCAGCTGGCGGAGCAATGCGCGCCATTTGGGATACAGGGGGGCGCGGACGTCGACGACCGGGATTTCTGGCTGGACGTATTGATGAGTCATCGTGTGGCGCCGGCTTTACGCGGCGGACCGCCGGTCTTCATCCACGAGTTTCCTGCGTCACAGGCGATGCTGGCACGTCTTCTTCCCGATGACCCGTCGGTCGCGGAGCGGTTTGAGTTCTATATCGACGGCGTCGAGATCGCCAACGGGTATGGTGAACTGGGCAGCGGTCGCGAGACACATGAGCGATTGATGACCGAGCAGCGGCGGCGCAAGCGCCATGGCGGCGCGGCGATCGCGGTTGACGCGCGGCTGATTGCGGCGTTGCAGGAGTCGTTTCCTGATTGTGCCGGTGTGGCACTGGGTGTCGACCGGTTATTAATGCTGGCAGTGAACGCGAGCGCGATCGACGAGGTCGTCGCGTTCCCGATCGAGCGGGCTTGAAACGCGCCCGTAGTTCGAAGCCGCGTTGTCGGGTCGCTTTACACGGACGGTGACTGTCCCGGCAGATGGTCGTTGGCCGGCATCATTGCCGGCATCCAACAGGCTAATATTTCAACCTATTTTATGTTGCTCACCTAGTGGGCACAGTAATTGCTTTTAATGGGCTGCACGGCCACGTCCAGTCGATTCGACATTTTCTTGACGACAACGGCATATTACGTTTAAACAGAGGCAATGATCGTGACGACCGCGATTCCGGACGGTCGATAGGTGACGTCACGACTTTATGATATGGTTTTTATCGATAGCGATATCGAGGGGATGGGAGGCGCATGATCATGGAACAGCGATGGAGTACGCGGAGCCGCATAGCTCTCGACGTGGATCTCATCTTCGAAGGCACCGAACGTAAAGGGTGTCGCACCCGGGACATCGGTCTCGGGGGTATTTTTCTGGAAATGAACAAAGAAGCACCTTCGAAAGACTCGATGGTTGAACTGACATTCCGGTTGGGCAAGGGCGCTGAGTCGGCCGAGCACAAGATCATGGCCAAGGTGGTGCGCGTGTCGCACGACGGTGTTGGCTTGATGTTCCGCGATTTCGATGCCCGTGCGTTCCGGTCGTTGAAAGAACTGATTCATTACACGCAGGGCAATTCGGTACATTAGTCCTCAGGCATCGGCCGGCGCTGCCGGCTGCCGGTCGGTTGTTTTCGTTCCCAGTAATTGACCCATTCTGACCGTGGTATCGGCCGTCAGTCCGGCGGCCCATTCGACGCACGCCGGACCGAACAGCACGACAACCGTCGATCCCATATTGAAGCGGCCCATTTCCGCGCCACGTTCAAGATGAACCGGGCGGTCCTCGTAGCTCCATGAGGCGACCTCACGGGGTCTGTGCGGTGTTACCTGCCCGGCCCAGACGGTTTCGATGCTCGCCACGCAGATGGCGCCAACCATCACCACAGCCATCGGCCCTGCCGCCGTTCGGTACACGCAAATGACCCGTTCATTACGCGCAAACAGGTTGCGCACGGCGCGCGTCGTCAATCGATTTACGCTGAACAATTGTCCGGGCACGTAGATCATCTGTTCCAGATCGCCGGCGACCGGCATGTGTATCCGGTGGTAATCCTTGGGTGACAGATAGATGGTCGCGAACCGGCCGTTCCGGAACCGGCTCGCCAGTTCGCGTGAGCCGCCGAGCAGCGATTCCAGACTAAAGTAACGCCCCTTGGCCTGGAACAATCGTGTTTCGACGATATTGCCGATCTGGCTGACCGCACCATCGACCGGGCACGCGAGTTCGTTTTCCCCGGTGACGATCGGCCGGGCCGCGGGTTTCAGCGCGCGGGTAAAAAACGCGTTGAAACTATTGTAGGCGTGAGGGTCTGTTTCGAGCGCCTGCTGCATATCGACACCGAAACGCCCGACGAACCAGCCTGTAAACCGGTTCTTCACGGCTGGGCTCTCGATCCGCGTAAACCAATACATAAAGCGGGAAATGAGGTGCTGTGGGAACAAAAACTGCCACGCGACGAGGACTGCATCGATGTAGCGGCGTGCTACCGCAAAGGGATGATTCTGCATGTAAAATTAGCGTGTTTAAACACTTGCCGGTTATTGTGAGCCGCGTCAGTATAGCAACAATCGCGCGTTTACCTGGCATCCGGTCGATTTTTGTTCCCGGCGAGCCTCGCAATGAAGGGGTCACGAACTTGGTCCAGCACACGGAGGCTAATCCATCGGAATCCCTGGCGGCATTGTCCGTTCGGGTCGGCGATGCGTTGCGCCAGCGTCGTTGGAAGCTGGTCATTGCGGAGTCCTGTACCGGCGGTTGGGTGGCGCAGTCGATCACGTCAGTGAGCGGCAGTTCCGGCTGGTTCGACCGCGGTTTCATTACCTACAGCGACGAATCGAAACAGGAGTTGCTGGGCGTTTCCGCGGACACGCTGGCTCGGAACGGTGCGGTAAGCGAACAGGCGGCACGGGAAATGGCTACCGGGGCGTTGCGTGCGAGCCATGCGGACATCAGCCTCGCCGTCACCGGCATTGCCGGCCCCGGTGGCGGCACGCCGGACAAGCCGGTCGGTACCGTATGCTTTGCCTGGGCGGATAATGGGAGTGCGCCGCGCAGCATCACCTGCCATTTTACCGGCGACAGGCACGAGATACGCCGACAGTCGGTGTTACGTGCGCTGAAAGGATTGCTGACCGCACTTGCAGAACGGCAACGATAGACAGCGGCTGTTTTTCGCGTTGTGTCCGACGGAGGCAGCGCGTGGCGAGCTGCTTGCGATCGCGCGCCGTGAGATTCCCGCTGCCGCCGGAACGTTGGTCGAGTCTGCGAATCTGCATATTACGCTGACGTTTCTGGGCGATCTGGCGCCAGCGCAACGTCGGTGCGTGGCGCAATTTGCCGCCGGCATTCGTGGCGAGACTATCGCATTGACGGTGGATCGCATCGGCTATTGGTGCGGGCCGGGCGTCGTCTGGGCAGGCGCGTCACAATCGCCCGGCTCATTACCACGTCTGGTTGAGCAGTTGCGCGCCGGGGTCTCGGAATGCGGTATTGATATTGACCCGCGACCGTTTGAGCTGCATCTGACGCTGGTCCGCAAGACGAGCCAACCGGTCCAGCCGCGGGTACTCCGCGAACCATTGTCGCTTTCCTTTGATCGCTTCTGCCTGATGGCGTCTTACCACGCGTCTGGCGGCGTGCGTTATGAGGCGGTCGAGTCGTGGCCGTTGCCGTCGACCGAATCTGCATGAAATCAACCCGTTCGCGCCGAACACTCGTCACGTCGCCGGTCGCCTTTCATGTCGCTGGCCGGTTATGGGATAATCGGCGCCATTCGGGGCGCGGCAATCAAATCGAAGCGCGAATACACGGTTCGCGTTAAACGGGGGACTCAATGGAAAGCACCATAGACAGCAACAAGAGCAAGGCGTTATCGGTAGCACTCGCGCAGATCGAAAAGCAGTTTGGCAAGGGCTCTGTCATGCGCATGGGCGATGCCGGCGCGGTGCGTGACGTCGAGGTGATTTCGACCGGCTCGCTGGGTCTGGATATTGCGCTGGGCATCGGTGGTGTTCCCCGCGGCCGCGTTATCGAGATTTACGGCCCTGAATCCTCCGGCAAGACCACGCTCTCGTTGCAGATAGTGGCCGCGGCGCAGAAACTGGGCGGCGTCGCTGCATTCGTTGATGCGGAGCACGCGCTCGACCCCGGTTATGCCGCGAAAATCGGCGTCAACGTCGACGAATTACTCCTGTCGCAGCCCGATACCGGCGAGCAGGCGCTGGAAATTACCGACATGCTGGTGCGCTCCGGCGCCGTGGATGTCGTCGTGATCGACTCGGTTGCCGCGCTGACGCCGAAGGCCGAGATCGAGGGTGAAATGGGCGACAGCCATATGGGATTGCAGGCGCGCTTGATGTCGCAGGCGTTGCGCAAGCTGACCGCGAATATCAAGCGCTCGAATACCCTGGTAATTTTCATCAACCAGATCCGCATGAAGATCGGTGTCATGTTCGGTAATCCGGAGACCACGACCGGTGGCAACGCGCTCAAGTTTTATGCGTCCGTGCGCCTGGATATCCGCCGGATCGGTGCCATCAAGAAAGGTGACGAGATCATCGGCAACGAAACCCGCGTCAAGATCGTGAAGAATAAGATGGCGCCGCCGTTCAAGGTGGCAACCTTCGATATTCTCTACGGTGAAGGTGTGTCGCGCGAGGGGGAGATCATCGATATCGGCGTCAAGGAGAATCTCGTCGAGAAGTCCGGCTCATGGTACAGCTACGGCGGCAACCGTATCGGTCAGGGTAAGGACAATGCGCGCGTCTATCTGAAAGAGAATCCAGAGATCGCCTTGGAGATCGAGGACAAGATACGCGCCAAGATGCTGTCGGGAGGCATGCACGTCTCGTCGGGTGTCGAGGAAGAAACGGCCGAGGCCGAGGCCTGAGCGAAAACGCATCACCAACAGCGGAAATCCGGCGCATCGCGACCGGGTTGCTGGCGCGGCGCGAACACGCTGTTGCAGAGTTACGCCATAAGTTGCTCGCGCGGGAATATCCCGAGACTGTTATCGACGACGTGCTGGTAGAACTCCGCCAGCACGGACTGCAGAGCGACCGGCGTTTTACGGAAAGTTTTGTCCATGTCCGCGAACAGCGTGGCTGCGGACCGTTGCGCATCCGGGCGGAACTGCGGGAGCGCGGCGTAGCGGTGGAGTTGATCGACGAGTTTGTCGATGTTAACGCGTTGTCGTGGGGCGAACGCCTTGCCGTGGTGCGGCGTAAACGTTTTGGCAACGACTATCCGCGTGATTACCGTGAACGCGCCAGACAGGCGCGTTTTTTACGGCACCGCGGTTTTACCACGGAACAGATACGGGACGAATTAAAAGCGTCCGGTGCATGAGCAGGACGAGGGTTGTGCGCGCTGCGCCGGAACTGTATTAATAACCAGCAAGAGCCCCGGTTGAAAGGTTATCGATGACAAGCAGCGCAGAGTTACGTCAGACATTTCTTGAGTACTTTCGTCGGCACGGGCATGAGATCGTGCCGAGCAGTTCGCTCGTGCCGGTGAACGATCCGACGCTGCTGTTCACCAACGCCGGCATGGTGCAGTTCAAGGATGTGTTTCTCGGGCATGACGCCCGTTCCTACCGGCGTGCAGCGAGTTCGCAACGTTGCGTGCGCGCCGGCGGCAAGCACAACGATCTCGAGAACGTCGGCTACACCGCCCGCCATCACACGTTTTTTGAAATGCTGGGCAACTTCAGTTTCGGCGATTATTTCAAGCGTGAGGCGATCCAGTTTGCGTGGCAATTTCTGACGAAGGAGTTGCGGCTGGACCCCAAACGGTTGTGGATCACCGTGTACGAACAAGATGACGAGGCCGCCGATATCTGGCTGAAGGAAATCGGCGTGGACCCGGCGCAATTCGCGCGTATCGGCGCCAGCGATAACTTCTGGTCGATGGGCGAGACCGGGCCATGCGGCCCCTGTTCGGAAATCTTTTTCGATCACGGCCCGGATATCGCGGGCGGGCCGCCGGGTACCCCGGATGCCGATGGCGATCGTTATGTGGAGATCTGGAATCTGGTGTTCATGCAGTACAACCGCGCGGCGGACGGCTCGTTGAAGCCGTTGCCGAAACCATCGGTGGATACCGGCATGGGGCTGGAGCGGTTGGCCGCGGTGATGCAGGGCGTTCATAACAACTACGACATCGATCTGTTCCGTGCGCTGATCGATGCGGCGGCCCGGTTGGCCGGTGCGCCTGACCGATACAGTCCGTCATTGCGCGTGATCGCGGATCACATCCGTTCCTGCGCGTTTCTGGTTATCGACGGCGTTATCCCGTCCAACGAGGGACGTGGCTATGTATTGCGGCGCATTATCCGGCGCGCGGTTCGTCACGGCTACGAACTCGGTATTTCCGAACCGTTTCTTTTCAAACTGGTCCTGCCTCTTGGAGAGCTGATGGGCGACGCCTATCCCGAGCTGGTGCAAAACCGCGCCGGAATAGAAAAAGTGTTGCGTCACGAAGAGGAGCGTTTTGCCGAGACGCTCGAACAGGGGATGAAGATACTCAAGGACGAGGGCAACCTGGCTGCCGGGGGCGATCGCGTCATCGCCGGCGATGTCGTGTTCAAGCTTTACGATACCTATGGATTTCCGCCCGACCTGACCGCGGATTATGCGCGTTCCGTTGGTCTTAACATCGATATGGCGGGTTTCGAGACGCACATGGCGGCGCAACGCGAACGGGCGCGTGCCGCGAGCCACTTCGGTGTTGATTACGGGGCAGGGCCCGAGATAACGGTGCCGACCGAGTTTACCGGGTACGAAGCTGTCGATGGTGCGGCGCGGATTGTTGCGCTGTTCAAGGTTAACCAGTCCGTCGATCGTCTGGTTGCCGGGGATGAGGGCGTGGTCGTGCTTGACCGGACACCGTTCTATGCTGAATCCGGTGGTCAGGCAGGCGACCGTGGCTGTATCTCTGCCAATGACAGTCGGTTCGAGGTTACGGATACTCAGAAGGCGGGCGGTGGCAACAGCTTCGTGCATGTCGGCAAGGTTGTCAGCGGTACGTTGCAAACCGGTGACAGCGTCGCGGCAGAGGTCGATGCCGCGCGGCGTGGCGCGACGGCCAGGAATCATTCCGCAACACATCTGCTGCATGCGGCGTTGCGCGAGGTGCTTGGCGAGCACGTGGTGCAAAAAGGATCGCTGGTCGACGCGTCGAGGCTGCGGTTCGATTTTGCGCACTTTGCGCCCGTCACGCCTGAACAACTCGCGCGGGTTGAGCGGATCGTCCACGAGCAGATCCAGCTGAACGTGCCGGTCCAGACGCGTGTAATGTCTGTCAAGGATGCCATCGCGAGCGGCGCAATGGCGTTTTTTGGCGAGAAGTACGGCGACAAGGTACGCGTGTTGACGATGGGCGATTTCTCGTCCGAGCTGTGCGGTGGCACCCATGTACAACGGACGGGTGACATCGGCGTGTTCAAGATCAGCAGCGAGGGCGGAGTTGCCGCCGGCGTACGCCGTCTTGAAGCGGTGTCCGGCGCTGCTGCCTTGCAGCGGATCGCCGAGGATGAACGGCGCCTGGCGGACGTTATGGCGCTGGTGAAGGGGGATCGCGACACGGTGCTGGATCGGGTCAGGCAGGTGATGGAGCGCAACCGGCTGCTCGAGAAGGAGCTGGATCAGTTGAAGGGGAAGCTGGCCAGCCAGGCCGGTGGCGACCTGGCAGCGCGGGCCATCAATATCAATGGTCTCCAGGTGATCGCGGCGCGACTGGAGGGCATTGATGCGAAGGCGCTGCGGGATACCGTCGATCAGCTCAAGAACAAGCTCGGGTCGGCGGCGGTGGTGCTGGCCTCGGTCGCCGACAACAAGATCCGGCTGGTCGCGGGAGTCACCAAAGACTACGCCGATGCGATCCCGGCCGGTGAGCTGGTGAATGTGGTCGCCGAAAAGGTCGGTGGTCGCGGTGGCGGGCGCGCCGATATGGCGCAGGCCGGCGGTGACAACCCCGCCGCACTGGATGGGGCGCTGGCAGCGGTGTTGGACTGGGTACGGGAGCGCGTCACGCCATAATAACTGCCGCGTAACTTTACGCGCGCGGTGGTTTTGTCGTCTAATGAGCGCCTTTTACGCGCGCAACGGGCTCGTTTTTTAACTCGCGCGCCTGGCAGAACAGGTTTTTTAGGTCGATCGTAGTATGGGATTAATCGTTCAGAAGTTCGGCGGCACGTCGGTCGCATCGCCAAAGCATATCGAGAATGTGGCGGCCAGGGTGGCGGCTACCCGCGCCGCTGGTAGCGATGTTGTGGTTGTGGTTTCCGCGATGAGTGGCGAGACCAACCGTCTGCTGGCGCTTGCCCATGAAATTTCGCGGCGGCCGCTGCCGCGGGAGCTGGATGTGCTGCTTGCCACCGGCGAGCAAGTGACGATCGCGCTGTTGTCTATCGCGCTGGAAAAGATCGGCCTTGAAGCGCGCTCTTATACCGGCGGGCAGGTGCGCATCCTGACCGATAACAGTTTCAACAAGGCGCGTATCGTCGACATCGATGCGAATCGGATACACAAGGATCTTGCTGAAAAGCGCATCGTGGTTGTGGCCGGTTTTCAGGGTATCGATGAAGAAGGCAACATCACCACGCTCGGGCGCGGTGGTTCGGATACGACCGCTGTGGCCTTGGCGGCAGCGCTGAAGGCCGACGAGTGCCAGATTTATACCGACGTGGACGGGGTGTATACGACTGACCCGCGCGTTGTGCCGGAAGCTCGGCGCCTGGATCGCCTGACCTATGAAGAAATGCTTGAGATGGCCAGTCTGGGCGCCAAGGTGTTGCAGATCCGATCGGTGGAATTCGCCAGCAAGTACAACGTGCCGGTTCGGGTGTTGTCCTCATTCGCGGAGGGCCCGGGGACGCTGGTGACTAAAGAGGAAGAAGGTATGGAACAGGCATTGATTTCCGGAATCGCGTTCAATCGCGATGAGGCAAAGCTGACAATACGCGGTGTGCCGGATCAGCCGGGTGTCGCGTTCGGGATTCTTGGGCCAATCGGTCAGGCGAATATTGAAGTCGACATGATCATCCAGAACGTCTCGAAAGAGGGTACGACCGACTTTACGTTTACCGTGCATCGCAATGATCTGGATCGCGGTCTCGAGATCCTTCAGCGAACCGCGCAACAGTTGGGCGCCCGTGAGGTATCGGGCGACGAACGCATAGTCAAGATTTCGGTGGTAGGTGTTGGCATGCGGTCGCATGCCGGTATTGCAAGCACAATGTTTGAGGTGCTGGCGAAGGAACGCATTAACATCCAGATGATTTCGACATCGGAGATCAAGATCTCCGTCGTAGTGGACGAGAAGTACCTCGAACTGGCAGTACGCGCCTTGCATGAGGCGTTTGGTCTAGACCAGACGCCTGCCTGAATATTCGGGCCGATGGAACGGTCTGGCCGGGTAATGAAATGCCCGGTCCGGGGTCTTATTGATATACGTCAGACCCTTGGTCGCGGTGGCTTGGGGCTCCTCCGGGAACAGGCAATTTTCGCTGGTTTTGTTACAGATTTCCGGGCTATGGCCGATAGGGACTCCAGGGATAAGGAAAAATTCTGGCCCGGGAATTCACTTCTGGCCTCAGGGCAGGAACAGACCCGGTAAGGAGACAAAGTAATGCTTATTTTGACCCGGCGAGTGGGTGAATCGCTAATCATCGGTGACGATGTCACGGTCACCGTTTTGGGGGTAAAGGGTAATCAGGTACGCATCGGTGTCGATGCGCCCAAGACCGTCACCGTTCATCGTGAAGAGATTTACGAGCGGATCAAGAAAGAAAAGGACGGTGAGACGGAAAAAACTACCCAAGGAGCGGGTTCCTGATCGTCCAGACCTTTACGTACGCCGTGTGCCCCGGTATCCTACGAACCCGGTGGCCACGGCTGGTGCAACCTGCCAGCGTTCCTGTCTGGTAATCGACACATTGCTGTAGTTGCAAGGCGCCAAACAGGCGTCGGCCATCCATATTTGAACCGTTTCCGGAGAGATGGCCGAGCTGGTCGAAGGCGCTCCCCTGCTAAGGGAGTATGGGGTCAAAAGCTCCATCGAGGGTTCGAATCCCTCTCTCTCCGCCATCCAAATAAAAACGGGTTCGCAGAGCCCGTTTTTATTTGGACTGATGCAGGACGAACCCTCGATATCAATAAGAGCCGGGTTCGACGCCTGAGCGCAGTAAGCGCGAAGGCGAACATCGCCGTGAAACGGCGGTGGCCGCCCGAGGAGCGCGAGCTCCGAGCAGGACCTCTCTCTCTCTCTCCGCCCTCAATGCCAAGTGGCGTTCGATAGTTTGCTTGGTGGTGACCTGCTGCGAACGTCGAACTCTCGATTCAAGGAAATCAGCGTCGGTCTCGACCAAGCGCTTCGAGTGCGAAGCGCTTGGTGACGTCTAGCCGCTCTCTGCGGCAGCATTGTCGGCGGTGCCAGGCAGGTCAGCAGCCAAAACAAGCTTTCTTGACACTCCCCTGGTTGGCCGGGATAATCCCCCCCCTTGAATCTGAACCGATTTACGCGCCCGTAGCTCAGCTGGATAGAGTACCTGGCTACGAACCAGGTGGTCGGGAGTTCGAATCTCTCCGGGCGCGCCAAATAAAGAATGCCCGCCTTGTGCGGGCTTTTTTATTTGGATAGTCATGGTGCGAGATTCGGACTCCCGACGAATCTTCGCTGACCGGCTGGCATCAGGAAGATGCGTTTCCGCGTTGTTTGCCGGTGATCAGTGCCCGGATATGGCAGGCACCCGCTTTGACATCCATACCGATACCCAGCGCCGCTGGAATCGAAAATAGCGTGATTACCGTTGAGAACATCAGACCCCACGACAGCGCGAGCGCCATCGGCGCGACAAACGGATCGAGACCGCCCCAGCCGTAGGCCGTCGGCAGCAGACCGACAACCGTCGTCAGTGCGGTGAGGAGTACCGCACGCAGGCGTCGTTTGCCTGCCTCGATTACCGCGACACGCCACTCGGTGCCCTGGCTGATCAGGCGCTGGATAAATACCGCCATCACCAGCGACGAGTTGACGACCACGCCGCTCAATGCAACGAACCCCATTAGCGCCATAAATGACAGCGGCTGACCGTGCAGGTAAAAGCCGCAAACAATGCCGATCAGCCCGAACGGAATCGACAGCATCACCAGCAGGGGGTAGGCGATGCGGTTGAACTGGATCGCGAGGATAAGGAAAATCCCGAACAGCGCGTACCCGAAGCTGAATACCAGGCTCTTTACCGACTCTTCGTCACGTTCCTGCGCGCCGCCCAGGTGGTATTCCAGTACCGGTGCATCGTCCGCCAGCCATTCCGCGTCACGTTTCTTTACCAGTGCGTTCAGTTCTCGTGACGTGATCACCTGCGGGTCAACGTCGGTCGAAACGTTAATGACACGGCTGTTGTTCTTGTGCCGGATGCTCGTGGTGCCAGGGTGCTGCGTGACCCTGGCGATCTTGTGCAGCGGCACCAGGCCACCGCGGTTATTGGGGATTTCGAGATTCAGCAGGGTTTTTGCGTCGCGCTGCGCGCGCTCGGAATAGCGGATCGTGACGTCGACCTCTTGCTTTCCATGTTTCAATGTTGATACGCGAAGACCGTCGAATGCGGCCTTGATATGTTGTGCAACCGTCGCCAGATCAACGCCCGCGAATGCGGCAAGACTCCGGTCCAGCTCGATGTGAATTTCCGGATCGCCATATTCGAGATCGCTTTCGACGGCGTGGGCGCCCTTTACGCCGGCGAGCAGGCTCATCAGACGCCGGGCGGCGCGCTGCTGGGCGGCGACGTCACGCCCGGTGATCTCGACCTGTAACGCGCGCCCGACCGGGGGCCCGGGCACCTCCATGACGAAGCTGATTTCCATGTCGGGAAACAGCGACGGAACCTCGCGCTCCAGTACATTCATCACGTCATAGGCCGGGATATCACGTTCGGTAAACGGCATCAGGACGACACGGAGAAATCCGAAACGGTCACCGATCTGCTTCAACGTCTCACGCTGGTCGGCGCTGTTTTCACCCGCGACCATGGTCGTGGTTTCAAGAATTTCGGGGTCAATGCGGCTGCGTACTTCACGGTCCAGCCGTTGCAAAGCCGCCTCGGTTTGTTCCAGCGTCGTACCGGTCGGCAGTTTGACACGCAGATAAAACTGCGATTCCGCGCCGGGCGGAAACAGCTGAAATTTGATGTTGCCCGCCAGGGTAAAGGTGGCGCCCAGCGCAAGTATGGTGAGGATAATAGTCAAATACCGCCAGCGCACCGCCACCCGCAGCAACCATTCGTAAGCGACACTCAGCCAGCGAAACAGCCATCGCTCACGCGGACGCTTGTTCGCACGGGCGACATCGCGGATATGATTGGGCAGAACGAAGATGGCCTCGAGCCAGGAGAACATCAGCAGGGTGATGACTACGACAGGAATCGCGAAAACGAACTTGCCTACGATGCCTTGCATGAACATCAATGGCAGGAACGCGACGACCGTCGTCAGGACGGTCGCCGTGACGGGACCGATCAGCTCCATGGTTCCGGTGACGGCGGCCTGTTCCGGCGGCATGCCGTTTTCCATGTGCCAGGTTATATTTTCGCCGATGATGATCGCATCGTCGACCAGCATCCCGAGCACCATGATGAAGCCGAACATCGTCAACAGGTTCAGCGTGACACCGCCAAGGTACAGTACAAGAAGGCCGGCAAAAAATATCACCGGCAGGCCCCATGCGGTTGTCAGCGCGACGGCCGGTCGCAAAAAGAGCAGTAGTGTCGCCGTGACCAGCAGCAGGCCGAATGCGCCGTTGCCGGTCAGCAGGCGAAGACGCAGACGGGTGACGGTTGAGAAATCGTTGTAAATACGCACATTCACTTCGTTGCCGTACCGTTCTGGCACCGTCTTCAGGTAGGCACGAATCCGGTCGACAAGATTTATCAGGTCTGCATCGCCTTTTTTCAGCACGATCATGTTGACCGCCGGCTCGCCCTGGGCGCCGACCAGACGGGTAGGGCGCTCCAAAGTATCGATCACGTCCGCAACATCTTTCAGACGCAGCGCGTCACCGCGTTCGTTGGCGCGGATCACCAGACCGGCGGCGTCCTCGGCGGAAACGAACTCGCCGGTGATGCGGACGGTTTTCTGGTTGTTCGGGATTTTGATCTGCCCGCCGGGGGCGTTGACGTTCCATCCCTGAATCAGGCGTACCACGTCGTTAACGGCGATACGGTGCCGGCGCATCCGCTCGGGGTCGAGCACGATGCGGATCTCCTGTTTGCGTTTGCCCTGCACCAGCACGTTCGCGACGCCGGGCAGATTCATGACGTCGTCCTCGATACGATCCGACAGGCGCTTCAGCGACAGCGGATCATAGTCGCCAAAAATCGTAAACGACAGGATGGGCGTCTGTTCCGATTTCACTTCGGTGATCACCGGGTCGGCCGGCAAGTCCGCCGGCAGATCGGCACGGTCGATCGCCTGCTGGACGTCCGCGACCAGCCGTGAACGGTCGGCATAGTTGGGGTCAATCTCGATCGTGAGCTGCATCATGCCGGGATAGGCGGTGGAGCTGACCGCCTTGATGCCATCGATACCCTTCAGTTCGCGCTCGATCGGCGTCACCAGCAGACTTTCGATTTCCCGCGGTGAGGTACCGGGGTAGCCGGCGCCGACACCGACGATGTCGAAGTTAACGCTGGGAAATGCCTCCCGCTGGATATGGCTCGCAGCGTAGAGTCCGCCGCCCAGCAACATGATGGACACCAGGTTCACCAGCAGGCCGCGCTGCACAAAGAATTCGATCAACGACCTCACGGCGTGGCGCTCGCGGGCTCGGGTATGACAACGCCAAGTTCGGCGAACAGTACGCCGGTGGACCAGGCGAGTTGGCGGTTGCCGAGCAACAGCGACAATTGCAGCAGTTCCGCGTGGAGCTCCGCGCCGTGGAGATCGCCCTCGAACTGGATGATGGTCGCGGTATCCGAGCGTCCGTCCCGGTAGCGCCCCAGTTCCGCGTCGAATTTGTCTTGTTCGGCCTGGGCCTTCACCCTGGCAAGCCGCAGCGTTTCGGCGCCGGTCTGCAACGTTGTCAGGATCGTCGCCAGTTCATCGCGGACCTGTTCGGCGAGCTGGTGACGCTCCAGCAGCACGCGCTGGCGCATGAGCAACGCCCGTTGTGCCTCGGCGTCCGCGGTACGGTTGCCCAGCCTTTCGCTGAATTCCAGCGACAGGCCGGCGAAGGTGTCATTGGGACTGAGCGTCCCGGTGGCGGCGTCGCCGGCGTTGCGGTCGAGCGCCATCGATCCGAGCTCCGCAACGATATCGACCTGTGCGCGCGTACCGTCACGGGCGATGCGCTGGCGCGACATCGCCGCGCCCAGTTGTGCGTCGAGAATCCGGAACTCCGGCCGGTGCGTAGCCGCGATGTCGAACACGTCGTTCAGGGATTGCAAGTGAGCGGTGGCAGCGTCGTTGGCCAGTATCGCGACGGACGTGCCGGGATCGCGCCGCATCAGCCGGTTCAAGGCCACCCGGTGTTGCTCGCGCAGGGCGCGCGCCTCCTGCAGCTCGAGCGCGCGCGTCGCCAGCAACGCTTCGGCCTGCTGGCGGTCGGCCGTTTCGATCAAACCGAATTCCTCACGGAGGTGCTGATAGTCGAGCAGGCGTGTTGCGCGATCGACCGCAATGTCCGCCAGCCGGATGCTGACCTCGCTCGACAGTAACTGGTAGAACGTGTTCAGCGTCGCAAGGGCGAGATGCCGTGCCACGAGCTCGCGCCGTAGACGGCTGGCAGCGGTATCGGCGTCAGCCGCCTCGAGCCCCTCTCGATACGCCGGTCGGTCAGCGCCACGCGCCAACGGATGCCGGTACTGCACGCTGATACTGCCGCGATAGGCCGGGTTGATTCTGGCGAGTTGAGCGGCCAGCGGGCTGCTGAACTGCTGACGCGTGCGGCTATAGTCGATGAGCGCATTCACCGATGCGCCGCTGACCAGCGGCCTGGAAATGCCGCCGGATACCTGGCCAATGCGCGTCGCTTCCGGCTGAAAATCGCTTGCCACGGGTGTTTCGTCATCGCGGATACCGATACTGGCGTTGACCGTCGCATCGAGTATTCCTGCCAGTTTCCGGGTTTCGATCGCCGCAATCGCCGTGTCGAGATCACTGATTGCCAGGTCAGGGTGGTTGGTCACGACCGCCGTGATGACCGCATCCAGCGTGAGCATGTCGGCGGTGTCCGCCGCCAGCAAGGCCGTCGTCTGAAAATTGGCAGAAAGAATGCACGCAAAAAGCAACACTCGCCCGGGGACGCGTTTCATGGCCTGGAGTCGATAGTCCGTTTGCCGGTGGCTAGTCGTTCGATAGACTGGAAAATAGCAGAAACAATCGCTTGATGGCTACGAATATTGCGGTATCGCGACGGATGTCGAGACGACACCGCTATTGGCGGCGTTTCTCATGGTGCATATTTGGACGCGCCGGGGGTGCGAATACCCGAACCGGGAGTGCCATGACTCCACGCGTGTTCTATTGGGCTGGACGAGGGTTGCCATGCTCGACGACTGGCCGCCGCTACTTCCCCGGTGATCAGAACAGCATTGCGGTGCCGGCGCTACTCACCATTTTGCGATTGGAGTCTTTACGCCCTGCGAATCAAAGCTTAGCGGGCCGTCGCTCACTTGCGCGCCCTGGGCGGTAGCGGTCAACACGACGCACGGAGGCGTCGAACTGCCGCCGGTACACGCGGCGGCGCTGATCGTGTAGAAGCCTTCGTCGGAAGTAATATTGCCGCTGCCGTCGACCGTATCGAAATTGGAGAGCGTGGTCGTATAGGTGCCGTTTTGGGTAAAGAAGCGTTCCTGTGCATTCATGATCGACAGCAGTTGCGCCTTGCCGTCGGTGCGCCGGGATTTGGTGACAGAGTCCTGATACGCCGGATAGGCGATCGCTGCCAGGATACCGACAATCGCGATGGTCATCATCAGCTCGATGAGCGAAAATCCTCTGGGTCGTTTATGGTTCATATCTTAGGTTTCCTTGGTGATGACACCATCCGTTAAAACGTCCGCATATGCGACTCATCAACGGCGGATAGGAGAGAAAGTATCAGGGAGTTCCCAGATGTTGGTAACGAAAGGCGCGCCGGGTATATCGCGGATGGAATCCAGTCCGACCAGCATGCCGGTGGCGAGCGCGCCGGTGGACGAGACATTCGACCTCAACGTATGTACCGCCGTGCCGGTTGTTATTCGATACAGCCTGTCGCCGATGACGACTTCGCCTGCGGACAGGTCAAGGCGGTCCACAGTCCCGGTCGACTGGAACGATTCGGGATAATAGACAGGAAGGCTGCCTGCCATGGCTACGCCAGAAAACACAACCAGGCCCGCTATTGCCAGAAACGCTTTTAATATCGTCATTTTCTCAACTCCACTTTCTCTCGCCGAGTGCTATTCGTCCGCCACGCTACTACTACCGATGCAGCTCCTGCCACGACAGGCGTCCGGTGCCAACGCCGCCAACGCCGGTATCAACGGTCCCCTTGTCGATGTTGCCCGAGCTGCCGGGTGTGTATTGATTGTCGCCGAGGAAATTCGACTCGGTCGGGATTCCCTCCAGGAATTCTTTGCCGGAGACGTTCTTGTAGGTCGACCCGCCGTCGTTGGTCGCCTTATCCGTCGTGCCGCTGTCGTCGACGGCGCCGTCGTTATTGACGTCGAAGACCGGTGCCGACGGCTGACCGCCATCGCTGGTGTTGACCGTCATCAGCCATCCCGAGCCGCCGAAGCTGCATGCCGAGGCGGTGGGGATCAGCGTATTAATAAATACGTAACTTCCCCGTATCTTTGGATTCGCGACGACGCGTTCACCGCTGGTCGGCAGGTCGATCAACCAGCCGTGCTTGGCGCTGCCGCCGGTCCACGCGATGGTGTTATTGGTCAGCACGCGGACATTCGACGGAAATCCCGACTGGAAGGTCTGTGCGACGACATTCGCTCGCAGCAGCTCTTTGGAACCGTGATCCCACACCCCGTAGAAGCTCTGGCCGGTGGTGGTGGTTTTGTCCGCATCATTGATGTACTGGCCTGTGCCAAAGTACACCATGATGTTTTTGCCGTTGCTGGTATCCGGTTGCGTCGGGTGTTTCGCCAACACCGGTTTGACGGTAATGGGTTGAATGGTTCCGGCGGCGTTCTTGGCGGTGAACAGCGGTTTCGGGGTCGAGCCGGTTTTGTACGCAACACCCCAGCTGGAGTCGGTGGCGCCACTGACGTCGAACACCCACAGGTTACCCTTCAGGTCGCCGGCGTAGACGCGGTCCACCGTGCCATTGCCGTCGGTATCGGCCAGCGTCGGCGTGGACAGGCCGTTGCAGTCGCTGCTGGCGTTGAGGCAATTGGCGCTGACGATCGAGCCGACGCCCGTCGAGATCTTCACGTAATCCGTGGTCGGCGTCCACACGCCGTCTATGCCGCCGTCCAGATAGATAATGAACAGCTTGGCCTGGCCGCTGCCGGTATCGTTATAGCCGTTGCCGACGATGGCCGCCCACTTGCCGTTGTCCATCAGCGCGATCGTCGGTTTGCTGAATGTGTATCCCAGGTCGGTATCGTGGGCGTTGGTGAATTCCCACATGGCGATATCATCCGGTGTCGAGCCTGACTCGCTGAACCCCGACGGATTGGTGACATCCAGCGCGAACAGGCCGCGCGCACCGGCGCGTGCACCGCCGATGAGAACAGTCTTCCATACCGCGGCGCCGGCGACGGTCGTCTTCACATAGGCGTCCGCTACCGTCGGGCTGAGATCGTTGTGGTAACGGTGGGAATAGGTCTTGTCCGTCAGGTAGTGGAGGCCCTCGGTGGTGGTGGTCGAGTACAGGTAGTTCGGTACATACGCGAGCACTTCGGCGCCGCTGGTCGCGTCGAACCCGTGCAGCATGCCGTCATTGGCACCGACGTAAACGACGCCAGTCCGGGCTGCCTGGGCCGTTTTATATTCCGCGTAGGTTTCACCGGTGGCGGTGGGAAACGGCACGGTGGCGGGGTAGTTCAATTCCGGCTTGCCGACGAATACCGGGTTGGCCTGGACGATATCGCCGAGGCGGCTGGCGCGTAGGCGAAAGTTCGCGGCACTTGCCCCTTCATTGGTCCTGTCGCCGCGCAGGTAATTCAGCCGGGTCTGGCCGATGGCATCGGTATCCACGCCACCGCCGCTGTTCTTCTTGAGATCGTCCTTGTGCGCCGTCGCGAGCGAGGCCCACTGGAACGGAATACCGGCGGTACCGGTGTAGGTCAGTATCTTGCGCGCGGATGTAGTCAGGTTACGCGCGTCCAGCAGTGCGGCGGCGGTCCAGGTCGGTGTCACCGCGACTGCGCCGGACACCGGGTCCAGCGCGTAGGAGAGCAGATCACCACTCCACTTACCGGTGTTGAAACGCGCCAGATAGATGGAGCTATCCGTGCCGAGCGATGTCGAGTTGAAAGCCACCGCCGCGGCGGTACTGGTGCGATCGGTAATGTTGTTGATCGCATCGTTCAGCGAGCTGTTGAGTTCCTGCGGGTTCTGTGCCGACAGATACTGGCCGCGGCCATTGTAGGCGGCGTGCCACAGGTCATCGATCTTCTGCGGATCACCCAATGAGGGATCCGGCCAGCTGAAGCCGGGTGCCCCCGGGCTGGTCGTGCTCGGATTCAACGTGCCGTTGACGCCGAATGACACGGTATAGGTCACCATATGCTGGTGATTCGCATCGTCGACCCCGGGCGTGGTGGTCACCTGGTCCGCTAAACTCGTGCGCAGATCGCGTTCGTAGTAGTGCATCGCGACATCGGCCAGCGTGTTACTGAAGGAGTCCGCATAGGTGCCGCCGTCGAACGGGGTATTGTTGTCACCGTCGGTATTCGACGGCGATAGCGACGGGCTGGAGCCGTTGTAGAATCCGTCGGTCATCAGTACCGTGTAATTCTGCTGACAGGTGCCGCCGTCGGCGCTGCTCAGGATCGGGCAGTTGGTCGCCGTGGAATCGAATATGTTGTTGTTGGCGCACTCGAAATAACGGCCGACATTGCGCAGATTCGTCTGCAGCGGCGTGCCGCCGGTGGAGTTGGTCTGGAAGACCTTGCCGAGCAGAGTATCCTTGTTGGTGCTGCTGGTCATCGTGGCGACTTTCGTTTTTAAGTTACCATTGTTATTGATCGTTGCATAGCCGACTCGTGCAAACGTAGCGTTGGTAATGACCGTGCCTACCGCGTTTTTGGCGCTGTACTCGCGCTTTCGATAGTAGGTAAACCAGTTGGCGAAGTTCTGGATCTCTTCGGCGTAGGTGCAGGCAGGTGCCCCGACGCAATCCGTTCTGCTTGCGCTACCGGTGTAGGTGGGCGTGGTGGACTTGACTTCCACCAGGGTATGCCCGTCGCTGGCATCGATGACTGAATTGGTGTTGGTGTCCGTCCAGGTGTAGTAGCGGGCGGGGTAGAAATTCGTGACGGTAAACGAACCCAGGCTGGTCTGCGCGCCGTAGTCGGTGTCGTAAGATGTCGTGGCGGTGAGATTTGTCGTGCCGACTGACGACGAATAAGGGTTGTAACGTGCGGCCGTCGGACTGGCGGGACCGTACGCTGTGCCGCCGCTATCCTTGCCTGGCCAGGGAAGATACGTCACAGAGGGGTTGTAGTACATCTTGTTGTAGCCGGAGTACCAGGCGCGCCATACGCCAGCCGCAGGCGCAGCGACGCCTTTTGACGATGTCAGGTATTCCTCCGTCGGTACGATAAAGTACCAATCGTTTTCGGCGGCGGGATGTGTGTAGTAGTAGGCGTAGCCACCAAGATAAATGAGTCCGTCCGTCTCCGATGTCATAACTCCCCAGTCCATACTGCCGGAGTCATCTGTTAGAAAAAAGATGTTGGGCTCGACGGTAGTCGACAAATAGAGCGGTGCCTGGGAAATTGCTCCCGGTGCCGCGGCGACCGGTTGCGCGCTGATCAGGGTCAGCACGGAAAACGTCGCCGATAATGCCGCGCTGGAAAGTTTGTTCAGATGGTATGTCTTCATGGGCAATCTCCGCCGAACCGGTCTCTCATCCTGATACGGTTCGGACGTTACATGGCTCTGCCGTAATGTTCCTGCAAGTAGATATACGAATTCGTCGTTTTACCGGTGGCACGCGCCGTAATGCGGAACGTATTCACACCGGCGGCGCCGCTGGATCCACCATAGTTTTCGATATTGAGCGGATCGCTCGTGCCGGTGGCGACGAGCTCGATGATGTATCGTGGCGCGGTCGAGGCGTCGGTCAACGTCCCCGTATAGGCGCGCGATTGGGAAGTACCCCATGTCGTGCTGCTGAACGGATCGACCTCGATATCTTTCGCATACAGCCCGGTCGTACCGCCGTTGAACGCCGTGACGGCAGCGATCGATTCGACAAACGCCTCTCCGTCGCGTAAAGCGGCCTCGGCAGCCTGAAACGCGACGTTCAGATCACGTGTATTGCCGGCCATTTTTTCCTGGACGGTGGTGGTGGTCATGGAGGTAATGCTGATCAGGGTCATGACGACCAGTATCAACAGGCTGATGATCAGGACGGAGCCCTTTTCATTTCGAGCCAGAAACGGGCGCCAGGCCGGTTGCGTGTCGTGGTGTATTAAATTGTCCATATCAGACCCTGTTTCGTAGCGTAATCGTGGTTTCGACGACGCGCCGCAGGCGACGGTCATCGGTCGGATTATAGGTGGTGCTGGCGAGGCTGTAGGTCGATGTATCCAGTGTCGAGCCGGCCTCGTCCATGGTGCGGAGCAACAAGGCGATACGTAAGCTCGTCACGTTCGCCATATCGGTTACCGCACCGGCAGCGACGTACTTGGTGCTTCCGGCAATTCTCTCGCCGTAAAGAATCTGCATGTTCTCGACGCCCTCTACGAGTTCTACCGGTGTGCCGCCTGCGTCCTGCCGCCATAATGCCGGTGCGCCACTGGCGCCGGCCGCGATGTAGTAGCGCTTGGTCGTGACCTTCATGATTTCCGCGTCGGTACCAAACTGTTTCCCGAGATCTTTTGTCAAGTTGCCCGGCACGCTGCTGCCACCGGTGTTATGCACAGTGTTTCCATTGGACGTCGTGTAACCGGTGATTTGAAAGGCGGCCGATGCCGTGCAGTCCGAGATCAGCACGATGTCGTTGTCGGCAAACGGTGGCACTGCGGCGGGTTGAGTTTTCAGATCCGCAGAGGTGTTCGGCATGGCCTCGGTAATCGCCACGCTTGATCCCGCAGAACCGCGCACGGTAATCTCGTCACTGCCGTTGAGTCCGGCGCCATCAAGCGCCTCCAGAGGCGTCCCGAAGTTGAAGACCCCCGTGGTGGTGTTCAGCGTATTGACGAAGCTTGTCGCCTTGCTGCCGCAGCCATAAAACCCCGCCATGCGCAGGTCAGTGGTCAGGAAATAGGTTGCGAACCGGGCGTTTTCCTGGAGGCGGGACATCGCGTCATTGATCCGGTAGGTCTGTTTATTGCTGATGAATATCTGCAGCACACCGGTGAGCAGGATCAGGCTGATGGTGACCGCGACCATGACTTCGATGATGGTTGCGCCACGTTGGTGATTGACACGATGAGTTACGGCTACGATTGAATTCATGGCTGCACCTGTATCGCCAGGCATTTACGGTCGACGTTCTGATTGGTACCGCAACCGGTGCCGGTCGCGCCGGTACGGGATTCATCCCACATCACGGTCACGGTAAACGTGGCGCCATTGCCCGTGACGCGCCCGGTGCCGGATGGCAGGGTCGGGGTGGTGGAAAGTTTCTGGTTCCACTGCCAGGCGTCGTATACCGCCAGTTGCGCCGCCGTGCAGCCCGTGCTGATGCAGCCGGGATCGGTTTCCGATCCGTCTACGGCGTTATAGGCACCGCTTATGACGCCGTCGTTATTGGCCCGCATGCGATCGGTCATGTCGTATGCCAGTAGCGTTGCGACGGATCGCGCCTCGGCGGCGCCGTTGGCGCGCAGGCCGGTCAGCTGCAACCCGGCCAGGCCGAGCAAGCCGATAGACAATACGACCACGGTGACGAGGACCTCCATTAATGAGCTGCCGCGGGAGCGGCCGGGTATCGTCATGTGGTGATTAGGTGTCATGGGGATTACCTTGCGTTCACGCGCAGGCCGCTGTCGCGACGCTGGCACGTCCGGAGCCGATTATCGTGATGGCGCGTGTCTGGTTACCCTTGCAACCCGTGGCGGTCAGCGTGAAGAGCATGTTTCCGCTGGGTGATGTCGCACGAAACCCGGAACCGAGATATTGCACGCTCGCGACGTCAGCGCCGCCGATCTTGCCGGTGAGCGTGGCATTCGAGAGTGTCTCATGTACACGCATGAGCTCACCCGATGCCGCCATGCTGCCGTCGCCGTCGCTATCGACCCAGACGATCCAGCCGGCTTCCCACGCGCTCCCCGATCCGGTGCACGAGGTGCCGTTGGTGCTGCGGCATATCGTCGCTGTGCGGGCCTGCTTGATCGCTTCGGAACGGGCGAAATACAGATCGGCCAGAAACTCGTTGGCCCGTGTTGCCGCACGATTGTTCTGGATAGTGCTGTAGAAGGAGGGTACCGCCATCGTCATCAGAATAATGCCGAGCGCGACCGCGACCATCAGTTCGATCAGCGTAAATCCGGCATGGCTAGTCCTGTTCATATGCCGGTTATCGTCCGGTGCTGCCGGCAGATGAACGAAACACGACGGACGGACGAATCAGCCGGATCGACGGTTTGGTGGTGAGACGGGGAAAAGGGGATTTGTGAGCGGCTTCACGGTGGCCAGGGGCGGGCATCGCCGAGTTTGGCGCCCCGGACAGGAGTTGAACCTGTGACCTTTCCCTTAGGAGGGGAACGCTCTATCCAACTGAGCTACCGGGGCATGACGCACCTGACGCGGCTACGGCTATATTAAAGGTGTCGGTCGGGCGATGCGAGCCGGCAAGAGCGGCATCCTGACGTACGGTTGACAATTCGTCATTCCGGCTGCGCGTCGCTACGGCCGGGACTCGGCGCTGCGCATTTAACGGGGCGCCGGATTTCCGCAGGCACGGGAACGACCAACAAGAAATCAACCAGCGCTTCCCGGATAGCATCCCCGGGTAATCTTGGTGGAGCGGAGGAGGATCGAACTCCCGACCTCTGCATTGCGAACGCAGCGCTCTCCCAGCTGAGCTACCGCCCCAGAAAGGCGGCCATTCTATCAGAAACTCGCGCAAGAGTAAGAGGGCAAACGGCGGATTTTCGACGTTCCCCTATCCGGGTAGAGAACAGACGGGAATCGCCCGGTTAAACGGAGGTCAGCGGCCGCGATGACGCGGCGGACAAGGTCGATGCGCCGTCGGGCCCATACGATTCATTATTCGGCGCGCTGCCCAGCAGGATGTTCAGCGCCTGTTCCGTTTTACGCCGCTGGAATACGGCCAGGCGGCCGTTGCGCAGGTTCTGTTCACGACACTGATGGACGGTATCGCGCAGTTGTTGCCACGACAAGGCGAGCCGGGAACCGCCGCGGCGGTCGATAGCTGACAATAAACCTTCGATATCGCGATCGCCGGCGGATAATCCCGCCTGGGTCAGCAGCGACTCGTGCCGATGAGTCGCCAGCTCCATCTGTTGAATGAGCGGCTGCTTATCGGCAAGCGTTTGTTCGAGCAACTCGGCATTGCTGTCCGCGAGTGCCTGTTGCTCGGTCTGCAGTATCGCCAGCAAACGTGCGGCGGCGTCGACTTCGCTTTGGAGTACGCGGTGCAGGTCGTGAATTACTGTGGCAGTGTCCATCGGTTCGTCCCTTAACGTGCGGTGAGGGTGGCTGCGACTCAGGCGGCCTGGAGATTCAGGCCGAATTCCAAATTCAGTAGTTTGATCGCGACGCGCGCGGGGTTGGTTTTGAATGTACCGTGTTCCAGCTGATCGCGAATTTCCCGCACGTGTTTCAGGTCAACGACCGGGACGCTCTCGAGATGACGTTCCATCTGTTGCAGGGTAGTCGCTGTTCTGGTCAGGCTGACGGTATCAGTACTATTCGCCGGCGCGCTGTTATCGCTGCGACCGGCGGGTTTATTTGTGTCATCGGCCTGCTGGGTTTTCGAGCGGGCATTGGTGTCGGAAAGCTGAGTGGTTGATTTTCCGATGATGTCAATCGGCATGTGCATAACCTCCTGAAGGGGCGTAAATGTTAGCGGCTAGTGAATAGTGACCTTTAAACTGCATCCTTGCCGTTACATTCGCACCTGGACCACGCCAGCGGAGGTCACGGTGGCTTCGATAATTCGCCGTGATCCGAGATTCTGGACGCGTATCCGCTCGCCTTGCAGGCCGTCCGCGAGTGCTTTTCCTTCCATGCGTATATCCATGCCGTCGCCTTGCGCGGAGATTACGACGCGTTCTCCGCGCCGTACCAGGCGAGGTTGTTCGAGTATGCGCGGTGTTAATGCGGCACCTTTGCCGAGCGCCATCTTTAGTTGCTTTCCAATCGCAGACCGAACATGTTCAATGTAACCGGCGGTCAACGTCGACAGCTCTGCCTCCGTTACCACGAGATCATCCTCATGCAACGTGACGCCGCGCGCCAGCGCCCGGCGTGTTACAACAATTGATCCGAACACCTTGACGCCGGCCGGTACATAGATGGTCCAGGGTTTGGGACCTGCGCAGCGCACACCGATCGTCAGATTGCCGGTGGCGCGGCTGCCGGGCGGTAAAAATGCGTCCAGCTTGCCGTCACAGGCGGCAAGATTCAGCCGCTCGTCGAGTCGGCCGATGTCGATTTGTACCGCGTTTGTCTGCTCCGCCGTCTTCGCCTTTAAAAAAAAAGCCGCGGCGTCCCGAATGGACTCATGGTCCTGAAACTCGGGAAGCGCCGCGGCCAGGGGGGTGAACTGGGCAGAGAGACAATAATAAAAAGCCATCCATGGCAGGGTCCGCAGCCGTCCTGGGCGGATATCCTTTTCGATCCTCCTTGCCGGATTCCTAACGTCAATGTATTCAGTCACATCTAAACCTTGGTGCCGCTTTTCTCTGCGGTGCCGGGATTCCGGCGCGATCCGCGTTTGATTCATTAGTGCAGCAAGATGCGTGCCGATCGCTTCCGGTTAAATAGCCGCGGGCCAGCGCCGATACATTTTCTGGTCAGTTCATAGGGTACGGTGAGTTGGTTAATCCGGTCGGTAATCATCATCAGGCGATGGGCGCCCCGGGGAGCAATCCCCTGGAGCTGTTGTTATTCCGGCTGGAGGGTCCGCAAGTCTACGGAATCAACGTTGCACGCGTGCGCGAAGTGATCAGGTGCCCGGAGCTGCGGCACCTGCCGGATGCGGGCCCGACCAACTGCGGCGTGGTCACGCTGAGAGGTAACACATTTGCCGTCACGGACACAGCACTTGCGATCGGCAAATCCGCAATAACCAATGTGGCTACCGGCTTTGTGATTGTCACGGCATCTGGCCACGCCACTCACGGACTGCTGGTCCGCGACGTCGAGCGCATCATCAAGGTTTCGCCTGCTGATCTACAGGCGCCACCGAAAGGAATATCGCCAGCCAGCTATCTGGTGTCTGTGATTACCTTCGAGGGTCTCTTCGTCGAGATCATCGATTTCGACCGCATCCTGAGAGAAACCCTCGGGCATTCGGCATCCGACAAGCACCATCCGTATTCGGCCGCAGGCTGAAGCACGGCTGCCCGGTGTCGCGATCCTGCCATTGCCCGATCCCACGCGATCGGGGATGATGGTAAACGAAGGCGGGTGTTCGCCAGGTTGAGTTTAGTCTTAGCGGAAGAAGGCAGTGTCAATCACTCAAATCAGTGACGGGGAATATGACGAGTTTCGTGCGTTTCTTGAGCAAGTCAGCGGTATCGTGCTCGGCGAATCCAAGCAATATCTTGTCCGCGGTCGGCTGCAACGGCTGCTCGATGAAGGCGGTTTCCTTTCACTGGGGCAGTTGAGCGCGGCATTGCGTAGCGAAACGTCGCTCGATCTGCGCACGCGCGTGATTGACGCGATGACGACCAATGAAACCTCCTGGTTTCGAGATGAACTGCCTTATGACTATCTGTATCACGTCATCCTGCCGGAGCTGACGCGTGAAGGCGATGGCAAACTGCGCATCTGGTCGGCCGGCTGTTCCTCCGGTGAGGAACCGTATTCGATAGGCATCGTCGTGCAGGAGTTTCTGGAGAAGAACCCGGGCAGTTTTTCTGCCGTTAAAATCGTCGCCACCGATATTTCCTCACAAATCATTAACCGGGCGAGCGCCGGGCTATATGAGGAGAGCAGTCTGTCCCGTGGGCTGGCAAACGCGGGCCGTGCCAAGTATTTCTCGCCTGTCGAAACCCGCTGGGCGATTAATCCGAAGATCCGGGATCTGGTGGACTTCCGCCAGCACAACCTGCTGCAAAGCTTTACGTCGTTCGGTCAGTTCAACGTTGTGTTTTGCCGCAATGTCCTTTTTTACTTTTCCCGCGTGAAGCGTTTGGATATCGTCGAGCGCGTGGTCACGACAATCAAACCGAACGGATTTCTGGTGCTCGGCTCGGCGGAAACTATCGACCACGGGAGCCTGCCATTGGCACGCAGCAAGCGATCGCCGGCCGGTATGGTGTATCGGCGTACCGGCGACACCGGCGAATATCCCTCGTAACAGCGTCGCACCCGCATCGGTACCCGCCGGTTTGCGATATTTGGCTTTCTCCGCCGCTCGTTGTTGCCGCTTTGCGGCAGACTTTGCCTCTTGCGGCGTTCTGCACGTAGCGCTTTTCCTCTAATTCCTTAATTTCCCGGATCATTACCGGCCTGGCATGGACGTTGCTGTGTCTTGGGCAACACAAACCACGAGGTGGGCACATGGCAGGCGTCATCGACAAAGCGTTCGGAATCCATGCAGAGGCGGTAGGCCTGCGGGCGCGCCGCGCAGAGGTGCTGGCCACTAATCTCGCCAACGCGGACACACCGGGTTTCAAGGCGAAAGACGTCGATTTTCGCGCGGAGATTGAACGCCTGCAGAACAACGATCAGTTCCGCGGCACGCTGATGACCACCGACTCGGCCCATATTGCGTTGAGTGACGGCGCCATGGGCGGAATGGAAACACTGTACCGGAATCCATTGCAACGCTCGCTCGATGGCAACACCGTGGAAGCCCAGGTCGAACAGGCCGAGTACATGCGTAATGCCCTGCAGATGCAGGCCAGCCTGAGGTTTCTGGATGGCCGTATCAAGGGCCTGATGACGGCGATACGAGGAGAGTAACCGATGTCGTTCTTTAGTATTTTTGATATCGCAGGCAGCGGCATGAACGCGCAATCGGTGCGCTTGAATATCGTGTCGAGCAATCTTGCCAATGCACAAAGCGTCGCCGGATCGCCTGCGCAGGCGTATCGGGCGAGGCATCCGGTTTTCACGACTATACTAAACGAGCAGTTCGGCAATGACGCTGCGTCTGTCGGCGTCGCCGTCACCGATGTTATCGAAAGCCAGGTCGCTGTCGAAAAGCGCTATGCGCCGGATAATCCGATCGCGGACAAGGACGGCTATGTCTACACATCGAACGTCAATACCATCGAGGAGATGGCGAACATGATTTCCGCCTCGCGTTCGTTTCAGCAGAACGTTGAGGTGATCGAAACAGCGAAGCAGCTGTTTCTGAGAACTCTGATGCTGGGTCAGTAGCGCTAACGGAGCCGATGCATGAATACGATTGATTCAAAGGTGCTGGCCGATCTTGGGGTTGCGGCCAACCCCCAGCCAAAGAAAAGCGAGCTTGGCCAGGACGCTTTTTTGAAGTTGATGATTACGCAGCTGCAGAATCAGGATCCGTTCAAGCCGATGGAGAACGGCGAATTCCTGACCCAGATCGCGCAGTTCAGCAGCGTTACCGGCATCGACAATCTTAACAAGTCGTTTAGCTCGGTCGCGAGCGCTTTGTACTCCAACCAGGCACTGCAGGCGTCGGCGCTGGTCGGACGCTCGGTGCTGGTGCCCGGCGACCAGATGAAGATAGCGGACGGTGGCGAAATGAAAGGCGCTGTGGAACTACCTGCAAGCAGTGACAAGGTCACAGTAACGATTCTGGATCGTTCCGGCCAGCCGATTCGCCAGCTCGACCTCGGTATACGCGAGAAGGGCATGGTCGAATTTGCGTGGGACGGCCGCGATCAGGCAGGCAGCAGAGTCGCCGAAGGCACGTATAAAATCGTGGCCAATGCGAGCGTAGGCGGTCAGATGACCGCACTTAACGGATTTATTCAGGCACCGGTCGAGAGCGTTACGCTGCTGTCCGGTGGCCAGGGGATTACCTTGAATCTTGGTGGCGTCGGGGAACGTTCCTTCAGCGACATCAAGAAAATCATGTAGTGGAAACGGCAATAGTCGAGGAGAACAATCATGCCATTTCGTGCAGCACTTAGCGGATTAAACGCCGCCCAATCGGATCTGCGGGTGATCGGCAACAACGTTGCCAATGCGGCGACAACCGGTTTCAAGAAATCGCGCACCGAGTTTGCCGACGTGATCGCGGCGTCCAATTTCGGTGCCAGCGGCAACGCGATCGGCAGCGGTGTGCGCGTGGCGAACATCGCGCAACAGTTTTCCCAGGGCGTCGTCAGTTTTACGGACAACAACCTCGACCTCGCGATCAGCGGCGGTGGATTTTTTGTACTGGACGATAACGGAACACGCGCCTATACGCGCGCCGGTAACTTCGGTATTGACCAGAGCGGCGGCCTTGTCAATGCGCTGGGCCAGTCGCTGGTGGCGTTCCAGGCGGATACCAACGGTAATATCACCGGCCAGACCGGGCCGTTGCAGCTGGATCTGTCGGATATCTCGCCGAAGGCAACAGCGGCGATCGAGGTTGGTATGAACCTCGATGCCAACACCGGAACGAACGCATTTTCACCGGCCATCAATCCGGCCAACCCGGCCTCCTACGATACGTCGACGTCGCTGACGGTATTCGATTCACTCGGTCGTCCGCACCTGGGCACGGTGTATCTGCAAAAGGCCGCTGGCGCGGGGGTTTGGAACAGCGAACTCTATCTCGATGGTACCGCGGCCGGTAACCGGGTGGTGCCGACGGCCGGGTCGACGATTACCTTCGGTGCCGACGGCACGCTGAGCCTGCCCGCTGGCGGCACGCTTGCCTACAACGCGTTCGCCGTTGTGCCGGCCAATGCTCTAGCCCTGACGGTTGACTTCACCGGCACGACGCCGTCAACGCAGTACGGCAGCGCGTTCAGTGTTAACAGCCTGCAGCAGGATGGCTACGCGACCGGCCGTATCAGCAGTATCGATATCGCCGAGAGTGGCTCGATTTCGGCACGCTTTACCAATGGTCAGACCCGGACGATGGGGCAGGTGGCGCTCGCCAACTTCACCAACCCGCAGGGTTTGCTGCCGCTTGGCGATAACGCCTGGGCAGAGGGCTTTACCTCGGGTCAGCCGCTCGTCAGCGCGCCCGGTACATCAAGTCTTGGTGTGATCCAGTCGGGCGCGCTCGAAGGATCGAACGTGGACATTACCGAAATGTTGGTCGGCATGATCACCGCGCAGCGTAACTTCCAGGCCAATGCGCAGGTCATCAGTACCGCCGATGCGATTACCCAAACGATTATTAACATCCGTTAACCGATAGCGCTGTAACCAAACACGGAGACGCAGATAGATGGATCGCATGCTCTATATCGCCATGTCCGGTGCCAGGCAAACCATGGCGGCGCAGGCGGTGAATGCGCAGAACCTCGCCAATGTGAGTACAGCGGGTTTCCGCGAAGACTTGCTGGCCTTTGCCAGTCAGGAAGTGCCCGGTGCGGGTCTGCCATCGCGTGTCTACAACACTGCCTATAGCGTTGGAACCAATCTGGCCCCCGGCTCGATACACACTACCGGTAACGATCTCGATATCGCCGTCAGTGGCGAGGGCTGGATCGCGGTACAGGCGCCCGATGGCACGGAGGCCTACACCCGCGCCGGTGATTTACGTTTCAACGGCGTCGGGCTGCTCACCACTGGTGCGGGCCATCCGGTGCTGGGCAACGGCGGGCCGATCGCGATACCGCCGGCCGAGACGATTGAAGTGGGGCGTGATGGCACGATCTCCATACGGCCCGTCGGGCAGGGACCGAATACGCTTGCGGTGGTCGACCGGATCAAGCTTGTGAACCCGCCTGCGAAGGGGATGGAGAAAGGCGCGGACGGCCTGATGCGCATCGCCGGGCGCGGCGACGCCAGTGCGGATGCCGGGGTCACGGTTGTATCCGGCGCGCTTGAGATGAGCAACGTCAATGCGGTCGACGCGCTGGTCAATATGATGGAGCTGTCGCGCCAGTTCGAGATGCACATAAAGATTATGAAGACCGCGCAGGAAAACGACGCGGCGTCGGTGCGGCTTCTGGGTATGAGATAGCGCCGCGGGGTTCAACGGATAATATTCGTATATCAGTCGTCTGAAGGAGTTTAGTGATGAGTTCAGCATTATGGGTGGCAAAAACCGGTCTGGATGCACAGCAGACCCGCATGGCGGTGATATCCAATAACCTCGCCAACACCAATACGACCGGTTTCAAGCGCGGCCGGGTAGTGTTTGAGGATCTGCTGTACCAGAACGTGCGCCAGGTCGGGGCACAATCGTCGCAGGACACGCAGTTTCCGTCCGGTATGAACCTCGGTACCGGAGTGCGCGTGGTCGCGACTGAAAAAATCTTTACGCAGGGTAACTTTATCGAAACCGGCAATTCGCTGGATGCCGCGATCAACGGCCGCGGATTTTTCCAGATATTGCTGCCGGACGGCACCGTCTCGTACACACGCGACGGACAGTTCCAGGTTAATGCACAGGGACAGATCGTCAACGCCAGCGGTCACCCGTTACAGCCGGCGATCACGGTGCCCGCCAACACCATCAGCATCACGATCGGTACCGACGGCACGATATCGGCCGCGACGCAGGGACAGGCGCAGACCACCCAGATCGGTAATATCCAGGTGGCCGATTTCATCAATCCGGCCGGCTTGCAGCCGGTCGGGCAAAATCTGTTTCTTGAATCCGCTGCCAGTGGTTCTCCCCAGGCGGGGACGCCCGGCCTGAACGGGCTCGGGCAGTTGCAGGCGGGTAATGTCGAGAGCTCGAATATCAATGTTGTCGAAGAGCTGGTGAACATGATCGAGGCGCAGCGCTCATACGAAATGAACTCGAAAGCGATCTCGGCGACCGACAGGATGCTGCAATTCGCGGCACAGCAGCTGGGTTAACACGGTAAGTAACCGTTGATATGGGGAACGCAGCCACAATGAACCGCTCCAAGAAGACCTCGATACCGGTAATTGCGCTGGCGATCGCGATGTCCTCCCTGGTCGGCGGGTGTGCCAGCAAGCCGGTGAAGGCGCTTCGGGGAGCGCCGGTTGCCGAGGTCGATAATTCTGCCTTGATGTCGATGCGCAAGGAAATTGAATACAAGAACGGCTCGATATACAGCGCTGGCCACGACGTCACGTTGTTCGAAGACGTCAAGGCACGTCATGTCGGGGACATATTGACTATAGTGCTGGCGGAACGTACCGACGCCAGCAAGAGTGCCAGTACCAAGACAAGCAAGAGTAACGATTTTACTGCAGCGAACCCGACGCTGTTCGGACGTGGAGTGAGCATGAATGGCGGCCGAAACAATCTTGGCATGGGTCTTTCGTCGAGCGGCGATTTTTCGGGTGACGGCGATGCAAGTCAGAGCAACAGCCTGACCGGTAATGTCTCGGTGGTTATTACCGAAGTAATGCCGAACGGAAATCTGCGTATTGAGGGACAGAAGGTACTGACCATCAACCAGGGCGATGAGCAGGTGCGCCTCGCCGGTCTCGTGCGGCCGGTCGATATCCGGTCGGACAACACGGTGCTGTCCGCGCATGTCGCGAGTGCCCATTTTGTATACGCCGGGACCGGCGTGATCGCCGACGCAAACACCATGGGATGGCTGGGACGCTTCTTCAACAGTGGCTGGTGGCCGTTCTAGATGATACGCACGCACACGAGGTCGATATGAAAATCGGTTACGCAAGACAAGGAATGCTGTTGATCGCTTTGCTGGCCCTGGCCGGGGCCGCCTCCGCGGAGCGGATCAAGGACCTGGCGTCGATCGCCGGCGTGCGCAGCAACCAGCTCGTCGGTTACGGTATTGTGGTCGGTCTGGATGGTAGCGGTGACCAGACCAGTCAAACGCCGTTCACCACGCAGAGCATCATCAGCATGCTGGCACAATTCGGTGTCACGATGCCGCCGGGGTCCAGCCCGCAGCTGAAGAACGTTGCGGCCGTGTCTATTCATGCCGAGTTGCCGGCGTTCGCCAAGCCGGGACAGGAGATTGATGTAACGGTTTCTTCACTTGGTAATGCTAAGAGCTTGCGCGGCGGCAGCCTGTTGATGGCACCGCTGAAAGGCGCAGACGGCAAGGTGTATGCCGTTGCGCAGGGGAATCTGATCGTCGGCGGCCTGGGAGTGTCAGGCAGCGACGGCTCCAAGATTACGGTCAATATTCCCAGTGTGGGCCGCATTCCGAACGGCGCGATGATCGAACGACCGGCGCCGACCAAGTTCGGCGAGGAGCAGTATGTGGTGCTTAACCTGCATCGCCCTGACTTTACCACCGCCCGTCGTGTTTCCGAGGCGATCAATACAACGCTCGGTATGGAAGCGGCAAGCGCGCTTGACGGTTCCTCGATCGGCGTAGCGGCGCCGCGCGACCTCGGCCAGCGGGTGTCGTTCGTGTCCATGCTTGAAAACCTGACTCTGGAACCGGGGATCGCACCGGCGAAAGTGATCATCAATTCGCGTACCGGCACCGTCGTCATCGGTCAGCACGTCCGGGTCACGTCCGCCGCCGTAACACACGGCAGCCTGACCGTCACGATCACGGAACGACCGGTGATCAGCCAGCCAGCGCCGCTGGCGGCCGGAACCACGGTCGTCGCGCCAGCGGCTGATATCGAAATCAAGGAAGCAGGTGGCCACATGTTTATGTTTGAACCGGGCGTATCGCTCGATGAAATCGTGCGCGCGGTAAATCAAGTGGGCGCCGCACCCGGGGACCTGGTCGCCATACTGCAAGCACTGAAGGAGGCCGGCTCCCTGCGTGCCGAGCTGCTGGTGATTTGATATGACCACTGATATTTCGACAACGGACGTGTATACCGATTTCAAGGGTCTCGCCGAACTTAAGATGGCGGCGCGGCAGAACGCCCCGGAAGCACTGCAACAGGTCGCGAAGCAGTTCGAGTCGCTGTTCATGCAAATGGTACTGAAAAGCATGCGTGACGCGAACCTCGGCGAGGGAATTCTCGACAGTGACCAGGGGAAGTTCTATCAGGAAATGTATGACCAGCAGCTCGCCACGACGCTGCCCGAACGCAGCAGCCTTGGCCTCGCGGATGCGATAGTCCGGCAGCTTGGCGCCGGAATCCAGACGGATACCAAGCCGGCGGGGTTCGCCATGCCGGAGGTGGATGCGAATCTATTGCAGGTTGCGCGGCTGCGAACCGCAGCGGTACCGGTGGTTAGTGCTGTATCCGTAACGCCAGGAACAGTGGATGTAGGGAGCGCCGGCGCAGGGACGCGCTTTAACTCTCCGGCATCTTTTGTACAGACGATGTGGCCGTATGCCGAGAAGGTCGCCAGCTCACTGAAAGTAGCGCCGGAGGCCGTACTGGCACAATCTGCGCTCGAAAGCGGCTGGGGCAATAAAGTTATTCTGCGCCCGGACGGCAGCAGTTCGTTCAATCTGTTCGGCATCAAGGCAAATGCTGACTGGCAGGGAGCCACGGTAACCGTGCCGACAGTGGAATACGTCGACGGCAAGCGCGTGACCATGCTTGACACCTTCCGCGCTTACGGTTCGTTTGCCGAGGGTTTCGCCGATTACATGGCATTCATCGGCGGCAATCCGCGCTACCACGCGGCGCTTGCTGCCGGCCGTGACCCCGCGGCATTCGGCCACGCGATGCAACAGGCCGGATACGCGACCGATCCGGAATATGGCAACAAAATCGCCCAGATTCTGCGCGGCGACGCCATGCAGCAGTCGGTGGCCCAGCTCAAGGGCGAAACCTACGAGCCGCTAATTTGATGTAAAGGTGATCTGTATGCGCGATTCGTTACTCCACTGCCGGCAGCGTGATCGCACCGGCCTTCTGATCAAGAGTAAGCACTGATGGCCGGTGGTTCCGATCCTTTTTCCATAGGGACCAGCGGTCTGCTGGCGTTTCAGCGCGGGCTGACGACGATCAGCCACAATATCGCCAACGTCGATACCGAAGGCTATAGCCGCCAGCGCGTGGAATTCTCGGCGCGTCCGCCGACACAGCTCGGCAATCTGATCGTTGGCTCCGGTGTCGAGGCAAGCAGCATACAGCGAGTCTACGACCAATTCCTCGTTCAGGACATACGCAACGACTCGTCACAGTTCAATCGTCACAAGGCGCTGGCGGACTACGCCACGCGGATCGATGAACTGCTGGCTGACGGCGGTACCGGTATCTCGTCGGTCATGGACAGCTTTTTCAATGCGGTCCAGGGCCTCGCCGATGACCCAGCGTCGACGCCGCGCCGAGACGTATTGCTCAGCGAGGCCAACAATCTTGCGACTCGTTTTAACTTTTTGTTCGAACGCACGCACCAAATAGAAACCTCGCTGAACGGGCGTATCGAGCAGAATATCGGTGAAGTGAATACGCTGGCGACCGAGATAGCGGCGCTTAACACCAATATTTCCGAGGCGAGAAATCGTACGGGCGGTCAGCAGCCCAACGATCTTCTCGATCAACGCGACACGCTTTTGCTCCGGCTCAGTGAATTCGCCGCGATATCGACCGTCGAACAGGATGATGGCTCGGTCAACGTATCGTTGGGAAAGGGGCAGGCACTGGTAGTCGGCGGCGCAACCCAGAAACTGACGGTGATACGCGACCAGTACGATCCGACGCGGATTGACGTAGGTTACGGTGGAACCGGCAGCGCTAATGTCATATCCAGTCAATTGACCGGTGGCTCGATCGCCGGCCTGGTGGATGCGCGGCGCACCATTATCGACTCCAGCTACAACATGCTCGGTCGTGTCGCGATGGGTGTTGCGAAGACGTTTAACGAGCAGCATCAGCTTGGCACGGATCTGAATGGCAATCCGGGGGCGAAATTCTTCGCGGATATCGCAGCGAATGCGCCACAGGCTCTGCCGAGTTCCCAGAATACCGGTACGGCGGCAATTAACGCGGACATTACCAATGTCGGCGCGGTGACGACCAGTGACTATCGCCTGACGCGTACGGCAGGCCCGGTGTATACCCTAACCAGACTGTCGGACAATACTTCGACGGATATCGGCGCGCTGGGTTTTCCGGGTGGTAGTGTTACCGTCGACGGGGTGACCTTGTCGCTGGCCTCCGGTGCGATGAGCGACGGCGACACGTTCCTGATCCGCCCGACACACAATGCGGCAAAGGATATTGCGGTGGCGTTGCGGGAAACGTCCAGTATCGCGGCGGCAGCGCCGATCCGCACTGCGGCTTCGCTCGGCAACAACGGCAGAGCCGTCGTCAGTCTCGGTGCGGTCAATGCTCCGCCACCGCCCAATGCCAATTTACAGCAGACGGTGACGATTACCTTCGATAACCCGCCGACCACGTTCGACGTTGTTGGCACGGGCACTGGTAACCCGACCAACGTCGCGTATACCTCCTCGGGCAGCATCACCTATAACGGCTGGACCATACAGATATCGGGAGCGCCGGTCGCCGGTGATGTATTCACCGTGAGCGCCAACACTAGCGGCGTCGGTGATAACCGGAATGCGCTGCTGTTGGCGGATCTGCAGAAGCAGTTAACGCTCGAGAATGGCACTGCGACGTATCAGAACGCGTACGGCTCCTATGTTGCAAACGTCGGCACCACCACCCGTCAGGCGGAAATCAGCCGGGATGCGCAGCAAATCCTGTTGCAGAAATCGCAGGATACGCGGGAATCCTATTCCGGCGTGAATCTCGACGAGGAAGCGGCGGACCTGCTGAAGTTCCAGCAGCTATACCAGGCGACAGCAAAGATCATCTCGATCGCCGATAACATGTTCCAGTCCTTGCTGGACGCGACGGCGAGGTAAGCAGTCATGCGCGTATCCACCGCATTCATGCACCAGCAGGCCATTAACATCATTCTTGATCAGCAGGCACGTGTCAACAAGACACAACAGCAGATTTCGACCGGCAAAAACGTTCTCAAGCCCTCGGATAATCCTGCCGCCTCGGCCGACATTATGTCGCTGGAGGAGGCCTTTGCGCGCAGCGTGCAGTATCAGGATAACGCCGAGCGTGCGCGCGCTCGCCTGGGCGTCGAGGAGACAGCGCTGGCCGATATTGCGAACACCTTGCAACGACTGCACGAACTCTCGCTCCAGGCCAACAACGCAACGCAGAACGACACCTCGCGTGCGGCGATCGCCAATGAGGTGCGGCTCGTTCTGGATGGTCTGATGGACCTCGCCAATCTTCAGGACCCGAATGGGGAATATATATTCTCGGGGTTCAAGACGCAGACGCCGGCGTACTCCCGCAGCGGGGGTGTATATACCTATAACGGTGATCAAGGGCAGCGCTTCATCCAGATCGGATCGACCCGCCAGGTGGCGATGAGCGATCCGGGCACCGACGTCTTCTCCAGGATCAAGTCTGGTAACGGTACATTCTCGGCCAGTGAAAACCCGGCTAACACCGGGACCGGCATCATCGGGCCCGGACGAGTTGTCGGCGCAACCAGTTTTCCGGAAACCTATACCGTTAGCTTTTTGACCGCGACGACCTATGAGGTACGTGACAGCGGTGCCGGGCTGGTTGCCAGCGGTAACTACGTCGGTGGCGATTCGATCACCTTCGCGGGTGTTGAGGTCAAAATAACCGGAGGCCCGGCCACCGGCGACAGTTTTACGGTAACGAACAGTGTGAATCAGGACATTTTCACGACGGTGGAGAAACTGGCTGCCGCACTTGAAACCAAGACCACGTCCACTGCCGACAAGTCTCACGTCCAGAATTCGATCACGCGGGAGCTGGCGAATATCGAGCGAGCGCTTGACAACGTACTTGATATCCGCTCGCGCGTTGGCGCAAGAATAAATGCGGTAGAAGATCAAAATAACGTCTCGGAGGGTATCAAGGCCAGCGTACAAACTACGCTGTCAAGTATCCAGACGCTGGACCTTTCCGAGGCGGTGAGTCGCCTGAACCGGCAGCTGATCACGTTACAGGCGGCGCAAACGTCATTTCTGCGGGTTCAGCAGCTGTCGCTGTTCAATTCGATCGGCTAGCCGCGTCGTTTCGGCCGGCAAGATTGCCGTCCAGGGTATCCCCGCTATTCGCAAACCTTCTTTTCTGTCGCATCACGTAATATCATGCAGGAATTGCGTCACGCGGGTGGGCGTGTGAATTATTATTGGCGGGGAAGGGACGTTGAAAATATTTGTCACCGGGGGCGCGGGGTTTATCGGCTCTGCTGTCATTCGCGACCTGATTACGGGGTCAGAAGACACCGTAGTAAACATCGACAAGCTGACCTATGCCGGCAATCTGGAATCACTTTCTGCGGTCGAGGCCAATCCCCGCTATACATTTGAACGCGCCGATATCGGCGCGGCTCCGGTACTGCGAAAGCTGTTCGAAAAGTACCGGCCGGACGCGGTACTGCATCTGGCTGCAGAGTCTCATGTCGACCGATCTATCGATGGACCTGCCCAGTTTATTTACACCAATATCGTAGGAACCTACGCACTGCTGGAGGAAACCCTGCGGTACTGGCAGTCATTGGGTAGAGAGAGGCGATCGAGTTTTCGTTTCCACCACGTGTCCACCGACGAGGTGTACGGGTCGCTCGGCGAAACCGGGTTGTTTGGTGAAGATTACCCGTATCAACCCAGTTCACCGTATTCGGCAAGCAAGGCGGCGTCGGATCATCTGGTGCGAGCGTGGCATCATACCTACGGTCTGCCGGTTGTTGTCAGTAATTGCTCGAACAATTACGGGCCGTACCAGTTTCCCGAAAAGCTGATACCCCTTGCAATCCTGAATGCGCTCGCCGGAAAGCCGATTCCGGTATATGGCAATGGCGAAAACGTCCGTGACTGGTTATATGTCGACGATCACGTGCGGGCGCTGCGGATGATACTTGCACATGGCAACATCGGTGAAAGTTATAACGTGGGCGGGCATAACGAAAAAACCAATATCGAGGTTGTCGAAACCGTGTGCGGCTTGCTGGATGACCTGCGGCCGTCGTCCCCCTGTCGTCCGCATGCCTCATTGATAAAGTTCGTTGAAGACCGCCCCGGGCATGACAAGCGGTATGCGATTGACTCCGGCAAGATCGGTCGCGAGTTAGGTTGGCAGCCGCAGGAAACTCTCGACAGCGGCTTGCGCAAGACGGTGCAGTGGTATCTGGAGAATCAGTCCTGGAGCGAACACATACGTGACGGCCGATATCGCGGTGAGCGACTGGGTCTGGAGCGTGTGAAGTGAAGGGGATCATATTGGCAGGTGGCACCGGCACGCGGTTATACCCGCTGACACGGGTCGTCAGCAAACAGCTTCTGCCGGTGTATGACAAGCCGATGATTTACTATCCGCTGTCGGTTCTGATGTTATCCGGTATACGCGAAATCCTGGTGATTTCGACCCCGGAGGATCTGCCGCAGTTTCAGAAACTCCTGGGTGACGGATCGCAGTGGGGGCTGTCGTTCGTTTATGCACAACAGCCGCGTCCGGAAGGCATTGCGCAGGCATTTCTGATTGGTGAGTCGTTTATCGGCAACGACGCTGTATGCCTGGTGCTCGGCGATAATCTTTTTTATGGCCACGGGCTGGTGCGTGCGTTGCAGGAAGCAGTGGCGCGTCGCACGGGGGCCACGGTGTTTGGTTATCGTGTTCGTGACCCCGAGCGCTATGGAGTACTTGTATTCGATAAAAAAGGAAAGATCGTTGATATAGAGGAAAAGCCGAAACGCCCGCGTTCCAATATCGCGGTTACCGGGCTTTATTTTTATGATAATGACGTTATCGGTATTGCCAGGCAGATTATGCCGTCGGCGCGCGGTGAGCTTGAAATCACCGACGTGACCCGCGCCTATCTTGACCGTGGTGATCTGCAGGTTGAAGTGTTGGGGCGTGGCGCGGCGTGGCTCGACACGGGCACACACCACTCGCTGCTGGAAGCCAGCCAGTTCATCGAGGTAATCGAGTCCCGCCAGGGCCTGAAGGTCTCCTGTCCGGAGGAAATCGCGTGGAGGATGGGTTTTATTGATGACGCGCAGTTAGAGATGTTGGCGCGGCCGCTGGAGAGTAGCGGGTATGGTCGGTATCTTCTCGACATGCTTGACCGCAAGAAATCAGACGATCGCGATTAATCTATATTGGTTCGATACGACAATGAAAATTATCAAAACCAGCTTGCCCGACGTGGTCGTTGTTGAACCCGATGTATTTGCCGACGTGCGCGGAAAGTTTATGGAAACCTTCCGGGTCAATCGGTATCAGGAGGCCGGAATTCCTGGCCCGTTCGTGCAGGACAATTTTTCCCGTTCGCAACGCGGGGTGTTGCGCGGTCTACATTATCAGTTGCAAAAACCGCAAGGCAAGCTGGTCCAGGTGCTGCGCGGTGAGGTGTTTGACGTCGCCGTGGATATCCGGCGCGGATCACCGACCTTTCGCCAGTGGACTGCCGCGATACTGTCGGAGGAAAACAACCGGCAGATGTATATTCCGCCGGGTTTTGCGCACGGCTTTCTGGTGTTGAGCGAGACCGTCGACTTCGTTTACAAGTGCACTGACTACTATGATCGGGATGACGAATGCGGTGTGTTGTGGTCGGATCCGGCGATCGGGATACGCTGGCCGGGCGGTGAGCAGCTTTTGTCAGCGAAGGATAGTGCCTTGCCGGAACTTGCGGCGATACCTGATGAAAAGCTGCCGGTATATCAGGCGTCACCATGACAATGCTGGTTACCGGTTGTGGCGGGCAGGTGGGAACCGAGCTGCTGCGCCGGGCGCGTGCCCACGGAATCGACGTGATCGGATTGTCCCACCAGGAACTCGATATCACCCGTTCAGATCAGGTTGATGCCGCTCTGTCGCGATTGCCCGTTACCGTCGTTGTGAATGCCGCCGCTTATACGGCGGTGGATCGCGCCGAGCATGACAAAGCGGCGGCGTTTGCCGTCAATCGCGACGGCCCTGCCAATCTGGCGCAATTTTGTACCGGGCAGGGAATCCCGTTGATCCATATTTCCACGGATTATGTATTCGACGGAAACAAGCCGGGACCGTACACCGAGAATGATCCCGTTGCGCCATTGGGCGTGTATGGGGCGAGCAAGGCGGCGGGTGAGCAGGCGGTCCGGGAGCTGGCGCCCAAGCATGTGATCCTGCGTACTGCCTGGGTGTATAGCGCCCACGGCCATAATTTTGTCAAAACGATGTTAAGGCTGGGCCGCGAGCGCGATGAGATTGGCGTCGTGGCCGACCAGGTCGGCTGTCCAACGGCGGCCGGGGAAATCGCGGTAGCCATTATTACCGTGATAAAGGCGATGCAGGCGGGCGGTGACCCGTGGGGAACCTACCATTTCTGTGCGGCCGGTCAGGCGAGCTGGTACCAATTCGCCTGCCGGATCTTCGAGATTGCCTCACGTTACCGGCCGTACCCGGTGACGGTAAAGCCTATTCCCGGCACGGCATATCCGACACCAGTACGTCGTCCGGCAAATTCGGTACTGGATTGCTCCAGAATCGAGGAAACCTTCGACCTAGACCGACGCCCGTGGCCAGGGCCTCTCGCTGACGTTCTCGGCGAAATTCATAATAATTAATAAAAACAATAATAAATATAGTCTATCTAATCTGTAAGGTCCGCTGTGTATGGGTGGTCCGTCGGTACCGGCCTCTCGCACAATGCCCCCCTAAAGTTATGCTCCCGAACGGCCGTTAACCTCATCGGAAGCGGTAAAAATTTCCGGTTTTTCGGCAAGTTTATCCGCTAGTGAAAAATCTGAGCCCGGCAACGCCGTTCAAAGGTTGTCAGGGCGCGAGGAGAGAAAAATGCCTCAAGTAATTAATACTAACGTTGCGTCGTTAAACGCCCAACGTAACCTGAATAAGTCCCAGACCGAATTGTCCGTCGCGCTGCAGCGTCTGTCTTCCGGTCTGCGTATCAACAGTGCCAAGGACGATGCCGCGGGACTGGCGATTTCGGAGCGGTTCACCACGCAGATTCGTGGTTTGAACCAGGCTGCCCGTAACGCGAGTGATGGTATTTCGCTGTCGCAAACGGCGGAATCGGCACTTGGCGAGTTGACAGCCAACCTGCAGCGTATCCGCGAGCTGGCTGTCCAGTCGGCGAACGGCTCTAACTCTGCATCCGATCGTGCGGCTCTTGATCTTGAAGTGCAGCAGCGTCTCGCGGAAATTGATCGTATCGCGACGCAAACCACGTTCAACGGTCAGCGCGTCCTTGACGGTACGTTCGGTTCGCAGCAGTTCCAGGTCGGCGCGAACGTTGGTGACACGATCACTATAGATCTGAGCACCGGTGTTCGTCTGACCCAGATCGGCCGTATCGCCAGCAGCACCGGCAGTGCGGTAGATGCAAACGCGTTGGCGGCCAATGACGTGACGATTAACGGTACTGCAGTAGGTGCCGCCGTCGCTGGCACGGGCGCTCAGCAGACCGTCGACAGTGCTTATGCGAAGACCAACGCGATCAATAATTCCGGTATCGCGGATTTGACAGCAACCGCCATCACGGGCACCAAGGGCTCGGACAATGCGAGCCAGGGTGTTACATTGACTGACGCTGGCGACTCGTATTCGCTGACCATCAACGGTGTGGCGGTTTACAGCACGACAGGTGCAACGACAGTCACCCAGGCCTCTTTGGTCTCAACGATTAACTCGTTTTCGACGCAGACCGGTGTGTCTGCCGCTGTCAGCGGTACAGCGCTTAATCTGACCACGACCGATGGGCGGAATATCGTAGTGGTCGCTGCGCAAACGGAAGCGGGCGGCGGTACGGCCGACACCACGAAAGTTGCGTTCTCCGCCGGCACGACGACGACACGCGGTACGGTCAAATTGCAATCGTCAGCCGCTATATCGGTAACCGGTACCGTGGCGCGTATTGGCCACAGCGTGGGCAGCATTGCGCTGGATACCAATACCTCTCTTTCCGGAATAGGCGTGACCACGATTACCAACTCCAACACGGCGATACAACGTGTGGATTCGGCGCTGACATCGGTCAGTAATCTGCGTAGTACCTTCGGTGCTATCCAGAGTCGTATGTCGTCCACGATCTCGAACCTGGAAGCGATCTCGGAAAACCTCGCTTCTTCACGCAGCCGAATCCTGGATGCGGATTTCGCCGCCGAAACGGCGTCGTTAACCCGCTCCCAGATTTTGCAGCAGGCAGGTATTGCGATTCTGGCCCAGGCGAACGCGGCTCCGCAGAATGCTCTGGCCTTGTTGCAGTAGCGGTTCAAGGGATTAGTCGGCAGTAGCCCGGAGCCTTATGGCTCCGGGTGAACCCGGAACGAGAAACGAAACTGGTAATAGGTGAGAAACATGGTTAACGTGATTTCAAATCAGTTAACGACGCTGACCGCCAGCTCCGGGCCGGAGAAGGCGAAGCCGCCGGTCAAAGTGGATCTACCGGTGGTTGTCGAAGCGCGGCAGGAAATCGCCGCGGACAGGCCAGTATATCCACCGGCGGAGACGGATTCCTCGCAAGGGCCCAAGAGCAAGGCATCGGACCATGAGTCGGTCAGTGTCGAGGATGTGGCCCGGGCGGTGGCAGAGATCAACTTGCACTTTCAGAATCTGCAGCGCGATCTTAAGTTCAGTGTCGACAGGAATAGCGGGCATCAGGTAATTACGGTCCTGGATTCCAAAACGAAGGAAGTGATTCGTCAAATACCCGCGGAAGAAGTTCAGGCGCTGGCACGGATGCTCCAAGGCGATATGGGGAGCTTGATCAAGACGGAAGCCTGATCCTGGCCCTCGTTTTGCATCGTTTACGGATGCAGGTGCGATAGTTAGCTGACGAGGTCAGATATGGCGACGATTTCCTCCCCCGGCCTGGGTTCGGGCCTGGACATAGCCCGCCTGGTCGGGGATCTGGTTGCCGCAGAGGCGAAACCGACGACCCTCAGGCTGGACCGTCGTGAAGCGGCGCTGCAGGCGGATTTATCGGCCTACGGCACGCTTCGCGGCGCTCTCTCGTCATTCTCGGCAACGCTGACAAAGATCAGCAGCCTGACGAGTTTTCAGGCCAGATCGGCTGGCTCCACGGATGACAAGGCGGTAAGGGCGACCGCGACCTCGACCGCAGTTACCGGAACCTACAATATCTCCGTCACTCAGCTCGCCAGGGCGCATTCGCTGGCGACGCCGGTGGGAGCATTCACGTCGATAACCGATCCGGTCGGCACCGGCATCCTGACGTTCAAGTTCGGTGCTACTGTCCATACCGAGCCCGATACCTATACATCGTTTACCCAGAATGCGTCGGAGGCAATACAGACGGTCACGATTGATTCCACCAACGACAGCCTGCAAGGTGTTCGAGACGCGATTAACGCGGCAAATATTGGCGTTACCGCGACGATTATCAACAATGGATCCGGCTATCGGCTGGTGATGACGTCCGGTGACACCGGCGCCAACCACAGCATGCAGATTACGGCCGACGATGACGATCTGAACGACACCAATGGTAGTGGCCTGTCGATTTTGGCATTTAACGCATCGGCCACGAACATGATACAAACCCAGGCAGCGCAGGATGCTGCGCTGTCGATCAACAATATCGCCGTGACGAGCGACAAGAACACGCTGACGGAAGCCATCGAAGGCGTGACGTTGACGTTGCTCAAGGATGCTTCCTCAGCAACCGTGAGTGTCGCGACCGATGTGAACCTCGTTACAAAGAATATTGAGGCGTTCGTTAACGGTTATAACACCCTTATCGGCAGCGTAAAACAACTGACCAAGTTCGATCCGACCGGAAAAAGCTCTGGCGTATTGCTGGGCGATACGACGACACGGGCCATCGAATCGCAAATCAACGCCATTTTAGGCGCTGGCGTGGATCAGCTCACCGGTCCCTATTCGATCCTGGCGGATATCGGCGTCACCCGGAACACGGACGGCACCCTGAAGCTTGACAGCAGCAAGCTGCAAACGGCGCTTGACACTAATTTTGATGCGGTTGCAGGGTTATTCGTTGCGCAGGGTAAACCGACGGACGCGTTGGTCAAGTTTACGGGGTCGACCGCGAGCACAAAGATAGGCTCTTATAGCGTTGGCGTGACGCAGCTTGCGACTCGAGGTGTCATCAACGGGAACGGTACGGGCGCGTTGGCTGACAATGGCGCCGGAAACTTCTCGACGCCGTTCAATGTGGATGTTGACAACGATGCCTTCAAGATCAAGGTTGATGGAATCGAGTCAGATACGATTACGCTCACTGCCGGAAATTACACAACGACCGCGTCACTGGCTGCGGAAATTCAGGCCAGGATCAACGGCGATACGAATCTTGAAAATGTCGGAATCACCGTGGCAGTATCGTTTGATGCGATCAATAACCGGCTTGTGTTTACCTCTGATCGCTTTGGTTCGGCATCCAAGCTTGAATTTACCGAGGTGGATATCAATACTGGCGCGGAGCTCGGTTTTACCACTGCGCTGGTCGCGACGGACGGCGTCGATACTGCCGGCTCTATCGGCACGCTGGGAGCATCCGGGTCCGGGCGTTTCCTGACCGGCACAGGCGACGCGACCGGTTTGAAGCTCGAGGTGATAGGCGGGGATACCGGAACGCGTGGTAACGTCACTTTCACCCGTGGATACGCCGATCGGCTGAATACCTTGATTGATGAGTTTCTCAAAGGCAACGGTCTTCTCGATACGCGGGTCGTCGGGATTCAGGGGACAATCGATAATATCGAGGAGGACCGCGTGGCTCTGAACCGCCGCCTCGAGACGCTCGAGGCCAGATTATTCGCCCAGTTCAATGCAATGGATACATTGGTTGCTCAATTAAGTGCTACCAGCAATTTTCTGACGCAGCAGCTGGCGGGTCTGCCAGGGGCCTCGCGGCGCAGCGGGTAATGATGTGATGGGAGCGGCCCGTCTGCCGGTTTTCGGTGTGAAACTGAATCAGATATCGACGTAACGGCATGGGCCACCTAAAGCATATGGCACTTAGGCCGATAAATCGTGTACTACGGCGCTCGCATTTAGTTGGCAGACCTGTTGAATATAAAATAAAAGAGTAAAAGGCAAGACTATGAATTATGTGAAGACCACGGGCGCGTTGAAAGAGTATAGCCAGGTCGGCGTCCATAGCGGGGTTGCCGCGGCGACGCCCCATCGTCTGATCCAGATGCTGATGGAGGGTGCCTTGGGCAAAATCGCCGGCGCGAAGGGCGCGATGGGCCGGGGCGATGTGCCTGCAAAGGGTGCCCAGATCAGCTGGGCGATATCGATCATCGACGGTTTACGTATGAGCCTCGACATGGAAGCGGGCGGAGAAATCGCCGACAACCTCAACCGTTTATATGACTACATGACCCGGCGTCTGCTGGAAGCGAATCTCAAGAACGAAGGCGCTTACCTCGATGAGGTGGCGAATCTGTTAAAGGAAATCAAATCGGCGTGGGACTCCATACCCGCCGAAATCAAAAATGCGCACGCTAACAACTCACCGGAACCCCCGTCCACGGTCGCATCGGCCAAGGGTTGATCTGGTCATAATGCCGTGAGTTCGATGCAGTCGGAAACGGATACATCCGCGCAGCGTGCGCCATTAACGTTGATCATCGAGCTTACCCGAAAAATGCTTGCCGCCGCCCGTCAGAGCGACTGGGACACGGTATTGAGTTATGAAAATCGGCGCCGGCTGATCATGCAACAGACGTTTACGAACGTTCCTGCATTGTCGGAGCTAAGCAATCTGGCCAGTTGTATCGAGGAGATATTAGGTCTCGATCGCGAGCTTATCGCACTTGCCGAGGGCGCCAGAACGGGGTTTGCAGATCAATTGAGCGTACTCAGGACCAGCAAAAAGGCCGTAAAGGCCTATACATTACCCGCTACCGCCAGTTAATCGGGCGATCCCGGGCCGATGCGACCGCACCACCTACCGCTCCGACACACCTCGCTTGTCACGATTTGCCGGTTTTGGCACTCAGCCCGACGCTGTCAAGAGCAGACCGCAACAGCTCGATGTATTGATTCCGTACCGATGTCTTGTGGGCGATCAATCTTGCGGATTCGGCAGCGATGTCCATTGTTCGCAGCCGTTCCACAACGTCAACAGCGGACTCAACCGACGGATCGATGGTTTTCGATAGAAAACCATTGGCGCTCGTGAAGTATTGCGGCGCCGATATTACAAATGCGGGGATGCCCAGCGAGGCGCACAGGCCGGCGTCCTGCGCGCGCGTTGTAATCGTCATATCGAACGCATCGTAGATGCGCAGATAGTCAATGGCGTCGCTTGAGTAGTGAAAGTCCATGATATCCCCGAGCAGCGGCGTCAGCTCGGCGAGCTCACTGATATGGTGGCAGACCAGCGCACACTCGTAGTGCCGGGCGAGTTCCCGGTATAGATTCACGGTGTAGTGAAAGATCGACGGGTCCAGGCATTCGCTGGTTCTGCGTGATATCCCGGGCGTCGATAACGCGATGCGTTTTGTTTGCGTGCGCCATGTTGCGGTCTTCGCGCACAGCAACGTTGGGCAAGGCAACTGATGGGGATTCAGCGGGCGAAGCGTATTCCCACACGCTGTGTCGCGAACCGTGACCAGCAGCGAGCGGATAAGTAACAGTTGATCCAGGACCGCGACTTGCTCGAATTGGAAATCTTCCGTGTCCGACGCTGAGCCCAGGCCCAGATACATGGTCGGTATGGTCGTTTTGATAAGTCTATCGACCAACGGGCCGGCCATATCGCCTCGCCATGCCGTGATGCCGGTGAAAATTGCCAGATCAGCCGTTTCCAGATTGATGCCTGGATGCCATGAGTTGTCGCGCGTCGCTGACGGGTCGCGATAGTCGGCAGAGTCACGGCCATACGATCTATCCGGCGCGTCAGACGCTAACTGCGCTATGTCGGGGTGTCGTCGGTGAACAATCGGGTTGAAGTCCCCGATCAGTTCCGTGAGAAGATTCTGGATGCCATACCGCGCGAACTCCCCGTCCGTGTTGGTTGAGATCAGGATATTCGGCCGAACCGTCGGCCGGGAACGATTGAAACGCCGTCCTATCATCAAATTCGGTACGTCGTGCGATCGGTCATAGTAGCGCGCAGGCACCTGGCGGGTGGCGGCGACGGCACGAAGTTCCGTGGCCAGCGCGGCGAAGGTGCCGGGCCAGTCCTGCGGCTCGGGCTGGCGAAACAGACGCATACTCGGATACCACGGGCTGTCGCTACGATCGAGCAACCAGCGCCAGTCCGCCACATAGGACAACAGCACCCATACTGGTTTTCCCATCGCTCCGCCAAGATGAGCGACGGATGTATCGACGGATATGACCAGGTCCAGGTTTTCAACCAGCGCGGCACTGTCAGCAAACGTTAGTTGTTCGTTGGCCGCGTCGATCAGATGCATCCCCGCTGGCGGGTTGGCTGTCTGCTCCGCCCCCGTCCCTTTTTGCAGGCTGTGGAAAGTGACGCCAGGTATATCGCAGAGGCGTGCGAAATCTGCGAGCGAGCACGAGCGGTTCTTGTTATTGGCGTGACGGGGGTTTCCCGCCCACGCGAGTCCAACATTGAGGTGTCCCGGAACCATTTTTTCCTTCCACAAGCCGATACGTGCCGGGTCGGCGTGCAGATAGGGAACATCATTCGGGATGGTTCTAAACGTCGTACCGAACAGCGCCGGCAGGCTCAGCAGATAGGTGTGATAGTCGAAATCGACATCGGGTGCGGAACGCGTGTCCTGCACAATGAGCTGGTCGACGCCCTGCAAACCGGTGAAGAGATCGATCAATCCCGGCGGGCACTCGAATATCACATCGGCACCCATTGCCTTGAGCATCGGCAGATACCGGACGAAATGCATTGAGTCGCCGATCCCTTGTTCCGCGTGCACCAGAATCCGCTTTCCGGCCAGCGGCTCGCCTTTCCAGCGCGGCTTTTTCATGGTCCGATGGTCGGGCCGTCGCTCCAGTATCTGGATACGCGATTCGTATGCCTTCCATGCGTCGGCAAAGCGGCCGAGCGTCAACATCACGATACCCTTGTTCAGATGGGCGTCCGCAAGGTCGGGCTGGATCATTATTGCCTCATCGAACCGGCCGTAGGCCGCGCTATAGTCACCCATGTCCTTAAACGCTGTTCCCATGTTCATATGGGCAGCCGCGTAATCGCGCTTGAGCGACAACGCTGAGCGGTAATGCTGTATGGCGCCGGCAAAATCACCGTTCGATTTGAGCGCGTTACCGAGGTTGCAATGCGCTTCGGCCATGCCGGGCTGTAGCTTCAGGGCGCTTTCAAAGTAGGCGATGGCGTCAGCGGTCTTGCCTTGTTGGCAGAGCGCATTGCCATAGCTGTTTAGCGTATGCGCATGTGCGGGATTGATCGCCAGTGCTTTTTCAAATAGCGGTAATGCGTCATCGATGCGATTTTGTTGCAGCTCCGCGAGCCCCAGGCTGTTCAGGGTGTCGACGTTGTCGGGCTCTATCGTCAGCAGCCGCCGATAACAGGCCGCCGCGGCTGCCGGCTCGCCCTTGCCATGCTGAAGTTCCGCGAGTATACGCAGCGCGTTGGCGTTGTTTCCGTCGCACTCCAGCGTCCGCCTGAACGCGTGGACTGCGTCGTCGGCGCGGTTCAGTTTCAACAGCGCGACGCCGAGGTTGAAATGGGCGAGAGAGAATGCCGGAGCGAGCTCCGTCGCTTTCGTAAAATGCTCGATCGCCAGCTCCGGATTGTTCCGCTTGAGCGCTACGTGCCCGAGGTTGTTGATCGCCTCGGGAAACGCCGGTCGCAGATGCGCTGCGCGGATATAACATTGCTCGGCATCGTCGATGCGTTCCAGTTCAAGGTAGATACTGCCAAGATCATTCAGGATGCCCGGTTGTGCGGGGTCGATTGACAATGCCTGCTCACAGTGACGCACCGCCTCATCACGCTGCCCCTGGTTCTGCAATAGCCCGGCAAGCGCAATATGCGCCGCCAGATACAACGGGTCTATCGATAGCGCACTGCGGTGACAGGTAATGGCCTTGGCGGTATCGCCCGCGGCGGCGCAGGCCGAGGCCAGGTTCTGATAGTAGGACGGGGCGCGGGGATTGTGGCTGATTGCCTGTTCGATCAGGCTCGTCGCCGCCGCCGGATTGCCCTGTTGCAGCTCGGTCACACCCAGCAGATTCAAGGCGTCCGCATGACCGGGACTGGTGGCGAGAATCTTGCGATACAACCGCGCCGCACGCGCTATGTCGCCGGACTCATGCGCGCGCACGGCATTATCGAGTAATGCTGCGGATCGGGTTCCGACGTCGGCGATTTTCTCGCTGGTGTTAATGCTCATTCGCAGGGCAATCTCTCTTCATTAACTGTCGATCGCGTATCGGTGTAACGATGCTGGCCCTAAAAATGCATAATTTGTACCAGAGCCATCATGTTAACGAGTGGACCCGGCATGCCGCTGCGATACCCGCAAAGCGGTCGATTCTTGCCGTATCAAACGATATGCTGGCCGATCACGCAGCAAGTTCCGCGATACCCGACAGGCAATGACGACAAATAATTGACCGGAAGAGGCGGGCTGTCGAAGGCATGGCACATACACAAAGGCATGATAGTTCGGTGACGACAGTCCCAGACAACACTCAGGCGGCAACGATTGATCGATGGATCGACGCGGCCTTGCAACACCACCAGGCCGGCCGTTTGCCCGATGCCGAGGCGCTGTATCGCCAGGCACTTGTGGAGCAACCCGATCATCCGGATGCACTGCATCTGCTCGGGTTCGTGGCGTATCAGTGCGGCCGGCACCAGCAGGCGCTTGAACTGATTTCGACCGCCTTACGCCGCTCCCCGGATGCGCCCGATTTTCACAACCATCTCGGTCTGGTCCTGGCGGCGCTGGGCAGACCGGCAGACGCGATAGCGAGCTATGGCAACGCCCTGCGACTCGCGCCGGAATTTCCGGAAGCGCATAACAACCTCGGCATCCGGTTGCGCGAAGACGGTCGCCTGACGGAGGCGGAAGCGCACTACCGCGCCGCGGTGGCGGCCCGGCCAGTGTTTTCGGATGCGTGGAATAACCTCGGCAACGTGTGTCGTGAACGCGGTGAATTCGATGCGGCCCTGGCGGCGTATCGCGAAGCGCTGCGGCAACGGCCCGATTTCGCCGAGGCGCACAGCAATATCTTGTTTACATTGAGCCACTACTTGCTGGCTGATCCGGATCAGCTGCTGCAGGAACATCAGGGCTGGGACCGCGTGCATGGCGTTGCCGGGCGCGCACACGCCCACGCGCATCCGCGTCGCGGGGATCCGGAAAAACGCCTGCGTATCGGCTATGTATCGCCGGATTTTCGTTTGCACGCCGCGAACAGTTTCTTTGAGTCGCTGATCGCCGCGCACACCCGCGACGCGGTAGAGATCTTCTGTTACGCCGAAGTATCCCGGCCGGATGCGGTGACAGAGCGCATCCGCGTGAACGCCGATGTTTGGCGGAGTACCGTGGGGCTGTCGGATGACGCGCTCGGGCGGCAGATTCGCGACGACGGTATCGATATTCTGGTCGATCTGGCCGGGCATACGACCGGCAACCGGTTGCGCGTGTTTACCGGGAAACCGGCGCCGATACAAGTATCTTATCTCGGCTACTGCGCGACGACCGGCCTGACCGCGATGGACTACTGGATTACCGACGGGGTGATTCACCCGCCCGATACGATCGAAAGGACAGTCGAAGCGATCATCCGGTTGCCGCGCTGCTGGGTGACCTACCGGCCGCCTGTGGACGCGCCGCCGGTTCGTTTACCGGCACGCAGTGGTATTACGTTCGGCTGTTTTAACGAACGTTCCAAGATCACGCCAGCCACGATCGCGCTGTGGAGCAGTATCCTGCTCGAACTGCCTGATGCCCGCCTGGTGCTCAAGGCGCGCCAGTACGCCGATGACAGTGTCCGGCAGGCGATCATCGATACCTTTACGCAGCACGGGGTGGCCGCAAACCGGTTGGTGTTTCTGCCAGCTACCGGTTACCTCGATTACCTCGCCGCCTATCAAGACGTCGATATCGCGCTGGATCCGGTACCTCGCGCGGGCGGCGTGACCACAGCGGACGCGTTGTGGATGGGCGTGCCGGTGATCACCTTGTGCGGGCAGCGTTTCATCGAGCGCCACGGCGCGAGCCTGTTACGTGCCGCCGGCATGGACGAGTGGATCGCCGTGACGCCGCGGGATTACGTTGACAAGGCGCTGGCGCTCGCGCGTGACCACGTGCACCGGCGTACTATGCGGCTGGCCCAGCGTGACCGTATGGCGGCGTCGCCATTGTGTGACGCATTGGCCCATGCGCGCGCCATGGAACAAATCTACCGGGACATGTGGCGCGCATACGTGCGCAACACACCCCTGACTTCATGAGCGTCAACCAACATATCGCGGGATCGCGGCTCGACAAACTGCTGGCCGACGCGGTGGCGCTGCATCAGGCCGGGAATCTCGCCGCGGCAGATACCCTGTATCGCGAGGCGCTGGCGATTGATCGGCAACTCCCCGGCGCACTTTACGGTGCCGGTGTGGTCGCTCATCAGCTGGGCCACAACGATACGGCGATCGAATTGCTCGATGCGGCGCTACGCCATCGTCCCGATGAACCGGCCTGGCTCAACATGCGCGGTCTGGTGTATGCGGCAATCGGCCGGATTGAGATGGCGCTCGAGGACTTTCAGCATGCCATCAGGCTTGAGCCGGACTTCGCCGAGGCGTACAACAGCATCGGTGTGACGCTGCGCAAGCAGGGTCGGGTCGATGAGGCGATCGAGTATTACCGGCAGGCGATTGAATGTCGTCCGGACCTCGTTATGGCGCATAACAATCTTGGCAACGCTCTCAAGAGCAAAGGGGCGCTCGACGCAGCGTTAGACCATTATCGCCATGCCTTGACGCTGCAGCCGGATTTCGTCGAGGCGATCAACAATCTCGGTACGGTCTACACGATGCAGGGGTCACTCGACGAGGCGCATGACGCATTCGAAAGAGCACTGCAACTGCGGCCGGAATACCCGGACGCGCTGAATAATCTTGGCGTGGTTTATCAGAAGCGGGGAGACATTTCAGCCGCGCGGCAGTGCTTCGAGCGCGCGCTCCGGATCAGTCCGGGATTCGCCGCCGCGCACGCGAATCTGGCGTCCGCGCAGAATGCGCAGGAGGAGTTTTACAACGCGATCGAGTCTTGCCGCCAGGCACTGGCGATTGCGCCGGAGTTTCCCGAGGCCTATTTCAACCTGGGCATTGCGTTCAAGGATCTCGGTTTGCCGCTGAAGGCGCTGAAATACTTCGAAACCGCCGTCAGACTGCGGCCGAACTACGCTGGCGCCTACAACGGCATCGCCAACGTCTGCCGCGACCAGGGGCAATTCGAGCTGGCCGGAACGTTCTATCGTGAAGCGTTGAGCGCTGATCCAACGAACCATGAAGTACATAACAATCTGCTGTTTACCATGAGCCATCACGTGATGACCACTCCGGAGGCGTTACTGGAGGCGCATCGGGACTGGGCGGCTAGCCATTGCCATGAAGGACGGGTGCATCGGTATACGCACTCTCCCGCGACGGCCCATGACGGGCGACGCTTGCGTATCGGTTACGTGTCACCGGATTTCCGCCGGCATGCCGCCGCCATCTTTCTGGAGCCGTTGCTCGCGGCTCACGACCGGCGGGTCGTCGAGATTTATTGTTACGCCGAACTTGTCCGTACCGATCAGGTGACCACGCGCTTCCGTCAGAGCGCGGACGCCTGGCGCGATACCGCCGGGATGAGCGACACGCAGCTGGCCCGACAGATCGTCGATGACCGGATCGATATCCTTGTCGATCTGGCCGGGCATACCGCCGGCAATCGGTTGACGATGTTTGCCTTCAAGCCGGCACCGGTGCAGGCGACCTATCTCGGCTACTGTGCGACCACCGGTCTGGAAGAAATCGATTACTGGATCAGCGACGACGTGATACATCCGGCGGATACCTGCGAACTGGCGGTTGAGCAGATCCTGCGGTTGCCGCGCTGCTGGGTGAGTTACCAGCCGCCGGTCGATGCGCCGGAGGTGCAGATATCGCAACACGATCACATTACATTCGGATGTTTCAATGACCGCAGCAAGATCACGCCGGAGGTGGTCGCTGCGTGGAGCGGGATTCTCGATCGCGTACCTGGTTCGCGGTTGGTGCTGAAAGCGCGCCAGTACGCCGATGCGGACATCAATGCCGAGCTGATCGGTATGTTCCGGCAACATGGTATTGACGCGACGCGGCTCGAGTTCCAGCCGCTGTCGCTGCCCGGCGAATATCTGGCCAGTTATCACGCGATCGATATCGCGCTCGATCCGTTCCCGCGGCACGGCGGCGTTACTACGGCGGATGCCTTGTGGATGGGTGTGCCCGTGGTGACGCTGATTGGCGAGCGGTTCATCGAACGGCATGGTGCCAGCCTGCTGGCGGCAATCGGCGCACAGGACTGGATTGCCCAAGACCTCGAATGCTATATCGAGATCGCCGTGGCGTTGGCAGCGGATCCCGGTCGGCGTCACGCGTTGCGCCTGACGCAGCGGCAACGCGTGCGCGAGTCACCGTTGTGCGATCCGCAGGGATTGGCCAGGGCGATGGAGGGGCTCTATCGGCGGATGTGGCGCCGATATGTCCAATCGGCTTACGGTTCAACTCCCGCTTGCTAGCTGTCGAGCGCATGGATTATTGTGCACGGGTATGACGGAACCACATAACGACAGGTTGGGCAGCGGTCTGGTCTATACCGACTCGATACCATTCTCGTGGCGGCAACTCGATACCGTTACCGGCGATGCTGCCGCGGCTCACATCGGTCACCACAGCCTGCAGGTGCTGCGGCTGATTCTGTCGATAGAGGAACAGGGGCCGGAGCCGGTCGCGGATGCCGATCCGGAGCACGAGAACATCGCCCGGCTGGAATTCAAGCTGAATCTGCTGATCGATCTGGTCGGCTACCTGCTCGCGCAGAATTCCCTGATCCCGCCCCGTGTGCTTGTAAGCCTGAGTGCGGACGGACTGGAATGGGGCAGTGACGATGCGCCGCAGCTGGGCAGCTATGTTGAACTGGCGTTATACCTGAGCCCGAAATATCCGCGGCCAGTGACCTTGCCAGGCTTCATCGAAGCCGTGGATGTAACGCCGGAGGGCGGCTACCGCACACGTGCGATCTTTCCAGAGCTGAGCGTCCCGCTGCAGGACGCGCTGGAGAAATTCATCTTTCGTCATCACCGCCGGATCATTGCGAGCCGGCGTGGCGAAACCTCGACAGCGGATGAGCATACTGGAGTAATGCAACACGATTCCTAACTAAGTTTCTGAAATCCCGATTTAATGACCCGGGAGCCATGGGCAAGATGACGAAATTTTGACATTTATAGGGGGCAGTGGTTTACTCTGTCCCAACGGGCGCTTCCAGGGGTTGATTGCCCGGAGTCTTCATAAATAGAAGGGGCCGGCCCGGGCCCGAAAGAACTGCACCCTACAATGACGCGGCGCGGCAACTGCTCAGAAAACGGGAACGGGAGGTAGCTCGCATGGCGGAGTCGACAACCGTAGTACTGATCGATAATGACCTGTCTCGGCGTCAGCACCTGAAAAATATTATGGACTTTATCGACGATGCGGCCATCGAAGTGGCCGACGTCGACACCTGGCAGGACAAGATCGCCGCGACGGACGCCTTGCTGGCGGCTTTCGTAGGCAACTGCGGCTCGGACGAAGCACTGCGGACAACGCTCACGGCACTGCGCGCAAAGCACGCGAACGTGCCGGTGATACTACTGTGCTCGCCGGACGCCGACGAGCCGGCGCCGGAAATCGTCCAATTGATCTTCCACAGCCTGAAATTCCCGACCAAGTACCGCGCGATGAACGATCTGATGCAGCAGATCGAGATTTTCCATGACGGCCAGCGGCGCTCCCGCGGCAACCGGTCGGCGGAACTGTTCCGCAGCCTTGTCGGTAACAGCCGCAAGATTCGCGACGTCCGTGCGCAGATCGAGCAGGTGGCCAAGTCCGACGCGAATGTCCTGATACTCGGCGAATCGGGTACCGGCAAGGAAGTCGTGGCGCGCAACCTGCATTACTATTCATCGCGGCGCAACAAGCCGTTTGTGCCGATCAACTGCGGTGCGATCCCGGCGGATCTGCTGGAAAGTGAACTGTTCGGTCACGAGAAGGGCGCGTTTACCGGCGCGCTGAGCACGCGGCGCGGGCGTTTCGAAATGGCGGAGGGTGGCACGCTGTTTCTGGACGAGATCGGCGATATGACCATGCACATGCAGGTCAAACTGCTGCGCGTGCTGCAGGAGCGGACCTTCGAGCGCGTCGGCAGCAACAAGACCATTACGACGGACGTGCGGATTATCGCCGCCACACACCGAAACCTTGAAAAAGCGATCGAGGACGGCGAATTCCGCGAGGACCTTTATTATCGGTTGAACGTGTTTCCGATCGAGATGCCGCCGTTGCGTGATCGCGTCGAGGACATTCCACTGCTGGTGAACGAACTGATCAAGCGCCTCGAACACGAGAAACGTAGTTCGGTGCGTCTGACGCAGGCGACCACCGTCGCGCTGTGCGAATACCACTGGCCGGGTAACGTGCGCGAACTCGCGAACCTGGTCGAGCGCCTGATCATCATGTATCCCTTCAGCGTCGTCGATGTGCATGATCTGCCGGAAAAATTCCGGGCGAATCTCGGCGAACTGCCACCGAAGGCCATCCAGGAGCCGACCGCGATCCCGGACTACGATGTGTCCGCCGCGACGCGTCTGCCGCGCGACGGCATCGACCTCAAGAGGCACCTCAGCGAACTTGAGAGCAGCCTGATTCAGCAGGCGCTGGATGATGCAGGCGGAATCGTCGCGCACGCGGCGAACCGGTTGAAACTGCGCCGTACCACGCTCGTTGAAAAACTGCGGAAATACGGCCTGCACCGCCTCGACGATACGCCGTAATCTTGACGACCCTGTCAGTCAGCCTTTGTAACTGTCTGTTTCTCTGTAATTAGATTTCGCGGCATGCTTCTTGCTCGGTCACTGTGCAGTCAATGTACTACACAGTGGAGCAGGGATCCGCATGAGTCAGACGGCAGTAGCCAACAAGCGGGAACTGGAAAACGCGTTCCGGACCTTTAATCAGGTCTCGGAGCAGTTGGCCGCCTCCTATCACGCGCTTGAAGAGCAGGTCCGGCAGCTGACCGCCGAGCTGGCGCACGCGCAGGACCAGCGTATCCAGCAGCTCTCCGAGAAGGAGCGTATTGCCAATCGCCTCGAACGTCTGCTCGATGCGTTACCGGCCGGTGTCGTCGTGCTTGACGGTCGCGGCGTCGTGCGCGACGCCAACAGCGCCGCGCGCCGTTTGCTTGGCGAACCGTTACTCGGCCTTTTTTGGCTGGAAGTCATCAACCGCGCATTCTCCTCGCGACTTGGTGATTTCAATGAAGTCCTTTTGAAAGATGGCCGTGTCACGAGCATTTCGACCAACCCGCTCGGTAGCGAACCCGGTCAGATCGTTCTGCTGAACGACATCACCGAAACCTGCTCGTTGCAGGAGAAGCTCGGACGTCACCAGCGTTTGTCGGCGATGGGCGAAATGGCCGCATCGCTGGCTCACCAGATACGCACTCCGCTGGCATCGGCATTGCTGTATGCCGCGCAAACGGGCAGCGAGAAACTCGATGGGGACCGGCGTAAGCGCCTGTCCGAAAGGCTGCTGGCCGGTTTGCGCCAGCTTGAACACATGGTCAACGACATGTTGCTGTTTGCGCGCGGTGGCGGTGCCGGTACCGACGTCATTGCCATCGACGGACTGCTGGGCGACCTGCAACAAAACCTGGATACCTATTTGCGCGACGGTGTCCGCCGTTTCACCGCCGTGGACGAAACGCGGGGTGCGGTGCTGACCGGCAACCGCAACGCGCTGATGGGCGCGTTGCAGAACCTGGTTATCAACGCGCTACAGGCGGCTGACGGCAACGTCAGCATCCAGGTAATTGCGGTGCGCAACACCGACAAGAGCGGTCAGCCGGTCATCGATATTTCTGTTACCGATAATGGTCCGGGTATCGCGGCCGAGGTGCGCGACAGAATCTTTGAACCGTTTTTTACCACCCGATCGCAGGGAACCGGGTTGGGACTGGCGGTCGTAGAGGCGGTGGCGCACATGCACAACGGTGCGGTATGGATGACACCGGCGAACGGTGGCGGGGCGACATTTACCATCCGGGTGCCGTTCGTCGATGCGCACGCCGATGGGGAAGCGCAACTACTGGAATTATCTTACGCAGAGAGGAAGGTGGTATGAGCCAATGCACCGCTTTGGTAGTGGAAGACGATCGCGCGCTGCGCGAGGCCTTGTGTGACACCCTCGAGCTGGCCGGTTATCAGGTTGCAGCCGCTGCCGACGGGATCGCCGCGCTCGATATGCTCGCGAAACGCCGCCGCGAAATCGGTGTCGTGGTAAGTGATGTCCAGATGCAGCCGATGGATGGCCATGCGCTGCTGAAGAAGATCAAGGCGCAGTATCCGGATCTGCCGGTTCTGCTGATGACGGCGCACGGCACCATCCAGAAGGCGGTAGAGGCGATGCACGATGGCGCCGCCGATTATCTTGTCAAGCCGTTCGAGGCCGAGGTGCTGGTCAATATGGTCGAGCGGTTTGCGATCCACGACGACGGCGATGACGGCACGGCGATTGCCCGTGACCCGGTCAGTGTCGAGTTGTTTGCACTGGCAGGCCGGGTGGCGACCAGCGAGGCCACGGTGCTGATCACCGGCGAAAGTGGTGCAGGCAAGGAGGTGTTGGCACGTTACATTCACCGGCAGTCGACGCGCAGCGAAGGCGGTTTTATTGCGATCAATTGCGCGGCGATTCCCGACAACATGCTGGAGGCAACGCTGTTCGGGTACGATAAAGGCGCGTTCACCGGTGCCTATGCAGCGTGCCCCGGCAAGTTCGAACAGGCACAGGGTGGCACGCTGCTGCTCGACGAGATATCCGAAATGAGTCTGGGGTTGCAGGCGAAGTTGCTGCGCGTGCTACAGGAGCGCGAGGTCGAGCGTCTGGGCAGCCGTAAAATGATTGCGCTTGACGTGCGCGTGCTGGCGACATCAAACCGCAACCTCAAAGGCGAGGTCGCCGCCGGGCGTTTCCGCGAGGATTTATTTTATCGCCTGAGCGTGTTTCCACTGCATATGCCGCCGTTGCGGGACCGTCCGGGAGACATCATCGCGCTCGCGGAGCGGTCTATAGAAAAGGTCTGCCGCCATGCTGGTCAGCCGGTCCCGGTGTTATCCGGCTTGGCGAAAGCGGCACTGCTTGGGCACCCGTGGCCCGGCAACGTGCGTGAACTGGACAATGTCATGCAGCGCGCGTTGATTGTCCGTAACGGCCAGTCGATTGAGGCGCAGAACTTGCATTTTGAAAGCACGGCACGGGCGACAACCATGCCGCAGGTGGAATCGCTGGTTGAGGTTACGCTGGCCGACAAGCTGGACGAGGATCTGAAAACCCACGAACAGCGCCTGATTCTCGAAGCATTGCGCGCGGTTAACGGCAACCGGCAGGTGGCGGCCCGAAAGCTCGGCATCAGCCCGCGGACGCTGCGCTACAAGCTGTCGCGCATGCGCGACTCCGGCGTAACGGTGCCCAAACGTTACGGACGCGAGTTTGCCTGATCGGCAAACCCCGCGCGCTACGATTCATTCGCGAACACAGGAAAGAACAGTTATGGAAATCAACGACGCCAACATCAATCAATTGCTTGGCCAGATGCGCGCGATGGAGGCGATGGCAAAGGCACCGCCTGCCGCGGGGCAGGGCGGTGCCTCGCAAACCGACTTTTCGTCGGTGCTGAAGGGCGCTATAGACAAGGTGAATGAAACGCAACAGGCGGCCGGCGCGCTGGGCGCGGCGTTCGAGGCCGGCGATCCGCAGGTCGACATGACCGAAGTGATGCTGGCGTTGCAGAAGGCGAGCCTGTCATTTCAGGCGATGACGCAGGTGCGCAACCGGATAATCGGTGCGTATCAGGACGTCATGGGCATGCCGATCTGACGTTTGATCGGATGTGCCGATGAGCAGGTATACGGTTGCGAAGCTGACGGAGGTTTAACCGGTTTATGGCGCTGGTAGACACAGAAAAAATGGGTGTGGTCGGGCAGGGATTCAATCAACTGCCGGTGCTGCGGCAGCTCGGTCTGTTCATCGGGCTGGCTGCCAGTATCGCCGTCGGGGTGACGGCGGTGATGTGGGCGTGGACGCCGGACTATCGCACGCTGTACAGCAACCTCACCGAAAAAGACGTCGGCATGGTGGCCGACGGTTTGGCGAAGGCCGGTGTCGAATACAAGATGGGTGGCGACGGTGGCACCGTGCTGGTACCCGCCGGCGAAGTGCACAACGCGCGGTTGAAGCTGGCCGCGATGGGCCTGCCGAAAGGCACCGGTACCGGTTTCGAGATACTCGAGGAAGACAGCGGCTTCGGCACCAGTCAGTTCCTCGAAAACGCCCGCTACCAGCATGCGCTGGAGGGCGAGCTGTCGCGCACCATCTCCGCCATGACGAATGTGCAGGGCGCGCGCGTGCACATCGCCGTACCGAAGCAATCGTCATTCGTCCGCGAACCAAAAAAGACCAGCGCATCGGTGCTGGTGAATGTCTATCCGGGGCGGGAGCTGGATGACGGCCAGGTCGGGGCCATCGTGCATCTGGTTGCGGCCAGTGTGCCGAATCTTGAGGCCGGCGGCGTCACCGTCGTGGATCAGAGCGGCCGTCTGTTGAATTCGTCGGAAACATCGAATGATGTGCGGATCACGGCCAACCAGTTCACCTATCAGAGAAGTCTGGAAAGCTATTACAGCAAACGCATCGAATCGATACTGTCGCCGATCGTCGGCATTGGCGGCGTCAAGGCACAGGTCGTCGCCGATGTCGACTTTACCGTGACCGAGCAGACCCAGGAGTCGTTTAATCCCGAAACCCCGTCGGTGCGCAGCGAACAGGTCATCGAGGAGAACGGCCACGGTGCGCAGGGCGTCGGTGGCGTTCCGGGTGCGCTGTCGAACCAGCCGCCGCAAGCGGGAACCCCCGTGCCCGCCGGTGCCGGTACGTCGCTGACCACGCCACCATCGACGACGCGCCGCGCGACCCGCAATTTCGAACTCGACAAGACCATCAGCCATACGCGTCAGGCGAGCGGCAAGGTCCAACGGCTGTCGATCGCAGTGGTCGTCGATGACCAGCAAAAGGTCGACGAAAACGGCGAGGTCGCCCGCACGCCGCACGCACCGGAAGAAATCGAACGCATGACCAACCTCGTCAAGGAGGCGGTCGGTTTCAGCGAAACACGCGGCGATACGATCAACGTGATCAACAAGTCGTTCGCCGTCCCGCCGCCCGCTGAACCGTTACCCGAGATACCGTTGCTTGAGCGGGCGTGGGTGCCGTCAGCGATAAAAGTGGGGCTCGCCGGTGTCCTGATCCTGGTGGTGATGTTCGGTGTGCTGAAACCGATACTGACCGAACTCGCCGCCAAAGGCGTGGCGTTCAAGGGTGCAGCACCGCAAGCGGGCGAGCTGGCGCTGGTCGGCGGAGAGCCGCGGGTGGCGATCGCGGCGCCGACGCCCCAGCAGAATAATCTGACGACGGCCAAGACCATGGCGACGCAGGAACCGGCGCGCGTCGCACAGGTGGTCAAAAACTGGGTAGAGAACGATGCCGGTTAAGGACAATATCAGCCCGGGCCTGCAAAAGGCCGCGATACTGCTGATGGCCATCGGCGAGCAGGAAGCCGCCGAGATCATGAAGCACATGGAGCCGCGAGAGGTGCAAAAACTCGGTTCGGCCATGTCGCGCCTGAGAAACATCGCGAAGGAAGAGGTCGATTCGGTCATTAACAGCTTTGTCGACACGGTCGAGCGGCAGGCATCGATCGGGCACCAGTCCGATGAATACGTGCGATCGGTCATCGCCAAGGCGCTGGGCGAAGAGAAGGCGGAGGCGATTACCGACCGCATCCTGAGTCATTCCACGGTATCGGGTCTGGAGCAGCTCAAGTGGCTGGACGCCCGGACCGTTGCCGGCATCCTCGCCAACGAGCATCGGCAGATTGTTGCGATCGTGCTTTCCTATCTGGAAAGCGATCAGGCCGCCGGGGTGCTGGCGCATTTTCCCGATGACGCGCGTCACGAGGTCATTATGCGCATCGCGACGCTGGATGCCGTGCATCCGGCCGCGATCGAGGAACTGAACCGGATCATGGAAACCCAGTTCGCCACCGACAAGTTCGCGCCGGCATCGTCATACGGCGGCCTCAAGACAGCGGCCGATGTGCTGAATTATCTCGACGTTTCCAGTCTGGAAGCGATCATAGCCAAGATCAAGGAAATGGAACCGGATCTTGGCGCGCAGCTCGAAGACCTGATGTTTGTGTTCGAGGATCTGATGGAGGTCGACGATCGCGGTATCCAGGCATTGATGCGCGAGGTATCGACCGATGCGCTGGTCATCGCGCTGAAGGGCACCAGCGACGGCATCAAACAGAAGATATTCGCCAACATGTCGAAACGCGCTGCCGAGATGCTGCGTGAGGATCTCGAGGCGAAAGGCCCGGTCAAGGTCAGCGAAGTCGAGCTCGCCCAGAAGGAAATCATTTCCGTGGCACGGCGTCTGGCGGAGTCCGGCGAGATATCGCTCGGCGGCAAGGGCGGCGAGGAATATGTCTAAGATCATCTCGGCGGAGTCGCTGCAATCTTCCCTGCGCTCCGAAACGCCGGTGGTGATCGGTGCGGCGCGCGCCGCGCTGCTGGGCGGTTCGGCTTTGCAGAACCGGGTGGAAGAACGCGAGAGGCAGGCGTATCAGGAAGGGCTGAAACGCGGTCACAAGGACGGTCTTCACGCCGGCCTGCGCGAAGCGGCGCAGGCCATGGCGCCGCTCGTTGCCGCGCTGCAGCAGCCGCTGGCGAATATCGATGAGCAACTTGAAGTGCAACTGGTTGAGCTGACGCTGGCGATCGCGCGGCAGCTGATCCGGCGCGAGATCAAGCTGGAACCGGGACAGATTGTCGCGGTTATTCGGGAATCGCTGGCGGCGTTGCCGGCGGCCTCGCCACGGACGCGTATCGTGCTGCATCCCGACGATCTGGCACTCGCGCGCGAGGCAATACCGGGTCTGGATTCCGGTGACGCGATGCAGTGGCAGGAAGACCCGTCGTTGACGCGCGGCGGCTGCCGGGTTATCACCGATATCTCGGCGGTAGACGCTACCGTCGAGGCGCGTATCGCCGCCGTGGCAGCGCGGCTGCTGGGCGGTGAGCGCGAATCCGATGGCGATAAATAAACCGGACCGGCTGGCGCGTATCGGCACGTCGCTCGCTGAACGTCGTGCATTGTTGAAAGACGCACCGCCACCGGTGGTTGCCGGAAAACTCACCCGTATGGTCGGGCTGACACTCGAGGCCGTCGGGTGCCAGGCGCCGGTCGGCGGGCGTTGCCAGATCATCGGCAACAACGGCATGCCGATCGAGGCGGAAGTGGTCGGTTTCGCCAGCGATAAAATCTTTCTGATGCCGACCGGCGACATACGCGGCCTGGTGCCCAATGCCCGCGTGGTTCCCACCGGCCGCGTATACGAGGCGCTGGTCGGTGAGGCATTGCTCGGACGGGTCGTCGACGGGGCATGCCATCCGCTGGACGGCAAGGGTCCGTTACGCCTGACCGATACGGTGCCGATTAACGGGGTGCCGATCAATCCGCTGGCCCGCCGGCGTATCGATGAACCGCTGGATGTCGGCGTGCGGGCGATCAACGCGTTGTTGACGATCGGCCGCGGCCAGCGCATGGGATTGTTCTCCGGCAGCGGCGTCGGCAAGAGCGTGCTGCTCGGCATGATGACGCGCTATACCAACGCCGATGTCATCGTCGTCGGCCTGATCGGCGAACGCGGCCGGGAGGTCAAGGAATTCATTGAAAACAGCCTCGGCGCCGAGGGTCTGAAGCGTTCTATCGTGGTCGCGACGCCGGCCGATCATCCGCCATTGCTGCGTTTGCACGGCGGCATGCTGGCGACGAGTATCGCCGAGTATTTCCGTGACCGCGGCAAACATGTGTTGTTGCTGATGGATTCGCTGACGCGTTACGCCCAGGCGCAACGCGAGATCGGTCTGGCCATCGGCGAGCCGCCCGCGACCAAGGGCTATCCGCCGTCGGCGTTTGCCAGGCTGCCGCAGCTGGTGGAGCGCGCCGGCAACGGCAACACGCGCGGCGGCTCGATCACCGGTATCTATACGGTGCTGACCGAAGGCGACGATCAACAGGACCCGGTGGCCGATGCCGCGCGTGCCGTGCTGGACGGCCATATCGTGTTGTCGCGGCGGCTGGCGGACAACGGGCACTACCCGGCGATCGATATCGAGGCATCGATCAGCCGGTCGATGGTGCATGTCACCAGCCCGGACCATCAACGGCTCGCGCGGCGTTTCAAGCAGCTTTATTCCGGCTACGAAAGCAACCGCGACCTGATCAGCGTCGGCGCCTATGCAAAAGGCAGCGACGCGCGCATCGACGAGGCCATCGAACATCACCCGCGCCTTATGCATTTTCTGCGACAGGATATGGACGAACCGGTTGACTATGAACAGAGCATCGGCGGACTGGCGCAGCTGATGGAGCAGCGCGGTCCGACCGAGCTGGTCAAGCAGTAGTCCGGCGTCGGCGAGTGGATGTAGCCCGGTATGATAAAGAAATCGAAGCGATTGCAGCCGGTGGCAAACCTTGCCGGGACACGCGAACGCGACGCCGCGCGCGCGCTCGGCGACGCGCAGCGCATCCTCAAGGAACACGAGGAGCGGTTGGGCGAGTTGCTGGATTACCAGGCGCAGTATCATCAACAGTTTCATGATGCCGGCAGCGCAGGGGCCGCGGCACAGCGGCTCAACGACTATCAGGCGTTTTTGACGCGGCTGAAGGAAGGCATCCGGCACCAGACGACGCGCATACAATTGGCGCGGCTCACCGTCGAAAGGCGCAAGGGCGAATGGATGGAGGCGCGCAGCCGCGCGCAGGCGATGAACAAGGTGGTCGAGCGTCACGTCAGTCACGAGAAATACCACGAAGACCGCCAGGATCAGCTCGAAACCGACGAACAGGCGCGGGTCGTCACCAACGGTCGTCACGATCCGTCGCCGGACTAGCCGGCGGCGAACGGGCGACGCGCAGTCCGCCTGGCTGGCACACGGATTGCTCTGTTACTGGCAAAGCCCGGGAACCAATCGCCCGGAATTACCAGGAAAGAGAGCGTGAGTCAGGACATACCCAGCGTTTTACCGGCGAACGTTACTGCCGCGGCGAATCCCGCGGCACTGACGGCAACGCCGCAAAATCAGCCAGTTGGCGCGCAGAACATCTTCGCCAACCTGCTGGTTGCGCAGTTCAAGGAACGCGGGTTGATGCCGGGCGGAACGCAGACGCTGAATCTCGATCAGCTCGTCCAGCCCGGGCAAGCATTGCCACAAGGCGGCAAGGCATTGCCGGATTCCTTGCCGGTTGGCGACGATCTGATGCAGATGCTGGAGGCCGCCAACTCCGCCGATTCGTTGCCGTCGAAGAGGGTCGGCACCGATGACGCGAAGATCGCCGGGAACATGCTGGACGTGGCGTTACGCACCGCGATCGGTGTGACGCTGGCGGACAAACCGGCCGCACCCGCCGCACCGGTCGCGACGCTCGCCGATACCGATATCGATATACGCTTGCCCGCGGTGCCCATGGTCCGGGACAACGCGCTTGTCAGTAACAACCTGCTGGCGCAATTGAACGACACGGCACTGCTCAATCAGATGACCAGCGCGAACAAGCCGGGTGCGCCGCTTGCCGCGGTCGTCCCGTTCGATCAGTTGCCGGAGTTGCTGGCGCAAAGACTCGCGACCAAATTGAACGGTGCGCCGGCGATCACATCGGCGATCGGCGGCCAGCACACCGGTAATATGTTCACCCAGCTTACCGGGGCCTCGCAGGCCATGTCGTCACCGATTCCTGCACAGTCCGTCTTTGTACCGGTCGATCATGCCGACTGGGGCCATGAGCTCGGTGACCGGGTCCGCTGGCTGGTCACGCAAAACGTCCAGACCGCCGACATCCGCCTGAACCCGCCGGAACTTGGTCCGGTGCGGGTCCATATATCGATAGACCAGGGCCAGGTCAGCGTGACGTTTACCTCTCACCATGCGCAGGTACGCGACGCACTGCAATCGGCGATGGCGAATCTCGGCGACCTGCTGGCGGAAAGCGGCCTGAATCTGGCCGAGGGCAACGTCGCTGACCAGTCGCCGGGACAGCAAAACGGTGCCGAAAACGAACCTATCGAGGAATTCGGTGCGGCGGCAGGTGACGACGGTTCTACGCTGGCCGGAGTCTGGCGCGGGGAAGGGATGGTGCGGGCAATGGCGGGCCGGGGGCTGATTGATCACTATGTGTAGCTAGCAGGCTGTTGAAAAACAGCCTGCGTGCGGTGCATGGATGCACTGCCATTTTTCAACGGAATAAACAATAAAATATCCGTGCCGATAAGGGCATGACATGAAGTTAGTCCTGCTCAACCCTTTTACACGAATGCACATCCGCAGCCGGTTGCTGCTGGGTTTTGGCACGCTGATCCTGATTATCTGCGGCGGCTACGCGATCAGTTCGACCAATCTTATATACCTGCAACGCGAACAGGCGAAGATTCCCGAGGCGATGCACCAGGTTGAGGTCGCAGTGGGCGATGTCCTCACGTTGCGGCACGCACAGCAACTGGTCCTTAAGTGGGGCTACCCGGTGCTCCAGGAGCGAACCACACTGGAAAAATATTTTGTTACCGACGGCGTCGCTGCGCAACAGGGTATATATGAGGAGTTTCAGCGACTGGGTGATGAAATCGATAACATTGCCACCCAATTGAGCAGCGTCATATCGGACAAGCAAGCCGCGACAAAAATTGCCGAGATACAGAGTCAGCAACAGAAAATTCATCTGGCTGCGATCGAGGTTATTGCCGCGTTCGATGGCGAGGGCGAATTTGGCGACGAGGCGCAGTCGCAGTTGGCAGCGTTTGTTCAGCAGATTGATGTGCTTCTGTCATTGATACTGGGCTTCGAACAATTAGTGAACGAAAAGGGCGAGCTTGCCACCGATATTCAGAGCGACCGATTTCAGGCGGTCGCCAGGAACATCGAAGGATCAAAACAGGTTATTGCAGCGTCGCAATACATCAGCCTGTTCCTTGTCCTGGTTGGGTTGGCGTTCGCCATGTCGGTCAGTGTGATGATCTACCGATCGATCGTTCTTCCTTTACGGTATTGCACGATGCTCTCGCGGCGCATCGCCGCGTTCGATCTGAGACTGGACAACAGCCGTGACGCGCCGACCGGGCCCGATGCATTGTCGCGGCTCGCGGCCGATTTGAACTCGATGCGCTCGTCATTGCGTGACCTGATTGAAAAGATCGTTGCGGCGGCCAATCACCTCAGTGTTTCGGGTGATGAGTTCCAGCGTTCCTCGGTGCGGGTTCGGGAAGTGGCTGGCAGCCAGGCGGCGAGGTCCGGCGACGCGTCGGCCGCAACAGGGCAGATGTTGGCGACGGTCCAGGAGATTGCCCGGGCAGCAGGCGAAACAGCCGAATTTTCGCATCAGGTTGATGAGAAGGTTCGGTACAGCGCCGATGTCGAGGCCAAGGTGACACTTGAAGAGATGGAGCACGCGATTCAGGCGGTTGATGCGAACAACGAAGAGATCCGGTTTGTTTCCGGTTCGGCAAAAGAGGTTGGTGAGATCGTCGGTTTCATCAGCGGTGTTGCCGAGCAGACCAACCTCCTCGCGTTGAACGCCGCCATTGAGGCAGCCCGGGCCGGTGAGCATGGCCGCGGATTTGCGGTAGTTGCTGACGAGGTGCGTAATCTGGCGAAGCGAACGAAGGAGGCCACGGCCGAGATAAAGGAAAAGGTCGAGCGCATGCAGGCCGAGGTCCGTAAGGCCTCGACCAGAATGGACAGCAGCCGTGAGTCTGTGCGGCGCGGTTCGGTTGCGGTCAACCGGATTGTCGATCTGTTGCGGGAAATCGAGACCATGAACACCAAGTTGCGCGTGCTCAACGAGAATATTGCGGCGTCCACGGAAGAGCAAACGAATACATCGGAAGAGATCGCCAGGAGTGTCGCGGGCGTGAATACCAGCTGCGGCGACCTTACGAAACATGCGGAAGATATCCATGCTCAGGCCAAAGGTGTCTATGACATGACGGAAACCATCAGCAAAGAAATAATGAAATTCAAGATTTAGCGGGAGTATAGTTGTATCTGTAAACGGCTGGTTCACGGTGATCCCGGCCGGCGCAGAAAAAAAGAACGTGACAGTCATGGACGGGAGGGGACAGTGCCATGAAGTTGAGAAATTATCTGGCGGCGGGTGTGGCAACGGGCTTCGGTGTCTTGTTCGTCAACGGAGCGGCGTGTGCGGATGACGCGTTGGAACAACGCGTTCGTAAACTCGAAACCGAACTGCAACTTTCCAGAGAGGAGATTCAGCAGTCAAGGCAGCAACAAGACGTTGATGTATCCGGTTACGTTGATTTTGAATATTCGGGATATTCGGAGACGCCGGGTAAAGAAAGCGCGTTTCGCCTGCATCACCTGTCACTGTTCTTTACCAAGCAACTTGCCGAAAAGTGGCGCTTCTTCTCCGAGATAGAATATGAAGATGGGTCGAACTTCGAAGGTCCGGAGACAGCGGGCGTTCTTAAATCCGATGATGGCAAGATATTCGTCGAGGCGGTCAATACGGATTTCCTGTACGATTCGCGCGCCAATCTTCGCGTTGGCCGGTTTTTTACACCGGCTGGTATCTGGTCGATAGATCACTATCCGCCGTTTGTGCCAACCCAGGTGCGGCCGCAGCATATCCGCAAGATATTTCCTCAGTTGGTGGATGGTTTGATGGTGTACGGGACGTTACCGGCAGGTGATTCATTTGTTAACTACGACGCCTATATTGGTAACGGCGAAGGGAATAGCGGCGCGGGAGACAGCAACAGTGAGAAAGCACTGGGTGCCAAGATTTCAGTGGTTTTCCCTGCGCTTGATCTTGAGGTCGGTGGTACGATTTACCGCGACGAGAAGGACACCGGGAATGCTAACGCCGACAAGACGGCAGCCGGTGTTCACGCGAAGCTCTCCGCTGGAGGGTTTACCGGGCAGTTTGAATATGCCGCAGCGGATCTGACTCCGGCTGGCGGCGGCAGCGACGATGAGGTCGAGGGATGGTATCTGCAGATCCTGTATGACCTCTCCAACTGGACGTTCGGGCTGCGCCATGATGTTTATGACAGCGACAAGGACAATCCCGTGACGCTCACCGAAGATACCGTGAACAGTGTGTTCGTCAATTATCATGTTTCGCCGACGATGGTCATCAAGCTCGAACATCATGTAACCGACGACGCAAGCGATCCGGTAAACGATCCCACCCAGACCATGGCGAGTATGGCGATATTCCTGGGTGATTGATCCGCTCGATAGGGGGGAATAAGCATGTGGGCGACAAGAATCATGTTAATGGTGGTGGTGTCTGGGGTTGTAGCGCCAGCGCAGGCCGAGCCGGTTGCGGTGATTGTCAATTCGGAAAACACGCAAGCGCTGAGTTCCGCCGATGTACGCAATATGTACGAGGATAACGTCATCGTCTGGAGCAACGGCGACCCGGTCAGGCCGTATCATCTGTCGACAAAATCAGACGCAAGGGAGGTATTCTCCAAAAACGTGCTTGATAAATCAGCGATGGCGGCGGCGCGATTCTGGGCTAACAAGAAAATAACCAATACGGCGAAGAATCCCCCGGAAACCAGTAATGAACTGCTGGTCATCAACGAGGTGTTACGAAACCGGCAGGCGATAGGTTATGTGCCGCTTGCCATGGTTAAAAAGCAGGACGGTGTCAGGATCGTTCTGACAGTGGAGTAACCGCGGGCCGACGACCGGCGATACCGGTCGGCGCGGGAGCGCCGCGCCGCTGTTTTTGCTGCGCGAACCCGCTGTAGTAACGTTGCCAGCCTCGACGTGAATTTGTCTGTGTCGTATCAACCCTCTGTCAAACTTTCGCCGTCCTGTGTTCTTGCCTCTCCAAGCCACTGATTAGGCATCCTTATAATTGTTGCGGATCCATGGCACGGCTCTTGCTCGATGCATGGCATCTGCAACAAAGGAAGGATTAGCCGTGGCGAAAGAAGAGGAAGGCAAGGACAAGGACAGCGAAGGTGAGGGCGAAGAAGCGAAGGCCCCGCCGAAGTCGCGTAAGAAGCTGATCATCATCATCGCTGCTATCGTTCTGGTGAGCGCCATCGGTGTCGGCGTTACGTTGATGCTGCTGCCCGGTCATCCGCCAGCTGACGAGCATGCGGCTGCCGCCGGAGAAGCTGGGGCGGCCGAGGACGGCAAGCCGAAGAAGCCGCGCAAGGGCGGCGGCAAGCCGGAGAGCGCCGACGCAAACTACTACGCGTTCGACCCGCCGTTCATTGTCAATTTCCGGGATCAGGCACAAGCGCGCTTTCTGCAGGTGGAAGTGCAGGTGATGGCGCTCGATCCGGCGGTCATTGAGACCATCAAGAAACACATGCCGCGCATACGTAACGATCTGATCCTGCTGTTCAGCAGCCAGAAATACGAGACGCTGAGCACGCGCGAAGGGAAAGAGAAGATGCGCGACGAGGCCTTGTTCGAGATACGCAAGATCCTCAAGGAAGAAACCGGCAACCCCGGTGTCGAAGGGCTCTATTTCACCACGTTGATCATGCAGTAATCGCCATGCCAGTGAACGATCTGTTATCGCAGGATGAAATCGACGCGCTGTTGAGTGGCGTTTCGTCCGGAGATGTCGAGACCGAAACCGATCAGCCGGTCGATGACGGCTCGACGAACGTCTATGACTTCACCAGTCAGGATCGTATCGTCCGCGGCCATTTGCCGACACTGGAAATGATCAACGAACGTTTCACGCGTAATTTCCAGACCAGTCTCTACAAGGTGCTGCACCGCACTGCGGAGGTCACGGCAGCGGGCGTGCAGATGGTCAAGTACGCCGAATATATCCATGGCCTGTATGTGCCGACCAATCTGAATCTTGTCCGGATCGTGCCGTTACGCGGCACGGCGCTGTTCATGCTGGATCCCAAGCTGGTGTTCATACTGGTTGAAACATTCTTTGGCGGATACGGCCGGTATCACACGCGGGTCGAGGGTCGCGAGTTTACCGCGACCGAGCTGCGTATCGTGCAGATTGTGCTCGAGCGCATCTTTGCGGACTTCAGGAAGGCCTGGGAACCGGTCGCCGATATTAAATTTGAGTTCCTCAGCTCCGAGATCAACCCGAACTTCGTCAACATCGTATCGTCGACGGAAATCGTCGTCGTCAGTTCTTTCCGGATTGAATTCGAGGGTGGCGGCGGAGACTTTCATGTGACGATGCCGTATTCCATGCTCGAACCGATCCGCGAACAGCTCGGTTCCGGCTTTCAGGGGAATCCCGGCAACGATCAGGGTTCGGATGCCCGCTGGGCGAACTCGATGCGGGACGAGATGGGCGCGGCGGAGCTGGAGCTGACCACAACGCTGGTGGAAGAAACACTGACACTGCGCGATCTCGTCAATATGAAGCCCGGTGACGTCATACCGGTCGATCTGCCCGACTACGTCGTATCACGTATAGAAGGCGTGCCGGTATTTCGCGCGACGTACGGCGTTTCGGATGGCAACTATGCGTTAAAGGTGGTGGACAGGATCCGTCCGGCAACCGGGTCCAATCTGGCGCGAACTGAGGAGGCAATGAAATGAGCGATAACGCCGACGAAGAAACCAGGAACGAAGCGGCCGATGCGGCGACGGAAGTGACTGAAGCCGAGGCGGAAGAGACCGTCGATGAGACCAGCGAACCGCCAAAGAAGACCTATCAGAAGGCCGAGTTCCAGAATCTTTCCGCAGCGAGCGGTGCGCCGCTCGGTGACAAGAACAACCTCGACCTGATTCTGGACGTCCCGGTGGTGATATCGATGGAGCTGGGTCGCACCTCGATTCCGATACGCAACCTGATGCAGTTGACGCAGGGATCGGTGGTCGAATTGAACCGGCTGGCCGGTGAACCGATGGACGTGCTCGTCAATGGCACGCTGATCGCGCACGGCGAGGTCGTCGTCGTCAACGAGAAGTTCGGTATCCGGCTCACCGATGTCGTCAGTCCGGTAGAGCGCGTCAAGAAACTCGGTTAGCCCATGGCGACCAAAGGTAAAACGATTTTATGAGATCCAGGCTATCGAGCGGCGCTGTGCAAGGACCGTGGAGCGGGCTTCGTCGCCTGACGCCTGTTGCGCGGCGGGTCTTCGTATCTATCGCTGCGTTGGTGCCCCCGGCTTGGGCCGCCGGCGCCGAGACAGCGTCCACCGCCGCCAACGTCGCGCCGTTTGACACAGGTAACGTGCTGCGTATCGTCATCGGTCTGATGGTTGTCGTGATCGCGATCGTCGCCACCGCCTGGGGACTGCGGCGTTGGGGTAATTTTCGCGCGTCCGCCCAAGGGGAACTCCAGATCATCGGCGGTTTGTCGATGGGGCCCCGCGAGCGCCTGGTGCTGGTTCGGGTGGGCGACGAGCAGCTGCTGCTCGGCGTTGCCCCGGGCCGGATACAGACACTGCACAAGCTTGAACGGCCGGTACCGGTCAACAGCGAGACAGCGCGGGGAGAAAGTTTCGCCGAGCGTATGCGCACCGCGGTAAAACAGAGGGCCGGTTTATGAAGCGCCTGATCGTGGGTCTGGTGCTGGTATTTCTGCTTGTCCCGGACACGTTTGCGCAGCCTGGCATGACGGCGCTGTCGGTGACGACCGGTCCCGACGGTCAGCAAACCTACTCGTTGAGTATCCAGGTGCTGATCTTCATGACCCTGCTGACGCTGCTGCCCGCCGGGCTGATGATGATGACGTCGTTTACACGCATCATTATCGTGCTGGCGATATTGCGGCAGGCGTTGGGCACGCAGCAGACGCCGACCAGTCAGACATTGATCGGCCTCGCGCTGTTCCTGAGCTTTTTCATCATGGCGCCGGTATTCGACCGCGTGTATCAGGACGCGGCCCGGCCGTATCTGAACGAGGAAATAACCATTCAGGACGCGCTGCAGCGGGCGAGCGATCCGTTCAGGAAGTTTATGCTGGCCCAGACCCGCTCCAGTGATCTCGAACTGTTCGCCGGCATCGCCGGGCAAACGGATATCGAGTCGCCCGACGGCGTGCCGTTTTCAATGTTGGTGCCGTCGTTCGTCACCAGCGAGCTCAAGACGGCGTTTCAGATCGGCTTTCTGATCTTCATTCCGTTCCTGGTGATCGATCTGGTCGTCGCGAGCGCGCTGATGTCGATGGGTATGATGATGTTATCGCCGCTGATCATATCGCTGCCGTTCAAGATCATGTTGTTCGTGCTCGTCGATGGCTGGGCGCTGATTATCGGCACGCTGGCGTCGAGTTTTTATGTGTAGGACGGGCCGCTCGGCGGGTCGCGGATGCCAACCGGGAGTGACCGGCTGATGACGCCGGAAACCGTGCTGACCGTTGGCCAGGAGGCGCTGTATCTCACGCTGGTGCTGTGTTCAATCATTCTGTTGCCCGCGCTGGCGGTCGGTCTGATCGTCAGCATGTTTCAGGCGGCGACGCAGATCAACGAGATGACGTTGAGTTTCATCCCGAAACTGATGGTCATATTCCTGGTGCTGATCGTTGCCGGCCCGATGATTCTGGGCATGATCGTTAACTACACGCGGCGGCTGATCGAAAGCATTCCCGGGATGATCGGCTGACCGGGTATTCCGCCATGGTGCTGACTCTCGAACAAATCACGGGCTGGATCGGGGCCTTCCTGTGGCCGTTCTTCCGCATCGCCGCGCTGTTCAGCGTCGCGCCGGTCTTCAGCGCGCTTACCGTGCCGGTGAAAACCCGCCTTGGCCTGGCGATTGTGGTGACGCTCGCGGTAGCGCCGATGTTACCGCCGGCCCCGGCCGTCGGTCCGTTAAGCAGCGACGGCATACTGATCGTTGTACACCAGATTTTGATCGGGCTGGCGATGGGATTCGCGCTGCGCCTGGTGTTTGATGCGCTGGCCAACGGCGGCCAGATCATCGGCATGTCGATGGGCCTCGGCTTCGCCTCGATGAACGATCCGCAGCACGGGGTGTCGGTGCCGGTACTGAGTCACTTTTTCACGCTGTTCGCAACGCTGCTGTTTCTTTCGCTGGACGGACACCTGGTGCTGCTCGGCGTGCTGGTCAACAGCTTCGATACGTTGCCGGTGTCCGCTACCGGGATCACACTGGCGAGTCTCTGGGACCTGGTGCTCTGGGGCGGGTGGCTGTTTTCGGGGGCAGTGCTGATCGCATTGCCGGCGACCGCGGCGATGCTGGTGGTTCATATCGCGTTTGGCGTGATGTCACGCGCGTCGCCACAGCTGAATATTTTCGTGATCGGGTTTCCCATCACCCTGCTGGTGGGATTCGTTGTGATAGCAATCTCGCTACCGAGCTTGCTGCCGCAGTTGACCGCCTTGCTGGACAATGCGTTTGGTCTGGCGCGTCATATCGGTGGAGGCTAGCGAGCCGTGGCCGAGAATCCCGCCCAGGAAAAGACCGAAGAACCCACGGCTAAACGCGTCAAGGAATCGCGTGACAAGGGCCAGATTGCGCGATCGCGCGATCTGAACACGATGACGGTTCTAGTGGTGGCGGCAGGAGGCTTCTTTTTGCTGGGCGCCGGCATGATCGACGGCTTGCTGGCGATCATGCGCGATCACTTCGTGCTTGCCCGCAGCGAGGTTTTCGATGAAAGCGCGATGCTCAGCGGCACCTATCGGGCGATAGCGGACGGTATTCTGGCACTGGTGCCATTTCTGTTATTGATGCTGTTCGCGGCGCTGGTTGCGCCGCTCGCGCTCGGCGGCTGGTCGTTCAGTGTGCAATCGCTGGCCTTCAAATCGGAAAAGCTCAATCCCATCGAGGGCATGAAGAAGATATTCTCGGTCCGCGGACTCGTCGAGATGCTCAAGGCACTGGCCAAGTTCGCGTTGCTGTCCGGGGCGCTGGTGCTGATGTTGTGGCATGAGGCCGGCGACTTTCTGAAGCTTGGCAGTATGTCCGTGGAAGCGGGAATCAGCAGCATCGGTAATCTGCTCGCCTGGTCGTTGCTGTTGTTGAGCGCGACGCTGATCTTCGTTGTGGCGATCGACGTGCCTTTTCAGCTATGGGATCACGCCAAGCAGATGCGCATGACGCGCCAGGAAATCAAGGACGAACACAAGGAAACGGAAGGCAGTCCCGAGGTGCGGGGCCGGGTGCGAACGTTGCAACGGGAAATCGCACGCCGGCGCATGATGGCCGAGGTACCGAGGGCCGATGTGGTGGTGACCAACCCGAGTCACTATGCCGTGGCCTTGCGTTACGACCAGAAGACGATGCGCGCGCCGGTCGTGGTCGCCTCGGGCGGCGATTTGATTGCCGCGCAGATCCGCCATGTCGCGATTCAGTACAACATACCCATCCTGTCGGCGCCGCCGTTGGCGCGCGCGCTGTTCTTCAGCACCGAGATCAATCACCCGATTCCGACCGGACTCTACCTGGCCGTGGCGCAGGTGCTGGCCTACGTATTCCAGCTGCGCGCCAGGCCGCGCCGAAACCGGCGGCCGGTGGTGATGGATGACCTGCCGATACCCGACGATTTGCGGCACGATTGACGCGTTACAACGCACCGATACGGAACCATGCAAGAGGAACGATCATGGCACAGGTAGTATTCCCGTCAAACGCAGGTGACGTCGCCCGCATCGGTCTGGGCGCACCTTTGCTGCTGTTCGCGCTGCTCGCGATGCTGGTTGTGCCATTGAGTCCGTTTGTACTGGACGTGCTGTTCACCTTCAACATTTCTCTGGCGCTGGTGGTGATACTCGCCGGTGTTTACAGCCGGCGGCCGCTGGACTTCGCGGCGTTTCCCACCGTGCTGCTGCTGGCGACGCTGTTACGGCTCGCGCTGAATATCGCCGCGACCCGGGTGGTGCTGCTGAATGGTCACAGCGGTACCGGCGCGGCTGGCCACGTTATCGAGGCGTTCGGCGAGTTCGTTATCGGTGGCAACTATGCGGTTGGCCTGGTGGTATTCGCGATCCTGGTGATCATCAACTTCGTGGTCGTCACCAAGGGCGCCGGGCGCATATCGGAAGTGACGGCGCGGTTCACCCTGGATGCGATGCCCGGCAAGCAAATGGCCATAGACGCCGATTTGAACGCCGGCCTTATCGACCAGGAAACCGCCAAGACCCGGCGCTCCGAAATCGCGCGTGAAGCGGACTTCTACGGCGCGATGGACGGTGCCAGCAAGTTTGTACGCGGCGACGCCGTTGCCGGCATCCTGATTTTGTTTATCAATCTGATCGGCGGTGTGTCGATCGGTATCGCGCAGCATGGCATGGGATTCGCGGACGCGATGCACACCTACTCGCTATTAACGATAGGTGATGGTCTGGTCGCCCAGATTCCCGCGTTGGTGCTATCGACATCGGCGGCCATCATGGTGACGCGTATGTCGACTGCGCACGACATGGGCAAGGACATCCTGATGCAGCTATTCGCCAATCCGAAGGCGCTGGCCGTTACCGGCGCGATCATCGGTGGCATGGGGCTGGTGCCGGGCATGCCGAATCTGGTGTTCCTGACGCTCGGCGGGCTGTGCGGCGGCGGTGCCTATCTGATCGCGCAGAAACAACAGGGGGCTGCCGAACAATCCGTCAAGGAGGCCGTCGTTGCACCGGTGCCGGTGGCACGCGACCTGAGCTGGGACGACGTGACTCCGATCGACCCGGTCGGGCTTGAGGTGGGCTACCGGTTGATACCGATGGTGGACAAGAACCAGGGTGGCCAGCTGCTGGGGCGGATCAAGGGCGTGCGCAAGAAACTCACGCAGGATCTCGGCTTCCTGATTCCGGCGGTTCATATCCGCGACAATCTCGATCTCGCGCCGAACGGGTATCGCGTCACGCTGCTCGGCGTCGTGGTGGGTGAAGCGGAGATCTATCCGGATCGGGATCTGGCGATCAATCCCGGCCAGGTGTTCGGCACGGTGGCGGGTATCGATGCGCGTGATCCGACCTTCGGCCTGGAAGCGAAGTGGATCGAACCGTCATTGCGCGAGCAGGCGCAAACGACGGGCTACACGGTGGTCGACGCCAGCACGGTCATCGCGACGCATCTCAGCCACCTGATACAGACGCATGCGCACGAACTGCTCGGCCGGGAAGAGCTGCAGCAGCTGCTCGACACGCTGGCCAAAGCGGCGCCGAAAATGGTGGAAGACCTGGTGCCCGACACGGTGCCGCGCGGCGTGGTGCTGCGGGTACTGAAGAATCTGCTGGAGGAAGGCGTATCGATACGCGATATGCGCACGATCGCCGGGACGTTGGCGGAACACGGCGTGAAGAGTCAAGACCCCGCCGTGTTGACGGCCGCAGTGCGCGTCGCGCTGGGCCGTTCCATTGTTCAAAATATCAATAACATAGGGCGTGAACTGCCAGTGATTACACTGGACCCGGAGCTGGAACAGTTATTGCAAAACTCCATTCAGGGTACGGGTGACGCGGCGGCGGCACTGGAACCCGGGCTGGCAGACAGGATTCACAGGACCCTGGCGGATGTCGTACAGCGCCAGGAGGCGGCCGGAGAGCCGGCGGTACTGCTGGTATCGGCGCCGATCAGGACCCTGCTGGCGCGGTTCGTACGGTTCAGCATACCGAGTTTACAAGTGCTGTCGTACAACGAAATACCGGATAACAAACGCATCCGCGTGATCGCGAGCGTCGGCAACAACAAGACACTGAACGGTGTCGCGTAAGGCACGGCAACGGCAGCAGACGGACAGGGTGTTAACGCAGGCAGCTTTCGAGACCAATTGAATGAAAGTAAAACGCTTCTTCGGTGCAGATATTCGCGCAGCGCTGCGTCAGGTGCGCCACGAGCTGGGCCCGGACGCGGTGATTCTCTCCAACCGCGCGGTCGACAACGGCATCGAGATCGTCGCCGCGACCGACTACAGTGAAAGTGCGTTGGGACAGATCGCGGGGACTCTGCAACCGGCGGCCGATGATCAGCCCGCGAAGTTCAAGCCGGATCAGGTAACGCTCTCCGGCAAAAGGCCGGTGGCGCCGCAGCTGGTGAATCCACCGAGGCCGTCCGCGGTACCGCAGCGCGGCGACAGTGTCACCGCCGGAACGCCCCAGGCACCGGTAAGCCCCGGCATCGTCTGGACCCAGGATCCGGTACTGACGGAGATGCGACGCGAGATCAAGACGCTGCGTGGCCTGATGGAAAATCATTTTTCGGCGCTGGCCTGGGAGGAGTACGGCAGGCTGCATCCCTTGAAGGTCGACCTGCTGCGGCGCCTGATGCGCCTCGGGCTGGGGATGGCGCTGTCAGAGAAGGTCGCTGACGCCGTCAAGACGACCGACGATATTGACCATTGCTGGCGCGCCGCGCTGGGAATGCTCGCCGACATGGTGCCGGAGTCCGACATCGATCTGATGAATAACGGCGGGTTGGTCGCACTGGTCGGCCCTACCGGGGTTGGCAAGACCACGACACTGGCCAAACTCGCCGCCCGTTTCGCGTTGCGTCACGGGGCGCGGCAGGTGGCCCTGATCAGTACCGACGAGTTTCGCATCGGCGCCCATGAACAGGTCCGTATCTACGGCAGAATTCTTAACATACCGGTACGGTCGGTCAGTACAGCGGACGAACTGGAAACCGCGCTTGCCGAATTTTCCGACCGCCGGCTGGTGTTGATTGACACGGCGGGCATCGGCCAGCGTAACAGCGGTATTACCGGGCAGTTGCGGGTACTCGAAGGCGGCTTACGCAAACTGAAGACCTGTCTGGTGATGTCAGCGACCACGCACCGTACCGGCTTGCTCGAAATCGTGGATGCATTCCGCTTCATCAATCCGAGCGCCTGCATCCTGACAAAACTCGACGAAACCACGCAGTTGGGCGGTGTGCTCAGCACACTGATTGCATCCGCCCTGCCGGCCGCCTACCTGTGTGACGGGCAGCGGGTGCCGGAGGATATACACACGGCGCGCAAACATAATCTCGTCAGCCAGTGCGTCGCCATCGCCCAGAATATCGATGACAAATATCAGGAGGAAGCGACGGTGCTGTCTTTTTCAGGGATGACATCCAATGCCCGCGTCTAGTCTCAAGCAGGATCAGGCGACCGGGCTGCGTACCATGACGCGACCGAAACCGGTCCGGGTAATCGCCGTTACCAGCGGCAAGGGTGGTGTCGGCAAGACCAATGTTTCGGTAAATCTGGCGGTGTCGATGGCCGATGCCGGCAAGCGCGTGCTGCTGTTCGACGCCGACCTCGGGTTGGCCAACGTCGACGTGATGCTGGGGCTGCGTGCGCAGTACACGCTGCAGCACGTCATCAACGGCGATCGTACACTCGAAGAAATCCTGATCGAAGGGCCGTCCGGATTGAAGATCGTCCCGGCGGCGTCAGGCGTCGCCGGCATGGCCGACCTGTCGCCTGCACAGCATGCCGGCCTGATACATGCGTTCGGCGAGCTGACCTTTCCGGTTGACACGCTGTTGATCGACACGGCAGCAGGAATTTCCGATGGCGTGATCAGCCTGATCAAGGCCGCACAGGACGTGCTGGTCGTGGTCTGCGATGAGCCGGCATCAATCACCGACGCCTATGCGATGATCAAACTGTTGAATCGCGAGCACGGCATCCACCGTTTCCGCGTGGTCGCGAACATGGCGTTAAGTGCCAGGGAAGGGCAGGACCTGTTTAAAAAACTGGTCAGAGTGACGGACCGCTTTCTGGACGTCACGCTCGACTTCATGGGCACTGTTCCCTACGACGAGTATCTGCGCAAGGCAATACAACGGCAGCGCGCCGTCGTCGATGCCTACCCGCGCAGTAAATCGGCGGTAGCCTTCAAGAACCTGGCACAGAAAACGGACAGCTGGCCTGCGCCGACTGTCGCCGGGGGGCGTCTCGAATTCTTTGTTGAGAGACTGATACAGGCAAGTCAATTAGCCGAGGCATCTGGACTATGAACGGAGCAGCGATGTACGTGTCTATGAAAACCGATGACAACATGGATGATGATCTCGTAACCAGACACGCGCCGCTGGTGAAGCGGATTGCGTACCATCTGATCAGCCGCTTGCCACCCAATGTTCAGGCGGACGATCTGATTCAGGCCGGTATGATCGGCCTGCTCGAAGCGTCGCGAAATTATGACGCGACACAGGGCGCGAGCTTCGAGACCTATGCCGGTATCCGCATACGCGGCGCGATGCTCGACGAGATTCGCAAGGGCGACTGGGTGCCGCGCTCGGTACACCGCCGCGCACGCGAGATGGCCGAGGCGGTGCGTAAGGTCGAAAACCTTACCGGGCGTGACGCACGTGATCACGAGATCGCCGAGGAGATGGGACTGGAACTGGCCAGCTATCACAAGATACTCCAGGACGTCAGCGGCCACCGCGTGCTGAGTTTCGAGGACCTGGGGATCGATGATGGCGGCATCGGCGACGCTTTCCCCGACGGGGCGACGAATCCCTATGAGGGTCTGGAAAGGGCCGACTTCAAGAAGGCACTGGCGGATGCAATCTCCGGCCTGCCGGAACGGGAGCGCCTCGTGCTGACCTTGTATTACGACGAAGAAATGAATTTGCGGGAGATCGGCGCCGTTATAGGTGTCAGCGAATCGCGCATCAGCCAGATTCACAGCCAGGCGCTGATTCGCCTGCAGGCGCGCCTGAAGAACTGGGCGTTACGAGACTAAAAAAGCGGCGACTGGTGACTAACAATGGCTCTCGATAAGGATATCAAGATCTTGATCGTCGATGACTTTGCGACGATGCGCCGAATAATAAAAAATCTGTTGAGGGACCTCGGTTTCGAGAACACCGACGAGGCGGAGGACGGCGCCAAGGCGCTGCCGAAGCTACAGAACGGCGACTACAAGTTCGTGATCACCGACTGGAACATGCCGGCGATGCCCGGCATCGAGCTGCTGAAGGCGATTCGTGCCGACCGGCGGTTGCAGGCGCTGCCGGTGCTGATGGTGACGGCGGAACAGCGCCGCGAACAGATCGTCGAGGCCGCGGAGGCCGGCGTCAACGGCTACATCGTCAAGCCATTCACGGCAGCCATGCTCAAGGAAAAAATTGAACGGATATTCGAACGGCTGGAACACTGAGCGCCGCCGGTATCCGGAGGGTTGTGGAAATAGTGATGGTGACCGGTAATGAGTGCGAAGCGGATGAGATTCGAATAACGGCAGCCCGCGCGGTGCGGTTGCCGGTGTTGCCGGAACGCTGGAGAAGAAGGTTGACTTTATGGCATCGAACTTCGATGGGGAAATAGTTCGCGACTTTATCGTTGAGGGCGGCGAAATTCTGGAAAAACTCGGGGAGGAGCTCGTCACGCTGGACGGGAGCCCGCGCGATATTGAGCTGCTGAACAGCATATTTCGCGGTTTTCATACCATCAAGGGCGGCGCCAGTTTTCTGAGTATCGAGCCGGTCGTCGCACTCTGTCACGGAGCCGAAGATCTGTTCAGCCTGTACCGTTCCGGCGAACGGAGCGTGGATTCCCGCGATATTGACATCGTGCTGCGCACTGTCGACGAACTTGGCGCGGCCTTTGCTGAATTGCGAAACAATGCCGCGCCGAAACCGGCCGATCCCGCCCTGCTGTTGGACCTCCGTCAAAGTGTCTCCCGGCTTGGTGGCAACGCCTCGTCGGGAACGGCCGCCGCCGCAACATCCGGTGCGGTCGAACGGACGGACCCGCCGGCCGGTGGGCAGGATCAATTCACGGCTGCGGTCGCGGCGGGCGATGCCACTGGTACACCGTCTGGCGGGCAAGGGCTTCATGCGCCGCCAGGTCACCAGGCAGGCGCGGATACGCTGGCGGGCGCCGGGTTACTCGCGCCGCCGCAATTTTCCGACGCGGAATTTGAAGCACTGCTGGATCGCCTGCATGGTAAAGGCAGCGCGAGTACAGCACCTGTCGTGGCAACGCCCGCGGGGCCAGGCAAAGCGACCGACAGAAACCGCAACGAACCTTCGGCCAGGGCGGCCGAGACGCCAATCCATGCAGTGCCGGTACCGGAGCCGACGGATACCGGCGAGAAGCCGCTACGCCAGCCGGAAGCGACGTTGCGTATTGAAACACGGCGCCTCGATGCGATCATGAATCTCGTCGGCGAACTGGTGCTGGCGCGCAATCGTTTGCTTTCGCTTGAATCGCTGGCGCGTGACGAGCGTACCAGCAAGGCGCTCAACGATCTCGACCTGGTGATCTCGGATCTTCAGGTGGCGGTGATGAAGTCGCGCATGCAGCCCATTCAGAAGATATTCGCGCGTTTTCCGCGGGTGGTGCGCGATCTCGCGCGCAGCCTTGCCAAGGAAGTCACGCTGGAGATCAGCGGTGAGGAAACCGATCTGGAAAAGAACATGGTCGAGTCGCTCGCCGATCCGCTGGTGCATCTGGTGCGTAACGCGATAGACCACGGCATCGAAACCCCCGGCGAGCGCGAAGCCGCCGGCAAGAGCCGCCACGGGACGGTGAACCTTTCGGCCCATCAGGAAGGCGATCGCGTCGTTGTTACCATTGCTGACGATGGCGCCGGTATCGACGCCGCGCGCCTGCGTGACGCGGCGGTACGCAAGAAGATGCTCGATCAGATGGCCGCCGACCGTCTTTCGGACGAAGCGTGCTTCGAGTTGATGTTCCTGCCGGGCCTGACCACGCGTCAGCAGGCGTCGGACATTTCAGGTCGGGGCGTCGGGATGGACGTGGTGCGGACGAAGATCGAACAGCTCGGCGGCACGATTGCAGTGAGCTCGGTCCCGGGTTCCGGTACGACCATTGAGATCCGGCTGCCGCTGACGCTGGCGATACTGCCGACATTGATGATCGGACTGGAGCACCAGGTCTTCGCGTTGCCGTTGTCGTGCGTGGTTGAAATCGTCCATATCAATCTGGCGGAGTCGCGACTCGTGGACGGGCAGCCGGTCATCATCATTCGCGGCAGGCCGCTGCCGCTGTTTCATCTCGGGGAGTGGCTGCTGCGCAATCCCGCCGGGCGTTCGGCGTCCGTCGGTCAGGTCGTTGTCGTTCGCATCGGACCGCGCCACGTTGCTTTTGCAGTCGATGACCTGATCGGTCAGGAGGAAGTCGTCATCAAGCCGTTGGGCGCGCTCGTTCATGGCACCAAGGGTCTGGCCGGCGCGACCATCACGGGGGACGGGCGGGTGGCGCTGGTTCTCGATATACCGGAGCTGCTGTCAAAACACATGATGAAAATGGCGGCGGGGGCATGAGCAGATGAAGCTACGCGTGCTGGTTGTCGAGGATTCCCGGTTCTTTCAGCGGCGCATGGTCGAGATGATCAATACCGATCCGGAGCTTGAGGTCGTCGGCGTCGCCGCGAACGGTATTGAGGCGATCGAACAGAACAAGGCGCTCAGTCCCGACGTCATCACCATGGATATCGAGATGCCGGAAATGGACGGAATCAGCGCGGTGCGGCGCATTATGCGCGAAAAGCCGACGCCTATCCTGATGTTTTCGGTGTTGACGACCGATCGGGCGCAGGAAACGCTGGCGGCCCTCGATGCCGGCGCGATCGATTATCTGCCCAAACGATTTGAGGATTTGTCGAAGAATACCGAGACCGCCCGGCGTCTGCTGTGTGAGCGTATTCGGAGTGTCGCGAACCGCCAGCGGGTGTCGTTGCCGGCCCACATGGCGGCGATCGGTTCGGTAGCCAGGACCGCGCACGCTCCGTTGCCGACGCGGATATCCGCCGGTCAGCCCGCAATCAAAGCAAAGCACCGGTCACCTGTAGAACTGGTGGTCATCGGCGCATCGACCGGCGGGCCGGTAGCGTTACAACTGGTATTGTCCGCATTATCCGCCGATTTCCCGGTGCCGATATTGATCTCGCAGCACATGCCGGGCACGTTTACGCCGGCGTTCGCGCAGCGGCTGTCGCGGGTCTGTGCGATGACCGTCAGCGAGGTGGTTGACGGCGAACGCCTGGTTGCCGGTCGCGCCTACATCGCACCTGGCGGACGGCAGACGCTGGTGAAACGTTGCAATGGTGCGTTGTGCGCCGAGGTACGGGAGGCGGCGGACGACGACATCTATCGGCCGAGTGTCGATATTACCTTCCGATCCGTCGCGCAGCACTGTGGCGAAAAGGCCCTGGCGATAGTCCTGACCGGCATGGGCGCCGACGGCAGGGAAGGCGCGCGACACCTTAAGGAAAGCGGTGCGTCCGTATGGGCGCAGGATGAAAGCTCGTCGGTCGTATTCGGCATGCCGGGTGCGGTGATCGACGCGGGGCTGGCGGATGAGGTGTTGCCGCTGGTGGATATCGGGGCGCAGTTAATCAAGAAGATATAGCGATGGATATACTTTCTATAGCAGGCGTGATTCTCGCGCTCACCGCGATTCTCGGCGGAAACCTGCTCGAAGGCGGACACACGGCATCGTTGCTGCAGCTGACGGCGTTCATCATTGTGGCCGGCGCCACGGCGGGCGCCATCATGCTGCAGTTCGCCATGCCGATATTCATGCGCGGCCTCAAAATGGGCCTGTGGGTGTTTTTTCCGCCGAAAATTCCGGTTAAGGAGGCGATCGACAAGATCGTGTCGTGGAGTAATACCGCGCGCAAGGAGGGCCTGCTGGGGCTGGAGGAGGTCGTCGAGGGAGAAACCGATCCATTCGCGCGCAAGGGTTTGCAGCTACTGGTCGACGGTGGCGAGCCCGAGGCGATACGCGGCATTCTGGAGCTCGAGTTGACGATCCGTGAGGAGCGCGATGCGCTGTCCGCGAAGATCTGGGAGGCGGCCGGCGGTTATACACCGACGGTCGGGATTATCGGCGCGGTCATGGGTTTGATTCACGTTATGAATAATCTGGCCGACCCGAGCAAGCTCGGTAGCGGTATTGCGGTCGCGTTCGTCGCGACAATCTACGGTGTCGGCCTCGCCAACCTGCTTTTTCTGCCGATGGCGAGCAAGCTGAAGGCGCTGGTCGGTAAACAAACGAAGTACGCCGAGATGATCATCGAAGGCATTATCGCGATCGCCGAGGGTGAAAACCCGAGGAACATCGAATCCAAGCTGCAAGGCTATTTGTAAAGGCACGTTGTGAACGCCGATGGCGCGCAAGAAAAAACACGAAGAACACGAGAACCTCGAACGTTGGCTGGTTTCTTACGCCGACTTCATTACCCTGTTGTTCGCGTTCTTCGTCGTCATGTACTCGGTCTCGTCGGTCAATCAGGGTAAGTACCGCGTGTTGTCAGACGCACTGGTGGCGTCGTTTCGTTCGCCTCTTAAAAGCCTCGACCCAATCCAAATCGGCGATACCGCGAAATCGATTTATAACCCTCAATACGCGTTTATGAAGGAGCCGTCTGTCTTTAATATTCCCAAGCTGCCGCAGCGGCATGTGCCGGGCGCGGAAACGAAGGGCCCGCGGTCGCAAGGCGACGGTGGGACCCGCGAGCGGGCGGAGGGCAGGGGTATCGAGGGCCGTGCAGTGGAACAAGGCACGACCGAAGGCCAGCATCGTGGCGTTGTGTCCGCCGAGGGGGACGTCGAAAATGCCTTTCAACAACGCCTGCCGCCGATACCGGAAACCGGTCTGCCGCCGGAGGCGTTGCAGCCCGGCACGATCGTCAGCAAGGGTACCAGGATAGGCGGATTCGGCGGTATCGAGGCCGAGTTACCCGCGCCGTTGCCGGATACCGACAAAACCGCAAAAGAGTTGAAGGTGGGAACCCTCGTCAGTGGCGGCACCGAGATCGGCGGCTTCGGCGGGGTGGATGTCGAACTGCCCGCGCCGCTGCGGGAAGTGAAGGCGCATCGCGATGTCCGCGCGATCTCGCAGGAGTTTACCGAAAAACTGGAGGGACTCATCGCCGGCGACCTTGTCGCCATACGCAGTGACGAAAAGGCGCTGACAGTAGAGGTGGAAATCAAGGACAACGTATTGTTCAAAAGCGGTAGCGCCAATGTCGAAGCGACCGCGTTGCCGGTGCTCAACGATCTTGCGGGGGTATTGAAACAGTTTCCGTATCCGGTTCGTGTCGAAGGATTTACCGATAACAATCCGATCAGCACCAGCGCTTTTCCGTCCAACTGGGAATTGTCCGCGGTGCGGGCGGCAAGCGTGGTCAAGGCGTTGAGCACCGCCGGTATCGAACCGCCGCGGCTGTCTGCAGTTGGCTACGGTGAGTACCGTCCGGTCGCCGCCAACAACACCGTCGAGGGCCGCCAGCAGAATCGCCGCGTCATCCTGGTGATCGAGGCGAACCCGTCTGCGCAGCCGATATTGCAGGCGTCGCTGCCGACCCGGCCACGCAGCGTGACGTTCGACAAGGAGGCAGTGGCATTGCCGCCGCCCGCGGTACCCGTTACCCGTGCCATACCTGCACCGGTAACGCCGGTGCCGGACAAGCCGGTGGCACCGGCCAGTCCGGTTGAGGCGAAACCGGTGGTCCCGGTGCCGCTGCCGGCCACGCCGGTTGAACAGCCGGTGACTGTCGACGAAAAAAATGTCGTAGTACCCGCCGCGATCAAACCTGAACCAGCGGTACCGGCAAAACAAATCGCGCAGCCAGCAATCGTGACGCCGGAAATAACTCCGGAGCCGGTGGTTGCGCCGGAACCGCTGCCGCCACCGAAGACGGCTGAATCTGCGGGCGCCATTTTGCAACCGTTTCGGGCGATCGACATGCCGAACCCGATCACGATGCCGATTGCACCGCCGATCAAGTTGCCGGTCGCGCCCGAGCGGAAGCAGTCGTCCGAACTTACGCCGAATGCGCTCGGGGTCAAGTCGATCTGGCCCGGTGGATCCAAAGAGAAGCCATAGCCCCGCTGGTAAGTCAGTGTTCGGTGTATCGTCCCTATCAAGAGAGAGTGGCATGGATGCTGCAACGTATCGGGTATCTCGCCGTGCGACAAAAAGCCGGCGTATATGTGCACGATGTTTGGCGGGTTGCCGGATTGCCGGCGTTGCCGAAACAGGAATGACGACACGAGCATAACGATGGAATCAGTCAGACAGGAAACGAAGCGGGCGGATACGGTCACGCAATGGGTGACCTTCAGGCTGGCCGGCGAAACCTACGGCATCGAAGTCATGTCGGTTCAGGAGGTTTTGCGGGTTCCGGAGATTACGCCGGTACCGGGCGTACCGGATCACGTACTGGGTATTATCAATCTGCGCGGCAAGGTTGTTACGGTGCTCGATATGCGCCAGCGTTTCGGTTTGCCGTCGACCGGGCTCGACGACGCGTCGCGCATCATTGTCATCGAAATCGCCGATGACGTGGTCGGTGTCCTGGTGGATCGTGTGGCCGAGGTGGTCTACCTGAACGAGGCCGAGGTGGAAAGCGCCCCGGATGTCGGTAATCGGAAGAGTTCGCGATTTATTCGCGGGGTGCATGTCAGCGACGACCAAATGCTGATTCTGGTCGATTTCACCGGTCTCATCGACGAAGCGTAGCGCGCGTCGCACACTTCGTGATGAATCGTCGCCGCATGTCTCAGGAAACCGTCCATGGTAAAACTTCCCGAGATTCCTCCCGTCGCACCGGCCTGGCCTAGACCAAAGTCCGACCGGACCGGTCGATCCGGGCGAACCGAGAAAAAGCAACGCGACGACGAACGTGAACGCCGGCGCAAGGATGATCCGGACGAAGAGGGCGGGAAGGATCATGTCGACGAATACGCTTAGAACATGGAGTGATATATGCATCTTCTGAACATACTCTTTTTTCTTGTGGTGACCGGGCTGATTTACGAAAGCCACCGGCGCTTCAGCCGGGCGCTATCACAGCGCGACGAGGCCATCATGCGTTTGCAGCGCGATATCGCGGCGTTAACCACCGCCGGTGCCGGGATCAGCGGGCATCTGATGCGTATCGAACGCCATCTCGCCGAATTCGGCGAGCGCCAGTATCAGCTTGAAACATCGACGCGGGTCGAACAGTCCTACAGCCAGGCGATTCGCCTGGCCAGCGAGGGTGCCGGTACCGATCAGCTAATCGAGGACTGCGGTCTGGTGCGGGATGAGGCGGAGTTGCTGCGCACCTTCTATCAGCAACGCAAGGCGTCCTGACGATACCTGCTTACGCCCCGTCGTGCGCATCACCGCGCACGTCTATCGTGCGGCGCGGCTCGCCAACAAAATACCCCTGTGCATAGTCAATACCCAGGTCGGTCAGCATGTCGAGCACCGCCTGATTTTCCACGAACTCGGCAACGGTTTTTTTGCCGAGGGAGTGGGCGACGTCAATAATGGATTTGACCAGCGACTGATCCATGGCGCTGTTGGGAAGATTGGTGATGAAGCTGCCGTCGATCTTGAGAAAATCCACCGGAAAGTTTTTGATGTAGGCGAACGAGTTGAAGCCGGAACCGAAGTCGTCGAGTGCGAACTGGCAACCGAGTTCGCGCAGGCGGATAATCATTTGGCGCGTCTGTTCCGCGTTCGCGATCGCTGCGGTTTCGGTGATTTCAAATATCAGGCGGGTCGCATCAATACCGCGCTCGGTAATCTGATCCCGAATCAGCGCAAACAGGGTCGGATCCTGGAAGGAATGACCGGACAGGTTGATATTCAGTGAAACGTGCGCCAGCTCGGGCGGGAGCGTCGCCAGCATCCTGATCGCACTGAGCACTACCCAGCGATCTATGTCATGGATCAGGCCCATGCTTTCCGCTACCGGGATAAAATTCACCGGGCTGACCAGCTGGTTGTCGGCGTCGATCAACCGTATCAGTACCTCGTAATGCTGAAAGCGGCCGTTCGCAACATTGAGTACCGGCTGGTACACCAGGCAAAAACGCTGTTCCGCGAGCGCCGCTCGAATGATTGGCACCCAGTGCGCAGCGCTGCGCAGGATGTCCATTTCCGCGTCTTCCTTGCTGTAGAGATGAACGAGATTCCGCCCGCGGGACTTGGCGGCGAAACAGGCCCGGTTAGCGCGTGCGAGTATGGTGCTGGCGGACAGCCCGTCGTCGGGATGAATGAGCACGACGCCGATGCTCGCGCCGATATGATACGTGCGCTTATTGACGTCGACGCGATAGTTGTCCATCAAGCGATGCAACGATTCGGCGGTGCCCAGCACGGCCTTGTCATCCGCGCCTTCGATCACGACGGCGAACTCGTCTGCGCTGACGCGACAAACGAGATGGGCGGCGCCGAAGTGACGGCGGAGTAATCGGGAGATTGCTATTAATACCTCATCACCCACGGTATAGCCTTCCAGATCGTTGATGACCTTGAACTGGTCGAGATCAAGGTACAGCAAGCCGCTGGCGACGCCGCTATGTTCCGCTAGATGTACGAGGCGATCCATGGCCTTCTCGAGCTGGCGGCGGTTACAGAGTCCGGTGAGATCGTCGTGCGTGACGAGATGGTTCAGGCGCTCCTCAACGATGCGTCGTTCCGCAAGTTCAATGACGAGCTCGTCTTCCCGGCTCTTGCGCAGGTCTCGTTCCCGCTTGAGCGAAAGCGCGGATATCACTCGCGGGATCAGTTCCACGCGACGTATCGGTTTAAACATGATGTCGGTTGCGCCGGCGGTAAAGCTGGTGTTGGCGATTTCGTCCTGCCACGTCGCGTTTGCAGTGATCATGATGACCGGGATATCCGCCCAGTCGATTTGGGAGCGTATCCGGCCGCAAACCTCGTATCCGTCCATATTCGGCATCATGATGTCGAGCAACACGAGATTGATGCGACACTGATTGTTCGCGGTGTTTTGCGCCAGCAGATTCAGGGCCAGGGCACCGCTGCTCGCGGCGACCGTATTCATGAATCCGCTCTTGGCGAGCATGGCGCGTGTCAGGTCGATGTTGTCGCTGTTGTCATCAACGACCAGGATGCGCATGCGGCGCAATTCGTCGAGAAAGTTGGTATGCGGGTCGCGGCCGTTCGCGTCGCCGCCGCGGTCCGTCGGGGACGCAGGCCCGTTGTTCTGTTTACGACCCGTGTTTTCCATCTATGCTTTCAGTATCGGCTGGCGTGGCGCCACGAGTGGCCATGAATAGCGATTCACCTGGATCAGCAATGATCCGAACCCCAATTCGAAAAACGGAAGACAATCAGTGCCTGGTCAATCAGCCCATTTATCGGCGCTGCCCCACCATTCTTTATAGCGTGAATTCAACTCGTAAGTGCAACTCTACGCCTTTGGCAGGAGGCCAGGCCTAATGACGTCGCGCCGGTCGGCCGCTCTCGCTCAGGTGGCGGTTTTCAGGCGCGCGACTTTCGGCGCGGGCCCGGTGCGCGCGCTTCGGGACGACGTTTCCGGGATAGGCCGGATTCTTTTCTGGCAGCTTGTTGAAAAACTACTGCGCTTGCCATGACGGCGTTGCAAAAAGGCTCAAACGACATACAGTACCTCCTGTACATAACCCCGCTTTTTCGCCTTTTTGCGCCTTGTCCCGGTGGCACTCGCTACGTTTTTCAACATGCTGCTAGGTGGCTTTACGCGTGGCGGCGTGTTCGGCCGCCTTGCCCGATACGATATAGGCGAATGCGATAACTTCGGCGATGACAAAATAGAGCTGTTCCGGGATTTCATCGCCCAGCTCGAGTTGCGACAGCAGGAACGCGAGGCCGGGGTCTTCGTGTAACGGAATGTTATGCGCCCGGGCGATCTCGATGATCTGATCGGCCAGTTCGTCGAGCCCTGTTGCCGTCACCCGGGGCGCGTTGCTGCCGTCGTATTTCAATGCGACGGCTTTGCGCGGCCCCTGGTTCTCATCGCTGTTCATGCCTCGAGATTCCTCAATAACTCCGGCGTGCGGTGGCCGGGCACGGGCGGGGGCTTGCCGGTCTGGCAGCGCATTGCTCCGACGGTCAGGCCGGCGCTGGCGAGTTTGCCTTGCAATTCGGCCAGGTGTCGCTCGAACAGATCCGCGGTGCGGGGTTGTTCTGCCCAGAACATCGTCGAGATATGACGGTTTTGCAGTGTCAGGCGGGCATGAACGGGCCCGAGATGTTCCAGATCAAATGCGATGTGAATGGTCCATTGCCGCGCGGCCTCATCCTGTGAGCCGGTCGCATCCCGTGTGATACGCAGCTGTATGACGTCCACCTGATTCCCGTGGCGTAGCGGCAGTTCAAACGTGAGATACGGCTGGGCCTGGTCCTGGGCGGGTAGCGCGGCAAGCTGGCTGATCTGTAAACGTGCGAGCACGCCATCCGCCTGCTGCAGCAGCACACCGAGCAATTCATCGACGGTTGAGAACATTGCCGGGGCAGCCCGTGCCTGGGCCTGCATCACGGACCCACGCAGCGGTGGCGCCGCGTGCGGCGCCGCGGTTCGTGGTGTGCCGGTGAATTGTCCGGGAGCCGAAAGTGAGCCGCGCAGTAGCGCCTCGATCAAACGAAACAGGCCGCTTTTGAAATCGGAACCGATGCCGGAATCGGTCGCCGGTGACGACTGGCCGAACATGCGGCTTTCAAGAAACATGCCGCTGTTCAGCATGGCACTTTTCAGTCCCTGCGCGGACGAGGCGTCTTTCGAACCGCTGAGGTTGCGCATGAGGTTCTGGATCGCCTCCTGTACTGCCGACGGCAGAGACATCGGCGGATTACCGCAGGGAGCCCGGAGTGATGTGAGGATCGCCATAAGCAGCGGCAACCCTTGCTGGCGCGGCAACGCAGCGCGTAACAGGGGGTTGATGATCTCCGGTCCATCGGAAACATGGGTGACGGCGACGGCCGGCAGTTTGCCCGCGCGAACGGCGATCAGCTCCAGCAGCTGGCCGGTGGTCAACGAAGCGGATGTCCGTCCGGTCAATCGGCCTGCCGTGGTTTGCAGGTGTAATGCCCCGTCGTCCTGTGCCGCCGTCACCAGCGCCAGAAAACGCTGCCCGATCGCGAATGTACCGCTGCCGGGTTTGCCGGTGGCGAGCATAATCAGCGGCGGGGTCGTCACCCCCGGTAACGCGCGTGAGGTCGTCGTGCCGGTAGTGCCGGTCGACACGATCTCGAGGCTCGGTGTGCGGCCGAGGCTGGTAATGCGCACGGTGATTTGTTGGCCGGCGGTCAGCGGTTGGGGCGTTTTCGCCTGTACATCGACTCCATTGATCCTTAACGTGACTTCACCGGCATTGCGCGTCTGTATGACTGTCGCGTTGAGTACCTGCCCGATTTTCAGCGACTGCAAGTCCGGCGCCCGACCCTCCAGGCGGATCTGCGCCAGGGCTTTGTTTGCGCTATCCAGTTCCAAATCAATTTACCGGCGTTGGCCGCCGCTCCACGCTGTTGGTCACCACGGATTCCAGTATAAACTACGGATAAATCGCCGCTAACTTGAACTGCCGATGCGGGTTGGCGCTTATTTTGCTTGTGGTGTTGGGAATGGAAGACAGACAACTGTGGTACATCAGGCAACACGGCAAGGTGGCCGGACCGTATCCGGCGGGCCTGATTCGCCGTTTTATGTTGCTGCAGCGTATCAGCGAGTCCGACGAAATCAGTCATGACGGCGAGCTGTGGGTCCAGCTCTCGTCGCGCCAGGAACTGATTCCGGAGGTTATCAAGGCTGACCGTGACGATCCGCTGGCGCAGGAGCGGTTAAGCAAGGCAAGACGCTGGGCTGACGAACGGTCAATGGAAGACCGGCGCATGTTCGAGGAGCGGGGCGGTGAAATCACGACCGACCAGCGCACGAATCCTGACCGGCGCGCGACAGAGGCGGAAGCCGACGCAGTGGCGCGCGAGGTGCGCCGAAATCGCGTGTCGGGAAAGGAGCCGACGCGTGACGGTTATTTTCTCGGCGGCACGTTTATTCTCGCGGTGATGGCCGCGGTGGGGAGTTACCTTGTGTATTATCAACCGCAGCCGCCGGAAGACGTCGCCGATTGCGACGCGGTGGCCGCCCCGCGGGTCAACTGGGGTAGTTGCCGGATGGAAGGAATTTCGCTGGCGCGCACGGATCTGACCGGCGCCAAACTAAGCGGGGGCGATTTCAGCGGCGGCGATTTTCACGGTTCTGTGATGACCGGCGCCGATCTTTCATATGCCGTCATGAGTATCGCCGATTTTCGCGGTGCCAATCTGTCGGGCGGGAATCTGAAGGGTATCAGTCTGCGCAGAGCCGATCTCGCTAACGCCAACCTCGCCGGCGCGGATTTGTCGTATGCGGATCTGCAGGGTGCGAATCTGACCGGGGTCACGCTGGATGGGGCGATACTCGACAACGCGATATGGGTCGATCAATCCGTGTGCACGCCGGGGTCGATCGGCCAGTGCCTGGTCGCGACATTACGAAATTAATTGGCAGGTGTAGCGTTTCACCCGCAGCGTTGGTGACCAGTAATCCTCCGGCAGGCCTGTTTTGCGTTTAAGCTGTTGAAGGAATTCCTGTGGATGCGCCAGCCGCTCCCATACTGACGGCAAGAACGTACCACGACGTCCGTTTTCTTCAAGTATCAGTCCGTCGATCCCGGGCCGCAGTTGCTGAACAAGCTCGTCTTCCGAGTGGAATGTCATCGGCTGCGGTGGACTCAACACCGAAATATGAAGATCGAGTAACGATAGCTCCTGCGACTTCAGCGGCGCAAACCGCGGATCGGCAAAGGCCGCTGCATAGGCATTCTGCGCCACGTCGACGACCAGAGCGCGCGTGCCTTCAAGTGAGCCGACGCAGCCGCGCAGGTTCGCGGCGATTAACAGCGTGACAAACGTGGCCAGCGGCTGACGCAGGTCGGCGGGGAAATCATCCGGGGCGATATCGGGCGAAGCACGGTGCGTGAGGCCATGGCGAATGGACTCCCGTGCCAGCGCCAGCAGCGCCGGGCCGTGGCGCCGGGCGATCCCGGCAGTATCCACGACAGGTAGATTGCTCATAAGCGATGTCGCCGGGCCGGCGATGGGTCGGTCACACTGGCGAAGGCGTACGCGCCATACCCGACCACTTGATCGCGCGGGCCGGCGGTATCGCCAGAGTTGCGCAGGTCGATGGCGTCCGCATGCATGCCGTGCGCATGGGCAACGGTCAGCAGTCCGTTGACAGGAATTCTGCCGCAAGCATGCTGATAGTGTATGTCCTCCGGGCGCATCGCGATAATTGCGCGTGTCGTCGCCTGGTCAAGATCCCGCGCGGTTTCATAGTCCTGATAATGGCTCAGGTCAGAACTGATGACGATCAACGTTTCGGGTCCTCCCCACAGCCGCTCGATAACCTCGGCGACCTCGTCCGCAGTCGCGTCTCCAACCACCAGCGGTATGCAGGAGAAGGTATCCAGGGTCACCTGAAGGAATGGCAGTTGGACCTCGAGGCTGTGTTCCAGCGCGTGAGCGTCATCAAAAACCTTGACCTGCGGTAGTGCCAGTAATTCCCGGATCGCTTGTTGATCGATGGCAACCGGACCCAGCGGCGTAATAAATTGATCGGCACTGGTGGCTGCCAGACCCCGGAACGGCACGCGGTGGGCGGGTCCGAGCAGCACGACGCGTGTAATGCTGTCATGCGCCGGTGCAACGCGCACATAGGCGCTCGCGGCAATCGGCCCGGAGTAGATGTAGCCGGCGTGCGGGACGATAATGGCCTTTGGCACCGGGCTGGCCAATACGGCATGGGCTGAGAGAAAACCCGCAATCGTGGAGCGTAGCGTGGTTTCGTCCGCGGGGTAGAACATGCCGGCGACAGCGGGATTTCTGGCGGTCATGGAGTGGTCACATCTATCGGCAGTTGGTTGGCGCGATGCTGGATTTATGGCGCAGGTACCGGTGGCGTGTTGGCCAACGTTAGCTGGCTGAGCGCGCGGAGGCAACCGCTTTATAATGGATTTATCTGGCGGGATTTTCCCGCGAAGGTCAAGGGACAGAATGTCGCTCGAAACCGTGGTACCGACCCAATATTGGCACCGTCTCGATGACGGACGTGTACAGTGCGATCTGTGTCCGCGTGCCTGCAGGTTGCATGAAGGGCAGCAGGGCCTGTGTTTTGTCCGGGCACGGCGCAATGACGCGATTGTATTGACCACCTACGGCCGATCCAGCGGGTTCTGTGTCGATCCGATCGAGAAAAAGCCGTTGAACCATTTTCTTCCCGGTACACCGGTGTTGTCGTTCGGTACGGCGGGCTGCAATCTCGCCTGTAAATTCTGCCAGAACTGGGATATGAGCAAGTCCCGTGAAATGGATATCCTGGCAGACAGCGCTTCCCCTGAGACCATAGCGTATGCGGCGCAGCAACTCGGTTGCCGCAGTGTCGCATTCACGTATAACGATCCTGTCATCTTTCATGAATATGCCATTGATGTGGCGCAGGCCTGTCGTGACCGCGGCATCAAAACCGTCGCGGTCACCGCCGGATATATCTGTGCAAAACCGCGGCGGGAATTCTTCCGTAACATGGACGCCGCGAATGTGGACCTCAAGGCGTTCACCGAGCACTTTTACCGGCATGTAACCGGATCAACGCTGCAACCGGTTCTGGAGACCCTGCAATATCTGAAACATGAAACCAGTGTCTGGTTCGAGCTGACCACATTGCTGATCCCCGGGCATAACGACTCCGATGCGGAGCTTCAGCAGATGACCCGCTGGGTGGTTGAGAAGCTCGGCCCGGATGTGCCTATGCATTTCACGGCGTTTCATCCGGACTGGAAAATGATGGATACGCCGCCGACACCGCCGGCGACATTGATGCGCGCCCGCGAAATCGCGGTGCAAAACGGTGTGCGCTACGCCTATACCGGGAATGTGCACGATAGCGTCGGTGGCAGCACGTATTGCCATCATTGCGGTACTCGTCTGATCGGCCGGGACTGGTATGTACTTACGGACTGGAATCTTGTCGACGACCGCAAATGCCGCCGTTGCGGCACCGTCTGCGCCGGCGTGTTTGACGGGCCTCCAGGAGACTGGGGTTCGCGCCGGATGCCGGTACGGTTACAGGCGATGGAACATCGGCGCGGTATCGGCGGCTGACATTGCGCCGGCGCATTCGTGCCGGCCGCTTGGCGCCACGCCGTGCGGTTGGGAGGCGAAGACAGTCGGCGAACAGTCGTGGCTTATGTCCGGTGCCGAATAGTCGCTTGAGGGGCGAGAACTTGCAGGGAAAGCGGCAATTAGTGGCGACCGGCAAACGAATACCGCGCTAAAACCAGCTGAATTGGCAAAGGGGTCCCGCAGGCGTTCACGCCCATGTCGCGGCGTGGGCTGGTATGTTTCTTGAATGATAACGCATGGGTACCGTATTCCGACCGTGCGGAGTTCGTCTGTTGACAAATAACTGACGGTCGTATGAGAAGAGACACACGTTGAGATCAGTCGGCCGCATTGTGAAATCGCTGCTCGCGATCCTGCTGCTGTGCAGCTGGATCCCTTTGGCCGTTGCCGTATCAATAACGGTGGATCCCGGGGTCTACAAGGGCGGGTGGTACATCGGTGAATCCGATAGTTACTTCGGACGGGCAACGCTTGATGTACCCGATGGAAAGCAGTGGGTCGGCCTCGGTGACTATGTCGATACGCTGTTTCTGATCGACGTCAGTTCAAACGGAGACGTGGTCGTCGAAAACGGGGTATCCGCCAGTGGCACGCGGAATATGCTTACCTTCCGCACGGCGGAAATCGTCATCGATCCATCCGGCTACGACGGGATTTTCTTTATCGAAGACATCTTTACCGGGGCGGGCAAGCAGCCGTTGCAGCTGGTGCCGGGCATTAAATATCAGATCAATATCGGTGAGGGCGGTTTTCGCCGACGATTCGAATTTTCGGTGACCGGCGCAGGGAAAGTGACGTCTGACAATACCGATTCCATGGCGGGTGCGGAAAATGTTGTGAGGCTCCTGACCACGACTATCAATGTTGACCCGTCCGGGTACGAAGGTCTCTATTCGGTCTACCCGGCGACTAAAGAAAAGTGGTCAAGCGGGAAGGCGAGCTTTGTGCTGCCGAATGGTCTCAGCTACAGACTGCAGATCGGTAACGAGCCCATCGAGTTTTTTGTTGCCGAGGATGGCGCGTTGTCGGGCCGGGGGGAGAGTTCGATCGATTTTGTCGGCAATACGATGCAGCTTAAGACCGTTGAGGTAGTGGTCGACCCGGCCAATTACCACGGACAGTGGGTGGTGGTGCGTGCGACGCGCGACTGGTGGATGAGCGGTCGTCAAACTCTGCGGCTGGTGGCCGGAGTGAACTATACGTTTTACGTCGGCACTGCTGAAAACAAGATCGACGTCCATGTCGCGTCGGATGGCGGCGTAACCGGGGCCAGTCGCGATTCGCTTCTGTTTGAGAACAATACGATAACCTTCCGGAACACGCTCGTCACGATCGATCCGGCGGGATTTTCGGGTAACTGGCGACTGGGCTACGCGCACCCTGTCGACATGGCGGAACGAATACGCGGCCAGGAGACGTTGGCTCTAGTGCCCGGCAATGCCTACATCGTTGAGCCGACTGCCAATGACAGCTTCGGCTTCGTGGTCGACAAAGGTGGTGAGATTCGTGTCACGAATCAACAAAACGCTACGGCGCTCGGAAGCACCCTGAAATTTAACACGGAATTCGTCGAGATTAGCCCCGCGTCGCCGGACCTGCAGTGGCTGGTGGATATCGGGCCGGCAGAAACACGGCGCGGGATACATCGTCTCAATCTGGTCCCGGGGGTCAATTATCAGATCACGGCGAACCGCGCTGCCGCACCATTTCGGCTTGAATCGCCTTGTAAGACGCAGCCGGAACAACTGCAAATCGATGGCGAAACCGTGGCGGTAATGTGTGCCGATGCGCGCCTGGACACGGATAAAGACGATATTCCGGATCGCGGCGACAACTGTCCGCGGGATTCAAATATCGATCAGGCCGACATTGACGGCGACGGGACAGGCGATGCCTGTGATGACGATGTTGACGGTGACCAGGTGCCGCACGCGATCGACAACTGCCGGGAGATGTTCAATCCGGAACAGGCGGACGCGGATCGCGACGGTATCGGCGATGCCTGCGACGATGATGCCGACAACGATAACGTGCCAAATGAAATTGACAACTGTCCGCTGACGGCGAACCCGGACCAGCGTGATCGTGATGGTGACGGGATCGGTGACGCATGCGATGATGATCTCGACAAGGACGGCATACCGAACGAGTCAGACAACTGCCCGACGGTCCCTAATCCTGACCAGCGCGATACGAACAAGAATGAAAAAGGGGACGCGTGCGACAGCGATGCGGACAGTGATGGCATTGAAAACGCGCGTGATAATTGTCCGCTGATTGCCAATCCGGATCAGAAAGACCGCGACCACGATGGACGCGGTGATGCCTGCGATGATGATCATGACAACGACGGCGTCCCCGATACGGTCGATAACTGTCCGAGCGTACCTGATCGGGATCAGATCGATACGGACAAAGACGGGAAAGGGGATGCCTGTGACGATGACATCGACAACGATGGCGTAGCGAATACGGTCGACAACTGTCCGATGGTCAGGAACGCGGACCAGATGGACGCGGACAACGATGGAATTGGTAACGCTTGCGATACCGATGATGATAATGACGGTGTTCTCGACACTACGGATAACTGTTCGTTAATCGTTAACAGTGACCAACGCAATGCGGACGGCGACAAGTTTGGTGACGCGTGTGATGACGATATCGATGGCGACAAGGTAACGAATGCCAACGATGCCTGCCTGGATACGGCGCTCGGCAGGAAGGTGGATAACAGGGGCTGTAGCGGGGAGCAATTAATGGCGATTGCGTGCCAACAGGCCGACTATGTGGAACATGGTCGATACGTCAGCTGTGTGGCGCGGGCCGCGGGCGACGCGTTAAGCAAAGGCTTGTTAACGGATAACGAAAAATGGCGTTTTATTTCAGGCGCGGCGAACCGATAACGAAAAGCGTGTCAAACAGCAAAATGAGTGGTAGTCTTTTCGCGTAAGCGGCTGCCGGGTCGTCTACGAAATCCGTTCAGGTTAGTCATTTTGTATCGAGCCCGGTCTGATTCCGTAGCAGCGATATCGCGCGTAACTATGAGCGGAAACAATAAAAAGACGCTCCTGGCAATAGCCTTCCTGGCGGGATACCCGCTGACGCTGCCTGCGGTAGACCGGTTTACGGCTCCACCCCTTACGCCGCTTGCGGAAGACGGTATACATGATCCCACCAATGAAGCGATTCTCACGTTGCAGGACCCCAAGCGGTCTATGGCCGAGTTTCCCAAAGACCGGCGCGACGAGGTGAACTGGGTAGAGGCGCTCAATCTCGGTGTTATCCAGCCGCGCAAAACCAATACCGGCAGGGCTGAAGACGGTGATGTGATGCCGGAACTCGATCTGGATATCATCATGAACACCACTGGCGAAATGCCGCATGTCAGGTTTCCGCACCTGGCCCACACGCGCTGGCTCGCCTGCAGTAACTGCCATCCGGACATATTTAAGGCGGAAGACAACGGCAATCCGATCAATATGACGAAAATACTGCGCGGCGAATTCTGCGGCCGATGCCATGACAAGGTCTCGTTCAGCCTGTGGATCTGCGAGCGCTGCCACAGCGTGCCCCACAAAAATTCCCCGCCAGCGTGGTGGGACACCAAGAAATAGACGACGCACATACTGGCGCTCCCGCATGGCGCGCGAATCATAACGATTATGATTCCTGACTTTCGTGCGCATGCGAACGGGTGTTCGATAGTCGCAAATGTGCACAAACCGGAACGATAATAAATGTTATTACCTATGAAGAGCTTATCGATACCGAGTATTTGAAATCCTAGTATAGTTCGGTTATCTTTTAGTCAAGCCCTAGCAAATTAATCGGATTATTTGCGGCGGATTACTGAGACCGACCGCGAAACGTCAAGGCCACCGATATTGCGCCGTTAACGTAGTGTTTCGATCTGGGCGGTTCCGGTGACGAGGACCCGATGAGGAATAGCGTGACTCGCTGAGCAAGCAGTTAGTTTCAGGAGAACCCGATATGACCGCGTTGTTACCATTTCTGATGTTGGCGCTGCTGGGCGGATTGATGTTCGCCATCTGGTGGATACCGAGGTCGATCCGTGTACAGCAGATTGAGTTCGCGATTCAGCAGGGAAAGGATGCGATAGCAGAACTTGAGTTGCAGGTGCAAAACAGCGAGTTTGCCGACGTGGAGGAGGCGCAGCAAAACATCGCGTCACTAAAGCGCGCCGTACAGCGCCTTAAAGCCAAACTTTAGGAAAGCTCTGATTAATCGCTTTGTCGTCATTCCCGCGAAAGCGCGAACCCATGGATGGGCGAGGTCGAGCGGCGTCGGGAACGGCCGCCGAGGAATCCAGTAACGCACTGTTCCAAGAACACTGGATTCCGGGTCTCCGCTGCGCTCCGCCCGGAATGACGACACATCAGAGGTTCCTTAGGTCAAACATTACCGCACAAAGAAAAAGCCCCGCTGATGCGGGGCTTTTTCTTTTCAGGTACGCGTGGCGGGCGTCTTATTCGCGTTCTTTGTGCTGTGGCGACGCAGCGATTAACTCCTCATGTCCGTCGCCCGGTGTCCGGTGTGTTGTCAGACTTGCGTCGTCATGAGCATGCGCCACATCGAAATGCGGTTGGTCACTATCGTGTGTATGTTCGACCTCTGCATGGCTATGGGTGTTGTCGGCGTGGGTATGTAAATGCCCGTGATCATGATCATGCGCATGGAGATGGAAATGAACATGACCATCCGATCCGTGGACATGACGGTGCGCATGCAGGAAGTTCGATATGATTGTACGATGTTCGGAATCCATTTCCTCGGTTTGCAGTAACCCGTGCAACAACTCGTGGGTCATCAGTGCCAGCGGCAGTTCAAGGTTGTTTTGCTCAAGCAGGCGTCGATCATAAAGGATTTCGGAGGATGGGCCATCAGCCACGATTTTCCCGTCAACCAGCACGATGCAGCGGTTGCAGACCTCCAGTGCGATATCGAGATCGTGCGTACACAGTAATATGGTATTTTCGCAATGCTGCAGCCAGTGAATCAGTTTTCGCCGGTTCATTGGATCCATATTCGTCGACGGCTCGTCAAATACCAGAATGTCCGGTTGATAGGACAGTACGGTGGCGAGGGCCAAGCGCTTGCGCTCGCCAAAAGACAGATGAAACGACGATCGCTCCTCAAAGCCGTCGAGACCCACGATGTGTAGCGCCTCGGTGGCCCGCGTTTCGATCTCTTCCCGCGGCAATCCAAGATTCAGTGGCCCGAACGCGACGTCGTCGAATACCGTCGGACAGAACAGCTGATCATCCGGGTCCTGGAACACGATACCGATCATGCGCCGGATGCGATTCAGATTATCCGGGGAAACCTCGATTCCATTGATATACAGCTTGCCGGAAGTAGCCATCTGCACGCCGTTCAGGTGACTCATGAACGTGGATTTACCCGCGCCGTTGGGTCCGATCAACGCGACTTTCTCGCCAGAGCGAATATCGCAACTCAAGCCCTTCAGGACTTCGTGCCCGTCGGGATACGTAAATACGATGTCTTCTGCACTTATTGCGCTGGGTTTGGTCACGTTGTTCATCTTAGTACCATCCATCGGTGGCGACGGAAAAATGCCCGCTAAAATCTGTGACTACGAGTCCGGCAGCGACTATCAGTACGATTACCGCTTTGACGTAGTCGGTGATGCCGGATCGGAACGTAACCAGCGTATGGAACTCGCCACGGTAGCCCTTGGACAACATGGCCTTGTAGATCCGCTCGGTACGTTCAAAACTGCGTACCAGTAACGTGCCGACGAAGTTACCGTAGGTGCGCAGCGTATTGCCGTTGGTGCCGGGTACAAATCCGCGCGCTTTCATGCTGGTATTCATGCGGCGCATCTCTTCAAGCAATGTGTAGGTATACCGGTATGTAAACAGCAGCATCTGGATAAGCATGGGCGGGCATTTCAGGCGTTGCAGCGCGATCATGGATATATCGAAGCGCGCCGAGCCGAACAGCGCGAAACTTGTCAGAACTATCGCCAGCGCCTTGACAAAAATCAGCGTGGCCAGACGTAGTCCTTCCCACGTAAACGACAACCCGAGAAGATGGTTGTCAGCTGCGCCCGGATAGCTGAACGGAAGAATCAGAAAGAACGGTAAAAGAAACAGTATCACCCACTGCATACTGTGCATGACAAAGTGATAGGGAAGGGCGCTGATCGTCATCAGGATGAACGCCATGACGAGGGCAGCGACTGACATCGGCAGCGTTTTCAAAAGTGCGACACCGAATATCAGGATCGCCAGAGACGCGATCTTCACGCGCGGATCCCAACGCTGTATCGTGGACTCTATATGGGAAAATCGGTCTATATCGAGTGGCATGGCCGGTTACCTTGCCCGAATCCCAGTCTGCCCGGCGAGGACTTCCGGTTTAACGCGCGCCAGGAAGCCCGTGCACGCGCCGACTACGGCGGCCTCTATGATCATGATCGGCACATGCGCCGCCAATACATAACCGGCCGTGGCAACGAAGGCTTCGCCCGCAGTCAGCAGGGCGAGCGCGAGAACGATTCCGGAGCTGATGATACCGGTGGCGCCTGCCAGGGTACCGAACACCACCTCTCGTTTTGGAAATTCGAACCGCAGGCGCAATTGCCAGACAAGATAGGCCAGCAGCGCGCCGCCGCCAAGCATGATGGAATTGACGCCGATAACCGTCACACCACCATGCCCGAACAAGACGGTTTGCAGAATGATGCCGAGCATGATGGCGGGAAAAGCCCGCCAGCCAAGTACCACGCCGGCGAGGCCGTTAAGGATCAGATGGACGCTGCTCGGTCCGATCGGAAACTTGATCAGTGAGGCAATGAAAAATACCGCAGTGATCACCGAAATCTTCGGAATCTCTTCCAGATCCATGCGCCGCATGGTAAGCGCCGCGAGTATGGCGGTGCCGGCGAACCCGGCGATCAGTACAGGGCCGGTAAGAATGCCATCAGCGATATGCATGGATAAACCCGTGTCAGGACCTGGTGGCTTTACGCGCTTTCAGGTAATAAAAAATACCGAGAACGCCAAAGATATAACCGATACCGCCAACGATGGCGCCTAGTTCCTTTTCCTGACGCATCTCGGAAACACTGCGCATCAGCGGCAAGATCGCCTGTCCGACCGCTCGCTCGATCGCGGGCTCCAGCGGCATGCCGTTGGCTGGCGCCATCGGTCCAGTTGTCACGGACGTTGGTGTTGGCGCATCGGTTTGAGCGGTTTGCATAGTGCTGCCCGGCGTTTCCGCACGCGCCTGGTCCACGGGAGTTTGGCCTGCCCCGCCAAGTTCATTGGCGAAGATCGTGTATTCAGTCTGGTGCCCCATGCCGGCGTTCAGAATAATCCGGACATCGCCCTTGGACGGGATCGGAACGGTGAGCTGTCCCTCGGCATCGGTCACACCGGACGCGAGCGTATTCCCGGTGGTGTCCAATAAGGTAACGTTCGCCTGCGCAGCCTTCTTGCCATCGGCAAAGTAGCCTTCAATAAGTATCTTGTCGCCTTCCGCGTAGGCAAACATGTTGACCTTGTGCGCGACTGCGGGGGACGCAGAAAATAACGCTGCGATCAGCATTATCCAGGTGCCGCGATGTGTTCTATCCGGTCGCATCATGTCTACTCCATTACGTAAGTCTTTACCCACATGACCGCGCCGATCTCGACGGGATAATCCTTGCCTTCGTGCTGCATCGTCAATGCGCTGCGATTGAGCGCGGCAAAACCCCACCAGCCGGCGCGCGGCATGACATAACTGAATACGCCATTGCCGTCCGCCTTGACGATCTGCGTGATGAACGGATCGGCCGGCGCGGACGATTTGCCGTCCTGATTGAAATATTCCACTTCCACCTCGGTATAGGGCGCCGGTTTGCCGTTGACCTTGACGATGCCCTGAAACAGGTTGCCGGCATACAGACCGTACGGGCGGGTAAGCGGCACGATCTCGGCCGGCATGCCGAGTTCTTCATCCCAGCCGCTTTCGAGGCCGAATGCATTAACGATCACTTTCGTGTAATGCACGATAAATAACTCTTCGTTCGACTCCCAATACGGTTGCGGTTCGACAAAAAAAATATGATCGCCCGGCCGTTTCAGTGTGTAGTCAACGCGGAACGCGTCGAACATATCTCCGGCCCGATCGTGTCGGGACACCGGTTTCAGATCATCGCGCAGGTCAATGTCGTTGCCGCGGACACGTACGCCGATCCTGGCGGGCATCTTCATCGGCATACCCAATCCCTCGAACGGGTGCCAGAACATGGCGTCGAGTTGTATCTGGCGATTTTCCGTCTGGGACACGATGTCGTCGGACGGAATCAGCATCTGGAAATGCGCCATCGCAGGTGTCGTGCTCGCGATGGCGGAAAGCATGACGAAACAACGAAATAATTCGTGCCAGCGCATTGATCTGTCTACCAATTAGTATTAGGAGGTATTACAAAAAAGTAATACTTTATATCTGTATTGTCAATCATCGGCATCCGAATTCGATCCTTTAAGGCGCGCCAGGGCTCGCCAACCGGTAGTCTGTCGGCAACAGAAACTGAATAATTCGACCACGGCGAGAAATAATCATGATATTCGTAAAGGCTGGCTGGTCAGAGGTATCAGCTGCGCGCTTTGGACGGATCCGCCAGGCCAGATCCGGGGCGACCATGTGCGTCGGCTCGACGAATTGCTGTTGGTGCTCGACGGGTGTTTGCAGATCAAGTGTAACGGCTGCTGCATAGTTGCAATGCCACGGGTTGCAAGCCTGATCCCCGCAGGCGCGAGGCACTCGGTTCGCAATACCGGCGGTACCACCGCCACCTGGTTGTACGGTTACCGGGTGGATGAGCGCAGCCGTGCCGCCGTCATGGGTCGCGCGTGCGCGCCTGCACGGCGGCGGCCAGCATTGCGGTATCGACATCGGTTGAGGTATCGACGCGGATGACGAACCCGCCCTCGTCGCGCGTCAAGGGTTCCTGCGTCATAATCTGCTGTTCCAGCACCGCTACATTCGCGTCCGAGGCGTCCTGGCCATGCTGTGCGCGATCGGCGATCCATTGCCGAAGCAACTGTTCAGGGGCATGAAAATCAATGATGACGAACGGGACGTCGAGCAGTGTCGCGAGACGACGAAATGCGGCCCGTGATTCACGTTTCAGGAACGTCGCATCGACGATAGCCGGAAAGCCCGCTTCGATGATGCGTGTCGCGAGTTGCGCGAGGTGATCATAGGTTCGTTTGCTGCTGGCGGCGTTGTATAACCCGCTGTCGGGCGACGTTCCTGCACGGTCGGTCGCGCCCATGCCGGCGAGACGCTTTCTTTCGACATCGGAACGAATGCGGACCGCGCCCAGTTTCTCCAGCAAAGGCTGACTGAAAACCGTTTTGCCGGACCCGGACAGGCCATGTGTGATAATCAACGCGGCTGGCGCCGGCCTCGTGTATTGCTCGGCCAGCGCGAGATAGCTGCGAAACAACTTCTCGATATCGCTTTTTTCAGTTGCCGTGACGTCATCTTGTTGTGCTCGTATCCCGGAGACCTTGGCGCGTACCATCGCGCGATATACCTGGTAAAAGCGCATGACGCGCAAGCCATCGTAATCGCCGGTGTGTTCCAGATACCGGTTCAGAAAACGTGCACTGAACGTGCGCTGGTTACGGTCATCGAGATCCATCGTGACAAACGCGATTTCGCTGGCGACATCTATCCAGCGCAACGCCTCGCTAAACTCGAGACAATCGAACACGGTGACGGTGTCGTCGAGCAGTACCATATTGGCGAGGTGCATGTCGCCGTGGCACTCGCGAATGAATCCTGTGGCCTTGCGGTCCTGGAAGGCCAGCAGGTGCCGGGAATAGGCATTCTTGCTCCACGATTCAAGACGACCGGCCATATCGACATCCGCTTTCAGCGCGAGCACCGGACGTATCTGTGCGAAGTTTTCCATGACCGGACGGTAAACCGTTTCCGGTGTGCCGAACCGGCTGTCCGGACCCGCGGCCGGCAGTGCGGCGTGAAACCTGGCGACGGTATCGGCGAGCTGGTCGATGTGGTCCGGCCGAAGTCCACCCGATGCCAGGACCTTGTCCAGCTGCAGTGCCTGCGGAAACTGCTTCATCCTGACGGCATACTCGATCGGCTCACCATCGCCGTTCAACCGCGGTGCCTCGACGGAACCCGTGATGCTGACGATGTCAAGGTAGAGTTGCGGGGCGAGCCGGCGGTTCAGGCGCAGTTCTGCCTCACAGCAATGCCGTCGTTGTTGCAGCGATGAGAAGTCGAGAAAACCGAGATTGACCGGCTTCTTGATCTTGTAGGCAAAGGGTCCGGTCAGGATTACCCACGAAATGTGCGTCTCGATCACGGCAAAGGCCGTTACCGGATGATCGTAGAGCTCGGCATGCTGTAACGATAAAATCAGTGTGGGACGGGTATTCATCCTGAAATTCCGGCATCGTCACCGTGCGATGGGTTATTATTACACACTAGGCTCGTCCCGTATTCGCTGAATCCATTCCATTACACCCATGGCAAAGAAAACCAGAGCTCGACGCCGGGCGCGGCAGGCTGCACGTCGTTCACGTTGGCGATGGCTATGGGCGCTGCTATGCGTTGGCGTGGTGGTGCTGGCGGGGTATGTCGGTTATCTCGACTATCAGATCACCGCGCAGTTTGAAGGCAAACGCTGGGCGTTGCCGGCGCGCGTCTACGCGCGCCCCCTGGAGTTATATCCGGGGATGGCGCTGGACGCCGCCAGTTTGACGGAGGAGCTCGAGACACTGAAGTATCACAGTGTGCCGGCGCCGTCGTCGCCGGCGAGCTACTCGTTCGACAGAGACGTCGTGCAAATCGTGACGCGGCCATTCATGTTTTGGGACAAGAACGAACCCTCGCAGAACGTCCGCTTGCGTTTTGATCAGAACCGCGTCGCCGACATCGTGGACGAAACCAGCGGAGCGCCGCTGTCGCTGGTGCGGCTGGATCCGGCGCAGATCGGTGGTATCTACCCGTCACACAATGAAGACCGGGTGCTGGTCAAGTACGACGAAGTGCCGCAACTGTTGATCAAGTCGCTGATTGTGATCGAGGACCGCCACTTCAACGATCATATTGGTGTTGATCCGCGCGCGATCACCCGCGCGATGCTGGCCAACGTGAAGGCGCGCGATATCGTCCAGGGCGGCAGCACGCTGACGCAGCAGCTCGTCAAGAACTATTTCCTGACCAGCGACCAGACCCTGTCGCGCAAACTCAACGAAGCGATCATGGCGCTGCTGCTTGAGTGGCATTACGACAAGCGTGAAATCATCGAGTCGTATCTGAACGAGGTCTACCTGGGTCAGGATACCCACCGCGCGATACACGGTTTCGGTTTGGCCAGCCATTTCTATTTTGAGAAACCACTGGAAAAGCTCGAACCCCAGGAGGTGGCGTTGCTGGTCGCACTGGTCAAGGGTCCGTCGTACTACGATCCGCGGCGCCATGGCGATCGTGCATTGACGCGGCGCAACGTCGTTCTGGAAGTCATGGCGGAGCAGGGCGTCATCAGCGAAGCGGAGCGCATGCGGGCGCGTGCCCGGCCGCTGGGTGTGTCTGCCAGCGCGCGCAGCGGCATAACCACGTTCCCGGCCTTTCTGGATCTCGTCCGGCGCGATTTGCGGCGCGATTATCGCGAGGCGGACCTCACGTCGGAAGGGCTGCGCATTTTTACTACCCTTGATCCGCGCGTGCAGCGCGTCGTCGAGGCCAAGGTGGTGCAGCACATCGAGAAACTTGAACGGCAGCGCGGGCTGGCGGCCAAGACACTCGAAGCGGCGGTGATCGTGACGACCACGGACGACGGCGAGATTCTCGCGATCGTCGGCGGGCGTGATCCGCGCTATGCGGGTTTCAACCGCGCGCTGGATGGCGTGCGTCAGGTCGGTTCGTTGATCAAGCCGGCGGTCTATCTGACAGCGTTGCATAAAGGTACCGGGTATACATTGGCGACGCTGCTGGATGACCAGCCGCTGCTGGTTGAGGCCGCGCCGGACCAGATGTGGCGCCCGCGCAATTACGACGGTATTTTCCGCGGCAGTGTGCCGTTGCATGTCGCACTGGCGCAGTCCTACAACGTGCCGACTGCCCGCCTGGGTATGGCGATCGGGGTCGAAAAGGTCGTCGCGACGTTGCACCGGCTGGGTATCGAACGCGATATCAAGGCGTATCCGTCTCTGCTACTGGGCGCGACGGTCTTGACGCCGCTCGAGGTTGCCCAGATGTATCAAACATTCGCCGCGCGCGGTTTTCGCGCGCCGTTGCGGGCGGTACGGGCGGTGATGTTGCCTGACGGCACGCCGGTCAAGCGCTATGCACTGACCGTCGAGCAGGCGTTCGAACCGGAACCCGTATATCTGGTCAACAGCATGTTGAACGAGGTGGTGCGTAACGGCACCGGGATGGCGCTGAGCTGGATGTTGCCCGAGGGACTCGTGACCGCGGGGAAGACCGGTACCACGGACGATTACCGGGACAGCTGGTTTGCGGGTTTTTCCGATAACCGGCTGGCGGTAGTCTGGGTAGGCAATGACGACAACCGGCCGGTCGGGCTGACCGGCGCGAGCGGTGCGTTACCGCTGTGGGGTGATATCATGCGCAACGTTGATGCGCAGCCCTTCGATCTGACGCCGCCCGAAGGAGTCGAGCGCGTGGCGATCGACAGTGCCAGCGGCCTGCGTGGCGGGTTCGGCTGCGACAACGTCGTGGAGTTGCCGTTTATTGCAGGTACGGCGCCGCAGACGCTCGCGCCGTGTGCGGACGGTGACGTTACGCGCTCGATAGACCGGACCATCAATTTTCTTAAAGGTGTATTTGAGTAATGGACAGCTATAAGTGGTTTTCGCGGCGCCTGATCGTCGGGCAGATGTCGGTGTTAATCAGCGGTTGCGCGGCGATCCCGCTGTCGCAGTCGCCGTCGGTTCCGGAGCGTTTCCCGCCGGTGGAAGAACGGTCGCAAGCGGACGTGCCGGTAGAGGATCGCGGGCCGGCAGTCGCGCCAGCGCCGGAAGTTTCCGCGCTGCAACCGCCCGGACCGGCGGTCGTGGCGTTGCTGGATGATGCCGCGGCAAGGGAGCGGCAAGGCGACTACGATACCTCGATCGCGGTGCTGGAACGGGCGGTACGCATCGAGCCGCGCAATGCGCTGGTATGGCACCGGCTGGCGCGCGTCAATCTGCAGCATGGTAACGCAGCACAGGCCGAGGCGATGGCAAAAAAATCGACGCAGTTCGCCGGCAACGATCAGCGGTTGCTGGCGGCGAACTGGCGCCTGATAGCGTCGGCCCGGCGTCAGCGTGGGGATCTTAAAGGTGCGGACGCGGCCGATGCACAGGCCGTCATTCTCGAATCGCCACGCAGGTAAGCAGGGTTGTCCGGCCGCGTTACGCGTGCGCCGGGAGGTGGACAAGGCAAACGTCGTCACGTTACAGTGACCGGCGATGAATACAACGGAACCCCGCGCGTGTCGCTATACAACGTTGATAAACTGATCGATGAAACCCGGCGGCTGGCGGTCGAGTACCGCAAGGCCACCGGCAAGACACTCGGCGGTGTCAGCGGCGAGATCGCCAACTACGACGCCGCGCGCATCCTCGATCTGGAACTCGCCGGCCAGAATGTCGGTGGCTACGATGCCATCGGCAAGTCCGGCGCGCGGCAGGGGCAGCGTATCCAGATCAAGGGCCGGGCGATACTCGAGGAAGGCAAGTCCGGCCAGCGTATCGGCCAGCTCAAGACCGGACAGGATTGGGACCTGGTGGTTCTGGTGCTGATGGACGAGAGTCTCGAGCCCGTCGAGATGTACGAGGCCGAGCGGGAAGAACTCGAAAACGCGCTGGAGCAATCGGGCGGCGGCAAAAAGAACAAACGTGGCGCGATGTCGGTGGCGAAGTTCAAGATCGTCAGCCACCTGGTCTGGTCGCGCGATCAGGGTCTGATCGAGTCCGAGGTGTGGGACAACCAGGCCGCACCCTAGATTCTGCCTGCCGGCAGTGCCCCGGCAGGCACCACCGATCGCCGGATATTTCATGAAACTGCTGGCCATTGATACCTCGACCGAGGCGTGTTCCGCCGCACTGTATGTCGATAACGAGGTGGCCGAGTGCTTCCGGATCGCCCCGCGCGAACACGCCGTACTGATATTGCCGATGATCGAACAACTGCTGGGCGACGCCGGCTTATCGCTGAATCGCCTCGACGCGTTGGCGTTCGGCCGCGGGCCGGGCTCGTTCACCGGTGTGCGTATCGCCGCCGGTGTGATCCAGGGTCTTGCCTACGGTGCCGCGCTGCCGGTGGTGCCGGTCTCCTCGCTTGCGGCGCTGGCGGAAGGTGTGCGGCGTGAGCGGCAGCAATCGCGCGTGCTGGCGGCATTCGACGCGCGTATCGGTGAGGTCTACTGGGGCGCGTATCAGGCGGACGAACCGGGACGCATGGTATTGATCGGGGAAGAGCAGGTATGTCCGCCGAAGGTCGTGCCTGAACCGGCGGCAGGTGCGTGGTTTGGTGCCGGCAGTGGCTGGCGGGCGTATATCGACGCGTTAACGAGTCGACTCGGCAATCGCGTGGCCGGGTTCGATGCCGAATGTTATCCGCATGCCGCGGATGTGGCGCGTCTGGCGGTTGCCGGGCTGGCGGCAGGGCAGGCGGTCGATGCCGAGCGGGCGTTGCCGGTGTATCTGCGCGATAACGTCGCGCGCAAGATGTCGGATTAGCGCGATACGCGGTATTACACCGCCCCGGCCTGCTGTAGCAGCCGGTAAATCGCATCGGCCAGCTTCCGGTAACCGGCGTCGTTGGGATGTATCGCGTCGGATTTCAGTGCACGGTCGGACTCTATATCCGCCAGTATGCCGTCTTCATACGGTAACCGGTATTCACTGGCGATCTGTTCATAGAATCCGGCGGTGCTCAGTAATAATCCCGGTTTCGGCACGCCGATCAGCACCACCGGTATGTTGCGTTCGTTCGCCAGCCGGATCATCTGACGCAGGTTGTCCGAGGCCGTATCGAGCGCTTGCTTGCGCAGCATGTCGTTGCCGCCGTGGCACAGGATCAGTAATTGCGGATGGTGCCGGTCGAGTACGCCCGGCAGGCGTTCAAGGCCCTGTTGCGTGATCTCTCCCGGCACGCCGGCATTGATTACGCGATGGCCGGTCAGCCGCGCCAGTGCGGCGGGGTAGTCTTGCCCGGGTTGGGCGCCGGTGCCGAAGGTCAGGCTGTCGCCAAAGGCCAGTATCGTTGCGTCATCCGGCAGTTTCGCGAGGCCCGGGACCCGCGAGGAACACGCGATGAGAACGAGTACTACAATTGCCGCAAGCCAAATTTCCGTGGCGCGACGTAATGCCGGCGCCTCGTCGCGCGCGGTCCCGCCACGCAGCGACATCAACGCAGGCGGCGTCGTGTTCGCGGAATCAAGATTAGATCGATTACGTATCATATTGTATCGGTCCAGTAATCGTGCCCGGGCATGGCCATTGGGGACAAGTCGATTCAAGACCAGGACCGGGCACGCAGGCGGTGTATGTCATAACGTTGGAGAGCGCGATGACGGCTACGGTCCGCCAGTGCTGGATAACGGCGCATGGGGCCGCGCCTTGAGCGCCTTAATCCGCTTGTGCGTTACTACCGGGAAGCCCACAATTTGCCTTAACGATACTTCACACATGCGAAGTTAATTCTATGCATACGGTTCTGCAAGTATCGGACACGCACTATTTTTGCGATCCGGGTGGTTTGATGTTTGGCATTCACAGCCGCCGATCACTCGACCAGGTGCTGGACTACGCCCTGAATCATCATGCGCCGGTAGAACTGGTGCTGGCGACCGGCGACCTGGTACACGACGGTTCCGCCGCCGGCTATCAGGCGTTGAAGGACGCGCTGGAGCGGCTTGAAGTCCCCGTGCATTGCCTGCCGGGTAATCATGATGACCCGGAGGTAATGGCGGCGGTGCTGAACGGCCCGCGCGTCACGTGCAACCGCTCCGCCGAACTGGCGGACTGGAAGATCATATTGCTCGATACGCGCATCGCGGGCAGCGACGGGGGTTTTCTGGCGCGATCCGAGCTCGATTTTCTTGAGCGTGAGATGTCTTCGGTAACAAACCGGCACGTGATCATTGTGCTGCATCATCCGCCCGTGCCGATCGGCAGTCCGTGGATGGATGAAATCGGGCTGGCGAACGCCGCGGGTTTTCTCGGCATGATCGATCGGTATGCGCAGGTGCGCGCGGTGCTGTTCGGCCACATACACCAGGAGTTTGACCGGCTGCGGCGCGGTGTCAGGCTGCTCGGCGCGCCATCGACCTGCGCGCAATTCAAGCCGCATACCGTGGTGCATGTCGACGACCCGTTGCCACCCGGCTATCGCTGGCTGAGGCTGGCCGAGAACGGGCGATTCGAAACCGGCGTGGCGCGACTGGCGCATCCGGTAGCCGACGATGATCACTGAGTGGCGTTGCCGGTAGACACGACCCGGGCAAGAGCAAATCCCAGGGCAAAGAAATGCCGGTCCTTCACCAGCGGGCTGTCTTCGAACACGCTGCCGGAGAGATTGTCGTAGCGCGCGAACCAGCCATACCACCACGCACCGCGGCGCCGGTTCCAGGTCAGCGTAATACGGCTGCCGCTGTATCCGCCTGAGGTTTCGAAGGCGGGACGCTGCGTCGTTGCAAACCCCGGAGCGACGCGATAATAGTAGTCGTGGTAAGCGCGATTCGCATACAGGGGTCCGGCCGCGATACCCAGCCTGGACCGGCCGGTGAGTGCGTCGTTGTCCATGAGGCTGCTATATTCCACGTAAGGTGCAAACACCCTGCCCTGATGATCGGTGTCGAGACCGTCCACCGATAACACCGCGCGTACCGGCAGCTTTAGCCACCATGAGTCGCGACGCTCGCCCGGATTGGTCAGTTGCATTTCCAGGGCGGGACCGACTTCTACCGTGGGATCAAGATCCGGCATGCCGGTGCGCGCCGGATTGTTATCGGCGCTGACCGGCAGACCCGCCGCCAGGCTGATGTCGAGACGGGCGCGCGGGGTGGTGAACAACAGGCTGCGCGCGCCGTCCTCGTCGATACGTAGCCGCTTGCCGCGATAGCGGATATACGGGAACGGCAACAGATAATTCTCGCGGTGATCGGAGCCGCGATAATCCGGCAGCGATAGCCCACCGATGCCGATGCCGAGTTCCCAGATCGGGGACGTGTCCCCGGTATCGGCTACCGCCACCGTCGCCACAGGGATTGTGAGCGACCAAAGCCGGAAAATCGTATGAAGAACTGTCGAGTGCTTCATTGCCTTTCACTTGTCGTACGGGAGTGGGATAATCGCGGCGGCCACGCACCCCTGCATGATCGACCGGACAGACACCCATTATGCCCTCGAGATTTATTAAAACATTTATTTTGATGCTGCTGTTGTCCAACACAGCCTATGCCGCCGGGCCCAATGTCCAGGAAGGACGCTGGCAGACCGTTGTTCGTGTCCAGGTGGGCGGCATTACATTGCCGGCACCGTTCAAGACCGAAAAATGTATCACGATGGGCGACCTGGTACCCAACAGCGTTGACGCCGGTTCCCGGTGCACCATCGAAGACATCGATACCGCGGGTAACGATGTTACCTGGACGGTCAATTGCGAAGATGTTCAAGGGTCGTTACGCGGTCACGGTGTGATTACCTATGCCGGCGATACTTTGGAGGGCGCAATGGAAATGGTTGCCCGCGATACGGACGGCGCGGTGGTTTCAAATTCGCTATACGAAATGCGCGGTGAGCGCAAAGGCGATTGTGACTGACGTCAGCCAGTCTCGTGCCGGATTCCCGCCTGCTCGCGCATGACAGGCATGAATTTCCCGGATCTTCACTGAATCGTTATTGTGTCTACCCGGTTACTCTTGCTGGCAGTACTCTGGATGCTTTACTTCAGCCTGCATTCCGTGTTGGCGTCGCTCGCCGTCAAACAGTATGTTGCCGGGCGGTTTCCGCGGGCCGTCCCGGCGTACCGGCTGTTGTATAACGGCGTGGCGCTCGTGCTGTTGATGCCGCCGCCGCTGATGCTGATGTATTCGACTGACAGCCCGGCACTCTGGCAATGGCGGGGCGGCTGGGCGTGGGCGGCCGATGGTGTGGCAATGTTGGCGATCGCCGGGTTTTTCTGGTCACTGCGGTATTACAACGGTCAGGAATTCCTGGGCTGGCGGCAGGCGCAGGACGGTGATACCTCGCGCGACACACATGAACGTCTGACGATTTCACCGCTGCACCGTTACGTCAGGCATCCGTGGTATTTTCTCGCGCTGTTGCTACTCTGGACGCGCGATATGAACGCCGCATTTCTGGTGACCTGCCTGGCAATTACCGGATATTTCATCGTCGGCTCACGGCTTGAGGAGAACAAGCTGGTGGCGATTTATGGCGATGCCTATCATCAATATATGGCGCGCGTACCCGGGTTAATCCCGTGGCCATCGAAACGCCTGACGCGTGACCAGGCCGCGGCATTGGAACAGCAGGCAAACGGGACCCCGCCGCATGCGGGTGGATGAGTATTTGTCGCCGTATCGAATGGCGTATGATCACGTCGAGGCCAGCCGGACTCGCGTCACCGCGGAGGATTAATCATGTCAGACTGCCTGTTTTGCAAGATGGTCGCTGGCAGCATCAAGCCGGATATTGTTTACGAAGACGCCGACGTGCTGGCCTTTCGCGATATCAATCCCCAGGCACCGACGCACGTACTGGTGATCCCCAAGGACCATATCGCGACGATCAACGACATCGCCCCTGATCACGATGCGCTGGTCGGCAAGCTGTTTCTCGCGGCGAAAAAGGTCGCGGATATCGACGGAATCGCGACCAGCGGCTACCGTGTGGTCATGAATTGTAACCGGCACGCCGGGCAGGAGGTTTATCACATTCACCTGCATGTACTCGGTGGACGGCAGATGAGCTGGCCGCCGGGCTAGTGTCGAATATTTGTCAGAAAAATAAGATAACCAACTGGGAATCAATAGAAAAAGCGTTTTTTCTTGGGCTAGTTTTGGCGCTTGCATTGCTCGTGCTGGCGTATTACGATTTAAAAAAACGTCATAACTGGTCGTTAACAATGCAACGCTAACCTGACCCGGGAGAGTCGTCACCATGTCTACGTATCTGAATTCGCGCGCCGGCCACAACCTGATTGCCGCCGCTATCGCCGCCCTTGCGGTTAACCCTGCTTACGCGCATCACGGCGGCGTATCGGCCGCATTCGGGCCGGGAGCGGCGATCGAAACCTCGTCGCCGCTGACGTTGCCGGCCGGCAAGTTTTTGATCTTCGAGCGGGTCGAAATCTCGCCGTTTGAGAAATTCAATGACGCCCGCGATATCGGTGGTAACGACAAGTTTACGTTTACCAATACGATGTTCGGTCTTGGGCTGCGCGACGACCTGTCGCTGTACATGAGCATTCCCTACGCGAAAAAGGAGCTGATCAACGACACCACGTCACAGGGCTTCGGCGATCTGAATTTTATTTTGCAGTATGGATTCAAATATGGCGCGCGCGACGGTATCAAGGATTGGTACTCGCTGGACGGTGATGACACCAACGGCAAGGAGCACACGCTGAAGGAATGGAAGTTCGGTATTTCTGCCGGTATGACGCTGCCCAGCGGTGATATCAACAATACGGACAGCACCGGCGCAACCTATTCGGTCGGTACGCAGACCGGTTTTGCAGTGGCGTCCTATAACGTCACCGGCATTGTGTCGAAAATGTTCCTGCCGCACTGGACCTGGGCGGCGGATGTGCAGTTCCGGACATTTGAGTTGAACGGCGGCAGTGGCGGTGGCAAGCCCGGCAATGAGATGCGCGTCAATAATGCGCTAATCTATGAGATATTTGAGAAGAAGGGCGGCGCGGTTTCACGCGTTGATCTTGTCGGTGAAGTGAACTATCTGCACCTCGACAAGGATATGGACGAAAACCGGATATCGGACGACGCGACTGGTGGCGACATGATCTACCTCTCGCCCGGTGTGCGGATTTCGTTTAAGGACAAATATAGTCTGGGCATGCTTTACAAAAACGTCGTGACCAAGAGCCTGAACAATGAAGACCAGCAGCAGGGTGGTGAGGGGCTGGAGGACTACCGTTTTATCACCACGCTGTCGGCGGTGTTTTAGTGGTGGGCGGCGCACTCGGTAACCCGTTTGGTGCGGCGAGAGGCGCATGGACGCGCGCGGTCCTTGCCGTTTTACTGCTGTTGCCGCTCGGCGCCGCGCTTGCGCACCCGGGGCATGCCGACCCGGTGACGATCAGCCGGAACACGGCGGGTGACATCAAGCAAATCGTGCCGTTGTATCTGCAGGTGCAGGAAGCACTGGCGGCGGAAAGATTCGATGCGGCCGCCGCGGCGGCCGCCGAGCGGCTGCAGCACGTTGCCGGCGAGGCGAACGGCAAGGAGAAAGATCCATCCGGTCAACGCATGTATCGCGTAGTCGGTGCGACCGCCGGCCGGATCGCTCAGTCGCCGAACATCGACACTGCCCGGCGGCACTTCAGCGACCTGAGTGATGCGTTACTGCCCTTTCTTGACAGCTGGCCGAGCCACCGCGAGGCGCATGGCTCGGTGATTTATGTCTGCAAGACCAGCGAACAGTGGTGGATGCAGAAGCAGGGTGCGGCGATCATCCCGTATGCCGGTGGCATGGCAGCGTGCGGCGAGCTGGCGCATACCAAACAAGGGAAGGAATAACGTGACGCATCGTAGCGGACTGCGCGCATGGCTTGCCGCGATTGGCCTGTTGCTATCGGTCCCGGCGTTCGCCCATTATCCGATCCTGATCGGTGACCGCCCGCCCAGTCTTGGTGAGCACGGCGGGCAGATATCGCTGACCTTCGGTCGCGGCCACCTGCACGCGCCGAAATGGGAAGAGGTGCAGGCACCGGACTGGGTGCGCGGTTACACCTTCGACGGCATGACCATGGAATTGACCGACAAGCTGCGCAAAGCCGGTCCGGTCTACCGCCTCGATTACACCTCGCAGCGCGTCGGCGATACGTGGGTCGTGTTTCATATACCGCAGGCGTGGACGGACCACGACCGCGGCTGGTCGGAAACCACCGTGCGCACGCTGATTCATCATGGCCTGGCGCGAGGCTGGGAAACCCCGCTTGGCCTGCCGCTGGAGATCGTGCCGCTGAATCAGCCCTATGGCATTCTTGCCGGTGACAGCGCGCGTTTGCAGTTGCTGGCCAACGGGAAACCGCTCGCCGACACCAATATCTACGCCGAAAAGTACTTCCGGCCACCGCTGCAGGAGCCGTATCCACCCGACGAAATCATTACCCGTACCGTGCGTACCGATGCGACCGGTGTCGCGGCGGTCACGCTCCATAGCCCCGGCTGGTGGGTGCTGTTTGCGACGCATGAAACCGGCGAACAGCAAAAGGACGGCAAGTCCGGCCCGACCATCGTGCAGGATGCGGTCTGGGTCTACGTCAGTCCGTTACCGTGATGGCGTACTGGAACGATATGTCGTCATTCCGGGCCGCGTGCAACGCGGATCCGGAATCCAGCGGTGGGGGTTAAATTGCGCGGGAATGACAAGTGCTTTGATGCCGATCCACACACTTTATATGATACCTACAGCCATTGCAGGGGTCGGCGTCTTCTGTCGATCAGGTCCGTGACCTGCCGAATCGGTATTCACGGCGGATAGCGTAACGGGAATGACGGCGGTTCTTCCGGCACCAGACAACACAGGACGATAACGATGAACATTGATTTCTCCTACGCGCGTCTGACGATCTCGTGGAAGATTCTGATCAGTGGATTTCTGATCGTGCTCGGCAGCGGCTACCTGGCCGGCGCCGCGAATGCGATACTGGCGGTGGGCATCACGCCCGCCGCCATCGCCGACCATTACGGCGACAAGCGCCTGTCGAAGGCGGATGCCGCGGCGATCGGGCAGCAGGGGTTCGTCGAGGAGGAATTCTCGCTGGATGACGCGCCGGATACGGCCAGCGACGAGATGGCTCACGATATGGATCATGACATGGACCATGAGATGACTAGTGGCGATAACGCGGCGATGACGCATGACATGGCCGGCATGGACCATGCGACGCACGGTGACGACACCTTACCTGCCCAGGTGCTGGCGCAGGTGTCGCACGTGCACTGGCTTGGGTTCTCGCTGTTGCTACTCGCGACCGGTACGCTCGCCTGTTTGACGCGGCTCGCGGAATTCAGCAAGGCGCTGCTGGTCAGCCTGTTGTTTCTGGCGTTCTTCAGCGATATCGCCAGCCTGAATCTGGTCAGGTTTGTGTCGCCCGATTTTTCGTGGTTGACCGTTGTCGCCGGCACCACGGTCGGGCTGTGTCTGGCGGTTATCTCGTTGCGGGTGCTCTGGGAGCTGTGGGGCCCGTCGCGCGCTCATTGAACAACCTTGGGGGAATATTCATGTACAGGATTGCATCGATCGTATCACTGCCGGCATGGCTTGCGTCGGTTGCCGTCGGCGCGGTATTGCTGACGGCCGTACCGGCCATGGCCCACGAGGGTCATGCGGGGCCGATGAAGACCGTCCTTGAAGACAAGGCCGCGCTGAAGGCCATGCTGCCGGAAGGCGCGAAGGTGGCCAAACGCAAGCAGGAACTCGACAAGGACTCGGTCAAGTGGGCCGCCGAATTCTACGGGGTCGATCTGGACGAAGGCATCTACACCTATTATCTCGCGCGCGACAAAGCATCCGGCAAGGTGCTCGGCGCGGCAATTACCGCCGACGCCGACTATCGTCATGGCAAGGTCCGGATCGCGATCGGCATCGATGGCGCGCAGCACGTGACCCAGGCCGCCGTACTCGGCGTGAACGAGAAATACCTTCAGGATATCGAGAGCAGCAGCGGCACCGGATATATCGAGCGCTACGCCGGTATATCGCTGGCCGAGTTCACCGATGCCGCCAACGAACAATTGTCGAAACACGATGCAGGCCAGATTGTCGCGCAGCTGTTACGCAACAGCGGCGTTTTGCTGGAGACCTTGCTGCGCAAAGCGGAGCAATAAAACGGGCAGGGTGTGCGGCGTCGGTCGCGTGCCGCCGCGAGCGGAGTTCAAAGTCGGCGGCGGCGGGGCAGGCCAAGCGACAGCGAGATCATCAGGGCCAGCAGAGTGAACCACTCGAACGACCCGCTGCCGGTGGTGGTGGTTGAACTGCCGGTAGTGGAAAGGATGGACGCCGGGCTCACCGTCGTGTCCTGGTTCCCGGTGTTGTCCGTTCTGTCGCCGTCGCTCATATAACTTTCCACGGTATTGACGGTACGGAAGCTGCCAACGCTTTCAGGAATGACGGTGATCACGGCGGTCGCGCTGGCGCCCGCCGCGATAATGCCGAGGTTGCAGGTCACGATGCGGCTTTTGCGGCTGCAGGTGCCCTGGCCAGGCGCAGCCGAGACATATTTCATCGTCGACAGATCTTTCATGACCACGCTGTTGTTCAGCGGGGTCGCCAGTTCGTGCGTGAGCACGACATGCTCGGCGACGATAGCGCCGATATTGGTGACGGCGACCGTGTAGGTCAGATTGGTCAGCGCCGGCACCGGGTCGGAGCTTTCCGTCACCGTGACGGCGAGATCGCCCGCGTCACCGGACAGACGCGCGACGAATGCATCGAATCCGGTGGCATTGCCGTCGGGACCGAGATCGCCGTGGCTGGTCTGCGGTGCGGTTGCGGTCAATGGCCAGTCGTTCGAGCTGGTGTAACCGGCGATGACCGCCGCCGGCGTGGCGCCTGAGGTATCGAGGGCAATGGCCATGCCGTAGTCACTGCCCTGGGCGCCGACATAGGTCGAATAATCCAGCGCACTGCCCGCCGCATCGACCTTGAGTGCAATCGCATCCGGGACGCATTGCAGGTTCGGTGTCGTCGCATTGGTCACGCAATGGCGCGACTTCACCAGGTTGATGTCATTCACCACCGGAAAGTCCGACGAGAACGTGTAACCGACGACATAGGCGTTGCCGGCGGCGTCCACCGCCATGCCTTCGGCGCTGTCGTTGGAACCGCCGCCGATGTACGTCGAATATGCCAGCGGCGCGGCACCGTTGCTGGCCAGCTTGGTGACGAAAATATCGCTGCCACCGTCGCATTTGCCGTTCGCATCGCTGTCGCAACTGCCATCGATGGTGCCGGCTGTCGCCGGGAAATCGACCGATGTCGTGGTGCCGGTGATATAGGCATTGCCGGAGGTGTCGACCGCGATGCCGTGACCGTAGTCCGCGTTGCTGCCGCCAAGGAAGGTGGAAAACAGCAGCGCGTTGCCGGCCGCATTAAGCCGCGACACAAACGCGTCGAAGGTGTAGATCGTGTTGGTGCTGTTGTTGCAGGTGCCGCTGAAACCGCAGGCGGCATCGTAGGCGCCGCCGGTGACCGGGAAACCGCTGGAGGCGGTCTGGCCCGTGATGTAGGCCTCCGCGCCGGTGCTGTCGAGCGCGATATCAAACGCCGCATCCGGTCCGCTGCCGCCGAGGTAGGTCGAGTACACCAGCGCGGTCCCCGCGGCGTTCAGCTTGGTGACGAACGCATCGCCGGCGCCGCTGTGCTGGGCCTGGATCGGTCCCAGCGTCGGGAAGGTCGGCGACGTCGTGCCGCCCGCGATGAACGTCTGACCCGCGCCGTTCGCGGCAATCGCGTGGACATCGCCGTAGCCGATGAAGGTGGCATAGGTCAGCGCCGTGCCACTGCTGTCGAGTTTGGCGACGAAGATACGTTCGCCGTCGTCGCAGATGCTGTTGTTGTCGGCATCCGTGCAGGCCGTGCCGTTATAGGCGCCGCCGGTGGCCGGGAAGTCCCGCGACTGTGTCGTGCCGGTGACATAGGCATTGCCCGAATCATCGACGGCAATATCGGCAATGCTGTCGAAACTGCCGCCGCCGAGATAGGTGGAATACACCATCTGGCCGGTGCTGTCGAACCTGGTGACGAACGCATCGGACTTGAGCAGCGCATCGTGAAGCGTGCTGTTGCTGAATCCGCCGACCGTGCCGCTGGCCGTCACGGTCGCCGCCACGCCGTTGCTGGCGCGCGCGTCGGCATAACCGGCGGTGACCGTATCGCCGTCGCTGACATTCAGCGTGCCGTCGTTACTGGTGCCGGCACTGGTGCTCGATGCAGTCGGCAGCACGCGGGTAAACGCGCCGGTGTTCACGCCGGTTTCTGACAGCGCCACGGTCTCGCTCTCGCCGGTGCGGTTGTTCGACACGGTTACGGTGGTGCTTTCACTCCCGGAGGCGTTTACGTTAAGGTCCGTGTCATTGACTGTCACCGTGATGCCGTCACCGGGAAAACCGATCGACGCGATATTAACGGTATCGCCGCCGACCCGGATCGCCGTGTTCGAGGTAGTGATCGAATTAGCGGTACCGGTACTGGTAATTTTGGACGCTGTAATTGCGCGGCTGGTCGCGACCACGGTTAACGATCCTGTCGCCGTGAACGTATCGCCGGTCTGGACGCGCATGACGCCGCTACCGGACGTACCGGCAGTTGATGCCAGAAACGCGGGCACACCGCCGGAAAAGACGCCGCTGTTGACGTCTGTTTCGGTCAACGTAACGTTTTCGGTCTCACCGGTGCGGTCGTTTGCGACAGGGACGATGATTGTTTCGACGGCAGCGGTATTGTTGTTGAGTATATCGAGGGGATCGGTCAGGCCGAGGCTGGCTTCATTGATGGTGACCGTCACCGGTACCGGATAACTGGCCGTCAGATCGTCGCCCGACTGCACGTTAAGTGTGCCGTCGTTGTCGGTGCCGGCGGTGGTGCCGAACGTCGTCGATACTGTGCCGGTAAAAAACCCCGAATCGATCGCAGACTCGATTACCGAGACCGACTCGCTTTCGCCGGTGGCGCTGTTAACCAATTGCACAAAGCCCGAGTCTATACGGGTGGCGTCTATATTCAGCGGGTCGTCTTTGACGATGACCGTCTCCGTATCGCCGGCTGCTGCAACAGGCCCGATCATCACGCTGAAATTCGGCACGATTGCAGTTGCGCTAATTGTCGCGGCCCCGCCACTGACGGTCTGCACGTCATTATACTTCGCGCTGATCGAGCCGCCGCCGAGCACCACCAGCACGCCGTCGTTATTCGCGCCGGCGACGGTGGCAAGCGTCACCGGCAAGGTGCCGGCGAACGCGCCGGTGTTGACGCCGGTCTCGGTCAGAATGACCGACTCGCTTTCCGCCGTCGTATCGTTGACCACGGTTACTGTCACGGTCTGCAATGTTGCCGCGTTGGTGTTCAGGTCCGGATCACTGACCGAGATAGTGACCGTGCTGTTCGGCAGCGTGACCGCTGTGATCGCCACCGAGTTATTACTGTTGCAGTCTACCGATGCGTTGTTGCCGCAGCGCGTATCGAGCGAGCCGATGACGGTCGGGAAATTGCCGGACAGGGTGCGACCGGCGACGTAGATATTGCCGCTGCTATCGACCGCGACGCCAAAGGCGCGGTCGTCTCCGGCGCCGTGCAACACGCTGCTGGTGGCGCCGATATCGACCGATGCCGACCCGCCGAAGTAGGCCGAATAGTCCAGTACCGGATCGATCACCAGCGGTAGCGTCGTGTCATAGCCTGCCAGCTGGAAACCGATATGGCCGTCGTCGCTATATATATAGGAGCCCGCGACCGGCTGCCGCTGGCCGTTGTGTTGCTGGTAGATGACCGGCGCGTGCTGGACGATGTTCGTGCCGCCGACCGCAAGACGCAGCGTGCCGTCATTCTCGATCGTTACCGCGTCTGCGCCGTCGAATGCCAGCCGGATAACGCCGGGATCGGCGCCCGGCGCGACGACAAAATCGTATTCGAGCTTGCGCCCGTTGCCGTAGTAGACGAGATCGATATCCGGATAAACGCCTTCATAGCGCACGCGACCGTAGTTGGGCACGTTCACCGTCCAGTCTTCCGGCCGGTCGCCTTTCAGGTAATGGCTTTTGCCCGCGCGCCGCTGTTCGCCGGTGACAGCGGGTGACAGGCGGCTGCCTGGCGTGGCAATGCGCAGCACCGCAGCGTCGCCGGCCGCGGCGTTATCGCGCGGCGCGTTGTGCAACATGATTACCGCCGTACCGCCGGTCAGATAAAGTTCGTGATCCAGGCCGCGCGCGAAATAATCGACACGGGCATCCACCTGGCCGCGGTTGGCTTCAAAGTAGACCGGCGCACTGGTCAATGAATGAACGGGAACGGAGCGAAGGGTGGGGTCAGTCCGGGCCGTAGCGCCAGACTCTGCCGCAGGAAGCCCATAGCCCAGCCACGCGATCGATGCCGAAACAACGGCAACTGCGCAAAGGCCTGACAACGGTGCGAGCAGTCTGTTCCCGTGTGTAATCAAAACGATGACCCCTGAGATTGGCCGGACTATACCATATCGGCGCGACGCCATACAGGCTCCATCCGTTGCGTCGGCTTACTTTACAAGGTCGGAAGCTCGACAGGGATACGGCTAAAAGCGCTGCCGGTGAGTGGCGGAAACCAGGATATGTAATCCGCGGTAACCAGGCAACTGATAGACGACCGATCGCAAGCAAGCCCCATGCGGGGCTATGCTTTACGCCAATAAACGCCGGTCCAATCCACCCGGGTTATTTCGCTGGTGATGTTATACATGTTGCGGTAATCATCGATCGCTTTTTTGCAGCCACCCAAGCCATAGTCATCGACTACGCAAAAGCCGCCCGACGATAGTTTCGGATACAGTATTTCGATGGCTTCCATGGTTGAGCTGTACATGTCGCCATCAAGCCTGATAACTGACAACTTCTCGATCGGCGCGACTGGCAACGTATCTTTGAACCAGCCCTCCAGAAAAACCACCTGTTCATCAAACTGTTCGAGAAAGAAATCAAGGGCGGCATCTCAACCTGCATCCACTACATCGGCGCCAGCACCGGCGTCATCGCCGAATACCGCATTACCGTCACCGACAAGACCCAGTACTGGCACAAAGACGACCTCGGCTCCGTCGACGTCATCATCTCCGGCACCAGTGACGTCACGCGCCTCAGCTTCGGCCCGTTTGGCGAACGCTGTCCGGCCGCCAACTGGAACAACCCGCTGACCGGCGATCCGTCGCTACCGACCCACCACGGCTACACCGGCCACGAACACATGGACAACGTCGGCATCATCCATATGAACGCCCGCCTGTTCGATCCGGCACTCGAATGAGCACTGGTTCCTGAACCTGGCCCATGCCTAGGCCGTCATCGAAACCTGGCGGCGAGAATACAACGAGGAGCGACCGAAAAAGGCATTGAGCGGACTGACGCCTGCCGCCTATGCAAAGCAACTCGCAGCAAAATCGGCTAAAGTGGCAACCGGACTCTACACACGCCGGCTACTCAAATTCGGGGTGACGTCGCTGAAGTCTCGCAGGGCTTATACAACAGCCACAATCCACAATATTGCACTCATCGCCGCACGCGTGTGCCGCAGGGGAATTTTTGATTCACGCGCAACGTGAACGGAACGGACGTGACGGTTCAGTAAACTACCGGGCAGCGATTAGAGTGAGAAAACTCTACGAATATCGTAGCGAAGTCGGAGTTATTAGTGGATGACAAATAAAAAAGGGAGCGCGGGCTCCCTTTTTTATTTTATCGATTAGTGTAAACGTCAATCGTTGACCATGCCTTTCAGTGCTTTCAATGCTTGTACCTTTGCAACGTTGCGGGCAGGTTTGGCCTTGAACATTGTTTCTTCGCCGGTGAAAGGGTTGATACCCTTGCGCGCCTTGGTGGCGGGTTTGCGAACCACTTTGATCTTCAGCAGGCCGGGAAGGGTAAAGACTCCTGCGCCACGCTTTCTGACGTGACCATGAATCAGCGATTCGAGAGTTCCAAACACTGCAGCGATATCCTTCTTTGCGAGTCCGGTATCGTCCGCGATGTTTCCAAGGATCTGGCTCTTGGTAAAGGCCGTAGCAATCGGTCCGGAAGCTTTTTTCTTCGCGGCCGGTTTCGCAGTTTTCTTTTTTGCGGTTTTCTTTCTTGCAGCCATGTTCTTCCTCCAAATACGTCAGGGTTAACGCGACGATAACTTTAGCATATTTTTTTCATAATACAGCTATAAAAAGGCATTTTTTCATCAGTCGGCGGGTAACGCCAGCGGGTAAAAAATGCACCGGTCGTTACCCCCGGCGCCACTTCCGGGCGGCCCATATCCAGAATCCGAAGAGCGCGAGAACAACAAACAGCACGCCGACAGCATCGACAAAGTACTTGCCCCATTTGCCGACAAAAGGCCCGCCGTGTATGTCCAGCGCGATCCGTTCCAGCGGCAACACCGTGGTGCGATAGGCCCGGACGATGCTTGCCTGCAACGGCGGCGGCGGTGCCTGTGGCTCGGCCCAGGCGATTGCGACCACCTGGAGCGGGAAAGTGCTGACGCGATCGGTATATTCCCGCCATTCAAGAAAGGTGGCGTCCGTCGAGTATTGGCCATGGGCGGCCTGCACGATGAGGTTGCCGGAGTTATCCACCCCGATACGTGTCATGCCGGCCGGGACACCGGCGGTACCGGTCAGGCGCTCAATTATTCCGCCCTCCGGGGTCATCAGGACCACGGAACCCTCGAGCCCCACGACCAGCACGCCTTCCATTACCAGCGCGCCGACCAGCACGCCGGTAAGGTCGTGGATTCGATGGTCGTTCAGGTAGAGTTGGTCACCCAGTTGCGTGACCCAAAGGTTGTCGGCGTGGTAACTGACCGTGTTATCCGGCGCCTTGATGTCATACCAGTCGAGCAGCAACCCGGACTCGACAAACCGCGAGTCAAGTTTGAGCAGCTCAGTGTGGTTAAGCATGATGCCGGTGACGGCGAGAACCAGGATGAATGCGAGGCCCGTCAGCCCCAGATATCGGTGCCAGAGTGTGACGTGATGGGTTTTGGAGCGCTTCTTTTTGCTATCAACCGGATTTTCTGGACTGGACATAGTGATCTAGATACAGCGCCAGGCGCGCAAGCTTCGTCAGGGCTCTGACCGACAGCGTCGCACCCGAGATCGTATCGATCGAACGATTCAGCTGCCTGTCAGACTGAAGTACCGCCCCCTTAAACTGGTCCGTGAAAAAGGTGTATTGTACTTCCTGTCCGCGCGTTTCGCGATAGATCAAGACCTTGACCCGATCGACCTTGCCATGGTCGACGACAATACCGGTGGTAATCGGCCGTTCCTTGCCGATTTCTTCGAGTATCCATGCGGAACGCCCGTCGCGTTCCCAGTAACGAATACGGAGTGCCTGGAGGGGATGCCCCATGATGCCGGTCGCATCATCGGCGAGATCCGCCGTCAGCCATAGGACCTGCGGTTTGGGGACATCACCTGCGAAGACGTCATGGACGAAGTCTTGCGGATCCTGGAGTACGTTTTCGGTAGCGAAAACACTGCCTGTAACCAGGAGCAACATCGACAGCAGAAGAGCGCATTGTGTCCACGTGTTTTTCACAGGTGATGCCTTGACCAAAGCCCTGGCTACGGTTAGTGGAAGCTGTAGCCTACACCGAGATTGATCGCATATTTCTCGGTGGTCGTACCCTTCGAGTAGTCTTCGTAGTCGGCTTTGAAGACGACGTTTTCATGCGGCCAGAAGTTCACACCGACATTGGTCTGTTCTTCCTCGCTGTCGGTCGAATCGCCAGCGGCGTTATCCCACTGGTTAAAGCGGGCGAAGACACCCCACTGGTCATTGATGCGATAGGACGGCTCAATATAGAAGCCTTCCTGTTCATCCCTGCCTAGTGCTTTCACCGCCGCACCGTCGATGTCCCACATCGCGTACAACCAGCGCAGGCCAAAGGGCCCGAAATTATGAACGCCATGAAGCTCCAACAGGGTCGCACTGTGCTCATCCGAACCCGCAGCGCCCTGGGCGATATCCGACTGCTCCTGTAAAGATAACGCCACTTCATGGCCTGCCATGCCGGTGAATTTCACGCGGCCGGTAAGGGCGTAGTCATTCGCAACGGCCTGCGATACCTTTTGCCGTCCACTGCGGACGTTACCGACAGCGTTGTTCAGCCCGGAGGTCAGCGCAACATCGTAGCCCCAACCCGGTGCCACCTCACCGCTCAGGCCAACGCCGCCTTCCCACCAGGTGGTCGGGATAATCGCGTTTTCGACCGGGTTGCGTTCGACGCCATAAAAGCTGTCCGGTTCGTGTGTTTCGTTCATGATACCGACGGGCAACAGGAACAGACCCGTCTTGACACGGTTGCTGTCATTCAGATCGATTTCGACATAGGCCTGTTCGAGTTCGATTTCACCATTGCCGCCGCCGTTTTCGAAGAATGAATGTTCGAGTTCCAGCTCGGAATACATCCTGATGCGATCGGTAAAGTCATGGCCGAAGAACAGTACGAAACGGTGAAAATCGATTTCACGCTTCGTGGCAGTTCCAGCCGGGGTATCGGTATGAATGCTGTTGTAGTGCATCTCGCCGTAGCCGCCAAGGTGCGTATTGCCGGCACCGCCGCCACCGCGCGATTCCATCGCGTGGGTCGTTGCGTTCATCTGTTCTTCGAGATTCTTCACCCTGTCTTCCATCGATGCTGCCTGCGCCAGTGAACCGGTGGCAAAAACGGTGGCCGCGACGGCGGACCAGATCAGTTTCTTTTGATATTTCATGAGAAGCTCCTCGTACATGTGTGTAGTTGTAATTCGTGCCCCCCTCTACAAACTGCGAGAGGTTCGCCAGGACTGCGTGACCGTGGCGTTATTGATCGAAAGCTAACTGATTCGTATTAACACCGACTGAACGCACGACGCCTCCATCGAACATCATCGGTGCCGATACGGGGCGGACTGCGTCACCGCCAAAGAACAAGAGGGTTACTGCGTAGGACAACCAGAAAACTACAACCCGGAATTATCGTTCTTATGCGTGGCAGTATAACTACAACATAATTCGATATGCAATGCTGCCAGAGACTTCCGTGTTGCGTGCAGACAACAACGCGGTGCGGTCGATCCGGTCGATGTTATTCGGCCCGTAGCGCCTCGACCGGATCCATCGTGGCGGCGCGCCGCGCAGGCATCACACCGGCAATCAGCCCGATTACGACCGCCAAAATAACGGCGAATACCACGTAGCTCACCGGCGTGTGGACGGGGAGTGCGGGAACGGCGAGTGTCAGCATTTGCGCGCCGCCGACGCCGAGTACCAGGCCGGCGATACCGCCCAACGCCCCGAGAATGACTGCTTCGCCGAGAAACAGCTTCAGTATCTGTTGTCGGCTGCTACCCAACGCGCGCAACAGGCCGATTTCGCCGGTGCGCTCGGTAACCGAGATGGTCATGATGGTCACGATGCCGACGCTGCCGACGAGCAGCGATATGCTGCCGAGCGCACCCACAGCGAAGGTCAGGATGTCCAGCACGTTGCCGAGCACGTCGAGCATCTGTTCCTGGGTGGTGATGGTGAAGTCTTCCTTGCCGTGACGCGCGGTCAACACCCGCTTGATGCCCGCGACGACTTCACTGGCCGATGCGCCTTCCCGATACAGCACGTCGATTTCCATCAGACCCTCGCGATTGAACATGTCGAGTGCCCGCGCCGTCGGGATGAAGACACTGTCGTCGAGATCGACGCCGAGCACCTGGCCCTTGGATTCCATGGTGCCGATCACACGGTAACGATCGCCACCGACGCGGATACGGCTGCCGAGCGGATTGCTACTACCGAACAGCTCGTCACGCACCTTGCTGCCGAGTACCGCCAGCGCCCGGGGCGCATCCGGGTTATCCAGCGGCAGGAAGGTACCGGCGGCGACGGTCAGCGAGAACGCGGTGGGCATATCCGGCCCGACGCCATAGACCGTAGCGCGTCGCTGTCGGTTGTTGCCGTCGACCTCCGAATTACCCTGCACGACGGGAACGACGGCGCGCACATGCGGGATATGCGCCAGCGCGTCGGCATCCGCCATCGACAGCGGCCGGTCGGTGCCGAACACCCCGACGGCAACGCCATGAGTGGTGACGCGTCCCGGATTGATTGCCACGATATTGGTGCCGAACTGGCTGAACTCGGCGAGCACGAATTGATGGATACCCTCGCCGATCGAGGTTAATAACACCACAGCGGCGATACCGATCGCGATACCGAGCGAGGTCAGAAAACTACGCAACCGGTGCATGATGATACTGCTGCCGGTAAGTCGTATGAAATCGCGCGGGTGCATCGTGCGCCTACCGGCGGGACAAGGCCTGAATCGGATCGAGACGCGCCGCGCGCCGCGCCGGCATCGCGCCGAACAACAGTCCGGTCAGCAGCGCGACGATCAGGGCGGTGACCACCGACCACAGCGGCGCGCCGACCGGCAGCGCCGGATACAAGTAACCGATCGTGCGGCTGCCGGCTTCGCCGATCAACAGTCCGATGAGCGCGCCGGACAGTGACAACATGGCTGCCTCGGTCATAAACAATATGATGATCTGTCTGCCTGTCGCACCGACCGCTTTTAGCAGGCCGATTTCGGCGGTGCGCTGGGCGATGGCGATCAGCATCACGTTCATGATCAGGATGCCGGCGACGGCGAGACTGATGGCCGCGATGCCGGCGACGGTCAGCGTCAAGGCCTGTAGTATTTTATCAAACGTGGCGAGCACGGCGTCCTGCGTGACGACGGTGATGTCTTCCTCGCCCTGATGGCGATCGCGGATCGTATCCAGAACGAACTGACGCGCTTTCGGAACCGCTTCGCGGCTGCTGGCCTGTGCCATGATGCGAAACAGTGCCGGCGAATTGAACAGGATTTGTGCCGAGGCTACCGGGATAATCACCTGGTCCTCGACGTCCATACCGATCGACCGTCCTTCCGTCGCGAGGACACCGATGACCTGGCAGCGACGATCGCCGAGGCGCATCCATTCACCGAGCGCAGGGTTTTCCCCGAACAGCTCTTTGCGGACCTTGGCGCCGATGACGCACAGCGGTGCCGCCCGGTCGGCATCGTCCGGCGGCAGGAAGCGGCCCTGGCTCATGGTCCAATGGCGCACCTTGAGCAGTTCCGCCGTCGAACCGAGTACCGCTATTTCGCGTTCCCGCTCATGCCACGAGGCGCTCGCCGCGCCGATCGTGATCGGTGCGACGCGCCGGATCAGGCTGCTGCGGGTTAACGCGGCTGCATCATCGATGGTCAGGTCACGCGGTGTCGCGCCGACGATCAGTGCCGGAGCGGCGCCGGCGGTTTCGGACCGGCCCGGAATGATGATCAGCAGGTCGGTCCCCAGCGAAGCGAATTCACCGACAACGAAACGCCGCGCACCGTCGCCCAGCGAGGTCAGGATTACCACCGACGCCACGCCTATGGCCATCGCGGTGAGAATCAGCGCGGTACGCACCCGGTTACCACCGAGGGCGCCGAAGGTGAAACGGAGAATGTCCCGGGTGATCATGCCGTCAGCCGCGGGTCTGGTCGGTGACGATGCGGCCATCCACCATTTTGACGTAGCGCCTCGCACGATCGCCGAGTTGCTGATCGTGCGTCACGATCAGCAAGGTGATGCCCGATGCGTTGAGTCGTTCGAGTGTGTCGATGACCTCTTTGCCCGAGGCCTGGTCGAGATTGCCGGTCGGTTCGTCGGCGAGCAGGATGGCGGGCTTCATGATGGTCGCGCGCGCGATGGCGACGCGCTGTCGCTGGCCGCCGGACAACTGATCCGGGCGGTGATGCGCGCGGTCGCGGATGTCGAGCGCGTCCAGCACCTCATCGACGCGCGGCTTGCGCTCGGCCGGCGCGATGCCCTCCAGCATCAGCGGCAACTCGATGTTTTCCGCCGCCGTCAGACGGGGGACGAGATGAAAAAACTGGAATACGAAGCCGATGTCGGCGCGGCGCGTGCGGGCCAGCGCATCCTCGCTCAGCGACGTGACATCGTTGCCGCTCAGAAAATAGCGGCCGGATGTCGGACGATCCAGCAGGCCGATAACGTTCAGCAGCGTTGATTTTCCCGAGCCGGAGGGCCCCATGATCGACAGATATTCGCCGGGCTCGACATGCAGATTGATGTCATTGAGCGCCTGCACGCGCTGGTCGCCAACCTCAAAAACGCGATCGATCTCTTCTAGTCGAATCATTGTAATAGGGATGTAACTTAGGGCGTATCGTCACGCACGGCCTTGGCGCCGGCGACGGCGCCTTTGCGATCGACCGAGGTGACCACCAGCTCGCCTGAGCGTATGCCAGATACCGCCTCGGTGAGCTTCCAGTTGGTGAGCCCGGTCGTAATCTTACGTTCGACCAGGCGCCCTTCCGATGGGTCGAACACCAGGACACGGCCGCCTTCAAGGACCGCCTCGGTCGGTACCCGGACCACGTCGTCATGCTTGTCCAGGATGATTTCGACGTCGGCGCTGAAGCCGGGTAGCATCCGGGAAAAATCCTCCGGGTTAAGAAAAACCGTTTCGACATCGACCGTCCGGGCCTGCTTTTCAACCTCCAGTACGTAGGGCGCGACACGCTGCACGATGCCCGGGAAATGCCGGCCGGGAAAGGCATCGACGACGATGCTCGCGTCCATGCCCGCCGTGATTGCCGGTGCGTCAACCTCGTCAATCGGCGCCGAGATATAGACGCAACTGATGTCGATCAGATCGACCGCTGGCGGCGTGGCCACGCCGATCGGGGAAGGGGTGACAAATTCGGCCAGCTCCCCGTTGATTTTCGCGACGGTGCCGGTGAACGGCGCCACCAGCAGTGTCTGGTCGAGTGCCGCGCGGGCGACGGCAATGCGCGCCTTGCTGACGCTGGCGGTGGCGCGTGCCGCCTCGCAGCGGGCCTGCTGCGCCTTGGCGCCGGTCGTCGCCTGATCGATATCTTTTTCCGACGCAAGCTGCCGCTGTTGCAGTTTCAGCAGCCGGTTGGCTTCGCGTTGCGCCTCATCCGCGACCAGGCAGGCTTCAACCGCCTGGGACGCCGATGCCCGCGCTTCGCTTTCGGCGAGATCAAGGCTGGCCCGGCGATCGGCGTTCCAGAGTTCAAGCAATACCTTGCCGGCCTCGACCCGCTCACCCTCGCGGACCCACAATTTCGCGATCTGTCCGCCGGTTTCCGGCGACAGGCGTGCCCGCCGGCAGGCCTTGACGGTTCCGGCGCGGGTATTGGCGACCGTTGATTCGACGCGACCGGTGTCCACGGCCTTGACGACGACGGCGACCGGCTTTTCTTCGGTCAGGCGCATCACGGCGATAACAATCAGTGCGATGACAATGACGCCGATAATCGCGCGTTTTACAGCCGGGCGCATGGCAACATTCCGTTTGGCGACTCTCGCTATCGTAACGTATTTGGCAACCGGTTGCGCGCGGAGGACATCGTGGTAGCGGAACGTTATACTAGGCGGATTGCAAGTCACCTGTAGTTAAAACGATGACCCTGGAACAGCTTAATAACGTCAATGTCGTTTCGCAGGAACTGTTGCCGACGCCGGAGCGGATAAAGCAGCAGTTACCGCTGACCGACAAGGCGATGACAACGGTGCTGAAAGGCCGTGACACGGTGCAGCGGATACTGGATCGTGAGGATCACCGGCTCTTTATCGTGGTCGGACCCTGTTCGATTCACGATCTGGACGCCGCGCGTGAATATGCCGCGCGTCTCAAGCAGCTGGCGGACGACGTCAAGGATACGCTGGTGCTGGTGATGCGCGTGTATTTCGAGAAACCGCGCACGACGGTTGGCTGGAAGGGGCTGATCAACGATCCCTATCTCGACGATTCGTTTCATATCGAAAAAGGACTGTATCTCGCCCGGCAGTTTCTGCTTGAGGTCGCCGAACTCGGATTGCCGGCGGCTACAGAGGCGCTTGATCCTATCGTGCCGCAGTACATATCGGACCTGGTTACCTGGACCGCGATTGGTGCGCGGACAACCGAATCACAAACCCATCGGGAGATGTCGAGCGGTTTGTCGACCCCGGTCGGTTTCAAGAACGGTACGGATGGTAGCCTGATGGTGGCGATCAATGCGCTGCGCTCGGCGGCCTATGCGCATCATTTTCTCGGCATCAATTCCCAGGGGCAGTGCGCCCGATTCCGTACCCGCGGGAATCGTTATGGTCATGTGGTACTGCGTGGCGGCAATAAACCGAATTATGACGCCGTCAGCGTCGCTCTGGCGGAAGCCGAGCTGACAAATGCGGGCATGCCGGTCAATATCATGATCGATTGCAGTCACGGGAACTGTATGAAAGATCCCGAACTTGAGCCGCTGGTATTGAAGAACTGTATCGATCAGATCGTCGACGGGAATCGTTCGATCATCGGCATGATGGTGGAAAGTCATCTGGAATGGGGCAGCCAGCCGTTGCCGGCGGATCTGGCACAGCTGCGCTATGGCGTGTCTATTACCGACCCGTGTATCGACTGGCGGACTACGGATGCAATCGTGCGCGAGGCGCGGGACCGGATACGCGATATTTTGCCGAGACGAACTCGCTAGCCGTTTGCGGCCTCGCCGCTGGCGAGTTGACGCACGGCGGCGTTGGCCCAGTCGACTGCCTCGACGAAGAGTTTTGTCAGATCTACCGAGCGGCTTACTGCTTCCAGTTTTTCCCACTCGCAACGTTCATACGCCAGCACGCAGGCGAGGGCATGTCCGGCGGGGCCGGTGTGGTTAAGCAGGGCGGTTTTGGTTTCGACCGCGAGCGGCAGTTGACGCATTATCTGCGGCATCGGTTGATCCAGCAGCGCGTCCAGTACCGATAACAGGCCGACCGTGAAAAACATCTCCGCCGATTTTTCCTTTGGCGCCATGAGTTCGCACATTCTGGCGCGTACCAGCGCGGTTGCCACCAGCTCCTGCGGTTTGTCGTCTATCTTCGACAAGGCAACGAGTGAAAACCAGTTTTTTATCGTCGGCAGGCCGACGTAGACAATGGCGTGACGGATCGATTCGATCTTTCTTGGCAACGAGTACAGTGCCGAATTCAGATAGCGCAGCACCTTGTAGCTGAGGCTGACATCGGTCGATATGATCTTCTCAACGTCGGCGATTCCGGCATCCGGATTCTGAAGCGCGGCCAGTAATTGCAGAATCGCGAGCCGGTTCGGCGTGATAGTCCGGCTCTCGACGACGTTCGGCTTACAAAAAAAGAATCCCTGAAAATAGTCGAAGCCAAGATCCGCTGCCAATTTGAAGTCACCCGGCGTCTCGAGTTTTTCGGCAAGCAGCTTCACCTTGTGATCTTTGAGTATGACGAGGTGGTCACGGATTTCGTCCGGACTGAGCTGCATGAAATCGATCTTGATGATATCCGAAATTTCGACCAGTGGCTTGAGCTTGTCGTGGTAGATGAAATCGTCGAGTGCAATCGTAAAACCCCGCTCGGCAAGCTCGCGTACAGCCTTTATCAGGCGGGCGTCTATCGGCGTGGTTTCGAGTATTTCGAGGACCACCTGTTCCGGCGGGAAAGGTAACGGAAGATCCCCCACCAGGTAGCTGCGCGGCATATTGATAAATGCCTGATGATCGCCGACGATGCGGTCGAGGCCGAAGTCCATAAACGCGTTTACCACGACCTGCGCGGTGGCCATGTCATCGTCAGTGTGTGTGGCGGCGTTGGCGGAGCTGTCGCGATATAGCAGCTCATACGCGTGGACCTGAAGGTCCTGGTCGTATATCGGTTGCCGCCCGATAAATATGTTGTTCATAAGCCCGGAACTGCCTGGTACTGTCCCTTGATGGATGTCTTATCGGCCAGCTGGCTAATTTGCTTGAGAGTTTGATCGGAATGCCGAGTGGCGCCTGGCTAACACCCCGCGGGAACCCCCGGTATCGCGGAATACGCAAGCCGGTAGCGGGCAGATCCCCGCGGCAGTTTCAACCGGAGTAAATAGGTCATGGCGGCAATTTCCGGGATCGGCCTGCTGTCCTTGAGATCGAGAGGTGCCGGTGCGTCCGTTCTCGCCAACAGCGCCGCATCGTCGGTTGGTTAGAAATAACGGGCCAGTTCAATCTGCAGGTAGTCGTCGTTGCGCTGACCGGACAGGACGGAGTTCAGCGGAATATTGGAAAAAATTCGGGCTTCCGCGCCCAGTTTCCAGCGATTGCCGATCCGGCGGCTGGCTTCGAGGTTGTAAAGGACGCCGTCGCCGTCCGCATCGATGACCGCGCCGACCAGAAATTCGCTGGACTGCGCATCATTAAATGTCAGCCGCGTACCGATCATGACATCGTCCTCAAATGGCGTTGGCGCGCTGTCCTTGCGATCGTCATACAGGTATTCGGCGATAATGCCCAGATCGGCCGCCGTTTCAAGGATTCCGACGAAGGTGTATTCAAGCCCGCCCGTGAACGCGGTGTAGCGACCGTTCTGCCCGTGCCGCGATATCACCTCGAGTTTCCACAACCAGGCATCCAGCGCCGCCTGCAGATCCAGACTGGTCTGGTCGATCTGCTCATAGAACGGGATAAGTACCGGATTGCCGTTGCCGTCCATGCCCGGCAACAACAGCGGGTCACGACCGGTGCCCGAGAAGTGCGCCAGACCGATATCCCAGTCGCCGAGGATCTTCGTCCAGCGTACTGCGACATCGACGTGCTTGTCCTCGGCACCGGATTCGTATCGAGCCTGGGTCATGTCAACATACGGAATGGTGCGCAGACGCCCCTCCGGTCCCGGAAACGTGCGCTCGCGGAATCCCGGGAGCACGAACAGGTTGAGGTTTCCCAAGTCGCGGATCAATGCCATATTTATCATCGGCTGCCCGAGTTTGTCTTCGGTGTCGATGTTTTCAACCAGATCGGTCTGATTGATGATGTCGACCAGATGCTGGGATTCGGTAACGCCCCAGAATACCTTGCCGATGCCGGCCCGCGCTTCCCAGTCATGCGCGACGTGCTGCCACAACAGTTCGTTGACGTCGGCATGACTGCGTTCGCCGTCATGCTGATCCCAGCGTATGAAAGGTGTGAAAATGACACTATCGCCGCCGTCGTTCCAGGCACGGTAATACTCCGGGCGCATCGACCAAGCCAGATTATCGCCATGTTGCCCGGCACTTGACGGGTCGTTCGCGAACAGACGCAGCTCGGCGGAGACGTATCCGGTCAGTTTGCCGGTGGAGTGAGGGGCGGGTGCCGGATGTGATGCCGTATCCCCGTCGTCGTCAACCGCCGCATGCGGCGAGAGAGTTTGCACCGGCGCGGCCGTCCGGGTTTCATCGTCGGGCTTGTGCTGAGTCGGTAGTGGCGCGGTCTCCAAGGCACCGATGGGCCCGCGTGACGACGGCATCGCGCCGTCAGGTTCAGCCGGTAGGTTCGGAAAACTCGTGATAAAACCGGACCAGCCATGTGTGCGTAGTCGGAGTCGTGCCGCCTCGGCTTTCTTGCGATCTTCGAACGGTCCGACAATGGCGGTATGCAACGAACGACCGTTGACCGTTTTGACGGCGGTGGTGACATTGGTGAACCCCGTCGTCCGAAGCTTTTCCACAGCCTGCTGCGCGTTGCCGGGGCGCATATACGCGCCGACCTGCACGCCAACGTCGGCGGCGGCGTCACCGGGCAGCGCGAGTATCAGCAGCGCCAGTAATAATACGTATCGCGAGGTCGTCATGGCGTGGCGTGCTTCGGTGCGCATCATCGATAGGGTCCGGTCATATGTTTACATGGATAAGAGGTCCCGATTCTACCGGGCACGCATCAGGCTGCTCTGGTCAAAGTCTCGTTCGGTCAGGCCGGTTTTGAACCGGTAATCGCTCCACGTCAGTTCTGTACTCTTGTCGGTCTGATGGTTCACCATGGTCATACGGTTTGCGCGCCAATAGCGGTCGAGATATTGCTTGTAGTTATCCAGCATCAGGGTCTTCAGCAACGCGTCCTTGCGGTCGTAGAATTCCACCTTCAGTGGCTGGTACCTCTCCTGGTCCAGCCAGGTGACCAGGCGCGTATAACCGGAGTTCTCATACGCCGGGTAACGTTCGATAACGTAGGTGTTGCGTCCGTCGAGCTTTTCGTTACGCAAATATTTGTAGCGGTATTTCTGTATCTCCGGCGACGTCAAATCCTCGAACGCGAATTCGCTGCCCATGAACGGGCCGGATTTGTTTTTGGACGTGATGCGCTTGACGCGCTTCAATGCTGGCAGGTACAGCCACTGGTCGTCGGCGTCGAGGGCGTGGGTATAGCTCAGGAACGCGGTCCCCGACACGTCAGCCGGGTGATCGAAGATCGTTAAACTCCGGTCGCCGTCGCCGGACATCTCCAGCGTGCTGACGCGCAGTTCCCGCGTACTTTCGTCGCCGGCGCGATTGCGCAGGATCATGACCATCCCGGCCTGACTGTCACCGAACCCGGTATCACGACGGTCGGCTTCCGTAACGATTTCGAGTCCACGTTCTTCGGGTGTCTGGGCAAATACCTCAGGAACCAGCAGGCTCAGCATGAATAGTGGCAGCAACAGTTTCTTCATTGTATTTCTCCTCGATCTTCATGAGCAACGGCGGTAAAAAGAGCAGGTCAGCGGCGAGCGCCAGCGCAATGACGACGGACGTTAATAAACCCATGTCCGAGTTAAGTTTGAAGCTCGATAACGCAAGCACCATGAAACCGACAATAAGCACCACGGATGTCACCCACACCGCCTTTCCGACGCTGCGGAATGCGTAGCGTACGGAATCGGGCGGACTAAGCCCTTCTTCACGCCGGGCACGCAGATATTTACTCAGCAGGTGTATGGTGTCGTCGACGACAATACCGAGCGTCATGCCCGTGACGACCGACAGTGCCAGGCCGACCTCGCCGACAAAGATTCCCCAGAGACCGAACGCCATCGCCGCGGGTATCAGATTCGGCAGCATGCTGATCAGGCCGATTTTTACGGAGCGCAGTGCGACCACGAGTACCAGAGAAATCAGTATCAGCGCGATGGTGGTGCCACTGAGCATGCTTATGATGTTGCGCTGACCGATATGCGCGAACATGATCGTCGGGCCCGTGCCGGCGCTGTCCGCCAACCGGGGAGTGTTGGCGGACAGCCAGTCGCGAGCGCGTCGCTCAAGCCCAAGCACTTCATTGCTGGACAGGGTCCTGACTGAAATGGTCATCCGGGTCGCTGACTTGTCGACGTCTACCTGGTTGTTCAGGTCGAGCCCGTAGGGTAACGACAGCTCATAAAGAAGGAGATACTGGGCCGCCAGCTCCCGGGTCTCGGGCAGCGTGTACCACGCCGGATCGTCACCGTGCATGTTCTTGTTAAGACGCAGCATGATGTCGGTAAACGTATTGACATAGGATACCTCCGGCTGGCCGCGCCACCAGTCGGCGAAGGCGATGACATCCCTCAGGTACGCCGGATCACTGATACCGCCCGGTTCGCCGGCATCCAGCGAATAGTCGATGCGGTAGAGCCCGCTCAGATTCGCGTCAACGAAATCCGAGTGGCGGCGGAACTCCACCGTCTCGTCGAAATAGTGGACGAAGACGTCATTGAGTTGATTCTTTGCAATAAACCCGACCAGCACCAGCGTCACGGCCCCGGTGCTCCACAGCAGCACGGTACGTCTGGCGATGACGAATTCCGCGAGTCGATCCATGCCGGTCGTTGTTTCCTCCTGAATTCGCTGCCTGACCGGCAGCACCATCATCAGCGCCGGCAGGAACAGAACAGAGTAGAAAAACGATGCCGCGACACCCAGCGCGACCAGGTTGCCAAGATGCCGAAACGGCGGTGCGTCCGAGAAATTCATACTCAGGAAGCCGAGCACTGTCGTCAGGCTCGCGAGAAAAATCGGTTGCAGATTAACGCGCAGGCTTTCAATCATCGCCGTTTTCTTGTCTGATCCGCGCCGCAATTCGTGCAAAAACGTCACAAGAATATGCACGGAACTGGCGATGGCGAGTGTCAGGATAATGATAGGGGACATGACGGATGGCGGTGTCAGCGTGATGCCGGCATAGCCGCCCAGCCCCATTGCGGTAACGATCGAGAAGACGATTACCAGCGACGTTACTATGGTCCCAGAAAAACCACGTAACAACAGGCCAATCACCAGCGCCATAAGCACAAATGAGATCGGGAAAAGCGTCTTCAGGTCAATGAATGAAGATTCGGAAAACGCGTTGTTCATCATGACCATGCCGGTCAGATACACGGAAACATCGGGATGCTTCGTGCGCGCCTCGTCGGCGAGCTCACGGACAAATCGAGCGACCGACGGTACTTCGACGGCCTCGTTCTTGCCGGGAAGTTGTATCGTGATGTTGATGCCGGTGACGTGGCCTTGCGGAGACACCAGGTTTCTCGCCAGCAAGGGCTCGTTCAATGCAATAGCCTTGACTCGCGCGACATCCGCAGAACTGTATTGACCGGCGTCTTCGATCAGGTTGCGAACCAGCAGTTCGTCTCCGTCCGCTTCGGTATACTGGAAATTGCTGATCGAGTCGACCCGGGTGGAATACGGCGTCTGCCACGCACGTTGGGTAATTTCCTCGACGAGTGCCAGCATTTCAGGCGTAAATACATTGCCGTCGTTCGGTGCAATCACGAACATGACGTTATCGTTTTTGCTGTAAGTCGATTCGAACCGATCGAACGCCAGCAATTGCGGATTTTCCGCGCCGAAGAAAGCGCGGTAATTCGTTGTGAACGTCAGGAATCGCCCGCCGGCCGCCGATCCGATCACGGCGAGCAATGTCGCGACTATGATCAGCCAGCGGTAGCGGACTACCCAGCGTCCAAACCCGGCCTCGAATTCATGCATTACCGTTGTCTCCAATTAATCTATCGAGTGTCAGCAACTATCTGGTCAGTTATTCAGCGGAGCCCGGTCCGGCTGCCGCCGCGCCAGCCCGAGTACCATCAGCCCGACGATGGCGCTGGCGACTTGTTCCAGCTCGGCGGCTGGATAGGGAGTGGCAAATCGTGGCAGGCTGAAAAATAGCAGCGCGGTATGAATGGCGCGCGCCGCGCCGAGAATGTCTTTTACATCGAATTCCTTGCTTTCGTTACCTTGGGCAAGCACATCCGCGATCATTCCCTGTTCCGATTCGTATTGGGTATCGAGCAGGTCGTGACGTGCACGGGTAACGCTTTCGAACAGGTCGTTGATCCTCGGTTGCTCGGTGGCATGCTTCCGGGTGTGTCGAAACGCGGCGAGAGCAAAGCTCTCGAGACGCGCGCGCGCGGTTTTACCCGGGAGATGTATGACCTGGTGCAGCACTTCGTGGCGTTCGCTGACGTACCGCCCGGCGCACGCCGTGGCAATCTCCAGTTTGTTCCGAAAGTAGCGATACAGGTTTGCCGCGGACATCCCGACATCCCTTGCCACTTCTGCCATCGTGGTTTTCTGATACCCGTAGTGACGGAAGCGTTCGTGCGCCGCGTCAACGATCTGGCGACGAACGGCGTCGGAGTGGTATGGAGTGTCCGTGGTATTCATGGACGGAAAGGGTATTGTCTGAAATGTGAATAAACAAGTGAATATTCACATTTCAGACAAACCGTTCGCGCGGTCATCGAGGTGAAATTACCGCGGGTGCGCGACGGTCGATCCGGGCATTGCCGGAGCGACCGTCGATTTCAGATCAGACGCGCGCCGCAGCGGCCGGGGTTGCGACGTCCGGTAATATGGTCATCTACCGAACATGGCAGAGTGTTGATGACCTTCGATCTGACCGCGTAATTCTCCTGGCGGGTTGGCGACGGTATGAAAATTTACGTACGCGTTACCGCGAAGGATGTTGTTGACAGCGTCTTCGAAAGTCACGATGCCCAGCGCCGGTGCTGCCGCCAGGTCACTGGCCGTCAATACACCCGATATCTCCCCGGTCCACGCGCCGTCATTGCGCGGTAACGTAAATGGGGCATTCCCCTGGTCGCCGAACAGCCAGAGGAGTACCGGTCCATTGGCGCCGATGGGGCCGAGGTGGATATGTCCCATGAACAACGGCGTTCCGGTTCCTGATGCGGTGACACGGTAATGCAGCATCGTGCGGTCAGGTGACAGCGAGAAATGCGCCGCTCCCGAACCGCCGGTTACCAGCGGGCCGATTGGAATAGTGACGCAGGCCGGTGTCCCCGTCGCGGGGTTACAGGTACCCGCTGGCCCGGGGACACTGGCCGTGCGCACCTGCTCGGCGCCGCCGAGCTCCGCGCTCAGCCGCGGCGATGCCTGTGCGTGGACAGACACGCCCAAAAGAACAGAAAGCAGAACAACTGATGGATATCTCATCTCCGAATCCCTCCGGCAGTGGAAAAGTCGTTGTATGGAAGCAGTGCGTGTTGAACACACGCCACTGCGTTACGCTAGCACGACAACAATGGTTGTCAACCATGGACTATGGAGGGAATTGGCGCGGTGCGGCCCGTTTAGCCGCGCCGCGTGCCATTCAACCCGCTGTGTGTTACCCGTGGATAGAGCGCCGGACAACGATGGAATTCGGTATTTGCTGCCAGTGAGGATTAGTCGCGAAAGTTCGTGTACTGCAGCGGCAGATCGAGCTTGGCGTTACGCAACAGCGCCATGACGTCTTGCAGGTCATCCTTCTTCTTGCCGGTCACGCGAACCTGCTCCCCTTGAATTGCGGCCTGCACCTTGAGCTTTGAATCCTTGATCACCCTGACGATTTTTCTGGCGAGATCCTTGTCGATGCCCTGTCGAAGGTTGATGATCTGGCGTGCGCGCTTGCCGGTGATTTCCACCGGTTTGACTTCGAGGTTGCCAATATCGACACTGCGTTTCGCCATTTTCTGATATAGGATACTCAGCATCTGGTCCAGCTGAAATTCGCTGTCCGCTTCGAGGGTCAATACCTTTTCGTCCTGCGTGACTGACGCATCGGCGCCCTTGAAATCGTAGCGGGTGCCGACTTCGCGGTTGGTCTGGTCCAGCGCATTGGCCAGCTCGTGCATATTGATTTCAGATACGACATCGAACGAGGGCATAACGCGCTCCGTAGGCGGATGTGGTGAATAAACCTGTCGGTTGATACCATAAACCGCTGGTGCAGCGGCCGTCAACGTGCAGTCCGCGGCCGGCATATCAATATAAATGAGTTGGATGATGGCTAAAAATGATCCTGTCGGACGACGTGACCTGCGCAAACAGTTCGAGGCGCTGGTAGACACGTCACGTTTCGAGTATGAAAAGCGTACCGAGATCGGGCGTGCCCAGGCCAAGCTTTACGGCGTTATCGCGGCGGGTCTGACCTACGGGCTCGGATTTATCGGCGGATATTATGCCTGGCAAAATCAGACCTTGCCGGCGGAGCAATTCTCGATGCTGACATGGATGTGGATGGTGCCGTGCACGTTCGTCGGGATACTGGTCTGGAAGCTTGTCAGTACGCGCCGGGAATACCCGGTCCGGCAGGAGATCAAGCGTTATATCAGCGAACTGGAGTCGGGCGGCGGCCTGTTATGGCGCTACGCGCCGTTGCTCGACCAGAACGAGATCGGGGGGTCGGTCATCGGGCGCGTGATTGAGCTGTCGCACGATGGGCGGATCAACGAGATTGCGCTGGAGGATTATACAAAGGCGGTAGACAGGATCCATGGTCTGCTGAACGGTGCCCGGAACGTAATACCGACAGCCGACCGTCTCCAACGCGTCGCGCGCAACTTCGGCGATGCGGCATGAATTCACTTCGAACGGGGTAAACCAATGAACGACGTTTCGCCATTAATCGCAGCACAACAACGATATGCCAATGCCGTGCCGTTTCGCGCACTCCCTGCGCAGTCCTGCCGACTGACCGAGGCGCCGGGGAGGGTCCTGTCCGCCGATTTCGTCGCGCCGATGGACGCGCCGCCTTATTCGCGGGCGATAGCCGAAGGCTTTGTCGTGCATACCGGGGATAGCCGCGGTGCCGACGAAAAAGCGCCGGTGCGTTTTCGTGTCACGGGCGTGTGCAATCCCGGCGATGCGCAGTGCCCGACCTTTGGCAAAGGTGAGGCGGTGAGTGTCGTCACCGGCAGCATTATTCCGGATGGCGAATATTCGGTGGTGCGGATGTGGGACTGCGAACGCAGCGACGATGGATTTTCGATCACGCGGCCGTTCGCGCCGCGGTTTTTTATTGAAGACCGCGGCTGCGATCATCCGCGCGGTAAGGTAGTGGTATCCGGCGGCACGCTGCTGGGGCCGGCCGAGATCGGGTCGATCGCGAGTTTCGGTGTGGCTACCGTCGATGTGGCAAGGCTTCCGGTGGTCAAGCTGTTTTCTTCCGGCAACGAGGTGATTCCGCTGACAGAAAAAATGCGTCCCGGCGCGATTTTTGATTGCAATGCGCCGATGCTGTCGGCAGCGGTTGCGCAATGCGGGGCGACACCGGTATTCGGCGGCATCATGCACGATGACTTCGATGCGTTTGTTGTCGCGGTGCGTCAGGCGTTGCGTGACGCGGACATGGTATTGATCTCGGGTGGAACCGCGGTGGGTGGACGGGACTTTATCGCCGATCTGGTCGCGGCGGTCGGCGAGTTGATCGTGAATGGCGTGCCGATGAAGTCCGGCAAGCCACTGATCATGGGTATTGCCGGCGGCAAGCCGCTGGTCTGTGTCGCGGGCCACCCGCCCGAGGCGTTGCGCGGCTTTCGTTTGTTCGGTGTTCCGGCGCTGCACCGCCTGACCGGGCGGAATGCCGAATTGCCGGTTGACGAGTGAGCGCCGCTACGCCCACCGCGGCTAGTGATCTTTATCTTGCGCTGGATCAGGGCGGGCACAGTAGCCGGGCATTGGTCTTCGACGGCAACGCCGGCATTGTCGCCCAGGGTCGAGCGGATGTCGCGACGCTGACGCCGCGCGCAGGATGGGTCGAAAATGATCCGGACGAGGTCGTCAACTCGTTGACCGAATCCATCCGGCAGGCAGCGCAGGCGCTCGGTCCACGTTGTCGCGAACTGGTTGCCGCGGGTCTGGCGACGCAGCGCTCGAGTATTGTTTGCTGGCACCGGCAGACCGGTGCAGCGCTCAGCCCGGTGATCAGCTGGCAGGATCGGCGCACCCACGCGCAACTCAAACAATACCAACGCAGCGGTGCTGATATACACAAGAAGACGGGTCTGTTTCTGACCGCCCACTACGGCGCGACCAAGCTGCGCTGGTGTCTCGATCATCTGCCGGCAGTCCGGCAGGCCCACGGGCACGGAGAGTTGTGCTGGGGGCCGCTCGCCGCGTTTCTGGTGTTCCGCTTGTTGCGCGAGCGCCCGCACCTCGTCGATCCGGCGAATGCGTCCCGCACGCTGTTGTGGAGTCTGCGCGATAACGACTGGGAACCGTCGCTGCTGGATCTGTTTGGACTTCCACAGGGTGTATTGCCGACGGTAGTGTCGACCCGGCATGGCTACGGCACGTTGCCGGTCGGCGATGCCGCGATTCCGTTGACGATCCTGACCGGCGACCAGTCCGCCGCGATTTTCTCGCTCGGCTACCCGCAGCCCGACGCGGTTTACATCAATGTCGGCACCGGCGCGTTCGTGCAGCGCATTGAGGGACAGGTGCCGGCGTACAACGCCCGCTTGCTGACCAGCATGGTGTTGCGTGACGACGACCGCAGCGTGTATGCGCTGGAAGGTACGGTTAATGGCGCGGCTTCGGCGCTGGACTGGCTGGAGAGCGCGGCGGGCGTGAGCAACATCATAAAAAATTTACCGGAGTGGTTGGCAGTGACCAGTAGCCCGCCGCTGTTTCTCAATGGTGTCGGCGGCCTCGGCGCTCCGTTCTGGATACCCAATTTTGAGAATCGGTTCATCGGTGAGGGAGAAGCCTGGCAAAAGGCGGTCGCGGTGATCGAAAGCATTGTGTTTCTGCTGATGGTTAATCTGGAGGAGATGCAGACGATGCGGTCGCCGCCGGAGACGATACACATCGGCGGCGGCCTGACCGCACTGGACGGCCTCTGCCAGCGACTCGCCGATCTGGCGGGCCTGTCGATCTATCGGGCGGCGGAGCGCGAGTCGACCGCGCGCGGCACGGCGTTTCTGCTCGCGGGTTGTCCGGCGCGCTGGCCCGAGCATGTGCACGGTGACTGGTTCACGCCGCGCCCCGATGCCGGTCTGCGTGAGCGTTACCATCGATGGAGCGAGGAGATGCAGCGCAGCGTTGCCTAGCAGGCTGTTGAAAAACAGCCTGCGTGCGGTGCAGGGATGCACCGCCATTTTTCAAACAGATTTTCAACTGTTTGGAAAATGAAGCAAAGCAAAAATCACATTTTTTGCTTTGCGCGTTGAAAAAGGCCATGGATAGACTTTTTCAACATCCTGTTAGTCCGGCTGGCGGTGGAAATGTTGCAGCGCGCGCCCGGAATCGATTGCGTCCCGGGCGGCGTTGGCTGCGGCGCGCTGGTTCGAGTGGCGCCTTGCATGGACGAGGCACAGCGATGCCCCGTAAATGAGACTGTCTTTTGTCAGACCCGGTTTGCCTTCCAGAGCTTGCCTACCCTGCGTGGCCGAAAATTCCGCGACAGCAGCGAGATCGATACTGCCGGCGTCGTTAACCATCTCTTCCGGAATGGTGACCGCGCGTTGCTCCGCGAGAATATCCGCCAGTTCCGGATCGAGCGTGACTGCCTTGTCGGGGTTACTGCCAACGTAAGAATTGCCGGCGACTGATTTATTCAGCGGCGGAATCACACCACCTTCAACGCCGCGCACCACCAGAGCGGTGGAAAAGCCGGCGTGGCGGGCCATATCGGTATAGATCGTTGCGTAGTCTTTATGGACGAAGCCGGTGACGAGATGCGTCTTGCCGCGCGCCAGCACGGGTCCGGTCATGGTCTCGAGCGTGGTGATACAGGTGCGTTTGACCATCAGCCGCCGCAGGTCGATCAGTTGATGCAGTGCGGGACAGAACACGCTCTGATCGATATAGGACCAGCCGATCAGTGGATCGGCAAGGCGCGCCGACACCTGGTCGGGTGACAACCCGACGTCGATTCCGGCGGCCGCCAGCACCATATGGTGTGTGATGCCGTATTTCGGCGCGACGGTCCGCAGACCGTGGGATACGGTCGGCAGGCCGCAGGCGGCGAGTACCGCCGGCAGAAACGGCGTTGCGGGCACATGGCGTACGTAGCCATTGTAAGGGTCCGCCAGGTCGACCAGCTCGTCCACTGGCGCCGCAATCGCGTGCGTGCACGATCGGATCGCCTCGAACACGCCGCGCAGTTCCGCGTCCGTTTCGCGTTTCATCCGCAGCGCAATCAGAAAGATCGCCGCCTGCACCGGCTCGGCCCGGCCGACGAGTATCGCCTGCATCGCGGCGCGGGCATCCTCGCGCGACAGGTCCTTGCTCATCGTCGGGCCGGTGGCGATTCGTTGTATGCACGACGTGAGCAGCTGATCAGCGTCGGATTGATCCGGGTGATTCATGGGTCGCCACGGGTAAAAGTGAACTGCGGTTGGTCAGGCAGAGCGCCTGTCGGGGCGCTTAATATACACCGACATCCAGATAGTTATAGGAAATCTTGCGTATCGCGATCGTGAACGCGGCAGTGCGCAGATCAATAACCTTGTCGTTGGCGGCAAGGATTTCGCGCATCTCCTGATAGGCATTGCGCATCGTGTCATCTAGGCCGGACCTGACCAGGTCGATTTCATCGACGCCGCGGTTCAGCCAGCGCTTGGTTTCAGCCGGTATCTGCTCGCCGGTCAGCTGTTCGAGCAGGGCGGTGTATTGATTGTTGCGCACCTCGTCATGGCGGCGCTGCAGGCGCCCGAACCGGATATGGGACAGGTTACGTATCCACTCGAAATAGGAAACGATGACGCCCCCCGAGTTTACGAACACGTCCGGCAGGATCGTAATGCCGCGCTTACGCAGCATCTCGTCGGCCTCAAAGCTGACCGGTCCGTTGGCGGCTTCAACGACCATCTTTGCCCGGATCCGGTCGGCGTTAGCGTCGGTAATCTGGTTTTCCATCGCCGCTGGAATGAGGATATCGCAGTCGAGTTCCAGGGCCCTCGTGCCGTTCGCGTCGAACCTGGTTCCAGGGAATCCTTCGATAGTCTTGTGCTCGACCATGTACCGATACACCTCTTCGACGGGGAGGCCGTTGTCGTCGATCAGCACGCCGCCGCGTTCAATGATCGCGATGACCTTGACGCGGTCTTCTTCGGACAAAAACTTTGCGGCGTGGTAGCCGACGTTGCCCAGTCCCTGAATCACGACACGTTTGCCGTCCAGCCCGCCGGACAGACCGGCGCGCTCGACGTCGTTTGTATGCCGGAAAAACTCCTGCAACGCGAACTGGACACCGCGGCCGGTGGCCTCGGTGCGTCCGCGTATGCCCCCCTGATGGACCGGTTTGCCGGTAACGCAGGCGAGGTAGTTGATATCTTCCGGGTGGAGATGCTTGTACGTATCCACCATCCAGGCCATTTCACGTTGCCCGGTTCCCATGTCCGGCGCCGGCACGTTGGTGGCTGGATTCAGGAAGCCCTTGCGCGCCAGCTCCAGCGTAAAGCGCCGCGTAATGAGCTGCATTTCATCGCGATTGTACTGGGACGGATCGATCAGCAACGCGCCCTTGGAGCCTCCGAACGGTACGTCCACCAGCGCGCACTTGTACGTCATCAGCGCGGCGAGCGCCTCGACTTCGCTTTGGTTTACGTGAGGGGTGTAGCGGATGCCGCCTTTGGACGGCAGGCGATGCGTGCTGTGCACCGCACGCCAACCGGTAATCACTTCGACAGTGCCGCGTATCTTGACGGGGAATTGCACCTTCAACACGGAACCGCAGCCATGGATGGCTCTGGCCGTGCCAGGATCGAGGTCCAGCGCATCCATCGCGCGTTTGACCATCAGGTCGACACTGTGCTGGAAGGTCAGGCCGGAAGATTCGTCGCTGGTCATATCGGTAGTGTCCCGTTTAAGCAATGGAAAAGTATAGTGACAACATGCGGGGCTCGTAAACGTATTCTTGCGAGACGCACTGCGTCGGCAGGGTCACTCGAAGCGTACGCATGCGCGCGAGTCGTGCGAAAGCATATGAGCAATGCGCTCGTGATCAGGGTCCAGGAATAAAAAAAAGGGCCTGCGCGACAAGCGCAGGCCCTTGCTTATGGGACGACTACGGACCCTTCGGATCCCGTCGCCGCGATTGGCGTTACAGCGGGGGCAACGCGCCTCCGTTGCGGCTGGTGCCGGCGATGACGGTGAAGGCGCCGCTGACCAGTCCCGGGCCGATCGGCTGCGAGCAGCTGGTGTGGATGCTGGTGTTCTTGACACCGTTCACGTAGATCGTGATCTCCACGCCAAGCGTCCCCATCTTGTCGGCGCCCACGAAGCTGAACTGTGCGCCGGCGGCGACGGTACCGTCGAACACGGTCAGCAGGTTCTTGCTGTCTTTCTGGACGACCTTGATGGCCGCACTCGCGAGGCCGTTGTACTTCAGCGTCAGCGCGTTCACCTTGCCGTCACAAACGCCCGTACCCACCGGCGGCGGAGGCGGCGTCTGACCGATCGGGCATAACGCTCCACCGTTGCGGCTGCTGCCGGCGACGACCAGGAAGTCGCCGCTGACCAGGCCGGGGCCGATCGGCTGCGAGCAGCTCGTATGGATGCTGGCATTGACGACGCCGTTGACCTTGATCGTGATGTCCGTTCCCAGCGTTCCGAACTTGTCGTTACCGTTGAAGGTAAACATTTCGTTCGGCTGCACCGTGCCGGAGAATACCGGGGTCAGGCTGCGTTTCGGATACACCTGGACCAGCGCGTTCGGCGTGGAACCGGTGTATTGCAGCGTCAGCATGCTGACCTTGCCGTTGCACGGGCCGCACTGATCCGGCGGCAGGGACAGGCCGGCGGTGATCCAGTTGAAGGACGCTACCTTCCAGTCGTCGGCCGGATCGGGGTAGAGCGACAGGTTATCAACCGACAACGCCTGCACCGTCAGCTTCGATGCGCCGGCCGGAACGTTGACCGGCAGATTCACCGTGTCCCATTCCTCGCCGCTGACACTGTCCAGCAGGTTGTTGTACACGACGGTCGGCTGGCCTTCGACGGTAACCTCGATGGCGCTGGGCCGGAAGATACCGGCGCCGCCCGACGACGCGGTACCCGCGACGCTGCCGAAAAACATCGCCAGATTCGCCGTGCGATTGATCGTCGCAGGCACAAACGTGAACGTCTGGGGCACAGTCGTGTTATTCGGCGGCGGGTTGAGTGCGTACGCCTGATCGACGCCGTCGCGCAGCTGGATGGTGCCGCCGGAGCCGTCGTCAACGATGACCAGCACACCGGTGCCGTCATTGGTCAGGCCGAACGCCATGTTCTCGACCGTCAGCACGTTGTTGCCGTTGCTGACCAGGCCGAGGCCGGTGATATCGGCGCGAAAACCGACCACGCGGTTGACCGTGCCGATCTGTGTTCCCGTCACCGAATTGCCATTGACGATGACTTCATTGTCACCGGTCGGTGGTATCGTGGCGTCCCGGCCGGCCCAGTAGAGTAATACCTGCTTGATCGTCGCGCCGGCGGGAACGGTCAGGTTGATGATCCCGGGCTGGTTCACCATGCCGGTGCCGGCCGCCACGATCTGCGTGCCGTTTTGAATCGCGATACCCGGCGGCCCCAGCGTTTCGGATCCATCAGCGAACGCCGGTGTTTGGGTGAGTACGAGTGACGCTCCCAGCGTCACCGCCCGTAGCACATTTCGAAACGAACGTGCAAGCATATAAAGCTTCTCCCGAAAATCGGTTATTGATGGAAATGTTTTCTATAACTGGTTACCGAAGCGAGCATTATATACCGCAGAAATGCCGATATCTGTCAAAGAATTGTGACAACGGTAGTATCATCGCGGGCATGGTTTTGAAGTCGTGGGCCCGCAAAAATTTTTGCAAATCAACTTGTTTGTTGGTCACGCGGTCCGGCAATCCGTTGCGGACGTCACGCGCGGGGATGACGGAAACTGCACCGGCGCGGCAATGGGGAGTGTAACCTGTCGCCAAATGTGTATACTTCCACGGACGGTTCTCGTCGCCTGAGCGTTTTGACAGGGTTCGGTTCCAGGACCTTCCGCTCTCGATATGTCGATAGCCATGCCAGAAAAGAGGAGATAAAAATGGCGGAAGAAACTCTCGTCGTAGCATCCAAGCTCAAGAAATACATCAAGGACAAGGCAGAAATGAATACGTCTGCCGGCGCCCTCGAAGTTCTCTCGGACCGCATCCGGGCCATGTGTGATCAGGCGATCGAAAACGCCCGGTCGGATGGCCGCAAAACGGTCAAGGACCGCGACTTCACCTAACGCCACAGGTTTGCGGTGAGCAAGGGGGAGTAGTATCAATCTGATCGGATTGAGTTGCTTACGAGCCTTCACGATAGACTGTGGTTCTTTTGCCGAGCCCGCCATTTTGGCGGGCTTTTTTTTGAGTGATCATTCGCCCGTTCGAGGTCGTTGCCCACGCTTGTTCGCAGCAGGGGTTGTCGCAGTTCGGCTGACTATCCCCGTGACGCAGCATCCGGTTATTTGTCTTCCTCACCTGCGGGGGAGTCCGGACCGAGTAAAAGCCGGGGAAAACCGGGCAATGTCGGCGCCTTACGGATCGCAGCGTCTACCGAAACGCCATCTGGAAGTCAGAAAAAGCAAATACCTTGTACTTGATTTCCACAATCGCTTCATGTAGCTATAAGCGCCGGGAAAATCTGATTTTCTTGGGTATTTTGACCTTTTGGCTGTCCGTGCATGTGGTTTTTGTGTGCTGGTATGTAGAAGTTGCTTTCTCCAATACTTCACTTGATAACCTTTCATAATCCGCATGCCTGGACGCTTCAGACATTTCGATTATGGGGGGATAGTTATGGCGAACGGTACGGTAAAATGGTTTAATGAGTCGAAGGGCTTCGGGTTTATTGCGCCGGAGGATGGATCGGAAGATGTTTTTGTCCATTACTCGTCGATAGAGGGCGCGGGTTTCAAGACGTTGACGGAAGGGCAAAGCGTTACGTTTGAAAGCCAGCGTGGTCCGAAAGGATTAACGGCAGTTAACGTCACTCCAGTATAACCCCCTGATACTTGTCATTCTCGCGACAGGCCCTGCCAGTCGGCGGGGCCTTTTTTTATTTGGATATTATGATAGACAACATTCGAAATATTGCGATTATCGCGCATGTGGATCACGGTAAGACCACGCTTGTCGACAAACTTCTGCAACAGTCCGGTACGTTGGATGTTCGTGGTCCTGTGCTCGAGCGGGTCATGGATAGTAACGATCTGGAAAAAGAACGTGGCATCACGATTCTAGCGAAGAACACGTCTCTGACGTGGCAGGGTTGTCATATCAATATCGTAGACACGCCCGGCCATGCCGATTTTGGCGGCGAGGTTGAGCGCATTCTGTCTATGGTGGATTCGGTGCTGTTGCTGGTGGATGCGGTCGATGGACCGATGCCTCAAACGCGTTTCGTCACGCAGAAGGCCTTGGCGCGTGGTCTCTGCCCGATAGTTGTTATCAACAAGATCGACCGGCCCGGCGCGCGACCACATTGGGTGCTTGACCAGACCTTTGAATTGTTCGATCGGCTTGGCGCCAGTGAAAAACAACTCGATTTCCCGATCGTATATGCCTCGGCGTTGCTCGGGTACGCCTGTTTGCAGGCAGAGGATCGTGGCACGGACATGACGCCGCTGTTCCAGACCATCGTCGATCGCGTGCCGCCGCCCGTGGTAGATCCATCCGGGCCGTTCCAGCTGCAAGTGAGCTCGCTGGCCTATGACAACTATGTGGGTGTTATAGGCATAGGCCGGATCAGCCGCGGCCAGGTCCGGACCAATACCGCGGTGACGGTGATTGATCGCGATGGCAATACCCGCCGTGGCCGCGTATTGCAGGTATTCGGGTTTCACGGGCTGAAGCGCGTCGAGATTCCGGAGGCGGGCGCCGGCGATATCATTGCGTTTACCGGTCTCGAGACACTGGATATCTCGGATACGTTATGTGATCCGCTGACGGTTGAGGCATTGCCGGCGCTATCCGTCGATGAGCCGACCGTATCGATGACTTTTCAGGTGAACAAGTCGCCGTTCGCCGGCCGCGAAGGAAAGTATCTGACCTCACGGCAGATTCGTGAGCGGTTGTGGCGGGAACTTAAACACAACGTCGCGTTGCGTGTCCAAGAGACGCCTGATCCGGACAAATTCGTAGTGTCCGGACGCGGCGAGCTTCATTTGTCTATTCTGATCGAGAACATGCGGCGTGAGGGATACGAGCTGGCGGTATCGCGGCCGGAGGTTATCACCAAGATCGTCGACGGGGTTGAACATGAACCGTTCGAACAGCTGACGGTGGATGTGGAAGACGTCCATCAGGGCGCTGTGATGGAGCGCATTGGTGCGCGCGGCGGAGATCTGCAAAGCATGATGCCGGATGGCAAGGGCCGGGTTCGTCTGGATTTCATCATACCGGCGCGCGCGCTGATTGGATTTCGGACAGAATTTCTGACCGCCACGTCCGGGACGGGTCTTATGTATCACGTGTTCGAACGTTACGCGCCGGCAAAGAAAGGCGGGATCGGTCAGCGCGTCAACGGGGTGCTGATTTCCAACGGGACCGGAAAGGTCCTGGCTTTCGCGTTGTTCAATCTCCAGGAGCGCGGCCGTCTGTTCGTGGGGCCAGGTGACGAGGCATACGAAGGGATGATCGTCGGATTGCATTCTCGCGATAACGATCTCGTCGTCAATCCCTTGAAAGGGAAGCAGTTGAATAATATTCGCGCCGCGGGTTCCGACGAAAACATCATACTCGTGCCGCCGGTGCGGCACAGCCTGGAGCAGGCGCTCGAATTCATCGATGACGATGAATTGGTCGAAGTGACGCCCAAATCCATCCGTATACGCAAGAAGAAGCTCAAAGAGCACGAGCGTAAACGCGACAGCCGTTAGCCGAGTTCCTCCCTGCGGCAGCTCGGGCGCATCAGGCGCCCGGGCTCGTTCCTGGTTTTCGATATCGCAAGCTTGTGGACAGCCCGTTCGTCGCGGGCACGGTACCCGGATGGAGTTTCTGTTCCGCCTAGAGACGCGTTGAGGCAACACCCACACGCGATAGCGGTTGATTTTAATTTCCGTTTTTCTAAACTACTCGAAAACCTTGCGGAGCATTCCAGTGTTGCTGGCCAGTTCGAGTTGTGCCCCTTTGGAACCCGTGCAGTTCGGTGAACCGGAAACGCTGAGAGCGCGATACGAGGAAATCCGGCGACTGACCGAGTATCTTTGCAAGCCGCTGGCCGTGGAGGATTATGTAATACAGGGCATGCCGGACGTCAGCCCGCCCAAATGGCATCTGGCGCACACTACGTGGTTTTTTGAAACGTTCGTGCTTGCATTAACCGCCGGTTACCGCGCGTTCGACCCGCTGTTTTCCGGTTTGTTTAATTCATATTATGAGGGGGCGGGCGCCGTTTATCCGCGTGCGCGGCGTGGCTTGCTGTCCCGACCGACGGTAGACGAGGTTTTTCACTATCGGGCCTATGTCGATCATCACGTTACCGCGCTTCTCGATAATCTGATGGAACGGGAAAACCGCGATAGCATCGCGCTTCTTCTTGTGCTTGGACTCAATCACGAACAGCAGCATCAGGAACTGTTGCTGACGGATATCAAGTACAACTTCTCGATTAATCCGCTGGCTCCGGCGTATCGGGATCTTGTGGCAACCGATGGATCATTTTCCCCGCCGCTGGAGTTTATCGAGTACGGTGGCGGTCTTCACCAGATCGGGCATGCTGGCGACGGCTTCGCCTATGATAATGAAGGTCCTCGGCATCGGATTTGTGTCGAGCCCTATCGTCTCGCAAATCGACCGGTGACAAATGCCGAGTTCGTCCGGTTTATCGAGTCCGGTGGCTATCACGAATCGAGGCACTGGCTGTCGGACGGCTGGCAACTGGTGAAGGAGTTGGGCTGGGAGCATCCCCTCTATTGGCGCCGCATCGATACCGGATGGGAAGTCTCGACGTTGGGCGGGGTGCGTCCGTTGGATCTTCACGAGCCCGTTTGCCATGTCAGTTTTTTTGAGGCTGACGCCTTTGCCCGCTGGGCCGAAAAGCGTCTGCCTACCGAGGCCGAGTGGGAACTGGCGGCTTGCTGCGAGTCGAAAGGCGGAAATTTTCTTGGTTCCGGACATTTTCATCCGGTTGGCGGCGAACTGTCGGCGATGTTTTTCGGTAATATCTGGCAATGGACGCAAAGCCCGTATACCGCTTATCCGGGTTTTCGCGCACTAAACGGTACGCTGGGCGAATATAACGGAAAATTCATGAGCAACCAGATGGTGCTGCGGGGCGGGTCGTGCGTCACACCGGCGGATCACATCCGGGCAAGTTATCGTAACTTCTTTTATCCCGGTCAACGCTGGCAGTTCAGCGGTTTCCGCCTGGCAGAAGCCGTCATATGACAGTAGCGGCATCCCAGCGTGTCCGTTTCTACGATACACAACCGCCGGCTGCCGGCCTGTGTAGCGAAGTCATCCGCGGACTGGGGCGACGTCCCCGGACATTGCCACCGAAACTTTTTTATGATGAGCGCGGTTCCGCACTGTTCAACGCTATCTGCGAACTTCCAGAGTACTACCTGACGCGGACGGAAACCGCCATTATCGAGCACAATCTTGATGAAATCGCGGCTCTGGCCGGACCGGATTGCGTGTTGCTCGAGCTCGGAAGCGGCAGCGGGCGCAAGGCCCGTCCCGTCATAGAACGATTGCAACCCCGAACGTACGTACCTCTCGATATTTCCCGCGAGCATCTTTTGGCGGCTTCGACCGAAGTGGCGGATGAGTTTCCATGGCTGGAAATCCGGGCGACGTGCATCGATTACACCACCGGGCTGATATTGCCTTTCGTTCTGCCAGCGTGCCGGCGCGTCGCGTTTTTTCCCGGATCGACGATAGGGAACTTTGAGCCGCACGACGCCACGCGTTTTCTGGAGAATATCCGCCGTATGGTCGGCGTTGGCGGCGCCATCATCATCGGTGTGGACACCAAGAAAGATGCGCATACGTTACATGCCGCCTATAACGATTCTTACGGAATCACGGCGGAGTTCAACAAAAACGTTCTGTGCCGGATCAATCGGGATCTTGGCGCAAAGTTTATCTGTGACCAATTCGAGCATGATGCGTTTTATAACGAGCCAAGAGGGCGGGTGGAAATGCATCTCGTCAGTACTGTCCATCAGGTCGTGGGGTTCGAGAACATTCGCTTCGTGTTTGAGGAGGGCGAGACTATTCATACGGAGAATTCCTACAAATACACCACGGATGAATTTGTCGCGATAGCAACAGCGGCGGGATTCTCGTCGAGTCGTATCTGGAGCGATGACGCCAATAAATTCAGCGTGCATTACCTGACCGTGCCGCACGCGGGCACGATATGATGTCGGGGCTAAAAAAGCGTATTGAGACGATCGGGGACCTGACTCTTTACCATGTCGAGCAGTTCGGCCGAATGGGGGTATTCCTCGCGGTATGCACCTATTATTTTTTTAAACCGCCTTACAAAATCTATCCGATTGTCCGTCAGATCCGCTTTATAGGCGCGGGATCGATATTTGTCATCGGCGTTACCGGGGCTTTCACCGGCATGGTACTCGCGCTGCAGGGCTACTATACCTTGACCAAATTTGGCTCCGAGGATCTGCTCGGTTCGGCGGTAGCGCTAAGTTTGATCAGGGAGCTTGGCCCGGTATTAACGGCCTTGATGGTTATCGGTCGCGCTGGATCGGCGATCTGTGCGGAAATCGGCATCATGCGCACGTCGGAACAGATAGACGCGCTGGAATGCATGGCGATTAATCCGTATCGGTATCTGATGGTGCCGAAATTCGTTGCAGCGATTATATCCTTGCCGCTGCTCGTGTTTATCTTCGACGTGGTCGGGATTGCTGGTGGATATCTTGTTGGCGTGGTATTGCTCGGTGTCAACGAGGGCGCCTATTTTCAAGGCATGTACGACAGCGTGGTCTGGAAAGATGTAGAACTGGGGCTGGTCAAGGCGTTTGTCTTCGGGCTACTCATTGTGTGGATCGCGGCGGCGAAAGGATATTACATGCATCTTGAACGCTCGCCGGTATTCGGAGCTGAGGGGGTCAGCCGTATCACGACTAACGCTGTTGTGCTCGCGTCGGTTACGATACTGATCTGGAATTATCTCATTGGGGCAATCATGCTCTGAGCAGCCGGTCTATCCCGGGAGACACAGGCATCATGAATCGACTTAATGTGGAACTTGCCGTAGGGATTTTCATGATCGCCGGGTTCCTTTGCTTTGCGTATATTTCAATCAAGCTTGGCGACGTCAAGCTATTCGAGGAGGATACGTATACGTTGCAGGCTCGATTCGGTTCGATATCCGGACTGAAAAAGGGTGCGGATATCGAAATCGCCGGTGTCAAGGTCGGCAAGGTCACGGATATTGCCCTGGACGGGAGTCAATACGAAGCATTGGTGAAGTTGTCGCTCAGCAGCAGGTATAAATTACAGCAGGACAGCATTGCCTCCGTTCGTACCGCCGGCGTGATCGGCGACAAGTTTATCAGTATCGCGCCCGGTGGTTCCGAAGAATACCTCAGGGCAGGCGATTCCATACGCGATACAGAATCCTCTGTAAGTCTTGAGGAGCTGATCAGTAAATATATCTTTGAAAAGGAATAGGCGAGCGGTGCCAATTCCCGTGCGGCTTATGGCCAGACGTCTTCTGTTGCTCGCATGTCTTTCGGTATCGGGCGTATTGCCGGCCCATGCGGTGGACGAGGTGCCGCCGACGGGCATCAGCGGCGAACCGATGGATAGCGCTTTTTCGGACGATACTTCGCTTGGATCTGAAGACGACTTTCCTGCGGATGAGGATTTCTCTGTCGTATCCGATCCGCTGGAGAAGATTAACCGGGTGACGTTCTGGTTCAATGACAAGCTGTATTTCTATCTGCTAAAACCGGTTGCGCGCGCGTACCGTGTCGTACCCGAGTCGATTCGGGTATCGGTCGCCAACTTTTTCACGAATCTCGGTTCCCCGGTACGTGGGGTAAACGCAGTGTTTCAGATGAAATTTGCCGACGCCGGGAACGAAATGGGGCGCTTCATTATCAACTCCACGATGGGCATCGGCGGGTTATTCGATCCAGCGGAAAAATACGCCGGAATCCGGGAGACCGACGAAGATTTTGGGCAAACGCTGGGTGCCTATGGCGCTGGTCCGGGGTTCTATATCGTATTGCCGTTCCTGGGGCCATCCAGCCTGCGGGATGGTGTGGGTATGGTGGTCGACACCGGGATGTCTCCTCTCTACAACTATGCTGAACGCGAAGAGAAAGACAACCAGTATTTGGTTCTCAAAGCCGTGGAGGCGGTCAACACCGTTTCGCTGGACAAGGACACCTACGAAAGCATCAAAAGGGATGCGCTTGACCCTTACCAATTTGTCCGTGACGCGTATGTTCAAAATCGTCAAGGTAAAATCAGAAAGTAATCACATAATTATCATAGCGGGGTAAAGAATCGCGGTGAATTAACGTTATAGAAAGGGTCGGGGACGCCATCGACGCGATGACAATTTGAAAGTAGCCGTCAGCGGGTCACCTTTGTTCGACCACAGGAAAGACACGTTATGAAAACCAAGCGATTTGCCTTGTTGCTCGCCGTATCGTTGCTATTCTCCGTCGCGGCGTCAGCCGTAGTGGCGCCTGGACCCATGGACCAAATTAAGGCGTCGGTCGACGAGGTCCTTAATATTCTGTCGAATTCAAAGCTGGAGGCAAATGACAAAAAGGAACGCATTTCAACGATTATTCGCAAGCGGTTCTATTTTCGTGCGATGGCGCAGCAAACACTGGCGCAAAACTGGCGCAAGGCGACGCCGGACGAGCAAAAGAACTTTGTTGAATTGTTTTCCAGGCTCGTAATGGCCACGTATATGGATCGTATCGAGGCCTATTCCAACGAGAGCGTCGAGTTCAAGCGCGAGAAAATCGAGGAAGACCGCGCCGTGGTCGATACAACAATCGTGACCACGACTGTTCAGATCCCGATCAGTTATAAGCTCGTCAAAAAAGACGGCGAATGGCTGGTCTATGACGTGGTTGTAGAAGAGGTCAGCCTGGTGCGCAATTACAGAAGCAGCTATCAGGATATCGTCAACAAGGAAGGATTTACCGGCCTGATGGCGAAGATGCAGGAAAAGATCAAGAGCCTGGAAGCGCCGCCGGGGAAAACCGGCTAGTTATCCACGCTTCCAGGCCCTCAACGGCCGAGTTCAGTTGATTGACAGCAACTCGATTTCGAATATCAGCGTCTGGTTTGGTTCGATTGCGTTGTTGCCGTGTTCGCCATAGGCCAGGCTAGCAGGTATCACCACCTTCCATTTCGAGCCTTGCGTCATCATCGGCAGCACTTCCTGCCAGCCCTGTATCACACCGTTGACCGGGAAGGTAACCGGTTGGCCGCGGGCAATCGAGCTGTCAAATTCTTCGCCATTGACGAGGGTCCCGCGGTAGTGCACGGATACGCTGTCGGCCGGTAGTGGTTTCTTGCCGGCGCCTTCTTTTATAACGGTGTATTGCAGCCCGCTCGCCGTCGTGACGACGCCTTTCTTTTTGCCATTTTCGGCGAGGTAGGCATCGCCGGCTTTCTTGTTCTTTTCGGCCGCGGCCTTCTTCTCTTTTTCACCTTTCTCAATATAGGCGCGGCTGGCCGCTTGCATTTCTTCCAGCGTCAGCTTCAGGGGCGCGCCGGTCAGGACGTCGCGGATCGCGAGGATCATCGCATCCGCGTCCACGTCCAGGCCTTGTTGCTTCAACCCCTGGGCCATTTGGAAACCCACGGTATAACTGAAACGCTTGTTTTCCGTGTCCAACGTTGGCTCGGCAGCAAAAACCGAGGTGACATGAGAGGCGAGGAGCAACGCCGGGATAACGTAATATTTCATTTATAAGTTCCTGTAATTAGGGATGTAGTCTCGTAAGCACGGAGTCAGGTACAAAATTGTCGAAAAGACCAAGCTATCATCGCACAGATATTTCAGAGATTAAAGCAAGCGTCGGACGGTTGGCACCCGCCAAGCGCAGCCCGAACGCGGGCATGAATGCTCACGCACACACCAGGGGCGGCATCTATCAGACAGCTCCGGAATCGGAATATTACCGCTATAGATTTCACTAAACTTACTTCAGGGTCCAACGATATACAGAGGTAGGCGCCATAATCCGGTGAAAGTTACTGAGTTTTCCAATAGTTACGACTACGGTACACTTTGGGATCACACCCGTCGTCTTGCCGCCGGCGATGACACGGAAGAATACGGAACAATAAGAAGGAACCGTCCGAATGAGTTTGATGAAGCGCATGCACCGCAGCAGCTATTTGTATAGCGGGAACGCGCCATTGATTGAGGAACTTTACGGAGAGTATCTCAAGGATCCCGGCGGGCTCAGTCCCGAATGGCGCGGCTATTTTGACGAGCTGAAACAAAACGGCGACGCACCCGAATCGGACCATCACGCGATTCAGAAGTCGTTGGCGCAACAAGCCAAACAACGCCGAATCCATACGCGCCAGCAGACCGACGTCGCGATTGCGCATGCGGAAGCAAAACAGGTAAGTGTTTTGCAGCTGATTAACGCCTACCGCTTCCAGGGTCACCAGTACGCTGATCTCGATCCGCTGCAGCTCGCTGCCCGCGATCCGATCGCCGATCTCGATCTCGAAACTCACGGTCTGGGGTCGATCGATACGGAGGTTGTGTTCAACGCCGGTTCGCTGGTTGGCGTCGGGCAGGCGCCGCTGAAAAAGATTCTGCAACACCTGAAAGATACTTACTGCCGGACTATTGGCGTCGAGTATATGCACATCACGAATACCGAACAGAAGCGCTGGATACAGGAGCGTCTGGAGCGGGCCTGCGCGACGCCGGATTTCGGGGCGGAGATGAAGCGCCATATTCTGGGCAGGATCGTGGCGGCCGAAGGTCTTGAGAAATATTTACATACCAAATATGTCGGTCAGAAACGCTTTTCTCTGGAGGGCGGCGAAAGCGTGATTCCGGCACTCGACGAGATTGTGCAGCGCGCTGGCTCAAGCGGCATCGAGGAAGTCGTGCTGGGCATGACGCACCGTGGTCGCCTGAACGTGCTTGTGAACATCCTCGGCAAGTCTCCGGCGGATCTGTTCAAGGAATTCGAGGGATTTTTTGACCGCAAGACGCTGGGTGGCTCCGGTGATGTCAAATATCATCAGGGGTTCTCTTCCGATATTCGTACGGCAGGCGGAGTCGTGCACCTGGCGCTGGCGTTCAATCCGTCCCACCTGGAGATCGTTGACCCGGTGGTACAGGGGTCCGTCAGGGCGAGGCAACAGGGCCGCAACGATTATTCGGGCGACAAGGTCTTGCCTGTGCTGATTCATGGCGACGCCGCCTTCGCGGGGCAAGGCGTCGTTATGGAGACGTTCAACATGTCGCAAGCGCGTGGTTACAAGGCGGGCGGTACCGTCCATATCATCATCAACAATCAGATAGGCTTCACCACCAGCAATCCGCTGGATGTGCGCTCGGCGCCGTATTGCACCGAGGTGTCGCGCATGGTTCAGGCGCCTATCTTTCACGTCAACGGCGACGATCCCGAGGCGGTTGTGTTCGTCACGCAGATTGCGCTGGATTTTCGCATGAAATTCAAACGCGACGTATTGATCGACATTGTGTGCTATCGCCGGCATGGCCATAGCGAGGCGGACGAGCCAAATGCCACGCAGCCGATCATGTACAAGAAGATCAGAAATCATCCGGAAACGACGCAGGTATATGCCAGGAAAATTGCCGGTCAGGGCGTTGTCAGCGATCAGGAGTTGGCTGCCATGGCGCTTGCCTATCGCGAGGCGCTAGACAAGGGTGAGAAGGTCGCTTACCAGATCGTCACGGATCCGAAAAAGAAGTATACGTTTGACTGGGAGCCCTTCAAGACCTACAACGAACCGCTGCAGGTGACGACGGCTGTCGTGGCCGATACGGTGCGCGAGCTGTCGGAACGTCTTACCAGTCTGCCGGAGGATTTTGAGCTACATCCGCGCGTTGCCCAGATCATCGAGGCCCGCCAGCGCATGGCCGAGGGCAAGCGCAAGCTGGACTGGGGGTTCACGGAAACCATGGCCTACGCGACCCTGCTGGCGGAAGGGTACTCGGTGCGAATCTCAGGACAGGACAGCGGGCGCGGCACGTTCTTCCATCGCCATGCGGTATTGCACAACCAGAAAGACGGCTCGACCTGCACACCTCTCGCGCAGCTGGCGGGTGACCGATCGCATTTTATCGTGATCGATTCAGTGTTATCGGAAGAGGCTGTTCTGGCCTATGAATATGGCTACAGCACCACGTCGCCGCAGACGCTGGTCGTGTGGGAAGCGCAGTTCGGTGATTTCGCGAACAATGCCCAGGTGGTAATCGACCAGTTCATAACGTCGGGCGAAGCGAAGTGGGGCCGGTTTTGCGGGCTGGTGATGTTTCTGCCGCATGGCTACGACGGTCAGGGTCCCGAGCATTCGTCGGGAAGGCTTGAACGTTACCTGCAATTATGTGCCGAGAACAACATCCAGGTTTGTATGCCGACGCGGCCGGCGCAGATGTTTCACCTGTTGCGTCGCCAGATGTTGCGCCCGTACCGGAAACCACTGGTGATCATGTCACCGAAAAGTCTGTTGCGTCACAAGTCATCGACCTCGACGCTCGATGAACTGACCGAAGGCGATTTTTTGCCGGTAATCGGCGAGATCGAGGAGTTCGATCCGACTGCAGTCGAGCGTATGGTGTTTTGCAGCGGCAAGGTCTATCTGGATTTGCTCGAGGCCAGAGAGTCCGCCGGACGGAAGGACACGGCCATTGTTCGCATAGAAGAACTGTATCCACTACCAGCCGAGCTGATACGCACGGAAATTGCCCGTTATCCGCGTATCCGGAATTTTGTCTGGTGCCAGGAAGAGCCGGAGAACCAGGGTGCGTGGCGCTATATCCACTACAATTTCATGACGGCCGGTCTGTTGCCCGAGGGGAACATTCTGCGCTGCGCTGCGCGGCCGCCGTCGTCATCCCCCGCGGTCGGCTATTTCAAGCTCCATCTCGAGCAACAGAAAGCGCTGGTGGACAAGGCCTTCGAGATATAGTGTGATGGTAGGGTTGCCGATTACGCACGAATTGCCTGCGGTTTATACATGGAGACGAACGCATGCTGATTGACGTCAAGATTCCGGTTCTCGCCGAGTCGGTGGTGGAGGCCACGTTACTTGAGTGGCACAAGAAGGCCGGTGATGTCGTCAAGCGGGATGACAAACTGGTGGAGCTGGAAACGGACAAGGTCGTTCTGGAAATCACGGCGCCACAGGACGGCGTGCTGAAGCAGATCAGAAAGGGTAACGGCAGCACCGTCGTCAGCGGCGAGACAATCGCCATGATCGACAGCGACGCTGGGTCAGTAGCGGCATCGCCCGTGGTAGCGGCGCCAGCGCCTGAAAAAAGCAACGCACCGGGCGTGAAGACCGCTGCCGCTGCGGGGGCCACCAAACTCAGTCCGGCGGTCCGCAAGATTGTCGAGGAGAAAAAGCTGGACCCGGGCGTTATTGCCGGCAGTGGCAAGGACGGGCGTATTCTCAAGGAGGACATCCAGCGGCACCTCGATATTCCGGCGGCGACCGCTGACCTCGCTAAAGCCATCGCAACCGATGAACGTACGGAAAAGCGTGTGCCGATGACGCGCTTGCGGTCGCGCATCGCGGAACGCCTGCTGGAATCACAGCGGACGACGGCGACGCTGACCACATTCAACGAAGTGAATATGCAGCCGGTCATGGATATTCGCCAGCGTTATCAGGAGAAATTCCAGCGGGAATACGAAATCAAGCTGGGGTTCATGTCGTTCTTCATCAAGGCCGCCGTGGAAGCACTCAAGAAATATCCGATCATCAACGCATCGGTCGATGGCAATGACATCATTTATCATGGATTTTTTGACATCGGTGTGGCGGTGAGCACCGACCGCGGTCTGGTGGTGCCGATTCTGCGGGATGTCGACCAGATGTCGTTTGCGCAAATTGAAACCGGTGTTGCCGGGTACGTCGAGAAGGCACGCAGCGGCAAGCTGGCAATCGAGGAACTCACCGGCGGCACGTTCACGATTACCAACGGCGGTATCTTCGGCTCGTTACTGTCCACGCCGATTCTGAATCCGCCGCAGAGCGCGATCCTTGGCATGCACAAGATCCAGGAACGGGCTGTGGTGGAAAACGGCGCGATCGTCGCCCGACCGATTATGTATCTCGCGCTCTCCTACGATCACCGCATTATCGATGGGCGTGACGCCGTCCTGTTTCTGGTGGCGATCAAGGATGAACTGGAAGACCCAGCCCGCATGTTGCTGGGGATTTAGGACCGCGAAATGAAGAATTATGATGTGGCGGTAATCGGTGGGGGACCCGGCGGATATGTGGCGGCGATACGTTGTGCGCAGCTCGGACTCAGCACGGTGTGCATCGATGATACCCGCAACGCGAGCGGCCAGCCGTCACCGGGCGGGACCTGCCTGAATATCGGCTGCATTCCGTCGAAGGCGCTGCTGGACTCATCCCATCACTATTACCGGTTGTGTCATGAGCTGGGTGAGCACGGTATACACGCCGGCGATGTCAGTATCGATATCGCCACGATGATGCGTCGCAAGGACAAGGTCGTGGCGACCCTGACCAAGGGTGTGGCCGGTTTGCTGCGCAAGAACAAGGTCACCAGCATCACCGGCCGTGCGCGGCTCAGCGGGAATCAGCAGATCGAGATCACCGCCGCCGGCGATGACACCAAACAACTGATAAGCGCCGGCAGCATCATCATCGCGACCGGTTCGGTGCCAGCGAAGCCCGGTTCGATACCGCTCGACGGCGATCGCGTCGTGGATTCCACCGGCGCGCTGATGTTTACCGAGGTTCCGCAACGACTCGGTGTCATCGGCGCCGGCGTGATCGGACTTGAACTGGGCAGCGTGTGGAGCCGCCTCGGGTCGGAGGTAACGATTCTGGAGGCTATCGACAGCTTTCTGCCGGCCGCCGAGCCTGACATTGCCGCGGAAACGCGCAAGCAGCTCGAAGCGCAGGGATTGACCATCCGGCTGGGTGCAAAAGTCACGGGAACCCGGGTCAGTAATGCACAGGTCACCGTCGTTTTTCAGGACAGTGACGGTAACCACCAGCTGACCGTGGACCGGCTGCTGGTCGCCGTGGGGCGCAAACCGAATACCGAAGGACTTGGAATTGCTGAAGCCGGGCTCGCGCTGGACGAGCGCGGCTTTATCCCGGTGGATGAACACTGCGCGACCAACGTTCCCGGTATCTTTGCCGTGGGCGATGTTGTGCGCGGGCCGATGCTGGCGCACAAGGCGTCGGAAGAAGGTGTGATGGTGGCGGAACGCATTGCGGGTCAGGCGGGACACGTCAATTACAACACGGTGCCGTGGGTGATTTACACCCATCCTGAGGTCGCCTGGGTAGGTGCAACCAGTCAGTCTTTGACGGAACAAGGTGTGGCGTTTCGCGCGGGGCAGTTTCCGCTGCTGGCCAGCGGCCGCGCCCGGGCGATGGGGGAGACCGCCGGTCTCGTGAAGATTCTCAGCGATAGCCGTACCGACCGGATTCTGGGTGTGCATATCGTCGCACCGAACGCATCGGAACTGATCGCCGAAGCGGTGCTCGCGATGGAATTCGGCGCGAGCGCCGAGGATATTGCGCGCACCGTGCATGCCCATCCTACGCTGGCCGAAGCGGTGCACGAGGCCGCGCTCGCTGTCGACAAACGGGCGATTCATTTCTAGGATGCGATCCGCCGTCCTCAACGTAGTATTGTGCATCGCGGTAATCGTCGGCGCTGCCGGGTGGCCGGTGGTCGGCAGCGCGGCTGCCCAGCCGGAGGCGCAGGTATGCGTCCCGTTGGCGACCTGGGTCGATCCCACGACCCGGAAAGTTGTGCCGGTCGACAAGTTGCTGCATATGGTCACAAAAAAAGACGTGGTGTTGCTGGGCGAACATCATGATCTTGCCGAACACCATCGCTGGCAGTTACAGACGGTCGCGGCGCTTTACGCGTTGAATCCCGACATCGCGCTGGGGTTTGAGATGTTTCCACGACGGGTGCAGCCGGTGCTTGACCGCTGGGTGAATGGCGAACTTACCGTGGAGCAATTTCTCGAACAGTCCGAGTGGCTGGCGAACTGGCACTACGACCCCGATCTTTATCTGGCGCTGTTCCATTTTGCGCGGATGAACCGCATTCCGATGTACGCGCTCAATATCGACAAGCAGCTGATGGCCAAGGTGCGCGACAACGGCTGGGTGAACATACCGGAAAACGAACGGCAAGGCGTGACCGATCCGGTGCCGGCGAGCAAGCCGTATCTGAATTTACTGGCGGAAAGCTTCCGGCATCACGGCAGCGGCGCCCATGCCGGTGGCGACGATGGTGAGATCAGTGATATCGACAAGCAGGCGTTCACGCGTTTTGTCGAAACCCAGCAACTATGGGACCGGGCGATGGCCGGGATCATCTCCGCCCAGGTCAAGCAACATCCGCGGACGCAATTCATCGGCGTCATGGGTACCGGTCATATTGTCAGCGGTTTCGGTGTGCCGCAGCAGCTCAAGGGCTTGCACGTGGATAATATTGCCACGCTGATACCCTGGTCACACCGGCTCGATTGCACTGACCTTGAGGCCGGGATCGCCGATGCGGTATTCGGCCTGGCCACCGATGAACAGCCGGAAAAGCCTAAACCGCGGCTCGGCGTGCTGCTGGATCAGCGCGAGCAGGGCGTGGTTATCATGGAAGTTATCAAGGACAGCGTCGCTGAAAGCGCTGGCTTACAGAACGAGGATGTTATCGTCGAAATGGCCGGGGTACCGGCACGGCGCATGCAGGACGTGATGGAAACCGTCACGCAGATCCTGCCTGGAACCTGGCTGCCGATCAAGATCAGGCGCGGTACGGAAGCGCTGGAAATCGTTGCCAGATTTCCACCGTCAACGGGTGCGGAGTAATTTCAGCGGCCGACCGTGAAGGTCGGCAGGCGCTCAATGACTGCCGTTGTGGTGGCTGTTGTCCTTATTCCCCCGGTAAATCTGCACCACCAGCAGTGCCATCAGGAACGCGACGATGGTGCCTACGACTATGACCATTCCGGTAATTAAGTCTACGGTAATCATTTGTTATGCCTCTGGGAAAACAAGTCGATCTATTGAGTGACGGTTATTCTACCGCAAGCTTTCAACGTTGAAAATGCCATGTGTCTCGAGTTCAGGCCAATAGACCGAACCATAGCGGCAGCGAGATGAAACTAAGCAGCGTAGATATCGTAACGGCCATGGCGTACGCTCCGGTATCCAGTTGATAGCGGTCACAAAACACTACACCGAGTACCATGCTGGGCATCGCCGCCTCCAGCACGACCGCGACGAGCCAGGCCCGGTCCAGGCCGACGCCAGTGCCCAGCCACCACACGAGCGCCGGCATGATCGCGAGTTGTATCACGATCACCGGAACCAGCAGTATCAACGTTGACCGCTGCATCGCTGACCAGTGCAGGCCCATACCGAGCGCCAGCAACATCAGTGGCACGACGGCGCCGCCGAGCATTCCCAGCCAGCGATGCAAGCCGTCGGGGAGCGGAACATCGAATATATTCAGCACCACGCCCAGCGACGCGGCCCACAGCGGCGGTACAGCGAGTAGTGTTTTAAGCGGATTTACTGCGGCCGGCGCCGTGCCATACCGGCTCGCGACAAGTACGCCCACGGTGAGCAACAGGGGGGTACAGGCAAACAGGTCATACTGGATGGCGACACTGCGCGCCCACGTGCCCAGCGTCGCCTCGAGCACCGGTAGCCCGAGGTAGGTCGCGTTGGGAAACGCCGCGGCGAGGATCAGCGCTCCGGCAAGCGCCGGCGGCGTGCGCAACAGCCGATAGACCATCCCGCTCAGTAGCAGGCCCGCGGCGACACCCGCGCCGGCGAGCAACGCTATCCGTGCGGAATCCACGCCGAGTGGCGCCTGCCATAGCACGTCCAGCACCAGCGCCGGCAGGAACAGTACGTATACCAGGCTGGTAATCACCTGTCGGCCGGTCGCGGGAGCGACCACCAACGGCGTCAGGAAGCGCCATAGAACGCCACAGCCGATCAGCGCCGCCATTTGAATTAACGCATCGATCATGTGATAGCGCGGGTCAACGCGTCGTCGTGAACGTAATGAAAACCAACTTCGTGATGATGGTCAGACGCGCGGAGGCGCAAATGCGGGATGTCGACCACGAAGGGTAGCCTGACCGATGTTTCAGGGAAACACCTGTTTGAATGGCCTGACGGACACCGTGCGGTAAACACCGCCCGCGATGTACGGATCGTCGTTTGCCCAGCGCTGCGCGTCGTCGAGTGACGGGAACTCGGCGACGATCACGCTGCCGGTGAATCCGGCGGTACCGGGTTCCGGATTGTCGATAGCGGGACAGGGCCCGGCGAGCACGAGACGGCCGTTCCGTTGCAGTTCCTGCAAGCGTGCCACGTGCGACGCACGCACCGCCTGACGTGCTGCGAGGCTATGTTCAACGTCGTCGCCAAGAATCACGTACAGCACTAGCGGCCTTCCTCGCTGTTGACCTTGACGTGCGGCGCCAGGTAAAGCCCTTGGGCGACAATGAACGCCAGCGTTAGACCCATCAGGCCGAACAACTTGAAGTTGACCCACGTGTCGGTATCGAAGTTGTAGGCCACGTAAAGATTCGCAACACCCATGGCGACAAAGAAAACCACCCAGCCGATATTGAGGCGCGACCAGATCGCATCGGGCAGGGCCAGGTTCTTCCCTGCCATGCGTGCGATCAGCGGTTTCCGGCCGATGAACTGGCTGCCGAGAAAAATCGTGGCAAAAAGCCAGTTAACGACGGTCGGTTTCCATTTGATAAACATTTCGTCCTGCAGCACCAGCGTCGCCCCGCCCAGCAGGATAACCAGCCCAAACGTGGTAAGATGCAGGCTTTCCAGGCGGCGGTGTTTAAGCCAGTACGCGCCCAGCTGGAGCACCGTTGCGGCGATGATCACCATGGTCGCCACATAGATGCCGTAGAGCTTGTAGGCGACAAAAAATACGATGATCGGGAAAAAATCAAACAGCAGTTTCATTTGACGGTTCCTGGGTTGGCTACGGTCCGTTCCGGATGCCGTTTACGACGTCGGCGAGCAGTATAACGTATTGCCTGTGCCAGTGTCCGAGCCCCGATTTTTCTGAAGACATACGAGTGCCGACTGATGATTTTTGACTTACATATGCATTCCCGGGCCTCCGACGGCACGCTCGCCCCGGCCGAGGTCGTGAAGCTTGCCGCGGCCTGCGGGGTGGACGTCATGGCGTTGACCGACCACGACGCGACCGACGGTGTCGCCGAGGCGCGCGCGGAGGCCGGCCAACTCGGGGTTGGCTTCGTCGCTGGCGTCGAGGTCTCGGTGACATGGAACGGGCGGCTGCTGCACATCATCGGTCTGGGCATCGACGAGCGTCATCCCGATTTGCAGCAGGGCTTGGCCGGCCTGCGGGAGGCGCGCCGCGCGCGGGCATTCAAGATGGCGGAAAAGCTTGAGCGCAGCGGTATCCCGGACGCGCTGGCGCGCGTCGGGGAGTACGCGAACGGTCCGGTGATCAGCCGCACCCATTTCGCAAGATTTCTGGTGGACGCCGGTTACGTTGCTACCCCGGAGCAGGCGTTCCGGCGTTATCTGCGCCGTGGCAAGCGCGCTTATGTGCCGATGCAATGGGCACCGCTTGAACAGGCGATAGGCTGGATCAATGGTGCGGGCGGCACGGCGGTCATCGCCCATCCGTTGCGTTACGGCCTGGGGCCGCAGCGGCTGCGCGCGATGGTAGCGGACTTCAAGGCGTGTGGTGGCGAGGCCATCGAAGTGATCGGTAGCGGCCACGACCCGTCCGAGTACCAGCGGCTCGCGAGACTTGCCAACGAGTTCGGGTTGCTGGCATCGTGCGGATCGGATTTTCATGATCCGGCCGGCCGCGTATTGCCGGGCAGATATCCCGCGTTGCCGGACGATTGCGTCACTATCCATGAGCGTGTGCACGCAAGTCTTGCCGCCGCTGCGCGCGGTGTCGCTCAACATACGTCTCGGCCTGCGGCGTGACTGCATGGATTACGTCCGCATCCATGCGCTGAATCCACAGCCACGGCTGGTAACTCAGGTCGTCGCCAGGGTGCGGGCGGGCGGGTTGATCGTGTACCCGACCGATTCGAGTTACGCGCTGGGTTGCCATATCGGTAACAAGGCTGCACTGGACCGGATTCAACGGCTGCGCAATATCGATGCCCGTCACAACTACACGCTGATGTGCCGCGACCTGTCGGAAATCGCGACCTATGCGGTAGTGGATAACGCAGCGTACCGGATGTTGAAGGCGCTGACGCCGGCGGCCTATACCTTTATCCTGCAGGCGTCGCGCGAGGTGCCGCGACGCCTGCAGAACCCGAAGCGCCGCACCATCGGTATCCGCGTGCCGGATCAACCGATTGCGCAGGCCTTGCTCGACAGCCTCGGCGAACCGCTGATGACTTCCACGTTGTTGTTGCCCGGTGACGACCTGCCGCTGACCGACCCCGCCGAAATCAGCGACCGCATCGGCAATCAGGTCGATATGATTATCGACGGTGGCTACTGCGGCTATGAAATGACCACGGTCGTCGACCTGACCGGCGCAGCGCCCGTCGTGGTCCGCGTCGGCAAGGGAGACCCCGCGGTATTTCACCAATGAGCCCGCGCCTCATGGCATTCCGGCCAAACCGGGTATAATCCGCCGATGGATGAACTCACTGCGATACAACGCGTCGCTATCTGGGCGCTGCCGGTGCTGTTTGCGATTACCGTACACGAGGTCGCGCATGGGCTGGTGGCCAAGTGGCTGGGAGACCCGACGGCGAAGATGCTGGGTCGGTTGACGCTGAATCCTGTGAAACATGTCGACCCGGTGGGTACGCTGCTGGTGCCGGGAGTCCTGATGTTGCTGGGCGGGGTCGTTTTCGGCTGGGCCAAGCCGGTACCGGTGACGAAGGAGAATCTGCGGAATCCGCGCCGCGATATGGCCCTTGTGGCGGCGGCGGGTCCGGTCGCCAATATTCTGATGGCGATACTTTGGGCGGTGCTGATGAAGATCGGGTTCACGATCGACGGCTCCATCAGCTGGCTGGCGCAGCCATTGATTTATATGGGCGGTGCCGGCATCACGATCAACGTGGTGTTGGCGGTGCTCAATCTGCTGCCGCTGCCGCCACTCGACGGCGGCCGTATCGCATCCGGTCTGTTGCCGGGGCGCCTGTCGATAAAATTCGACCGCCTGGAGCCATACGGCTTCATGATTATTTTGACACTGCTGCTGACCGGAATACTCGGGCAGATCCTGTTGCCGCCCATCGGTGTGTTACAGAAACTGATTTATATGGCGATGGGAATTTAGCGTTGTCCGGGTACTTGTGGAGGGGGTTAAGGTGAATTCGGTAACACAACATCCCGAGCGTGTGCTGTCGGGCATGCGGCCGACGGGACAACTGCATCTTGGCCATTTGCACGGCGTGCTGAAGAACTGGTTACGCTTGCAACAGCAATACCGGTGTTTCTTTTTCGTTGCCGACTGGCACGCCCTGACCACCGATTATGAGAATACCGCCGGCATCGCCAATAACGTCTGGGACATGGTAATCGACTGGCTGTCCGTTGGTATCAACCCCGGTGCGGCGACCTTGTTCATTCAGTCGCGTGTGCCCGAGCATGCCGAGTTGCACCTGTTGCTGTCGATGGTAACGCCGCTCGGCTGGCTGGAGCGGGTGCCGTCGTACAAGGACCAGCAGGAAAAGCTCAGGGAAAAGGATCTTGGCACCTATGGATTTCTCGGCTATCCGTTGTTGCAAAGCGCCGACATCCTGATCTACAAGGCGACGCAGGTGCCGGTGGGCGAGGACCAGGTCGCTCATATTGAACTGACGCGCGAGGTCGCGCGCCGCTTCAACTATCTGTACGGGCGCGAGCCGGACTTCGAAGACAAGGCGGCGCAGTCCGTGAAGAAGCTCGGCAAGAAAAATGCAAAACTTTATAACGAACTACGCCGGAAATATCAGGAGCAAGGTGACCACGACTCGCTGGCGACGGCGCGGGCGCTGCTTGGCTCGACGCAAAATCTGACACTAGGCGATCGGGAGCGGTTGTACGGCTATCTCGAAGGCATCGGCAGGATCATTCTGCCGGAGCCGCAGGCGCTGCTCACGCCAACACCGAAGATGCCGGGGCTGGACGGGCAGAAGATGTCGAAATCGTATGGCAACACAATCAGTCTGCGCGAGGCCCCGGAAGAGGTCGAACGTAAACTCAAGACCATGCCGACCGATCCGGCGCGCGTGCGTCGGGCCGATCCCGGCGATCCGGACAAATGCCCGGTGTGGCCGTTACATCAGGTGTACTCGAGTGAAGCCGTCAAGACCTGGGTCCGTGAAGGCTGCCGGAGCGCCGGGATCGGCTGTCTGGAATGCAAGCAGCCGCTGGTGGACGCGATTCTGACCGAGCAGAAGCCGATTCGGGAAAAAGCGCGGGAATTTATCGAGAATCCCAATCTGGTAAGGAATATAATCAGCGAAGGCTGCGACAAGGCGCGGGATGAGTGCCGCAAGACCCTCGATGAGGTGCGACAGGCCATGGGAATCGCGTACCGCTAAGCAGAAAGGCGTTTAGAGAGTATATGTCGGGACCGGACACAGTAGTACCTTTCGCCAGGCCGCCGGAAGCGCCGTTGGCTATGGTGCGTGGCTCGCCATTTACCGAGCTGCCGCATGACCTGTATATCCCGCCGGATGCACTGGAGGTATTTCTCGAGGCGTTCGAGGGGCCGCTCGATCTGCTGCTGTATCTGATCAAGCGCCAGAACCTGGACATTCTGGATATTCCGATCGCCGAGATCACCGCGCAGTACGTCGAGTACATCGAGGTGATGAAGTTGATGAAACTCGAACTCGCCGCCGACTATTTGCTGATGGCGGCGATGCTCGCCGAGATCAAGTCGCGCATGTTGCTGCCGCGCCCGGTGGAGGAGGAGGACGAGGATGATCCCCGCGCCGAGCTGATTCGGCGGTTGCAGGAGTACGAGCGGTTCAAAAAGGCGGCCGAGGACTTCGACACGCTGCCGCGTATCGGACGGGACACGTATACGGTGTCCATCGAACCCCCGGAAAATCGCGTTGTGCGGCTGCCGCCGCAGGTCAATCTCCAGGATATGCTGGAAGCGCTGCGCGATGTCCTGCATCGCGCCGAGATGTACGCGCATCATCATATCCGGCTGGAGCCGTTGTCGGTGCGTGAACGCATGACCCATATTCTCGATATAGTCCGCGAGGAAAAATTCCGTGACTTCACCAGCTTCTTCAAGCCCGAGGAGGGCAAGCTCGGCGTAGTCGTCACGTTACTCGCGATACTGGAGTTGTTGAAGGAAGCATTGATCGACATCGTACAGAGCGAGCCGTTTGCCCCTATCTATCTGAAAGCCCCCGAGAAAGCTCATGAACCGACAGAGACTTAAACCGATTGTGGAGGCGGCACTGCTGGCCGCCGGTGCGCCGCTGCCGGTCGACAACCTGCTACGCCTGTTCAGCGATGATGAGCGACCGGAGCCGGGCGAGATCGAGGCCGTGTTGACGGAGATCGGAACGGATTGTGCCGGGCGCGGTTTCGAGCTGGTGCAGGTCAGCAGCGGTTACCGGTTCCAGGTGCGCCAGGAACTGGCGCCGTGGATATCCCGTTTATGGGAGGAACGACCGACACGTTATTCCCGCGCGCTGCTCGAAACGCTTGCGCTGATCGCCTACCGGCAGCCAACGACGCGTGCGGAGATCGAGGATATCCGCGGCGTCAGCGTCAGCTCGACCATCATGAAGACCTTGCTGGAACGTGAATGGATACGCGTCGTCGGGCATCGTGACGTGCCCGGGCGCCCGGCACTGTACGGCACGACGCGCAATATGCTGGACCATTTCAATTTGAAGAGCCTTGATGAGCTGCCGCCGCTCGGCGAACTCATGGACCTCGACAAGGCGCACGCGCGCTTGCAACGGGACGACGGCGCCGACCTGGGTGACGACGGTCCGCAGCTGTCCCTGGCGACCGCGGCGGTTTCCGACCTGGCGCAGGACGCGACGGCGGAGGATGCGTTTGCCGAGGAATCGGACGACCTGCCGTTGCGGGACGAACATGCCGCTGATCAGCCCGCCAGCGATCGCGTAACGGTCATCCACTGAAGTTGGCAGCAATCCCGGAACGTTTGCAAAAGGTCCTGGCCCGCGCGGGCTATGGGTCGCGGCGCGAAATCGAGCGTCTGATCGAGGCCGGCCGGCTCGAGGTCAACGGGCGTGTCGCCACGCTCGGTGAGTCGGTCACGCCGGCTGACGAAATAGCCCTGGACGGAAAGCGTCTCCCGGTATCCGTCGACCGGGACGCGCCGCGTCGTGTCCTGATCTATCACAAGCCCGAAGGCGAGATCTGCACCCGCTCGGATCCCGAAGGGCGCCAGACGGTGTTTGAGCGGCTGCCGAAGCTGCGCACCAGCCGCTGGATATCGATCGGCCGCCTGGATATCAACAGCGCGGGCTTGCTGTTGTTGACGACCGACGGTGAACTCGCCCATCGGCTGATGCACCCCTCGACCGGGATCGAACGGGAGTACGCCGTCAGAGTTCTCGGCACGGTGACCGACGAGCAGCTGACCCGGCTGCGCGAGGGCGTCGAACTCGAGGACGGGCCGGCCCGTTTTATCGATATCGCCGATGCCGGTGGCCAGGGCGCGAACCGGTGGTATCACGTCATTATTGCCGAGGGCCGGCATCGCGAGGTCCGCCGCCTGTGGGAGTCGCAGGATCTGACCGTCAGCCGCCTGATCCGGGTTCGCTACGGCCCGGTCAGCCTGCCGCGTGGATTGCGGCCGGGAAAATGGGCCGAGCTGGACGAGGACCAACTAAGCGCGTTGTGTATTGCCGCCGGTCTCGTCAAACCGCCGGAAAAGGCGCCGGCCAAACGGCAACGCAAAACGGCCGGTCAACGTGGCGCTGGCGCCAGGCGCAAGCCCCGCACGAAATCGCGTTAGCATGCAGCTGATTACCGTGTTCGACAAGCTGCTCGCACAGCATGGGCCGCAGCACTGGTGGCCGGCCGAGTCGCTGTTCGAGGTGATGGTCGGCGCGATTCTGACGCAGAACACGGCATGGTCGAATGTCGAGAAGGCGATCGCGAATCTGAAGCGAGCCGGAAAATTATCCGCGCGCGACATTGTCGCGACGCCGCAGGCGGAACTCGCGGAGTTATTGACGCCGTCGGGTTACTTCAATATCAAGGCGCAGAGACTCCGGCAGTTCTGCGAATGGTTGCTGGAGAACGGCGGATACGCGCGACTGGCGCAGCGCGAAACAGCGCAGCTGCGTCGCGAGCTGTTGTCGGTACACGGCATCGGGCACGAGACGGCCGATGACATTCTGCTTTACGCATACGCACGTCCGGTGTTTGTTATCGACGCCTATACGCGCCGCCTGTTTGCGCGTCTCGGGCTGGTCGCAGGTGATGAGCCGTATGAGGCCGTGCGCGAATTCTTCGAAGCGACGCTGGCCGGCGAGAGCCCGGCGCGCGACGACGATATGACCGGGTTGTTCAACGAGTATCATGCACTGATTGTCGCCCATGCCAAGCATGTCTGCCGGAAGAATCCCGCCTGTGATCGTTGCTGTCTGCGAGCGGATTGCCCGTCGCGTCAGCAATCATCCGCCGCCTGAAGCGCACAACTATCTCGCTTAACTGTGATTTAATAGGCAGCCATGTACAAGCCACTCGAACTGTTTGTCGGACTTCGCTATACCCGCGCCAAGCGGCGTAACCATTTCATCTCGTTTATTTCAATGATCTCGATTCTCGGTATCGTGCTGGGGGTCACGGCATTGATCACCGTGATGTCGGTAATGAACGGGTTCGAGAAAGAGATCCGTCACCGCATTCTTGGCGCCGCCGCTCACGGCACGATCGTCGGTGCCCAGGAAAGTTTGCGTGACTGGACCAGCGTGGTCGATCTGGCCGGCCGCAACGCGCATGTCACCGGCGCCGCGCCGTACGTTGACGGGGAAGGCATGCTGACCAGCGGATCGCAGGTGCGTGGCACACTGGTTCGCGGCATTCTGCCTGCCGAGGAACCGAAGGTCTCCGAATTTGGCAATCATATGGTGGTCGGTCGTCTGGCGGATCTGGAATCCGGCGAGTACCGGATCATTCTCGGTATCGAACTGGCGCGTAAACTCGGCGTGCTGGTCAGCGACAAGGTGACACTGGTTACGCCACGCGCGACGATGACGCCGGTCGGCATGATCCCGCGCCTCAAGCGCTTCACCGTGGTAGGCGTATTTGATATGGGCATGTATGAATATGACAGCGCGCTGGCGCTGTTACACATGGATGATGCTGCCAGGCTGTTCGAATTGGATGGCGGCGTCAGCGGCGTGCGTCTGAAACTGGACGATCTGTTTCTGGCGCCGCGTGTGACGCGCGAACTCGCGGCCGAATTTCCCGGGGCGTTCCGGGTGAGTGACTGGACGCAACAACACGTCAACTATTTTCGCGCGGTCAAAACCGAGAAGCGCGTGATGTTTATCATATTGTTGCTGATCGTATCCGTGGCGGCGTTCAATATCGTATCGACGCTGGTCATGCTGGTGACAGACAAGGAAAGCGATATCGCGGTATTGCGCACACTGGGCGCGAGCCCGGCCAGCATCATGATGATTTTCATCATACAGGGGACGGTCGTCGGGTTGATCGGCACGGCGCTGGGTGTGGCCGGCGGCGTGACGCTGGCACTGAACGTCGAGACGCTGGTCCCGGCCATCGAAAAATTCTTCAGCGTAAGTTTCTTTCCGGCCGACGTGTACTACATCAGCGAGATACCGTCCGATATGCATCGCGCCGACGTCGTTACCATCGCCGTGGTGTCGTTCTTGCTGACGGTACTCGCGACCATTTATCCGGCGTGGCGCGCCGCCAGAATTGAACCGGCCGAGGCGTTGCGTTATGAGTGAGCAGGCGAACCAGACAGTGCTTTGTTGTCGCGGGGTGAGCAAACGCTTCAGTGAAGGCGGACTGAACGTGGATGTTCTGAAATCCATTGATCTGTCCGTCATGCCGGGCGAGCGGCTCGCGATCATGGGCAGTTCAGGGGCCGGCAAAAGTACCTTGCTCCATCTGCTCGGCGGCCTGGAGGTGCCGAGCAGCGGTGAGGTCCTGGTCAATGGCAGGAATATGGGAACGCTCAATCCGGCAGAGCGCGGCCGATTGCGCAATGAGGCCCTCGGCTTTGTCTACCAGTTGCACCATTTGTTGCCAGAATTTACCGCCCTGGAGAATGTCGCGATGCCGCTGCTTATTCGTGGCGTATCAACACGGGTGGCGGCCGGCAGGGCACGCACGCTCCTGGAAAAGGTCGGCCTGGGCAAGCGCCTCAGGCACAAACCCGGTGAGCTGTCAGGTGGGGAACGGCAACGCGCAGCCGTGGCGCGGGCGCTGGTGACCGAGCCGGCCTGTGTCCTGGCGGACGAGCCGACCGGAAATCTCGACCACCGAACCGCCGAACAGGTCTACGAGCTGATGCTTGAGCTGAACAAGGATTTTCACACGAGCTTCGTTGTTGTGACGCATGATCCGCGCCTGGCCGAGCGCATGGACAGGGTATTGATGCTGGAGGATGGCGTTTTGCGCGAGGCCCGGCCGCGTTAGCGGAAGACATCGTATCGCCCGGGCAGTAATAGCAGTAATAATTAACGAATCGTTATAACTCGCTTTTCTGCTGTAACAGTTTTCTCTGGTTGCGCGATCGGATGCGGGCCTGCCACTCCCTGACAACCCGCCAGCGCCACAAACGCCGCACGAGCACGTAACCGACCGCGGCGCTAAGGGTTCCGAGCACGAAACAGCCGAGTAGAAACGGCTGCCAGTTGGCGTGCAACCCATTGGACAGCCATTCGAACGACAATTCGAAATTGAAGTCCCGTTCGGGTTCCTGGAGTATCCACGCGCCGATCTTGTACGCCACATAGAACACCGGTGGCATCGTGATAGGATTGGTCAGCCAGACCAGACTGGCGGCGATCGGCAGATTCACGCGCACCAAAATGGCAATGGCCGCCGCCAGCACCATCTGGAACGGGATCGGTACGAACGCCGAAAACAGTCCCACGGCAAACGCGCCGGACACCGAGCGGCGATTGAGATGCCACAGGTGAGGATCATGTAACAGGTTACCGAAAAACCTGAGATGTTTATGGTCCCGTATCTTGCCGTGATCGGGCAGATAACGTTTAATCAATCGCTTCGACATAGGCCCCTTCACAGCAAAGCTCGTTTGTCGGCATCATAGTTTTATTTCAGGCGTATAAGCAATGGCCAGCCTATGTGGTTAGGGACAATCGCATTTCTGACCGGAATCCTGTTGTGTCAGCAGCTGACACGGCTGCCGCCTGCGTACTGGTATCTATCCGTAATTCCACTGGCGTTGCTTGCGTACAGAGTATCGGCTATCCGGATACCCGCGTTAATCGTCGTCGGGTTTTTCTGGGCGATGTGGCGAGCGGACATTATTTTGTCGACCGGGTTGCCGATCGGGCTCGAAGGCGAGAATGTCACCGTCACCGGATGGGTTGCGTCGATTCCGGAAACAAATGACCGCGGTGTGCGATTTGACTTCGAAATCAGCCAGCTGGATTACAAGGGCGAGACTCGCCCGGCGCCAGGCCGCGTCCGCATCAGTTGGTATGACAAGGTGCCCGAGATCGATGTCGGCGATGAGTGGCAGCTGACGGTTCGCCTGAAACGACCCCATGGCTTGATGAATCCGGGCGGATTCGATTTTGAACGGTGGTTGTTCCAGAACCGCATACGCGCGACCGGTTACGTGCGGCAGGACGGCGCGAATCGGTTGATTCAGTCGCGACTTGATCACTATCCGGTGCAGCGGGTGCGTGCGGCGATTAAGGGCGAGATGGCGCGTTTGCTTGGCGAACGTACATTTATCGGTATTCTTACGGCGCTGGCGATCGGCGACAGCGATGGCATTTCCCGATCACAATGGGAGGTTTTCAACCGCACGTCGACCAGTCATCTGGTGGCGATATCCGGTCTGCATATCGGGCTGGTTGCCGCGTTACTTTTTTTTCTGTTGCGAAAGCTCTGGGGGTACACCGGACGTTTCGCGTTATACGTCCCGGCGCCGCGGGCGGCGGCGATCGTCGCGGCAGCCGGTGCGCTGGCGTACTCCGCACTCGCCGGATTCTCGATCCCGACGCAACGCTCACTTATCATGATCAGTGTCGTCATGGCAGGTGTGTTCTGGCAGAAACAACAAGGTTCTTCCCGGGTTTTGGCGCTGGCGCTGCTTGCGGTACTGCTGTTTGATCCGTTGGCGGTATTGTCGGCCGGTTTCTGGTTATCGTTCGCGGCGGTGGCCGCGATGCTCTTTGCAATGGGCGGGCGCCTGTCAGCGCACGGCGCATGGTGGAAATGGGGGCGGGTGCATCTGGTGGTCGCGGTCGCCCTCGCACCGGTTCTGCTGGTCCTGTTTCAGCAAGTTGCCTGGTTATCCCCTGTCGCCAATTTCATCGCGGTACCGGTTGTCAGCCTGGTGATTGTGCCGCTGACGCTGTTGGGCGTGCTTTTTCTGCCGTTACCGGCCATCGGCGGGGCATTGTTACTGCTTGCCGAGTGGTTGTTTTCTTGGGTCTGGAAATATCTGGATTGGTTATCGGCGCCGGAGCTTGCGATCTGGTCATACCAGAGTCCGCCGTTGTGGACGCTGGTACCTGCGCTGGTAGGTGTGGTCTGGTTGCTGGCGCCGCGCGGCTGGCCGTCGCGCTGGGTCGGCGTGATATGGATGATGCCGCTGGTGATGTTGCCATCGGCACGGCCGGCAGAAGGCGAGGCCTGGTTTACATTGCTCGATGTCGGGCAGGGCCTGGCGGCGGTGGTACGGACGCGCGATCACACGCTGGTATTCGACACCGGTGCGCGGTTCAGCGACGAGTTCGATGCCGGCGCCGCGGCCGTGGTGCCGTTTTTAAAGAGTCAGGGTGTCACCGATATCGATGTGCTTGTCGTCAGCCACGGCGATAACGATCACATCGGCGGTAGCGCTGCGGTTATCGACAGTTTTAGCGTCGGACAGATCCTTACTTCTGTACCGGAGAAATTTTCTGTGGCGAGGGTGCGCAGCTGTACTGATGATCTGACATGGTCGTGGAATCGGGTGCAATTTACGATGCTGCAACCCGACGGGGTGCATTTCGACAAAGGCAACAACCGCTCCTGCGTGCTGCATGTGATGACGGCCTCCGGCGCGATTCTGCTGCCGGGCGATATTGAAAAGTCCGCAGAGCGGTGGCTGGTGAATCACCGCGGGGCGCAGCTTAAGGCGGACATCCTAGTGGCGCCCCATCACGGCAGCAATACGTCATCAACGCAGGAATTCATTGACGCGGTTCAGCCGGGCTATGTACTGTTTCCCGTCGGATACCGCAACCGCTACGGTTTTCCGCGTCCCAAGGTAGTGGAACGATACCGTGCAGCGGGGGCGACGTTGCTTGAATCGTCGCACCATGGCGCGATCACCTTTCGCCTGGCCGCCGCTGAAGGCGCGGTGCTGGCCAAGACCTATCGCCAGTTCGCCAGGCGCTACTGGCACACACTGGATGACGAACAGGTTTTAGTCCCGGGCACAAACCAGTATCATGACAGTAATGCGGAAAAGCCATGATGTTGCAGCAAGGAGCGGATAAAGGTGCTTGAATTGATCGAATCCGGCGGTTGGTTGATGGTGCCGATCATCCTCTGTTCTATTATTGCGCTGGCGATTATCGTCGAGCGCTTCTGGGCGTTGCAGCGATCACGGATTTGTCCGCGAAATCTGGTCAATCAGATATGGCAATGGGCGCGCGGCGGGGGGGGCTGGTCAATCTGCGTCATGACCGCGCTATCATGAAGGAGGCTATCGAAGAGACCGGGCGCCAGGTCGTCATGGAACTGGAGCGTTATTTGAACACCCTCGGGACCATCGCATCGGTTTCCCCGTTACTCGGATTACTGGGCACCGTGTTCGGCATGATCCAGGTGTTCACCAGCCTGTCGACTGGGGGTGCCGGCAATCCCGGCGCGCTGGCGGGCGGCATTTCGCAAGCGCTGATTACGACGGCCGCAGGACTTTCCGTGGCGATTCCGAGTTTGATGTTCTACCGCTACTTCCGCGGCAGGGTCGACGAACTGGTATGTACGATGGAGGCGGAGTCATTGAAAATGGTCGAGGTGCTTCAGGGCGAGCGTGAGCGCGATCCAGGCGGGGACGGGAGACAGTGAACTTCCGTTCCTCCAGGTCCGAGGAGCCGGATGTCAATCTGACGCCATTGATCGATGTGGTGTTCTTGTTACTTATTTTTTTCATGGTATCGACGACGTTCAAGCGTGAATCCCAGCTCAACATCGATCTGCCGCGCGCCAGCGCGCAACCGGTCGAGACCGGCGATCGTCCGCTGGAAATCACCATTGACGCCGAGGGCCGCATCTTTGTTAATCAGCAGGGTCTGGTAAACAATCAGCTTGCGACGTTGATGAAGGCCATGCAGCAAGCCGTCGGCGAGCGGACCGATATACCGCTGATTATCAGTGCCGACGGGAAAACACCGCATCAGGCGGTCGTGACGGCCATGGACGCGGCGCGCAAGCTGGGCATAACCCATCTGTCGCTGGCGACGCAGCACAACGAATAACCGGGTGAACGGCCAGTTCCGGGCCGGTTGCTGCGGTTCGTGATATTCAGTGGTGTTACGCAGAGATGCCTGGGTGGAACTGATGGCGATTGGTGCGCCGTGTGGCCGATGAAACGTCTGGATGTGTCCTGGTATGACGGTAGCGGGTGGACGGTGTTTTTGTCGCCGTTGTCCTGGCTGTTCCGGCTGGTTACCGCAGCGCGGCGTCACGCGTATCACGCGGGGTTGTTGAAGGCGTACCGGTTGCCGGTCCCGGTGATCGTCGTCGGGAACATCACCACCGGTGGTACAGGGAAGACGCCGCTGGTGATCTGGCTGGCGCAGTTTCTGAAGGAAAAGGGGTTTCGGCCGGGCATCGTTTGTCGCGGCTATCGCGGCCAGGCTACCGCATGGCCGCAAGTGGTCAATGAAGGCAGCGAGTCGCGGTGGGTGGGCGATGAGGCGGTGCTGTTGGCGCGTCGCACCGGCTGTACCGTCGTCGCCGCGCCAGACCGTGTAACAGCCGCACAGACGGCGCTGGACGCCGGGTGTAACGTTATCGTTTCAGACGACGGCTTGCAGCACTATGCGATGGCGCGGGATATAGAGATTGTCGTTATTGACGGCGAGCGGCGATTCGGTAACGGGCGTTTGTTGCCGGCCGGGCCGTTACGGGAGCCGGTCAGCCGGCTGATGAGCGTCGATTTTGTCGTCACCAACGGTGCGGCACGAGACCGTGAATATCCGATGACTGTCGTCGGAGAGAAATTTCGCCGACTGGGGGCCGATGCGGCGTTCCAACGCGCGGAGTATTTTCAGGGACGCGATCTTCACGCCGTTGCCGGCACCGGTAATCCAGGGAGATTCTTCCGGTATCTGACGAGCATGGGCCTCACGTTCGTGGCGCATCCGTTTCCTGACCATCACTGTTTTTCGGCAGCCGAACTACGGTTCGGTAGAAACGCGGTTGTACTGATGACCGAGAAAGATGCGGTAAAATTCCCCCGCGACCTTGACGGCGAGTACTGGTACTTGCCGGTGGATGCGCAACCTGATCCGATTTTCGTCCGTGAGCTTTCTCAACGTCTGGCAAGCCTCGGCAAACAGGACTGACATGATGAACAAAAAACTGCTTGATATTCTGGTATGCCCGATTTGCAAAGGGCCGCTGGTGTACAAACCCGACGTCGAGGAGCTGATCTGCAAAGGCGATCGCCTGGCATATCCGATTCGCGATGACATTCCGGTCATGCTTGAGTCGGATGCCCGCGAGCTACGGGCGGACGAGGAGGTTTGATGGGTTTCCGGGTCATCATCCCGGCGCGCTTCCTGTCCAGCAGGTTGCCAGGTAAGCCGCTGCGCACCCTGGCGGGCAAGCCCTTGATACAGCATGTTTATGAGCGCGCCTCGCGCAGTCTTGCCGACGAGGTGATTATTGCAACGGATGACGAACGCATACGGGCAGTCGCGGAATCCTTTGGCGCGGCGGTATGCATGACGGCAATCACGCATCACTCCGGAACGGATCGCATCGCAGAGGTCGTGCGCGCGCGCGGATACGATGAGCATCAGATTGTCGTCAATGTGCAAGGTGATGAGCCGCTTGTTCCACCGGCGCTCATCAACCAGGTGGCCGCGACCCTGGAGCAACATCGCGATGCCCAGGTGGCAACACTATGCCGCCGTATCGACTACGCCGCTGATCTTTTTGATCCGCATGTCGTCAAGGTGGCGCTGGACCGCAACGGGTACGCGCTGTATTTCAGTCGGGCGGCGATCCCCTGGGATCGTGAAGCGTTTTCCGTGACGCTTGCGGAGTTGCCGAAACGGTCCGAGCACTATCGCCATATCGGACTGTATGCCTACCGTACCGCGTATTTGCGGGAATATGTCACGTTGCCACCGTGCGCCATCGAAACGATGGAGGCGCTGGAGCAGCTGCGCGTACTGTGGAACGGCGGCCGGATACAGGTAGCGGAGGCCATGGAAGAGCCCGGACGAGGCGTCGACACGGAAGACGACCTGCGGCGTGTTGAAGTCCTGCTGGCCGCTGAAGATAACGTCGGCGGTCGCCGTTAACTTGACAAATGCTTGTCCGCTATTCGAAGAGATTCAAATCCAGAAAACCGGGCGTATATTCGATGCGGTTCTGATTCAGTACCGGCACGGTTATGGTCGTTGGTACCCGGCGGTACGCTTCACCGTGCTGGTCGGGCTGGATGGTGGTATGTTTATGGCAGGCTTCCAGAACCAGTGCCGGGCTGTCCTCCAGTACCTCGATTACGGTACATCGCGTGCCATAGTAATCGACGCTGCGCCCGATCAGGCCGCGTAATTGTTCGATATCGATCTCGATTCGGGTTTCGTTCATGGCGCCGTCTGCGTAACTATAGACCCGTATTAGACCAGAATTTCGTGATTCACGACACCCGTACGTGCGCGGCAGTTAATGACACCCCGGGCGTGAGCTATTACACTGGAACAGAGGATTTCACCGGAGTTGTGCATGCCGCCACATGAATAACAAAGTCGCTGTTTTGTTCGTCTGCATGGGCAATATCTGCCGCTCACCGACCGCTCAGGGGGTGATGGAGAAGCTGCTCGCTCACGAGGGGGTCGCGGACCGGGTAATGGTCGATTCGGCGGGGACCCACGACTACCACATAGGCAAGCCCCCGGATGCGCGGGCACAGGCGGTGGCGCGGAAACGCGGCATGGACATCAGCCGACAACGTGCTCGCCAGGCCGATCGAGACGATTTCGAACAATTTGATTACGTGCTGGCGATGGATCGTGACAATCTGGAACTGCTACGTGCCATCTGTCCACGAGGAAGCGAAGGAAGGCTGCGTCTCTTTCTGGAGTTTGCGCCGCAGCTCGAACGAACCGATGTACCGGACCCGTACTGGGGAGGGCCGGATGGATTCGAACGGGTGCTCGACATGATCGAGGCTGCCGCCGGCGGATTACTTGCGGATATCCGTCAGCGGCATCTCAACAATTAGAACGACCACCTGGCCGTTTTAAAACAGCACGTCAGGAATCCTGGCGCGTTTTTTCCGCTACTTCGTTCTGTCCATGCAAGCTGTGTTCATGCTCATCGTGGTGATGATCGTTGGTCCGGCCTTCGTGTTGCACCGCCGCGGTCGTTTGCGAACGCGCCATGGGTTCATCGGTGTAAGAAAATGTTTCCCGATCGGTATCCCGGTGATCTGTGTGCTCGGACACCGTGCTGCGCGTGGCAGGTTCGCCCGATCCATCGTGATGCTCATGCATTGCACTTGCAGCCCCCTCGGCCAGAGGTTGGTCGCCGTGCGTGCTCCCGGACGGTGATGCGCCTTGGTCGGCACCCGTCGGACGCCGGCGCCGACGTCCGCCACGTCGTCCGCGATTCCGACGCGGCCGCTGGGAGGTATTTTCCGCGAGGGCCTGCTCGGACGCGGTCTCTGCAGGTTGTTGCAGCGCAGGAATCTCTGCGACCTCGGTGCGGGTTACCGCGGGTTTCATTTCGGTCGCGTTGCGCGCGCCACGCTCAGGTTTGCGCCCGCGCTGCTGGCCGCCGCGTCGACTACGATCATCGCGATCCCGTGGCCGGCGCTCGCCGGACTGATGGCGCGGCGGTGCGGTTTTGTCGGGCGTCGTCACAGGCTGCACCGACGTTTCCCGCGGCAGTTCGACGCTGGCGCTCGGCGAGTTGATGCCGCCGAACAGGTTGCCCCACAGTTTGCGCATGAAACCAGTTTCAGTCTCCGCCTTCGCCGTGGCCGGGAGTAAAGACGGCGCCGGAGCTGGCGCCGGCGCCGGAGTGCGGGGCAGTACGGCCTTTACCGCGGGCTCTTCCATAGGCGCTTTTTGCACCAGGGTTTCCGGCACCTGCAATTCCTGTTCGCGATCGACGAGTTCGTAACTGACCTCTGAGCTAGCTTCATCGTCATTGCGTACCCGCTCGATACTGTAATGCGGCGTTTCCAGCGAGGCATGCGGTATCAGTAGAACTTCGATCTTGTGCCGCTCTTCGATGGTATGCAGCGTCCGCCGTTTTTCGTTGAGCAGATAGGTCGCAATGGACACCGGCAAATGGGCAACCACGCGTCCGGTTTTTTCCTTGACGGCCTCCTCCTCGATAATGCGGAGTATCGACAGGGCCAGGGATTCGACGCTGCGTATGATGCCTTGGCCGTGGCAACGGGGGCATGCGACCTGGGTCGATTCGCCCAGCGACGGACGCAGTCGCTGCCGCGACATTTCCAGCAGCCCGAAACGCGAAATACGTCCGAGCTGGACCCGGGCACGGTCGGTTTTCAACGCATCACGCAGCCGGTTTTCCACCTCACGCTGGTTGCGTGACGGCGTCATGTCGATAAAATCGATCACGATCAATCCACCGAGATCGCGCAAGCGTAACTGCCGGCCGATTTCGTCGGCCGCTTCGAGATTGGTATGCAGGGCCGTTTCTTCAATGTCGGCGCCCTTGGTCGCGCGGGACGAATTGATGTCGATCGACACCAACGCTTCGGTGCGGTCGATAACGATCGCACCGCCAGAGGGCAGGCGCACTTCGCGTTGATAGGCGGTCTCGATCTGGCTTTCAAATTGAAAGCGCGTAAACAGCGGGACGTCGTCCTGATAGAGCTTGATCTTGTTCAGAAAATGCGGCATCACCTGGTTGATGAAATCGCCCGCCTGTTCGAAGACCTCGGGGTTGTCGATCAGGACCTCACCAATGTCCTGGCTGAGGTGGTCGCGCAACGCCCGGATGATGATGTTGCTTTCCTGGTAGATCAGGAATGGTGCCGGTTTTTCCGCTGCCGCGGCCTCGATTGCGCGCCACAGACGCAGCAGGTAATCGAGATCCCACTTGAATTCCTCAATCCCCTTGCCGACGCCGGCAGTGCGGACGATGGCGCCCATGCCATCGGGAATATCCAGTTCACTGATGATCTGGCGCAGTTCCGTACGGTCATCCGAATCGACGCGCCGCGATACGCCACCCGCGCCCGGACTATTGGGCATCAGCACCAGATACCGGCCGGCGAGACTGACGTAGGTTGTCAGCGCAGCACCCTTGGTGCCGCGGGCTTCCTTGTCGATTTGAACGACGATCTGCTGACCTTCTTTCAGGACCTCCCGGATATTCGGTCGTTTCGACTCGTCCGTGACCGGGACCTTGAAGTAGCTCGGTATGATTTCCTTAATCGACAGAAACCCGTGCCGTTCGGCGCCATAGTCGACGAACGCAGCGTCCAGACTGGGCTCGACGCGGGTAATCGTACCTTTGTAGATATTGGCTTTTTTCTTTTCGAGGGACGGAATTTCGACGTCCAGATCGTAAAGGTATTGTCCATCCACACGGGCGATACGCAACTCCTCTGGCTGAGTTGCGTTAATCAACATTCTTTTCATTCAACAATCTCTCTGCGCTCCGTCACAACCGGCTGTCGGTGGCGGGGGCGTCGGGCCGCGACGATGTTTCGTCAGGATGTTTGTTATTCGTTTTTATCGAACAACCCGGTCCCTGGTCGGCCCGATCAGCGCGCCAGAAAAACGGCGGCACGCAAGCGCAAATTACTATCGCTCCGTCGCGGGTCGAGCGATCTATAACCCGTGTTTCGTACCCGTGATTGCCGCGACGCAACAGGTGCGGCAAATGCATCACTGCCCGACGCTACCGCGTGTCGAACTACTCGCGAGGTTAGTGGGGCCAGAACCCGCGCCTTACGACCCGCGCCCTGACACGGTTGTCCGTCGTCAGGTAACGAGGTAATCGCGATTCTGGTCAGTCCCATTAATCGGGCCGCCATGCGTACCGGGTACGCAAAAAACCATTTAAAAATCTGCATTAAAAGCCACGAATATCAGGACGTGGCTTAATTGCATCGGGTACTATAACAGCGTTTCGGACAGGCATCAAACGGGTCAATAGTCTGTTATTTCAGAGAAAACGGGATGAAGGTGCAGAAAGAAGCGGTGGTCGGGGTGCGAATGATTGATATTGGGGCGGACCACGACGGACAGCGCATAGACAATTTTCTGGCGTCAGAGCTCAAGGGAGTGCCCAAGAGTCATATATATCGGATCCTCCGGCGCGGTGAAGTACGCGTGAACAAGGGTCGGATCGCACCGAAATATCGCCTGAAGGCCGGCGACGTCGTACGCCTCCCGCCGGTACGGGTCGCCGACCGCGTCGCGCCCCCCCGCCCGGCCGAGCGCCAGATGGCGCAGATCGAGCAGGCAATCCTCTACGAGGACGATCGGCTGGTGGTTCTGAACAAGCCATCCGGTATTGCCGTTCACGGCGGCAGCGGGCAGTCATGGGGAATTATCGAGTTACTTCGGGCGGCCCGGCCCGGTGCGCCATCCCTCGAGCTCGTCCACCGGGTCGACAAGGAGACGTCGGGTTGCCTGATGATCGCCAAAAAACGCAGCATGCTGCGTGCGCTGCATGAGGTCTTCCGCAGCCAGCAGATCGACAAGCGGTATCTCGCGCTACTGGAAGGGCAGTGGCGCGGGGGTGACAAAAGCGTCCGATCGAAATTGCGCAAGAACGTGCTGCAGTCGGGTGAGCGTATGGTGCGTGTCGCCGAGGATGGCAAGGAGGCGGAAAGCCTATTCTCGCCATTGCGGAGTTTTCCGGTGGCCAGTCTGGTCGAGGTCCGCATCATGACGGGACGTACGCACCAGATTCGCGTGCAGGCGGCCGATATGGGGCGGCCAGTAGCCGGCGACGTCAAGTACGGCTCGACGGAATTTAACCGCCTGATGCGCACGGTCGGTTTGAAGCGCCTGTTCCTGCATGCCCATTCATTGGCGTTCCGGATGCCTGGCACGAACGCGCAATTCAAGATTGCCGCGCCACTGGGCGGCGATCTGCAGCAGGTACTGGATAAACTGGAAAAAGGAACCGAAGCGACGTGAACAGCATGGTCGGACGCGGGGGCTTCACCCTGCTGGTGTTTGATTGGGACGGTACGCTGATGGATTCGATCGATCGCATCGTCGCGAGCATGGAAGCAGCGGCCACTGATCTTGATCTCGTGCCACTGGAACGTGTCGATGTCCTAAACATCATTGGCCTGGGATTACCCGAGGCGATCGCAAGGCTGTTTCCTCAGGCGGGACAGGACATGCATTCGCGGTTCGCCGATCGCTACCGGCATTATTTCGTCGAGGCCAGCCCGGTACCGGCGCCGTTATTTCCAGGCGCCGCCGCGACGCTGGCGAGTCTGCGCGAGCAGGGCTATTTGTTGGCCGTGGCCACCGGCAAGGCGCGCCGGGGCCTGGACCGGGCGCTGGCTGACACCGGCTGCGCGCATTTTTTCCACGCCTCGCGCTGTGCGGACGAGGTGAAATCCAAACCGCACCCGCAGATGTTGCTGGAGATCATGGCGCAACTCGATGTGCCGGCGCACGCCACGCTGATGATCGGCGATACGGACTACGATATGAAAATGGCCGTTAACGCCGGCGTCCCGGCGCTGGCAGTCAGCTACGGCGTGCATACGGGCGAGCGGTTGCGACAACACGGTCCGTTGGCGTGCCTGGATGCGATCGGCGAGCTGGTGCCGTGGCTGGCGCGTTATATGGAAGTTGACAAGCACGCCGCGACCCTGACAATTTAGCGCCTAACACCCACCGAGGGATGTATCACTATGATCAATAACGGCAGCAAAGAGGAACCGCATTTCAGCGCGAACGGGGTTGAGTCCACGGAGCCGCCATCAGGCCGCGGCGATCAAGTGACGTGGGAACGGGAAGTCATTGAGCGGCTGGCCACGTTCGGTCTCAAGGAGCAACGCAGCCGGCGGCGTTGGGGAATTTTCTTCAAGGTATTGCTGGTGGCGTATATCCTCGTGCTGTCGTGGCAGGCGTTACCGCGGTTTTTTGGTGACGACGCGCTCACCGGCGGCAAGCATACGGCGCTGGTGGATATCTACGGCGAAATCTCCGACGCTGCGGAAGCGAACGCGGACAGCGTCATCTTGGGTTTGCGTGACGCGTTTGAGGACAAGCAGACAGCGGGCGTGATACTGCGCATCAACAGCCCCGGTGGCAGCCCGGTGCAGGCCGGGTATGTCAACGACGAGATGACGCGATTGCGCGGCCTGTATCCCAATATTCCGTTGTACGTCGTGATTACCGACATGTGTGCCTCGGGCGGATACTACATCGCCGCGGCAGCCGACAAGATCTATGCGGACAAGGCCAGCATTGTGGGATCCATTGGTGTGTTGATGAACGGCTTCGGCTTTGTCGGCGCGCTGGACAAGCTGGGTATCGAGCGCCGGCTGTTAACTGCCGGCGAACACAAGGGCTTCCTGGATCCGTTTTCACCGGCGAAGGACGATGACATCCGGCATATCAAGGGACTGCTCAGTTCTATCCATGCGCAGTTCATTGCCACGGTAAAAAAAGGACGCGGCGATCGTCTCAAGGATAGCCCGGAAATCTTCAGCGGTCTGGTGTGGACGGGCGAACAAGGGATCGCGCTGGGGCTCGTGGACGGTCTCGGCAACAGCAGTTACGTTGCACGCGAAGTCATCGGCGAGAAAAAGATCGTCGACTATACCCATCGTCCGCCGTTGTTCGACCGCTTTGTCGAGCGTATCGGCGTGACGTTGGTACGGGTTGCCGGGTTGACGCAGATGCGCCTGAACTAGACCGACAGGACGTCGATACCCTCGTTGTCCAGCATCTGCACCAGACGGCACAGCGGCAAGCCGATCAATGCGCTCGGATCGTCGCCAGCGGATCGCTCGACCAGCGCGGCGCCCAGTCCTTCCGATTTGAACGCGCCGGAACAGTCCAGCGGACGTTCCCGCTCGACGTAGCGCCGTATCTGTGCGTTGGTGAGCCTGCGAAAGAATACCGAGTAACAGACCAGCGCTGTTTGCAGTCGACCGCTTGCGGTGTTCAGCAGACATATCCCGGTCAAAAAATCCACGCGTTTGCCCGATGTCTGCTGCAGTTGCTCGACCGCTTTTGCCGCGGTCCCCGGTTTGCCCAGAAACGTGCCCTCCACGGCCGCGACTTGATCCGATCCGATCACCAGTGCTGCGGGCCACCGCGCGCCAACCGCCGCGGCCTTCGCGATCGCGAGGCGTGTCACCAGATCGCCCGGGGACTCATCCCGCAGACGGCCTTCGTCGATTTCTGGCGAATCCACCGAGAAAGGCAGGCCAAGGCGCTGTAGCAACTCGCGCCGATAGGGCGAACTGGACGCGAGAATCAAGGTAGGTGGCGGTGGTGTCATGGGTTTTGGCGCGGCTGGTCTGAAGCGGTGGCAGGGCTCTACGACCATACCACGTACACTGTTTCAAAACGGTTGGATTTTAACGCATTTTTTTGACAGGCGCTTGCCATAATTATATTATGCCGCGCCTATGTCAGAGCGGTTGAACGAGCGGCGGATCGATCCGGCCAAGTGGGCCCGTGCCGGACAGCGCCTGGAAGGCGTAGTGGATCTCGCGGTGCTGCCGCGGTTAACGGCGCTGTTGACCAGCAGTGACGGTGTCGTCACCGTGAATCTGCAGTTTGGCGTCGACCGTGATGGACAGCCGGCCATAGTCGGTGAGGTGACCGCAACGCTGCAAACCACCTGTCAGCGATGCTTGGAAAAAATGCAGCTCGATGTCGGCGCTGCGGTATCGCTTGGCATCGTCTTGTCGCCGGAACAGGCGCAGCAACTGTCGGCGGCGTATGAGCCGCTGATCGTGGGCGAGGATCCAGTGTCCATTGCCGCGCTGGTCGAAGACGAGTTGATTCTTGCGTTGCCCATTGTCGCCGTGCATCCGCCGGCGGAATGTGGCGTCGGCGATCGGGTTGTAGCCGAGGACGCGGTGGAACCGGCGCCTGACGAAACCACGGACCGCCGGGGCAAGAAGGGGAAGAAGAATCCCTTTGAAGTGCTGAAGACGTTGCGGGAGGGGCGATAACGCCGGGTTTTTTGGTATCGCGCCCGGATTGCCGTCATAATGACGGCTCTGGATTTAGGAAAACCTTGTAATACGGAGCAAATGCAATGGCTGTTCAAAAGAGTAAAAAATCACCTTCGCGACGGGGCATGCGTCGCGCTCATGACGCGCTGCGGGGACCGACGTTATCGATCGAGCCGACCAGCGGCGAAACCCATCGTCGTCATCATGTCAGCCCTGACGGGTATTACCGCGGACGCAAGGTCGTCTCGACCCGGGACGAATAGCGCTTGGCAATTCGAATTGCGCTGGATGCGATGGGCGGGGATTTCGGTGCCCCGGTCGTCGTACCGGCGGCGTTGCACGTCCTTGATGAGCAGCCGGAGTTATCGCTGGTGCTGGTCGGTGACCAGGCAGTTTTGCTGCAGGAACTGGCCGCTCGCCGGCGTGAGCCGGGTGACCGGTTAACGATTCATCATGCCTCGCAGCGGGTCGAAATGGACGAGGCGCCTTCCGCTGCACTACGGGGCAAGAAGGACTCGTCAATGCGCGTGGCCATCAATCTGGTGAAAGAGCGTGCTGTCGACGCTTGCGTCAGTGCCGGCAACACCGGGGCATTGATGGCCACCGCCCGCTACGTACTCAAAACGTTACCCGGCATCGACCGTCCGGCGATATGCGCGGTAATGCCGACCATCACCGGGCATACCCACATGCTCGATCTCGGTGCTAACGTCGATCTGTCCGCCGACCATTTGTTCCAGCTCGCCGTGATGGGTGCCGAATTGACGGCGGCGGTTGATAACAAACCGCGGCCCACCGTCGGTTTGCTGAATATCGGCGAGGAAGAAATCAAGGGTAACGATCAGGTCAAGCGGGCGGCGCAGCTGTTGGAAAACAGCAGCCTGAATTACTACGGATTCATCGAGGGCGACGACATATTCAAGGGAACCGTGGACGTCGTGGTCTGTGATGGCTTCGTCGGGAATATCGCGTTAAAGACCAGCGAAGGCGTTGCCCGTATGATCAGTCACTTCATGAAAGAAGAGTTTTTACGGTCGCCTTGGAACAAAATGATCGGCCTCATGGCGAAGCGGATACTGGATAATTTCCGTCTGCGGATTGACCCGCGCCAGTATAACGGGGCGAGTTTCGTCGGCTTGCAGGGAATTGTCGTCAAGAGTCATGGCGGTGCCGATGAGTTTGCGTTTGCCCAGGCGATCCGGGAAGCCGTGGTCGAGATCAAGAAGAATGTGCCGGAGCGTATCCGGGCAAATCTTGAGGCGCTGTTGATTGAAAGGCCTGTGAGTTGATTTATTCAAAGATCATAGGGACCGGCAGCTATCTTCCCGAGAAGGTTTTGTCCAATCACGATCTCGAGAAAATGGTCGAGACCTCGGACGAATGGATCGTCGAGCGTACCGGCATACGCAAGCGTCATATCGCGGCTGACGATGAAACCTGTTGTGATATGGCGGAAGTCGCTGCCCGCCGTGCGCTTGAGGCGGCCGGGGTCGGCACGGGTGAGATTGACCTGGTGATTGTCGCGACCACGACACCTGACAGGGTATTCCCGAGTACGGCGTGTCTGTTGCAACAGCGGCTCGATATTCACGGTCCCGCCGCGTTTGACGTTCAGGCGGTATGCACCGGATTTATCTATGCGCTGAGCATCGCCGACAAGTTTATTCGTACCGGCGCTGCCAGCAAGGCGGTGGTGGTCGGTGCCGAGACACTGTCACGCATCATCGACTGGACCGATCGGGATACTTGTGTGCTGTTCGGTGATGGCGCCGGTGCCGTGGTGCTGGCCGCGAGTGATCACCCCGGGATTCTGTCCACGCATCTGCACGCCGACGGCCAGTTCGAGAGTTTGCTGAATGTACCCGCAGGAATCTCCAGTGGCTACGATCTGGTTCAGAAAGGCCAAGCCTACATACACATGCAGGGCAACGAGGTCTTCAGGGTGGCGGTAAACACCCTCGGCCGGATTGTGGATGAAACACTGGCAGCCAATAATCTGAAACAGGAAGACATCGACTGGCTGGTGCCGCATCAGGCGAATATCCGGATTATCGAGGCGACCGCACGCAAACTGCGCATGCCGCTGGAGCGGGTGGTGATTACCGTCGACCAGCACGGCAACACATCGGCCGCGTCTGTGCCTTTGGCGCTCGATGTCGCCGTCCGGGATGGCCGGATCAAGCATGGCGATACGCTGCTGCTCGAGGCCTTCGGCGGCGGGTTCACGTGGGGATCCGCGCTGCTTCGTTATTGACGAGGTAACGACACGACACGATGAAGCAACCTCCCGGTAAATCGGCCATCGCAATCGTTTTCCCCGGCCAGGGGTCGCAGTCCGTTGGCATGCTGGCAGCGCTCGCGGCCCGCTATCCGGCGGTTGAAGCAACCTTTGCCGAGGCATCCGCCGCGCTGGGTTACGATCTCTGGGACCGGGTGCAAAACGGCCCTGACGCCGAGCTCAATCGTACGGACATTACTCAGCCGGCGATGTTGACCGCGGGCGTCGCTGTATGGCGTGTATGGCAACTGCGCGATGGTCCGCTGCCCGCCGTAGTGGCCGGCCACAGTCTGGGCGAATACAGCGCGTTGGTATGCGCGGGCGCGATGAGTTTTCAGGATGCCGTTAAACTGGTTCGTGACCGGGGACGTTTCATGCAGGAGGCGGTGCCGGCTGGACAGGGTGCAATGGCGGCGCTACTTGGACTCGATGACCAGGCGGTGGCATCCGTCTGCGCAGACGCGGCACAGGGCGATGTGGTCGCAGCGGTCAATCTCAACGCGCCGGGGCAGGTGGTGATTGCCGGCAACACGTCGGCCGTGACGCGAGCGATGGAACTGGCGAAGAAGGCTGGTGCGAAGCGCGCGATTCCCTTGCCGGTCAGCGTCCCGTCGCACTGCGCTCTGATGAAACCGGCGGCGGAACGACTGGCCGCATTATTGCGGAACGTGCCGATACAACAACCGCTGATCCCGGTCGTAAACAACGTCGACGCCGCCATTTGCGAGCATCCGGACGCAATCCGCGATGCATTGACGCGCCAGCTTTACCTGCCAGTCAGATGGGTCGAAGTAGTGGAACATATTTCCGGCACCGGAATTCAAACGATTATGGAAAGCGGGCCAGGCAAAGTGCTGGCCGGCCTCAACAAGCGTATAAGAAAAGACATGGCGGTTTATCCCGTTTACGATCCCGATACACTGGATCAGGCGCTGCAGGGAATTTTACAATCGCAGGAGGGCGCGGATGACGCGGAGTAATGAAGTGGCGCTCGTCACCGGTGCGAGTCGTGGCATCGGCAAAGCGATCGTATTGAAGCTCGGCCAGCAGGGTGCGTGGGTCATCGGGACGGCGACAACGTCTCACGGCGCCGACGCCATCAGCGAATATATGCAGCAGCATGAAATTAACGGCGTGGGTGTGGCGCTGAATGTCACCGATGCCGATCAGATTACGGCGGTCATTGGCGATATATCGACGCGATATGGGGCGCCGACCATTTTAGTGAATAATGCCGGTATAACGCGGGACAATATTTTGCTGCGCATGAAAGAGGAAGAGTGGGATGACGTCATCAACACCAATCTCACTGCCGTTTTCCGGCTATCGAAGGTCTGTTTACGGACGATGCTGAAGGCGCGCCACGGCCGTATCGTCAATATCGCCTCGGTAGTGGGTTTGACCGGTAATGCCGGGCAGGCGAACTATGCGGCGGCGAAGGCCGGCATGATCGGTTTCACCAAGTCGCTGGCGCGGGAAATCGCTTCCCGCGGTATTACGGTCAATTGCGTAGCCCCCGGCTATATCCAGACGGATATGACGGCGGCGCTCGACGACGCGCAGCGGGCCGCTATTACCAACCAGATTCCGGTGGGGCGCCTTGGTAAGCCGGAGGACATCGCAGCGGCGGTCGCCTATCTCGCCTCACCCGAGGCAGGATATGTCACTGGTGAAACCATGCATATAAACGGCGGAATGTTCATGGCGTAAAACTGGCTGAAACACGCGCTCGCCAGCGTATCGCTTTAACGTTTACAGTGCTTTTCAATACAATGAAAACCAAGATGATTACAACAGATTGTTGCGCTAAATTCCGCGGTAATCCACGGAAGTTTTTGCTTGCAACTTGGCGCTTATTCTATAAAATACCCAGCGCAGCTAAAGCTGTTTACTGAATTTGGGAGGATCCAACTGTCATGAGTAATGTCGCAGATCGCGTCAAGAAAATTGTTGTCGAACAACTCGGTGTCAAGGAAGAGGAAGTGAGCGAGGAATCCTCCTTTGTGGATGATCTGGGCGCGGATTCTCTGGATACCGTTGAGCTGGTGATGGCGCTGGAAGAGGAATTTGAATGCGAAATCCCGGACGAGGAAGCGGAGAAGATTACGACTGTTCAGCAGGCCATTGATTACATCAATAACCATCTTAATTGATCCGCACGTCCGTCACGACCATTGGCCGTCCCTGATAAGAAACTTCGCGGCCCGTCGTTTAAGTATTCCGGTTGCCTATGAACCAAAAGCGTCGCGTTGTTGTTACAGGGCTCGGTATGGTGGGTCCCGTCGGCCTGAACATTCCGGATTCGTGGCGGAATATTCTTGCGGGACGTAGCGGCATCAGGCCGCTTACACACTTTGACGTCACAGATTTTTCGGTGCGCTTCGGCGGATCGGTGTGGGATTTTGATGTAACCCCGTATGTTTCGCCCAAAGAGGCGAAAAAAATGGACCCGTTTATTCACTACGGTATCGCGGCGGCATCCCAGGCGATCGAGGATGCCGGTATCGAGGTGACAGAAGAGAACGCGGAGCGCATCGGTGTCGCCATTGGCTCCGGAATTGGCGGCCTCCCCGGTATAGAAAAGGGTTATGACGCCTTTCTTAAGGGCGGACCACGCAAGATCTCGCCGTTTTTCGTGCCCAGTAACATTATCAATATGGTTGCGGGAAATCTGTCGATCAAATATGGCCTGAAGGGACCGAATATCTCCATCGTCAGCGCCTGTACGACAGGCACGCACAATATCGGTGAGGCGGCACGTATTATTGCCTATGGTGACGCCGATGTGATGGTTGCCGGCGGTACCGAGATGGCGACATCGCCATCGGGGCTGGGAGGGTTCGCGGCTGCCCGCGCGTTGTCGACGCGCAACGACGATCCGCAGACGGCCAGCAGGCCATGGGACAAGGAGCGCGACGGTTTCGTTCTCAGCGACGGTGCGGGTGTTCTGGTAATCGAGGAGTACGAGGTTGCCAGGCGGCGTGGTGCAGCGATCTACGCGGAGCTCATTGGGTTCGGTATGAGCGCTGATGCGTATCACATGACGTTGCCATGCAGCGGCGGCGATGGCGCGCAGCGGTGCATGCGGAACGCGTTGCGAGACGCCGGGCTGAACCCGGAAGATGTGGATTACGTTAATGCTCATGGCACGTCGACGCCCGCGGGTGACAAGGCTGAAACCGAAGCAATCAAGGCCGTATTCGGTGCGAGCGCGCCCAAGATTGCGGTGAGTTCGACGAAATCGATGACTGGCCATCAGTTGGGTGCGGCCGGCGGTGTTGAAGCCGCCTTCTGCGTACTGGCCATTCGCGATCAGGTCGCGCCCCCGACGATCAATTATTCGACGCCGGACCCGGAGTGTGATCTGGATTACGTCCCTAACCAGACCCGTCAAATGAAGGTTGACGTCGTGTTGTCCAATTCATTCGGATTTGGCGGCACGAACGGCACGCTGGTATTTCGCAAGTTGCAGTAGAGCGATAGATGCGCCGGGGCGCACCATGAGTTCTGATACCGGCCCCATCTCAGTCACGCGATTCGATGATTCGCTCGAATATCATGTCGACCATGTAGTTTTGCGGGTCGACGCGGATATCGATCTCCTCGCGTTACATCGGGCATGTCCCGATCGTTATCCCCATCTGCTCGAAAGCGTCGCGTGCGGCAATCCGCAAGCGCGTTTTGACATCCTGTTCGCGTTCCCGGGTAGTACGCTCGCTCTCGATAAATCCGGGACTGTTACCATTGATGAACAGAAATCCGGTCACCAGACGTTCCTGGCGGGATTCGACGCGTGGTGGCAGCGGGAACGCTGCAAGCCGGATTCAACACATGATCTGCCTTTTCGGGGTGGCTGGTTCGTCTATCTGGGATATGAACTGGTGGCGGAGATCGAGCCACGCCTGCGATTGAAGCAGGGTAGCGGGCCGCTTCCAGCGGCTTTTGCGACGCGGTTTTACGCGGCGGTGATTCGTGATCGGGCTCAGCGTAGCGTCAGCATAGTTGCCGAGCCGGGACACGAGGGAAAAGTCCGGCAGATCGGCGAGGACCTGAGGATCAGCGCCGGCGGCAGGACTGCGGCGGTAGTTCCTCCGGTTTTCGATGTCACCGAGGATGACCCGGGAACATTTCTGCGGCAGGTAGGGCGAATCAAACAATATATTCGGGACGGCGACGTTTTTCAGGTGAATCTGTCTCGCGCCTGGCGGATGGTCAGTCGAACGGATTTCTGCGCCACGGACGTCTACTCCCGGCTGCGCACCACTAATCCGGCGCCGTTCAGCGGGATCGCCACATGGCGCGATTGCGCGATACTCAGCTCGTCTCCGGAACGCCTCGTGCGGGTTGCCGGTGGCACGATCCAGACGCGACCTATCGCCGGCACCCGTCCGCGCGGTGCGACGGCAGAAGACGACTCGCGTCTGTCGGCGTCGCTTCTTGCCCATCCCAAGGAGCGTGCGGAGCACGTCATGCTTATTGATCTGGAGCGTAACGATCTCGGCCGGGTCTGCAAGCCGGGTACCGTACGCGTTGACGAATTGATGACACTGGAGTCGTACGCGCATGTGCATCACATCGTGTCAAATATCACCGGTCAGCTGGATGAGAATGTGACGCCGGGCCAGGTGATACGCGCCGTGTTCCCCGGGGGTACGATCACCGGATGCCCCAAGGTAAGATGCATGGAAATCATTGCAGAACTCGAGCAGACGGCGCGCGGGCCGTACACGGGATCGTTTGGATACATCAATCGGGACGGAAGTCTCGATACGAATATATTGATACGCACGATCGTCAAGGAGGGTCGCCGCCTGACGCTGCGCGCCGGCGCTGGCATCGTCGCGGATTCTATTCCCCGGAAAGAGCTGGACGAGACGCGGGCAAAGGCCCGCGGCCTGTTGCTCGCCATCGAAGAAGAGACTCACTGACATGCCGCTAGTCAACGGTCGGGAGAACGACAATCTTTCGATCCATGATCGCGGGTTGCACTACGGCGACGGCCTGTTCGAGACGATCGCAATCCGCAACGGCAAGCTGCCGGTTCTTTGGGATCGGCATATGGCGCGGTTACGCCTCGGTTGTCAGCGGCTGGGTATTTTGCCGGTCGACGACGAGCTTCTGCGGCAAGAAGCGACCCGTTGTATACAGGCCGTCACGGACGGTGTTTTGAAGATTATTGTCACCCGCGGTGTCAGTGGCCGCGGTTACCGGACGCCATCTGTCGGCGACGTTACCCGTATTTTAACGACCTATCCGGCATCTACGTATCCTGCGAGTTATCGCGATGACGGCATCGTGATGCGTGTTTGCCGAATGCGGTTGGGGTGTAACGAGACGTTGGCGGGGATCAAGCACCTGAACCGTCTCGAGCAAGTGCTGGCGCGCGCCGAGTGGACCGATCCTGAAATCATTGAAGGCGTAATGCTCGATAGTGACGAAAATGTTATCGAAGGAACAATGACCAATCTGTTTTTTGTTGCCGCTGGTGGACTCAAGACACCTGATCTATCACAATGTGGCGTAGCCGGAGTCCTGCGCGAGTGTATCATCAATATCGCCGCTGACAATTCGATCCGTTGCGAGATCGGGCGCTATACGCTGCAAGAGCTTGAGCAAGCAGACGAGATATTTGTATGCAACAGCATCGTCGGAGTATGGCCCGTCCGACAATTGGGTCACCGATCCTATCGAAAAGGCCCGGTCACGGAACGAATTGCCCGATGGCTGGTGCTTTAGTCGGCATTATCGGGTTCGTGCGAAAACCAAATCGTCGGCAAGGCGGTCCTCAGTGCTGACGGCGCTTAGAAAAATACTCGGCATTGTTATTATTGCGGCCAGTTTTATAGTGGGCTGGTTGCTGATGGATATGCGCACGTTCATGATTACGCCGCTGAATATTCCCGACGCAGGCTACAATTATACTATCGCACCCAACACTACGCTCAAGCGTTTCGCCTATGACCTGGATGAAGCTGGAGTACTAACCCATCCCGGTTATCTGATATTGCTCGCACGCTGGAATGAATTGTCCGGCAGGATCAAGGCGGGGGAGTATCACTTTTCGCAAGGCATAACGCCGGAGCGCTTGCTGCAGCAGGTTATTGAAGGAAAGGTTGTCCAGCATTCACTGACAGTAGTCGAGGGTTGGACATTCCGGCAGCTGATGGATGCGATCCGCAAGGACGAAAAACTGATCCAGACGTTGCACGCACTCGACGATGCCAGCATCATGGCGCGGCTGGGTTTGCCGGAGCGGCATCCGGAAGGACTCTTCTATCCGGACACGTATTACTTCTTACGGGATACCACCGATCTCGAGTTCCTCGAAAGGGCCTATCGCACGATGGAGCGACGCCTGATGGCGGAATGGGAGAGCCGTGCCGAAGATTTACCGCTACAAACGCCGTACGAGGCATTGATCCTGGCATCCATCATCGAGCGGGAAACAGCGCTGCCGCAGGAGCGTACACAAATCGCCGGTGTTTTTATCAGGCGCTTGAAACGCGGCATGCCCCTGCAGACCGATCCCACAGTTATTTATGGCCTAGGCGAGGCTTTCGACGGCAATTTACGCCGTCGGGATCTTGTGGCAGAGTCGCCATACAATACATACCGGATCAAGGGTCTTCCGCCGACACCGATCGCATTACCGCATGGTGATTCTATCCACGCCGCCTTGCACCCGACAGATGGGGACGCCATATTTTTTGTCAGCCGAGGTGACGGCAGCCATGAGTTCTCGGCGACGCTGGTCGGGCACAACGATGCAGTGAGAAAATTTCAGCTAAACAAAAATGCCCCGTGACGAACCTGTTAAGAGATAGACCGAGATGAGCGCGGCAACCCGAGGTCGGTTCATTACCCTGGAGGGTATCGAAGGGGTAGGCAAGAGCACGAATCTCGAATATGTTCGAGACTTCCTGGCCGCCGCCGGTAAGAAGATTGTACAGACGCGTGAGCCGGGGGGGACGCCTGTCGGCGAGCAGGTGCGCGGGCTTCTGCTCAGTAACAGGAACCTTGGCATGGCCGACGATACCGAGCTACTGCTGATGTTCGCAGCAAGGGCCGAGCATGTTTCGAAGGTGATACGACCGGCGCTCGACAACGGACTATGGGTAGTAAGCGATCGGTTTACGGACGCCACCTACGCTTATCAGGGCGGTGGCCGCGGGATTCCGAATCACCACATTGCCGTGCTCGAAGAATGGGTTCTGGGAAGCTTACGGCCGGACATGACAATATTACTTGATGCACCTGTGGAGACAGGCCTTGTGCGTGCCGGAAAACGTGGAACGCTTGATCGTTTCGAAAATGAGGCGCGTGGATTTTTTGAGCGTGTCCGCCAGGAATATCTCCAGCAGGCCACGCGGCATAGTGACCGTTTCAGAGTCATAGATGCGGCCCAGCCGTTGGCACGGGTACAACAGCACATCGCTGTGGTGCTGAACGACTTCTTGTTGGAAGCGGGTGGAGATCGGCATTGAGCGTATCGCTACCCTGGCATGAGGCGCAATCTCAAGTGCTGTTAACGCGGTTGCGGGAGAACAGATTTCCGCATGCGCTGCTGCTGACCGGTCGTCCAGGGCTCGGCAAGCACGTTTTCTCCGGAAAGCTCGCTGAGGTCCTGTTGTGCCTGGAACGACACGCAGACGGATCCGCGTGCGGTAAGTGTCGCGGCTGCCAGCTATACCGCGCGCGCACGCACCCTGATTTGCACGAAGTTAACGTGCTGGAAGACAAAAAGTTTATCGGTGTAGACCAGATCCGCGCGATAAGTGATTACCTGTCACTGAAATCGCAGTTTGGCGGTTACAAGATCGTCATCATTTCGCCAGCGGACAAAATGAATATCAATGCCGCCAATAGCCTGCTGAAGACGCTGGAAGAGCCGCCGATGTGGTCGCTGTTGATACTGGTGACTGCGCATCCGGCGTCATTGCCACCGACGATACGCAGCCGCTGCCAGCAGCTGTCCTTTGTCACCCCGCCGAAAGAGGTTGCCCGGGCGTGGCTCAAAGAGCAGGGGCGTAACGGGGATGATCTGGATCTGGCACTTGGCCTCAGCGGTGGAGCCCCGCTGGCGGCACTTGCGGTTGCCACAGGTGACTGGCTGGAGCGTCGCCAGCAGATTTTCGAAGGATTTGAAAAAGTCTTGTTAAACAAGGCCGACCCGATAACAACTGCGGCGGAATGGTTAAAGTTTGATGCCAGGGCCACGATATACTGGCTGTACAGTTGGATAACGGACATGATCCGGTTAAGAACAGGGAATGATTCGGAACGTATTATTAACGGGGACATTGGCAGTCGGCTTCAGCAATTGTCGGGCGTCCTTACGCCGCAGTCCTGGTTCAAGTGCCTGGACGAGGCGAGCGATGCGTGGCGGTACGCGGAAAGTCAGGTCAATACCCCGTTACTGTTTGAAAATCTTTTGGTCGCCTGGGCCAATAGAAAATAGGATGTAATCAGGGAAGGTAGTCGACGGAATTATGTCAGACCAGGAACAGAAACCCGCCGTGCCGGCGCCCCAGCGCCAACGCATTCTATCGCTGACCATCAAGGACAAGAGCGCGCTGTATGCCGCCTACATGCCGTTTCTTGATGGTGGTGGACTGTTTATTCCGACCACCGATAAATACAAGATAGGTGACGAAGTATTCCTGCTGCTGTCCCTGATTGATGAGCCGGAGAAACTCCCGGTAATTGGTCACGTGATCTGGATTACGCCGAAAGGCGCGCAGGGCAATCGCGCCGCCGGGATCGGTATTCAGTTCAGCAAGCATGAGGACTCGCAGGTAGTCAAGCTGCTTGAAACCCACCTCGCCGGTGCATTGCAGTCGGATCGCGCTACTCATACGATGTAGCATCGGGGTTGCGCGCGTGTGTGCGATTGCCTAATATTCACGCCTGCCTCAAGAAAGCCGCATTTGGACTATTATGTCGTTCGCGCTGGTCGATACTCACTGCCACCTCGATATGCTCGATCTAGACGCCATTGGAGGCGATCTCGATAGCGTCATCCGGAACGCGAAGGAAAACGGCGTAACCCGTTTCCTGACGGTCTCCATAAGCCTCGAAAATATCCCGGCGGTTATTGCGATAGCCCGTCGCTATGAGACCGTTTACGCGTCTGCAGGCGTTCACCCGAACGAGCGCAATGGCCGCGAACCAGACGTGGATGATTTAATTAAATTCGGAGATGACAGTAACGTCATCGCAATCGGCGAAACCGGGCTGGATTATTATCGCAGTACCGGTGACCTGGAATGGCAACGTGAGCGCTTTCGACGCCATATTTTCGCGGCGAAATATTTATCCAAACCGTTGATCGTCCACAGTCGGGATGCGCGCGAGGATACCCTGCGAATCCTGGCCGAGGAAAACGCAGCGCAGGCTGGTGGCGTCATGCATTGCTATGTCGAGGATCTGGCGACTGCACAGCGATGCATCGAAATGAATTTCTATATTTCGTTCTCGGGGATTGTGACGTTCAAGAATACGATACAGTTACAACAGGTGGCACGGGAGATTCCGCTGGGCCGCATGTTGCTGGAAACTGACTCGCCGTATCTCGCGCCGGTACCGTTTCGGGGTAAGACAAATCAGCCAGCGTACATACGCCATGTGGCGGCGCGAATCGCGGAACTGCGAGGCATCAGCGTCGAAGAAGTTGCAGAAGTTACCACACAGAATTTCGTTGATGCCTTTGGAGTTGCAGCCTAGCGAGGCGCCAGTTCAAACAACACCTCTAACGCCTTTTCGAGCTGTTCGTTTTGAGTATAAAAATGCGGCGAAAAACGGATCCCTCCCGCCCGAACCGCACAGAAAATCTGCCGTTCCTTAAGCACCCTGGCCAGTTGCTCTGAATTCTCGTGACGGTGTCGACAGTTGACGATACCGGCATAACGACCAACCTGTGTGGGAGTCAACAATTTAAAGCGTGCATCGGCGGAAAGTCGCGCGATCAGCAGGGAAGATTTCTCCAATACCAGCTTTTCGACCTGATTCATCCCAATCTCCAGCAGCAGCGACAGGCTCGCGCTTAGAGCGTGGATGCCAAGCATATTCGGGCTGCCGCATTCAAAACGTCTTGCAGAACGTGCAGGCTCCCATTGCATGGCGTCATAATTGCCCACCGCCTCGACCATGTGCCAGCCGAATTGCTGAACCTTCAATCGCTCGCGTAGTTCCGCTCGGCAGTAAAACAACGCGACTCCTTCCGGGCCAAGCATCCATTTGTGGCCATCGGCTACAACGAAATCGGCGTGATATTTCTGGGCATCAAACGTGACGGCGCCGATACTTTGAATGGCGTCTATGCAGAAGAATATGTTGCGCGCACGGCAGAATTCGCCAAGGGCCTGTAGGTCGACACGTAACCCGCTGGCGTATTGAACAGAACTGATCGCGATCAGGCGTGTACGTCTGTCCGTCAGTGCCGCAACCGCATCCTCCGGTATGCTGGTGCTGTCGAGGTCAGCCAGACGTGTTTCGACGCCACGGGTACGGAGCGATTCCCAGACGATGCGATTCGATGGAAATTCCTGTCGCGTAGTGACGATATTATCGCCCGCATTCCATTCGATGCCGTACGCGACGGTTGACAGCGCTTCCGAGGTGTTCTTCATTAAGGCGATATCCGCGATCGACGGCGCGTTGATCATCTGTCTGAGCTGTTCGCGAAGTACTGTTTCAGTGTGTATCCAGGCCTCGTAGTCGATAGGGCCGGCGCTTACGTTTTCAAATGCAAAATCGCACACTGCATTGCCGGTTCGCCTTGGCCATGGGCCAACTCCCGCATGATTGAGATATATCAGCCCCGCATTCTGCGGAAACTCGCTTTCCATTGAAGAATTTCCTGACAGGCTCACGTCTGGCACCAGGTTGAATATGAAACATTCGGGTCGTTGCCGCAATGACGAATGCCTGGCACCCGATTTATGGTGCCAATCGTGGCGTGGCACGGTTTGACAACATCCCAATGCGTTACAGCCCCGAATATTAAGATGTACATTCGGGTTACGCGCAGCCTGTTTTAGCCAGTATTGCTGAAATAGCTGGAATCGGTGCGATACGTGCGTCAGCTGGATCGGAGTGTGTGGCGTGCGGGTTAGTTGTAGCGCGCATCGACCTCACTGAGTGTGATTTCCTGGTGCCCGTGTCGCGAGCGACCGTAAGCCGCTTGTGGGTCCGAGGCAGTACGTCATTGTGGTGGATGGGGTAGCGTTAGGATTTTTCCAGAATTGGCGAATACGCCCGTGACGCGTCGAACAGGATAGGTCACACCGGAAGTAAATGTTATAAATAGGTTTTCTCTACGATGGGCGCTCCATCGTGGGGGCGATTTTCTCGTAAGGATTCGCAAAAAAAAGGCCGTGTTAATAGGTATTTATGTCTCGACTTTCAGGTTTTTTGGTCGATATTCGTTAGGTTAGCCTGGGTAATGCGGGCGTCGTGGCGGCTAGCCATATTAATAATTTTAGTAAATATTCATCTGGATGTTTCTAATAATACGTAATTAATTGTGACAATCCGTGCTAGTAAAGCGGCGCAGGAACTCGTTTTACAGCGACAGGGGAGCGATCGAGTTGGGCGGGCGAGACACTGACACCGTTATCAAAGGCCTTGAGGGCGAGATAGAGCGCCTCAGTGCCAAATTGCGTAAGTCATACGACACCCACGCGGAGACGGTTACAAAGTTCGAACACGATATCGAACTTTTCAAGCGCGAACTGAATTCCGCCTACCAACTTAGCGCGCACCTGACCGGTGAGAAGGCCCAGCTCGCGAGTGCCGCCAACGATACCCCGGACTACGCGAGGCAGGTTGAGGAACAGCTGCGGGTGCTAACCACGGAGCTGAAGAAGGCGAATGAGGAACGGCGTAATGCGGGAGAAAGAATCGCCGAACTTCAGGCGAGCCTTGAAGCCGCCGAGAGCGTCGCTACCAATTACTTCTCGTCGTTGAATCAGGTTGAAAGGGAGTATACGAGCGCCAAAGAAGATATCCTGCGTTTGAGTATCCAATTAGACGGGGTAAGTACGACGCAGAACGGAACCGTTGCTTCAGCATCGCGTAACAAGGTTGCTGGCGATCATTTGAGTGTAATAGTTGATCGTGGTGTTGATGAGGGAGATCTTCAAAAACGTGTTATTGACGCCGAACAGCTTGCGAAGGAATATGAATCCCGTATAAGAAGGCGTGACGAGCAGTATGCCGCTTCGGAGACGCAGGTTGCCTGCCTGACAAAAGAGTTGGCAAACGTCAAGAAAAATATCAATCAAAGCATTTCTATCCAGAAAAATACGGCAAGAGAAAACTCTCCGCAAACCTCCCATACGGAAGAGCTGAGCGAGCTGCGTTCACGTATCGAAGCGGCGGAATACATTCTGGCTGATTATCAAGCAAAGCTTAAGCAAGCGGAGATTGACCGGGACGAGGCGCTGCGTGATCTAAAGCGAGTGACGGCAGAACTGGATGGACGAAGGTACAGTGGAGACGCCGGTATTGGCAGGCCGGAGCGTGACGCGAGTGAATCAAAAGTTAGCGTTCTGGAGCAGAAACTTGCGCAGGCGACGCGGCAACAAACGGATCAACAAAGTGAAGAAAAGCGTATCCGGTCCAGATTAAAGTCGGCAGAAACGCTGGCGTCCAACTATATGTTGCAGGCGAAAAACGCTGGGGCTGAACAGGCGAATTTGCTTAGGGAAATTGAGCGCTTGAAAGGCCTGTTACTAGCATCGAATGCAGTGCAAAGCAGTCTTGAGACGATTACCGACGAGGAGTATGAGACCAGGTTGAATGACCTCGAGGCGGCAAGGGTGCGTGCTGAGCAGGAAACCCGCAAAGTCCAGCAACAGTTGGCTATTGCCAATGACCTGTATGAAACCCTGAAGAAGGACAGCGAAGCGCTTGAGACGACTCGCGCTGCGAACATGTCCGAGCACGAGCTCGACTCGGAGCGATTGGCCGCACTGGAAAATCGGGTGTCCGCGCTGCAACTGGAGCGTGAAGAGTACGAACGACAGTTAACGTCGGACAGGACGGCGCTGGATCACGCTAAAAAAGCGCGCGATACCGCCGAAGCGCGCGCGGAGGACAGCTCGACCAAGAGTGCCGTCCTTGAGCAAGATTACCAGTCCGCACGAGGTCAGATACTGAAACTGTCCGGCGAGCTGGAAGCTGAGCAGGCGCGGCTGCACGATATTACCAAGGACTGTGAGATATACGCCATTCGGCACAAGGAATTGTCGGATTTGCTACGCGAGCATGAGCAGCGGCTGGCGGAAGCAACTGAAAAGACGAGTGCGGCCGAGCTTAGCGCACGGCAAGCCGATGCAGAACGGCAGACGGCAGAGAAAGAGATTGAAGTACTACAAATCAGAATCGCCGAACTCGAGCACTACGCCTCGTCGGCTGAAAACAACTCAACCCTGGTTGCGGAGCTCGATCTGGCAAAGCAAAATCTCGACGCACAAAGAAAGGTCGCGCGAGATGCGGAGACTCGAATAGCAGCGTTAGCCGAGGCTGCGAAGATTGCCGAGAATAAAATCGAGGAATATCGTGTTCAAAGGGATAGCGCGCGTGGAACATCTGAGATGCTCTCGGCCAAGGTGGTCGAAGCGGAAGAGAGAAATCGGATAGCGATGGCTGATTCCGGTGTCATGAAAGACCAATGGAGTCAGCTCGACAAGAGTCAGCGCGGCACACAGGAAAAGTTGGGCGACCTGGTCCAGCAGCTTGCTGAAAAAGATAAGCAGGTAGAAAAGACCATTCGCGACCAGGCCACCCTGGAAAAGGAACGCGGTCGATTGGCGAAGAAATTAAAGCAGTATGAGGAGCAACTGACCAGCGGGAAGCATGATGCCGCTGAAAAAATGAAAATGATCGAGGCATCCCGTCGGGATCAGCAGGAGACACGGGAACGGGCGACGCGTCTGGAAATGGAAATCGTTACCCTAAAACAGGACTCGACCAGGGTGCATGGCAATGTGGCAGTATCGGAACAACGGAGCGTGCTTCTCGAACAAGCCAACGAGAAACTGGCCGGCGAGCTGAAAACGTTCCGGGATGAACGCGACAAGCTGCTGGCGAATATTTCGATAGAACGCGAAAAAGTGCGACAACAGTTGTCTTTGGAGCAGAACCTTAACAACCAATTGAAGATGGATAATCAACTTCTCGGCGGAAAAATTAGTAGCCTGATGGAACAAGTGGCACGAGGCAGGGCTCAACGAGATGTTGGCGGTGAGTCATCGCGTCCCCGCCATTTCAGGTTACGGCTGGTCGAGCGGCCAATGGCACCGGGAACCAGTTCAGTTACGAAGGGCTGGCGCAGGGTATCAGGAAGTGATTGGGGTGGAATTGATGTGACTGGAGCTCCGGCGGACAAGGAAGAACCGGCGATATCCACCGGTGTTCGCCAGGAAATGGTGAAAACGATACCGGTGCAGGGAATTGACGATCTGATTATGGCCCTTACCTCGATCGTAGCCAAGACGACGTCGAGCGTTAGGCGGGATCTGCGTATGGTTAGCCGGTTTATACTACAAGTCTTTCGTTAGTCTTCCAATAACGCGCTGAAATCGACCGGTGCAGGATTGGCGCCATCCTGGTTGCTCGGGTCGCGACAAGACATCGGATAGAATGACGGTTATCGTTCTATCGTATAAACGGCATCGGTACTTTGATGCCGCCCTGACTCCGCGCGTAGCTGCCAATGGCGAGACAACTCATAGCGGGCGTTGAACGTGTTTATGGCGTCAATAAGTCCGACACCGTAACTGACATACAGTCGCGGGGACAGATAGCGCCCGATCACCAGCGATGCCTGGTCCCCGGTGTCAGCAGTTTCGATGCGCATTTCCTCCAACCCAAACCTATCGCCGATACGACGTGCAAGAAAGTCTCCGCCCTTGAGGCTTAATACCAGCGCGGCCTGTGCGACCACGCGTGCGTCCTCGCTCGAACCGGATTCAAGTGGCCGTCCCAGGACAAGGTAAGAAAGCGCGTCCGTTTCGCCCATCGCCGGGGTGGAAAATACCTCAAACAGCGGCGTGCGCAAGGTTCCGGCAACACGAATCCCTGCGGTTACATTGTCCACGTGCCTGACAGCGCGTAATTCCAGGCCGGGATTGGAGACGGGGCCGCCGGCAAAAAGCAGTAGACCGCGTTCGATAATCAGGCGCTGTCCATAGGCGCGATAACGTCCTTCCGCAACGCTGAGCTCTCCGGACGCTGTAGTCACTTCGCCAGGCCGGTCATTCAGTAATAGATTGCCGACAATACGCCCCTCGAACCCAAAGCCGTATAGTGATACACGATCGCCGATGATAACCCTCACCTTGGTATATATTTTCCACGGATTGCCCGGTTCCGGCGCCACGCCGATGATGATTTCGTCCTCAGACACAGTTACGGTACCAGCGTGATCCTTTGGCTCAAGCCGAGCGTAGGGTACGGTGATCTGACCATCGACATAAATCACATGCTTCGCAATTTTCACCTGAATATCGGGACTGACATTGATGCGCGCCTCCGGGATCCGTGATAACTCGAAGTCGGAACCCGTAATTTGTAACTCGGTCGGCCATCCTGCCGTAGCATCGAGTTTGGTGACGCCGGAAACGTGGATCACACCGTCGCCGGAACGTGCACTCACGCGATACCGGAACGATTCGGTGCCCAGATTTCCACCGTCTATGACAAGTTCCGAGATTGTCAGACCGAGGCGCGGGACAAGAAATTGTCCGTCGCGAAGACCGACACGTCCGTCGATCCGCATCGCATCGATTGTTCCGCCAAGCGCGATGGCGACCGTAATATTGCCTTGGGACTGCTGTACTTCCGGTATGAGCAGGTCGATGATCGCCGTTTTACCTACACGAGCGTTGATCGATCCGCGGACTGCTTGATGGGCGCCGTCAAACGTTGCCGGATTGAAACCGGGTAAAGCGACCTGCGCGTCGAGACTATCTCCGTTCTCCATGCGAACCAGTAGATTGCTCACCAATCCGTCCAGACCGAGTTTCCCGTCAATTTCGCCATGGTCGTACCGCCATGTCCCGGTTTCCCCATCCGACAACGGATAGGTTAATTCGCCGCCACTTAAGCGAACGGAGAAATCGCCGGAAATTGGCTGATCCGCACCCTTTTCTGCGCCTAAACGAAGAGTTGCTTTCCCGTTCCATATCGGCGGTTCAGGAAAATATATTGAAAACGGCTGTAACGGAACGGCGTCAAAAGATGCCGACGTGCTCCAGCGCTGTGCCGCATACCCGGCGTGCAAGCAACCTGACCCTGCGCCTTCTGTTTGAGACCAGCAGAGATGTCGCGATGTCAGTGTTTCCGGCGTGATAACGATCTCGCCGGGATGATCGAGCCGCCACTCGCCGCCATCCGTAATGAGCGCATCGGCGCGCTCCAGCGTTATCGTTGTTTCGTCATTAAGCGTCTGTGACGTTGCTTTGGCTACCACGGTACCTATCGTCGTGACGGCAAGAACCGTTACCCCACCCGATTGTCGTGTGCCACCACCTTCGACATGCACGGTATCAAAATCAATACCCATGGCAGTAATTCTGTCGGCGCTGAGTTGAATGTTGGGTATGGTCCATTCAACGAGGTTAACCGCGGCGGTTCCGCGGATGTTAGCGATGGTGTTGTTGTGGTAAGCGAGTTTGTGCCCGTCGAGATCGACGCTCAACAATGGCGCGCGCCGGTCGCCAGTCAACGTTCCGACCCCATTCAAAGAACCTTTTGCGTCTGGATGAAGGTCCTGTAGATCCGGAGAGCGAATATTCCAGCGTACGTCGAGTTGATTGTCGACGCGCCCGGAAAGCTTCAATTGCGACTGCCCGGATACCAGTTGCGAATCCAGGATCTGTATCGTCTGCCCGTTTATGGAAACACCTCCATCCATATGAAATGACCGATCCCGCACCGTTCCGGAGAGGCTGGCGATCTTGATTTCGGCCAGGAGTCCAGCCTTGGACAGGCGACCGCTGCTTTCCGCGATCACGCTGATCTGACCCGGCCAACGACGGTTTAAACCACCCGGATCCAGATTCTTGCCCCGCATCGTCGCACTCCAGGCGACTTCCGGCCGCCAGGCGATCGTCACATTGCCGAGCACGCGGCCACCCAACGTGTTCAAGGACAGGTCGGGAATCACGATTTCCGTGCCAGTGCCGTGTCCGGTCAACGCGAATGTCAGCGGTGGAAATGTTGCCCTGTCATCAGCCGGAACCACCAAAGCGTCGTTTTCGCTCTGTGTATCGGTGGCTTTTGGAATCGGCGTTTTTTTGAGATCGCCGCTGGCGATAACACTGTATTCGTTCAGGGAGCCAGATATACGCAGACGTCCAGCCGGGCTTTCAATCAACGGTGTGTTGATCATCGGCCAGGCTACGTGTTGCCACGCGACGTCGGCATCGATTCGTCCGGACTCGCCATCGGGCAACCAGGTCCCGGTAAATTGGACAAGTCCTGGAGTGTCGGGACGTGTAACATTGAGCTTCGCGACATGAAGAGTGCCTTGATCGTTGCCAGATAGGGCAAACTCGCCGTGCAATTGTACGCGGGCATCGTATTGGGTATCGAAATGGCCATGCGTTTCGAAATCCGTGAATGTTCCGGACCCCGAGATATCAACGTTGCCATCCATGGGTGGCCAGGACGGGTCAATTTTCCGGATGTCCACCGCAGCGGAACGGACCGTTGCACGCCAATGGGGGTGATCGACCAATGCGTTAACGGTTAAATCCAAATCGGTGGGAAACGGCTCGCGGACGTTTTGGTGAATTCTGGTGCTATCGACCGTTCCGGCGATCTCCCCCTGGCCACTGATGGTAAGTGTATCGGGAAGGGAAAGTTGCCAGGTAGTGACCAGCTCGTGTCGGTAACTCCCGAAAGGAATAATCGTTCCGTGTAGAGAAATATCCAGCGTATCGGTGAGTACTTCCAGCGTATCAATCTGGAATTGTTCAAGTGTTGTGCGTGCTGAAAGACGGATGCGATTGACGACGACGGGCCTTTCTCCCTGGATAATTGTCAGATTCGTCACCTTAAGGTCATCGAGCTTGATACGCAGTGGGAAGCGTATATCGGGGAGCGAAATGGCAGAGGCGTTATCAATGCTGGAGGTGTCGTTGCGCACAATAATCGAGACATTGTCAGCCACCGCAGACTTTATATGCGCTGTCCCGGTGATCAACGCCGTCGATAGCCAGTCGATGTTGATGTGTTCCGCAGTGACTGTAACGCCATCATGCCGATAGGCCAGGTTTTGCGCCTCAAGCGGACCAATAAGTCGACCGTCGATCCGCTCTATGGTCAATTCTCCGGGAACATACGTTTTTCCGAACGATACCAGCCAGCGCAGGCCGCTGTCGGTGGTGACGAGCCAGACAGCCAAGAACAAGGCTGCCGAGCCGGCGAAAAACAGAACAGCGGCAAACCTGGTGAATGCTTTTCTCACAGGTCCGGTCCGATATTGATGTGGATGCGCCACGGCTTGTCCTCGGGCGTTAACGCCCGCGCCCAATCGAACCGTATCGGACCGACCGGTGAGCGCCATCGCACGCCAACGCCAACGCCTTTGCTTAACGGGTCGTAAAAGTTGTCGACGGCGTCACCGACATCATAAAATGTCGCGGCCGCCCATTTTGTCGAAATCGTGTGTTCGTACTCGATGCTGCCGATCAGCAGGTGCTTGCCACCAATCACGGCGCCATTAGCGTCGCGAGGGCCAAGCGAATTGTAGTTGTAACCCCTGACGGTGTTAGAACCGCCGGTAAAATATCGGATGGATGGCGGCAGCTCGACAAATTCGTCGACCAGCGTGAATCCGGCGGTGCCACGGCCAATCAAGCGGCCGCGCTGCCCGGCGGGAAGGATGACTTTCACATGCGTCGTGCTTTGAAAAAAGCTCACGTCGGATACCGCGCCGTCTGACGCGCCTCGGAAATCCAGGCTCACGCGAGCTCCGAATCGTGGCGCAAACCGGTCTTGCCCCCAAATGCGGTTCCAGCTGATTCCTGGCATCAGTAATATTGAGCGCCCTTCGGTTCCGGCTATTGTAAAGTTTTCTTCCTGGAACGTTAGTGACAGATTTTCTCGCCAACGCCCGCGGGTATGGACCAGGCTGGTTCCCAGTGTATTGATACGGGTTTCCGTTATCTCCGTTTGTTCGGTGACAACGCCGCCGGTGAACTGTAGTTCGTCGGTACGGGGATCGAAGACCGGTATACGGTAGCGCGTGCTCAGGCTGCTGCCAATTTGCGACAGTTTCAGTTCGGAATCCCAACGGTGACCACGTTCGTTCACTCGCGGTATTTCCCAGCCCAGCTTTCCCCTGAATCCGGTATCGGTCCCGTACCCGGTACCCAAAATGTAACGATGCCGCCGACGCGGCGTAAGAAGTACGTGAACAGGAACCGTTCCCAGCGCGGTATCCTCGTCGTCCAACGTGATTTCAACGTCCTGAAAATACTGGCTGTCGTTTAGAGTCCGCTGAAGGTCTAGTACCTGTTCGACGGTGTACGGGTCGCCTTGTTGAAATGGAACAAACCGGTAAAGAAAATCCGTATCGAGCACTTCCTGTTGCAGAGATATCGAACCGAAGCGGTAACGCGAGCCACTTTGCAAATGTAACTCGATACTGGCGGTGTACGAATCCAGATCTATCCGCATCTGGTGTTCGACAAATTTCGCGTCAAAGTAGCCGCGCTCGGCAGCCAATTTGATGAATCCGGTCTTCGCAGATTCGTACTGAGCATGGTTTAGTGTGTCGCCAATCCGCAACGGCAGCTTGTTGACCATCTCGCGAAATTCTTTGTCGTCTTCAGCGTCGCCCTCGATCCGGATATGAACCGAGCCGATAGGCAGGGGAGGACCAGGGTCGATAAAATATCTCGCGGCCCACTGGTTTGGACCGGTCTTGGACAAGTGTTTGGATACCGTCGTACGATAAAATCCGAACGGCTTGAGGGCGTCGCCTATTTCCTTGTCTGCCTTGCCATGGAGACGTTTTATCCGTCCCTCAGTGAGCAATGTGTGATCGGCTTGTTGCTTGATACTCAGGGAAGAGAGGACGTTTTCTAGCAGGCCTCCGGACACGCCTTCGACCTGAACTGCGACGGACATCGTATCCGCGTAAATCGCGCCGGAATTAAGTAATAGCAACAGAAATATCGAGCATATGCATCGGTTCATGTAGTTGCTATTCTAGCGGCAAGAGAAACGGAGTTCGACTGGCATCGTGGCGGTATCTACCAGTGCGGGCGCACTCCGCGCAAAAGGTTGCCATGTTTGCTGTGGCTATCCAGCGCCTGGATCGAGAGTATCGATGTCGAACAAAGAACCTCCCTGTGACATTACCAGGCTATGGTCGCGTCAGTAGAAAGGGTCTTCCGGTTCGGCCGGTTCGCTGCGTTGCAGCGACATAGGATTCATGGAATTCCTCGATTTTGGCGACCGCTTCACTGATTTCACGGAAACGCGCGACGTGAAACAGCCCATCGCCTTCATTGACCAGCGGCAGATGAGTCCGCCCAATGACTATGCCACTGTTGTACCATTGATATTCAGCGGTGCGACTGAGACAGACGTCCTTACTATCCCTTGCCTCGTGTACGCGTGCGATGGGGCTTCGCCTTCTTTTCAATAAATTCGATGATCATCGCGGCGATGTCCTTGCCTGTCGTACTCTCGATGCCCTCCAGCCCGGGAGAGGAGTTCACTTCCATAACCAATGCTCCACGGTTGGAGCGGAGAATATCGACGCCGGCGACATTGAGTCCCATTATCTGCGCGGCTCTGACTGCGGCAGCTCGTTCTTGTGGCGTGATCTTGATGAGCGTGGCACTTCCTCCTCGATGCAGGTTAGAGCGGAATTCGCCTTCCGGTGCCTGGCGCTTCATTGAAGCGACTACCTTTCCTCCTATCACAAAACAGCGAATATCGGCTCCGCCCGACTCTTTAATATATTCCTGGACCATGATGTTGGCTTTCAAGCCAAAAAAAGCCTCAATGACGCTTTCCGCCGCCTTCTTGGTTTCCGCAAGAACGACGCCGATGCCCTGGGTACCTTCCAGCAACTTGATGACCAGCGGCGCGCCCCCGACCATTTTAATCAGATCCTGAACATCATCCGGCGAGTGCGCGAATCCGGTTGTCGGAAGCCCCACGCCGGCTCGGGAAAGCAATTGCAACGAGCGAAGTTTATCCCTGGAACGTGAGATTGCGACGGACTCGTTGACAGAGAACACGCCCATCATCTCAAACTGTCGTACAACTGCCGCACCATAAAATGTAATCGACGCGCCTACACGAGGGATTACCGCCTCGAAGCCGCGCAAATCTTCCCCCTTGTAGTGAATGCCGGGATTTTTCGACGTGATGTTCATGTAACAACGCAACGTATCAATTACGCGAACGCTGTGTCCGCGTTTTTTTGCCGCTTCGCTCAAGCGGCGAGTGGAGTACAAGCTTGATTTTTGTGAAAGAATGGCGATATTCATAAATACGGGGTATCACTCCTTGTCTGTGATAGGAAATATAGCCGGTGAAGGATTCATTGGGGTTCTGAGCTCGTCTTCCGGGGGAATGCCCGTTAAATACGAAGCCCCAGGCGTTACCATCAAGCGCTCCGACATCGCCGTGCGCCCCAGCAACATTCGGAAGCGCATGTTGTCGCGACTGGTCAGAGTCACCTCAATCGGCCACTGACGACCTCCCAGCTTCAACAGCGTCGAGATCACGATACGGCTTTCCCGATGCCCGCCGGAATCAGTTACCCATCGTTCGTCAACGATATCCGCGACGCAGAATACCTCGACATTGGTGTCATGCTGACGCGGGTGCATTCCGAAACGCACCATTGGCCGATGGTTCTTCGTGAACGTTGCTATGCTGAACGCATGCAATGCGGAGGTGCGCGCACCGGTATCGACCTTCGCCTTGATCCACGCCAATCCAAGTTCCGGTAGCGAAACCCATTCACGCCAGCCAATCATCGATCGTTCCATCGCTGCTCGTCCCCGGAAGGCTATTGGATTTTAGAGTCTGCTGGGAAATGGACGCGTGACGGGGGCATGAAGTATGGCGGCCGTAATTAGCACTGATCGCTCCCCATGTAATTGCCTTGGCGTCCTTTGTATATCCGGATCAGTAATTTTTCACATTCTACTAATAGTAGTACACTGGAAGATACCAGAATAATTCTCAGCCATGCCGCGATATCAAGCGATTTGGTGCCAAACAACATGTGCATCGGTTCGAGGTAGGTAAAGCCTAGTTGGAATACGATCAAAACAGTAACCGCAATCAGCGCGTACCGGTTGCCAAAAAATCCCCGGATAGAAAAAACAGTGTCGAATATGTAGCGAGAGTTAAAAAGATAGAATATCTCGAACATAACGAGCGTATTGACGGCTACGGTTCGCGCGGTATCCAAATCGCTTCCGTTAGAATATTCCCAGACAAACAGGCCGAAGGTGCCGGTCACCAGAATTAGTGTTACGAAAACGATTCGCCAGATCAGCAGCGACGATAGTATCGGTTTGGCAGGGTCGCGGGGAGGACGCTTCATGACGCCAGGTTCTGGAGGTTCGAACGCAAGCGCAAGTGAGAGCGTGACTTCGGTGATCATATTTACCCAGAGTATCTGAACCGGGGTAATCGGTAACGAAAAACCGAGGAGGATGGCGGCAATGAGTGTGAACGCCTCGCCGCCATTGGTGGGCAATATGAAAAGTATCGCCTTCTTGAGGTTATCGAAAACGGTACGGCCTTCCTCGATCGCATGAGTGATAGAGGCAAAGTTATCGTCAGCCAATACGATTTCCGCCGCTTCCTTCGTTACTTCGGTACCTTTCCGTCCCATGGCGATGCCGACATCGGCGCGTTTCAATGCGGGCGCGTCGTTTACGCCATCTCCGGTCATTGCGACAACATGTCCGGCAGCCTGGAGCGCCGTTACGAGCCTTAGCTTATGTTCCGGGCTCGTTCGAGCGAAGATATCGGTATCCTCGACGCTTTCTGCAAGGCTCTCATCGCTCATGAGATCGAGATCGTGCCCGGTTAACAATCGGTGTCCATCGCCAATTCCCATTTGTAGACCGATCGCCGCCGCGGTTATCGCATGATCTCCGGTAATCATTTTTACGTGTATGCCCGCGGCGCGGCATAGTCGTATGGCATGAATTGCTTCATCACGCGGCGGGTCGATAATGCCAACGATCCCGAGCAGTGTCAGGGACGTTTCGACATCGGAAAATCTCAGCTCGCGATGACCGTGTTCTGTCGCCTTGAAGGCGATCGCCAGCAAGCGTAGGCCACGACGGGCCATGCCTTCGATTTGTTGTTGCCAATAAACATGGTCTACCGGGCGGTCGGTGCCGTGCATACGCTGGAACGCGCACATTTCCACAATTCTTTCCGGCGCACCCTTGGCGTAGATGAAAGCATGTCCGGCATGGTCATGATGCAGCGTTGCCATAAAACGATGCTGTGATTCGAAAGGTATGACGTCCGCGCGTGGCCATTCCTGTCGTTGCAGCGCGGTATCGATACCTGCCTTGATGCCTAGTGTGATAAGACCGCCTTCGGTGGGATCGCCAGCCATCCGCCAATCGCCATTGACGTGCTCAACTGTGGCGTCGTTGCACAGCGCAGCGGCCTGCGCTACCTCGGCTAGGATCGGGAAATCAGCCGGTACTATTTCCTTATCCTCGAATAGAAACGCGCCATGCGGGTTATAACCGACGCCGGTAACCTCGAATTGACCGGTGGATGTGGCCACCGCCTGCACGGTCATTTCATTACGGGTCAGCGTGCCGGTTTTATCCGAACAAATTACCGTGATGGAACCTAGAGTTTCAACCGCCGGAAGCCGGCGGATAATCGCATTTTTTGTTGCCATCCGCTGTACGCCAATCGCGAGCGTGATAGTCATAATTGCGGGTAATCCTTCGGGGATCGCGGCAACAGCCAGGCCCACAGCAGCAAGAAACATCTCGGCGACTGAATAATCGCGCACCAGGATGCCGAACAGAAATGTCCCAGCGGCAAGTAGTACAATCGCACCGCTAAGCCATTTCGCAAAAACTGCCATCTGGCGGACCAGCGGGGTGGTTAATGTCTGCACATTACGTAGCAAGGCGCTGATGCGGCCTATCTCAGTACGTTCGCCTGTCGCAACGACAATTCCGCTGGCGAAGCCGTACGTTACCAACGTACCTGAGTACGCGATGCAGGTTCTATCACCGATCGAGCTACCTTCGTCAACGGGAGCCGTGCCTTTGTCAGCCGGTACGGACTCGCCCGTCAGAATCGCTTCATCAATCCGCAGGTCCTTAGCGGTTATCAACCGTAAATCAGCGGGAACCTTGTCACCGGACTGGAGTGTTACGACATCGCCGGGGACGAGCTCTTCGGCGGGGATTATTATCGTATGGCCGTTTCTCCGGACTGTCGCCTGATGAGATAACATGTCTCTTATCGCGTCGAGAGCTTTTTCCGCCTTATCCTCCTGGAAAAAACCAATCAGCGCGTTAATAAATACAACGCCGACTATGACACCGGTGTCGACCCAGTGCGAGAGGAACGCGGTCATTAGCGCTGCTGCAAGAAGCACGTAGATCAGAACGTTATGGAACTGCAATACGAACCGCCGGATAGCGTGACGTTTACGCGGCGGGCGTAGCCGATTTTGTCCGAACACACGTTTGCGTTCGGTCACTTCATTTTGAGATAGTCCTTCCGCCCGGGTGCCCAGGCCGTCGATGACGGCATCCGCTCGCAATGCATGCCATGCCCAACCGATCGGTGTGGAGAGATCGATACCTGCGCGCAGGTTGTCAGCGCTATTTTGTCGCACGACGATGATAAATAATGCTATGTAATAGCCAGCTAATGCCGATGCCAGCGCACAGCAGCGCCAGGATCATAGTTGAACGTGACATCGACACTTTCCATCCGGGAAACCAACCATCGGTAACCGCAGAGATCTGGATCAAAAAAACCCAAGCGGAACCAGTCAGAATCAGGGTGGTAAGTAATTTATAGTTCATCGCAACCCGACCGAAAGTGACGTTGATATATTTTACGCTCGATGAACGCGTAGTTACAGGGCAGGCGACACTACGCGAACGAGTCGCCGCGATCGAATCAATACGAAGGAAGATAATCCGTCGTCTATTATGTTTTTACATGAGCGGATCGGGCGAGGGGAGAGGTGGGCCTGGTAATCTGAACTGTCCGCTCAGCGGATGTCATGTACGGAGCGCCGAACCGTGCGCCCACGCATAGGGAGTAACGGCATCATATTAAGTACACGATCTGCGTCGATCAAGAATGAGATGAAAATCGATTCCAGGCATCGAGCGCAGCGATCTTATATGCCTCGGCCAGAGTAGGGTAGTTGAATACGTTTTCGAGGAAATAATTCAGTGTGCCGCCGAGTATCAGCGCAGCCTGACCGATGTGGATAAGTTCCGTAGCGCCCTCGCCAAGTATATGCACGCCGAGCACTCGGCGATCGGTTGTTGAAAACAGAATCTTCAGGATGCCTTCATTTAGGCCGAGTATCTGACCACGTGCTGTTTCGCGCAAGCGGGCGATTCCCGCTTCGTACGGAATCTTTTGTTCCGTTAGTTCTTGTTCAGTCTGACCAACCATACTCATTTCTGGCACTGCGTAAACGCCAAACGGGAAATGGCCAGGCTTCGCACTGGCGGTATTACCAAACGCATGGCACGCTGCCATGCGGCCTTGTTCCATGGAAGTCGATGCCAGGCTGGGAAATCCAATGACGTCGCCCGCCGCATAGATATGAGGCACATCGGTCTGGAACGTTTCATTTACTTTAAGCCGTCGCTTTGAGTCCGCAGTGAGACCTGCGTTCTCGAGCGCCAATCCGTACGTGCAACCAATGCGCCCGGCGGCAACCAAAACCATGTCCGAACAGACTCGTTTGCCGCTTTCCAGGAACGTAACGACCTGGTTGCGACCATTCCGTTCGACGTGGGACACTTTTTCATTGAGTCGTAAAATCGTGCCGTGATTCCGTAGATGATGAATAAATTCATCGACCAACTCGCGATCTAGAAAGTCGAGCAACGTGTCCCGACCATCGATCAGCGTGACTTTAATATCAAGGGCATTGAAAATTGATGCATATTCGGCGCCAATCACACCGGCACCGATAATGGTCATGCTTCGGGGAATGGATTTCAGATTCAGAACGCCATCACTGTCGATAATTGTCTCGTCGTCAAATGGAATATTTTCCGCACGAATAGGCCGCGTACCCGTGGCGATCAATATCTTTTCGCCAGACAGCTCGGTGACTTCACCGCGCGCATTTTCGACGCGCAGGCTGTTCATATCGATAAACGACGCAGCGCCCTCGACAACAGTAACGCCATTACGCGAAACCTGGTGACGCATGACTTCGACCTCGTGTTCCAGAGTGACGTGGATCCGCCGCATCAGGTCGTCGATCGTCAGGTTGTTTTTCAGGCGATATCCTTCGCCGTATAGACCGCGCTGATCCCAGCCGGTCAGATACAGCACGGCTTGTCGCAGGGTTTTGCTGGGTATAGTCCCGGTGTGTACGGAAACACCACCAATGGCGGCTCGACGCTCAATAATCGCGGTCTTCTTACCGAGCTTAGCCGCCTGAATCGCTGCACGTTGGCCAGCCGGGCCGCTCCCAATTACCAGAAAATCGTATTTATGCATTTGTATGCGGCGCAACATATGAAGGTTAATAGCCCCCCCGGAGGCCTTCGGTTTATCGGCTTGGGCATACGGGAACTGGAGGTGAGCGGCAGAAAAGCATTACATACGCTGAGACGTGTTTTAGTTATATGGCGTGCCGCGGTGTACCCTGACTACTCGATGCGCATAATGTATATTATGTTAAATAATGACTGAACAATCGTACTGGCAAGGCGGTTCTGACCCCTGCCACTAACATACCCTTGGCCTTTTACTCCCTCGTGTGCAGGCGCGCGGGTTTTACCCGTGTCGAGAATGCTGATATCACGCGGTTGATCCCTAAGCGCCTAGGGCCGCTGCAGGCAGAAGCTGTAGTCACCGCTGCCGCTGGCGGACACGATGCGCCAGACGTAATAGCCGCTCGATCCACTATAGCTGATCGACTCATCCGAGGCCGCGCCGGTCGAGCTCCCGACGGTCTGCCACGAACGACCATTCCACCGCCATAGATCCAGATTGAAGTTGCTCCCGGCGGGACCAATCAGCTTGCCGGACTGCGTGCCGTTGGCGGAGAAGTAATACGTGCCATTCGGTTGGTACGCATAGTCACCCGAGAAGGCCAGATTGCCCGTAAAGACCTCGTATCCGGCGGGACAGATTGCGGGAGTCGCGCCGCCACTGCTGCTATCGATAGTGAGCAGCGAATAAACCAGTTTGTTGGGAGAGCCGCTTCCTATGCCGCTCAAGTGATTGCTGGTGGCGGTGTCGATGATGTTCGTGCTTACCTCCGCCGGCGTAGCGGCGGGATGGTCGGCCAGGTATAGCGCCGCGACCCCCGCGACATGGGGTGATGCCATCGAGGTTCCGCTGATGGTCATGACAGACGAATCGCCGCTGGACCAGGCCGAGGTGATGGACGAACCCGGCGCGAACACGTCGACACAGGATCCCCAGTTCGAATAGGAGGCTCGTGCATCAGTGGATGTGGTCGCCCCTACTGTGATGGCCTCTGCAACACGCGCCGGCGACGCATTGCAGGCGTTAGCATTACTGTTGCCCGCCGCGACGACAAATGTCACGCCAGTGGCGACCGCATTACGCACGGCGCGATCGAGCGATGTTGATGCCCCGCCTCCGAGGCTCATATTCGCTACCGACGGTCCGGTGTGATTGCTTGCGACCCAATCGACACCGGCGATGACTCCTGACATCAAGCCACTCCCCTTGCAATCCAATACGCGCACGGCATAGAGATTGGCTTCCTTGGCGACACCATAACGGGCGCCACCCACGGTGCCGGCGACGTGAGTGCCATGTCCGTTGCAATCGTTGGTGCCACGCCCGTCATTGATGACGCTGTAACCCGATTGAGCACGACCGGCAAACTCGGTATGACTGAGTCGTATGCCGGTGTCGATGATGTACACGCTCACGGCATTGGCGGTACCGTTATAGGTATAACTACTGTCCAGGGGCAGATTGCGCTGGTCCACGCGATCCAGACCCCAGGTCGCCGGTACTTGAGTAGCGTCGAGATGAATGATGCGGTCGACCTCGATGTATTCGACTCGCGGATCATTGGCGAGGTCGGCCAGGCGGCCCTTGGGGACTCTGGCCACGAAGCCATCCAGTGTGCGGCGGTATTTACGCTCGATGCGCGCCTGGTGCTTGATAGCGACTGCGTCCGCAGCATCGGGAAGCTCGGTGGCCCCTTTCTGCTTGTGCACCTTCAATACCACGATGTATTGGTCGGGGACACGATCCGGATCATCAAGACCGAAGACCGGCGCTGCCATAATTTGACAGGACCAGGCCAAGAGCAGAAGAACCCCTGTTGCAAGCTTATGATTCATGCCGCGCCTCCACGATGAATTGCGATTGTGACTGTCTGTCTAATAGCATATTCTCGAATCCATTGAAAATATTCTTATCAAGATATTGGATATCACTCTGCGTTCGTCCGCATCAGGGGCATATCGAGGGTGGCTAATGAATAGCCTAAAACAACTATTGGTTTCCATCAGTTTATGCCTGTCGGTAACGACTGGCGTAGCCGACGAAAACAGAACAGGATCAATGAAAGACGTCACCGTGTCATTTGAAATACTGGATGCGAACGGAAATCCCACAGCGCGGTTCGCACCCGGCGAGAAGGCGACTTTCCGCATTGAACTCACCAATACCGGCACGCAAGACCTCCATGACACTTACACCGCCCCGGGTTATGAAATCGGCGTGTACCAGCCCGGCACCGGGACATTGCTTTGGGCCGCTAATGCTGAAATGGCATTTATCCAGGTTATCCAGGAATATGTAATCAAGGCGGGCGAAACGAAGCGTCTGGAAAATCCGTGGGATTTACGCGACGTTGATGGACTGCCGCTACCGCCCGGCCACTATGAAGTTCGGGCGAGCCTGAATATCGGGCAGCTGGGAGAACTGAAGCCACTGTCCTTGACCGTAAAATAGCAGGCCGACGGAATCAGCCCCCGCCCCTTCCCTCTGACTGAATTCAATCTTCACACTACTCGTCATGCGCAGATTTCGCGAGCACTTTTAGCAGGTTTAAGGCCGCTCCTGCAGCCTCGTTGTTTAATCGCCGCTGCCCGGACTCCCTGTTTAAATGTCCGCCCGCCGGGTAACTCCACGATTCGCTATTCATACCCTTGGTTTTCCCCGTGCCCTACCCGACGCACCAAAGGTTCATGACGAGATCAAAAAAAATCAAGAGTATTAATACCATCACCTAGTGAAGCTAATCTATGCTAAATAATGCCTACGAGTAATTGTTGAGCCGTTTATCTGGAGACCCGTGCTCTTGCGTTAATAAATAGATATCGTCGGAGAACACCCATGAGGAAGACGAAGTTGTCTGTTGTATTGGCCGCGCTTCTGACAACGTTTGCCGCGCCATTGGCAGCGCTGGCGCACGAATGCCCGCCCGGTTTCCCCGATGAGCCAGCGGTATCGAAGCACATGGAGCAGCTGGATATTGCTTCCGGCGCGCTGAGCTTTGATGCGATCGGTGATCACGGCAAGGCGTTGTTTGTCGCCCGTTTCAACGTGTGCGACGGTCAGGGCCGCCCGGCGACCACCGGCGGCGGCGACAAACGTGCGGCGGACGAACCTGCCAGGCTGCGTACCTCGGCGCCCGACTCCGATGCCTGTGCCGGCTGCCACGCCCAGCCCCGCGCGGGTGGCGCGGGCGATTTCGTTGCCAATGTATTCGTCCTGGCACAGACCCTCGACCCAACCACGTTTTCGGTCGCCCCCGAACTCAGCAACGAGCGTAATACGCTGGGCATGAATGGCTCCGGTCCCATCGAAATGTTGGCCCGCGAAATGACGGTTGACCTGCAGTCCCGGGTCGCCGGCCTGCCTGACGGTAACCATACGCTGACGACCAAGGGCGTGGCGTTCGATGTCATGATCTCCGGCGGTCAAGTCGTTGCCAGCCGGGGCGTGAATACCGACCTGATCATCCGGCCCTTTCATCAGGCCGGTGTCGTGATCTCCTTGCGCGAGTTCACGGACAACGCCTTTAATCATCACCACGGTATACAGGCAGAGGAGCGCTTCGACCTCAATCCTGCCAAGGGCTTCGATGCAGACCATGACGAAGACGGGGTGCACCGCGAGTTGACCGTGGGCGATGTCACTGCGGTCACCGTTTGGCAGGCGCAGCTCGGCGTACCCCGGCGGGTGATCTCAAAAGACAACGACGAGCGCCATATGGCAAGGCGCGGCGAGCGCGTCTTCGACGATGTCGGCTGCACGTTGTGCCATAAACCGGAACTGCTCCTGGCGAGCCGGCTGTTTGTCGAACCTAATCCGTTTAACCCCCCCGGCACGTGTCGCGACCCGAACGTCTGTCCGGAATACTCCTACGATATGACCGAACAAGGCGAAGGCCCGCGGCTGGAGAAAGGCCCGCGCGGAACTGCCATCGTGCGCGCCTACACCGACCTGAAACGCCACGACCTGTGCGATGCTGAGATTCGCCATTTCTGCAACGAGCAACTGGCACAGGGACGGCCAGCCCAGGACGGCAAGCCGGGTAGCGAGTTTTTCATTACGCGCAAGCTGTGGGATGTCGGTAACTCAGCGCCCTACGGTCACCGCGGCGACCTGTCCACCATCACCGAAGCGATCCTGGCTCACGGCGGCGAGGCGCGCGCCTCACGCGACATGTTTGCGTCACGCTCCTATCGCGATCAGGTGGCATTGGTCAAGTTCCTGAAGACCCTGCAAGTGGTTCCGGAAGACATGCGCAGAGCGATCGCTCATGAATAGTCCAGCGCTACTTGTGGTCAGCGAGCGCGAGCGTGGTGGCGCTTTGCGGGTCGGGCCGTCGGAGCCGCCATCACGACGCCTCCGCTTTGCGAACATCCCCGCCGAGCGAGGTTCGACTTGACACAGTCCATCCGTGACGGCGTCAGACAGACCATCGGAATATCGTTGGCGCCGCTGACCGGCCGATTCATAACCGAAGAAGTGCTCAAACCAGGAGATTGCTGCAATGCTTGACCAAGACCGCGTTCGTTCCGGGTTCGATATCGAGATGCTGCTCGGCGAGCGATTCCTGAGTTACACGCTACTGACACTCGTGGACGCCGGTTCCATTCCCGTTGTCGTCGAAATTGCTGATCCGCCGCTTCAATTCCTGCTGGCCGAGCCGAGCACCACCGACCGGCTGTACGAGTCGCACCCGGATGCCGTGCCGGCCAAAAAGGTGTCCGAAGAAAAAAACGCCTTCGAAGTGGAAATCCTCTTTGATCACCCGTCGGGCGCCGATGTGAGAGTGCATGCCGTGTTCGACTTTACCCGGGTGTCACCACCACTGTTTTTTCCCGATGCCGAGTTCGATCTCTTCGTCCGCCTGGTGTTCGATACTCACCGCGACGACGACGGCGCGCTCGATGGCGCTACGCTGAGTGTAGCGCTGGTCGACATCGCCAGCCCGCTGCTGCCGTTTGCGTTAACGCAAGGGATTACCAAGGAAGCGATCATGGAGCGGCTGACGCCATTCATCGATCGCGATCTTGACCTCGGCGGCGTCGGCGCTTTCAAGCGTCTGCAGGACTTGGGATTTCGCAAGCTGCCCGCCGCCGGTAATCACCCCGCGGCATTCGGCTTGTATCTCAACCTTCTCCTCCAAACCGGCCCCGAACCCGACAGCCTGCTTGATAACCGCGGCAGCGTGGACGACGCGATCAACTTCCTTCCGGAAGGCTCGGACGTGGCGATGGCGACGCGCAAGCACCTCTACGGTGTCCTCAGCAACGATGCCTACAACCGGCGCGCCGAGCTGAATGACCTCGGCACCTACAGCTGGCCGCTACGCAAGTCGCCGTCGAACCCCAAGAGCAAGAAGATCGGCACGCTGAACGACATCACGATTGCGCCGCTCGTGCTGATGGGCCCCAACGGCCCGGTGCCGACGAATACGCTGCGCATCGACATCAGCGGCGAATACGAAATCGACGACTTCTTCGATCCGGACTTCCACATCCTCATCGACCTGACGCCGATCACCGATGGCAACGGCTTGCTCGGCTGGAACGTCGAAACAGGTGTCGACATTGATCTGCTGTTCGAGATCCTGCCGTTCCTGGGTTTCTATGTGCTGCTGGTACTGTTCGGCGGCGCGGGGCTGATGGCCAGCGGCATTATCGCCGGAATCCTGTTTACCCTCGGCGAGGCCGCCGGTCTCATCGCCGACGCGATGTACTCCGAGCGCATCCAGGACAAGACCGACGCCGCCATGCCTGATGTCGTCACCGGCCGGGTAGCAATCGCGCGGCGGCGCTGGGACCCTTTCTACACCACGCTCCATCAGGTCGCCATCCGGCCCGACGGCGCCATCGTCAACGCCACCGGCATCGCCATCTGGGGCCGCGCCGCCATCGACAAGCAGGTACAAGCCGTCGAGCATATCGTCATCCGCGATGAGCAGCGCGTTCCTCCCGAGGCACCCACGCACCTGCGCTATCGCGTGTACGATGCCGCCAGTCATCTGCCGCTATTTAGCGCGTTCGCGCCCGGCACGGACCGGCGGTCATTCGAGCAACACGACCCGACGGGCGAGCCCGATCTCTACCAGCTATCTATCGACCAGATTCTTGAACGGTTCGACGAGAAGCGGCTGATCAGTAACATTCCCTACGTCGCCAAACGCATTGATCTGCGCCAGAACCAGGTCGACCAGATCCTCTGCCTCAGCCAGCGCGAGATCAACGAGCAGCGCAACACACTGCTCTACACGTTCGAAGTGGTGACCCGCCCGCAGATCGAGGGCGACGAGGGTGCCCAGATTCGTGCCGAGGTCATCGCCGAGTTCATGGCCGATGGCATCACGCCCACCGAAGAGGAGATCGTCGCGCGGGTGGACGAGCGCATCGACGAGATCCTTGCCGAGCGCGAGGCCGCGTATGTAGAGGCCGAGCTGGATGCGGAGTTAGAGGCGGCGCTGTTGCCGGTGCTGCGATTCGATCTGCCGCCGGAGCACCTCGCCGCACTGCAGAAGAAGGGCATACTCAATCTCAAGGACTTCGAGATCATCGGCATCCGCAAGCACCATCCGCCCGGCGCGCCGTTGCTCTACTACCGCGATCACCCTGACGCGATCCCCGCGGATAACCTGCTGTTGCGCCCGCACTATACCGCCGGCCCGACCGGTCCGGTGTTCCCGCCGTAGGCCATGCCGCCGGATGGGTGTTTGCGACGAGCGCACTGTTACCGGATTGCGCCAACGGTGACATGAATGCTTTGTTACCAGAGCCCCATGGCAAAGGCGATCGATCGCAGTCACCCTCATTGAAGAACAAAATCGCTCCGGGCAGATCAAGATTTCACGCTGAATCATTTCTGCGATGCAGTGGTAATTTTCCGAGGATGTCGTGATACCGCAGTAACCCGAGGATATCGGCGGCGTGCCAGAGCGAGCCGCCACTGGGAGCGGCGATACCTTGCGCCTGCAGGTGTGAAATAATTTCCTCTATACGTATTCCTTCCTTGCGATACATATGCATGATTTTTTCGCGGATCAGCCAAACCGATGAGTCACGAAACAGGCTGCTACCGAAGCGTACACAACCAAAAGGGGCGGGAAACGCGGACTCTTCCGGAAGGACTGACACAGGCCCGTTTGTGTCTGCCTCCGACCGATCGCCAAGCGGGTATTTGCTGATAAAGGCCTTGAGGGCAATAGAAAGCCAACCGCTAACCGTGGCGGTATTAATGTAGTCCTCAATCACGTGAATCGTTAATCCACGTTGCCTCAGACGTATCGCCACGATAAGGCTGTCAGCGTTTTGAGGGAAAAACCGATCGAGGCGTTGCATCACGATGCCGTCGGCTTTTTTTTCCGTTATGCAGCTGATGATGGTGTTACCTCGTGCTTCGGCGTCCGCATCGTCCAACGACCTGTATTCGTGAGCCTTGACGACATCCACCAATTCAAAATTAAATAAATTGCAGTATTGTTGTAATTGATTGTATTGATCTTCTTCTTTATCACCCTCGGACAACCGAACGTATCCGATCAGTTTCATCGTTACCCTCCGTGGCCAGATTTAGTCGAATTGACCCAAAATGTCTTTGGCGTGTTACCATTCAGGAAAGAACAAAGAGCCTCATGATGAGGCATCATATAACCTCGTATTGAGGTATTTGTCAAGGGTTGGAAGGAATGGAAACGAAGAATATCGCGATTAGAGCTATCGATAGAATCAAACAAGCGGAAGGACTGCGTTACGACGCTGACGTTGCGGATCGTTTGAATGTCGAAAGGAAACGACTTTCGCAATGGAAATACCGTGGTACCCCGCCCTACGAAAAATTGATCGATTACTCCAGAAAAAGCGGTATCTCGCTCGATTGGCTGCTAAACGATCGCGGTCCCATGCGCACCAACGATCTGGTGGCAGAACCTGGTGCGATATACCGGGTTACCACCGATCAGGACGTGGTCTATAAGCTCGCTGCGGAAGTCTTCCAGGCGGTCGTGGAATCCGGCATCAATCTCTCACCCGAACATTTCAGGAATATCGTCCGCCTTTTGCATCGTGACATGCTGAACCACAGGGAAACATCCATCCCTTACGATAAGGTACTCGAAACGGTCAAGGCTATTGCGACCGTCTAAACCCGGTGCGAGTTACCTGCTTCTCGGTTATTTTCGATCCCCGATGGTGTACCCGCCTGTGCGTCCACCAGCCTTGATTTATCTCGAGTGTGGCGTGTGCCATGTTCGTTGATAGAGTGACGCACGCGCGTGCCTGGCGGCATTCACATCTCGTTGGTGCGAGGATTGGGAAATGCGGGGATATTGCCGGTCAGCCGGACTTGCTCACGATCAGCTTTTCCAGCTCAAGAATTTTACTGCCCAGCTCTACGGAGATACGCTCCATTTCCTGACGCAGGAAAATGTCCTCGATGTTGCGCGAAATATGAAATGCTAGACGTTCAATGGTGCTCAGGTCCTCATCGCTGAACTTGTTGCGGCGCTTCTTGTTGAGAACCTGAATCGCGCCGACGACCTTCCTGGTGGTCGCACCGATAATCGGTACGCAAATAGCGTCATAGGCAACGAATCCGGTTCTGACCGCGATAACGTCATGCTCTCCGACCTTGGCTCGTAATTCATCGTCAATAATCGATTTCCCGGAGGAAATAACGCGGCCTACGAGCGAGGTGCTTTTGGGTACGATCACTTCATTTTCCTCGACGCCGGTACCGCACTGCAGCCACACCTTGTGGCTAATCGGATCAAGTATAAAAATACTGCAGCGCTCCGCTTCGATGGCTTTCGGCATTATGTCGACAAAGAATTTCAGAAGATCCCGGTTACCTGCCTTTAACCAGGCTTGGCGCGCCATTTCCTGGCGTGATTTTAGTTCACCTATCTGTTCCTTCAGATCCGGATCGCTCATGGTAACCCTCTTGTCTGGCTTGGCCGGCTGACTGGATGCGACCGTATTTTCCTAGGCTGTTTTATCGGGCGAAATAACGGATTCTTGAATAAATTCTTCGTGGAAACGTCCTCAGCCGCTATCAGCGCACGCATATCCGTGCCGATCTGAATATCAAAACTCAGTGCTCTTGATGCCTGACGAGTACTCGAACGATAGTGCGGGTCAAAATATGACCTTATCAAAGATGTAGTCAGATCATACAGCGACGCTCACGGCAGAAAATGGGCAGGTTAGCCGCAGTTTCCCGGTCTAGACGGGCCTGATCCGCATGTTCTGGCCCTTCTCTGCCGCGAATTATTGTGGAGACACGCGGCTGCATCGGTGCGTTGGTCGACGGAGGAGTCGGAAGACGCCGCCGTAGTGCGCTTTGAGAACCACTGAACCGAGATTACAGTCCGGTGGAATCCCGTTTCTCGACCGCATCAGGGGCCGCTTTGCTTTTCCGGCCGGCATCCTTTGCAAGAGCGTCGTCAACGTAGATCAATTTCAGCTTATGATTGCCGAAAACGCCGGTGCACCCAACGGTAATTATACGAGAACCTTTGTTGAAGCTGACACGCGAAATCCCGGCGAGTTTTGACCCAAGGTCCCGGTTGGGCTGGCCGTATTTTTCCGTCAAAATCCCCACCAACGTATCGAGTTCAGTGCGACAGGACTTTCCGGAGTCGAACCCGCCAACCGCCTGAATCTGATACACGGGACCGTGGTCAGACACCAGAAACGTCGTGTATTCGGTCAGCGGTCCATAGGGATTTTCGGGAACGAACGCGTATTGGTCATCGGCATCATTGCTATTGGGTCGTTTTTGCAGTTTCGTCATGTCGGGCACGTTCCCCAGCGTAAGGCCGAACGCCCCATCGATGACGTCCAGCGCAGCGCCCGCCTGAGCGACCGATACCGCCAGAAACGCGAAAAAAGCGATAGCCTTCATAACGAGTCCTTGATTTGTGATCGGATGGTGCCCGGGGCCGGAATCGAACCGGCATGGTGTTTAAAGCACCGAGGGATTTTAAGTCCCTTGCGTCTACCAATTTCGCCACCCGGGCGTGAGTGGGTGGTTGCCGTTACCGGTCTGCATGCGCAGCATTGCATAATCTGGAGGCTGGGGTCGGAATCGAACCGGCGTCCACGGCTTTGCAGGCCGCTGCATAACCACTCTGCCACCCAGCCATAAAATAACAGGCAAAAAAATCGGGAAAGCGGACCTGGGGTCGCTTCCCCGAATGATATCTGGAGCGGGAAACGAGACTCGAACTCGCGACCCCAACCTTGGCAAGGTTGTGCTCTACCAGAGAATAGAATACCCCTGCATGCGGGATATCAAACAGTTTGGTCGTCATGTAGTGACGGCCAGGCGGCTTTCAGGTAGGTCGCCCCCGACCATAGCGTTAGTCCCGCGGCGACGTATAGCAGCACGGTGCCGATAATACTGATCGGGACGCCAAACAGCGGCTCATGGTACAGCAAAAACAACAGGGCGATGATCTGGGCGGTGGTCTTGACCTTACCCGTCATCGACACAGCGACAGTAGAACTCTCGCCAATCTCCGCCATCCACTCTCTCAAGGCGGAAACCGCAATTTCGCGGCCGATGATGACCGCCACCGGCATAGCGAGGACCGGCGTTGCATCCAGCTCTACCAGCAGGATTAGTGCGACAACTATCATCAACTTGTCTGCTACCGGGTCGAGAAACGCGCCAAATCGCGACGTCTGATCCAGCCGGCGGGCGAGGTAGCCGTCAAGCCAGTCGGTCAGGGCCGCCAACCCAAAGATCGCCGCCGTAACCGGATGTGCCCAGCTAAACGGCAAGTAAAAGACCGCCACAAATACCGGAATTGCGGCAATCCGCGCCAATGTCAATTGGGTGGGTAGATTCATGTAGGACCGGTTCTATCCGGATGGAACGCGTTGTATATACGTTGGGCTAGCGCTTTGTTGATGCCTTTTACACTGGCAAGATCTTCGATACCGGCGCGCACGATTCCTTGCAACCCGCCGAACTGCTTTAACAGGTGCCGTCGACGCTTCGGCCCGATGCCGTCGATCTGCTCCAGTGGCGACGTGCGGCGTGCCTTAGCGCGCTGCTGCCGGTGACCACCGATCGCAAAACGGTGGGCTTCATCCCGAATCTGCTGCACGAGATGCAGGGCGGCCGAATCGGATCGGAGTATAATCGGGGTCTTCCGATCGCACAAGAACAGGGATTCCGAGCCCGCTCGGCGCTGCGGTCCCTTCGCGACGCCGACGATCGTGATGCCGCTGAGCTGCAGTTCTTCGAGGACGCCGCGGGCGGCTTTTACCTGCCCTTTGCCACCGTCGATAATCACCACGTCTGGAAACTTGCCATTTTCCCGTGTGGCGCGCCGGTAACGCCGCCCGAGCGCCTGACGCAACGCTTCATAGTCGTCACCTGGCGTAATACCCTCAATATTGAACCGTCGGTACTCGGTCTTTACCGGCCCGTCGGTGTCAAACACGACACACGCGCCTACTGCCGACTCGCCGCGAGTATGGCTGATATCAAAGCACTCGATGCGTTCCGGCTGACCGTCGAGGTGCAGTGCGTCGGCGAGCGCTTCCGACCGCTGTTGCACGCCAAGGCGGCTGGCGAGATGTCGTTCAAGAGCAAGCTCGGCATTCGTGACGGCCATCTGCAGCCAGCGCGCGCGCTCACCGCGCACGTGATGGGCAATGGCCACGCGATGTCCGGCGCGCTCACCCAGCACCTCTTCGAGTAACGCCCGGTCAAGCAACGGATGATTAACAAGTATATCCGCCGGCACCTCTCTGCTCAGGTAGTACTGAGGCATAAAGGCGGCAAGTATCTCGTTGGCCGTCGCGTTTTCGGTATGCTGCGGAATGAACGTCTTGTTGCCGAGTATCCGCCCCTTGCGAATATAAAAGACCTGAACGCTGCCAACACCCCCCTTCGCGACGCTGACGATAACGTCATGGTCCTTTTTGTCACCACTGACGTACTGCTTTTCCTGTACGCGGCGTAATGCCGCAATCTGGTCACGGTACATCGCCGCAGCTTCATAGTGCTGCGTCTTAGAGGCGCTTTCCATGCACCTCACCAACTCGTCGAGGACCTCACGATTCTTCCCCTCAAGCACCATCACAGTGTGCCTGACACTCTCCTGATAAGCCTGTGTATCGATAAGTTGGACGCATGGCGCAGTACATCGCTTGATCTGGTACTGCAGGCAAGGACGCGAGCGATTACGGAAGAATGTGTCCTCACAGGATCGGATCCGGAACAGTTTCTGGAGTAGATTTAGCGTTTCCCGAACGGCTGTTACGCCAGGATACGGTCCGAAATACCGGCCCTTCTTCTTGCGTGCTCCACGATAGAAAGTAAGCGCCGGGTAAGTCTCCTCGGTTGATATGTAAATGTACGGGTAGCTTTTGTCATCGCGCAGCAGCACATTGAAACGAGGCTGGTACTCCTTGATCAGGTTGTTTTCAAGAATCAGGGCTTCATTCTCGGTACGTGTGACAGTGATTTCGATACCGCACGTAATGGCAACCAGTGCCGACGTTTTTTTTGACACACCCGACCGGGCAAAGTAGCTGGCGACGCGGTTCTTGAGATCGCGGGCCTTGCCGACATAGAGCACGTGACCACGACTGTCGAGCATTCGGTATACCCCGGGCGTATTGCCGAGCGTTTTGGCGAATGCTTTGCCGTCCAGGGGTCTTGAGTCCGACGCCGGAGCCATGAGTCTATCCAGCCGCGATGGCGCCGGTGTCGAAGAGCTTGCTTCGTGCAAGCACAAAAACGTCGTTGAACATCTGCTCGGTCAAACGACGCGTCTGGGTGTTGTAGCGGCTACAATGATACGAATCAACCAGCCAGCGGCCGCCCGGAAGTGTGTGGTCGCGCGCATGCCCGAACGGGTAATCTTTCGCTCGCAGGCCGAGTGCCCGTAGCACCGCGCCGTGAGCAATCCCCCCGAGTGCAACGATCACAGCACCGGGGCGCAGCACATCGATTTCATGGCTCAAATAGCGATTACACGTCCGTACCTCCGCGCCGGTTGGCTTATTCTCCGGCGGGAGGCATTTGACGGCGTTGGTGATCCGGCAGTCCCGAAGAACCAGCCCGTCGTTCCGGGATACCGACTCAGGCCTATCACTAAAACCATTTTTATAGAGAGTCTTATAAAGAAGAATTCCAGCATAGTCTCCGGTAAACGGACGTCCGGTCGCGTTCGCGCCGTGATAGCCGGGTGCCAGGCCAACAATCAGAAGCCTCGGGATCCGAGCGCCGAACGGCGCTACCGGACGGGCATGGTAGTCCGGGTGTTTATCACGAACCTGGTCCAGGAACCCGGCGAGGCGGCTGCAACTGCGGCATTCGAGGCTGAACGTGTTCGGCGATTTCATATAGCTTTCCCAGTGGACCGAGCCGGCGACTCAACGATTTTAACCGCAATTTCAGCGGATTGCAGGCCTGAAACAGGCACTAATCCCTGTCCGATTCATGCCGATAAGGTTTTCGGATTTAGCAACCACGGGAATTGAAATGAGTCGAAACGCTCACGAGCCGACTATCGGTGAACGTTATATCAATCCGGAAGGCCAGATATTCGAAGTCATCGCGATCGACGATGTCGGGGAAACGGTTGAACTGCAGTACGAAGATGGCACCGTCGAAGAGCTGGACTTTGACGACTGGTACAGCATGCGCCCCAAATCAGTAGACGCGACCGACGGTTGGGATGAATCGCTTGGTGTATCAGACGACGACTCTTACTGAGTCGTCGCTGTCGTTCATTGATCCGCTGGTCAGGACTTCCGATCGAGGAAAAGCGCGGTTTATCGGGAAGCGGTAAGCTCTTTTATGAGCTTGTCCTCTAGTTCAATCCGTCGAGCGATAATCTCGCCGAGGCCTGACAGGTCAGTCTTGAGCCGGTCGGGTTCTTCCAGTGCCGACTCATCCTCATACCTGTCGTTGAAGTCGAGTATCGATTTCGTCGTCATGACGATTTTGCCGTAATTTTGTTCAGCTGCTTGTCTGACTGACCCGCGGCGCTCCTTCTCTAGTTCAATAAATCGGTATAGCTGAAAATGAGCGCTGGCCGTGTAATCTATCAAGGCTTCACAGAACTTTTGTAGTAGCACCCCTACCTCGCCATCCTGGGCAAACGGCTGGTGGCTGGCCAGTTTCCCATAGCTTGCCAGCATTTCCGTACGCGTTTGAACCAACTCCTTGATGGCCTTATGCGAGCTTGATCGCCGGTCCGCCACCCTGCGTTCCCGGAACTTCTGTTCCTGTTTTGTCATTAATTTAACCCCTACGCTACAGATTTTGCGGAAAAATCCGAGCGATTCTAGCAGGATTACGCCCACTTCGCCAAAGCGTAAAGGCCCTATTCTTTATTATTATTCGGGGCGCCGCTCGTCTCTGGCGCCCCTTTATGCGTATCGGTGGGTATGGGTTTTAGTTGACCTTGATTTTGTGCCTCCGCGACGGTTCCTGTTTGGGCAGGGTTAACTCCAATACGCCATCGGAAAAAGTCGCTTTCGCCTTGCTTGCGTCGACATCGGCGGGAAGTGTCAGCGTCCGGGAGAACTCGCCACGACTCATCTCGCGACGAATATATTGCCCTTCTTTCGTTTCTTCTTCATGTTTCAAGGAGCCGCGAATGGTAACGGTGTTGTCAGACAACGAAATGTCAAGATCATCTTTCTTAACGCCGGGTACTTCGGCGCGAACTACAACAGATTCTTCTTTATCGATAACATCGACACGCGGCATCTTGCCCTCAAACGGTGTCAATGACGACGCCCAGTCCGGCCATTCCCGGCGAAACGGATGTAACCATCCGTGTGGAAAGAATCCCTCCATCATTCTCTCCATATCCTCAAATGGCGCTATAAAGCGTCCCGGTCGTTGCGCCACTTCTTTTGTGGAGCCGCGTTCTTTCGCTTCGATTTTGGATTTATCGTTCATGAAAGTCCTCCTTGTAAACAACGAAGTATCATGACTATTTACTGATTGTTTCTATATCGCGCAGGTTGATTTTTTCTTGATCTGCTCATCCGTAATCTAGCACGTCCTCGCGCGCGCATACGGAATTTTATGATCGTGTGTGACGTAATATTCCGAGTGAATTGCTAAAGATCTATGCGGGCTTCAGCGGTAACCGGGCCGTGTCCGCCACGGCTCTTCGTTCAGGCAGGCTACGGTCTATTCGTTGCATGACCTTCCGGGCTGTCGCACGATACGCTGTCAATTTTCCACCATAGATAGTCAGCAATTTCGGCGCCAGCGAACGGTCCACATGAAGTACTGTTTCGCGTGGACGCTTGAACGCCAACTGATTTCCGGCGAGCAAAACACGTAACCCGGCGAACTCTGAAACAACATCTTTCGATGTCGTATTTTTGTAAACGGGAAAATAAAAACGCAGCGTTTCCAGCAGATACTGGACTTCGGACTCCAGCGCGTGGACGTCAGCCGGATCATTATGGAACCCGGTTTCGGTAGTACCCACGAGCACGCGACTTTTCCATGGCATGACAAACACGGCGCGTCGATCACTGGGGGCTTCCATGTAGTAAATTCCGTGGGTGACTTGTCCGTTCAGAAGAATATGCGCGCCCTGCACAAGATCAACGTCCAGCCCCGTCTGATGCGGATGGAAATTTCCAAGTACTGAATTTACCCACGGTCCCGCGGCATTTATCACTACTTTCGCGCGGCAGGATTTTGTCTGGCCCGCATCCTCGTAGGCAATATCGCATCCATTGTCGGTCAGCGTAGCTGATCGAAAAACGGCCGGGGCGCAAAGGCGGGCGCCAAGTTCAACCGCCGACTGCATCACCGCTTTGGTCAGCTCTGCATCATCGGTTTGCGCGTCCCAATATTGAAAAACGGTTTGCAGCCCATCGGTTCGAAGCCCGTCCAGCTCCGTCCACGACTGCCTTGGTATCGTGCGGAAGGTTGCTGAGCTCGACATGCCGCTGAGCGTAGCGTACAAAGACAGGCCTGCTCGAATCTGCCAAGGTCGTCGGCTGGTATGGCGATATACCGGAATATAGAACCGGCGCCGTTGAACGAGTTCGGGAGCGAGCTTCAGCAGCAGCTCCCGTTCGTGGAGACATTCCCTGACCAGCGCGAACTGGGCGCTCTCGAGGTAACGCAGTCCGCCGTGAATCAGCTTGCTGGATCGACTCGACGTGCCGCTGGCCAGCGCAGTCTGTTCCAGCACTAATACGGAATAGCCGGCTGCCGCCGCGGCTTGCGCTACACCTACGCCGTGTATGCCGCCGCCAACGACGACGACATCGTAGTGTTCATCGGACACCCTTCCCCCTTGTTTTGAAGGGTGGACGCTTTAGCATATCGCCGATCGCCATAGTCTCAACGAACTCTGCGCCGCGTTCGCACAGTGCTACTGCCAGCTCAGGGTCGGTCACTTCGTACAGCGCCCATTTCCATGCGCCCGGCCACAAGACTGCTGGAGGTGGCGGTAGTTTCTGGTAATTGCAGATCACGTAGCCGGGTTTAAGCCCTTCCGTTACCAGTCGGGACTCTTCGTCATACGTCGTCAACACAAGACCAATCTCCGCTGCGCCACTGGTGCGCGCGAACTGTAACACCGGGACACTGTAGGAGATAATCACGCAGCGCTCCGCGATTGGCTCGAGCGCACGATTGACCGCGTTGATAACGTCAGGGATGCCAAAGAAATCGGTACTTTCTGTTTTAATCTCGACGAATACGACAACGTTGGACCAGCGAGTAAGATGCGACGCCATCGCCTCCAGCGTCGGTATCGGGATATTCGAAAAACGGCCATCCAGGCGTTGCGTTTCATCAGCATAAAAACGGCTGAGTTCCTTCGCGGTGAGATCCATGATGCGTCCCGGCTGGCCGGTGATCCGGCTCAGATCGGCATCATGAAAAACCATTGGAACGCGATCGCTGCTCAGCTGGATATCAATCTCAATGTAACGCGCGCTTGATCTGAGCGCGGTTTCCACGGCCAGAACGGTATTTTCCGGATAGCGGCTCGCGTACCCGCGATGAGCGATAAGCTGTGGCAATTTCATATAGCTGAAAGGGTTCCGGGGTAAGTCTGCCGCCGTTGTCAATACGCATTGGGTCACGAAGTATAGCCGTGATCCTAACGTAACGGGAAGATTAACCCGCTGCAGCGAGGGCCTGTCGCCGGCATATGCGGACGTACATCAACGGATAATGGTTCAGACGAGCGTGTCGATGATGGTGCCAAGCATTTCGTCGGTGGCCCGCACAACTTGTGCAGACGCTTCAACGTTGGACTGGGCGACATATAAATTAACGAGAGAGCGTGCGATGCCTTCCGGGCCGGCTTCGTGGCCCTGTTGAGCGCTGGCAATTTCCGCGGCACTTTCATTGACATCCCTGAGTCCTTTGCTGATTCCCTGTAATGCACTGTCGAGGGGGAAACCAATTTTCATCGCAGGTTACCTGTATTACTCGCGATGCCGCCGCCGTCATGGCGGAAAATCAAGGCGATCCCTGCGATCGGACACCCGATCAAGTGATGTATGGGAAGGTACAGCTACGGTCGCTGCGCCTTCCGTAGCTAATGAAACTATCGGCCACACACCTCGCTTCTTTAACGAAAGACCCAGTTATCGCTATGTTTAATAAAGCAATAGCAATGGGCTATGTCGCCTTCATGCTTAACAACGCTGGATTGCCGCCTATCGCGGCAGTGTTTGCTGTAACGGTCAATTCGGTCACAAAGCGCTGCAGGTAGCCGGGTCCTCCCGCCTTTGGTCCGGTACCCGACAAACCACGGCCGCCGAACGGTTGCACCCCGACCACGGCGCCGATCATATCCCGGTTGACATAGACGTTGCCGACCCGGACACGCTCCGCGATGTAACTAACAGTCTCGTCAACGCGACTGTGTATCCCGAGCGTCAGCCCGTAGCCCGTGCTGTTGATGTCTTCGATTACGTTATCCAAATGGTCTGCGGAATAACGGATCACATGGAGTACGGGGCCAAAGACCTCAAGTTTCAGCTGGCGAATATGCTCCAGTTCGTAAGCATGCGGCGCGAGAAAGGTCCCTCTCTCAATACCTTCCGGTAACGCTGCGCGATAGATCAGCTTCGCCTCGTTATCCATGCGGTCGACATGGGCGGTTAACCGGTCCAGCGCTTGCTGATCGATCACCGGCCCGACGTCGGTTGTTGCCAACGCCGGATCGCCGATATGTAACTCCGCGATTGCGCCGCACAGCATTTCAATCGTCTGATCCGCGATATCCTGCTGAAGATACAGTACCCGCAGTGCCGAGCAGCGCTGTCCGGCGCTGTTAAATGCCGATCTGACGGCATCACGGACCACCTGTTCTGGCAGCGCCGAGCTGTCGACAATCATGACGTTCTGCCCGCCTGTCTCGGCGATCAAGGGCGCAATCGGTGTCTCGCGCGCCGCAAGCGCTCGATTGATCGACCAGGCCGTTGCCGTGGATCCGGTAAACACCACACCGTTGGTGCCAGCGTGCTGGCAAAGGCTGGCGCCGACCGTCCTGCCGCTACCCGGCAGCAGCGCGAGCGCGCCCGGCAGGATACCCGCCGCCAACATCAGATCGATCGCCCGGGCAGCGATCAGCGGAGTCTGCTCGGCGGGCTTGGCAATCACCGTGTTGCCGGTCACCAGCGCCGCGGCGATCTGCCCGACAAAAATCGCCAGCGGAAAATTCCAGGGGCTGATGCAGACAAACACGCCCCGACCACCGAGCGTCAGTACGTTTGATTCACCGGTAACTCCGTCAAGCTGGCGCGGCATCCCCATTAACTGCCGAGCCTCCAGGGCGTAATAACGGCAGTAATCGATGGCCTCGCGTACTTCCGCCATGGCGTCGGGGATCGTCTTGCCTGCCTCCGCAACACATAACGCCATCAGTTCCGCGCGATGTCGCTCGAACAACTCGGCCGCACGTTCCAGGCAGCCTGCCCGTTCATCGACCGGGGTGGCGTTCCACGCGGAAAACGAGGATGAGGCGATGACGACGGCCTGTTCGATCATGGCGTCATCGGCCTCGGTTACCTGCCCGATAACCCGGCCGTGATCCACCGGGCTGACAACGTCACGCGTAGCGCCGCTGATTCGCTTGCCGTCCAGCACCGGACAGGCAAGCCAGCCGTGCGCTTGCGCGTTGTGGATCGAGGCGACGAGCATCTGCACGGCGTTTTCGTCACCCAGATTAACACCACGCGAGTTCACCCGCCGCTCGCCGTACAGATTGACCGGCAACGGAATTCGGTTACCCGGCGAGCATGAAACCGTTTCGATCTCGCTGATCGGATCGGCAATAACCTCGGCGACGGCTACCGATTCGTTGGCGATCCGATTCACGAACGATGTGTTGACTCCGTTCTCCAGCAGACGTCGCACCAGATAAGGCAGCAGATCCTTGTGGCCGCCGACCGGAGCGTAAATACGGCAGGGGCGCTGACTACCCTCCGTCCCCGTGACTTCCTCGTATAGATCCCCACCCATGCCCTGCAAGCGCTGAAACTCGAACGCCGCGCCCGGACCGGCCATGTCGATAACCGCCGCGACAGTGTGCGCGTTGTGCGTGGCGAATTGTGGATAGAACACTCCACCGTGCTTCAGCACGGTCCGTACACAGGCAAGATAGGACAAATCGGTCGCCGCCTTGCGCGTAAAAACCGGGTAGCCATCCAGTCCCTGCTGTTGGGCGCGCTTGATCTCCGTATCCCAATACGCACCTTTGACAAGACGCAGCGGCATACGCCGGCCATGCCGGGCGGCGAGCTCGGCCAGCCATTCAAGCACCGGCATCGCACGCTTTTGATAGGCCTGTACGGCGATGCCCAGGCCCTGCCAGTCTGCCAATGTATTGCTGGAAAAGACCTCGCGGAAAACCTCCAGCGTCAGCGCCAGACGATCCGCTTCCTCGGCGTCGATCGTCAGACCGATGCCGGCGTCCCGACAGTTTTGCGCGAGTTCCAGCAGCCGCGGCGTCAGTTCATCCAGCACCCGCTCCTTCTGGAAAATCTCGAAGCGCGGATGCAGCGCGGACAGCTTGACCGATATGCTGTCGGCGCCGTCGGAATACGGCCCCTCGTTACTGGCACCGGCTGTCGCAATGGCATGTTGGTACGCGGCAAAATAACGGTCCGCGTCGGCCTGGGTCATCGCCGCCTCGCCAAGCATGTCGAACGAAAAACGATATCGCGACATGGCGGTCGAATGACGCCGCTCCAGCGCCTGTTTCATCGTCTCGCCGAGCACGAATTGTTCGCCCAGAATACGCATCGCCTGTGCGAGCGCATGCCGGATCACCGATTCACCGCTGCGCGCGACGACGCGTTTTAGCACGTCAGCCAGATTGTGTGCGGTTGCGTCTTGTGCAGTAACGAGGCGGCCGGTCAGCATCAGCCCCCATGTCGACGCGTTCACCAACAGCGATGTGCTGTGGCCCAAATGCCGATCCCATTCACCGGCAGCGAGCTTGCCCCGGATCAGACGATCCGCGGTAGCTGGATCAGGGATACGCAGCAACGCCTCGGCAATGCACATCAACACGATGCCTTCGTGCGAGGACAGATCGTATTCGCGCAAGAAAGCGTCCAGACCGCCGCGGATGTGCTGCCTGGCACGCACGGCGGCGACGAGTTGCCCGGCCACGCGGGTGATGCGTTCACGCGCCGCCGTATTCAACGCGACGGTGCCGAGCAGACTCCGGACGACCGCAGTTTCATCCGCCAGGTAGCTGGCGTGTACTGCGGCAAACGATGTATCAGGTTGACGGGGATAGCCAGCTGGCATGACGGTATTCTGCTCTGGTAGCGCCCGTCGTTCTTAACGATCCGGGCAGGATGCTGTCAGGATTTTGCCAGCCACGTTTACGAATGCTTCGCCAGCAATGACATAAACGCCGGCTCATCGAGTACCGCAACACCCAGCTTTTCAGCACGGGCAAGCTTCGAACCCGGGTCGGCACCCGCCACGAGATAGTCGGTCTTCTTCGAAACGCTGCCGCTCACCTTCGCGCCCAGCGTCTGCAAACGCGCTTTTGCGTCGTCGCGCGCCATGCAGGCAAGTGTGCCGGTCAACACGAACGTTTTGCCGGCGAGCGGCTGTGCCGTTGGCTGGGTGGGCGTCAGGTCTGCCCAGCGCACGCCGTTCCCCCGCAATTTTGCGATGACATCGCGATTATGCGGCTGCCGGAAGAAACTGACGATGAACGCGGCGACAATCGGGCCGACGTCCGGCACCTGTTGCAGCGTTTCCTCGTCTGCCGACATGAGGGCCTCAAGCGTGCCGAAATGACTCGCCAGTGCCGTCGCGGTGGCCTCGCCGACGCTGCGGATACCGAGCGCATAGATAAACCGCGCCAGCCCGGTCTGCTTGCTCTTGTCCAACGCGGCCATCAGCTTGGCCGCCGATTTCTTGCCCATGCGCTCGAGCCCCGCCAGCTGCTCGGCGGTCAACGCATACAAATCATCGACATGGCGGATCAACTCTTGCTCCACCAGCTGATCGATGATCTTGTCGCCTAGCCCGGTGATGTCCAGCGCGCGGCGTGACGCGAAGTGTTTAACCGCCTCCTTGCGTTGCGCCGGACAGTAGAGACCGCCGCTGCACCGTGCGATGGCTTCTCCGGCGGCCTTCACGACCTCTGACCCGCATACCGGACATTGCATCGGCATATCGAACGGCTCGGTACCATGCGGCCGCCGTTCGAGCACAACGCTGACGACCTCGGGGATAACGTCACCAGCGCGACGCACAAGGACGGTGTCGTGTACGCGGACGTCCTTGCGCCGCAACTCGTCCTCGTTATGCAGGGTGGCGTTGGTGACGGTAACGCCGCCGACGAACACCGGCTCGAGCCTGGCTACGGGTGTGAGTGCGCCCGTGCGGCCGACCTGAACGTCGATACCGGTAACCCGCGTCAGTTCCTCGTGTGCCGGGAACTTGTGTGCCACCGCCCAGCGCGGCGCGCGTGTCACGAAGCCGAGGCGTTCCTGCTCGGCGACCAGATTCACCTTGTACACCACGCCGTCGATTTGATAGGGAAGCCCGTCACGCAGACCTGCGAGCTTGTGAAAGTAATCCAGGCATCCCTTCAGGCCGTGAACCGTCGCCGATTCAGGCGACACCGGCACGCCCCAGGCCTGCAACTTCACCAGTATCTCGCTGTGTCGGTTCGGCAGGTTACCGTCCCTGACAACGCCGACGCCGTAGCTGAAAAATCCGAGCGGGCGATCGGCGGTGACGGCGGGGTCGAGTTGCCGCAGACTGCCGGCTGCCGCGTTGCGCGGATTGGCAAAAGGCTTCTTGTCTTCCGCCAGTTGCCGCCGGTTAAGTTCATCAAACCCGGCGGTCGTCATATAGACCTCGCCGCGCACTTCCAGTACCGGCGGGAAATCCTTGCCGAGCAATTGTAGCGGTATCGCCCGTATCGTCCGCGCGTTTTGCGTGACGTCCTCGCCGACCTCGCCATCGCCGCGCGTCGCGCCCTGGGTCAGAAGCCCATTTTCGTACATCAGACTGATCGCCAGACCGTCGAGCTTGGGTTCGGCGGCATACTCGATCTCGCGGTCGCCCAGACGGTCACGCACGCGCCGGTCGAATTCCGCTACGTCGTCGGCCGAAAACGCGTTGTCTAGCGATAGCATGCGCAGCGAATGCCGGACTTCCGCGAATTCAGTCGCCCGCTTGCCGCCCACCCGCCGTGTCGGCGAATCCTCCGTGACCAGATCCGGATAATGCTTCTCCAACTCCCGCAATTCGCTGATCAACCGATCGTATGCAGCGTCCGGAATCGTCGGGGCGTCAAGCACGTAATAGCGATAATCGTGCCCGCGTATCTCGCGGCGCAACTGATTGACCCGGTCTACAATATTTTTGGCTACCTTGCTCAATGTCGTTTGCCACAGGCCTGGCCGGCGGTTTCGCCACGGTAGAAAAACAGGATGATGACATCACCGCGAGCGCACATCGTACGCTCCCGGCCGACCGTCGAAAACGGTGTCGATCAGGCGTGCGCGGCGCGCCTGGATTCGACCTGGCGTTTGCGTTGAAATTCGGTGATCAGTTGCTGCAGGTGCTCAATGCCCTGCGGCGTGAGAACGCTGCGGGTCTCGTCCCGAACATCGCCGTGCAATGCCGAGGCCAGTTGCCTGGCGGTCGTCAGCATACGATTAAACGCGGACTTGCCGTCGGCGGGCCCCGGCAGCGTCATGAACAACAGCAGGCCGGGTGTCTCGAAATGATCGATAAAATTCATGTTGAAACTGCCCGGTTCCAGCAGATTGGCAACGCTGAACACGGGCTGGTCACCATCGCCTGGAATCCTGCAATGAAAAATATCCCGGTCGCCGAGGACCAATCCGCTTCTGGTCATCGCGTTGACGAGGTCCGGGCCGCGGAACCTGCGGCTATCGCGACTGACGACCAGCAACTGGAGAATGAATTCCGGCGCAGCCTGCGGATTCTGCCGGGCCGGGCGGCCGGCGGGACGATCGGTCATGGAGAGGTCCGGCGCCGGTACGCCGCTGACTGGGTGCCGCTCAGGGTGTTCGCGGATATCGCCGGCAATCATCTGGCCCATTGCCGCGAGATCCTCCGTCGGTACCGGCGCAGTATGGGCCGGTACCGCGATGAGCTCATCTCCGGCGGCCGCCGGGCGGTCATTTCCAGCGCGCACGCTCCGCTTGCCGGAGCGCTTGCGTACCGACTGGCGGAAACCGAACAGATAGACCCCGACGATAGTCGCGATCCCGGTCAGCAGCAATGCAATCTGTAACGCGTCCATGTCTCAGGCGGTTCCGGCTGCGCTGACCTCCGCCCACCCCACTGCCTCGTCGACGTCCACGGCCACCAGACGCGAAACGCCGGGCTCGCTCATCGTGACGCCGATCAATTGATGGGCCATTTCCATCGTGACCTTGTTGTGCGTGATGAACACGAACTGGATACGTTTTGACATCTCGGCGACCAGGCTGCAAAACCGCACGACATTATTGTCATCCAGTGGCGCATCGACCTCATCGAGCATGCAGAACGGCGCCGGATTCAGTTCAAAGATCGCGAACACCATGGCAATGGCGGTCAACGCCTTTTCACCGCCCGACAGCAGGTGAATCGTGCTGTTCTTTTTGCCGGGTGGCCGGGCCATCACGGTAACACCGGTATCGAGCAGATTATCACCCGTCAATTCGAGGTAGGCACGCCCGCCGCCAAACAGCCGCGGAAACATCAACTGCAATCCCTCGTTGACCTTGTCGAAGGTTTCCTTGAAACGCGTGCGCGTCTCGCGGTCAATCTTGCCGATGGCGTTTTCCAGCGTCGTCAATGCCTTGGTCAGATCCTCGTGCTGCGCGTCGAGATAACTCTTGCGTTCCGATTCCTGGTTGAACTCGTCGATCGCCGCGAGATTGACCGGCTCCAGTCGTTGCGTCTTGCGCATCAATTGTTCGAGCTCCTGTTGCCAATCGTGTTCGTTGGCGGCGGGAGGCATTTCCTCAATAAGCTGCGGCAGTTTGAAATCGCCTTCCGCAAGTTGCTCTTCCAGCGTCTGCCGGCGGACACGAATTTCCTGGCCACTCATGCGTAACTGCTCGAGCCGCTCGCGCACCTGCTGGACTTCCTGTTCCGTCCGGTGCCGCCGGTCGTCTGACTGGCGCAGTTCTTCATCGCAATTTTCTACGGTGCGCCGCGCCTGGGCCAGCTCGGTTTCGACCGTCAGCCGCTCCTTCAAGCGGACCTCGAGGTCTCTGCTGAAGGATTCAACCGGCTTTTCACCGTCGCAGAGCGCGTTGGTCAGATCGTGGTGACGACGATCAAGGTGCCCCAGCTGATTTTCCATACGCGCGAGGTTGCCGCGCGTAACGTCGAGCTGGGTACGCATCGTATGCAGTTTCAGCCCCAGCTCGTGGGTGGCATCCTTGTCTGCACGTGCCTGCGCGCGTATCCGGTCAAGCTCGCTACGCAGGTCATCCCGTTGCCGGATCAGCGCGTCACGCTGGTTGGCGACGAGTTCGATCTGCTCGATCTCCGCGACCAGACGGTTGCGCCCCGCGGTGAGTTCACTGTCGTCCCTGCTGATCCGGGCGCGGATCTCATCGACCTCGCCGCGCAGCTTCGCGCAATGCATTTTTAATTGCTGCCAGTTGGCCTGGCGTGCGCTCAATTGCTCGCGCAGTCTCGTGCGTTCATGCGCCTTACTGTTCAGGGATGCCTGCAGAGCCTCGCGTTTTTCTTCCAGCTCCTTCAGGCGCTGGCTGCCTTGACGTGACGTCTCCTGCAAGTCCTCAACTGCCGCATGAACGTTATTGAGGCTGGTCTTGAGCCGCTTCAACGATTGTTCGCGGCTCAGCACGCCCGCCTTTTCATCAACGTTGCGGGTCACCCGCAGCCAGTTGCCGCCGATCCAGATACCGTCGCGCGTCACGACGGATTCACTGTCCCCGAGACGGGGATGCAGCGACAGCGCGTCCTCAAGGCTATCAACGGCATAAACGCCTGCCAGCAACGATTCCATCGGCCACGGTGCCGTGATGAAATCCGCGAGCAACGGTGCCCGCGAGCCCCTGTCGGTGCCGGGCCGGGCCGATGTTGTGTCAAACGCGCCCAGCGATCCCTCGGTCAGCGCCGCCAGTCCACGGGCCACCTTGTCCAGACCTTCAACGCACACGGCGTTGAGGTGCAGCCCGAGCACGGTTTCGACCGCCTGTTCCCAGCCCTTGCCAACGTCGAGCTGCTGCACGAGGCGCGCGGTGTCCTGCAAACCCTGCTGCTCAAGCCACGCGTTGATCGAATCGATCTGGGAACCGAACGCGGCCTGCTGTAACGCGTCGAGCGAGGCGTGTTCACTTTGCAGACCCTGCAATTCGTTACGGCGCTGATCGAGCTGCGCAACACAGCGGTGGTTGTTTTCCCGCTGGTCGATCATCTCCCTGAGCAGGCCCTGGAGTTCGTCCCGCAGCGCGTCGATCGATTGCTCGATATCACCGACCTGGCCGTTCAGTGTCGAAATCTCCGCGTCGAGTTCGGTGAAACGGGCGCTGCCCAGTTCCTCCTCGAGCCGGCGCAACCGATCGGTCAGTGTCAGAAGATGCTGCTCAAGATGTTCGGCGCGTGTCTTCTGCACTTCCACCGCCTGCGTGCGTGCCGACGCCGATTCGTTGAATTTGTCCCACTCAAGCTGCCATTGATGCATCGCGGCTTCCATCTCCGCAAGCCGTTCGCTGGAGCTTTCCGCGGCGAGCAGCCGTGCGTTATAGCCCGGTTCGGTTTCGGCAAGCCCGCTGGTCAGCGCTTCGATCTGCTGTTTGTCGCTGTCGAGATGGGACAGGGCTTCAGCGCGGGCCTGCTCGGTCTGCTCAAGGTCCAGTTTTTGCTGGCGTCCCTGTTCGCGCGCGTGCTGGATCGCCTGCTCCAGCCGGGCGATTTCCGCCCCGACGCCATAAAATTTTCCCTGCACCTGGTTGAAGTGCAGGTTGGCCTCAACCTGTTTCTCGCGGCCATCCTCGATTGCTGCCTCGATCTGCCGGACAGCCGCCACCTGCTTCTCCAGCAGGGTTTCCTGTTCGGCGATCTTGCCGCTCTGCTCCGCAACCTCCTTGTCCAGCGACTGCCAGCGTAACGCCAGCAACTGGGATCGGGTCACGCGTTCCTGCTGCTTCAGTTCCTTGTACTGCTCTGCCTGGCGGGCCTGGCGCCGCAGACTTTCAATACGTTTGCCAAGTTCATCGCGTATATCGTTGAGGCGGTTGATATTGTCCTGCGTGTGGCGCAACCGGGTTTCGGTTTCGCGCCGGCGCTCCTTGTACTTCGAGATACCGGCGGCTTCCTCGAGAAGAATGCGCAGTTCGTCGGGCTTGGCCTCGATCAACCGGGAAATCATGCCCTGCTCGATGATTGCGTAGCTGCGCGCGCCAAGGCCGGTGCCGAGAAAGATGTCCTTGATGTCGCGGCGGCGGCAGCGCGTACCGTTCAGAAAATAGCTCGATTGCCCGTCGCGCGTAACCTGACGTTTTATGGAGATTTCGTTGTACTCGGCGTACTGGCCGCCGAGCGTGCCGTCGCTGTTGTCGAACAGCAGTTCGATCGACGCCTGTCCGACCGGCTTGCGGTCGCTGGAGCCATTGAATATCACATCGGCCATCGAGTCGCCGCGCAGATGCTTGGCCGAACTCTCGCCCATCACCCAGCGCACCGCATCGATCACGTTGGACTTGCCGCAGCCGTTAGGCCCGACGACGCCGACGAGATTACTCGGCAGGCTGATGGAGGTGGGATCGACGAACGACTTGAAGCCGGCGAGCTTGATTTGAGTTAAACGCATGGAGCATAAAGATACCCAATGGCTGGCACTGGTTACAAGGGTTAATATCGGTATACAATCTGCGTCCCTTTCGCACTTGATTTTCTTCGCGCCAGCGAGTACCCAGCCACGGGAAACAGCCATGCCCTCCAGGCCCACCAAAACACTTGACACCTTCCCGAATCCAGAGCCCGATCGTGATTACACGATCCGCATCCGGATCCCGGAGTTCACCTGTCTGTGTCCGAAGACCGGTCAGCCGGATTTCGCCACCATCCAGATCAACTACGTGCCCGCGGCCCGCTGTGTCGAGCTGAAGTCGCTAAAGCAGTATATCTGGTCGTTTCGCGACGAGGGCGCCTTCCACGAAGCCGTTACCAACCGGATACTCGACGACCTCGCGGCGGCCTGCGAGCCCCACTACGTGCAGGTAACGGCGGAATTCAACGTCCGCGGCGGCATATATACCACCGTCACGGCCGAGCACCGCAGTGACGCCTGGATACCACTAGACCCGGTGCGACTGCCCTAGGACCGTGGTACGGGGCGATTGAACCTCTACGTCGGCATTGATCTGGGGACATCCGGCTGTCGGGCAATCGCCATCGATGCTACCGGTACGGAACACGCACGCAGCGCCGTGGCCTTCCCGGAACCGTTGCGTCGCGGACCCGAGGTGGAACAGGACCCGGACATCTGGTGGCAGGCCACCTGCGCGGTGATCCGCGGACTTGTCTCGCAGAACCCGGACGCATGCATCGCCGGAATCGCTGTGGACGGGACGTCCGGCACGCTATTGCTGGCCGATGATCGCGGTAATCCGCTGGGACGCGCGCTGATGTACAACGACGCCCGCAGCCAGCCCGAAGCAGCAGTGATCGCGTCGTGCGCACCGGCAGAGTCCGGCGCCCACGGGGCAAGCTCCAGTCTCGCGAAGCTGCTGTGGCTGCAGCGCCGCGGCGACACCGGCCGGGCGCGGTACGCGTTGCACCAGGCCGACTGGATCGGCGGCCGCCTCGCCGGTGTCTACGGCGTCTGCGATTACAACAACGCGCTGAAACTGGGCTACGACGCGGTTCAATTGGCGTGGCCGGATTGGCTGCGGACGCTGCCGATCCGGCAGCAATTGCTGCCGGACGTGGTTGCCCCCGGAGACACCATCGCCACGGTCGACGCGACCGTGGCCGACGCGCTGTCGTTGTCGCGGGAGGCACGCGTGATTGCCGGTACCACCGACAGTGTCGCCGCATTCTGTGCCACCGGGGCTGTCGATATCGGCGACGCCGTCACCTCGCTGGGTAGTACGCTGGTCCTCAAAATATTGGCGCAGTCTCCCGTATACGCGCCGGAATACGGCGTGTACAGCCATCGGTTTGGTGACAGGTGGCTGGTCGGCGGCGCGTCGAATAGCGGCGGCGCCGTGCTGCGCCAGTACTTCAGCGATGCCCGGATGGCGGCTCTTTCCGACCAGATACACCCGGAGACGCCTACCGGCCTGGACTACTATCCCCTACCGGCGACAGGTGAGCGCTTTCCGGTCGCCGATCCGGCGCTCGAAGCACGGGTCACCCCGCGCCCCGCGGATGACGCGCTGTTTTTTCAGGGCCTGTTAGAGGGCATCGCGCGCATCGAGTCTGCCGGCTACCGGCAACTCGCTGCACTGAGCGCGCCGTTTCCGCGCACGTTACGCAGCGTCGGCACGGGGTCGAAAAACGCGCGCTGGACGACGCTGCGGCGCATAATGCTCGGCGTTCCCTTTGTCCCGGCGCGGCATAGTGAAGCCGCTTACGGCGCGGCGCTGATCGCGCGTAACGGCTGCACCGGTCGCGCCGGTTTCGCAATGGACACGTTGTCAGGCCAATAAACGGGAGACACGATGCGTGAATTTATTATCGGTGCCGGATACCTGCTGCGAGGATACCGCCTGTTGCGCGTGCCCGGCCTGCGCCGCTATGTAGTGGTACCGCTGCTGATCAATACCTCGTTGTTCGCCGGTATTGTTTTGCTCGGCGGGCAGGCGTTCGGTCACCTGATTGACGGTCTTCTGGCCGCAGTCCCGGCCTGGTTACAATGGTTGGGATGGGTGCTGTGGCCGCTGTTCGTTATTACCGCCGGCATCGTGGTGTTTTTCACGTTCACAGTGATCGCCAATCTGCTCGGCGCACCGTTCAACGGTCTGCTGGCAGAATCAGTAGAGCGCTACCTGACCGGGGAGTCCGCGCCGTCTTCGTCAGGATTTCGCGATCTGATCGCCAGTGTATTACCGGCTATCCACGGTGAACTGGTCAAGGCAGCGTACTTGCTGTTGCGCGCGATACCACTGCTGCTACTGTTTCTGGTGCCGGTCGTCAATGCTGCTGCGCCGTTTATGTGGGCGATATTTGGCAGCTGGATGCTCGCACTGGAGTATTTTGATTATCCGCTTGGTAACCAGCGCATGGCGTTTCCGGAACAGCGTCGCCTGGTAAAGAGCCACCGCAGTCTGACGTTAGGATTTGGCGGGGCGACCATGATCGCGAGCATGATTCCGGTGGTAAACTTCGTCGTGATGCCGGCTGCTGTCGCCGGCGCAACGGCGCTTTACGTTGCACAGCTGCGTCGATAGACGGCGTTTGACGGAACGCTAACGCGCTTCAGGCCGATCAACACTCGACCGATACATAGAGGTATAGCGCACACTGCGCTATTGTCGGGAACAGCCATTGAAACAGTGACTTTTCGGAAGGTAGCCCAGTCAATCACCGCGATGGCGGGCGTCGTTCTGGCGTCTTGCCTGTTCACGGGCGTCGCCCGGGCGGACGCCGACCCATGGATTCTCGTCGATACCCGGGCCCGGACGCTGACGGTGAACTCCGCTGACCGTGTCGTGAAGCGCTTCGACGGCGTTGCTATCGGACGCAACGGTGCCGCCGAGACGCGTGCCGAAGGCGACGGGCAAACCCCACTGGGCACGTTCGAGATTGCCTGGGTAAACGACAGAAGTGATTTCCGGCTGTTTTTCGGCCTGAACTATCCGACCCGCGAACACGCCGAACGCGCATTCCGCGCACACCTTATCGACCTGTCAACGTATCTTGATATCCAGCTTGCTATCGATAACCACCGCCTGCCACCGCAAAATACGCGGCTGGGCGGATATATCGGCATCCATGGCCTGGGACGGGCCGATCCCGATATCCATGCCAGTACTAACTGGACGCAGGGTTGCGTCGCGTTGACCGACCAGCAGATCAAACAGCTCGCCGCCTGGATTAAACCCGGAACCCGGGTGGTGATCCGCTAGTCATCGCCCATCGGGCCGCCGCGGCGAGTTGTCAATAAGTTGGGAACGTCGCGCAACCCGGCGGTGCGTTTCTCTACTTTAGAATTACCCTGAAAGCGTTTAAGCTATGCACCTGCTGCCGAAATTTCCCGGCAGCGCTTTATTAACAACTATAGTCAGGAAGAGTAACAATGAAAAAAATTGCGAGACAAGTACCGGCGATAGCTGCTGTATCTTTTGCTGCCGTATTCGCTATTGGTTGCGCCAGTACCGCGAACCTTGAGAAGATGGTGAAGGATGCACAGAAGACGGCCACCGAGGCGCTGGACACTGCAAAACAGGCTCAATCGACCGCTAACTCTGCTTCTTCGAAAGCGGACCAGGCAATGAGCGCTGCCAACAGTGCGTCGACTGCGGCCAACGGCGCGAAGAGCGCGGCGAGCGATGCCCAGGCGTGCTGCACCGCCAACACGGAACGTCTGAATCGCATGTTTGAGAAGTCGATGAGGAAATAACACGGCTATCCGTGTTGTATACGGCGAATCACGCCAGCAGCTATGTTCCGTGCGGAAGCAGGTTATTCGTTGGGAAGGCTGTTGGCGTCGGTTCGACGCATCGATGACGCGATTGCTTCGGCTTCGAGGTGATCTGCGGAAATAGGGACCGGCATTCCGGAAGCGCGGGTAATAACCGCCTGAACCCTCTCCCATACTATTGGTGACGTGCGATCACGCGTTGCCATCACGATCGCGCTGACCGCGCCAGAATGGTTCTTTTCATTCTCCGCCGTGGTCTCCTCCAGCGGGTCGTGAACCTCCAGATACAACGTACCATCCCGCCAACCGGCCTTGTATGGCTGGTTGACCAGACGTACCCGAGTACCAACCGGGACCGTATTAAACAAGGTCTCGATGTCTTCCGGGTATAAACGCAAACACCCGTGTGTCACGCGCAGACCGATGCCATAGGGCCGATTGGTCCCGTGTATGTAGTATCCGGGCAGGTTCAAACCCAATGCGTATTTCCCCAGCGGATTGTCCGGGCCTGGTTCGACACGCGACGCAAGCAGCCTGCCATCCGCCGCATGTTCCTTGCGCACGGACTCCGGTGGAAACCAGACCGGATCCTTCACCTTGGTGGTAATCACAGAGTCGCCGAATGGTGTCGACCACTCGCGGCGGCCGATACTCAGCGGGTACGTAATCACTTCCGCCGGCTCACCTTTGGCAGGAGGCGGAAAATAAAAGAGGCGCATCTCCGGCAGGTTGATGACGATGCCTTCGCGCGGGCCGTCAGGAAGAATGTACTGGGTCGGCAGCAGCACCGGTGAACCCGAGCCGGGGATCCAGATGTCCAGTTCGGGATTCGCGCGCTTGATATCCTCAAAACCGAGGCCATAACGGCGCGCGATATCCAACAGCGTATCGTTCGCATGTACCGTCACGGTCTGCACGCTCCCGATAACGTCGATGCCCGGTTCGGGCAGCGGATAGCTATGTGCGGAAGCCACGCCGCTCGACGCGGCAAGCAGCAGAAATACAGTGAAAACACGGAAATACGCGGTCATGGCAACGTCACATCTGGTGATACGGGCACGATTATACAGCGGTTGGACCGGATGATTCACACAAAATTTCGAATGCGCTGCATGCCTTCGAGCAGGTTCGCGACCGACGTGGTATCGGCAAACCAGACGTGTGTCGCCACGTTATGGCAGCCGAAATCTTTCCCCGGCGTAATGGCGACGCCCGCTTCCTCCAGTAACTGATTGGCGAATGCATAACTGTCGGTCGGGATCATCGCTTCGTTTGCTGGAATCCATGAAGTTTTGCCAATAAGTCGATATCGACACAGGCGTGGTCACCCGCGACCACGGCAACAGCATCGCCGCCAGTCACCAACGCGGGCGCCGCTGGCTCTCCCAGGCTATCGACGACCAATAACGCCCCTTCGAAACGTTCCTTGCGCGTATAACTGCTCATTGTAATGACGGTACCTATTCCCGCTCCGCGTGCGGATATCAGGCCGTTCGCGGAATCCTCCAGCGCCAGGCACGCCGCGGCCGGCAGGTTAAGTTCGCGTAGCGCATAGCGGTAGATATCGGGTGCAGGCTTTTTCGCCGGAACGATGTCCCCGGCCGCGATAACATCGAACCATGCGCTGCTGTCCGCCCCCAGGACGTACGTCAGCAACGCGATCACGTTATCCGGCGAGGTTGTCGTCGCGATCGCGAGACGAAGATTCCGCTGCCTTGCCTGAGCCAGCAGCCGCGCTATCCCCGGCCGCAAAGAGACGGCGCCTTTTTCCACCATCCTGGTGTAGTGCGCGGTCTTGCGCCGGTGCAGATCGGTGATATAGGCGGCAGCGTCACCGGGTATCTGGAACTCCGGACGGTAACGGTCTATGTAATGGCGAATACGCTCCTTACCACCCGTAATCGCCAATAGTTCCCCGTATCTTTCGATTGACCAGTCCCAATCCAGTCTCGCCTCGCCAAACGCGAGGTTGAACGATACGCGATGTCCGTCCCGCTCTGTTTCGGCCAGCGTGCCGTCGACGTCGAAGATCAGTGCCTGCAACTCCGCCATGAGCTGATGTCGCTCCCCTAAAATAAGTTTGGTTATATACGGCGCGTCTGAGGTCAGGAAGAGTGCGTGCCGTCGATGCGATACTGCCGTTAACTCTCTGTTGGCCGGTGTATTTTAGTTGAATTGCGTGGGTATTTCCTTTCTGGCATAATGCGCCCTTTTCGCTTATCCGCCGGTTAGCAACAGGCTGGGACGGCAGGGAAACAGAGAACAACTCATGTCAAAGGCAACGAAAAAAGCGGTGTCGGCTCCGAAGGCGAAGAAGGCGGCTCCCGCGGCAAAGACGAAGACGAAGTCCGCCGCCGCGCCGGCGAAGACACGCGCCAGGATAACGGCTGCGAAGCAGGAACCCGTCAAGAAGCCTGCCGCGAAACCTCGCACGGTGGCGGCAAAAACGGCTACAGCCGCGCCGGCGAAACCCGCAGCGGTCCCAAGCGGTTCCACGCACGAGTTTACCGGCTTCACCCCCTACAAGATGAAAAAGGGTGAAGAGTACATGAACAAGGTACAACGCCAACATTTCCGCGCGATCCTGATGGATTGGAAAATGGAACTAATGCGCGAAGTTGATCGCACCATGCACCATTTGCAGGATGATGCCGCGAATTACCCCGACCCTAACGACCGTGCAACCCAGGAATCTGATTTTACGCTGGAGCTCCGTACCCGGGATCGTGAACGGAAGTTGATCAAAAAGATTGACGAATCGCTGGGGAATCTGGGCGCCGGAGATTACGGCTATTGCGAAGTGTGCGGGGTTGAAATCGGTATTCGCCGGCTGGAAGCCAGACCCACTGCAATGCAGTGTATCGACTGCAAAACGCTCGATGAGATTCGCGAAAAGCATTTGAGCGGCTGACGCCGGGATCCTGTCTTCAGTCGTCCCTTCCTTGTCCGGCCAGTCGTCGACTGGAATTCGTTCATGTTACGCTCGCCGGGATTCCTCAAGCCCGGCGCTTGTCGCGGGCACAGTATCCGCTACGTGAGTCCCGCATTTGTTAACATGACGTTTTCATGTACCCTTAATTTACACGGATAGCGTCGGAGGGAATATGGGTAACGACGGTATAGACTCGATTCTTCAGGAACACCGGCTATTTCCCCCTTCGGCCTCGTTTAGTGATATTGCCCGTGTACCCTCGGCATCCGTGCTCGATGCCCTCCATAGCCACGCAGCCGCGGACTACGAAGGCTTTTGGGCGGCTTTGGCTCGCAGTGAAATGACGTGGACAAAGCCGTTTTCGAAGATTCTTGATTCTTCTAAGGCGCCGCATTTTCGTTGGTTTTACGACGGGCGCCTCAACGTCTCCTACAACTGCCTCGACCGCCATCTGGAGAAACGTGCCGACAAACCAGCGATCATCTTCGAAGGCGAAAAAGGTGACACGCGCACCCTGTCTTATCGCGAGCTGCATCGCGAAGTCGGTTGTTTTGCCAATGCGTTGAAAGCGCAAGGCGTTGCGCTGGGCGACCGGGTCGTCATATACATGCCGATGGTGCCGGAAGCCGTTGTCGCGATGCAGGCCTGCGCCCGGATCGGCGCAATACATTCGGTAGTATTCGGCGGTTTCTCCGCGGAAGCACTGAAGGATCGCATCGAGGATGCCGGTGCCAAGGTAGTTATCACGGCGGACGGCGGGCAGCGTGGCGGCAAGATTATCGGGTTGAAGGAAGCCTGCGACAAGGCGTTAAAGGCTGGTGGTAAATCTGTAACCACCGTCATCGTGCTGAAACGGACCGGTCAGGACATCGCCATGAAATCCGGTCGCGATATCTGGTGGTCGGAGGCGGTCGCGAACCACGCTGACAGCTGTGACGCGGTTGCGGTTGACGCCGAGCACCCGTTGTTCATACTGTATACGTCCGGTTCCACCGGCAAACCCAAGGGCATCCAGCATTCCAGCGCCGGCTATCTGCTGGGTACGATCGTGACCACGCAGTGGGTCTTCGACATCCGGGACAGCGATGTATTCTGGTGCACGGCTGACGTGGGCTGGATTACCGGTCATTCATATGTCGCCTATGGACCACTGGCCAATGGTGCGACGATTGTCATGTATGAAGGAGCGCCCACCGTTCCCGATGCGGGACGCTTCTGGAGCGTTTGTGAGCGTCACAAGGTGACGATTTTCTACACAGCGCCGACCGCGATCCGCGCGCTGATGAAATTCGGTGATAGCTGGCCCGGAAAATATGATCTTTCATCCATCCGCCTGTTAGGCACAGTCGGCGAACCGATCAATCCGGAGGCCTGGATGTGGTACCACAAGACCATCGGCCGTGAACGTTGTCCGATCGTCGATACCTGGTGGCAGACCGAGACGGGAGCCATCATGATTGCGCCGGTTCCCGGTGCGGTGCCGACAAAACCCGGTTCGTGCACCCGACCGTTACCGGGCATAGCGGCGGATGTCGTGAACGAGCAAGGTAACACGATTACGAAACCCGATCAGGGCGGCTATCTGGTCGTTAAAAGGCCGTGGCCGTCGATGCTGAGAACGATCTGGGGCGACGACGATCGTTACGTCGAGACCTACTGGAAGCGGTTCAGGAACAAGTATTATCTCGCCGGTGACAGTGCGCGCCGCGACGCCGATGGCTATTTCTGGATCATGGGACGCATTGATGACGTGCTCAATGTGGCGGGGCATCGCCTCGGTACGATGGAGGTGGAGTCGGCGCTCGTCGCCCATCCCAAGGTTGCCGAAGCCGCTGTTGTCGGACGACCCGATGAGATCAAGGGAGAGGCGATTTTCGCTTTTGTCGTGTTGCGTGGCGAACGCCCGCCGGGAGGCACTGATGACAAAATCACCAATGAATTACGCAATTGGGTCGCCGATCAAATCGGCGCGATAGCCAAGCCGAGTGATATCCGCTACGCGGATAACCTGCCGAAAACGCGCTCCGGAAAGATCATGCGTCGCCTGTTGAGGTCCATCGCACGCGGGGAACCAATTACGCAGGACACCTCGACGCTGGAAAACGAAGCGATACTTGCGCAGTTGCAGGGCAAGGCCTGAAACGGTAACGGATACTGTGCGCATGCCGGTCATTTTTCAGACCACTCTGCTGCTGATCTTGTCGAATATCTTCATGACGTTCGCCTGGTATGCACACCTTAAGAACCTGAATGACCGGGCGTGGTATATCGCCGCGTTCGTCAGTTGGGGCGTCGCGTTGTTTGAATATATGTTCCAGGTTCCGGCAAATCGAATCGGGTACACGGAGTTATCGCTGTCTCAGCTCAAGATCTTGCAGGAAGTAATTACATTATTGGTTTTCGTGCCGTTCGCAATTTACTACATGCAACAGCCGGTCAAGCTTGATTATCTATGGGCGGGATTATGTCTGTTGGGCGCGGTGTATTTTGTCTTTCGTTCATGAAGAACAACCCTGGCGCCGCGTTGTTGCCAACGACTTACCTTGGATATCTACCCGGGGTTATCGCTGCTTGTTTAGTCCTATTGAGACGATCTCGACTGTTCCGCGGCCTGCTTGTTTGGCGCGGTACAGGGCCTCGTCCGTCTGCTTCAGCACGTCGGCGGCACAGAGTTTCGAGCCACTGCGGACCAGACACGCGCCAATCGACAAGCCGAGTTTTTCGCCGTCCATCAATTTCGCGAGAGTCTCGTTTTCCTGTTGATCAAACGCCGCTAGCACACGGTTACATATTACCTGCAAGGTTTTGTCGTTGACACCCGGCAGTATTGCAACAAACTCGTCGCCACCGTATCGCGCGAGTATGTCATACGGCCGAAACCGCTCGTGAATGGCGGTAGCGATGATTTTTAGCGCTTTGTCGCCAACGGCATGGCCGAGCGTATCGTTCAGTTCCTTGAAATGATCAAGGTCCATGAACATCAATGCCAGTTCGTTGGATCCAAGGCGGCGTGAACGTTCGAGTTCCTCTTCCAGCCGTTCGTCGAAGTAACGACGGTTATAGAGCCCGGTCAACGGGTCGCGGTACGCCATCTCTTCGAGACTTTTGAAGCGCCGGTGCGCTACCAGTGCCAGCTCGAGATGAGACACAAGCGTTTCCAGCATCTCGCGTGTCGCCTGAGTGACGGGCAGCGGAATCTGGAATAGCATCAGATAACAGAGTACACCGTCGATATAGATCGGCACCGCGAGTTCGAAGCCACCTTCGATACCGGACAGCTCCAGTTTTTCCGGAATCTCGACACAGGTAAGTCCGGCGCGCTTTTTTACTCTATCGATCATGCGATCGAGAACTTCGCGATCAATATGTTTCGGCAACTTATCAAAACCTATGCCGCCGACAATATTGGCGTCTAACGCCGCGCAATCAACTGCGAGCGCCTTGTGTGCGACGATCAACTGGGCAGAACTTTGTACACCGTGATCGAGCAACGTGCTTTGCTCGCTGGTCGATTCAAGCTGCTTGGAAATATCCAGCATCGCCCGGAACAATTCAAGTTGCATTACCTTCTGCTGAATACGATCCTGATGATGTATCTGGTCACGTACCAGATCGTAGAGAAGTTTCGCTGCTTTTCCTGAAATGATGTCGATGGATTTATTGCTGCGCATTGCCAGTAGCGCCGGCGCCAATGCCGGATCGCCGGTGACGTCGATAATCAGGTCACCGTCGAAGTCGGGCACCACCTCCGCGGCATTTGAGTACGTCGGGATCTCCATACTCTCGGCGAGTTTCATGCCGACCGCGTTCTTGTCGATGTCGATGACCGCTTTCAACCACAGCCAATCGTAATGGCGGAATACGTGTAAAATCGCGACTCCGCCGCGACCGGCTCCGACCAACAGGGCCTCTACCTTGCCCATCCTGGCACAGCGAGGAACGTCATTTTTACCGCCGGTAGCCATAATTGTCTCTGATAACCTTCGTAACCTAATGTCTTGATTGTTAATTTCACTTCTGACCTACCGGAGTAAACGCGGGCTATCACTATATCGACACGCATGCCGGAATCGTTATTTTCGCGGCAATAAAAAAGGGGCCACAAGGCCCCTTTTTTCCATATGGAAGGAATCGCTAATGTGCCTCGACAGCCTTCATGCTAAGGCGTATCCGCCCTTGCTTGTCGATCTCGAGCACCTTGACCTTGACGCGATCACCTTCCTGAAGCTTGTCGCTGACGTTCTCTACCCGCTCGTTCGATATCTGGGAGATATGTACCAGGCCGTCCTTGCCGGGAAGAATATTGACGAATGCGCCAAAATCCATCAGCTTTGCGACCTTGCCTTCATATATCTTGCCGACCTCGACGTCGGCCGTGATCTGTTCAATGCGCTCCAGTGCTGCCTGCGCAGCGGCATTGTCCACCGATGCGATCTTGACGGTGCCGTCATCGGTGATATCGATAGTCGTACCGGTCTCTTCGGTCAGCGCACGGATCGTCGCGCCTCCCTTGCCGATCACATCGCGGATCTTGTCGGGATGAATCTTTATCGTCAGAATACGCGGCGCGTAATTGGACAGCTCGCTACGCGGTTCGGAGATGACCTTGTTCATTTCGCCGAGGATATGCAGCCGCCCTTCCTTCGCCTGGGCCAGCGCCTTCTCCATGATTTCGCGCGTGATGCCGTCAATCTTGATGTCCATCTGCAGCGCGGTTACGCCGTTTGCGGTCCCCGCTACCTTGAAGTCCATGTCGCCGAGATGGTCCTCGTCACCGAGAATATCGCTCAACACGGTAAAGCGGTCCTGTTCCTTGATCAGGCCCATCGCGATCCCGGCCACCGGTGCCTTGATTGGCACGCCGGCGTCCATCAACGACAGGCTCGCGCCACACACCGAGGCCATCGAACTGGAGCCGTTGGATTCAGTGATCTCGGACACGACCCTGACAACGTAAGGGTAATTCTCCATGTCCGGCATCACCGCCAGAATGCCGCGTTTTGCCAATCGGCCGTGACCGATCTCGCGGCGCTTCGGGCTGCCGACGAACCCTGTCTCGCCAACGCTGTAAGGAGGGAAATTATAGTGGAACATGAATGGTTGCTTGTACTCGCCTTCGATCGCGTCGATGATCTGCGCGTCACGGCCGGTGCCCAGCGTCGTGACAACCAGCGCCTGCGTCTCGCCGCGGGTAAACAGCGCGGACCCGTGGGTACGCGGCAGCGTTCCGGTTTTGACCGTAATTGGCCGTACTGCACGCGTATCCCGACCGTCGATACGTTTTTCGCCCGCCAGAATACGGCCGCGCACGAGCTTCTTTTCCATGGACGCGATGGCGTTACGCACCGCTTCCTTGTTCCACGCGGTTTGATCGCCAGCCGTCAAACTCGCGGTAACATTCGCGCGAATTTCCGCCAGTTTTTCCACGCGCGTCTGCTTTTCGGCAATCCGATAGGCCTCGTTCAATGACTCGCCAACGGCAGCCGCCACAGCATGTTTCAGCGCAGCGTCGGACTCCGGTGCCTGCAATTTCCATGGCGTCTTGCCAACCGCTGCAACCATTTCCCTGATCGCCACGATGACCTGCTGCATCTGATCGTGGCCGAACAACACGGCGCCGAGCATCACGTCTTCGGCAAGCTCCTTGGCCTCCGATTCGACCATTAACACCGCGCCCTCGGTCCCTGCGACGACGAGATCGAGCGCAGAACCCGCCAGTTCGCTGGCAGTCGGGTTTAACAGATACTGTCCGTCACGATAACCGACCCGCGCCGCGCCGATCGGTCCACTGAACGGAAGTCCGGAAATAGCGAGCGCCGCGGATGCACCGATGATCGCCGGGATATCCGGATCGATTTCCGGATCGATCGATACCACCGTGGCAATAATCTGCACTTCATTGGTAAACCCCTTCGGGAACAGGGGCCGCAGGGGACGGTCAATCAGGCGTGACGTCAATGTTTCCTTCTCGGAGGGGCGCCCTTCGCGCTTGAAGAAGCCCCCGGGAATCTTGCCGGCCGAGTAGGTGCGCTCCTGGTAATTGACGGTCAGCGGAAAGAAATCCTGACCCGGTACTGCGTCCTTCTTGCCCACGGCGCTGACCAGCACCATGGTGTCGCCAAGCGATGCCATGACCGCTGCATCTGCCTGCCTGGCGATCTCGCCGGTCTCCAGCGTCAGCCGCTGATTCCCGTATTGAATGACTTTCTTGAATGGATTCACGTTAAGTTCCCTTGTAATAGCAGTTACGTCCCGCAGGCTCTTCACTCCGGGAACGGGGCACCAATTTTTTCGTTCTTGTAGAAACAGGTGTCGCGGTAATCATGATCGCGAACGAAAACCCGGTTGCGATCATCGACACCTGCCCGCGCTATTTACGTAACCCTAAGCGGGAAATCAGCGTTCTGTAACGTTCGAGATCGTACTGTTTCAGATAGTCGAGTAATTTCCTGCGGCTGTTGACCATTTTCAACAGTCCCTGACGGGAGTGATGATCCTTGGTATGAGCCTTGAAATGATCCGTCAACTGCTCGATCTGTGCCGTCAATAATGCGACCTGGACTTCCGGCGAGCCGGTGTCGTTAGGTGCGCGCTGATAGTCGTTGATGACTTTTGACTTCTGTTCAATTTGTAGTGGCATAACTCTCTTCGATCTTTATAAACTGTACCGTTGACAAGGCCGCGATTTTACCTGTTTGCCCACTGTTCTGACAAGAAAAACTCCGCCTATCAGTAGTTGACCAGCCGTTTCGGGGCAACACGTCCGTCATCGAGAATATGACCGACGCCCAGGAAGTCCGAATTCAGACCAAACAGACGCACCCACCCCTGAGTCGGCGCATGAGGCACCAGCACCGGCTGGCCGCGTTTCAGGATAAAGGCGACATCGTCCGGGAGGCGCACGTCCGGCCAATGGTTTACTGCGGTTTCCATTGGTAGCAGCCGGGCGTCCAGCGCGTCGGCACCGCCTTCCGCACCCAGATCCCTGAGTTCTTGAAGCGTTATCAATCCACCCTCCGCAAACGGGCCGACCTTCAGTCGCCGGAGTGTTTTGACATGAGCGCCGCACCCGAGCGCCGCCCCGATATCCTCGGCAAGCGTGCGAATATAGGTCCCTTTCGAACAATGTACGTCCAGCTCTATCAGCGGCGTTGCCACGTGTCTCAGCACCAGACGAAGGATGTCGACCTCGCGTGGCGCCCGTTCTACCTGCAACCCTTGCCGGGCCAGCCGGTAGAGCGGCTGGCCTTGTCGCTTGATGGCCGAATACATCGGCGGCACCTGCTGGATACGACCGACAAACCGGTTCAACTGCGCACGGAGCTCGTCCTCGACCAGCGCCGGAACAGGTCTGGTTTCGACGATAGCGCCATCGGCATCCGCGGTGTCGGTCGTTACGCCAAGCGCGATACTGACACGGTAATATTTGTCAGCGTCGAGTAAAAAACCGGATATTTTAGTTGCCTCACCCAAACAGATCGGTAACAAACCGCTCGCCAGTGGATCGAGGCTGCCGGTATGACCGGCCTTGCATGCCTGATAAATGCGTTTGACTTGCTGCAACGCGCCGTTCGACGTTATTCCCGCGGGTTTGTCGAGCAGCACAATACCGTGAACGGCCCGCTGCGCGTTGCGCCGCGCCGTGGTCATTCCGATTCCTGGGATTTGTCAGCGATGGCAACGGCCTCGTGCTGCTCACGGTCCTTACGCACCGCGGAATCGATCAGCGCACTGAGGTCTGCGCCACGTGTCTGCGACACATCGTAGAGGAAGTGCAGTGCCGGTATCGTGCGCATCGCCAGCAGTTTGCCCAGCCGGCCGCGCAAATAGCCGCCGGCCCGGTTCAATATGGTGACGGATTCCTCCGGGATTCCGGTATCGCCAAGCACGGTGATATAGACCTTGGCATGCGAAAAGTCCCGGGATATCTCGACGGCCGCGACCGTTACCATGCCAACCCGCGGATCTTTAACCTCGTCCCGGATCAGTACCGCAAGATCGCGTTTAAGCTGCTCCGCCACCCGTTCGGTGCGGTTGAATTCTCTCGGCATCGTCGTGAACCACCCTCGTATGCCTAAAGCGTTCTGGCTACGGTAACTTTTTCGTAGACCTCGATCTGGTCACCGGCACGGACATCGTTGTAGTTCTTCACGCCGATACCGCACTCCATGCCGTTTTTGACCTCGCCGACATCGTCCTTGAAGCGCCGCAAAGATTCGAGCTCGCCCTCGTAAATCACAATATTGTCCCGCAATACGCGAATCGGCAGGTTACGCTTAACGAAACCGTCGATGACCATACATCCGGCAATCGCCCCGAATTTCGGCGATTTAAATACGTCACGTACTTCGGCCAGACCGACGATCTGCTCCCTGATTTCCGGCGCCAGCATTCCCGAAACGGCTTTTTTAACCTCATCAACAACATCATAAATAACGCCGTAGTAATGAATCTTCACCTTGGCGTCTTCAGCCAGCCGCTTGGCGGCACTATCGGCGCGTACGTTAAAGCCGATAAGGGCGGCATTGGAGGCGATTCCCAGATTAATATCCGATTCGTTGATACCGCCGACGCCGCTCGATATCACTTTGACGATCACCTCGTCGGTCGACAAGCCGGTCAACGATTCCCGGAGTGCCTCGATCGATCCTTGCACGTCCGCCTTGACCACCAGATTGAGGGTGTTGACCTTGTCTTTCTCGAGCTGCGAGAACACGTCCTCCAGTTTTGTCGCCTGCTGACGGGCTAATTTGACGTCGCGGTACTTGCCCTGGCGGAACAACGCGATCTCACGGGCCTTACGTTCATCTTCAACCCCGATCACATCGTCGCCTGCGTTCGGCACACCCGAGAGTCCCAGAATGGCGACCGGCGCCGATGGGCCTGCCGATTTAATGGCTTCACCGGCCGCGTTAAACATCGCCCGAACGCGACCGAATTCCTGACCAGCCAGCAGCATATCACCGATCTTTAAGGTGCCGGACTGCACTAGCAATGTCGCGACCGGACCCCGTCCCTTGTCGAGGCTCGATTCGATGACAACACCGCTGGCGCGGCCTTCCGCAGGTGCGGTGAGCTCCATGACCTCGGCCTGCAGCGCAATCGCCTCCAGCAGTTCGTCGACGCCCTGACCGGTGTGCGCGGATACGTTGACAAACATCGTGTCGCCGCCCCATGCATCGGGAATCACGCCATGCTGGGATAACCCCTGTTTCACCTTCTCCGGGTCCGCCTGATGCTTGTCTATCTTGTTGATCGCGACCAGTAACGGGACCCCCGCCGCCTTGGCATGCTGCACCGCTTCCACGGTTTGAGGCATCACCCCGTCGTCAGCGGCAACCACCAGCACCACGATGTCCGTCAACTTGGCGCCACGCGCACGCATCGCGGTAAATGCCGCGTGACCCGGGGTATCCAGGAACGTGACGCTGCCCTTGCGGGTATCCACCTGATAGGCGCCAATATGTTGTGTGATCCCTCCCGCTTCGCCTGCCGCTACGCGGCTGCGACGGATGAAATCGAGCAGCGATGTCTTGCCGTGATCGACGTGTCCCATGATGGTGACCACCGGCGCGCGGGGCAACACCTCGCGTTCAACCTGCTCCTGCTGTACCAGGGATTCTTCAAGCAGATTTTCCTGCATGCGCTTGGGAATATGCCCCATCTCCTCGACGAGAGCCATCGCCGTATCCTGGTCAACTACCTGATTGATAGTGACCATACTGCCCATGCTCATCATGAATTTTATGACTTCCGCCGCCTTTATGGACATGCGTGCCGCAAGGTCCGCGATGGTAATGGTTTCCGGAATGGATACTTCCCGCACCACCGGGGCAGTCGGTCGTTCAAACCCGTGCCGGGTTTCTGCCGTCGGTGTGACGGAGATCGACCGCGGGGAGCGCTTCTTCTTTCTTCGACCGGCCTTGTCGGCCGCCACATGAAGCTCCTCACGCCCGTACTTGGTGTTCCGTTCGTTACGATCCCCGCCGCGCGCCTCGCGTTTCTTTTTCGTCGATTTTTCCGGTTCGGTCCGCGCCGCAACCGGCGCTGCGACCGCGGGTGCTGCGGCCGGTGCCGTCGCCAGAGGCGGTTCGGGAACCACTTCGGCGCTTGATGCTTCCAGGCGGGTTTCCTCGGCAACAGGGATCTGTTCCGGCGCCGGTACGGGTGGCATTGCCAACGTTCCGGCGGCTTCCGCTACCGGCCGCGCTATCGGCTCGTGTGCCGCCGGCGGCGCTTCCTGGGCGGCTTTTTCGGCCTCTTCCGCGAGAACGACGCTACGCTTTACATAGGTACGTCTTTTTCGGACCTCGACGTTGACCGACTTCGTTTTCGCCGCAACGCCCCTGCCGGTTTTGACCGTCGCCGGTCGCAACGCGCTGATCGTCCGGCGCTTCAACGTCACTTTCTTCGGATCGCCGCCGCTGAGTTGGCCGCTCTCCGTGCCATGGAGGCCGCGCAGATGGCCCAGCAGCTGCGTTTTTTCCTTCTCGCTGATCGGCTCATCGGGCTTCTTGATATCGATACCGGCTTCATCAAGTTGCGCCAGGAGACGATCAACCGGGATACCTACCACTTCGGCAAACTGCTTTACTGTGACATCGGCCATATTTAACGCTGCATTCCTTCTAGGTCGGGCTAGGCCTGGTTCTCTTGAACAAACCAGGGCTCTCTGGCCTTCATAATGAGCTTCGCTGCAGTGTCGGGATCGAGATCCTCGATGTCCGCCAGCTCGTCGACGGCCTGCTCGGCAAGATCCTCGCGGCAAACGATACCGCGACCCGCCAGGATATAAGCCAGCCGCGCATCCATGCCTTCGAGTTCAAGCAGATCCGCCGCGGGTTCTGCCGCCGCCAGTTTTTCCTCGACGGCAATCGCACGTGTCAGCAACACGTCCTTCGCGCGCTGTCGCAGCTCCTCAACGATCGCCTCATCGAATTCCTCAATCTCCAGCATCTCCTGCACCGGAACGTAGGCGACTTCCTCGAGGCTCGAAAAACCTTCCTGGACGAGGATCGTGGCAACTTCCTCGTCGACGTCGAGCTGATCGACAAACATCGCGACCAGATTTTCCGCTTCGGTCTCGCCTTTCTGCTGAGCGGCGGTCTCGGTCATGACGTTCAGTTCCCACCCCGTCAGCTGGCTGGCCAGACGAACGTTCTGACCGCCGCGACCGATGGCCTGCGACAGGTTATCCTCGGCCACTGCAATGTCCATACTGTGGTTGTCTTCATCGACAACGATGGAAGTCACCTCGGCCGGCGACATGGCATTAACCACAAACTGCGCCGGATTCTCGTTCCATAGGATAATGTCGATACGCTCACCGGCAAGTTCGTTCGAAACCGCCTGAACACGCGAGCCGCGCATTCCGACACAGGCGCCAACGGGATCGATACGCGTGTCGTTGGATTTAACGGCAATCTTGGCCCGGGAGCCTGGATCGCGTGCCGCACCGACTATTTCAATCAACCCTTCGCCCACTTCGGGCACCTCGAGCTTGAAAAGTTCGATGACCATTTCCGGCGCGATGCGACTCAGAAACAGCTGCGGTCCGCGCACTTCTGAACGAACTTCTCTCAGGTAACCACGTAACCGATCGCCTGCCCGAGCGGCCTCACGCGGGATCATGTCTTCGCGCAGAATCACACCCTCGGCGTTATTCCCAAGCGACACCAGCACGTTGCCGCGGTCGATCCGCTTGACGACGCCGGTCACCAGCTCTCCGACACGATCCTTGTAGGCATCGACAATCTGGGCGCGTTCCGCTTCACGCACCTTCTGAACAATGACCTGCTTGGCGCTTTGCGCCGCAATACGGCCAAAGTCTACGGAATCCATCGGCTCCTCTATGTAGCCGCCAATCACCACGGATGGGTCACGCTTGGTGGCATCGGATGCCAAAATCTGCCGGTCGGCAAACTCGATTTCCGCGGCATCATCGATCACTTCCCAACGGCGAAATGTGTCGTACTCACCGTTCTGGCGATTGATGGCGACACGCACCTCGATATCCTCGCGATTCCGCTTCTTCGTGGCGGTCGCGAGCGCGGCTTCGATGGCCTCGAAGATGATACCTTTATCTATGCCTCGTTCATTCGAGACAGAGTCCACAACCAGCAAGATTTCTTTGTTCATAAACCGCTTCCTAATAAAGCCACCAAAACACCAATCCCTGGTCTCGGTAACGCTACCGCTACCGCGTCCGTTTCATCAAATTTCCGGCACCAGTCGCGCCTGTTCAATATGTAGCAGCGGCAAACTCGTTTCCACTCCGTCAACAAGTACCCGCACCATCCCTTCCCCGACACCCAACAACCGACCCGTAAACTTACGCCGGCCGTTGAGCGGTGTATCCAGGCGGATCTGCACGTCGCGACCGTTATACTTCTCAAAATCCTTTACGCCGAACAACGGCCGGTCCAGTCCAGGCGAGGACACTTCCAGCGTATACTGGCCGCGCATCAGATCCTCAACGTCCAGCACCCCACTGACCTGATGGCTAACCAACGCACAGTCGTCCACGGTTACGCCAGCCTCGGTATCGATATAGATCCGCAGCACACTGTGCCGACCGGCGGCATGATACTCCACGCCCACAAGCTCAAAACCCAGTCCAGCGACTACAGGCTCGATAACATTTCGCCAATCGGCAGGCGCCTGATGAACCATTTTCCAATACCTGAAAACAAAAAATGGGCTTCGAAAGCCCACTTACCTCACGTCCCGCCCGTAAACCCGGATTATTATAGCGGTCGAACAAAAAAATACAATGCTCTCAATTGCCTCGCGGCGGTTCGGAGAGTTTAGCGCAGCACTGTCCGGTATGCTGATCGCAGGTTCGGGATTCTACGCAGCCAAGCGGTTCCGCCCGGGTGGTAAACGCCATATTCCGCCGTCCAGACACGGAACAGGACGGCCGCGATTTCTTAACGGAGCCAATCGTTGCAAGCGAGGTGGGCGTAGACAACCAAAGTTGGTAGCGGGGGCTGGATTCGAACCAACGACCTTCGGGTTATGAGCCCGACGAGCTACCGGACTGCTCCACCCCGCACCAGGAGGCGCAATCCTAACAAAATACGCTCACAACATTCAAGCTCGATTCCGGGAGCGGTATCCCGCGCTACTTGCCAATCAGACGGCTTGCTTCAGCAGCGTGACGTAAGCCACCGCATATTGTTCCTCATCGGCTACGCTTACGAAACTCTCACCGATACCCAAGGTGTCCTTCAACCCGCGCGCGACGCCGAAGTATTCGAGTCCAGGTTTGCCATAACGGTCATGACTGATACCAATCTGGCGCAACGTCAAGCCATCGCGAAATCCCCGGCCCATCGCCTTGGCGGTCGCCTCCTTGGCCGCAAACCGCTTGGCAAGAAAAGCGGCCGGCCGTTTCGTGACCATAAACTCGTCGATCTCTCCGGGCGTCAGCACACGTCTGGCAAACTTCTCACCGAAACGATCAAGCGCGACCGCAATACGATCAACGCGGACTATATCGGTGCCAATGCCAAATATCATGTCCGCCGTGCGTCCGTCATCAAGGTCTTCATTTCACGCACCGCGGCACCCATGCCGATGAAAAGTGCGCGGCAAATAATGGCGTGCCCGATATTAAGCTCCTTGATACCGGGAATCGCCGCTACGGCGGACACGTTATGGTAATGAAGACCATGACCGGCGTTCACCTGCAAACCGGCGTTCGTCGCGTATTCAACGGACTCGATGATCCGTGTGAGTTGCTTGCGTCGCTCCGGCTCGTCTCTCGCGTCGGCATAGTGTCCGGTATGTATCTCAATAAATGGCGCTGCGGTTTCAGCGGCGGCCTCGATCTGGTGAAAATCGGCATCGATGAACAGTGAAGCAACGATACCCGCGCTGGCCAGACGGGCACATGCATCACGTATCGCGTCCCGGTTCCCGGCCACATCGAGACCACCTTCAGTGGTCAGTTCCTCACGACGTTCCGGCACCAGGCAGCAATTTTCCGGACGAACAAGCTCCGCGAACGTCATCATTTTGCTGGTAACCGCCATTTCCAGGTTCATCCGCGTTTGCAGTATTTCCTTCAAAAGCTCCACATCGCGTTCCTGAATATGGCGCCGGTCTTCCCGCAAATGCAGCGTGACACTATCGGCACCGGCGTGTTCCGACTCGATCGCCGCTTGTACCGGATCGGGATAACGTGTCCCCCGCGTCTGACGCAGCGTGGCGATATGATCAATATTTACGCCCAACAGGATTTGCTTCATGGTCATCACGTGCAGCGCTTCACTTGTCACGGGTCTTGTCCAAATAAACAGTCAATCGTCGATTTTACTTGTAGCGGCTTCGGCATGGGTCGCGACGGTCGACTCCTTTGGGTTACGGTATGTCGTCAACAGTCGGCGGCTATTCAGCGGTCTGCCGCCAAGGTGCCGGGCGAGCGCAGTACGCAGCATTCTTTTGGCGTCCTGCAGGCTCTGGGGATCGTTCAGCTCGCCGGCATCGAGCGATGATAACGATGAGCCGCGTACCAGCATCACATTCAGGTCGTCGTTATGATTCGAACCGCCACCATCAAGGCTTGGTCCTCGCAGGCAGTCGTAGCGGTACATCGCCGCCGGGTCGATCGCATCACCAGTGCCGATATCTTGGTCAAGTATCAAGCCGTATCCAAGTTCCCTGAGAAGAACCTTTTCGAAAATACGCAATGACCGTTCATATAACCGTCGAGGGATACCGCGATCCGTCGCCGTTGACGGCTGCGTCGCCAGCGCCGCCAGCGTCGCTTCGTAATGTGCAAAAATAACCGTGTGCGGGTCATCACGCTCCATCAGACGCAGCACCAGTTCATTCAGGTAGATACCGATGACCAGCGCTTGACCGGTCAGCCACAAAGGCGCCCCGTCCTCTTCTGCCCGGGTCAGTGTACGCAGTTCGCTGCGACCGGCCCATGATACCGCCAATCGCCGGAACGGTTGAACAATCCCCCGCAGCCGGGAACGGGTACCGCGCGCACCGCGGCCGATCAATGCGAGCCTGCCGAACTGCGGAGTAAAAACATCGGCAATCAGGCTGGTATCGCGATAGGGCCTGGTGTGCAGTACGTAAGCGGTTTGCAGGTCTACCCGGCTGGTCATGGTGCGATGCTGCCAGATGATGCGCATTCAGGCCGGAACATTGATGCAGTGCTCTCAGGTGTCATGATATCCGAGTAATGGCAGACTGCGTTCGTCGTCCGCCCAACCCTCCTTGACCTTGACCCAAAGACGCAGAAATACCTTTCTTCCCAACATCTTCTCCATGTCAAGGCGCGCGTCCGTGCCAATCTCCTTGAGCAAGCCACCCTCGGCGCCAATCACGATTCGTCGCTGATTGATACCCTCCACGAGGATCAAGGCCGTTATATGGGTGATAGCATTCTTTTCGAAAAACTCCTCGATAACCACGGTTGTCGCGTAGGGCAATTCCTGGCCCAAACGGCGCATAAGCTTTTCGCGCACCAGTTCTCCGACCAGAAAACGCTCGGAACGATCCGTCATCTGATCTTCCGGAAAAAGAAACGGCCCGGGTGGCAGCATCGAATTCACGAGAGCCTCCAACCGCTCGACGTTTTCACCGGTGCGTGCCGAAACCGGAACAATATGCGTCAAACCGGTTTGTCGGGCGAGCTCCTCTATCAACGGCAGCAATCGTTTTTTATCGGATACCGTGTCGACCTTGTTGACGGCCAGTATCACCGGAATATCGCGCAGTGGCAGCCGATCAATGACCTCCCGATCTGCCGCTGTCAGCGTGGGGCCGGCGGTCATCGCCACAATGATATCGACATCGTTGATGGTAGTGAGCGCGGCGCGGTTCATGTACCGGTTGATCGCGCGCTTCTCGTTACTGTGCAACCCGGGCGTATCGACGTATATTGCCTGGTCGGTTCCATTTGTCTTGATCCCGAGGATACGGTGCCTGGTAGTCTGCGGCTTGCGGCTGGTGATACTGATTTTTTGACCTAGAATCCTGTTTAGCAGCGACGACTTGCCCACATTCGGACGACCGACAATCGCCGCATAACCGCAACGAGTAACGGATGTATCGTCAGTTGAACTCACCGACGAATATCCGGTATCAGGGCCTCAAGCCCCCGGCTGGCGGCATCTTGTTCTGCCTTGCGTCGATTGCTACCGGTACCTGTAAACCGCTGCTCCAGAGTTTCAACGTGACATTCCACGGCGAAAACCTGTGCATGCGCAGGTCCTCTGACCTCTTGAACGATATATGTAGGCAACGGCATGCCGCGCGACTGGAGGTACTCCTGCAGACGCGTCTTTGGATCCTTCCGCGCCGCGCCGAGATCCACGCTGGCGATACGCTCGCCAAAAACCCGCTTTACGCACGTGCGCACCTGTTCGAACCCGGCATCAAGAAAAATCGCACCTATAATGGCCTCGAGCGCCCCGGCGAGAATCGAGCGGCGCTGCGTTCCACCGGTCTTCGTTTCTCCAGGCCCGAGTTGCAGATAATCGCCGAGCTCCAGTTCGATCGCGATGGACGCGAGCGTGTCACCCTTGACCAGGCTCGAGCGGAGGCGGCTGAGCTCACCTTCGTCCAGAATCGGAAACTGTTCATAAAGATTGGCCGCAATGAGGTGATTCAATACCGCGTCCCCGAGAAACTCCAGACGTTCGTTGTTGATGCTTCCCGCGCTGCGGTGTGTCAGGGCCTGATCGAGCAGCGATTCATTCGAAAACTGATACGCCAGCCTGCCGAGCAGTTTGCGGCGTGGCAGCTTCAACGTCCCCCCAGGTCGGCGGACTTGTTGAAACTGGCCACCGCGTCAAGATTGCCGACGATGGGGACACGGATTTCGTAGGCGACCTTCAGCGTTTTACCGTGAACCGATTTTTCTAAAATGATATGTTTGTCGAGAACCTCGTCGACGTCGTCGATTTGCAAACGCCGCAACAAGTGGTCTTTTATTTCCTTGTCAGAAAGTTTATCTATTCCGCTCTCATGGCTCAGGCTGTTGACCGCGGAGTTCACCTTGAAATAACCGTAATAAGGCGGGTACAGCTTCAGAAAAAGCAGCACGCTGCAAACGATCAATCCGACTATAAATATCAAACTGATAAATGTCAGGCCATGTTGCGATTCAGGATAATTATTCATGGTTACCTCGTTTACTCGATGCGGCTTCCAATCCTGCCCCAGGTGATACCCCCGGCGCTGGAATCCCAGTTCATCCAGATCATAAAAGCCTTGCCAACCAGGTTTTCCTCGGGTACGACACCCCAATATCGGCTGTCGTTGCTATTATCTCTATTATCACCCATCACGAAATAGTGGCCCTCCGGGACGAGAAACTCACCTTCCCCCAAGCGCCGGTCATTCGCGACCAGAATCTGATGAGATACCTTATCTAATTGTTCTGAAATAAGTTTCGTGCCCGAATACGACCGGCCGACGCCGACGCCGGTATAGGTGCCGACCAATTGCTGAGCGGCCATGCTGCCGTTGACATAGAGCGTCTTGTCGACGTAGGTGATGCGGTCCCCGGGTAGTCCCACAACTCGTTTGATGTAATCGATCGATGGATCTTTCGGGTAGCGAAACACGATGGTATCTCCCCGCTGGGGAGTAGCTATGGCGATGAATTTCTTGTTTAACACCGGCAGTCGCAGACCGTACACGTACTTATTGACCAGGATGAAATCGCCGGCGAGCAGCGTCGGCATCATCGACGCCGACGGAATACGGAATGGCTCAACCAGAAACGAACGGAGCAGCAGAACGATGAGAATTACCGGGAAAAAAGATCGCGCATACTCAACAATCATCGGCTCCCGAACCGGCCCCTCCGCCGCATCACCATTGGCACCGGCGTGCTGCACGCGTCGATTTGGCGCCCATAACCAATGATCGATAGCCCAAATACCGCCGGTTATCACCAGCGCAATCACCATGATGGTCGCGAAATCGACGTTCACTTGCCCTTCCCTACCTGTAGCACCGCAAGAAACGCTTCTTGCGGGATATCGACGGATCCGACCTGTTTCATGCGTTTTTTTCCGGCCTTTTGCTTTTCCAGCAATTTGCGCTTGCGCGAAACATCGCCGCCATAGCACTTGGCAGTAACGTTCTTGCGTAAAGCCTTGATAGATTGTCGTGCAAGTATATGCGCACCGATCGCCGCCTGAATTGCAATATCAAACATCTGACGTGGAATCAATTCCTTCATTTTTTCCGCCAGCAGACGTCCACGGTAAAAAGATTGATCGCGATGGACAATTGACGATAAGGCATCGACTTTTTCGCCGTTAATCAGTATATCGAGTTTCACGAGATCGGCCGGGTGGAACCGCGCAAACGAATAATCCAGCGATGCATACCCGCGACTGATCGATTTCAGGCGGTCATAAAAATCAAGCACCACCTCATTCATCGGCAACTCATAGCTCAACGCGATCTGCTTCCCCGCCGCAATTAACTTCATCTGCTTACCGCGCTTTTCCTCGCAGAGACCGATGACGGCGCCGAGATATTGCTGCGGCACGAAAATGTTCGCCATAATTATCGGCTCACGCATCTCGGCGATTTTTCCCGGCTCGGGCAGCTTCGCGGGGTTCTCGATATGAAGAATGTCCCCGGATACCGTCACGACTTCAAAAACGACCGTGGGTGCAGTCGTAATCAAATCCAGATTATATTCCCGCTCAAGCCGCTCTTGAACGATATCCATGTGCAGCAGCCCCAGAAAACCACACCGAAAGCCGAAGCCAAGCGCCTGGGAGGTTTCCGGTTCATAAAACAGCGCTGCATCGTTCAATCGCAGCTTGGACAATGCGTCCCGCAACGACTCGTACTCGTCGGCACTCGTCGGAAACAGTCCGGCAAACACCTGCGGCTGAATCGTTTTGAACCCCGGCAATGCGTGTGCCGCGGGACGTTCCGCCGTGGTGATCGTGTCACCGACAGGGGCTGCGTCGATGTCCTTGATTCCGGCAATCACATACCCAACCTCGCCGGCGCCAAGCCCGTCCGTATCGCGCGCCTTGGGCGTGAATATGCCCACGCGGTCGAGTTGCTCGATTCGCCCGGTCGACATGATCTTGATGCGCTGTTTCGGTACCAGCCGGCCTTCCTTGACACGTACGAGCGATACCACGCCGAGGTAATTATCGAACCAGGAATCTATAATCAAGGCCTGGAGCGGATTCTCGGACTTGCCCTGAGGCGGCGGGATACGCATTACCAGATCTTCAAGCAAGTCGTCGATCCCGACGCCTGTTTTGGCGCTAATCATGATCGCGTCCTGCGCCTCGATCCCGATAATATCCTCTATTTCCTGCTTCACGCGGCTCGGCTCCGCCGCTGGTAAATCGATCTTGTTAATGACCGGTACGACTTTCAGACCGAGATCAACCGCCATGTAACAATTGGCGACGGTTTGGGCCTCGACGCCCTGCGCAGCGTCCACTACCAGCAACGCACCCTCGCATGCCGCAAGCGAGCGTGACACTTCATACGCAAAATCGACGTGCCCCGGTGTGTCGATGAAGTTCAAAAGATAGGTGCGATTATCTCTCGCATGATAGTTCAGTGAGACGCTCTGGGCTTTTATGGTAATACCCCGCTCCCGCTCCAGATCCATCGAATCAAGAACCTGGGATCCCATTTCGCGCTCGCTCAGGCCCCCACAGCGCTGGATAAGCCGGTCGGCGAGCGTCGATTTGCCATGATCGATATGGGCGATGATCGAAAAATTGCGAATATGATCCATCAGTTTGAAAGAGCGTGAAAAACAACGGCGCAGTCTACCATATCGCGCTGCGGCGGCGGATTCTTTCGACAAAACGCGCAAGACCCGTTACCGGCTCCGGCAACCGGACTGAACGTCGGGTCACCGGAGACAGCTGGGCCGCAAAGCGGAGAGCTACTTCGGAATTTTGAGCGCGAGGAATATCGGTCCCGAGCCGCGCTGCACCAGAATCGGCACCGATTTATCCACGGGTATCCGGCCGACGATGTCCTTCAACTGGTTAATGTTCGTGACGTCCACGTTATCTACGCGCAGTATCACATCGCCGCGCCGCAAGCCCGCCTTCTGCCCGGCGCCCGGCTTGATTTCCTCGATTAGCACGCCTTTTCCGGCATCGATACCGTTATTCTCGCGTTGCTCCGCGCTCAGTTCAGATACCACGACGGCGAGCTCGCTAATCGACAATCCTTTACCGCCTTCGGCAAGCGCTAGCTGATCATCTTCAGGCAGCTCGCCAATTTTTACCATCAGCGTGGCAGGTTTGCCGTCACGAATGATTTTCACCGTGACTTTTGCGCCGGTGCTGGATTGGCCGACGATCGGCGGCAACGCAGCAGAATTAGGCACTTCGCGACCATCGAACGCTATGATGATGTCACCGACCTTGAATCCCGCGGATTCGGCCGGACCGTCGGGAAGCACCCGCGCAACCAACGCCCCAACCGGCTTGTCCATCTTGAAGGACTCGGCAAGTTCGCGGGTCACATCCTGTATCAGGATGCCGAGCCAGCCGCGCGTTACCAGACCTTTTGATTGCAATTGCTGTGACACGTCGAGCGCAATGTCAATGGGAATGGCAAACGACAGCCCCATGAAGCCACCGGTGCGGCTGTATATCTGGGAGTTGATCCCTATGACCTCGCCGTCGAGATTAAATAGCGGTCCGCCGGAGTTTCCGGGATTAATCGCGACATCCGTCTGGATAAATGGCACATAGTTTTCGGACGGCAGGCTGCGGCCTTTCGCGCTAACAATCCCGGCGGTAACCGAGTGATCGAAACCGAACGGCGAACCAATGGCGAGCACCCATGCTCCCACGCGCAACTTGGATGGATCACCGAATTTCACGACGGGCAGATTGTCGGCCTTGATCTTCAAGACAGCGATATCACTGCGCTTGTCACCGCCAATCAGCTCGGCCACAAACTCACGCCGGTCACTCAAGCGTACGATGATCTCGTCAGCATCCTTGATGACGTGATAGTTCGTCAATACATGGCCTTCCTTGTCGATGATGAAGCCCGAGCCCAGCGAACGTGCGTCATACTCCTCAGTACCACCCTCACCCTCGCCGCCAAAGAATCGCTCGAAGAAATCATTAAACGGGCTATCTTTCGGAAGATCCGGCATGCGCCCATGAGGAAATCTCGGCCCGGTGGCCGAAATTTTCTGTGTAGTACTAATATTGACTACAGCAGGCTTGTACGTTTCGACAAGGTCGGTAAAGTCCGGCAGCCTGCTGTCGGCCGCTGTCGCAGCAAATGCAAAAGTCCAACCCAACCAAAACAAGCACGTTCTGGCAATCTGTATATGCCTCATATCAACTCCTGTACGAATTATTCCGCAGACTGAAGAATGCTTCCGGAACTAAAACAACGCACGCGTAGCCGCGCCGTTAGTTTCGATACGGCGCAGAATAACCGGCTGAAACCGGATATCTTCCCTGATCTTGTCGCCGAACCAACGTAACCAGAATAATCCGGCAACCAAACCGGCCATACCGAATACGATGCTCGCCATGTCATGGGACAATAACAGCAGGTGATTGTTCACCCACTCCCCCAGCAATGCAAACAAAAACATGGACGCCAGCGGGGCGCCATATACCGCGAGTGAGCCGCGAATTAACGCACTCTCGCTCAGCCCGAGTATCACGTCATCGCCGATGCAGGCGTCGGCGTTATTGACCGCGCGTATTACCGAGCGTTTTCTACCCATCACCTTCGCCAGTACCGCCGTGCCGCACCCCTTGGCAACCGAACAACGTTCGCAGGTGCTGCGTCGCTGTGTTTCCACCCAGACAACGTTGTCCCGCACGTCGACAACCCTGGCCGCTTCCTCGATCATTGCCGAGGTACCCCGGGTCGATAGCGGACAGACTCCCCGATAAGACGCACCGTCAACGTCGGTACTTCGCCAACCACCGTAACGTGATAGTCGTCGACCGTGGTACCAAACGCATTGACGGCCCCAATAGCGGAGAATCCCGACAACAAATTGTCGGCATCACCGGTCTTCTCAATAAATACTGAAACCGACGCCAGGCCATCAGTAAATATCATGTGCTCGGTCTGTCCGCCGTGTACTGACCGTCGATGCCGGTAATGGTCGACGGGCTTGAAGCCATCCGGAACGTTTTCAACCCGCCAGTATTCGCTTTTATCACTGGTCTCCTCATCGGAATAGATCACTTCTTGCCCAACGGTGAGCCGGGCCCCTGCCGCTGTTTTCTGGTCGACCGCATGAACCATGTCTTCCGTCGGCGTGGTGATAATCTCCAGATTGGTAAACATTATTTGTTCGATCGTCGCCCCAGCGTCATTGATCATGTCCGACTTGAGCAACAAGCCGGTTTCTTTGTCGATCCAAATGCGATATCCAAAGCGGTACTGATCGACCGGCTCAATAATCATGGCTTGCGTCGGTCTACCGGCAATCCGGTCATCACCGACCAATGTAAACCGATAATAATCCTGCAGCTCCTCGATACGCTCACCGATATCGGTATCCGACGCGCGCCCACCCTTGGCCTTGTTGATCACGACTGATTTCTGTCTGGGCAGAAAACAAATCGCTCCGTCGCAACTACGAACGATTTCGTGCGATTCGCCGTTGAGTGCCTCAAGCTTCTGGCGTCCGCCTCGCTCATCGGCAACGTGAAGAATATTCACCGCCACCATTTGGTCGTTGCGCCGATAAACAAAGGTTCCGCTGTAGCTCAACCATTGACCGGCTCGTGTCATCTTTTCCAGCCAGGTACCCGGAGCATCATCGCCATCGGCGGCGGATACATTACTCACTGCCAGCAACATGGACAGTAGCGCCAATAGCAGCGGGACGCGCACGATGGGTGCTCTAAACACCGACATGCCCTCGACAAGTCGTTGCCGCGTCAGTGGTGAGGTGATCGAACAACGAACGGCTATTCTCCCGAGTCATAACCGACAATCCTGACTTGAGGCATTAACCCGTCACGTACCGGGACGATGCTGGAATACTCATTATGGTTAATAAGATATTCGGTCAGGCGGGGTCTGCTGGTCGCACGCAGCACCTTCCATTGCGCCGCATCACCGGATGCCACTTGAGCGAGTACCTCAGGCGATCTCACCACGGATTGACCGGCGGAAACCAGTTGAACACTGTCCGCTGTCGTAGATATTGACGGCAAGGTTCCAAACTCCACTGTCGCGGGAGCCATTACCGGGGCGGTCGCAGAAGCCAGTTGCTCCGGTGTCAACGATGAATCCGGTTGATACCATTGCACACCAATAACCGCCATCGCCGCCAGCGACGCCGCCAACGCAAAACCGGTGACGCGCCAACCGGAGTGTAACGGTTCCGATAGTTGTCGGACGTTGGTGCTGTGTACTTGTTCGTCGGCGATTGCCTGGGTGACGCGGAGTGCAAGATTATGATTCAGCAGGTCAGGAAGTTGGTGCTTGATCGTATCGCTGATTAACTGATAGCGCTCCAATCGATATCGGTACCGGGGATTACTGCCCAATGCGCTAATGACCTTTTCCGTTTCGGCCGCGTCGAGTTCACTATCCAGCATTATCGAAATCATTTCTTCCGGGTGATCATTCATAATGACTGCTCTCCAGACAATGGTTAATCCAATAGTGGTTTAAGTTTTTCGTTAATCGCTTCCCGCGCGCGAAATATACGGGATCTCACGGTCCCGATCGGGCAACCCATAACCTCGGCGATCTCCTCGTAACTCAGGCCTTCCAGTTCGCGCAAAGTGACGGCTGCGCGCAGGTCGTCCGGCAACTGCTCAATCGCCTCAAACACGGTTTTCTCAATTTCGTCTCTCAGCATTATGTGTTCGGGTGTGGCAGTGTCCCGAAGCTCTGCGCCGCTATCCAGCTGCGCGGCATCCGTCGCTTCTATGTCAGAATCGGGTGGCCGTCTACCCTGTGAAACAAGATAATTTTTTGCGGTATTAATCGCGATTCGGTATATCCATGTGTAAAATGCGCTGTCACCCCGGAATTTCGGCAGCGCGCGATAAGCCTTTATAAAGGCTTCCTGCGCCACGTCCAAAACCTCGTCTGGATCTCGAATATAGCCCGCAATCAACTTGATTAACCTGTTCTGGTATTTCAGAACCAGAATGTCGAACGCCTTCTTATCGCCTTGTTGAGCGCGCTCAACAAGGTCCTGATCGATATTATTCTCGCCCATACAGGTATTCCTTTATCCCGGCGAGAATGTGCATAATCCTATTTTTCCTAGACAATTTGTACGTTCTATAGTTCACTAAAGGCCATTCTTCATAAGTATGCGCGGGCGCGGGCGCGCGCCTTCACGCCGGCAGCGATTGGCGCCGGGATCCCAACGGGAGCTAAACGATCTCAATAAGAATATTATAGGTATTTGTTTTTTATATAGTTAATTCGGATACGTTATGCATCGCCGACCACCGTGGCGAGCGCCCGGCACATTATGCCGCACCGGGCTCCTGATTGAAAATGTATGCGATTAAAAAGACCTATACGACTATGAACCATTACGAACATGACGTCATCGTGATCGGCGCTGGCGCGGCCGGATTGACCCTGGCCTTGCGGCTCGCTGACTCCCTGCGTGTCGCCGTAGTCGCCAAGGGTCCGCTGACCGAAGGCGCAACACTATACGCCCAAGGTGGCATTTCCGTCGTTCTCGACAAGGAAGACTCGGTCGAATCCCACGTCGACGATACCATGGAAGTCGGTGCCGGGCTATGCGACCCCCAAGTCGTCCGCTACGTCGTCGAGCGAGGCAAGCAGGCGATCCAGTGGCTTATCGACCGCAATGTTCCGTTCACGCGCGAGCAGCATCATGATGGAACCGCCAGCTATCATTTGACACGCGAGGGCGGCCATAGTCACCGTCGGGTCATCCATGCGGCGGACGCAACCGGGCGAGCCATTGAAACAACGCTCGAGCAACAGGCACGTAGCCATCCCAATATCACGTTGCTGGAATACCACATCGCGGTAGACCTGATTACCGGCGCCAAGCTTGGCCTGCCGAGCAACCGGTGTCACGGAGTTTATGTGCTGGATCGCGAGCACGACCGCGTCGACGTATTTCGCGCCCGGTTCGTCGTCCTTGCCACTGGCGGAGCAGGCAAGGTGTATCTCTATACGAGCAACCCCGACGTATCCACGGGTGACGGTGTCGCCATGGCATGGCGGGCCGGCTGTCGGGTTGCCAATATGGAGTTCATTCAATTTCATCCGACCTGTCTATATCATCCTCAGGCCAAGTCGTTCCTGATATCAGAGGCCGTCCGCGGCGAAGGAGGCCGTTTACTATTGCCGGACGGCAGCCGCTTCATGGATAAGTTTGACAGACGTGGCGAACTTGCCCCACGTGATATTGTGGCGCGGACCATCGACCATGAAATGAAACGGCTCGGCGCGGAATGCGTCTATCTGGATATCAGTCACAAACCGGCCGAGTTTATAAAAAGCCACTTCCCCACCATTTATCAGCGTTGCCTCGAGTTCGGATTCGATATGACGCGCCAGCCGCTGCCAGTGGTGCCGGCGGCTCATTATTTCTGTGGCGGCGTGGTAACCGATATTCGGGGCCGGACGGATATCGATGGCCTTTATGCGATTGGCGAGACGGCCTGCACCGGACTGCACGGTGCCAACCGCATGGCCAGCAACTCACTGCTCGAGTGCCTGGTGATGGCGGAATCTGCAGCCACCGATATCCTCGCGGCTATCGCTACGGCGCCTGCCCCACCGTCGCTGCCGGCGTGGGACGAAAGCCGCGTAACGAACTCGGATGAAGAAGTCGTCGTCACCCATAACTGGGACGAAATTCGCAGGTTCATGTGGGACTACGTGGGCATCGTGCGCACCGACAAACGCCTGCAGCGCGCCAAGCACCGTATCGATCTGCTGCTACAGGAAATATCCGAGTATTATGGAAACTTCCGCGTAACCAACAACCTGGTCGAGCTGCGCAACCTGGCACTGGTGGCGGACCTGGTGATCCAGTCCGCGATGCTCCGCCGCGAAAGCCGCGGCCTGCACTACACGTTGGATTTTCCGGAACCCGACGCCGTTCACCCGCCGCAAAATACCGTGCTGGTGCCACACCTGGCAGCCGGGCCTGCACCCAAACTACGCGGCATCGGGTTTTGAGACGGCCGCCGGCCGTGCTGCTGTAAAATCCGCCTTCGCCAACAGCAACCGAACGCGCAGCCGACGAAACGCCTGCGCATCGATATTATCGCGCAAAAGTATCGACGACCGGCCCCGACCGCGCTTGTTAATCCGTAGATTCAGTACCACCAGCCACGGATGGACATAGCTGCTCGGTAATATTGTCGCAGGCACGGAGTGGCCGGCCCTGAAACGCACCCGCCACTGATTGGTACTGTCGCAGTGCAGACCGGTAATGGCGTCCGCGCCGCGCAAAATCACGTAGCGGGAAAAGGCATGCCACAAGCTGACCAGCACTACCGCGGCTATCACCAACTGCGCCCAGAACGGAAATGTCGTCACCCCGAGCAGAACCACCGCGCCGGCATGCGCCACGATCAGTGCACCGCCGAGCATCTTCGACGGACCTATATGGATATCAACCGTTTCGCCGAATCTTGAGGACGACATCCGCCATCTCCCTGTCGACCGGGACCATTCTGCCCATCAGATATTCGAGCAACACCGGATCAGGATAACGCAACAACAGGTCGAAGGCGCGCCGCTCGTTCTGCGACAGCCCGTCAAAAAGGGCATCCAGAAAAGACTGTAGCAGCAGATCAAGCTCCTTCATGCCCCTGCGGCACTGCCACGCCAATCGCGCGCGCTGCGCGTCGCTTGCTTCCGGATTTTGCTCGAATGTTGCCATTATCAATGTGTTCAGCCTCGCCGCCACGACCGTCTATATAATGTGCTTCAGCAACAGTTTCTTTATTTCGCCGATCGCCCGGGTGGGGTTAAGGCCCTTCGGACAGACCTCCGCGCAGTTCATGATCGTGTGACAGCGAAACAGCCGGTACGGGCCTTCCAGGGCCTGAAGTCTATCCGCAGTCGCCTGATCGCGGCTGTCCGCCAGAAAGCGGTAGGACTGGAGCAGCGCGGCCGGTCCTCGAAACAGCTCGGGGTTCCACCAGAATGACGGACAGGCCGTCGAGCAGGCCCCGCAGAGTATGCATTCATACAGGCCGTCGAGCTTTTCCCGCTGTTCCGGTGTTTGCAGAAACTCTTCCTCTGGCACCGGGTCATGAACAATCAGGTACGGCTCGATCGAACGGTAATGTTTGTAAAACTGGGTAAGGTCGACCACCAGGTCGCGGATCACCGGCATCCCCGGCAACGGCCGGACCTGTATCGGTTCGGCCAGCGATGACAGCGGCGTTATACAGCTCAGACCGTTGCGACCGTTGATATTCAGCGCGTCGGACCCGCACACGCCCTCGCCGCAGGAAAAACGGAAACTCAGCGTTTCGTCGTTTTTTTTCAGCTCGCGCAGCGCATCCAGCAACATCATGTCCGGGCGGATTTCGGTCAGCTCGACATCCTGCATGTAGGGCGCCTTGTCGGTCTCCGGATTGTATCGATAAATCGAAAAACGCATGGACGCTCCTTATCTGCGATCAGTACACCCGCGGTTTCGGCGGAAAGCTATCCACGGTTAGCGGCTTGGTGGTCACGGGTTTGTAGTCCAGCCGGCGCCCCTCGCGGTAGAACAACGTATGCTTCAGCCAGCGCTCGTCATCACGATCCGGATAATCGATGCGCGTATGGGCGCCGCGGCTCTCCTGGCGCGCCAGTGCTGACGTTACCGTAGCCACCGCCAGCGACACGAGGTTTTCCAGTTCAAGCGCCTCGATCCTGGCGGTGTTAAAAATCTTGCTGTGATCCTGCAGGCGGACGTCCTCCAGACGCTTTTCTATCTCAAGCACCTTCGCCAGCCCTTCGGCGAGGACGTTCTCGATACGAAATACACCGCAATAATGTTCCATCGTGCGTTGCAAGGCATCGCGTAGGGCGCCGACGGATTCGCCCTTGCCGCGCTTGTCCCAGCGCGCGAGGTGGCCCAGCGCCTTGTCGACGTATTGCCGCCCCATCGGCCGGTGGTAGCGGCTCTCACCCAAATACTCGGTAATCTTGTTGCCTGCCGCGCGCCCGAACACCACGATATCCAACAGTGAATTGCCGCCCAGACGATTCGCGCCGTGAACCGATACGCAGGCACACTCGCCGACGGCGTACAGGCCCGGCACCGGTTCCGCCGCGCCCTGATTCACCGGCACCACGACCTGACCGAACCGGTCCGTCGGAATGCCGCCCATGGTGTAGTGTGCCGTCGGGAAAACCGGGATCGGCTTATCGATCGGATCGACATGGGCAAATGTCATCGCCATATCACGTATTCCCGGCAGGCGCTTCATAATCACCTCGGGGTCCAGATGGTCGAGCTTGAGCAGCACATAGTCGCCTTTTTCACCGCAACCACGACCTTCACGTACCTCGGTCGCGATCGCCCGGCTGACCACGTCGCGACTGGCAAGATCCTTGGCCTGCGGCGCGTACCGCTCCATGAACCGCTCGCCATCCTTGTTGATCAGATAGCCACCCTCGCCGCGCGCGCCCTCCGACATCAACATCCCCTTGCCCGCGATTCCGGTCGGATGAAACTGGAAAAACTCCATGTCCTGCACCGGAATGCCGGCTCGCAGCGCCATGCCCATGCCGTCTCCGGTATTGATCGCCGCATTCGTGTTGGTGCGGAATAACTGCCCGACACCGCCGGTCGCCAGCAGCGTGGTTTTCGCCTCGATGATCAGCGGTTCGCCAGTTTCGATCTCGAGGACCAGCGCGCCCAATACATAGCCCTCGTCATCGAGCAACAGGTCTACGGCAAAGAATTCGTCGAAAAAATGCGTTTTCGCACGGATGTTCTGCTGATACAGTGAATGCAGTATCGCGTGACCGGTGCGGTCCGCGGCGGCGCAGGTTCGCGCCGCCTGGGCGCCTCCGAAATTCTGGCTCTGGCCGCCGAACGGCCGCTGGTAGATCTTGCCGTTGTCGAGCCGCGAAAACGGCACACCCATGTGTTCCAGTTCAATCACCAGGCGCGAGGCCGCCCGGCACATGTATTCGATAGCGTCCTGATCGCCCAGATAATCACTGCCCTTGACGGTGTCATACATGTGCCAGTGCCAGTTGTCGGGCGAGACATTGGCCAGCGCCGCATTCATTCCGCCCTGCGCGGCTACAGTATGGGAGCGCGTCGGAAATACCTTGGAAACCACCGCAACCGTGGCTTCAGCCTGCGCCAACTGCAACGCGGCGCGCAACCCGCCACCACCGGCGCCGATGACCAGCGTATCAAAACGATGTTTGGCGATACCGTAGTTGGCGTGACTCATGGTGCTCCGGTCAACAATATGCGAGCGACCCATACGCCGAGGCCGGCAAGCGTCAGTCCCAGCAGTACGAGCAACACGAAGCGAATAGCAAACGCATTAACGTAATCGATGATGACATCGCGCAGTCCCACCCAGGCATGGATCAGCACGGCCCAGAAAAAGATCGCGGTCGCGATCATCATGACCGGGCTTGTTATCCAGCCGTGCCATTGCTCGAATGACTGAGGCGGCCTGACCACGAACTGCAGTCCCGCAATAATGATGAAAATGGCGATATATATCGCGCTCAGCCGCTGGAACAGCCACGCCTTTAATCCCTGCGAACGCGATATCACCACTGCATCAACACCACAACCAGCAACACAATGAGGGTCGCGCCGTGCACCAGATACGCACTGCGGCGGGCGGCGTCTTTGTCGACGCCAATATCCAGATCGATCAGGAGAAACCGTATGCCCGCAAAGAAATGATGGACGAACGCCCAGATCAGTACGATTGCCGGCAGACGAAACCAGCCGCTACCGAGAATCGACAATGCCTGCTGATAACCGGCCGGCCCGTGCAGCGACAGGTCAAGCAGATAAATCAGCCCCGGGATCATCAGAAACAACAACACGCCGGCGACGCGGTGGCCAAAGGAAACGATTGCAGTCGCCGGAAGGCGGATCTGAAACAGATTCAGGTATACGGGTCGGTTTCTGGTCTTGGCCATGTCGCTATTAGTGTAACCAACTTGTATGATTCGTCCAGTCTTTCTATGCGAACTATACGACGTATAGTGAATCAGCGATGAGCCGATAAACAACCGTCATGAATGAATCATGGAAACGATTCCTCGAGGATGAGGGAGCGATCATTGAGAACGGTCGGGTGGTGACCTTTCGGGATCACGCAAACAATCTAGCCGGGAACGGGTCCCGAAACATGCTGGCAGACCTGTCGCATTTCGGTCTTATCCGCGTATCCGGGTCGGATGCACTGTCGTTCCTGCACAAGCAATTTATTAACGACGTGCTCGGCCTGCCGCGCCATCGTTCGCAACTCAACGGCTACTGCACGCCGAAAGGCCGTCTGATCGCCACGTTCCGGCTGCTGCATGTCGGCGACGGCGTAATGTTGTTGTTGCCATCCACCATGACCAGTCTGTTAACCCGCCGCCTGAAGCCCTATGTCTTCAGGGACGATGTGCGTTTTGACGACTCATCGCCCGATCTTATCGCCATCGGATACGCCGGCCCTGACGCCGCGATCGCGCTTGCCGCCGCAGTGCCAGAGGTTCCCGCAGGGCCCGGTGACGTCACGGACTGTGGCACGATTTGCGTCCTACGGATACCCGGGCGGACACCGCGATTCGAGATGATTGGCGACGTAGCATCCCTCAAGGCGCTGTGGAAGACGCTCCATACATCGGTGACCGATCCCGTCGGAGCCAGTGTATGGGATGCGCTTAACATTCAGTCCGGAACGCCGATAGTCTATCCGGAAACAACGGAGCTGTTTTTGCCCCAGATGATCAATCTCGACCTTATTCAGGGCGTGAGTTTCAAGAAGGGTTGTTTCCCCGGTCAGGAGATCGTGGCGCGAACCCAGCATCGGGGACAGATCAAGAGAAGAATGTATTACGCGCATGTCCGGATCGATGCTCCGCCGCCCCCGGGCGCTGCGGTGCAAGGCGCGGAGGAGTCGGAAACAGGCACGATTGTCGCCGCGGAGCGATCGCTAACGGGACCCGGGGTGGATTTGCTGGCAGTACTGCCGATCGGGAGTTTCGAGCGAACCACACTGCATCTGTACGACAAGGATGGTCCGCGGATCGAAGAGCGCTCGCTGCCATACGAATTGACCGGTAACTGAACACAGAACAATGCCACTTTTAAATAGCACCGCCGACCGGTCGCATGGATAAAAACCCGCATAAACTCGAACAGAAATTCCTGAGCCAGATCACTGACGATCTGAAGCGCAATCGCTTGCCGTTGCCAATGCTGCCGGAAATTGCGATGAAGGTCCGTAACGTTGTCGAAAGTGCGGACGCGTCAAATCGCGAAATGGCCAAGGTCATCAACGCCGATGCCGCGGTGTCTGTCCGCCTTATGCAGGTCGCGAATAGCCCGCTGTATCGCGGCCGGCAGCCGTTCGATACGGTGCAGGGCGCGATCACCCGCCTCGGCATCAAGCTGGTGCGTAGTCTCGTCAGCGCGCTGGTTATGGAACAACTGTACCAGTCCGGCGCAAACGAGCTGGCGCGCAGGCATCTGGAGAGCCTCTGGTCACACAACGTCACTGTTGCCGCCATCAGCAATGTGTTGGCGCGCCGTTATACCAAACTAAGTCCCGAAGAAGCCATGCTTGGCGGTCTGATTCATGACATCGGCGTGCTACCGATCTTTGCTTACGCCGAAGAAGAACCCGAGCTGCTGGAAAACGATGAACTGCTGTTCGGCGTTATCAAGAAAATGCATGCCCAGGTAGGCAAGTCGATATTACTGGCCTGGCGCTTTTCTCCGGAACTGGTCGCCTGCGCCGCCGAGCATGAGCAACTGGATCGTAACCATGCCCCTCAGGCGGATTATTGCGATATCGTGCTGCTGGCCAACCTGCACAGCTACCTTGGCACCAGGCACGTGCTGACCGAGCTTGATTGGTCCGACATCCCGGCGTTCACCAAACTGGGACTGGACCCTGCCACCAGCGTGGCAGCGGTTACCGAAGCCCGCAAAGAAGTGACCGCCATAGAAAATCTGCTCAAAGGTTGATAATTCAATACATTATCAGCCGTTAGTCATTCGACTTCGCGTTATCGTTCAACGACGGGTCAAAAAACGTCAATTCAAATTCTCAATGCCTGCTGCTGGTTGCCGATGTAAAACGCGGGGCCTGCCGTCACTTTTGCGCGACCTCCCTTACCGTGGGTGGAATTTTGGCAGGGTATTTGGGGCGGGCGGCCATTGAAGGAGTGGTTACCTGGCATGGCTGGGCAAAGCACAACAGGCAGATCGTATCCTCCAATACCCGCCGGTAGTCCAGGTGCAGACCGAACGTTGTCAAGCAAACATTAGCGCCGTCCGGGGACGGGTCGGCAGGAGACATGCATGGGTCAGACCACGATGGTAGCCAATCAGGCAATCGGTGCTGGTTTCACAAAAAAAACCCAGATCATCGACGCGATTCGAGCTGACCTTAGCTGCAATCGGCTGACACTGCCGGCATTGCCCGAAGTAGTCGTCAAGATGCGGAAAACGGTGGATGATCCTGCCGCATCCGCCGCGCAGATGGCCAAGGCGATCAGCGCCGAGCCGGCAATTGCCACGCGCTTGCTGCAGGTTGCGAATGCCGCGCTGTACCGTTCACGCACGCGCGTGGACAGCATCCAGGGCGCCATCGCCAGACTGGGGCTCAAGATGGTTCGGAATCTTGTTTGCACGCTGGTGATGGAGCAGTTGTACAAGGTCCGCACCAGTGAAAAGATCCGGCAGATGCAGATCAGCATTTGGCGGCACAGCGTGAGCGTCGCTGCACTGAGCAGCGTGCTCGCGGCCCGATTCACCAGCCTGGGGAAGGACGAAGCGATGCTCGGCGGCCTGGTCCATGACATAGGAAAACTGCCGATTCTTGCACGCGCCGCGACGATTCCTGAACTGGGCAATGATGATGAGCTGCTACAGGCCGTGCTCGATGACATGCATGGCGAGGTCGGGAAGCTTGTCCTGGAAACGTGGCACTTCCCAGAGTCGCTGGTTCGGTGCGTTGCTCGCCACGAACAATATGACGACATCGCCTCTCCGGAGATCGACATCTGCGATGTGGTGACACTCGCCAATCTGTGTAGCCATCCGCTCGCCGTCAGAGAACGGATGATCGCGGACTTCGATCGTTTGCCCGTGTTAGAAAAACTCGAACTCGATGCCGCAACACTCATCGGCCTGATAAACGAGGCCCAACCCGAAATCCATGAAATCGAACAACTACTGATCCGGTAACAATGCCCATAAACCAGAGAAAAAATACTATGGAGCCCGATCTGCACGCGACTTCCATAAGCGTGGTTGCAAATCGACCATCAACGTCACCGAGCCCGGAAACACCCGCGGAGAACCAACCCTCGATAAAAACGACCACCAACGAATTTCTAGCATCGCTGTTCGATGATCTGAAACATCACCGCTTGTCCCTGCCGACCTTGCCTGACCTGGCGCTGAAGGCCCAACAGACCGTTATAAATACTGATGCGACCGCCACTGCACTCGCGAAAACCGTTTCCGCGGATCCAGCTCTGTCGTCGCGTGTCGTGCGGATGGCCAACAGCGTGCTACTACGCGGCCGGCCGCCAGTCGCCAGCGTGCAGACTATGATCGCGAGAATGGGAATTGACCCGCTGCGTAATCTAACGGCCTGCCTGGCGATGGCACAGGTCTGGCGCCAGCACGCGTCGCCGCTGATCGACGATCAACTGAAGTCTGTGTGGACCCATACAACCCGGGTCGCAGCACTGTGCGGGGTAATTGCGCGAAAATTTACGCGACTGGAGCCGGATCAGGCGATGCTCGCCGGCCTGATACATGATATCGGCGCCCTGCCGATCCTGACGCAAGCCGCGAAAGTTCCGGAGCTGGTGGTGAACAAGGCCGCAATGAACCGGATCGTTGAACGGCTGCATCCGGCTGTAGGCAGGATCGTATTACAGGGATGGCAATTTCCGGAGGAGCTGGTGAAGGTGGTTACCGAGCACGAAGACCTCGAGTACGACAGCGACTCCGGTCCGGATCTCGTCGACGTGGTGATTCTCGCCAACCTTCACAGCTACATAGGCACCACGGCGCATCGTTGCAATATCAATTGGGATTTCGTTCCGGCTTTCGGCAAGCTCGGTCTGACGCCGCAAGCGAGTATTGCCGCCGTCATTGATGCCCGGGACGAACTCGCGGAGTTACGGAATCTGCTGACGTCGTAGGCGACGCCAACCTCACCTGGATACTTCCGGCCGCATATGCGGAAATAACAGCACGTCGCGTATTGACGGCGAATCGGTGAACAACATCACCAGGCGGTCGATACCGATACCCTCGCCTGCCGTCGGCGGCATGCCGTGTTCCAGTGCCTGGATATAGTCCTCATCGAAATGCATTGCTTCCAGATCGCCGGCGTCCTTTTGTGTCAACTGCTGGCGGAATCGCTCGGCTTGGTCTTCGGCATCATTCAGCTCTGAAAACCCGTTGGCGATCTCGCGGCCGCCGATGAACAGTTCAAACCGGTCCGCCACGGCGGGGTCCTGGTCATTGCGACGGGACAGCGGTGACACCTCGATCGGATAAGCGGTGATGAAGGTCGGCTCTTTCAGGTTGGGCTCGACCGTTTTTTCGAACATCTCGATCTGCAGCTTGCCGATACCGTAGTGATCCTTGACGTCTACCCCGAGTTTCTGCGCCTCGGCGCGGATGGCCTCCAGCGATTCCAGCGACGCGGGCGCGATACCCGGGTTATGGTCCAGGATCGATTCCTTGACGGTCATGCGACGAAACGATTCACCAAAATTATATTCCTCGCCCTGATACGTGATCGTCGTGGTACCCAGAACATTGTGCGCGACGGTGCGTAACATCTCCTCGGTCAGATCCATCAGATCGCGGAAATCCGCATAGGCCTGGTAGAACTCCAGCATCGTGAATTCGGGGTTATGGCGGGTCGACAAGCCCTCGTTACGGAAATTGCGATTGATTTCGAACACGCGCTCGAAGCCACCGACCACCAGCCGCTTCAAATACAGCTCCGGCGCGATACGTAGATAGAGATCCATATCGAGCGCATGGTGGTGCGTCGTAAACGGCCGCGCAGCGGCGCCGCCGGGGATCGCCTGCATCATCGGTGTCTCGACCTCGAGGAACCAGCGCTCGGCGAGAAAGGCGCGTATCTGGCTGACGATTGCCGTGCGTATCATAAATGTCCGGCGCGTAACATCGTTCATGATCAAATCCAGATAACGCCGGCGATAGCGCGTTTCCTGATCGGTCAGTCCGTGAAACTTCTCGGGCAAGGGCCGTAATGCCTTGGTCAGCAGCCGCAACCCGTCGGCGCGCACCGACAGTTCACCGGTCCTGGTCTTGAACAACGCGCCCTCAATACCGATGATGTCACCGATATCCCACTTCCGGAATTCCTGGTAGACCGCATCCGGTAACGCATTCGCCTGGATGTATATCTGGATGCGGCCGGACATGTCCTGGATATGTGCAAAACTGGCCTTGCCCATGACCCGGCGAGTCATCAACCGTCCGGCGACCTTGACCCGCAGCGGCTGCTCATCGAAAAATTCCGACGCCTTGTCACTGTACTCGGCATGGAGTTCGCCAGCGATGACGTTGCGGCGAAAGTCGTTCGGAAACGGATTGCCGGTCTCGCGCAACGCCTGAAGTTTCGCGCGGCGCTGTGCTATTTGCTCGTGTTCATCGAGCTCGAGCGGGATTTCCGACGATTCGTTTTCGGGCTTGTTCATTGCTTATAAACCACTCTTGAGGCTTGCTTCGAGAAAATCGTCAATGTCGCCGTCGAGTACCGCCTGCGTATTGCCTTTCTCCACACCGGTACGCAAATCCTTGATGCGCGACTGGTCCAGCACATAGGAGCGGATCTGGTGGCCCCAGCCGATATCGGACTTGCCGGCCTCGATCGCATCCTGTTTCTCGCGCCGCTTCATCATCTCCAGTTCGTAGAGCTTGGCCTTCAGCTGCTTCATCGCGGTAGCGCGGTTTTTATGTTGTGATCGGTCGCTCTGGCATTGTACGACGGCACCGGTCGGAATATGCGTAATACGTATCGCCGATTCCGTCCGGTTGACATGCTGTCCACCGGCACCACTGGCGCGATAGGTGTCCACGCGCAGGTCGGCCGGGTTGATGTCGATATCAATGTCGTCATCCACCTCCGGCGACACGAACACCGCCGCGAACGACGTATGCCGCCGATTGCCGGAATCGAACGGTGACTTGCGCACCAGACGGTGGACACCGGTCTCGGTACGCAGCCAGCCGTAGGCGTATTCCCCGCGGAATTCAATCGTCGCGCTCTTGATGCCGGCCACATCGCCGGGCGACGCCTCGATCAACTCCGTCTCGAAGCCGCGGCGCTCGCCCCAGCGCAGATACATCCGTAGCAGCATTTCCGCCCAGTCCTGGGCCTCGGTGCCGCCGGACCCGGCCTGCACGTCCAGAAAAGCGTTGTTCGGATCCATCTCGCCGGCAAACATGCGGCGGAACTCCAGCGCCGCCAGCTGTTCGTCCAGCTTGTCGACTTCACCGGTAACGTCGACGAAAGTTGCCTCGTCTTCCGCCTCGGCGGCAAGCTCGATCAGTTCGCGAACTTCGCCCAGGGACTTGTCGAGACTATTGATCGTACCAACCACCAACTGCAACTGCGCCCGCTCGCGGCCGAGCTGCTGCGCCCGCTCGGGAACGGCCCATATCTTCGGATCTTCGAGCTCGCGTTCGACCTCGGTTAACCGTTCTGACTTGGCGTCGTAGTCAAAGATACCCCCTAAGGGAGTCGGTGCGTTCCCGCATGTCGTTTATTCTTCTGATAATCAGATTCGTTTCCATGATCCTGGCCGATAGTTGCGCGTGGTGGTGAAGGGACCGGATTTTAACCGAGTTTGTCCCGCGTGTCCCCGCCCGTGTAGCGGTTGCACCGATAGACGCGCTAGCTGTCTGTCACCGGCCGGATGTGCTCCACCACCAGCTGCGCCCGCGTTTTGCCCCGGAATTCGTTGCTATCGAGCCGGTACGCCAGATGCATCATGAGCTCGCCCTTGGGCCAGGACGCATCGCTCGTGTTGAACGCAATCGCATCGAAACAGCGCGGGTCATCGGGCAGATGCACCTGCAACTTGAGGTGGCGCCCGCCGACGGTCCGGCGCTCGATAACATGGAAAACGCCGTCGAATACCGGCTCGGGAAACCCCTGCCCCCACGGTGCGGCAAACCGCAACATCTCCGCCATCTCGAGGCCCAGATGTTGCGCGTCAAGTTCGCCGTCGCTGTAGATAACACCGCGCAGATCCTCGCTGCTCAGATGCCGGGCCAGTTCGTCCAGAAAGGCCTGCCGGAACGCGTCGAGATCGCCACGCCGCAGGCTGAGACCGGCTGCCATCGCATGCCCGCCGTACTTCAGTATCAGTCCCGGCTGCCGGTTGGCGATGGTTTCCAGCACGTCACGGATATGCAACCCGGGCACCGAGCGCGCCGATCCCTTGAGCTCGTCGGAATCGATCCCGGTCCCGTTAAAAACCGCGAATACAATTACCGGCCGGTGCAGATGATCCTTGATCCGTGACGCCAGTATGCCGATCACGCCCTGATGCCAGCGTTCGTCGAACAGGCAGATGCCCAGCGGATTGTCGCCGGCAGCGCTTGCCAGGACATTCATATCCAGCGTTTCCAGCGCCTGTTCCTTCATGCTCTGCTCAATCACACGACGTTCACGATTGAGTTCGTCAAGGCGCTGCGCCAGGGCCACGGCGGCCTCTTTATCATCCTCGAGCAGACAGGCAATGCCGAGCGACATATCGTCGAGCCGGCCTGCCGCGTTCAGCCGTGGCCCCAGCACGAACCCCAGGTCCGTCGCGACCAGCCTTTCCTGGCTACGCCCGCTGAACTTCAGCAGCGCCGCAATACCCGGCGTACAGACACCGCGACGGATACGCGCCACCCCCTGCGCCACCAGAATCCGGTTGTTGTAATCCAGATACGCGACGTCCGCGACCGTGCCCAACGCCACCAGATCCAGTAGCTGGGCGAGATTCGGTTCCGCCAGATGTCGTTCGGTAAACCAGCCGGTCGTCCGCAGCCGGGCGCGCAATGCCAGCATCAGATAGAACACCACACCAACACCGGCCAGATGCTTGCTGCCAAACCGGTCACCGGGCTGATTGGGATTGACGATGGCATCCGCTTCCGGCAGTTCGGCACCCGGCAGGTGATGATCTGTAATCAGTACCTGGATGCCGTGCTCTCGGGCGGCGCGCACCCCATCGATACTCGAAATACCGTTGTCGACGGTGATGATCAGGTCCGGCTGCTGTCTGGCCGCGACCGCGACGATCTCCGGCGTCAGGCCGTAGCCGTACTCGAACCGGTTCGGCACAATAAACCGGACGTCGGCCGCGCCCATCGATCGCAGCGCGCGCACGGCGACGGCGCAGCTCGTCGCGCCGTCGGCATCGAAGTCGGCAACAATCAGCAGGCGCTTGCCGGCGCTCAACGCCGCGGCCAGCACATCCACCGCCTGATCTATCCCGTGCAGGTCCCGGTACGGGAGCAAGTGTTGCAGCGAGTGCTCAAGTTGCTGTTCGTCGGTCAACTGCCGCGACGCAAATATCCTGGCGAGTACCGGATGGAGCTTGCCGGAGAAATTGCTTGTGGCCGTGACTGGTCGCCGCCTCACTTCTTTAGTCATGTTTCTGTGAGAAATTATTCTTAGGGAAACTCTGATCAAGTGTCATTTCGAACGAAGCGAGAAATCTTTCTGGTCAAAGATGCACAGCCATTCAATCACATCGAGATTTCTCCCGGCAACTGCTCCTGCGTTGCTCTACCTTCCGCCA
>VBWC01000056.1 GCA_006218035.1 Gammaproteobacteria bacterium
GGAGTTTGTGGTCCTCCGAGCCGGCGAGAGGGGGCCTCGATCGCCGTCGGAGTCTGGCGGCCACTAGCTTGAATGGTAGCCGGATGTACTGCCAGGGCGCTGGTTGTTTTGAAAATGAAAGTATTTGGTTGTTGGCCGGACGTCCGGGGTGCCTGGACGTACGGTCGTGGCTGGATTGCCTGATCCAGTGATTGTCCGAATGGCGGCAAGTGAACGGGCGGAACCGGCGATACCGATTGTGCTGGTCCGCCGTGTAGCCAGCCAAATCCGAAGTCCCGGATTGGCATTTCATTACCATCACGATGCTGGATGGCACTTGATTCATGAAGGCCGGTTGCAACAACCGGCAGCACTGCACGCGTCGATGCACCAGATAAGCGCGATATTGGGGGCTGCATCTCCACGGCCGGCATCGTGGTAGGCGCGGGTGGAGGTGCAGCGGACTTCGATGTACGTCGTCGCATACTAGCAGGCCTCCGGCGAGAAGTAGAAGGCTCGTTGCGGCCTAAATGCGCAACAGGATGATTCGGAGAGACGAATGGGGGTGCGCCGGGGACTTGCCATTCGTCTAGCACATCAGGTGCATGTGGAGGAGGCCCTGGCTGTTGAGCACCAGGCCTCGGATCTGATTCAAATGAATTGTACCAATCGGATGCACCTCCGGCTGGCACATCTCCGGCGGACGTCTGGAGCGTTTGAACATCTCCGGGAGCATTATACACCTCCGGGGGCGCATTTCTCGTATTTATATCGCGATTTGAAGTGTTTCTCGGTGCATCCGCGACTGGCGCACATACTGGTGGTACGGGGAGCGTCATTCCGCTCAAGCGGGCCACATTAGCGGCCACACCAGCTGGCAACTGGTACGCTTCCAGCATCGTCATCACATGACGGGCAAACGCAAATGCTGCGGCTTGCGTTGACAGACCTCCGGCGGTTAGATATTCGCTGGCCGGCTGGAGGTAACTGGCGGAGGTGCTCGGCGGCGATGTAGGTGATGTCGCGCT
>VBWC01000020.1:0-23671 GCA_006218035.1 Gammaproteobacteria bacterium
TCGAATGGGTGACGCAGGATAATCGTCTCGCTGCGATCCGCGCCGGTTGAGATAATATCGATCGGCACTTCTACCAGCTCCTCGATACGCTTCAGATAGGCCCGCGCATTCGCCGGCAGTGCTTCCATCCGCTTGATGCCGAGCGTCGACTCCTGCCAGCCCGAGACATCCTCGTAAATCGGTTCAACCTCCGCGAATCCCTCTGATCCGGTGGGCGGCGTGCGATGTTCTTCCCCGTTGGTCCGGTAACCAACGCACATGCGGATGGTTTCCAGGCCGTCGAGCACGTCCAGCTTGGTAATGCATAGCCCGGAGACGCTGTTAATCTGCATCGCCCTGCGCAACGCCACGGCGTCAAACCAGCCGCAGCGGCGCGCCCGCCCGGTGGTCGAACCGAACTCGTGGCCCCGCGTGGCGAGATGCTCGCCCTTCTCGTCAAACAACTCCGTTGGAAACGGCCCTGACCCGACCCGCGTCGTGTACGCCTTGGTGATACCGAGCACGTAGTCGATATCGGCAGGCCCCATGCCAGTACCTGTCGCAGCGTTACCGGCCGTCGTGTTCGACGATGTTACAAACGGGTAGGTGCCATGATCGATATCCAGCAAGGCGCCCTGGGCGCCTTCAAATAATATGTTGCGCCCTGCACGCGAGTGCTGGTGTAACAGCTCAGTCACGTCGGCAACCATGGGCTCCAGCAAATCCTTCAGCGCCAGCGCATCATCGAGTACCTTCTGAAAATCCACGCCGGCCACGTGATAGAAATTCTGCAGCACAAAATTGTGGTAATCGATCACCTCGCCCAGTTTCGCCGCGAAGCGTTCCCGGTGGAACAAGTCGCCAATCCGTACCGCCCGCCGGGCGACCTTGTCTTCGTAGGCGGGACCGATACCACGCCCGGTGGTGCCTATCGCCGCCGAGCCCTTCGCGTGCTCGCGTGCCTTGTCGAGGGCGACATGGTAGGGAAGAATCAGCGGACACGCCGAACTGATCTTCAACCGTTCCTTTGCGGCAACACCGCGGCTTTCGAGCATGCCGAGTTCATCGCGCAATGCGTCGGGCGCAACTACCACGCCATTACCAATCAGACACTGCACGTTGTCACGCAGGATTCCCGACGGAATCAGATGCAGCACGGTTTTCTTGCCGTCAATGACCAGCGTATGACCGGCGTTGTGGCCGCCCTGGAAACGGGCGACGGCGCTCACGCGGTCCGTCAGCAGGTCGACAATCTTGCCCTTCCCTTCATCGCCCCACTGCGTACCAATGACAACAACGTTTTTGCCGGTAGCCATGTCTGTTGTACTCACTTGATGTTCTCGGTAACCCATTCGCCGCCGCGCTGAACCAGCACGCGGTTACAACCCATTTCGCGCGCGCCGCCCTTCTGGCCCGGCAATTCATAAATGACCCGCTCGCCCCGATCGCGCAGCGTCTGAACGGCATCGAACAGCGCCTGATCGGTAATACCCGGGGCCATCACGGCGTTGGCAATCTGCGTCACGGTGTCGCTCAGCGCGATCAAGGTCTTGAGGTCGGTACTGAACCCCGTGGCAGGCCGCGCCCGGCCAAACGCCCGGCCAATATCGTCGTAACGCCCGCCACGCGCTATCTCCTCGCCATGCCCCGGCACGAGCGCCGCAAACACGACACCGGTCTGGTAACGGTAGCCGCGCAACTCGGCGAGATCAAAATGTAACGGCACATGCGGAATCCGCTGCCGCGCGATTGCGGCAATGCGCTCCAGATTGTCGAGCGCCGCCCTGACGTCCGCTGTGGCACTCTTGAACATCGAACGGGCCTCGATCAATACCTCTTCACCGCCATTGAGATCAGCAAGCGCCTTTAACAGCAGCGACACCGGCTTGTCGATCGAGTATTGCGCAAGCTGTTCTTCGATTTCCGGCTTGGCCTTACGTTGCAGCGCGGCGAACAACGACTGTTCCTGCTCTTCAGTCAACTTCGCTGAACGGGCAAGCGCGCGGAATATACCGACATGTCCAATATCGATATGAACCTCGCGCAAACCCACGGCCCCTAGCGCCGCGACCATCAGGTGCAACACCTCGACGTCGCTTTCAATACCGCCGTGCCCGTACAGCTCAGCACCCACCTGCAACGGACTGCGCGTGCGGATAAATCCACATGCCTGCGTTCTCAACACCTCGCCCATGTAACACAGCCGCACCGGCTGCTCACGGTTCAGGCAGTGCGCGTCAATGCGTGCCGCCTGCGGCGTCATGTCGGCGCGTATACCCATCAGCCGGCCGCTGATCTGGTCGGTCAGTTTGAAGGTCTGCAGGTCGAGATCGTTGCCGGTGCCGACAAGCAATGATTCTATATACTCGATCAACGGCGGCACGACGAGCTCGTAGCCCCACCGATGGAACACGTCGAGTACGGCGCGCCGTATTTTTTCGAGCGACTCCGCCTGCTGCGGCAGAAACTCTTCGACGCCATCCGGCAGCAGCCAGCGATCCAGTCGTGACATAGCTAATTTACTGGTAGTTGATTAGTTCTATCGAACCACATATAGCAGGACGACACCCACGACCATGCTGGCCAATCCCGTCAATCGCAGGCCACGGTCGTTTATTAACGCAAATTCGGCCAATGCCCGGCGCATGGCGGACGGATTAGCAAATGGAAAGATACCCTCGATCACAAGCATTAATGCCAGCGCCACCAACAAATCATGCCACATTTCCGCAACCCGCGAAAAAGCCGGATGCTGTGCCCGATAACCGCACGGGCCGGCGTTCCGGCTTTTTACACACTTTCCCGCAATACCGCCCTTTTTTTATTTTTGTTTCCCGAGCGGATTCTTGAAGTACTTGAAGAAATCCGACCCCGGTTCAATCACCAGCACATCGTCCTTACCGCGGAAGGTCGACTTGTAGGCATTCAGGCTGCGGTAAAAAGAATAGAATTCTTCGTTCTTCTTGTAAGCCTTGGCATAAATTTCTGCAGATTCGGCATCGCCTTCACCACGCAGACGTTCGGCATCGCGAAATGCATCAGCAAGCGTCACAACACGCTGCCGATCCGCGTCGGCACGGATTCGTTCCGCCGCTTCCGCGCCCTTGGAACGCAGCTCTTTCGCGATTCTGGTACGTTCCGCCCGCATACGACTGTATACGGACTCGCTGACCTCCTCGGGCAGATCGATACGGCGCAGCCGTACATCCACTACTTCGATACCAAACTTCTCTGCTTCCCGGTTGGCACTCATCTGCACGATACTCATGATTTCGAGGCGCTCGCCCGAGACAACCTCCTGGATATTGCGCAGACCAAACTGGCTCTTTAACGAATCCCTGATGATCTGCGACAGGCGAACGTTGGCACGCGCCTCGTTTCCGCCGGTGGAGGTATAGAAGGTCGCGACATCGATAATGCGCCATTTAACAAATGCGTCGACACTGACGTTCTTCTTTTCCTTGGTCAGAAACCGCTCTGTTTCGGCATCCAGCGATAACACACGTCCGTCGAACTGCCGCACGTTGTTGACAAACGGCAGCTTGAAATGAATCCCGGGCGCGATATCGGTGCGTTTGACCTCGCCCAGCTGGAACAGTACCGCCTTCTCCCATTCCTTCACTGTAAAGATCGAAAAACTACCGAGCACAACCAGCACCGCCAGGCCGCCCAGGAAAACAATCGCTCTATTATTCATTATCGACCCTCCCTGCGACGCGAGTCGGCACGCTGACGCTGCTCTTCTTTCAGCTTGTCCGCTGCAGCCGCATCGGCGGCCTCCTGCTGGGTCGGTTCCGGAGCCTTGGCACTACTGCCGTCCCGGGAAATCAGGCGGTCAAGCGGCACATAGAGAAGATTGTTACCACTCTTAACGTCGAGCATCACCTTGCTCGTATTCGACAATACGGACTCCATCGACTCGATATACAGACGTTCCCGCGTAACCACCGGCGCTTTTTCGTATTCCGTCAGCAACGCCAGAAAGCGGCTGGCCTCACCCTGCGAGCGGGCAACCACCTCCGCCTTGTAACCGTTGGCTTCCTCCATCAGGCGTGCCGCGGCGCCACGCGCCCTCGGCAGCACATCGTTGGAATAGGCCTCCGCCTCGTTGATCACGCGCTGCTCATCCTCGCGCGCCTTGATCGCGTCGAAGAACGCATCCTGAACCTCGTCCGGCGGCTGCGCATCCTGCATGGTTACCTGGATGACGCTCAGCCCGGTTTTGTAGCGATCGAGAATCTCCTGAATCAGGGATCGGGCCCGATTCGCGATATCGCTGCGCCCTTCCGTCAGCACAAAGTCCATGTTGCTCTTGCCGACGATTTCGCGCACCGCACTTTCCGTCGCCTGCTGCAGGGTCGCGTCCGGGTCTTTCACATTAAACAGATAATCGCGCGCTTCGAGCACCTTGTACTGCACGGCGAACTTCACGTCGACGATGTTCTCGTCACGCGTCAACATCAGGGATTCCTGCCGCACCTTCTGATCGCTGGTGCCCCTGCCGAGTGAGCGGTAGCCCACCTCAACATTACGCACCTCATCAATATTCACCTTCATAACGGTATCGATGGGACGCGGAAAGGCCCAGTTCGGGCCAGGTTCCAGCGTATTAACAAATTTGCCGAAGCGCAGGACGACACCACGATCCGCCGGCTCAACGATGTAAATCATGTCGTAGGCCAGCCAAGCGACTATCGCGACAATAACGACAAAAACCCCGGGCAGACTACCACCGGTGCCGGCGCCACGCGGCGTACCGCCACCGAAAATGCCGCCGAATCGCTGCTTTATCCTGCGAATGACCTCATCCAGATCAGGCGGCCCCTGATCGCGGCCACCACCGGCCCACGGATCATTCTTTTTATCGCCGGGTTCATTCCAGGCCATGCGTCACTCCGTTTTCAATAGACAATGAGGCACCTGTCTGGCGGCACTCAGGGGCGCATTATATACCCAAAAAGGAGGCTTATGTCTTGGTTCCGTCCCGCTTTCTGCCGATCCCGGACGCGTTCGGGCTGATATCACCGTCTGAAGCGGCGTGAATCTGCGGCACCTCGCCAAGATCCGCTGCCGAACTATCCTCATCGACCGGGTGCTCCCGTTGCGTACCCGCGGGCGCGGAATATTCGGCGAGTACCTGGCGCAATAATTCGACTCCCGCACCGGTACCGGCGGAGACCCAGACACGGCTGACCTGTCCATACTCGTCCCGGTCCACGCGCGGCTCGATTTTTTCGAGAAGATCGATCTTGTTATATATCTCGATCTGCGGCACGGAGTCGGCACCAATCTCCTGCAACACCTCCCGGACCTGCGCAATATGGCGTTGCCGCTGGTCATCGTTGGCGTCTATCACATGCAGCAACAGAGATGCCTCGCGCGTTTCCTCGAGGGTCGAACGGAACGCCGCAACCAAATCGTGGGGAAGATGCCGGATAAAGCCGACCGTATCGACCAGCACGACCGACTCGGCACCAGGTAACTTGACACGCCGTAACATCGGATCAAGTGTCGCGAACAACTGGTTGGCGCACAACGCCGCGGCGCCGGTCAACTGGTTAAAAAGGGTCGACTTGCCGGTATTCGTATAACCAACAAGAGATACCGTATGAACGGCGCGTTTTCGCCGTGTCTTGCGGCGCCCTTCGCGCTGCAGCTGAACTTTGTCCAGCCGCTTTTTTATCTGCTTGATGCGCAACCTGACCAGACGCCGGTCGGTCTCAAGTTGCGTTTCACCCGGACCGCGCAGGCCGATACCGCCCTTCTGGCGCTCGAGGTGCGTCCACCCACGGACCAGTCGCGTTGATAAATGTTGCAACTGCGCAAGCTCAACCTGCAACTTGCCCTCAAACGAGCTGGCGCGCTGCGCGAAGATATCGAGTATCAGACCGGTTCTGTCCAGCACACGACACTGCACCAGCGCCTCGAGATTTCTTTCCTGCGCGGGGGACAGCCGGTGATTGAACAATATGACGTCCGCGTTGCGGGTCTGCACACAAACGCGTATCTCTTCCGCCTTGCCGGCACCAACAAAATATTTTGGATTGGGGGTCTGGCGTGAACCGGTAATTGTCGCGACCGACGTCACGCCGGCGGAACGTGCCAGCTCCTGGAATTCGGACAGCTCCTCATTACTGTCGGAACGCTTGAAATCGATATGAACAAGAATGGCGTTTTCGCCACTGCGTGGACGCTCAAACAAGCGACAACCATCCTGTGCTAAATCGCGTGCTACTCATTGCCCGGAGCAGCCACCTCCACCTCCTCATCGGCAGACAACTTCACGTTGCGTGCCGGCACGATGGTTGAAATGGCATGCTTATATACCATCTGGCTCACCGAGTTTTTCAACAACACTACAAACTGATCGAACGATTCGATCTGTCCCTGCAATTTAATACCGTTCACCAGATAGATGGATACCGCGACCCGCTCCCTGCGCAGAGCATTCAAAAAAGGGTCTTGCAATGATTGCCCCTTAGCCATACTCGTTCTCCTTTCTTATTATTGTGTTAACACCTGCTAAATGGCCTCCCGTCCAGCCGGGTGGCCTCTAGATATTGTCATTCATATATCGGCATACCACCCGCCTGTTTGCCGGGATTCTACCATAACGCCTCGCGCCTGCAGCCCGCCCGGTCAGGGGCGACCATCCGCGATAATTTTCAATGCCTTACTCACCAGATCCGGATCGTGCGCGCCCAGCCAATGGGCGTTCTCCTCCGCTCTGAGCCACGTCAATTGACGTTTGGCGTACTGACGCGTCGCCGTAATCGCCCGCTCCACCGAATTCAGGTAGGAACGCTTGCCGTCGAGGTACTCCCAGAACTGCCGATATCCAACCGCCCGGATCGCCGGCAACCGCGCGTCCAGATCACCGCGCCGATAAAGGCGCTCGACCTCCTCGACAAAACCCCGCGCCAGCAGCTGGAAAAAGCGGCAGTGAATACGCCAGGCAAGCTCATCACGATTATCAAGAGACACGATTATCTTGACCACGCGAAACGGAAACGGTTCCACCGCCTGGTACGCCTGCAGGTTCGTCATCGGCAAACCGGTCAACTCGAATACCTCCAGCGCACGCTGAATCCGCTGCGGATCATTCACACTGATTCTCTCCGCCGCGGGCGGATCAATCTCGCGCAGACGCGCGTGCAGCGCCGCCCAGCCATGTACCGCCGCCTCCGCTTCAAGGCGTGCGCGCACCGCGGAATCGGCCGAGGGTAGCGCTGAAAGACCCCGCTCCAGCGCCCGGAAGTAGAGCCCCGTGCCCCCAACCAGCAGCGGCAGACGTCGCTGCCCAACGATATCGTTGATTTCTCTCAGCGCATCCGCGCGAAATCTCGCCGCCGAATAGGATTCACCCGGGTCACAGATATCGATCAGGCGATGCGGCGCTTTTGCAAGAAATTCTTGCGACGGCTTCGCCGTACCAATATCCATTCCGCGATACACCATCGCCGAATCGACACTGATAATGTCGCATGGCATGTGCCGCGAAAGCTCCGCCGCCAGAGCCGTTTTTCCGACCGCGGTCGGGCCCATCACAAACACGGCGAATGGAAGATAATCCATCGGATTTCAGAGCGACCGCCCATGCGCTGATTCGTATTGGCGGAGAGGCAGGGATTCGAACCCTGGGAAGGTTGCCCTTCAACGGTTTTCAAGACCGCCGCTTTCGACCGCTCAGCCACCTCTCCGTAATGGTTAACGGGAAACCGCTGAAAAATACAGGGTTTCCCGCTACGGCGCAACCACGGAACTCTGGCTAACGGTAGCTTTCTAATGCCAAAGACGCTAGACTTTTGCGCACGATATACAATTGGTTCGACCGACCAACCGCGGCCAGACTAAACAGGAGACATCGCCACAATGGAACGCTATTCTACCGCTATCGCCCGCCCGGCCACACAGGGCCTGGCTACCAACAAGCTGATTCGCAATACCTATAGCCTGCTCGCGTTGACGTTGTTGTTCAGCGCGTTCACCGCTGGCGTATCGATGACGCTCAACCTCCCGCATCCGGGGATACTGTTGACGCTGGCCGGCTACTTCGGCCTGCTGTTTCTTACCCACAAATTGCGTAACAGTGCCTGGGGTCTGGCAGCCGTCTTCGCCCTGACCGGCTTCATGGGACTCACGCTCGGACCAATACTCAGCGCCTATCTCGCAATGCCTAACGGCGGTCAGACCGTAATGCTGGCACTTGGCGGCACCGGCGCTATCTTTCTCGGCCTGTCTGCCTACGTTCTGACGACGCGCCAGGATTTCAGCTTCATCGGCGGCTTTGTCATGGTCGGTGTGCTGGTTGCATTCCTTGCCGGCATCGGTGCATTGATCTTCGCGCTGCCCGGCCTTGCGCTGGCCGTCTCGGCGATGTTTGTCCTGCTGATGTCAGCCTTTATCCTGTGGGAGACCAGCAACCTGGTTCATGGCGGCGAAACGAATTACATTCTGGCAACCGTCAGCCTGTATGTCAGCATTTACAATCTGTTCACCAGCCTGTTGCATTTGTTAGGGGCGTTTAGCGGGGACGATTGACGAATCGCGATATATGCATAAATAAAGAAGGGGCCGCTGGCCCCTTCTTTTTTGTCTGGCGTCTGAACATCCCGACGTTATTTGATAATACCGATCATACCGCAGCCGATGCGGTCACCGGCGTTGCCGAGCGGCTGCGTAAAATCGTCCGCCTTGTCGTGCAGGATAATCGCACGTCCCGCGAGCGCTGCCGGTCCTTCCGTAATCTTCAGCCCGGGTACAAACAATTCGAGGAAGCCAATGCCGTTGGCCTGCACATTAATATTGCCGAGATCGCCCACGTGTGCCGCGTTGAATCCCTGCGCCGGCAGAAAACCGTGCTGGGCACCGGCCGGGTTGAAATGCTTGCCCGCCGCCAGACCGGTGTTACTGCAGCTGCCAAATTCGTGTATATGGATGCCATGCATGCCGGGTGCGACGTTGTAAATCGAAATTGAGAACTGGACACCGCCGTTAAGTTCCTGCATCACCGTCCGTCCAACCACCGTAGAGCCGGGGACCGTGCCACTAATATCCGCTACCGCATTCACTGCCAGCGCAGCATGCGAAATGAACAGCCCTGCAGAAGCGGCGATACCGATCAGGAGATGTTTCTGCTTCATAGGTTTTTCAATCCGTTATCAGGAACCCGAGTGATAATAGCGTATCACCGCTGACGAACAAAACCTTTCGTGGCCGACGTTCGATAGCCACATGAAACCTGTCAGTACTCGATGGTCAAAAACCGCGGGACTTGCTTCACCAGATCATTGATCGGATCGCTGTCTGCGGCGGGTTACAGTTGCTCGGCACTTCCCCGGTTCCCGGTCGGCTCGGCAACGAAGGTTTCATTATTCTGATGCAAACGATACTCAGTTGCACAGACCCGGCAATGGATCGTATCACCGCTCGTCACCGAACGTGGCACCGCGATCACCGGTCCGCAATGCGGGCACTCGATCAGCGGCACGTGCTCATCGCTGTGCCTGACGATCGCGTCCAGAACACCCTGCCGGGCAAGCATCGTAAAGTTTTCGAGCAGACCGCGGTCGAAATGTCAGCCGGCGTCCCGCTCCAGCGCGGCGAGCGCATCGGCAATATCGATGCCGGAATGATATGGACGCGTACTGGTCAGCGCGTCAAAAACGTCCGCAATCGACACAATGCGCGCTTCCACCGAAATTTCGGCCGCGCCAAGTCGATCCGGATACCCCCGCCGTCGACGCGCTCGTGATGATGGCGAATCGCGTCCTGCGCAAGAACGGCGAGCGGATGCTCCGCAATCCGACCTTCACCGATCGCCGGATGGGTCTTGATGATGTCGTACTCATCATTCGTGAGACGTGCGGGCTTGTTCACGATGGCGTCCGGCACGCCTACCTTGCCGAGATCGTGCAGAAACCCGCCGACGCTGATACGCGCGATCTCGTCACCGGACAGTCCGGCCTGCTCGGCGAGCAGTCGCGAAAACCGCGAAACGCGCCATAAACGGCCGCCGGTATACGCATCGCGCGCCTCGACCACCGCGCCTATCAGCAGCAGCGATTTTAACAGCGGTCGGTCGACATCTATCCGCATCGTATCCGTGCCTGTTCGGGTGAAAGCTCGCCCGCCCACTGAAAGCGCAGACGATATACCGACAGCATACACCGATAACTGTACACGTTTGAGCCCATGCCCGATTACCGGGATAACAATAACCATCGTGGCGAACCCGCCGGTTGGATTATCATGGCCCTGACAGAGGAGACGTAGTCGTGAATCCATATATTTTCATTCTCGGCCTGTTCACACTTGCCGGCCTGCTGACGACGATGTGGGGCTGGCGCATTATCGCGCGGGCGCGGCAGACGCTGCGCTGGCCGTCCACCGAGGGCGTCATCGATAAATCAGAAGAAACGTCCGACACCAGCGACCTGCTGCCGACGATTGGTTTTAGCTATATGGTCGCCGGCCAAACCCGCGGAAGCAGACTGGAGTTTCCTGGCGGCATCACGCCAACGCCGGAATTCACGCGGCACTATCTGAACAAGTATCCGGCGGGAGAAAAGGTGCGCGTCTACTACGATCCCGCCGATCCGGACCGTACCACACTCGAACCGGGGCTCGGTCAGGGAGACTGGCTGATCTTCGTCGTCGGGTTGCTCGCCACTTTCATCGGCGCGGGATTACTGCTATTTGGCAATCTCTGATCCCGTCGCAATGCGACACGCCGGCATGCTTGCCGTCAGAAGTAGCTGATGGCGCGTAGATTCAACTGGCGGTAGCTGAACGGGGTGTCCTGATCCAGTCCGTAGATCGCGCCTTGCCATTGCGCATCGACAAATAGCCCGTTCGCCCATTGATATTGCAGCGTCGCATTCCAGCCAGCATTGTCGGCATAGTAGTCCGTGCCGAACGCCGTATATTTCTGCTTGCCGTAAGAGAACTCGATGCCGCCATCCAGCCGGTTTTTTCGCATCGACAGGCTCAGCAGCAGATCATGATTAACCTGATCGGCTGAGTAAATATCACCCCACCACGCATGCCGCCGCGAGCCATTCATGTCACGACGAAGTCCCACCTGTACCTGCGGGGCGCCCGAATACAGCAGATAACGTGCAGCGGTGATCAAACGGGTATAACGATCGTCCGCCGAGTCGCGCGCGACGGTGAGATCGGCATCCACGGTCCAGCGCTGCAACGGGTTATAGACCACCACGCCCCGCACCTTGCTGGTAATCGTTTCGTTGGTCAGTATCGATGTTGAACCGGTCTCGGGCGCGCGATTGAGACTCACCAGCGTATCAAGGCGCGGCAGCCGGGTGCGCGCTTCCAGATAGGAAGATACGACGCTGTCACCTTGATCGGTATTCAGCTCCACCGCACCAATACCGCCGCTGATCGACGTGGTATCGCTATAGCGTGAGTTGCCATCGATGCCATACTCCCGGCTGGTAATACGCTGGAATTGATCCGAAGTATGCGCCTGGCCGAGTTTAAATCCGAGCAACGAAGCACGCAGCGGAAACTCGAACGACACGATCGACTTGCTTATATCCGTGTGTCCGGTGTCCGAATAAACCTCCTGCCTGAGCTGGAAATTTTGCGCGGTCTTGTTCCGTAGATACCATTCCAGATCGTTCAGCGCGCGCTTCTGTACGTCGCTTGACGGAATCAACTGCTCAAGGTTTTTCTGGGCCTTTTCGTTATTCCCGGTCCTCAGCAGCGCACCCGTATAGGCCAGCCTCACATCGAAATCCTCCTGCTCGTCAAGCAACTTCTCGTACAGTGGCAACGCGGTTGCCTGGTCGCCTTGCCAGTCGGCGGCATTCGCCTTGACCAGAATCGCGTCCTTGTTGGACGGATTCGCCGACAGTACTACGTCCACCTCCCTGATCGCGGCGGCGGACTGGCCGATCGAGGCCAGGTACTTCGCATGCAGCGTGCGCGCCTCGGCGTCGTCCGGGTATTTCGCCACGACGTTTCGCAGCGCCTCCATCGCGCCAGGCACATCCTGCAATGTCGCCAGATGTTCTATCAGCGCCAATTGATCCTGCATCGGCAGATCCTGCTCCAGCGACAGCCGCGCGGCCGCCCTGAACGCCTGTATCGCCTCGGCGGGCAGGTTATGCGCGCTGTAATCGTTACCCATCTTGATGAACAGATCCAGACGCGCCCGCTGCTCGGCACCGGTGGGCGTCCTGTCTTCGGCGGGTTTCCTGGCCGATGTGGAACCCGGCTGCAGCTTCGCCAGTCGCGCGCGCGCGTCGGTTTGGTCCGGATAGATTCTGAGTAACGACTGCAATGCTTCGATAGCGCCGGCCGTATCATTCAATTGCGCGAGGCGCTCGATGATTGCCAGCTGATCATCTACATCGGCGCCGTTTTCGCGCATCATGTCCGCGGCGATGCGAAACGCACGTATCGCCTCATCATCATAGTGGCGGACGGCATACTGCTCGCCCATTTGCACGTATAACCGGATACGACCGGCGCGCTCGGCATCGGCGCCTGACACCGCCGCCCAACCGTCACCACCGGTTGCCAGTACTGACGCCGTATACAACAGCACGACCACACACCGTGCGGACGGCCGCTTGATATGCTTGCATACAGTCACTGGTTTGTCCGGTCCCTGACCCAATTTGTCCTCCGGGAGCTGCGCCACACAGGCCCCGTCAGGCCCGCGCATGACAGGATAGTCTCTATTAAATAAGGCGATCTGCAAGAAGCAAACCATGGCCACAAGGCGTGCGATAACACCGGCTAATCACCGTGCCACATTCGGGGCCGACACGACAATGTAAAGTTTTCCGGCATACCCGGGCGAAAAGCGGCGCTCAGCGACACTACCGGTGCTGGCAGGATAAGCTCGGCTGGCGTACCTGATCTGCCCGTGATCCGCCAACAACCATCGATGCAAAACAGGTTCAGTCGATACGATCCGACGCGACCTGATACCTCGGATCCTCCTCAATGTTCACCTCCACCCGATCGCCGACCTTCTCCAGCAATTGCCAGCACTCCTTGCTCAGGTGCCGCAGCACCAGATGTTTGCCGGCAGTCTGGTGGCGCGTCGCTAGTACATCTATCGCCTCGATCGCTAACGCTGGCCTATCAATTATTCTTCATCAGATACGCTCTCGCCAGATCGAACACCTTTGCATCGTCAGCCGCATTTAACAGCGGCAACCGGCTCCAACGCGTTGTCACGCCTTATGATCCGCCGTCCGGGCAGTGTGCCCGGTAATCGTCGATATCGAGCCGGCCTTCGCGTAAACACCGACACACCGGGCGATGATCAAAATAATCAACCAGGCCAATATCATCGTAAAAACCGTATGGCTCAGGAAATGATCGCCTATCGTCATCTTGTAGATTCCTACTGTCCACCCGATAGCCATCCCGAATATCAGCGCCATCGTTCGCGCCCTCCTCGTCTTAAACAAGAAAAACAGTGCCAACAACGAAAATCCGCCGCTGGCATGACCGGCCGGAAAGCATCGGATCCTTTCCATCGGGGGGGAGCCTTCGGGATACGGAGTTAACAACGTCACATACGGGTGGCCGCCGTTGAAATGCACAATATCCCTTGGACAGGGAACGTTGGTGAGCGCCTTTAATCCATTCGCCGCCAACGGTACCGCTATCGTCGACAACAGCACAATCAATAAGCCAGACCGGTATTCCGGCAGGTATCGTTTCCACCTGGCGACAACCAGTACGGCAAGAACCAGCAGCACGAACCCGATAAATACTTTCTTGATACCTTCATAGAACAATAGCCGGGGAACACTCTCGTCGCGATCCACAATCCATCGATGCGCTTGAAAATCATAGAAATGGTTCTGGATCGGCAGATCGATATGGCTCAACTCGAAAATGGCGGTCGAAATCACCAACACGGCGACTGTCGCCAGTATCTGCTTGTTCGTTACCTCATGGATCATCACGGCCGTATCCGACAACTGGCAACCTCAATGGGCACATAATCCAGGCATTCGTTCAACGTGCCTGTCGACGGGATAAAACCGCTGGTGCGCGCCGGACCATAGCGTCGATACACGATTTCCATGACATCGCCGTGCCAACCAATGCGCCACCGGCTTCATACAAAAAGCCGCCCGGCGGGCGCGTGTACACGGGTCATTATGCAACCCGAATTCCCCATGACATTCTTTTACAAACCTGGACAACTCCATGATTCACAACGAGCGGGTATCTACCTAAAGCAGGCTCCAGCTTGAACAGGGCGTTCAGAGCATGATAACCCGATCCAGGCCGATGTTACCCTCAATATTCAATCAGGAGAAAGCAGATGAAGAAATCCATTTTATTGCCCCTGGCTGTGGCGTTTGCCGCCGTTGTCGCCGCCCCGGCCTTTGCGGAAACAAAGGCTGTAAAGGATGACCCGATCACGCACGAATGCAAGGAAGCCGCCAAGAAAGACCACGTTACCGCCAACAAGATAAACGATTACAGGAGTACCTATGCTGCTTAACGGTTCATGTCATTGCGGCGGTGTCACGTTCCGCGTGCGCTCAGCGCACCCCGTGCCATTCAACCTTTGCTATTGCTCTATTTGCCGGAAAACGGCCGGCGGCGGCGGGTACGCGATCAATATTGGCGCGGAGTTCGCCACCCTTGATGTCACGGGCCGCGAACATATCAACGTCTATCAGGCGTGGATACCCGACGCTGAAAGCGGTGAGCGTAAACAAAGCCCGGCACAGCGCAGTTTCTGCAATCAATGCGGCAGCGCGCTGTGGGTCTGGGACCCGCGCTGGCCAGAGTTGGTGCATCCGTTTGCATCGGCGATAGACACGGACCTTCCCGTAGCTCCGGAGCGCACGCACCTTATGCTCGGGTCAAAAGCGAACTGGGTCCCGGTGAACGCAGGCCCGCAGGACAAGCAGTTCGACGGCTATCCACAAGAGTCGCTGGCCGACTGGCATCGACGGCGGCGCCTGACACCCTCTGACGACTGACAGCGCCGATTAACGTCAGCGCGCCAACTGGTATTCCGCTGGCGGCAGCGCGGCGCCGGCCTGCGTATCGCGCGGCGACATCGTGGCTACGTTAGCCTCGCCGGCATCATGCACGGACGTAATCTGCAGATGACGGCTGATCGCCCAGACGATGATCTTGTCGTAACGATGCGGCGTGTAGCTGCTGAACGCCCCGGAGTTCGCCACGTCGGTATCGTTATAGATCGTCAAAGCCGGCAACGTCACGCGCTTCGTGATCGTGACCGAATGCCCCGGCGGGATGCGATACCAGCCCTGCACGGCCGTGACTTCACTGCCCGCGCCGTTGTCGATCACGCGGTATGCGGAACTTGAAAAGCCGGTTTGCTCGATAAACGTTGATAACATATTGCGCGGATATCCGCCCTCGGACTTGTACCGGTACTCCAGCCGCTGCTGGAAGTTGCGGATGTCCGGGCAGGTAATCTCGCCCGGCGTGCTGCCGCTGTCGGTCTGCGTCCAGTTGCGTATCAAAGCCGGCCTGGTCTGACCGCCCGCCGACAGGTTCAGCACGTAGTCGTACTGGTAGGTCAGCGTCACTGGCGGCGTTGACAAGGTGAGCGGTGCAAAATCACTGTCAAAATCCGGAACGTCCTGCCAATTGGTTGGCTCCGGAGCAGCGGGATTATCCGACGTAACCGACACCGGATCACCCGACGTCGCGGGCGGCGATGTTTTCGGCGACCACGTTCCGCCGCTGTAATTAAAGATTTCGTTGACCAGTTTCCAGCTATCCAGCGTCGGACAGATATCCAGCGCGTTGACGACCGTTCCCGCGCGCCATTGCGTCTTCGTTTCCAGACGCGCCAGATTCTCGCGCACCATCTGCTCCACCGTCTGTGTCGCGGTATGCGTGTCGCCGTCATCGAGATAGAGATAGATCGCGCGCGACGCAGTATTGGTGAACGTGTAGGCGTTGGCATCGATCGTGGCGCCATTGAGCGACGCGCGCTGAGTGAAGGCGGTGGCGGTAAATGCCGCCTGCGCGACGTCATCGGGTTGTGCGATCGTCAGCGCCGGCGTGTAAAAGTCCACGCGAAACGTGAATAACGCCTCCGTGTGATTGCCCGCCTTGTCCTCGACTTGCACGCGGATGGCCTGCGGATCGGACGGCCGTGAGGTCAGCCACGATTCGCCAAGCACCTCGCTCGCCAACGGCACCAGATAATCCTTGCCGGTGACAAGCGCCGTCAGCGGACGCCAGGCCTGCGCGGTATCGCCATTCTTTTCATAGCGCATGCGCACCGCCAGTTGCGCGGCGACTGTCGCGACACCGGCGCTGTCCGGATCGCTGACTACGAATCCAAAATACGGGATGCCGTTGCCATCAAGACCGGCACGCGTGACCGGCACGCCGGCAAGATCGACGCGATTGGTCTCGATATACAGCGGCGCCGCATCATTCGCGTTTTGCAGCGTCGCCACCGTAAACGTACCGCCGCCAGCCGAAAGCGCCGCCTGACTGTGCTGCGCCGCCGTGTTGATCAAAGGCGCGGCGGTATCGAGGCCGACAGACGTCTGTGTCTGAAATTCATTGCCCACCCTGTCGCGCACACGAATCACGATGGCGTTATTGCCGGGCGCCAGGCTCGCCTGCGCCTGCCACGTACCGCCGGACGACAGTGACGCCGGCTTGTCCTGGACGATCACCGCACTCACACCCGCGCCGTTGTCGCCAAAGGTACCGGTGATCGTAAAGTCCGCCTGGTTGGTGACTGGCGCCGACGTGACATTGACAAACGGTGCCGTATTGTCGAACCGGACGGCGAACTGCCGATAGGCCTCGTTGCCGATTCCGTCATTCGCCGTCACGCCGATGAGATGTTCGCCGTCGGCATAAGCCCGCGTGTCAATTTCAATGGACGGCTGTGTGGGATCGGCTGCCTGACCTATCGCCAGCCCGTCGACATCGAACAACACCTGCTGGGCGATACCCGACCCGCCAATGACGACGCGATAGGTAACCACTCCGTTGTAATAGAAGCCTTCGGGATCGACGGGAAACGCCACCGGCAATACCGCGACACCGCCCGTAACCGTGGTCCTGAATAAGGGATCGCGGTTGCCGGCAAGGGCGACCGCGCTGTCTCGAAAATCATCGGCACTGAGTCCCGTGGCATTGCGCGCACTGTTGGCCATCGCCAGCAGATGTTGCGCGAAGGATATGCGATAGACGTCGCGGTTCAGCGGAACAACACCGACCGACAGGCTCATCGACCCATCGCCGGCCTTGTTGCGCCCGACGCCATCCAGCACACCGTCCGCGACAATATCGTTGTACAGAAGCTGGCCCAGGCCTATCGACGTGTAGATTGAGTGCGTCGTATCGCCGTCCTGTTCACCGGCCCATGCTGTCCAGCTCGAGATACCCGCCAGCAGAAATCCGTAAAAGTTCTCCGCTGACGAAGCCGTCACCGCACTGCTATCCCCGATGTCACGCGGCCGCACGTCGGCGACATTGACACCGAATGCCGCCGAAACCGCGGCAAGCGAATCCTGGATCGCCCGCACGGCATCCACGCCCTGAGAGACTTTGTATTCGGCCAGGCCAACGGCGACGTTGGTTAACGGCGTCACCATGCGGTTCAGCGGCTTGCCGGATTCATACAGCGCCACGGAGCGCAGCACCTGCTCTTCCCGAAGCGGGACCGTTACGCCGCTCGCCTGCTCGATATAACTCCCGCCGCTGACCTCGATAAGGACGGGCTGATCCCGCGACTGGATATCGATCGAGTAGAAACCCTGCACATCGCTGGACGTCTCGCCCAGCAATTCGCCTTTGCTGGCATTGGCGAACGCGTAGACACGCACGACGCCGCCGGCAATCGCGCCATCGATCGCATAGCCGCTCACCACACCGGCCGGGCGCTCCGCCGGCAGTCCCCCGGAACTGCCCGGCCCGCCGTTACACGCAGCCAACAGCGCCGCGAGGAATACGCCGGCGGCGATGACATTCATGGCTTTCATCAACAGTCTCATGCGGTATCCCGCGACTAAATATCGAACAGGTACACCAGCGACACCGACAGCGACGACATGTCCCCACCGATCGGACTCAGATACTCGATCCTGGCGTTGACGCTGCGGTTGCCCGACAACTTCCACTCGCGCTGCGCGTTGACGAGAAGGTTGACACCCGTCTCACTGCGATCCGGAAAACGATTGGCCAGATAGCCATCCACATCGATCGTATGACGAGAGGTGTATTGAGTATGGGCGATATCCAGCCCGGCGCCAATCCACGGCAGGAATCGCGCCGCCGGCACCACGTATTGCTGAAACGATACGCGCATGCCGAAACGTGTCAGGTCCTGTCCGATTTCGTCAACGGACGCGTCAAACGTGGCGGCCTGGTAATACGGCTCCAGCCAATAACGCAAATCGCCGGAGAGTTTCCGGGTATACGCAAGCGCCAACGGTTGAACAACGAATTCATCACCCGTTGCTCCGTCTGGATCGTCCACTGACATGACGCCCGCGCCGAATACGTAACCGAATCCAGCGGTTTTCCGCTCGATTTCTCCGATCACGGCGGCATGCGCACTGCCCGGTACGCCAGCGAGCGCCAATACAAGAGTTAACAGCGTGATTCTCACGGCCCAACATCCCTGCAGAAGGTATCGGAAAGAGGATGGAAGCGACGTCGCCAGTCTACTAAATTCCGTTTCCGACTTCAAAATAGACGCGGCACGAACAACTTCCACGCTCGTGTCAACAACTATTCCATGACACAAACAGATATTTCGACCGGTAACGTAGCGCAGGATTGTGCGTGCCCGATAAATCCCTGACCGATCATCCTGCGCGCAGGCAATTATTGATCGGCGCGGCCGTCGATGCGCGGTCCGGCCAGCATCGGCGCGTACACCGCCAGGAACGCGATAAACGCGAGCAACCACAATACCTGCGCGCCGGTAATCCAGTCCGGATACGAATGCGGGGCGATCATCGGCATAACGATGCGCGCGAGACTGCCGGCCAACAGCGCCGCAAAACTCCAGCGCAAAACGGCCGGCGGCCGGGCGATGTCGCGCCCGGTATGGCCCAGCGTGACGCGCGCCATCATGCCGAGCGTCATCAGACCGATGCCACCGTAAGCGAAGGCGTGTATCGCCAGTTTCGGACTGGTGCCAAACACGTGGGAACCAACGGTCATGGCAAAGCCCAGCGTTATCCAGCCATAGGCGAGATACAAGATCCACAACAATGGATTTTTCCAGATTCCGGCCGTGTACCACCCCGCCAAACGTAACGCGTGCAGCACGAACAACGCACCGGCGCAGACGGCGGCCACCCCTGACTGCAACAGAAAAACCTCGGCGATGATGAAGACGAGCATCAAGACGACGCAGCTGATATCCACCCATGAGCGATTGGTGAGCGTCACCGGATAGCCAACGCCATTTTCGATAAACATCGGCAACACCCGGCGCGCGACGACCAGCATCAGCGAGATTACGCCGTAGAGCCCGGCGTATATCCCGACCTGCACCCCGCTATCGAGCAGGTTTAACAGCCCCAGGTAGAAAAATACGTTACCCAGCGTCAGTAACACCAGCTGCAGCCAGATGCCGAGATGCCGGGGCTGTCCGGCCTTGACGATCGGATACAACACCGCCGCGCACAGCGCGATGTCAAAACCGATATCGAGCATGCCCATGACGTACAACGCCCCTGGCAGCGGCACAAACGGCATCATCCGCGCCAGCGCCCATAACGACACCAGCAGCACCAGCGTGACGCCATGCACCGTCGGCACGCCGGTCCAGTTGCGCACCGCCGTCAGCAGAAACCCGGCGACTACCGCAATCGCGTAGCCATAAATCATTTCATGGGCATGCCAGGTGACGGGCAGCAACACAGCGATGCCCAGCGGGTAACCGTCGAATCTGGTCATCCACAGCCACAGCGACACCGCGACCACGGAAAAGCCGGCACCGCACAGAAAGAACGGCCGGAAGCCCAGACCGAGCAACGCTGTCCGCGCAAACGCGCTGGCATTCGAACCGGATTTCATGACTGGTTACGGTCTCTCATTGACTATCGATAAAGATGCATCGTCGCTTTATCCAACGGGTACATCTTGTCGCGCGCACCGACCAGACATATCTGCCTGTTCTCGCCGTCCAGCGTATTGCACACCGTGATCGCACGCTGCTCGTCGAAATCGGCGAGCTTCTCTATGACACCCTCGATACACATGATCTGGTCCTGCGGACCGCCGAGCAGACACAACGGCGCCAATAGCGCCGGATTGTCTGCCACGTCACGTGAATAGACAGCGCCCAGCCCGTGGAAGCATCCAAGCCGCTGCCGGTCTGCCAGCGCCAGACACAGATCGATCAACTGGCTACCGTCCAGGTCACGCTCCGCGCTGATGGTACTCATCAGGTAGCGATAGCAGGCGGCGGGATAGCGGGTGTAGGTATCACACGGATACAGCTGGCTGTCTCGTTGCACGGTCTTGCCTGCGGCCCGCTGGTTATCCAGTTCATCGCGGTATTCCATGAAGACCCCGGTGGCGCAGTAGTAGTCCATCCCCGGTGCCGTAAAACGCTCGCAGCCTTCAATGGATCTGCCGAGATCATGTCGCGTCAACAGCATCAAGGCATGACCCATGCCGTGCGCGCAGTTTCCCGGCTTGTGCAGCCTGGCAATTTCACCCTCCGTACAGAACGCGGACATTTCGCTCACGACCGCCTCATAATCGCGGCCACCGAATGCCTCGCCGACGACGCCATGCATGCAGGCGTTGGTGCAGCCGTCGCCGCACAACATCAGCGATTTACCGAGGTCCCGGTTGCTCGCATACAGGGCCTTGCCCAGCTCGTGCGCATCGCCGTGACAGCGGGGATCCTCGATCTCCAGAAAATCCAGCATCGCCCTGACACTCAGTTTGTCGAGGTACTTCTCAAACACCGGCCGTGTGTTCTTCGCCGCGCGGAAAGCGGCCGTGAATTGCGCTTTCAACCCTGCGTCGACCTCTGCCCAGGCGACGCCTGCATCGGCACGCGTCACGCGCGCGTCATTCGCCTGCCCTTCCGGCGGGTGCTGATGATCAGAGTGCGGCGCGGCGTCGACAGCCGACACCGCCAGGCTGGCGAATAACATGGCGACAACAACGTGCAATTGTAGGGCGTGCATCGGTCAATACCCGTTTCCAGGCCCTGCTGTCACAACCGCCGGGCCAGCAGTTGGTCACAGAGCCGTATGAAATATACCATCCACGTGAGTATTCCGGTGAACTTGAATCCGTCCTCCAGCACATAACCGCCGATCACCTGGTATTGTTCGGTACTGACCACGTTCTGAAACAGGTCGACGGCAACCGACATGGCCAGCAGTAGCAACGCCAGCAGCAGCAACAGATATTCCGAGGCCAGAATAATCCGCCGGTAGCGCACCAGAAAAGCGACGGCCGCGGCGCCATAGATACCAAAGACCAGCGCCTCTGGCAGCGGGACATAGTGGCGAAATAGATCCTCGTGCAGCAAAAAGAAGTCGTCGACGGTTAACAGCGTTGTTAACGCACCCGCCGACAACAGAAACTTGCTGGCCTCGTCATGCCCCGGCGTGCGACGCAGGACAACGCCGCAGAACAGGCAAACCGCCAGCGCGACCGTCCACAACAGCACGCCGATATTGGAGAGGGCCCCGGCAAAAAAAGGCAGGCCCGCCAGCGAGTGAGTGTCGCGCAACAGGAACGCCGCCCAATCCTCACCCAGCGCACCGATCCCTGTCAGGACCAGCAGCGTCGGTAAATAGATCGCCGCAAGCAACCACTTGAGCGAGCGCAACTGCCCGGAAATGGAAACCCCGCTGCCGTTCACCACCCCTCCTCCAATACACTCCAACGCCACTGCCGGCAGCGGTAATCCTGAATGCTACAAAGAGACCGTGAAAGTATTCACCGAAACACGAAAGAAACTCGGCGTCCCTTCTACCCGGCCCCCTCCCTGTGGGACAGGGCGCAGAAGCCGAAAATACTTCCACAGCCTCGGAGCATATGACGCCTTATGACCTGCGCCGATAATACACCATCGATGGCGCCGTCGATCACGCCATCAGGGTTGTTCGCAGCCTCGCGACGATATGCCGAGTTATCACCGCGGCATCGCGACGCCCGCGATAATCACCGTAGCGGGCACGAACACCTCAAAAGGTCCGCGTCGGGGTACGCCCGCCTGTCAACGCTACTGCTGGCGGCGCGGGGTGTTCTCATCACGGGCGATCGACAGGATGAAATCGATCAGCTGATTGATATGTTCATCCGAGACGCGCGGCGAATACGGCGGCATCACCGCGCCGCTGGTGACCTTGCTCCAGTTTCCGGTACCGCCGTGGCTGATCTTGTAGAACAACCACTCGCGCGGACTGGGCGCCTCCTTGTACCGTTCACTGACGGCACGCCACGCCGGCCCCACCGGCCCGCGCTCGACGCGATGACAGGCCCAGCAACCGTTCATCTGCGCCAACTCGACGCTCTTGTCATAGTATTGCCAGGCTGTGTGCGCCTTAGTGTTGGTCAGGGTATCGACCACCTTCTGCCGCGACTCTGGCGACTCAGGGTCACCACATCCCGTCATCAACAAATAAACAGGCGCCAGTACACAGAAGTAACGATATTTCATATCCGCGCTAGTTTAAGGTGAAAAACGCCCACTGGGAACCGGATATCCATCGGAACCACGCCCGGAAAGCCGGATCGCTGGCACCTAATTATTCGCTGCCAGGCTGTCCAGCACCTGTGCAGGCACATCGGCGGCATCGCTGAACAATGTATTGCCGGCAACCACCACGATGTGGCTGTTTCAGCCACCGCCGGATTTCGCAAACGCCACCGGCTGCGATTAAACTTGTTTATCTGGTGGCGGTTATCCACAGTAAGGGACGGACACATTGCTATGACCATCGCGACGACACACGAACAACCGGCATGGTAGGCGACACCGATCCCCAACAAGAGATGCTGGCTGCTGCATTGCGTCATCATCGCGCCGGCGAGCTGCCGCAGGCGGAACGCCTTTACCGGCAGATACTTCAACAAACGCCCGATCATGCCGAAGCGCTGCACCTGCTCGGCTATCTCGCCATGCAGCTCGGGAATCTGCAGGCCGCCACCGATTTGATCGGCAAGGCCGTCAGCCTGCGGCCGGGCGACGCCGCCTATATTAACGACCTCGGCATCGTCTGTTCACAGCGCGGTGATGATGACGCCGCCATACGCCACTACGAACACGCGCTGACGCTCGACCCGCAAAACTTCGATGCGCTGAACAACCTCGGCATCACGTGGAAGGTGCGCCGCAAGTTCGTGCGCGCGATCGGCTATTTCCAGCAGGCACTGCAACTGAAACCCGATTTCGCCGAAGGCCACAACAATCTTGGCAATGCCTGCAAAGAGGTCGGCCAGCTCGCCATTGCCGAACAGCATTTTCGCGAGGCGATACGCCTGAAACAGGATTACGCCAACGCCTATGTCAACCTCGGCAATACGCTGTACGAACTCAACCGCATCGACGAGGCAAAAGCACAATACGAAAACGCGCTGCACTTTCAACCGAGCCACGCCGACGCCCGCAGCTGTCTTTTGTATATGCACGCCCACCACGTCCTGCTCCCCCCCGCCGACCTGGTCGACGCCCACCGCGAGTGGGACCGGA
>VBWC01000020.1:23705-27410 GCA_006218035.1 Gammaproteobacteria bacterium
CTCGCCGCCCATCACCGCGACCGGGTCGAGGTGTTTTGCTACGCCAATGTCGCCAATCCGGACGAGGTGACGGCGAGTCTCAAGGACAGCGCCGATCACTGGTGCGCGACCGTCGGCATGACGGATGCGCAACTGGCCAAACGTATCCATCGTGACGGTATCGATATCCTGGTCGATCTGGCCGGCCATACGGCCGGGCATCGATTGGGGGCGTTTTGTTATCAGCCGGCGCCGGTGCAGGTGAGTTATCTGGGCTATTGTGCGACGACGGGCCTGGAGACGATGGATTATTGGCTCACCGATGCGGTGATTCATCCGGCGGGGTCCATTGAGCAGGCGGTGGAGACCATTGTCCGGTTGCCGCGCTGCTGGGTTGGTTATCAGCCGTCGCTGGAGGCGCCGGAGGTGATGCCACGCCCGTCTGACGCGGTGCTGACGCTGGGCTGTTTCAGGCGTATCACGCGGTGGATATCGCGCTGGATCCGTTTCCGCGGACCGGCGGGGTGACGACGGCGGATGCGTTGTGGATGGGGGTGCCGGTAATCACGCTGGCCGGGCAGCGGTTTATCGAGCGGCATAGTGCAAGTCTGCTCTTTGCCGTGGATCATGGCGATTGGGTGGCGGGTTCTATTGGGGAGTATAAAGAGAAGGTGCTGACACTCGCCGGTGATCCGGCGCGCCGCCGACAGTTACGGGCGACGCAGCGGGAGTGGATGGCGGCGTCGCCGCTGTTGGATGCGGAGGATCTCGCCAGCCAGATCGAGGCGACTTTCCGGCAGTGGTGGAAGAAATATCTGGGGAAGACTTGAGCTATTTCGTCATTTATTTCGTCATTCCCGCGAAAGCGCGACTGCATGGATGCAGGAGGTACGAGCCCACGGACGGGCGAGGTAGAGTCCTGCCGGGAGCAAGGACCGAGAGCGGCGTCGGGAACGGCCGCCGAGGAATCCAGTCCCACTAACAACCACTGGATTCCGGGTCTACGCTGCGCTCCGCCCGGAATGACGGCCAATTTTTATAGTTCTTGTGGTCGCCTGCGGCGACGCTGTTATTGCCTGCCGGGGACGGCCCGGCGCGCCGTGTTACAAGCCTACTCACCGTACGCCTCGCCGGTGCTGGCGAATGCATATTCATGAAGATTACTTACTTCGTCTGTCGAGATAAGATTTCCTTCGAAATCGTCGAAACTGATTCTTGGATTGTATGATTTACCATTGACCACAATGGCCGCCTGATCGTGAAGCAACGCGAAATCAAAAACGAATTCGCCAACAATCTCTTTAGCCATGTCGTCATCAACCCCTGCTTTCAACAACTTTTCTTTCAACACCAGTATCATTTGATACTGCCACTCGATGGCAAGCGCTTCATAAACATCCGAGTTTTTTAATTCCATGGGTGCTCTCTTATTCTGCGTCTAACGTGGAGAGAAGAAAAAAGGGAACAGATTCACTGCTGTCCCACATACGAATTACGAAAATGCATTGGAAGCTACAATTACGGTGATTGCCTGGCGCTGAATCGACCATGGAAATGAAATTCCAAAACAGGAGCGGTGTCATACCGGCGTAGGCGGGTATCCAGTAACTTACTGATTAGCATGCGCACTAAAAACCCCTGGATTCCCGTTTCCAAGGGTTGAGCAGCTTCTGCCTCTTGTTTCTGTAACCGCGCTTCAGGGCAGTTTGTACTCGCCGCTCCAGTCAGACCAGCCCGCGCCGGTGTTGCCAATGAAGTTGCCCTGAAATTTATTGTCGCCGCTGATACCGGTGTATTTCCCGGTGCCTCCCACAAAGCGTTCATCTCCCGGACACGCCGGCATCACACCCGTGCATTTCCACTCAAGAAAAACTTTATCCCCGTCCGCATCCGTGATCACGCACGTACCAATTGCGTTGGCGCGTCCTTGATTGACGTCGTTAAAAAGAGTGCAATCGGATCGGGCTTTGTGCAGAAAGCCTTTGCCCGTGTCATTGAATATAACCCCGGGCACCACACCGGCATAGACGGTACGGTCAGGTCCCAGCTCCTGTACTTGCCCGGTGAACGTCCAGCCATAGTGGGCAGTGTATTTTCCGCTCCTGGGTAGATCCGCCGCAGAGGCGGGTAAACTGAGACACACTGCAGCAACTGCCAAGGCGTACGTGACGGAAGTAGTGCGATTCATGGTTTTGTTCCTCCGAATGAGTCAGTATGGTTATTCACTTCGGACGGCCCACCCAGGACTGGCGTGGGGGAAAGCAAGCATCGCATCCGCAGGTGCGTTTGTCATCAACCGCCCGACATTTGATTTCAGGACCGTCGGCGCTGCAGCGAATTGTTGGGCGCCGGCCGCACATTGATTACTGCCGAATTTCTGGCTCGACGAGTTTTGCGAGTAAAACGAGCGACTCCTGCCACCCGAGGTAACACATTTCAACGGGGATGACGTCAGGAATACCTTCCTGAATCACATTCAATTCCGTTCCACAGGACACCGCCTTCAAAGACACCGTCACCTGTATGACGCCTGGAAGGTTTGGGTCATCGAATTTATCGGTGTAGCGGATCAGTTCGTTTGGCACCAGTTCGAGGTATTCACCGCCGAACGAATGGCTCTGCCCGGTGGTGAAGTTGGTGAAGGACATTCTGAAGGTCCCACCAACTCTAGGGTCCATGTGATGCACCGTTGCGGTGAATCCGTTCGGAGGAAGCCACTTGGCCATTGCATCGGCAGTGAGGAATGCGCGATACACCCTTTCCGGTGATGCGCGTAAAACACGGTGGAAACGAACAGTGTTGGTGGCCATGATTATTGCCCCTCTTTGTTGTTGGACCGCGGCGCCTGTTCCTGCAAAGCATTTTGAAGATGACTAACGCAGAGCTCCAGGGCGCGCCCTGGAGCGCTTGTTGGGCTACTTATTCGCCGGGCGCCGAATCCGGGGCAGGCGGCACTGGAGCCGGGACAACATTCGAGATCGGCGGCAGTGACTTCAGGTACGCGAACACCGCCCGCAAGTCTTCGTCAGTCATCAGCGCGAAATCCATCCATGGCATGGGCGGCAGGATGTCGCGCCCGGTGCCGGCATGTTTGCCGGTACGCATGGCCTGAATGAATATCTCCGGCGTCCAGCTCCCTAATCCTGTAGCGTCCGGAGTGAGATTCGCCGTATAACTCACGCCCCACGGGCCGGCCCACGCGGTGAGCTCATTGTTCGCGAGTGCGCCCCACTGGTCGGGGCCGATGATACCTGGCGGCACCGAAGGTAATTTGGCGTCCGCCGGATGGCCGGACAGAAGGCGGGTTTTGTCAGGTTCCGGGCCATTCGCTGTGAATAACTTCGGCGTGTGACAATCGCCGCAACCGACCACATTCACGAGATAGAGCCCTCGTTCGACGGGACTGACCTGGGTGGTGCGAGGCGGCTCCGGCTTTGTGCACGCTACGACGACGCCTAGCGCAGCTGCGACTGAGAAAATTCCAAGAAGACTTCGGCGATGAGTTCGTGGGTACATATATTTCTCCTATGCAGTTGAGTCGTTTCGTTCTTGTCAGCCATTTTGTTGAACCGGGCCGGACCCGCCCAAGTTATAAATCGAGGAGGCCGTTTGATGCAACTGTGGCTACGCCGAGGGGTGGATGGCAACAGGGGACGGCAACAGGGGTGGCTCAGAGCCTGAGGTTTCCCCACATACCCGCGTGACAATTCAGCAAGATACGGGATA
>VBWC01000004.1:0-35522 GCA_006218035.1 Gammaproteobacteria bacterium
CATGTGTTAGGCATGCCGCCAGCGTTCAATCTGAGCCAGGATCAAACTCTTCAGTTTAAAGGTTTCGGCTACTTGAGGTAGCCAATCTTTTTACCGAAGAAAGCTCTTCCCGTACTACTTAAACGGAGTTGCTTCCATCGGAGGTTTGTTGATGAAGCTCTACCAACCACCGATACAAGCACCCACACAAATTACTTGATCTTTTCCTGATTTTTAAAGAGCGTCGCCGGCCAACGGTGGGCCAACTGAAGAGGAGCGATTATACGCGTCCCCTCTAAGGGGTCAACTACCAAATCCCGGGTCGAATCAAGAGGCCGGTAAGCCGCCTGTTTGTCTCGTCAGGAGGCGCGCATTATACGCACCGCCACGGTGGCGTCAATAGCTTGCGCAACAAAACCGTGGAATGCGCAAAATGGCCGCCGCATCGATAGTTAGCTCTCGCCAGCCTCTTAGGATTCCGGCACGGCGGTCGATACTGACCATGGGTGAGGCGACCGGGGGAAGACTCACCCATTAAACTGACGACGACGCGGGCCACCCTGGCGCCCCGATTGCCGCACCGACGAGCGAAACATCCAATGGCAGCGATTACCGCAGATGATTTAACGCCCGGCATGGTACTTGGTGCCGACGCCAAACACGCCAACGGTTCGGTATTGCTGCGCACCGGGACAACACTCAGCGAAAAACACATCAAGACCTTCCGCGCCTGGGGCATTGCCGCCGTTGAGATTGAGGGCGTTTCCAGCGAGGAAGTGCGCGCGAACGCGCTTGGCGATACCAGTGACGCCGCCATCGAGCTGGCGCGTGACATCATGAACCAGCGCTTTCGACATACCGATCAGGGCCATCCGTTGATGGCGGAACTGCTGCAGCTGTGCATCCGCGCGCAGGTTCAGCCCGTGGAGCGCGACTAGTGATGGCCAGCAGTCCCGAGGCATTGGTCCGCGGTGCGAAAACGGTATCGTCGTTACCGACAACGTTTACCCAGCTCAATACTGCCGTCGAAGACCCGCGCAGCTCGAATCGCGATATCGCGGGCATCATCAGCGACGACGCCGGCCTGTCGGCGCGGCTGCTGCGCATGGTCAACAGCGCGCTTTACGCGTTTCCGTCCAAGATATCGACCATCTCTCGCGCCGTCACCGTGGTCGGCACCAAACAACTACGCGACCTCGCGCTGGCGACATCGGTGCTGGACATGTTCAGGGATGTGCCATCCGACCAGGTCAATATGGAATCGTTCTGGAAGCACAATATCGCCTGCGGCGTCACAGCCCGGGTACTCGCGACCATGCGGCGCGACCCGAACGCCGAGGAGTACTTTGTTTCCGGACTGCTGCATGATATCGGCCGGCTGCTGATGTTTACCGAGGCGCCGGAACTGGCCGCGCAGGCCTTCGGCAAGGCCCGCGAAAGCCAAACACTGCTTTATAAAAACGAGCAGGAGGTCTTTGGCTTTGACCACGCCGCCGTCGGAGCAGTCCTCCTCAAGCAATGGCAACTTCCCGCACAGATCGTCGCGGCTGTCGGTTACCACCATCGCCCGTCGGCCAATCGTGACCATCCGATCCACGCGGCCATCACCCATGTCGCCGACCTGATCGTCAACGCACAGCAAATCGGTACCAGCGGCGAAGTCTTCACGCCGCCGCTCGATGTCGATGCATGGAAAAAACTCGGGCTTCAGGAGAATATGCTTTCCGCCATCATCAAGCAGGCGAATCGCCAGATCGACGACGCAGCGCCGCTGTTACTCGAGGCTGCCTGATGGACGATTGTATTGACCATCTCAAGCAGGCGACTGCCGACATCGAGTACCTGCGCGGCCTGAATCGCTGGTACCTGAACGCGATCGACAAGTGCGTCAATCTGGGTGATTTTCAGGCGCGCATCGAACAGGGTGCCGATCCGCAGACAGTCATCAACGAAACCTGCGCCAACACCGGCCGTCTGTTCGGCTTCGCGGCCGTCGGCTTTCTCGCCGTCAACCCGGAAGACGCCAGCTTCTTGCTCAAATACTGCGAACCCGAAACCCGGAGTGCGGCGCTGTCGGCGGAAGCCGATGCGCGCGTCGAGGACGGCACGTTCGCCTGGGCGATCGCGCAGTCACGCTCGGTAGCCTGCGAAGCAGCCGACGGCAAGCACAGCACAGTGTTGCATGCGCTCGCCACCCGCAGTCGCGTCTACGGCATGTTCATCGGCACGCATACCAAGCCGTCCGCCAATTTCGATGATGGCGAACTCCATATGTTGTCCGTCGTGCTGCAAAGCCTTGCCCATGCGTTGGAGAGCCACGAGGTCTACCAGACGAAAGTCGAGCAGAACAAGACGCTCGAGACCGAGATCGGCAAACGCACCGAGCAGCTGGTCGAGGCACGCATGGTGGCTGAAAAGGCCAACGAATCGAAGAGCCAGTTCCTGGCCAATATGAGCCATGAAATGCGCACGCCGCTGACGTCCATTCTGGGCTTTGCCGACTCGCTGCAATACGACGAGCTGAGCGAGGACGAGCGGCGCCGCGCGATCAGGACCATCGGGCGTACCGGCAAGCATCTGCTGGATATTATTAGTGACGTGCTGGATCTATCGAAGATCGAGTCTGATCGGCTGGACATCGAACTGCTGCCGGTATCGCTCGCCGCGCTGCTGGCACAGGTCGAGTCCGTATCCGGTTCGATTGCGCGCGACAAGGCGCTGCAGTTCACCATCGACTGCCAGTATCCGGTGCCGCAGCAGATCGTGACCGACCCGACCCGGCTGTTGCAGGTGCTGTTTAACCTGTGCTCCAACGCAATCAAGTTTACCGACCAAGGCGCCGTACGCATTGCCGTCAGCGCTGACCCGGCACGACAGACCCTGTATTTCGCCGTCACCGACAGCGGCATCGGCATGACACCCGAACAACAGCAGAAATTGTTTCAGCGCTTCACCCAGGCGGACACGTCGACCACGCGCCGTTTCGGTGGCACCGGCCTCGGGCTGTGTATTTCAAGACAGCTCGCGGAGATGATGGGCGGCACGATCACAGTGAGCAGCGAACCCGGTACGGGCAGTTGTTTTACCGCATCGATCGCGACCGGGCCGCTGGATTCGAACAAAGTGATCAACAGTTACGCGGAGTTCGCCGAGTTGCGCAATACCGAGTCGCGGCGCCGTCAAAAGAAACGCCCGCGCCAAACACTGACAGGTAGTATTCTGGTCGCCGAGGACACACCCACGATACGCGAACTGATCGCGCTGATCTTCCGCCCGACCGGCATCGCCGTAACCTTCGTCGAGAATGGCCAGCTGGCCGTTGAACAGGCGCTGGCCGGCGAATTCGACATGATCCTGACGGACATCCAGATGCCGGTGATGGGTGGCCTCGAGGCGACACAGCTATTGCGCGCCACCGGTTTCAGCCGGCCGATTGTCGCACTGTCGGCGAACGCGCAGAAGCAGTCCGTGGACGAATGCCTGCGGGCCGGTTGCGATGCCTTCCTCGAAAAACCCATCAATCGCGACAAGCTCTTCGAGGTCGTTGCCCGTTACCTCGGCAACGGTGCGGAACTGCCGGCCAACGCATCACCGCTCGACGATGCGGAAATGCAAATAATTACAAAACATTTTGTCGATGGCTTGCCCGCGATACTGGACGCGATCAACAATGGCTTGGCAACAAAGGATTGGGCAATAATCAAAGGCAATGCTCACAAAATTAAAGGCTCGGCGGGCGGTTTCGGTCACCGGAAACTGGGCGATCTGGCCGCTGCGCTGGAAGCCACTATCATCGACGAACGCTACGACGATACCCCGGATCTGGTCATGCAACTGGCGGCCGAGGCCGGCAGCGTGGTGGAAAATATGCGAGACAAGCCGCTATCGAAAAGTAGCACGGCGTCGCGACACACCGCGGCGCGATAATTCGCGCGGGGAGCATCGGACAATATGAGCGACGGCAACAAGCAACTGGCCACCATTTCCGTCCTGATCGTCGACGACGACGAGAACGCGCGGGTGTTTCTGCGCTCGTTCGCCCGCTCGCTTGGCTGCGAGAAGATCGAGGTCGTGCACTCCGGCCAGGAAGCGCTGAAACGGGCAAAAACGATGAAACCGGATATCGTCTTTCTCGACATAGAAATGCCCGGGGTCAGCGGCTTGGAAACGTTGCAGCAATTACTCGCCGACAACAACGGCCAGCATGTCGTCATGGTCAGTGCCCACAGCTCGCTGAATAACGTTCAGGGGGCGATCAAGGCGGGCGCGAAAGGCTTCGTCGTCAAACCCTACAACGCGCTGAAAATCCGTGAAGCCTTGCTGAACTACCTGCGATCTACCGCGTCGGCAACCCCGCCGGCGTAGGCACATCCGCCCCATCTCTGCTGGTTATTGACAGTTGGCCGGTCAGGCAACCGTCACGCGCGCAAACCGTCGCTTGCCGACCTGAAACACATGGGTACTACCGCGCGGAATCATCAAGCCGCGATCATCGATGCGCTCTCCATCCAGCCGCACCGCGCCCTGTTGAATCATGCGCAGCGCTTCTGACGTGCTGGAGGTCAGGTCCGCTTCCTTCAGCAGGTTGGCAATAGCCAGCGCATCGCCGCCGGCACTCACGTGTACTTCCGGCATCGCGTCGGGCATCTTGCCTTGCTGGAAGCGGGCGATAAACGCCTCTTTCGCGGCCGCCGCCGTGGCCGGCCCGTGAAAACGCCCGACGATCTCCAGCGCGAGCTCGAACTTGATATCGCGCGGGTTCGCGCCGTCCCGGGCCTGGCGCTTCAATCCGTCGATATCATCACCCGCCCGGAAACTCAGCAACTCGAAATAACGCCACATCAGTTCGTCGGATATCGACATCAGCTTGCCGAACATTTCGTCGGCCGGCTCGGTGATACCGATGGTGTTGCCGAGCGACTTGGACATTTTCTGCACGCCATCCAGGCCTTCCAGTATCGGCAGCGTCATCACCACCTGCGGCGGCTGACCGGCCAGTTTCTGCAATTCGCGTCCGACCAGCATGTTGAATTTCTGGTCAGTACCACCCAACTCAACATCGGCCTTGAGCGCCACCGAATCGTGGCCCTGAATCAGCGGGTAGAGAAACTCGTGGATCGCGATCGGCTGGCCTTCGGTATAGCGCTTGTGGAAGTCATCGCGCTCCAGCATACGGGCGACCGTGTGTTTGGCGGCCAGCGCGATCAGGTCGGCGGCGCTCATCTCACCCATCCAGCTGGAATTGAACATCACCAGCGTCTTTTCCGGGTCGAGAACCTTGTAAATCTGCGTCTCGTAGGTACGCGCGTTGTCGATCACTTCGTCGCGGGTCAACGGCCTGCGCGTCGCGTTCTTGCCCGTCGGATCGCCGATCATGCCGGTGAAGTCACCGATAAGAAAAATCGCCTCGTGGCCCAGGTCCTGAAACTGGCGTAGCTTGTGGAGCAATACGGTATGCCCGAGGTGTAAGTCGGGCGCGGTCGGATCGAATCCCGCCTTGACCCGCAACGGCCGACCGAGTTTGAGCTTGATGGCAAGCTCCTCCTCCGGAAGAATTTCCGAACATCCCCGTCGGATGTTCGCCAGAGCGGCTGAATGGGTCACACATACCTCGTCCGATCAATAAGAACGGGGAAAGATACCGCAACCGCGCCGGAAAAGTAACGGCGTTGATCTGTGACGCAGATCACGGGCCACTGTGCCGCGCATCGTTACGTGATTCAGACATCGCGCCAAAAAATTGCTCGTTGACCGCTGCACATGGTTGGCGGTAAGGTATGCTGCACGATATCAGCGGCACCGCCGAGGGTTTTTTTTGCTTTGCAATAAAGCTCGTTACGACCTGGCCGATATAAAAAAATATGTCTAAAAAACATGTACATTTGATCGCAGCCACGGTGGGGGTAATCACCCTCGGGGCAGTGCTCGGCCTCGTTCCGCATCGCGTAGAGGCCACCCGGCCTGCGGTAACGACGACCGCAATCATCATTGACGATGCGAACACGGAACTCAGCGCAGCCGCCACCACCGGGGTCGCAGCGGACGTAATCGCGAGCGCGCCGGCAGCGGCGGAGTTGTTACCGAACGCGTCGTGGAAAACAGCAACGGTGCGGAGCGGTGACAGTCTTTCGCAGATCTTCAAGCGCCACGGTATCAACGCCGCCGAATTACATGAACTCATCGCACTCGAAGGCGCGACGCGGCAACTGACGCGCCTCTATCCCGGCGAGACCATCAAGGTCAAAACAACGGATGGCCGCCTGCAGGAACTGCAGTACGACATCAACGAAAGCCAGAGCCTCCATGTGCAACGGGCGGCCAGCGGTCTCGAAGCAACGCTGGTGCACCACGTACTGGACAAAGAAATTAAACAAGCGGCCGGTGTAATTGACAGCTCGCTCTATCTCGCCGCACAAAAGGCCGGACTATCCGATAACCTGACGATGCAACTGGCCAGCATTTTTGGCTGGGATGTCGATTTCTTGCTCGACATCCGCGAGGGCGACTCTTTTGCGGTGCTCTATGAGGAAATGTACCGGAATGGCAAGAAGGTGCGCGACGGCGCCATCATCGCCGCGGAATTCACCAACACGGGCAACACGTATCAAGCTGTCAGATACACCGACGCCGACAATAACACCGAATATTTCACGCCTGATGGCAAGAGCCTGCGCAAGACATTTCTGCGATCACCGGTCGATTTTGCCCGGGTCAGTTCGCGCTTCAGCCTGAATCGCAAGCACCCCATCCTGAACCGCATTCGTGCACACAAGGGCGTTGATTATGCGGCGCCAACCGGCACGCCGGTAAAGGCCACCGGCGATGGCAAGATTGTGGCGCGGGGCAATAGCGGCGGCTACGGCCGGACGGTAACCATTCAACACGGCCAGCAGTACACAACACTCTATGCGCATCTCTCAAGCTATGCGAAGAGTCTCGGCATCGGCTCGCGTGTGCGCCAGGGACAGGTCGTCGGCTATGTCGGCCAGTCAGGACTCGCGACCGGCCCGCACCTTCATTACGAATTCCGGGTTAACGGTGTTCACCGTAACCCGCTGACGGTGCCACTGCCGGATGCCGCACCAATAGCCGCAAGTTACAAAACGGATTTTCTCACCAAAACGCAGCCTCTGATTGCGCAACTGAATCTGATCAAACGTACGACCGTCGCTCTGAACCAGTAGCCGTACCTCGCGCCCCGTCGGGGTAACTTTCCTGCTGACCGCAAGACCCTATAGTCCGATGCGCCCGTGGTATGCTCGCGCCTGACGTTTCTTCAGATCAGGTGCGGCAGAATATGACTGAACTTTATCTAGGACTCATGTCAGGCACCAGCATGGACGGCGTTGACGCGGCGCTGGTGGATTTGTCTTCCGTCCCCCGGGTGATTTCCGCGCTGAGTTGCCCGTTTTCAACACAAATTCGCGAACGTCTCGGCTCGATCAGTGCTGCACATACCAGCAGCATTGATACCCTGGGTGAACTCGATCGCCTGGTCGGCGAATTGTTCGCGGCGGCCGCCAATCAGCTGATCAAGCAGGCAAAGATCGACAAGAATCGGATACGCGCCATCGGCAGCCACGGCCAGACCATCCGTCATCGACCGGAGAATAATTTCCCGTACTCGCTGCAGATCGGCGATCCGAATACCATTGCTGAATTAACAGGCATTACGACGGTCGCCGATTTTCGCCGACGCGATATCGCGTCGGGCGGTCAGGGCGCACCGCTGGTTCCCGGGTTTCACGCAGCAACGTTTCGCACCGCTGAAGAAAACCGCGTAGTGCTGAACATCGGCGGCATCGCGAATATTACGGTGCTGGCGGCGGATTCTACTCGTCCCGTCACCGGCTTCGATACCGGCCCGGGCAATACGCTCGTCGACGGCTGGATACACAAGCATCAAGGCAAACCGTACGATGACAGCGGCGCCTGGGCCGCCACCGGCAATATCGATCAGGCGTTGCTGACCTCGCTGTTTCACGATGCCTATTTCGACCGGGAACCCCCCAAGAGCACTGGGCGAGAGTATTTTAACGTGGCATGGATCGAGCGACATTTATCTGGAACAGTACCGCCCGCCAAAAACATACAGGCGACGCTATGTGAACTGACCGCGCTGTCCGTCGCGGAGGCGATCCAGCAGCATGCGCCCGGGACAACCACCGTACTGGTATGCGGTGGCGGCAGCCGCAACGACGCACTGATGAACCGGCTACGATCGAGACTCGGGGATATAACAGTTTCTTCTACCGAAGCGTACGGCATCGCGCCGCAGTGGGTCGAGGCAGCCGCGTTCGCGTGGTTGGCAAAACAAACACTGGAAGGCCGTCCGGGGAATGTGCCATCGGTGACGGGCGCCAGTCGCCCCGTGGTGCTGGGCGGCATCTATCACGCGTAACTACCAAAACGAAGAAGGAGGCCGTAGCCTCCTTCTATTAATCTGCGATGTCTGTATTGAGCGCCGCTATCGGGCCGCGGTATCGCTTATACCGAGAATGACGATCCACACCCGCAGGTGGTTTGCGCATTGGGGTTGCGGATGACAAAGTGCGCACCCTCAATGTCTTCCTTATAGTCGATTTCCGCGTCCATCAAATACTGAAAACTCATCGGATCGACCAGCAGCGTCACGCCGCCCTTTTCAATAACGGTATCGCCGTCGTTGACGGTCTCATCAAAGGTAAAGCCATACTGAAACCCGGAACAGCCGCCGCCGCTGATAAACACGCGCAGCTTGAGGTTGCTGTTGTTTTCTTCGACGATCAGCTGCCTGACTTTCGCCACGGCGCTATCGGTAAAGATCACCGGTGACTCCATCTCGAGTTCGGCTGCTACAGTGCTCACAATCGTCTCCAGTAGGTATCTCGATCTCGTCTCTATATCGACCGATTACGCCCCATTATGAAAAAACCTACTAATTTAGTCAAATTTATTCCAGGCACGGCGAACCGTCTCAACTGGTTGACGGGTCATATTATTTAGGGCAAAAGCGCAATGCTTTCAAGCCCTGCGGACTCCGGATAGCCGAACATCAGGTTCATGTTCTGCACGGCCTGCCCCGCAGCGCCTTTGACCAGATTATCGATCACCGACAACACCACCACCACCTTGCCGCCCTGCGGCCGGTGAACTGCCAGCCGGCAGGTGTTCGCACCACGGACACTACGGGTTTCGGGGTGCGCGCCTTCCGGCAGCACGTCGACAAACGGCTCGTTCGCGTAGCGCGTCTCATACAGGACCTGAAGATCACCCGCCGGGCCGGTAACCGTCGCGTAAAGCGTCGCGTGGATGCCGCGGATCATCGGCGTCAAATGCGGCACAAATGTCAGGCCGACATCCTTGCCCGCCATACCTTTCAAACCCTGGCGGATCTCCGGCAGATGCCGGTGGCCGGGCACACCGTATGCCTTAAAGTTATCGCCCGCCTCACCGAGCAACATCGCCACGGTCGCCTTGCGGCCGGCGCCACTGACGCCCGACTTGGCATCGGCGATCAGCCCGCTCGTGTCGACGAGACCGGCTTCGAGCAGCGGCAGAAAACCGAGCTGGATCGCCGTGGGATAGCAACCCGGATTCGCCACCAGCCGCGCGTCGCGTATCGCATCGCGATGGATCTCGGGCAACCCGTAGACAGCCTCTTGCAGCAGCTGCGGACAGGCGTGCGGCATGCCATACCACTGCTGCCACTGCGCAGCGTCTTTCAAGCGGAAATCCGCGGCGAGGTCGATCACCCGCACGCCGGCGTCGAGCAACGCCGGCACCATGGTCATCGCCGTACCGTTCGGCGTTGCAAAAAATACCAGATCGCTGTTCTTCAGCGCTGCGATATCGGGCCCGGTAAACGCGAGATCGATGTGGCCACGCAGATTCGGAAACAGGTCGGCCACTGCAACGCCCGCCTCGGAGCGCGACGTGATCGCGGTCAGTTCGACCGATGGATGCAGCGCCAGCAGGCGTAGCAATTCAACGCCGGTATAGCCCGTGCCGCCAACCACCGAAACCGTTATCTTCCTGCCAGCCATACTCTCTCCCGCTTGAGCGCGCATGATACGGGCTCGTGTCAAAAATCGAAAGCGACGCGCGGCGAACGCGCACCTGTTTCATCCGCCCGCGGTTGTTACCGGCTGAGTTGACCGCCTGTCGCGCCGGAAGGTTCCGCAGACAGAGGAGAGAAAGCACGATTGATATAGCTGACGATCGCGTCGATGTCCCCGGCACCGAGCACCGACCGCCATGCCGACATGGTCGTGCCAGGCAGGCCGTCGCGAATCACGGCGACCAGACGGTCGCGCGTCATCCCGCCCATGGCGGCCGGATCGGTTAGATCGCGCGGATGCGGCTCAAGAAAACTGCCGATCCAGTTTCCCCCGGTACCGTCGGCGGCGTGACAAAACGCGCAATTCGCCTGAAACAACGCCTCGCCGCGCTTTTCCTGGTCGGACAAATCGCTGATGGTCGGGACAACTTCGTGCCGTGCGTAAGGCGTCGCGCCAGACACCGCGTCCGCCGGCTGACGAAACGAGAAGCCCCCGCGCGGAAACGATACTGCGCGCGCATCCCACAGCGGACCTTCGTCGGTCACGCGCGCGCGATCGTGACAGGTGATGCAGGCCGACAGGAACAGTTGCAGCCCGGCGCGCTGCTCAGGTGTCAGCTGTTCGCCGGGCGTATCGATCGGAATCTCGCCCAGCGCAAACGGGAACGCCGCCTGGTAACGCTCATGATTGTCCCAGCCGTTCTCCGGGGTGTGGTAATACGTGCCCACCGCCGCGCCCCGCATGAAGCCACCACGCAAGAAATCCACCACCAGCGCGATCTCTTCGTCCGTCAGCAACGTACTGAACGCCATCATCGCGGTACCGCTGCGGCCGCGCGTTACGGAATCGATCATCTTCGCGCGATCAATGCCTGCCGGCAGCTTCGCCGTAAAATCGGTCGGTGGTGGATCGAGATAAGTCGCGGCGAGGGTTTTCGCATCGCCGGCATAGCCGTGGCAGAAATAGCAACGTGCGTTATAGATTGCCTTGCCACGAACAAATACTTCGCTCGAATAGGCTGCCTCCGGTGTACCAAGTGCGGACACGGCGGATGACGCATCCGCCGCCGGGGGATTGGCAATCCCTAGTTCGTCAGTTTTTTTTTATCCGCGGTCAAAAACGTCTGGAACACGTATTCCGCGACATCGGCAATCTGCTGCTCATCAAGCACCTTGCCCCAGGCAGGCATCACTGTACCCGGCTTGCCGTGCTGGATCGCGTTGAACAGCGCCGGGCGATTTAATGTGCGCCGTGCATCCGGAAGGACGAAATTGCGCGGTGGCGGCTTCAGCGATTCGGCACGCGGCCCCTTACCATCACCGTCGAGGCCATGACAGACATAGCAGTTACTCCGGTAAAACTCGCCACCGGCCACCGCATCGCCAACCAGTTCACGCGGGAACGGCGCCGTCATATCTACCGCCATCGCCTGCGCCAACTGCGCCTCGGTCACCGGCGGATGCCCCGCCAGCGGGGTATGTGGATCGGCGTCTCGCGCGTGCGTCGCCGGGGCGACCGATCCAGGCGCCGCCGCGCCCTCCGGGTCCAAGGTTTTCATGAACGCCGCGCGGATGAAATCGACGACGGCCTCGATATCGGCCGCCGACAAGCGCTTGGTAAAAGACATCATCGCCGTACCGGACCTGCCGTTGGTCACCGACCGAATCATGCGCTCGCGCGTCAATTCCGCGTGCGTTTTCGCCGAGGTAAAGTCGCGGGGCGCCGGATTAAGACTGGCCTGGGTCCACACCGCACTGTTGCCGTTGTCGCCATGACAAGGCGCGCAGTTCTTGATGTAGATCTGCTGCCCGTGTTCGTGACCCGGGGCTGGCGCCGGGCTCTTCGCCGCCGCCGCGACCGGTGGCACCGCTGCCAGCGGCATGGCGGCATGTGGCACCGCTGCGGACGGGGTCGCCGTCGAAGGCGCCGCGATCATGAACGTCGCACGTACGTAATCGACAATGGTCGCGATCTGATCGGGCGACAGCCGCGTGCCCCAACCCACCATCGCGGTACCCGGTCGGCCATCGGTCACCGAGCGGAGCATGCGCTCGCGGGTCAGATCTTGCCGGATGGCGGGATCGCGGAAATTGCGCGGCGGCGGATCCAGCGCGCGCTGCGCCCGGCCGGTGCCGTCGCCGTTTTCGCCATGACACGGCGCGCAGAATTTCTGGTACAGCATCTCGCCGGGCACCGCGTTCGGTGACCCGCTATCCTCGTACGCGTCTGCCTGTGCAGCGGCAACAACCAACGCCAGTGCCGTTGCCAGCGCCGGCCGTAGATATTGATACGCCGTGGTTTTTCGCATCACGCGGAGAAATCAGTTAACTTTGTAAAGAAACAAAGGGTTGCGTTCACTTTCCCGCCCGAATAGGGTATACTGCGCCATCGATACGGCTGTGTTGGTCGATAAATCGACTCCGGCGAGCCCGTACAAGCTCAGAACAGGCCAGCCGATAAACGGTAGTATAGCGGTTTTTGTGCCGAAAGCGCTTCCTGATATGCCAAAGTACCAGCCAGCAATGCGAATCCTCGGCCTGCTCACCGCGGTGGCCGCAGGTATCTGGGGCACCGCCGCGATCGGCGCGGACGACATCGATCCTAACATTATCATTCCCGAGAAAATTCTCGGCTCCAAGCACGATTTCACCGGATTGAACCGGCGCGCTGGCGTTGCGGCGATGCCCGGCCTCGCCTTCTCCGATTACGGCACGCCGTGCATCTATTGCCATATTCCGCCGGATGAGGAGGAGATCGGCAGTTCATTCATGGGCGGCATCCCCGGCTGGAACCGCTTTAAGCAGGCTGGCGACTCCTTTAGCACCTATGACAGCCGTACCCTGGATAACAAGGTCCGCACACCCAGTTCGATCAGCCTGCTGTGCCTGTCCTGTCACGACGGCACGATGGCAGTCGACATGACGGTGTTCAAACCGGACGGCTGGGACAGCGCCGAGGACGCCGCGCTGCATCTCAAGCTGAACGGTGCAGACGACCTGGAAAGCTGCGGCAAATGCCATAACGGTAACGCGGCACACAGTATTGCGATCAAACACATCGGCACTGACCTGACCAACGATCACCCGATCTCGATGGAATACGCTGGCCTGAATTTCAAGGATCAGGATTTTCGTCCGCCGGACACACCGTTCGGCTTCAACAACGGCATCAAGCTTTACGACAACCGGGTGGAGTGCGCGACCTGTCATAACGTGCACAATCCAGACGTCAAGCTGTTGTTGCGCGTTGGCGCCGAACAGTTGTGCGAAACGTGTCACATCAAGTAGTCGCGACGCGCTTTTCCATCGTATTCCCGTTTGTCGTCCTGCTGCTGGCAGGGTGCGCCACCACGCCGGAACCACCGCCGGCACTGGTAATCCCGGTATTTCCGCCGCCGCCGGCCGAACCGCGCTTCATTTACGAACGGACGATACGCTACAACGAGGATGTCGAAGGGCCTGACCGCGCCGAACGTTTCCGGCGCTTCGCCACCGGCGCGCCGCGCGAGGTGCTCGGGCTCGTCAAGCCATACGATGTCGCCGTTTTCGAGGGACGCGTTTACGTCACCGACACTGTCCAACGCGAGGTCTTTCTGTTTGATCTCCCGGGCGGTCGCTTCAGTGAGATCGGCAAGGAAAAGCCGGGGCTGCTAGTCAAACCGATCGGCATCGACATTTCATCGACCGGCACCCTCTACGTGTGCGATGTATCGGCGCGCCGCGTCATGGCGTACGATCTGGAAGGAACCTTTTTACACAGCATCGGCGACGACAAAACCCTGAACCGGCCTTCCGATATCGCGGTCAGCCCGGATGGCGCGTTGGTGTACGTTGTCGACGTTGGTGGTGTCGACAGCGACCAACATCACATCCAGGTGTTCGATGCGGCGAGCGGTAATCTGCTTAACACCATCGGCAGGCGCGGCGGCGCGGACGGCGAGTTTAATCTGCCGATCCAGGCCACTGTCGCAAACGACGGCACACTGTACGTCGTGGATAAAGGCAATTTCCGGGTACAGGCGTTCGACGCTGCAGGCAAGTTCAAGCGTACTTTCGGCACCGCGGGACGGATGCCGGGCCAGTTTTTCAGCCCGAAGGGCATCGCCACGGATAACGACGGCAATGTGTATGTTGTCGACACCGCCTTTGGCAACTTCCAGATATTCAACAACCAGGGCGAACTGTTGTTGTATGTCGGCGATCGAGGCCAGAGCGGCGCGCCGGCGAAATATTTGCTGCCCGCCGGTATCGACGTCGACAAGGACGGGCGCGTCTACGTCGTCGACCAGTTCTTCCGCAAGATTGACGTGTTCCGGCCGGCCGGCCTCGATGCCAACGCCGGTTACCACGGAACACACTAGTGCTACACGATCAGCTCAGCTTTCGCGACCGCGGGAAGACCCCGGTCGGACTCCACCAGCCAGCGCTTGAATTCAGGTAACGGCAGCGGCGGTGATATGAAAAATCCCTGCACGGCATCACATTCGAGCGCGACGAGCGCATTGTAGGTTTCCTCGTTTTCGACACCTTCGGCAACGACCTGTAAACCGAAGTTATGGGCTAGATCAATCGTCGATCTGACAATCGCTGCGTCGTTGCCATCCCTCACCAGATCGATGACAAACGATTTATCGATCTTCAGCTCATCGACCGGCAACCGCTTGAGATAGCCCAGCGACGAGTAGCCGGTGCCGAAATCATCGATCGATAACCTCACGCCCATGCCACTGATACGCGCCAGAATCTTCTCGGCGCGCACCGGATTCTCCATCAGGTCCGTTTCGGTGATCTCCAGGCGCAGGTTGGCGCACGGCACCGCGCGCTCCTCGAATATCCTCGCCAGCTGATCGGGAAACTCATGATCCTGCAGATTGCGCGCAGACAGATTGACGGCGACCTCAAGATCGATGCCTTGCTTCAGGCAATCGGCGCACTCGCGAAGTGCCGCCTTTATCACCCATAAGGTCAGCGGCCGGATCAGGCCACTATGTTCGGCCAACGGAATAAATTCGTCCGGATCCATCAGGCCGTGCTGAGGGTGGTTCCAGCGGACCAGGGCTTCCGCCGCGAACGCGCGGCCGGTGTCCAGCCGGATCTTGGGCTGGTAATGCATAACGAGCTGCCCGGCATCGATAGCTGAACGCAGATCGTTTTGCAGCGCCAGATAGCGCAGGCTGTGCGGATCGTCGGATACATCGTATACCGCGTGACCGCTGCGGGAACGTTTCGCACTGTACATCGCCACATCGGCGCGCTTCATCAGCGTCGCCTGATCCTTGCCGTGCTCCGGATACATCGCGATGCCGATGCTCGCCCCGACATGCAGCGTCTGACCGTCGAAGGCAAATGGACGCTCCATGCCCGAGTTGATCTTCCTCGCGATCTGTCTGGCATGCTCGACGTCCGCCGTCGGCAGCAGGATGGCAAATTCATCGCCGCCCAGACGAGCCACCGTATCGGATTCGCGGACCGAGGCATGAACACGCTCGGCGACCTGTTGCAACAACAGGTCGCCGACGTGATGGCCGAGCGTATCATTGATCTCCTTGAACTGATCCAGATCAATCAGCAGCAGCGCCAGCGGCTTGCGCTGACGCTCCGCGCCCAGAATGGCCTGATTGAGGCGGTCATAGAGCAATGAACGGTTCGGCAGATTGGTCAACGCATCGTGCAGCGCCTGATATTCCAGTAATGCGGTCTGCTCCTTGCGCTCGGTGATATCGCGCATAATGCCGACCAGCCGGCGCCGGTCGCCGGTCCACATTTCGCTCAGCGACAACTCCAGCGGAAACACCGTGCCGCCCTTGCGTCGACCGGACAGTTCCCGCGTTACGCCCACGACATCGGTATGCCCCGACTGCAGGTAATGCTGCAAATACCCGTCGTGCAGCGAGCCAAGCGGCTCCGGCATGAGGACACTCACGTTCTTGCCGATGAGCTCCTCCATTGAATAACCGAACAGACGGCCAGCCGCCGGATTCGCCGCCTCGATAATGCCCTGTTCGTCCATCGCGACGATGCCGTCGAGCACGTTATCCATCACCGCGCGTATCTGGGCCTCGCTCTCGGCCAGCTTGTCCTGCATGCGATTGAACTGTACGGCGACATCGCCCAGTTCATCCGCGCGCGTGACGGGCAACTTGACGCCACGTTCGCCGAGACCGACACGCGCAATCGCCGCGCGCAGCGTGGCCACCGGCCGCAATACACTCAGACGGATGGCAAACCACATCGCCGCACCCAGCACGATAGTCAAAAAACCGGAGATCGCCCACAGGCTACGGCGCATGTCGCGGATGCGTGTCTCCGCCTGTTCCGTGGAATGCTGCAGTTTGAAAACACCGCGCAGCGGCGATTGCTCGTAACCATGACAGGCCAGGCATTCCTTGCCGGTATCGATCGGCACAAACACGGTCAGCGTGCCGGCCTTTTCGTCCAGCACGGATGCCGTACGGCCCTGCAACGCCCGCTCAAACTCCCCGGCGTACTTGCTTTCCAGTCTGCCCGAGGTAACCGGGTCGCGCCGGAACCGGTCCATACCGAGGAATTCGTTGACCTGCTGCAACGTGCTCAGATCGGTGAAGGCCTCGCTGCCGTCGCGCCGCAGCACATCGATGTCGAACAGACCTGGCGTATCGTTCATGCGATCAAGCCATTCGCGTGCCAGCGTACCCTGACCGTTGAGCATCAGCGTCTGCAGGCTGGCCAGCATGGTATTCGCATGTACCTGCGTCTGACTCAGCTCCTCTTCGTAGATAGTTGCCGTCAGCTGACGATCGAGCCAGAAGCCTGCCGCCAGCATCAGGGCGATCAGGGTCGACGAGATCACGAGTGTCAGACGGGTACCAAGACTGGTCATATGCAACTCGGATAAATCACGGGCGTCGTTACGCAAGCGCAACGACGGCGTGGTGTTACTCAGTGACCGGCGATCCGGGCGACGCCGCCGAAACTGCCCACCCACATGGCGCCATCCTGAGTATTGGCCATCGAAAACACATTGTCGGCAAACAGGCCGTCGGCCGTCGTCATCACGGTAAATCCGGCGGCGTCGTCATTCATACGCGCCAGACCACCGCTGGTGCCGATCCAGAGGTGGTCCGCTGGATCGATATACAGCATGAAGATATGGTTCGCGGGCAGTCCGTCGGCGGTGGTGAAATTACGCCAGGTGTCACCGTCGAAGCGTGCCAGACCGCCACCCCAGGTGCCGCACCAGATCACACCCTGCTTGTCGACCGCCAGCGAGATGATGTAATTGGGATTGTACGCCACCTTGACGTCATCCATCCCCTGTTCGGCCTTCTGCCGCGCATGATGCTGCGATGCCTTGGCGGGATCGTTGGTGAACTTGATCGCATCGCGCACCAGCTCATACGGCGCGCCCAGACCATCGCTGTGTTTCCAGTGGCGCCAGGCGCCGTCCTTGAAACGTGTCAGACCCTCTTCGGTGCCAAACCACATCGTGCCGTCAGGACCTTCGTCCGCACTGTAGACCCACGGGTTCGGAATACCGCCCTGGGTGTTTTCCATCGTGTAGATATCCCACTGCGACGGATCGTCGAGCCTGGCCCCGCGGACGCGATTGATACCCGACCAGGTAGCGATCCACAGGTCACCGTTCGACGCCAGCTTCACGTCATAGACGAACTGATCGGCGAGCCCATCCGGAATATTGTAGTTACGCCACTTCTGGGTGGCCGGATCCAGCACGGACAGGCCGCCGCCGTACGTGCCGACGAACACGCGGTCGCCGATCTTGCTGACGTGGAACACGCCGTTGGACAGGATGCCGTCGACGCGGTTGTCAAACACCGTTTCCTTGTCGGTCGACGGCTGGTAACGGATCACGCCGCCCGAGGTGCCGATCCAGACCATGTCACCGTCGAGAAAAATACTTTTGACGTTGCGGTTGCCGACGCGGAAATGCATGAACTTGGCATTGCCCGCCGCGGCCGCCGCCGGCACTGCCGTTGCCGCGTCGCCACCGGGCGATGCAGCCGGAGCGGTCGCCGTGCTGTTACGCGCGGTAACTACATATGCCCCGGCCACAGCAACGCCGAGTATCACTATGAAGATCGCGATCCATTGATAGCTGATTTTCACCATCGGCCTCCGTCAGCCTTGTACACCGGCGCACCACACGGCGCCAGCGAGCTACTTCACTTTACCACGGCGCGAGATTCTACTTGCGCGACGACATTGACCCCGCCCCGCATGCCGACCCATATCTGGTTTCCCGGCGCCGCGGCCACCGCATAAATCGTATTGCCGATCAGGCCATCCCGGCGCGTCAGTGTTTGCCACGTCTTCCCGTCAAAGCGCGACAAACCGCTGTCGGTCCCGAACCACAACGTACCGCTGTCATCCTCGGCGATGCTGAAGACGATGTTACCGGCCAGACCGTCCGCGGTCGTATAGTTGCGCCACCGCCTGCCGTCGAAAATGCTGACGCCACCGCCCCACGTGCCGGCCCATATCGTGTCGTCGGCACGCACATGCACGGTGAACACGTAGTTCGGGTTATACGTCGTCTCGCCGCCGGTAAACACGCCGGGATCGTGCCGCGCGCGGGTGCCGGGCCCGGTGTTGACGCTCAGCGGCCGGTTATCGCTGTTCGGCGCGCCGAGGCCGTCGGCATGGGTCCACGCCTGCCACTGCGTACCATCATACATGGAGATGCCGCCTTCCGTGCCGAACCAGACACGGTCTTTCGAATCGACGCCGATACCATAGACCCACTCGTTGACGAGTTCCTTGACGTAATTCGTGAATTTGCCGTCGCGGTCAAAGCGGCTCACGCCATACCATGTGCCTATCCACAGTGCGCCGCTCGACTGCTCGCCGAACGCATACACCCAGTAATCGGCGAGGCCGTGCATCGGAAAGAACGTGCGCCATTCGCCGTCACGGTAACGGGAAACACCGCCGCCGTTAGTGCCGAACCAGGTATTGCCCTGCTGATCATTCGCTATGGCGAACACATATTCGTTGGCCAGTCCCTGCTGCCGGGTAAACGTGTCCTTGACCTCGCGCGAGGCGAGATCGATACCGAGCACGCCTATCGACGTGCCTACCCATAACCGATTGGATTTCGCGTCGACCGAGAACGAACGCACGTAGGCATTTTCACCGACACCGAAGGTTTCCTCGACCTGCCACGCGGCAGGCGCCGCGGTCGGCGGCGCCGCTACAGGGGCGGGCTTGTCGCCGCACCCCGCCAGTACCAGCGCAGCCGTCAACGCGCCCGCCGCGCGCAACGCATTGAAGGCGCTGGCACCAGGCATCAGCGCAATGTTCTCAGATAGGCGATGATGTCGAGGATCTGGTCATCGGTCAGCAGGCCCTCGAACGCGGGCATGGCGACCTTGCCGGCCTTGATGGCGCTGATCAGTGTCACATTCGGCTTGAACAGGCCTTCACCGCGCGAGAAGTCCGGCATACCGGGAAAATCCCCGCGGCCGCTGGCGCCGTGACAGCCCTCGCAGTGACGCTGATAGAGCGTCGCGCCGGCGGTAACATCCGCGGCGAAGACCGGCGCAGATGCGAGCGCCAACCACATGACCCACAGTGCCGCGCCGACAGGATAGCCGCGTTTCACCAGAGATTTTGCCGTATTCATCGTCATTCCCCTCGTTTCAACCGACAGATCATTGCCACCCGTAGAATTCCTTCCGCGCCGCTACCGCGGTGCCGACAACTCTTTGCTGACGCCCTTCACCCCGGCGGCAGCCCGAAGGTTTGCAGCGCCCTGGCCGACATAGACCGCTTCCAGCGCCGCGACCATTTGCGGCGTATCCCAGGCCCGGTCGCCGACCACGTGATGCACATACCGGTAGCCCGGCGCAATCACGAACGTGTCCGGGTATACCTTTACCCCGAGCATGTCCCTGGCAATACTGCGGTCCCGGTCGATGAAGCTGGTCAAACCGATCCCTTTGTCGAGCAGATATTCCCGCACCTGGTGATCATCGCTGTCAACCGCCAGGCCAACCACCGCAAACCGCTCCGGGTCCAACCGTTCACTCAAGCGCTGCAGACTCGGCAACTCCTTGCGACACGGAGCACACCATGTCGCCCATACGTTCAGCAACACCACACGGCTGCCATAGGCCTCCAGCGATACCTTGCCGCCGTCCAGCGTTTCCATGAGAAACGGCGGCAGCAAATCGCCTTCCGCCCATTTCACCGGCACCGGCGCCGGTGACTCGGTGCAGGCCGTGCCGGCAAATATGGCGACCGCCAACACTACCGCGGCGGCAACCGTGTGCGCCAAGCGCTTACGGCACCACGCTGTCGATACTGACCTGGACATTCTCGCTACCCAGCGCCACCACACCGCTGGCGCCCTCGAGGTCGCCGCTGCCGCGCGTAGCGTTGCCCGCTTTCGAGATACGCGCCATAACGATCACCTCGGCAAAATCCGACAGTTTCATCTGCGGCATCACGGCGAGCGAGTCGTCGAGCGAGTACATGTACGGCAGGTCGGCGACTGTAATGCGCTGCGCGGCCAGCGGCATCGGCGGACCCGACGACGCCCGCGCAAAGACAAACACGGCATCACCCGGCGCGACCCTGGCCTGCAGCGCAGGCGACAGCGTTACCGTTCCCGCAATACGCCTGTCCGCGGCGGCGGCGCTCGCCGCGGCCGGCGCGGCCGGTTGCGATGCACCGCTACGCATCAGCTGCTCCACCTCGCCGACATTCCTGGCCATGGTTTCCGCCGCCTCCGATCCCGGTGCCAGCAAGCCCTGCAGATGTTTCCAGGTGGTCAGCGCCTCGTCGTAATTACCGGACTCGTAGGCGGCGGTACCGGCAAGCCACAATGCCTTCTGGTTGTTCGGATCAACCTCCAGCGCGCGGCGGATCAACTGCATCGGTTTGCCTACAAGCTGCTCACCGCTCGCCATGGCCAGCGCGTCGGCATAGTCGGCGTAGAGTTGCGCGTCGCTGTGCACCAGCGCCGCGGCGTTCTCGAACGCGACGGTCGCGTCCTGATACTGCTGCATCGCCAGCAGGCTGCGGCCGAGAATTGCCCAGCCCTCCGCGTCGTCCGGGTTCTGCTCGAGGCGCGCCGCCAGATTTTGCACCATCGCCAGAATTTGTTCCTGCGTCTGGAGATGGCCGGTCTGCGCCGACGCCGCCTGCGTTGCCGGCAACATGGCCGCCGGATTGCCGAGTACCAGATACATCGAAATCGCCGCCGCCGGGATCGCCAGACCGACGAATACCGCGGTACCCTTGCTTGACGTATGACCGACCGGCGCCGCGCCTGTTTCCTTCATGCCGGCGACATCCTCAAGCAAGCGGTGCTCGAGTTCGCTGTGCGCCTGCTCGAACTGGTCGGCGCTCAACACGCCGTTGTTCAGATCATTCTCGAGCTCCGCCAGCTGCTCGCGGAACAGCTCGATGTCCATCCGCTCGCGCGCCTGGGTATCAATAAAAACCGGGCGCCGGGCCAGCAGCGGCGGCACTACGAACAACAATGCAGCACCGATCAACAGCGCTGCGACCACCCAGAATACCGTCATGCCTTGCCGTCCTCCGCCCCGTCACCCAACAATGCCCCCAGACGCCGGCGCTCCACGTCCGACAATGGCGCCGCGGCGGCGCGCTGCCTGCGGCGGCGGAAGCTGACCACCAGCAGACCGGCGGCGATCACAAACAATAGCAGCGGTCCGAGCCACAACAGCGCGGTAGTCGCTTTCAGCGGCGGGCGAAAACGGATGAAATCGCCGTAGCGCGCCACCAGGAAGTCGACGACCTGCTCGTCCGACATGCCGTCACGCATCAGACCCTGTATCTTGCTGCGCATGTCGGTCGCGAAATCGGCGTGGGACTCGGCCAGCGACTGGCCCTGGCACACCAGGCAGCGCAGCTCGGACGACAACGTCATGACACGCGCCTCAAGCACCGGATCGTCAATCATCGGTTGCGCGTCACCGGCGAACGCCAGCACCGGCGTCACACCGATAAGCAATGCCAGCAGATAACGGGGCATCATGAGTTCAACTCCCTGACCAACGGCAAAATCTTTTCACGCAGCGCGCTGTCGGTCAGCGCACCGATGTGCTTGTAACGAATAACGCCCCGTTTATCGATGACAAACGTCTCCGGAACACCGTACACGCCAAAATCGATACCGACCTGGCCGGCCTCGTCGAACAGACTGGTGATATACGGATTGCCGAGCGCGTTCAGCCAGTCGATCGCGTCCGCGCGGGTATCCTTGTAGTTCAACCCGTAAATCGGCACGATTTTTTCACGCGCCATACGCACCAGCAGCGGATGCTCCTGGCGGCAGGTCACGCACCACGACGCCCAGACATTCAGCAACCAGACCTGGCCGAGCATGTCCTCGCGGGCGATGGTCTGCTCCGGATGATGCACTGCCGGCAGCGCAAACGCGGGCGCCGCCTTGCCGATCAACGGTGACGGCACCTCGCTCGGCTTGAGGCTTAATCCCACATAGAGGAATACCACCAGCACAGCGAAAACCAGCAACGGCAAGAAAAAACGCGCTTTCATCATGGACAACTCTAGTGAGAGACAGGCTCCGCGGCGCCGGGAACCCCCGGCTCAATACGCGCGGTACGCCGGGCGAATACGCGGTAACGACGATCACTGACCGCGAGCAAACCGCCCAACGCCATCAGCGCGCAGCCACCCCACACCCAGTCGACAAACGGCTTGTAATAAATACGCACGCTCCAGGCACCGTCGCTGACCGGCTCACCGAGCGACACATACAGGTCGCGGAACAATCCGGTGTCGATGGCCGCCTCGGTCATCGGATTCTTCTGCACGTTATAGACACGTTTCTCGGGGTTCATCTCGAACAGGTCCTTGCCGTCCTTGAGCACGCGGACCATGCCCATCTGTGCCTGGTAGTTAGACCCCTGGATCGGAATCACGCCGTCAAAACGGAAGGTGTAACCGCCCGCGTCCGTCGTATCGCCGATCTTCATGAATACGTCTTTCTCTTCCTGGTAACCCTGTACGAGGGTCACGCCGATGACGAACACGGCGACGCCGAAGTGCGCCAGATTCATGCCCACGTAGGCACGCGGCAGCATCGCGACGCGGCGCAAGATACCTTCCGCCCCCGTGTCACGCAGACGGCCGCGAAGGTTGATACCGATGGTGAATATCAGCCAGAACGCCAGCAACAGGCCGAGGCTGATCAACGGTGTCCAGCGGCCCATGACAAACGGCAATATCAGCGCCGTCACGACGCCGGCGCCGAACGCCCAACGAACGCGCACCAGCAGCTCCGGCAATTCCTGCTTCTTCCAGCGCGCCAGCGGCGCCAGCCCCATCAGGAATATCGCCGGCACCATCAGCGGCACGAAGACCGAATTGAAGTACGGCGGTCCAACGGAGATCTTGCCGAGATCGAGCGCATCGAGCAGTAAAGGATATAAGGTGCCGAGCAACACGGTGCCTGCCGCCGCCACCATCAGTACGTTGTTGCTCAGCAGAAACGTCTCGCGGGACACCAGCTCGAACTTGCCGCCCAACCCGACCTTGGCGGCGCGCCACCCGAAGAGCGTCAGCGATCCGCCAACGACGACACCAAGAAACACCAGAATGAACAGACCGCGCTCCGGATCCGTCGCGAACGCATGCACCGACGTCAGCACACCCGAACGCACCAGGAACGTCCCGAGCAGGCTCAGCGCAAACGCGAAGATCGCGAGCAACACGGTCCAGCTTTTGAACGCGCCACGCTTCTCGGTAACCGCGAGCGAATGGATCAGCGCCGTGCCGACCAGCCACGGCATGAACGACGCATTCTCGACCGGGTCCCAGAACCACCAGCCGCCCCAGCCGAGTTCGTAATAGGCCCACCAGCTGCCAAGCGCGATGCCGCAGGTCAGGATCGACCAGGCGACCGTGGTCCACGGCCGCGACCAGCGCGCCCAGGTCGCATCGAGCCTGCCGCTGATCAACGCGGCGATGGCGAACGCGTAGGCGACGGAAAATCCGACGTAACCCATATAAAGCATCGGCGGATGTATCACAAGGCCCGGGTCCTGCAACAACGGGTTCAAATCCTGCCCGTCGGCCGGGGCCGGCAACAACCGCTCGAACGGATTGGAGGTTATCAGCATAAACAGCAGAAAACCGATCGACACCAGACCCATTACCGCAATCACGCGCGCGACCATGTCGTCCGGCAGGTGACGGCTGAACAGCGTCACCGCGACGGTCCAGCCGCCGAGCATCAATGCCCACAGCAGCAGCGACCCTTCATGGCCGCCCCAGACACCGGCGATGCGATACTGGATCGGCAGCGCCGAATTCGAGTGCATCGCGACGTACTGCACCGAAAAATCATGGCTGATGAACGCGTAGGTCAGACAGGCGAACGCCACCGCGACGAAAACAAACTGCCCTTGCGCGGCCGGCCGCGCGATCGCTATCCATGCCGGGATCGAGCGCGCCGTGCCGATCAGCGGCACGATACCCTGGATCAGCGCCAGGCACAGCGCGGTAATCAATGCAAAATGTCCGATCTCGGGAATCATTGTAAAGACCTCGCGTTATGGTGCCTGCATGGGCAAAGCCGCCTCCCCGGCGGCAGTGTTTGTCTTGGCCTTCGCCAGCGCATCGGCCACTTCGGGCGGCATGTAGGTTTCGTCATGCTTGGCGAGCACCTCGGTGGCGCGGAAGCCGCCGTCATCGCCAAGCCGCCCCTGCGTCACAACGCCCTGCCCCTCGCGGAACAGATCCGGCAGAATGCCGGTGTAGGTGACCTTGATATCCTTGGCGGTATCGGTGACGACAAAATGCACGGTCAGGCCGTCGTTCTCGCGTTGCAGACTACCCTCCCGCACCAGCCCGCCGAGGCGGAACGCCTTGTCGACCGGGGCCTCTTTCGCCAATACCTGCGACGGGCTGAAAAACAGCGCGATATTGCTGTTCAACGCGTTCAATACCAGCGTGGTCGCGACCGCGAGACCGCCGATCCCGCCGGCGATAAAAATCAGCCGCTTATGTCTGGGCTTCATGACTTACCCCGATTTTCGCTCTCCTAATACGACTCAGGCGCTGCAGAATCGTTCGGCGCCGCCGCATCAGCAGCAGCACTTCCGTCACCATGAACAGCGCGGTAACGCCGTAGGACATCCAGATGAAAAAACCGTAGCCGCCCATGGCGAAAAACTCGGCCATGGCTATCGCAAGCCCTCGACGGTTTCGTATATCCAGTTGCTCTGGCGTTCGCTTTCGAGAATTTCGCAACGCACGCGCATCATCGCGACCGCTATCGTATAGGCCCAGAAGGCCAGCGTCACCAACAAAAGCGCCAGCAGCATTTCCGCCGCCATGGTCGGCGCCTTGGCGAAACTGATCGACGCGCCCTGGTGCAAGGTGTTCCACCATTTGACCGACCAGTAGATGATCGGGACATTGACGAGGCCGACCAGCGCCAGCAGCCCGCCGGCACGCGCCGCACGCCGTGGATCGTCAATTGACGCCTGCAGCGCAATAAAACCGATATAAAGAAACAGCAGGATCAGCTCGGAGGTCAGGCGCGCGTCCCAGACCCAGTAGGTACCCCAGGTGGGCTTGCCCCACAGCGCGCCGGTCCACAGCGCGATAAACGTAAACATCGCACCGGTCGGCGCGAGCGCCGTTGCCATCATCGATGACAGCCGCGTATTCCAGATCAGACCGGCGACCGCCCAGACGGCCATCACTATATAGGTGAACATCGACATCCACGCGGCCGGCACGTGGATGAACATGATGCGGTAGGATTCGCCCTGCTGGTAATCGGTCGGCGCGACGAAAAAGCCGACATACAATCCGGCAACGCCGGTCAATACGCCGACCGCCATCGCCCATGGAATCATCCTGCCGGCCAGCGGATAGAAACTCGCCGGCGATGAATACTTGAACCAGTTAATCGCCATCAATCCTTCCGACGTATCAAAATTACCGGAGCCCTACTCCACCGAGATGCGCAACGCGGCGGCGGTCGCCCATGGCGCCAGTATCAAGGCACCCAGCAGAAACGCCGCCAGCAGCGAATAATGCCCATCGACACCCATACCGCTCAGGCCTGCGTCGACGGCACCCGCGCCGAAAATCAGCACCGGCACATACAGCGGCAGCACCAGCAACGACAACAACACGCCGCCGCCGCGCAGCCCCAGGGTCAACGCCGCGCCGACCGCACCGAGCAGTGACAGCACCGGCGTACCGAGCAGCAGCGTAATCACCAGTATCCGCAACGCCTCGCCGCTGAGTCCGTACTGCAATCCCAGCACCGGCGCGATCAGTACCAGCGGCAGCCCGGACAATAACCAGTGCGCCAGAACCTTCGCCAGCGCCAGCGCCGCCAGCGGCTGCGGCGTTAACAACAACTGCTCCAGTACGCCGTCGCTGTAATCGCCGGCAAACAGCCGTCCCAGCGACAACATCGCCGCCAGCAATGCGGCTACCCAGATCACGCCCGGCCCCAGCACCCGCAACAATTCCGCGTCGGGCCCGACACCGAACGGAAACAGGCTGACCACGATGACAAAAAATATCAGCGTCGCCAGCACGTCGGCGCGGCGTCGCATCGCCAGCGTCAGGTCGCGTATCAGTACACTGCGCACCGCGGCAAACATCGGCGTCGTTCAGGCTCCCAGGTGGATCCGCTTGACGCGGCCCGCGTCGATCGCGAATTCCTGGTGCGTCGTCAGTATCACCATGCCGCCGCTGTCCAGATGCCCCGCCAGTATCGCCTGCAACGTCTTAACCGCGACTGAATCCAGCGCGGTAAACGGTTCGTCGAGTATCCATAGTTTCGCGCCATTCAACAGCAACCGGGCCAGTGCGACACGCCTTTTCTGCCCCTGCGACAGCAGCTTGACCGGCAGGTCATCGTAGCCGTCCAGCCCCATGCGACGCAGCGCCTGCTGCGTCTGTTGCGGCGTGATCCGGCTGCCGGCGAGTGTCGCGTTGATCGCCAGGTTTTCCTGGCCGCTTAACTCGTCCTTCAGCCCGTTCAGATGACCGAGATACAGCAGCTGCGCCAGATAGTCCTCGGCGAGGGCGCGCACCGGACTGCCGCACCAGCGGATTTCTCCCGCGGCGGGTTCCATCAGCCGGCAGACGGTTCTTAACAGGCTGGTCTTGCCGCTGCCGTTCGGACCGTGGACATGCAGCAACTCGCCCGGCTGCAACGAAAAATTCATCGCCGTGAACAGCCGCCGGTCACCGCGCACGCATTCGAGATCGGTAACCTCCAGCATCCTCGCCCGGCACCTTGCCCGCTACAAAGACGCGGATTATACATGATCCGCCGCCGCGATAACGCTTGATTTTCATTGGCTTGGCATAACGCACGGCGCGCGCGCCGGCGCTGTATTGAAAATAATCCAACTACCTGAAAATTCAGGAACTAGCGGCCGCGGGCCAGGCGAAAGCCGACGTTGATATCGTGCAGACCCGCTTCCAGGCTGCCCCGCGCTGCCGAGCGCAGGTACGCCGGCGCACTGTCCCAGCCACCGCCGCGCACCACCCGGAGGTTGCAATCTCCGCCGGGAAATACTGCGGCGTCCGCGGGCGCGCCGTCATAATTGTCGTGCCAGCAGTCCTGCACCCATTCCCATACATTGCCGGACATATCAAACAGGCCCCAGGGATTCGCCTGTTTCCCGCCGACGGCGTGGCTGCCAGTCCCTGGCGCGCCGCCAAACCACGCATAGCGGACCAGCGCCGCCGCGTCGTCGCCAAAATACCAGGCGGTGTTCGAGCCGGCGCGCGCCGCGTATTCCCACTCCGCCTCGGTCGGCAGACGGTAGCGCGCGGTCCCCTCGCTACGGTTCAATGCCTGAATAAACTCCTCCACCTCGAGCCAGGTGGCTTGCTCGACCGGACGACGCGGATCCTTGAATTTACTACGATTTCTTCCCAACACCGCCTGCCACTGCGCCTGGGTGACTTCGTAGCGGCCGATCTCGAACGGCGCGACACGAACCGTGCGCGCGGTAACATCATCGTTCCCCGCCCCCATGACGAACTCGCCTTCCGGCAGTGCCACCATCTCGATGCCGACCGTGTTCGCGCGGATCTCGGGGCCAGCCGCTCGATCCTGCGTGTCGGTACCGGTGCGAGCAGCGAGCAGCGCGAGCGTCAACGCCACCGCGATCACGATGATCACCGGCACCGATACCATGGTCCAGCTCGTTCGGGACATACATGCTACTCCGCTGCTCGGTCAGTCGATTATGGTGCGCGCATGTTACCATTATCCGCTGCTTCGGTTGGACAGCGGCAATCCCGCCCGGACCATGGTCCGGCAACTGTCACCGCGCACTGACACAATTATCGCACTCACGTAAAACCGGCGCGTATCCGTATGGACCAGGCGGTCATGACAAATCAATTCGACGCGCTCCGCAGGCATCTCGAACACGCCATCGTCGGCCAGCACGCGCTAGTCGAACGGCTGCTGATCAGTCTGCTGGCCGATGGCCATCTGCTGGTCGAGGGCCTGCCGGGACTCGCCAAGACCACGGCGGTGCGCGCACTGGCAAGCGGCCTGGCGATGCGCTTCCAGCGCATCCAGTTCACACCCGATATGATCCCCGGCGATATCACCGGCACCGACATCTTCGTGCCGCGCGACGGCCATTTCGAATTCGTCGAGGGACCGGTGTTCAGCGACGTCATCCTCGCCGATGAGATCAACCGCGCGCCGCCGAAGGTGCAATCGGCCCTGCTTGAGGCGATGCAGGAACGGCAGGTCACCGTTGGCACAACGACACGCGCGCTGCCGCCGGTGTTTCTGGTGATGGCGACGCAGAACCCGATCGATCACGAAGGCACCTATCCGTTGCCGGAGGCGCAGCTCGACCGGTTTCTGCTGAAGGTCCAGCTCGGCTATCCGACCCAGGACGAGGAGCTCGAGATCCTGCGCCGCGTCAGCCGGCAGCTGGCCAGCGACACCGCGGCGGCTGTTCTACCGGTACTGGGCAGCGACGACGTGCTGGCGGCGCGCCACGCGGTCAACGGCATTTACCTCGACGCGATGCTGGAGCGTTATATCGTCGCGCTGGTGGCGGCGACGCGCGATCCGTCGCCGTGGGACGCCGAACTCGGCCAATGGCTGGAACGCGGTGCATCGCCGCGCGCGACGCTCGCACTCGCGCGGGCCGGCAAGGCGCGCGCCTGGCTGCACGGCCGCGACTTTGTCGAGCCGGGCGATCTGCTCGAACTCGCGCATGACGTGCTGAACCACCGTATCGCGCCAAGCTTCACCGCACGCGCCGAGGGTATTAATGCAGCGCGTATCATCGAACGCCTGCTGGATATCGTGCCGGTCCCTTGAACGCCGTGAACCCGCAACCGTTGCTGACGGCTGCCGATCTTCAGCAACTCCAGTTTCTGTCACGGCGCCTGTCGCACCGCCAGCGCCGCGCTGCGGTGTCGCCGTGGAGCGGGCCGCATCTGTCGGCAGCGCGCGGTCACGGGCTGGAATTCGCCGATCTGCGGCCGTATCAGGCCGGCGACGATATCCGTCACATGGACTGGCGCGCGACCGCGCGCACCGGCAAACCGACCACCAAGGTATTTCTCGAAGACCGCCAGCGCACGCTGCATCTGGTCGTCGACCGCCAGCCCGGCATGTGGTTCGGCACTCGCGGTGACCTGAAGGCCACCGTCGCGGCGCGCCTCGCCGCGCTGCATGCGTTCGCCGCGCTGGATGCCGGCGACACGGTGTCCGCCACCATTATCGACCGGATCGTCGAACACCACTATCCGCCGACCCGCACACTGCAAGGCGTGCTGACTCTACTGCGCGCTGCCTGCGCTCCAGCGGACTCGCCGGCCGCCCCAACACCGTCCGGGCACCGGCCACTCCAGCTGCTGCGGCATCTGACGCGCGCCGTCGCGCGGCGATCGACGGTTGTCATCGTCAGCGATTTCACGTGGTTCGATGCGACGCTGGTCGGTCTGCTCGCACAACTCGCACGCGACCACCGCGTCACCGCGCTGCGCGTTGTCGATCCGGCCGAACAGCATCTCGCCGATGTCGGCCTGATACGGCTCGTCTCGCCGGTGTCGGGAATCACAACAGTGATCGATACCGGCGACAGTGACCTGCGCGGCGAATACGCACGCGCGATGCAACAGCGCAGCAATGACTTGCAACAATGGTTCGCGCGCGCCGGCGTTGAACTAACGGTGATTGCGACGGACCGGGACTTGCTCGATACACTGACCGCCGTGGCGAAGACATAGCGATGGCAGCGACGAACCCATCGACCGACTGGCTGCAGGGCCTTGCCGATATCGAGTGGCCGGCCGCCCCCGACTGGTCAATGTTTTATCTGATGGCCGTTGCTGCCCTCGTCGTGCTCGGCGCCATGGCGGCCTACATCGTCTGGCGCTGGCGCCGGCCGGCGCGACGCGTGCGCCGTCACGTCCTGGCACTCGCCAAACTGGCGGCACTGCAAACAAACTGGCAACGCGGCGCCATCGATGATCGTGCCGCCGCCTACCAGCTGGCGACGATACTGCGGCTGGGTCTGGGACTGGAGCAACTCGCCGCTGATTGCCCGGCGCTGCCACACGTGACACCGACAGCGTGGCGGACGACGATCGCGATGCTGCACCGCTATCGCTATTCACTGCAGGCGCCCGACAAGCTGCCGGCGGCGGCGTTCGATAGCATTCGCGGCTGGCTGCAGCGCGCCACGAACAACGGGACGGCGGCATGATGCTGACGTTCGCTACACCGTTATGGCTCGCGGCGTTGCCGTTGCCGGCGCTGATCTGGGCGGCGTTGCGCCAGGCACGATCGTCGGCCCCGATATCACCCGGCGCGGCGGCACTGTTACACAGCCAGGCCGACCTGCTCGCGCGTCTCGCGGCACGCCAGCAGCATGCTGTCTCCCGCATGCCATGGCTGTGGCTGGCGGGCTGCATGCTGCTGATCGGCGCTCTGGCGCGCCCGCAGTGGACGACGCCGAATACCGCCAGCGACTACTACGGCCGGGACTTCATGCTTGCGCTCGATGTCTCCGGTTCGATGCGCGCGCTGGATTTTTCCATCGACGGCCAGCCAACCGACCGGCTGACGATGGTCAAGCGCATCGTCGACGGCTTTCTCGATGAGCGCCGCGGCGATCGCGTCGGCATCATCGTGTTCGCCGACGATGCCTACAGCCTGGCGCCGGTCACCACCGACAAGGCCCTGTTGAAACAGATCCTCGACGAGGTCGACAACGGCACCATCGGCGAGAAGACCGCGCTTGGCAACGCGCTGGCGCTGGCCGTCAAACGCCTGCGCGACCGCCGCGAGGAGGCGCGCGTGTTGATCCTGTTGACCGACGGCACCAACACGTCGGGCGAGATCACGCCGGAGGCCGCGATCGCGATGGCGCGGTACTACCACGTGCGTGTCTACACGGTCGGCATCGGCTCACAGGAACGCACGGCATTTCCTCGCGGCAAGATGCAAACAGCCGAATTCGCCGAGCTGCCGGTCGATGACGCATTGCTGCAACACATCGCCGACGCGACTGGCGGCCGGTTTTACGCCGCGCGCAACAGCGCGGACATGCAGCGCATCCTGCGCGATATCGACAAGCTGGCGGACGTGCCGGTAACCGACGAACGCGCCTGGCTGCGGCGCGATATCTACGCGCTGCCGCTCACCGCCGGCCTGCTGTTGCTGCTCGGCGCGCAGTGGCGCGCGACGCGGCAGATACTGCCCGCGTCGCCGGTGATCTAGCGCGATGATCGAGCTACTGACCCAGCTGAAACTGCGCGAGCCCTTGTGGCTGCTGCTGGTGTTCGTGCCGTGGTTGCGCTACGCGTGGCGGCCGAACATATGGCGCACCGCCGCGCGTCTCGAGCGTTTTGCCGACGCGCATCTGCTGCGGCGGCTGCTGCGCGGCGACCCCGCCGCCGCGCCGCGTGTGCGCCGGATGTTTCTGCTCGCGTGGCTGCTGGCGGCCGTCGCGGCCAGCGGCCCGTATCTGGCGCGCACGCAGGCGGCGACAACCGAGCAGCGCGGCATGGATATTCTCGCGATTGTCGACATCTCGCCGTCGATGCGCGTCACCGATATCGCACCGAACCGGCTCGCGCGCGCCCGCCTGGAACTGACCGATTTCGCGGCACGCCTGCAAGGTGACCGGATCGGCCTGATTGCCTTTTCGTCCAACGCCTACACGCTGTTGCCGCTGACGCTGGATCAGCGTGTCTTCCGTGAATACCTCGGCTATCTCGACAGCGACCTGGTGTTTCGTCACGGTTCGAATCTGGCGCGAGCACTGGAACAGGCCGAGTCCTATCTGCAGCGTGACGCGCAACCGGCACGCGCGGTGCTGCTGTTGACCGACGGCGAGTCACACTATCCGGGCGCCGTCGACGTCGCGCGGCGCCTCGGCAAGGCCGGCATTCCGGTACTGGTGATGGGCATAGCCACTGACGCCGGCGGCCCGGTACCGGCGGCCGGCGGCGGCTACATCAGCGCCGACGGCGAGGTGGTTACGTCACGGATACAGCGCACGGTATTGCAGGATATCGCCGCGGCCAGCGGCGGTATCTACACCGATGTGCGCGATGACGACAGCGACTGGCAACGCTTCTTTACCCGGCTGGACGCGGTCGGCCGCGACAACCGCTATCAGTTCGCGTCCGCCGGGCGCGGATATCCGCTGTTCCCGTGGCTGCTGACCGGCGCGCTATTGCTGTTTATCAGCGCCGGCGTGCGGCGGGCCGAAGGGCTGGCGCTGCTGTTGCTGTGGCCGCTGTCGGCCGTGCCACCGGACGCGCAGGCGTGGATCTGGCAGGAACAACAGGCATGGGACGCATTGAATAGCGGGAACTGCGCAGCAGCACAGACCGGTTATCAACGACTCGATTCGTATGACGGCTGGTTCGGCGCCGGTGTGGCGGCCTATCGCTGCGCGCAATGGCACGATGCCGCGGACGCGTTTGGCCAGGCCGGCAAGCTCGCGTCTAGCGACGACGAACGCGCCCGCGCCGCCTATAACCGTGGCAACAGTCATGCGCGTCTGAATAACATCGACGACGCGGGGCGCGCCTTCGAAGAGGCGCTGAGCTTTCGGCCGATCTACCAGCAGGCGGCGCGCAACCTGACGTTGCTGCGCCGGCAACACGAGGCGATCAAGCTCGGCGGCGCGACGCCAGGGCCAGCCGCGGCGCTCGGCGACCGGCGCCAGTCTGACAGCAACGAACCGGTGACGCCCACGATAGCTCACGACGCGAGCGCAGCGCGACAGACACCTGACGCCGACCCCGGCAGTCGCCGTGCAGACCAGCAGCGGACGGTTGCGCTGCCCGAACTGCTGGACGCGTGGCAACTGACCACGGACGGTGACGTCACGGAATTCGGCAGCGCGTTGCAACAACTCGAACGGATCGAGGAAAAGAAACCGGAGTTTCTGCGGCGACGCATGATCACCCGGGAAACCCGCTACGGCAAGATACTGGAGGATAAACCGTGGTGACGGCGTTACGTGTTCTTTGGCTGGTCACCGGCTTGTGGGCCGTGGCCGCACCGGCCGCGCAGTTCACCGCAACGGTCGACCGCAGCGAGCTGTACCAGGACGAATATCTGGTGTTGACGCTGGCGCTGGTCAACAGCGATACGCGGCTGCGCGCCGAGGGTATCAAACCGAACATCGATCTGACCTTGCTGACCGATCAGTTCGATCTCGGCACGCCGACATCGGATTACCGCTTCAACATCAACCGCGAGCGCGGCCGGTCGACATCGGAAGTCGTCGTCCAGTTGTTTCCGCAACGTGCCGGCATGTTGCAGATCCCGCCGTTTACGATCGATGGAGTGAGCTCGGCGCCGCTGCCGATCCGCGTGCTGCGACCGGCGGCGGAGAGGACACCCGAGGTGTTTGTCCGGTCAGCCGTTGCCAGCACCAGCGTCTGGCAACGCGAGCAACTGGTGGTTTATTCGGATCTGTACCACCGCGTCGAACTCACCAGCGCAAAGACAGGCGGCCAGCTGGAGACCGAGCCGGTCGACCCCGACATACGGCTGCTGCCGAAAAGCGAGCGCAGCGAAGTGATCGATGGCGTCGAGTATCGCGTCGCGCGCAACGCATGGGTGATGTTTCCGCCGCACGGCGGCGGGCTCGCCGTGCATCTGCCGGATGTCTGGATCGAGACGGCGCAGGGCCGCAAGCAGCGGTTCCCGGTCCAGACGGAAAACGTCACCGTGAAGCCGTTACCGGCCGACGTACCGGCGGGCGTGGTGGTCGGTAAACCGGACATCGCGATTACCGCACAAAGCAGCGTTTATGCGACCGGCCGCATGGCGTCATGGGACATCGCGGTACGTGCACCGGTGCTGGATATCGCGATACCGGCGGAATTGCCGCTGATCGATTTTCCGGTGGCGCTGAAGGCCTACGCCAGCAATGCGAAACGCACCAACGATATCCGCAGCGACGGCATCACGGGCATCGCGAGCTACACGCTGGCGCTGATACCGGCACAACCCGGCCGGCTCAGCCTGCCGCCGATCCGGTTTCCGTATTTTGACCCGGCACGCGGCGTGATCGATATCGCCAGCGCCGACGGCCCGGAAATTGAGGTCGCGCGCGGCGAGCTGCCGCCGTCAATCGATGGCGTTCCTGCCTCGGCAGGCAGCGACACTGGCGGACCGTCGCTCACCGGTATGTCGCATCTCGTCTGGCAAGGCGTCGCACTGATCTTTGCCGCGTTGTGGCTGGTAACGCTGTGGCGATGGAAACAGCGGCGCACTATCGCGTCCGCAGGGAAAACAGGCGCAGCGGCAACAGCGGTGACGATGTCGCCGCGGTTTGCCGGCCGCCCGTTGATCCAGGCGATGCTCGATGCACTGCAGGCGGAGACACTTGAACAAGGTCTGGCCGGGTGGGAACAGCACTACGGCATAGACGAACAATTGCGGACGACCGTGCGCCGCCTGCAGGAACATTACTATGGCAAAACCCGGCCGGGCGAGACAGCGGCGCTACGTGCCGCCGTCGATACGGCGGTAACGCGCATCCGCAACACCCGCACGGTGGCCACGGATGGCCGGGATGACTGGTCGCCGGCGTCGTTCACGGCACGCGTGAAGTCCTGACGCCGGCCGCCGCATCAATCAGGGTGTTGCCGGCGCGGCAACGTCACCACCCGATGGCCCGCCGCGGTGGTATTTCCGCCGCGGCCTTTGCCTTTATTGTCCGACCGGTTCTTCAACACCCGAGTCAGTGGCTGCCTTTTTTTCGTCGGCCTTGCGTTCTTCCATGATCTGCTTGCGCTCGTCGCGACGTCGCTGCATTGCCTCGCTGGTCTCGTTGCCTGTTTCGTGCATCGAGCCGGCCTTCTTTGCGGCCTTGTCAGCGCCGTCTTCGTCAGCGTCTTGCGCGCCGCCGTCCACCTTTCGTACATGCCTGTCCTTATGATGTTTCTTCTTGCCGGCGGCCTAGCAGGATGTTGAAAAAGTCCATCCATGGCCTTTTTCAACGCGCAAAGCAAAAAA
>VBWC01000004.1:35536-314462 GCA_006218035.1 Gammaproteobacteria bacterium
GAAAAATGGCAGTGCATCCATGCACCGCACGCAGGCTGTTTTTCAACAGCCTGCTAGTGCTCTTTCTTCACGGCCGTGTCCTGCACGAACGGCGCCGCCTGCCCGGCGGACGCGGTCAGGTACCCGACACACAGGGCGGCGAATAAGACGGATTTAATGCGCAGGGGAACTTCCCCGGATGGTCTGTCAGGGATCACCCGGTTTTGAAGAATGCTCAGCATCGCCGACGCACGGACGGACCTCGTGACGAACGGGCTCAAACAAGCGGTTACTGTTGCGGCAGCAGATCGATGACCTGGGGCGCATCGATCCGCCGATCGACGTCGGCGCTGTTGCGCTCGGACCACTGGCGCGCGCCGCGATCAAGAAACTCCTGTTCCTCCACCGGCAGCGGGCCACGCTTTAACGTGCTTTCCCATTCCCACAATGCCGAGCGCGCCTTGCGCACATAGGGGTCGTCCGGTTTGGCAAGATGAATATAGGCGCGCATCGCACCAAGCGCGCCCTCAAGATCAGCGAGCTGTTCCAGCGCAACGGCCAGTCCCCAGTAGGCGTTGGCCTGATACGGCCGCAGGTCGATCGCCGTCTGGAAGAAGTCCCGCGCCGCGTCATAGCGCTGCGCGCCGATCAGCGCGAATCCCATGTTGACATGCGCCTCCGGCATGCGCGGCGCAAGCAGCAATACTCGGTGCAACGCGGTGATGGCATTATCGTATTGCTTCGCATGCAGCATCGCGACCGCCTGCAGAAAGCGCGTATCGATTTCGTGTTGGGCAAGCTGGCTGGCGTGCCCGGCCGGGTCCAGCTTCGCATCCACTGTCGCGGTTGGCGGCGCGTGCGCTGACGCCGCCCGCAGCATGCCGGGGCGTTGCATCAGCAGTGCAATCGCCGCAACCAGTGCCACGACACAGAGCAGCGATACCAGCGCGACCGGGACGTCCTGCGGCGGATGTTCTATCACTTGTCCGGTCATATCACACCCTTGTGCACCGCCTCACTGATGAACGGCGTGCTGAAATAGGTCATGAAGGCGACGACAAAAATAATCAGGATAAAGACCGCGCCGAGGCGGATCGGTACGTTCCAGGCCAGACGCGCGTGTATCGCACCGCCCAGCGCCAGCCAGGTCAGGAACGCCGATGTTTCCAGCGCATCCCATGACCAGAAGCGGCCCCACGCATCCTGCGCCCAGACCGCGCCGGCAATCAGCATCAGACTGTCGAACACCAGCGCCAGCACCATGAAGCGCCACGCATACCGGTCCAGCACGTCGTCCGCCGGCAGGTGGCGCAGCCATGACGCAAACCAGCCGATCCAGCGCAACAGGATCACCCCGGCGAGACCCGAACCCACCATGGAAAACGCCAGAAAAATCTTGCCGAAACCGACGTGTGCCCACAGCCAGTCGTTGTAATAGGTCGGCGGGAACGGCGCGTCCTTCGGTTCCAGCATCAGTACCCACAGACCCAGCACCCAGATGATCGGCAGCGAGACGATCGCGCCGGGGCGCAGCAGCGGCAGGCGCCAGTACACCAGCGTGTAGATGGCACCGAGGCTGAACAACTGGCTGACGAGCAGTTCGAACAGATTCACAAACGGGCCGTGCCCGATCCGCACCCAGCGCACGCCGAGGGAAACGGCGAGCAACACTACTCCGCAGACCATGAACAACAGCACCAGGCCTTCGTAGCCGCGCGTTACGCCGGTGCCGGCGGCCAGAACCCTTTGCTGCGCAACACCGCGAAACGCGTAAAACGCCGCCAGCGCATACGCGGCCAGACCGGCCCACAACCACGGCATTTCAGTCGCTTCGCTAAACATCGCTGCTATCAACCCTTGTTGGTCAGCGCCGCGGACGACGCTGAATTGAGCGCGGGGATCTTGTCGGTCGCCGTATGCACCGCCGTGAACGTCCGCCAGTAATGCGAAGCAAGCCCGATGACGCCAAGTATGGACGCCAGAAACAACCAGCGCAGTGTCGGATCGAAAAATATCTTGTAACCCATCCACTGGCGCAATTGTTCATAACGCAACCGTCCGCCGTCCAGTACCGTTTCATCGCCGGGCTTCAGCTCGACACGACGGTCGCCATCGTTGACGACCAGCACGCTGCCGGTGCGCCGCACATCCAGCGTCCATGCGGCGTCCTGACGCAAGCCGGTATCCAGTTGCAGCCAGAACTTGATTTCGCGGCCCCCGACGGGTGTCCAGCTGTTGCTCTGCTTGAAATCGAACAGTGGATAGGACGGCATGTTGACCGTGCCGGTGACGGGTGCACCGGCGTCGGGTAGCCACGTCAGCACCGGCGTGAATCCCTTGTTGAACGTTGTGTAAAACCGGTAGCCATCAATCACCAGCGGCGTATCGTCGCCGATCACGCGCGCCTGCCATTCACCTTTCTCGTTGCGCACCCGGATATGGCTGCGCGTCGACCCGCGCACCAGCATCGGCTGATAGTCGACCGTGAACGGACCCTGGGAAAACTGCACCTGATCCAGATTGCCGCTGTGGAACGGACCGCTTTTGACGTCGATCGCGTCGTCAATCGTAAACTGCTGCCCGTCCACCATTTCCACGTGAGCCTCGTAATGGGTCAGGCGACCGACCCCGACGAGCACGACCACGGCGAGCAGGCCGATATGAAACATCAGTAATCCCGGCCGCCGGTTGATGCGTGGATTGGTCGCAATCGCCGCAACGAGATTCACCGCCAGCACCGACAGCGGCACCACCAGCACCCACACCGGCACTTCCGCCGGATTGCCATAAATCAGCGACGCACCGACCGCGAGCAGCGCCATACCGACGATGGTCAGGCGCGTTGAGGACAGTAGCTTGCGAAGCACAATCATGGCGAGTTACACATCGTTGACAGGACACGGCCGGCGCACCTGCGCGACCGGCCTGATCATCTTTCGCGAGATAAACCGGCAGGCCGGCCGCGTCAGGGCAGATCCGCGCAGCCTTCGCCGGCGACATTGGTCATCCAGGCGAAACCAATGTCGCCGCTGCCCGGCGGGCCTGCCGATCCGCAGTTTGAGTCCACCCATTCGCCACTCCTGGCGAAGGTGCGTACCTTGAGCACCGATCCATTGTAGTAAGGGCCGTTCTCGTAACGGGCTTGCGTGTTATTGCGCACCTGCGTACCCGGCGCCAGACCGCCTTCCGGACCGACGTCATTCAGGTTGGCGAGAAACACCTTGTTCTTCCAACCATGCGGTATCGCGATATGGCAGTAATTACAGCGGAAATTCGTCCGTACCGCGTCAATGTGGCCGTTATGCAGATTCACGACGCGCACCGGTCCTATGCAGCCGAAACTATCCGTGGTCGTGCTGAATCCGCTCGAACCGCCCGGCGCTTCACCGACGGTCTGCGCGCGCTTGCCGTAGGACGCATAATTATGGCACTTGAAACACAGATGGTTATCGGTACCCGGGGTATTGCCGGCGGCGAATCCATCGTCACCGTGCGTTTCTATTCCGGCAATATTGGGACCGACGCCGGCCCACGGCCCCTTCAACAGAAAATCATTGTTCGAACCATGCGGCCCCCACGGACTGCCCTGCTCGCCGCCGTTGGGTATCGCCGTACCGGTGGCGGTATTGGAGCCATGGCAATCCGTGCAGTACATGGTTTGGATACCCACGCCCTGCTCGAATGGCGGCAACCAGCTGGTGGATAACAGATTCGTCTTGAGATCGCTGGTCTTCGGCGCGGGCCGATTAACGAAATAACCACCCGCCGAACCTGCACGCACCACCGGCGTTCTGCCGGTCTCCGTCAACACCGGATGCCACGAGCGGTGGTTGTTCGCCGCGTACGCGGCGGCCGCGCCGCCGGATGTGCCGGAGGTTCCTTCGCCTTTATGATCGTCCGGCGACTGGTACTCCATGCCCTGGTTGGTGTACTGGCTCATGTTGTTGGTGCCCGCCGGGGTACCGCCGGAAAAACTGCCCAGGAACGGCGCCGTATCGTAGGCATAATTGGAATGGCATTTCAGACACACCTGGTACTCGCGCGTCACGTGCGGGGCGCTGACCGCACTGGTGGCGCCGGTTCCGCCGTCGCCGCGTTTGGCCTCGAAGGCGATCGGCTGGCTGCCAAACTGGGTACCGGACCATGCCGTTGGCTCAACACCCCAGATACCGCGTAGCACGCCGGACGCAATATTCGTATGCACGGCCTCGCCAGCCGCGGCTATCTGCGCCGGCGTATGGGGGTGGGTGCCTTCGGTGTCCGGAATCGCATTGTTGGCATTGAACAAGCGGTTCTTCACCACGCGGTGCGGGTTGTGGCAATCGGTACACTCCGCATGACGATTGTTCAGATTGCCCTTGCCCATGTTGAGCGGCGATTCGACGAAGTCCTTGCCGGCCTGGTTGGGCGCATCCGGATTCGGCGAACCGATGTTATGCATTTCCGTGCCCGCCGGCTGATCGGCGTTGGCGATCGGCATATGGCGCAACATTGTCGTGAAATCCGTCTTGATATCCGGCACCTCGAAGGTGATGCCGCCCTGACCCTGCAGCGTCCCGCCGTCCGGCGAATGGCACGCGTAGCAGGTTTCCTCGATCGCGGGGTTGCCACCCTGTTTGAATTTACCGCCGGTTGCAGCATCCACAAGCTGCGGTCCGTCGGTGCCTTCACGAAGAATGCGGCGCGAGCCCTGTACCGTGTGCGGGTCATGGCAGTTCAGACACGCGGCCTGCCAGACCTGCGTGTCGGCCGGAAATTCACGTATCGCGGCCGCTTCCGGTGTATAGCGCTCGTTGCCGACAACCTGGCTCGCGTGCGCGGAACCCGCCCAGCCTTCCTTGTCATGGCAGGCGACGCAGATAATATCGCTGCCGGGATCAAAATCGCCGCCGGTCGGCACGTTTTCCTGGAACCGGTTCACGCGCAGAAACTTGATGTTCTTGTTCGGATCGGTATCGCGGATATGCGGGTCGTGGCACGAAATACATTCCACCTTGTTGTCTTCCAGCGGAATTGTCGGCCGCCGGTCGATTTCCGGTGTCGTGGAATCCAGATTGCCTTGTTTACGGTTGCGAACATGCGCGTTGCCAACCGGATTGCGCAGTTCACCGTCGCGATTGAACTGCGCCAGATCGTAGGTGAATGAAATGGGGTGGTCGTTGGTCAGGTCGGTGCCGAGGCGTCGCGTAAAGCCCGTGGTCGGCCCCGCTCCTTCCGGAATCGTACCGCCCGGCCCGGGATTGATACCGGCCATCGCGATGTTCGGATTGCCCCGGCCGTTGAGTACGTTGACCGCGCCGATCGCCAGCGTACCGTCGTGGCACGACAGGCACAGCTTCGACTTGCCGTTCGGCTGACTCAGGTCTATGGCATCGAGCGATCCCGAGGTATAAGGCGTATAGGTCGCCGCCGTCAGCGAACGGTTCCATAACGGCGCCCGCGGTTCCACGGAGGCGCCGTGCGGCGTATGGCAGAACACGCAGATCTGGGATTCGCTTGACGCCTCGATATTGCGTTTCGCTCCGCCGGGCAGCGTGGGTTCGACCGTGTGGGAAAAGTTATGCCGCGTGTTGCGGATGTCCGCAATACGGTCGGCGAATGAACAGGCCGACCATAGCGCCAGCAGTACACCGGCACACAGCCCGACCCGAGTTGGAATTGAACGCCACTTTTCCTTCACGCGCCACCCAGATATTCGAATACCACCACGCGACCGTTAAACATGTCCGCCACATAGACTTGTCGTCCGGTATCCGTCCAGACTCCGGCCGGTAAATAGAACTGGCCCGTCCCGCTCCCAGTGCCACCGATCGGCATCAGCAGATTGCCGTCGGCATTGAATACTAACAAATGGTCGTAAAACGATTCCACCACATAAATCAAGCCGTTACTATCTACCGCCACGCCTTTCGGCCGCGGCAGGTCGCCGATGAACAGCCCCCGACGCCCAACGACCTTGCGGCTCTCCCCGGCAGGCGAAAGCACCTGGATACGCGAGTTAAACGTGTCGGTCACGTAGAGCTCGCCGTTCGCGAACGCCAGATAGGTCGGCGCATTGAACTCACCCGGCTCCGTGCCGGGCCTGCCCAGCGTCCTGACCAGCTCACCCGCCCGGTCAAACACCTTGATATCGTGCGCCCGACCGTCGGCGACATAAATCTCGCCGGTCTGCGGATCCGTGGCCAGCCCCGTCGGCCGCAAGATCTTGCCCTGTCCGATCGTGCCGACGGGCTCACCGAGCGTATCGAGACGCACGATGTAGCCAAGTTCCGCATCCGCCACCAGTAACTCGCCGCTGTCCCCGCCGGCGACTCCCACCGGCATTGAGAAACGCAGGTTCTTACCGGCCATTTCCCAGACATGCAGTCTGCCCGCCGGTACGTCAAACACATACACGGCCTGGCGGCTGACATCGGTCACAAAAATTCGCCCGCTGGCGTCAACGTAACCGCGTTGCGGCCGTTGCAGCACTACCGGTTGATGCTTGCTCGATGCAAGTCCGACCAGCCATTTCAACGCCTTCCTGCCAAATTGCAGCGCGGCATTCGGTTCGTCGTCCGGCGTGAAATTGTCTTCGCCGGTCAATTCGCCGACGTACCGGTAACGCGGCTGATCCGGCGGCGGCGGAAACACATGTTGCTCCGCTCCTGCCGAACCCTGCAGTTGAAACTTTCCGGGCGCAGCCGCGCACGCGGACAACAACAACGTTGCAATCACAAACGTGACGCCTGTTTTGCAACGCAGCACGTTTCTCACTGTAGCGCCTGGCTATTCCTCAATCGCTTCCTTGACGACGCGCAATATCTGGATCCGGCCATTCAGACTGTCAGCAACATAGATAAAACCTTCGTCCAGCCACATATCGGTGATACGCCGGAACTTGCCCGGTGCCGAACCGGTACCGCCTGACTGCGCCACCAGCAGATCGCCCTGATAGATTTTGATCGTATTATCAATGAAATCGCTGACGAATACGAGGTTATCGTCACTGACGACAACGCTGTTGGGGTAAGCAACCGAGTCGCGCGGCAGCGAATACCGGTAGCTACCGTCGTCGCCCAGCACCTGGATGCGGTCACCAACGCGCGCGATGATATAGAGCCCCTCCGGCCCGCGCGCCATCCCGGTGATATTCAGAAACTGCCCCTCGCTGGAACCGCGCTTGCCGATCGCCGTCAACGCCTCCCCTGTACTATTAAACACGACGACATGGTCCATCACGCCGTCCGCGACAAAGACATAGCCGGTGCTGTCATCCACCGACACCGACACCGGCCGGCGCAGGTTCAGGGTATTCCTGAACTCGCGTATTTGACGACCACGATGGTCAAACTGCAGCACGCGCGCGCCACCCCAGTCGGCAATGAAAAAATCGAGATTTGGCGTCAGGAAGATATCGGTAACGTCGCCGGTTACCGTCCCCTGCAGATCGACGAGTTCGATGAACTCCCGGCGGTTCCGGTCAAAGCGCAGCACCTTCTGCTGATCCGCATCGACAATCAGGATGATGTCACCCCGCGCGGCGACGGCGACGGGACGCTTAAGGCGTACGTCGCGGCGTCCGACGATACTATCGCCCTCAATCCCCACCTCGATAGTTTCCCAGGGCAGCAAGACCTCGGCGACCAGGCCAACTGCGGCAGCGGCCGTCGAGACGGTATCCGTTTCCTCTGAAAACAGGTTTTCGGTCTGCGGCGGCTGCAGACTGCAACCACCGACAAGCAGCGAGCCGCTAAAGAAAACGCTTAGCGCAAGAAACCGGATTCGCGCGATACGGAATGACATCGTCCACAATTCATGGTTGGCGGAAAGGCAACTTTTCCGTGACAGACGCCGCAATATTCCCCTTGGATAATCGCGGACATCGTTACCGGATTACCACCCTTCTGCGGAAGAAATATCGACGGATGACAGTTCAGACAGGTCAACCATTCCGTGTGTGGCCGGTGCGGAAAACGAACATACGGCATCGACCCGGTGTTCTTGAAAATGATATCGAAATCGGCGGGAAACATTTCCTCGTCACCCAACAGGCTCTTGCGCGGATTGATAAGCCCCTCATCCAGTACCTCCACCCAGTTGATGATGTTCTGGCCGTCGCGTGGGAATCCCTTCATCGCCTCATAAGGCTGCTGCAGGACATTGACGGCATCGTTGGTCGGGTCATGGATACCGTCATCCGCGACACGCACCTCTTCGCCACGCAACTGAAAGTGCTGGCCCTTGATCCACACCGGCACTTCCGTCGCCATAGCGCCGGACACAAGCACTGTCGTTAACACGAATACAAGACTAAGTCGCAACATGTATCACTCGCGCGTCAATTGCTTAAGATGTCGGTGGCCGCGCATGCGCGGCCACCGGGATATTATCGTACGCCAGCCGTCATCAGCGCACGCTGCATTTGATTGGTTGCTTCCTGCATGCCGATAATAGCAGTCTCGTAGTCCCCTTTCTTCGCGTAGCCCGCAGCTTCGCCAGCGATTTTCTTGCCTTTCTCTACAAAGGTGTTAATCAGCTGAACCACATTTTCCGCTGGTTGCTTCTGTTCCAGCGCCAACGGAACCAGGTCCGCGAATCCTTTATAGCGTGCAACTTCAAACTGATATTCTTCCGCCGGCGTTTTGAATTTCTGATCGTAAACCACTGCCTCGCCCTGGAACGCCTGGCTCAATGCCGACGTTACCATGGACTGGGCCTTTTCGAGCGTGTCCGCCGCTTCCTTGTATTTGCCGTCGGTAGACAACGCAATGGCGTCATCTTCCATCTTTTGTATGGTTTTCGGGTCCAGATCCGACGAACTATCGCTACGTTTGGACTTCGTCTTGCGCTCGTACTGCTGCAGATAGGATTCCTTGTAGTTCCTCAGATTGCCAAGCAATTCTGCGTAGCGTATGCGGTGATCGACACCATCACCACCCTCCTTGGGCACCAGACCTACTGCGGCATTCGCATCATCAATCGCCTTCATGGCGCTTTCCATCGCAGCACTGTTATTACCGCCCTTAAGTGCGGATTCCGATGCGGCCAGATCGGCCTTCGCCTGCTCCATCATTGCCCGTGCTTCAGCATGACCGCTGTCGGCAACGCGTTTCGCCGACTGCGACATCGTCAGCATCTTCGCGTACGCAATTTTCTGTTTTACGTCCGCCTCGGAAACCTCGGCAGGCCTGGCCACCGCTGACGCGCTTCCCGGCTTGTGCTCAAGCGTGACCTTTTCACCCTCACTGACCACATGCATCAGGCCACCCATGTTCATGTGGTTACGACACTGATAAAACATCCGGCCCGGGGTTTGCTGGTTCGGCGTAAACGCCACCTTGCCTTTAAAGGTAAACTGACCAAGCACACCATCCGTCACCGTTCCGGCGCCCCGACCGATTTCATCAGTCGTCAGGTAAAAGTCGTGCTGGATGTCGGTGTCAACATCGAACGCGTAGGTTACGCCGCGGGTCAGCACCAGCTCCTTGCTTTCCTCTCCGTCGACAGAAAAACCGATCTCTTTGCCCTTGCCAAAAAACATATGGGCCGGCGTTTTTGGTCCCACGGTGACCTTGAAGGTCCGTGCCGCCTTGCTAACCGCCGCGGCCAGCTCTTGCTTGGCATCATCCGACTTGGCGGCGAGCATTAACGGGGCATGATCGGCCAAATGGACATGCGACGACTCGGCGTAAACACCAATGGGGAGCAGGATGGGCAGCGTCATCACCATGACGCTTCGGGTCAACTTCTTCATGAACAATATCTCCTTCTGTTGATCACGTTACCCTGCCCCCAATGGCCCGCGTTCCTGGCATTACTTCCAGGGATTATTCGTAGTGGCACTACTCAACGGCGGTTTCCAGTCGTCTGGCTTCGGCTTGGAATGGCACTTTTTGCACGTCTTGGTTTCGATCGGGAATGAAACCTTGCCGTGACATACGCCGCATTTCTCACCGAGCAGAATGGCCGACATACTGATCTGGTTGGCGCCTTTCTGCGGGATGAAAATCGCCGGATGGCAATTCGAGCAGGCGAGCCATTCAGTATGTTGCCGATGCGGGAACACCACATCGGGCATCGATGCCTTGACCGGCCGGACAATGTCCATATCCAGCACGAAGGGCTCTTCGTCGGGATTGACACGGTCCCAGCGCGGGGCAAGCGCCTTCTGATCGATCGACTTTACCCAATCCACCTGGTTACCGAACGTAGTTTCCGGTAGACCCTTGAACGCCACCTTTGGGGGCTGTAACGCAAATGTTGCTTCGTTATTGGAATCGTGGATACCGTCTTCCGGCGGCGCGAGGTTAGACTCGTGTTTTTTCAGGTTCTGATTGAATACATTTGCGGAAGATACGTCGGCGAGACGAATAACCTCGCTTTCGGAAATGGCCGCAAACACGGAACCCTGATCCGTGAACGAACTCCACACAGCAGCAGCCGGCTGTGCCGGTTGCTGTACCTCGGAACTCCAGGCGGGAACGGCAATCAACATCGTAACGAGAGCCGTCAGCCAACGTGCATGTGCTTTATAACTCATGACGGTCACCCCTCACTTTTTGTCTGCAGGCTTTTCCAACGCCTTGTAGGTCGGCGCAATCAGACGCTGAACGGTACTGCCGTGAAAATGCGTCGGTGTTCCCGGAATTCCCGAGTGACACATGCCGCAGTTTTCCACCGACCAGGCGATTTCTCCGTTGTGGCAGGCACCACAAAACTGACCATCAATAATCTTGGCCATGTTGATTTTATTTCCGCCTGCCTTGAACTGAAATCCCAGATCGGCGTGACATACCTTGCACCGGAATCGAACCCGGTGGAACCAGTGAGGGAAAACAACCGGCCGCATGCCCGCAGCATCCGCATAGTTGTTGATCACAACGTCCGCATACTCGGCATGTGCCACCTGTGGTAGAGCAAAAGCGGTCAGGCTTGCCATCATCGCAAACACGGCTGACCTCCCCAGATTACGACGCTGTGCATTCAGTGCCATAGCGATCTATCTCCTCGTTATTGCAAATAAAACAGTCAGATAATAAACCGTTTTTTGCTCTTACCCTCCGCTGTATCGGCTGGCAAGGCAAAACTTCAACCTAGAAACTACGCGTGACCTGGAAATAGATCAGGTCCGTTTGTTCCCCCCCTTGATCGAACATCCGCCAGCTCAGGCGCGTACTCACGAGCCCGATATTATAGTCCAATCGGTTCTCCCATTCGAATCGATCGAGCCCTATGTCATTCGCCGCCTCAGAATGCGATAAATCGGACAGGTAGCGCAACCTCGGTATTCCGGCAACGCGCGAATGCTGGAAGGTTAATCTGGCCACCAGCGTTTCTGTCTCGCTCGTCCCTAAACTGCCAAAATCCTGATTGACCGTCTGCCAGGTCAGGTTACCCATTAATGACATTAACCGGCTAAGTGGCTGCGTCCGGCTCAACTGGAGGTTGAGAAACTGCTGCTCGTCGTCCTGGTCGCCAAAATTACGGGAATCCTGCAATATGGCCTGCATTAACGACGAGCCACCCCAGCGCAAATGGTTCCAGCTCGTCGTCATCGTATGATCCAGTCGATACTCGGTTGCGCTGTTGCCGGACTGAATATTGGGGCTGAACGACTGGCCGACAGACCCGCGTATCGTCGAGAAATCGCTGGGCACCCAGAAACGGCCAAGATCATGCGACAACGTACCACCAAATGTCTGCCGGTTCTCGATGTCGCTGCTCTGTGTCGCGGCAAAAGCGTTCGCAAACCACTGATAGGTATATCCACTCAGGTCGTGGACATCGGACTGGTACAGGGCACCGGTACGCAGATTGGTTACCGTCGACGAACCGCCGTCGCTGTCCAGGAGCGCCACGTCCCCGCGCGCATCCAGCCGCCAGCCTTTGGTCAACTGGTAGAATCCACCGAGCGTGCCGCTCAACGACGTGGTTTCCGTCGTCTTCGGCGTGCCGGTGTAGACATTCAGCCCCGAAGCCGCCAGGTTGAACAGCCGCACACCGCCGGTGATGGTCAGCGGCCGGTCCTGCGGCCGCCAGAACGCGAAACTGGAAATCTGGATCTGGTCGGTCTCGCGGCTGCCGTTAGTGCTCGCCACCTTGAAAGAATCGTCGGTCTGAACGATGTTCGTCAGCGTATCAACCCGCAAACTTTTGCGCGGAAAATAAAAATGATCGGCCTCGATGATAAGACTATCGCGCTCCTCCCCCGTCCGCACCCGCTCGGTTGACTGCGTGGTCAGCTCCGCAATCAGTCGCTGCTGGGGCCTGCGCAGATCGGCCTCGAAACCCATAGACTGGTCTTCCACCACCCCGCTGATACTGGAATCCCACTCGCTAAAATCGAGCTTGGCCCGGTAGCGATGTCCGGTCTGCGTGATGTAGGCCTGGGTCAATCCGAGCCGCTGGGTTTTGAAATCCTGGCCGATCTTTACCAGGGAATTGAGGGAATTGCTAGGCGCGGCGGCTGTCGTGTCCACGCGACTATCGGTCGCCAGATACATCATCGTGAACGGCGTGGCGCTCTGCGGCAGCAGGTTGAGGTTGAGCTCCCCTGTAGCGATTTTCGATTCGGTATCACCCCCGCCACCGTATTCCGTATTGTCCAGCGTCGAAGTCAATCTCGCACCCACCTGGGCAAACCAGGGCCGCCAGATATACGTGTTGCCAGCCAGCGTACCGAGATACTGATTGCTGATGGTTTTATCGTCGCCGGTGGTCAGCGAGCGATACGTGTATCCGACATTCCCGGACCAATCGATCGGCGGCAAATCGGCGGCAGATAATACGGGCGCCGCCGCGAGCAAGATCGCGGCCACGGAAAATACGCTGCGGCTGACCCACTGTCGCAATTGGCTCGATGAATATTTTGTCAACCGCGTCCGCGACAGCATCTCAGATAGCCGTTATCGTTGCTGCTCTGGTTGCCCGTGCTGCCGTTGCGCGGGGTCCCTATAGATAGTAATCATGGTGTTATCGTGCAATTTCTGAATGAAGGCATTCCACGTGTGCTCCACCTGCTCTCTCAACAACAGTTCCGCGGCGCGCTCATGTGCCCCGGAAAAATCGTTAAACACTGACGAAATCGTCTCGTCCAGCCGCAGTATGGCGATGCCCTGAAGCAATCTGACCGGACTCGAAACCTCTCCCACACCCAGGTCGTCCAACACCCGTTGCGCATCGGCCGCCAGCATGCCCTGGTGTATCGCGCCAAGATCGCCGCCTTGCTGCGCTGACTCGTGATCCGAATATTCACGCGCCAGCGTACGAAAATCCGCGCCGTCACGGAGCTGCGCCACAAGCTGCTGCGCACGCGCCGCGACGTCCTGCCACTGCTGGTTCGTCGCCCACGGATCGACGTGCAGCAGAATCAGTGAAACACGGGCACGCGCCGGGGTAACGAACTTGTCCTTGTGGTCGTCGTAATAACGGCGAATCGCCGCCTTATCCGGACGCGGAACGTCTTTTACACCGGCCTCTAGTTGCTCAAGCAAATCGTTTTCCTCAAGCTCGAAGCGCAATTGCCCGAGCAGTGCGTCACGATGACTGCGCCACCCTGGCGATCGCTGGTTACGCGCATCCACCGTCGCAATCCGGTTACCGATTCTTTCTCGGCGCGGTACATAGCCGCGGCGCTTTGCTTCCTGCAGCAACAACGTCCTGTCAATGACAGTTCGCTCTACCTCCCTGTTAAATTCCTCCACTTTCCCTGACGGCAAGCCGCCATGAAAAAAACGCTGGCGGGCAAGCGCGCGCGATACGGCTTCGTAACGCTCCCAACCCACCTTCTCGTCGCCAACGACAGCGAACACTCCATCGCCAGGTCGCAATCCGGCTTGCCAGGCCGTTCCATCGTCAGCCAGAACCGCCGGCGACAGTGCCAAGACAAGCAGGAACCGCCATACACCGCGACCGACTCGTGGACCCGCACCAATTTTCGTAACCGTATCCCTTTCTCCTGTGCGTAATCCGGGCACACCATCGCAGACTTATCGGGAATTGCATCCCCCTGTTTACGGGAAGATCCGCAAACCACATACACTCACGTTATTTGGCGTGACAGGTCAGACAGACCGCGCTGCCACTGGGATCAATCCGCAGAAAGGTGGGATTTTCATCCACGTGGGGATCATGGCAGGAAGCACATTCCACATACGGTTGCAGTTCGCCCACATTGACACCCAGCGTCCCTGTTCGGGTATACAACTTTAGATCGGTTCTTTCGAAGTTGGACGTACCGATCGGCGTATTCAGCCACCAGAAGCGTGAATCACCGACGAATGCAGTTTCGGGCCGATTGAAATCCGGATCGCGGCCCGGGCCGGCAGGATTCGAAATGGAATACCCGCCGCCGGCAAACTGCACACCGATCGCGTGATCGTTCGTCAGATCCTTCCCGAGATTCGTAATAACGGTCGCCGGCCCAAGGCGCCCCCCCACCGTTGCCGCCTGGCCACTCCAGACGCCATTGCTGAATGCCTGGACGTCAGCACCAGAACCTGGTTCGTTGATCAAGGAGTCCATTGCCTGGGTACCGTCATGGCAGGACAGGCAGGCAATTGAAACAGAACCAATCGGCTCTATCGAGGCATCGAGCGTCGTCGTGCCAAGCTGATCGTAGGTGGTAAAACTTCTTGGCTCGGCGAGATGCCGATTCCACAGAGGTACCGCCGCGGTCGCGTCGGCACCGTGCGGCGTATGGCAGAACACGCAGACCTCTGGCGTGCCACTGAAGTTGCTGGCCGCATTGACCCCGCCCATTCCGAGATTATGCTTGGTGTTTGCAATACCGGCCGTTGCGGTACCGCTCAACCCGAGCAAAGTTACGACCAAGAGCGTTGACCAATACGGGCGTAGTCTTCCCGGTTTCATTCTTACCCCCTATCCCCGCACGTTTTGTATCACAGTTTGCAAAAAACTGTCAATAAAAACCGTAAGTTAGAGTAAATTTTTCCGACAGTCACGGCGCGATGTCACTCGCTGTTCATCGGTCGACGCGAACGAATTTTCAACGTAAAACACCAAGTTAGTAGCGGGTTTACCCTGCCGGCCCGGCCGTCAGCCGCGGACACGGCGGATCGCCAACAACCGACCTCGAAGCTCCGTATAACGAGCCCTCCCGCAACCGGATGCGCCGACCGTGGCAACCCATGGGCGAATGCGCGCGTTTCCCGCCAACCGGGTGTTGTTTATACCGGGGGCGATGCATTTTCACAATAGCTCAGGATACACAAACAAAAAAGCCGGGCTTTATCGGCCCGGCTTTTTTGCGAAGAAGAACTAGCTCTTCTTAACTACCTACAGTTGCGATGAACTCCAGCACAATGCTGTCTTCAGACACCTCGGCAACACCGGACTCACCGTTCTCCAACTTACGGTACTCAAGATTCGTCGTCAGATTGTCGGTCGGCTTCCAGATACCCACCAACGTCATGGTCGTATCGTCATCGTTCGCAGAGTTCTCGAAGCTCACCATATCGTAACGGCCCGTTACTCCCCAACCATTGCCGAAGTCATAGTTGCCGAGCAGCATCAACGCGTTGTCGACCACCTTGCCTGCGGTCAGGATTTCACCAGCGACCGTCCAACCAGCCATCTTCCAGACGGCGTTTAGATCGATCAGATTCTCCATTGAACCGGCGTTGGCGACAGTGTTGTCCTCCTGCGTCAACACGCCCAGTTCAAGAGCCAGACCATCCATCACCTCACCGTCAACAGTAAACAGCAGTGAGTTGGCTTCCGCGTCCCCGCTGATTTCGTTCAGCAAGCCGACCTGGATATTGGCCGGACCGGCGCCAAACACGACCGCGGCACCGGTGAGGTTGTTACCGGCGTGTAACGACGTCTGGCTATCAAGGATATTAAAGATCTGGCCCTGAGACACCGACCAGATGTCCGGCGCATCGTTGGCTTCCAAGCCGACGGGGTTGTTGAACAAACCGCCCTTCAGCGCCAGACCATCGTAGATATTCCAGCTGAAAAAGCCCTGTTCCAGGCTCGCGCTGTCGGCCGCACTCGCATCGAGAAACAGATCGACATCCATACGGACGGTCAGATCACCCTCGGTCGCCATGAAATCAACTTCACCGGCGGCATTGAATTTACCTTCCGTCGAGTTGGCGGCTCCGCCATCCACATCGGTGGCAGTGCTGGTACAGGCCGTCGCGGCGCCAACACCGCCCGAAGCGAACGTGATGCCGCCGTTACCGTTCGGATTATCGCAGGAATCATCCGCAATATTCAGCGTTACATCGGCAAAACCGCTGGCAGAAAAGTCCACGGCCTGAACCGACAACGGTGCAGCAAACACGCTGGCTACCGCCATGGCAATAAGTTTCTTGTTCATGAGATGCGCTCTCCCCAATTGGTTAATCAAGTCAAGGTTTCCCTTGAGGTGACCAATTTAGCAACTTTGTTCCGAAATGCAACAGATATTTATCGGAAAAGCGACAGATGTGGCGAACCGTTGCATATACACAACAAGAGAATGCTATGGGGTATGAAGCGGGCACAAACAAAAGATGGCAGGAAAACGAGATGGCTGGGGGACTAGGATTCGAACCTAGGTAAACGGAGTCAGAGTCCGTTGTCCTACCACTAGACGATCCCCCAGTAGGAGCGCTGCTGAAGCACTACGATACAAGCAATAGTGCACCGGGGAAAGTGCGACAGTCCGACGATATGAAAAACTCTCCGGGCCGAACCAGATCCGGCCCGGAGAGATAACCTAGCGCTTCGAGTACTGCGGACGTTTACGGGCCTTGCGCAGACCGACCTTCTTGCGCTCGACTTCCCGTGCATCGCGCGTCACAAAACCCATCTTGCGTAGCGGCGGCCGTAACGCCTCGTCGTATTCGATCAGCGCACGGCATATCCCGTGGCGTATGGCTCCAGCCTGTCCGCTTCCGCCGCCACCTTTCACCGTGACCTGGATATCAAAATTACTTTCCATGTTAACGGTCTGCAACGGCTGCCGGACGATCATGCGCGCCGTCTCGCGGCCAAAATAGCTGTCCAGCGGCCGCTTGTTGACGGTGATCTGGCCCTTGCCAGGACGCAGAAAAACCCGCGCGGTGGACGTTTTGCGTCGGCCTGTACTGTAATGGTGCTGCTGCTGTGCCATCGGCATACCTATAATCCCAATCCCAGTTTATATATCAAGCGGCTGCGGTTGTTGCGCAGTGTGTTTGTGCTCGGGCCCCGCGTAGACCTTCAGCTTGCCGAACATCGCGCGCCCCAGCGGGTTTTTTGGCAGCATACCCTTCACCGCCTTTTCAATAATGCGCTCCGGCGCTTTTTCACGCAATTTCTCAAACGTGATTGTCTTCAGATTACCAACATACCCGGTGTGGCGGTGATACAGCTTGTCGGCCGCTTTATTCCCGGTCACCCGGACCTTGTCCGCGTTGACAACAATGATGTAATCACCGGTATCCACATGCGGCGTATACACGGCCTTGTGTTTACCGCGCAGACGCCTCGCGATCTCGGTGGCGAGACGCCCCAGGGTCTTGCCAGCCGCGTCCACGACGTACCACTCCCGTTGCACCGTTTCCGGCTTTGCGCTGAAAGTTTTCATTTACGGAAACAACTCCATCGAAGATCTTCGAAAGGGCGGAAATGGTACAAGAACCTGCCCCAAAGTACAAGCAAGAGTTCGCCGGGCGCGGGCCTGGCGTCCGGCCCGCGTCGCTCCCCCGGCGTGCTCCACTATGGTCCGACGCGACTAGCGCTCCACCGGGACAACGACCCCATTGGGTGTACTCGGCAACAACGGGAACATCTGCAGCGGAAGCTCGCCCGTCAGACTGTTGAGAAACGCCACGATAGCGTCTACCTGCCCGCCGTTAAGGTCAATATTCACCTGCGTCTTTGCCATCACCCGAACAGCCTCATCCAGGGTCGCAACCGACCCGTTATGAAAATATGGCGCCGTCAACGCGATGTTCCGCCAGGTGGGCACGCGCCACATGTTCTTGTCCTCGTCCTGTTTGGTGACCTCGTAGCGGCCCAGATCCTGGGTGAGCCGGTACTGGCTATCATAGGTTGAGCCCGGGAAAACCGGGAATTTTTGGAAAAAACTCATACCCATCGGCATGGATGCGGGTCCGGCGAAATTCGGACCATTATGGCAACCCGTGCAGCCAACATCCTGGACCAGTTGCATGCCCAGCTTTGCTTTCTCGGATAAGCCGCCCTCTTCGCCACGCAAATACCGGTCAAACGGGCTGTTCGGGGTCACCAGGGTGCGCTCGTAGGCAGCGATGGCCTTGGCGACGTTGTCAAAGGTCAGGGGAGTATTTCCGCCGAACACCGCAACGAACTGGTCGCGATAACCCGGAATCCGGTTCAGCCGGTCCAGCACGGCCTGCGCGTTCGGCATACCCATCTCGATCGGGTTAAGGATCGGGCCCTTGGCCTGATCTTCCAGTGTCGCGGCGCGGCCGTCCCAGAACTGCGCGGTCAAAAACGCGGCGTTCCACACCGTTGGCGCCGAACGGCCGCCTTTCAGGCCGCTGACACCGACGGAAACCGAGCGATTGTCGGTGCCGCTCGCCATCACGTTATGGCAGGAGTTGCACGACACCGTGCCATCGATCGACAGCCGAGGATCAAAAAACAGCTGTTTGCCCAACTCCACCTTGGCGGCACTCATCGGATTATCGGATGGAATCGGCGGCAGCGCCGGCAACGCTTCCATCGCGCTGGCCAGCGCCGGCAACCACGCCATTGCGCCAATAGCGATAATCGCGGTTCGCTTCATAGCGTTCATCAGAAACTCCTTTTTATTCTGGTGAATATATTCATCCCGGCGACTTTCCGGAATTCCATGCCGAGCGCCCGCGCCGGTGGCGCGGCGATAGCTATCTGCGAGGATTCAGATTTTCAAGCGCTGTACAACCCGTCCGTTACAGAGGTGCTCATCGATTATCTCGTCGAGATCATCCCGGTCGACGTAGGTATACCAGACGGCCTCGGGGTAGACAACCAGCACCGGCCCTTCGCTGCAGCGATCAAGACACCCGGCAGTATTCACGCGCATGCCTCCCTTACCGGCGATATTCAGCTCCTTGGAGCGCGCCTTCGCGTAGTCGCGCATCGACTGCGCATCAAAGTTCTGGCAACAGGCGCTGCCATCGTCGCGCTGATTCACACAAAAAAACACGTGGTGGCGATAATACGACATAAACCTCTATTCCGTAGAATAATTCGGCGACGCATAGGGTATCATGAACGGCCTCACGTGAACGGCGTTTGCGCCCCAGCCTGTTGTCATTACGTCCAGCCTTAGTTCCTGATATGCGAATCGACCACAAGGCCAAGCTGGTTTCAGATGCGGACCGCTGCGTGATGTGCGGCCTGTGCTCGCCACGCTGTCCAACCTACCTGAAGACCAGAAACGAGGCGGAATCGCCACGCGGCCGCGTGGCGCTGATCAACGCCCTCGCCAGCGGACAACTGGCGGTCACCGCACGCTTGCAGGCACACGTTGAAAGCTGCCTGCTTTGCCGCGCATGCGAAGCGATTTGCCCCTCCGGTGTCGAGGTCACAGCGCTGGTTGATCGTGCGCGCGCCGAGATGGCGACTGACCGGCATCGTTCGTTACGCCAGCGCGTGTTCGATCTCGTTTTGAACAATCCGCGATGGCTGCGCCTGTCGGGTAAGGCCTTACGCTGGGGCGAACACAGCGGCTTGCGGGCGCTCGCGAGATACTCTGGCGCGATGAAGGCGGCGGGACTGAATACCGCCGATGACCGGTTACCGGAAATCCCGGCCCAGCCGCGATTGCGTCGCTACTACCCCGCCGCTGGCGAGCCACGCGGCGATGTCGCGATGTTTCGCGGCTGCGCCACCGCCGTGTTCGATATGGCGACGCTGTTGGACGCGACCCACGTATTGAACCACCTCGGTATCAATGTGCACGTCCCGCCGGATCAGGTCTGTTGCGGCGCGTTACATCAACATAACGGCGCACCCGAGATCGCGGACTCCATGGCCCAAAAGAATGTGCGGGCGTTTGATCAACGGAATATCGACGCGATTGTGAGCGTCGCCAGCGGTTGCACCGCCATGCTCGCTGATTACGAAACCCTCTGGCACGGCGTTGCGGGCACCCCGGCTTTTGCCAGTAAGGTGACTGATATTAACCGGTTTCTAATACAAACTGCGTGGCCGGCCGGTACGGCGGTTGCACCGCTGCGAAAACGTGTCGCCGTACACCTGCCGTGCAGCCAGGCGTTCGGGCTGCGTGACACGACCTCGACCGTAGAGTTATTGAGGAAAATTCCTGACGTCGACCTTGTCGCGCTGCCCGGTAACGAGATTTGTTGCGGTGCCGCCGGCAGCCATATGTTGACGCACAGCGACATGGCCGATGCGTTGCTGGCCGACAAACTGGCCGAGCTGACTAAAATCGCACCGGATATCCTGGTGACGTCCAATATCGGTTGCGCACTGCACTTCCGCCACGGCTTGAAAAAGGCCGGCCTCGACGTTGAGGTCCTGCACCCGGTCGCACTGCTCCGCCGCCAAATGACCTGAATGCCAGCGGATCAGTCGCGGGCAGCGCCGTTTTCAGGTAACTTGGACCCATGAATACCCGCCGACAGACGGTCGCCGACCATATTATTGCCAACCTGGATCAGGCAGTACGTACGGTGTTCGGCCGACCAATACCCACCGAACGGGAGAACCCCGGCGGATCGGTCGCAGAAAACCGGTTGAGCGACCGGGAACGGCTCGAGTCTGCTCGCTTGATGCGCGTCAACCACGCCGGTGAAGTGGCCGCGCAGGCCCTTTATCAGGGACAGGCGTTGACTGCAAAGCTGCCCGGGGTGCGCGACCGCATGGAACGCGCAGCGCTTGAGGAAAACGATCATTTGCTCTGGTGCGAGCAACGGCTCGACGAACTGGGCAGCCACACCAGTTATCTGAATCCGCTGTGGCACGCGGGATCGCTGCTGATCGGCGCCTGCGCCGGCCTGGCGGGTGACAAGTGGAGCCTCGGCTTCGTCGCGGAAACCGAACACCAGGTGGTCGCCCACCTGCAAGATCACCTATCGCGCCTGCCGGAGAACGACCACAAAAGCCGCGCGATCCTGAAGCAGATGGTTAAAGATGAGGGCCGCCATGCAACCGTGGCGGTGCAAGCGGGCGGCGCCAACCTGCCCGCGCCGGTGAAAACCGCGATGGCATTGACCTCCAGCATCATGACGCGCGCCGCCTACCGCGTTTAGATAGCCGGAGAATTCTCCGGAGACGCGGGCGGGCTAACGGGTGACGTTTCTACCGTAAAATATTTCGGCCATTTCCCGCTGCAAACGATCTTCTATCACCTTCTTTTCCTGGGCGGTGAGATCCTTGGCGTCGGACCCGAACAGGTAGTTGTTCAGATCGAAGTCTTTCAGAATCATCTTGGTGTGAAAGATATTCTCCTGATAGACATTCACATCCACCATCTGATACCGGTTTCTCGTATCGCGCGACAGAAAATTCTGGATCGAATCGATCTTGTGATCGATGTAATGCTTGCTTCCCTTGACGTCACGCGTAAAGCCGCGCACGCGATAATCCATGATCACAATATCCGATTCAAAACTGTGAATCAGGTAGTTCAACGCCTTGAGGGGCGAAACGCGGCCGCAGGTTGACACGTCTATATCGGCGCGGAACGTGCTGATATCGGTATCGGGATGACTTTCCGGATAGGTATGTACCGTCAGGTGACTCTTATCCAGATGCGCAACAACGGCGTCCGGTAGCGGGCCGGGCTCTTCCACATCCGAAACCCGCATCGTCGATGACTGCGTGTGCAACTGTTCCTCGGCGATCAGCATAGTCACGCTCGCGCCCTGCGGATCGTAATCCTGATGCGCGATATTCAATATCGTCGCGCCGATGATATTCGAGACATCCGTGAGGATGTTCTTCAACCGCTCGGCGTTATAGGCGGTATTAATGTACTCGATATATTCACGGCGCTGCGCTGGCGACTTCGCATAGCAGACATCGTAAATATTAAAACTGAGCGACTTCGTCAGGTTGTTAAAACCATGCAACTTCAACTTCTTCAGTGGTTTCACGATCATCATCAGCAGCGGCCCCATCAAAAAACGAAAACCCGTGCGGTCACCTTCCGCCTCCCGGCAGACCGCGTATTATTTCGCAAGCGTATCCGCTTCGCAAACCATTCAATGACAAACGCCGCCGGAACGGTGGCTTTTCGGCCTATTTCCCGGCGATGGGCGGGTGGTGGATGAACTGCACCGAAATACCCGAAGGATCCTGGCAATAAAAGCTGCGGGCGCCATCGCGATGCGTGCGCGGCGCCGTCTTCATGACGGCGCCATTGCCCTTGAGGTGGTCGTACCAGAGATCCACGTCGGTGGTGTGATTGAGCAGGAAGCCAATATGATCAAGGCGCTGGGGGCCATCGGGCGCGTGGCGGCTGCGGTGCAGCGCAAGATTATCGTTGCCGCTGGTCAGATACACATTGTCAGTATCCGGTCGCCACTCGACGGACATGCCGACCAGATCGACGTAAAACCGCTCGCTGGCCTCCAGATCAGCGACGAACAGCGCCACATGGCGCATACCGGCGGTCGGTGGCGGTCGTTGTGCCATCGGTTACGGCCCGTTTCCCTGGCTGCCCGCCTCGACGATCTCGTAGCTGTGCGAGATGTCGACGACCTTGCCCAGCATGATCGATGCCGAACAATACTTGGTCGCGGTCAACTCGACCGCCCGGCGTACTGCTTCCTCCTTGATCCCGCGGCCCGTCACGACGTAACGAACATGAATCCTGGTAAATACCTTCGGCGTTGTGCTGGCGCGCTCACCGTCCAGCTCCACCACGCAATCCATGACATCGTGTCTGCCTTTGCGCAGGATATGCACCACGTCGTACGCGGTGCAGGCGCCCATACCCATCAGCAACAATTCCATCGGTCTGGCGCCCAGGTTCCGTCCCCCGCCCTCCTTCGGACCGTCGATGACAATCGCGTGTCCGCTCTCCGATTCTCCGACGAACATCGCATCCTGAACCCATTTAATATTGATTTTCATGAACTGCCTCACAAAAAAAGCTAAACAGACACCTGTTCGCGGCCGACAATATAGACACAAAATTTATGCTGGCTTGCCTGTCAGGAATCAGCATCCGAGAATGGCGGTATTATAGGTTCAGCCTACGTTTATGGCACGCTTACAAAATAGTCTGGCCGATAACCCGACGATCGAACGGTTTCTCGCGCACTGCCATCGCCGGCGTTATCCCGCCAAGAGCGTGATTATCTACGCCGGTGACAAGCCGGACGTACTGTATTTTGTCATCCAGGGTTCGGTCAGTGTGCTCATCGAGGACGACGGCAACGAAATTGTCCTCGCCTATCTGAACGCCGGCGACTTTTTCGGCGAAATGGGCCTGTTCGACGAGGATCAGCAGCGCACCGCCTGGGTCCGGGCCAAGTCGCAGTGTGAAATCGCCGAAATCAGTTATGCGAAATTCCGTCACCTCGCCCAGGAAGACCCGGAAATCCTCTTCATGCTGGCTTCGCAGATGGCCTGCCGCCTGCGCCGCACCAGCAGCAACGTCGGGCGCCTGGCATTCATGGACGTCAGCGGCCGCATCGCCGGCACGCTGTTGGATCTGTGCAAGGAACCGGACGCCGTCACCCATCCGGACGGCATGCAGATACGCATCACGCGCCAGGAGCTTGGCCGTATCGTCGGGTGCTCACGCGAGATGGCCGGACGCGTTCTGAAAAGCCTCGAGTCACAAGGCCTGATCTCGGCCAAGGGTAAAACGGTCGTCGTCTTCGGCACTCGTTAACGCACGACGGGCAGCGGACTACCCGCCGACACGGCCGGGGTTATCGACATCAGAAGCGGTAGGCGAAACCCAGCGCTATCACCGGATACAATTCAAAAGCATCGAGCGCCTTGTTAAGATTCTTTTGCTCTTGCGCGAGTTCCGACTGGAACGTCGGGTCCGTAGCCAGCGTACCGTCTGCCGTCAGCTTTGACTCGGTGCTTCCCTGGAACAGCACACCAATATCCAATACAAACGTAAACCGGTCATCCTTGCTGACTGCATTACCCCAACCGATACCGACGTATGGCGTCAGATCGTCAAATGCCACGGTCCCGCGCAACGTTCCCACCTCGCTCGGCGTATAGGTTGTACTACCGATCGTATAGGAGGTGTTCGTCGGTTTGGCGAGCAAAGACAATTCGTTGTTGTTAAACGCAGCGCCGGCACTCAGGCGCATGCCACCCGAAAATGGATGCCAGTCGAACACCATCATGATGGAGCCGAGGTTCAGATCGATATTATAGTCAACCCCGTCCTCGGCACCGTTGCGCGCCAAATTCAGCACGTTCAGCCCCACGCGTCCGTTGACGTTATGCATCAAATCCTTGGTTAGCTCAATACCGGCACCAAGCGTACCAAGTTTGGCGCCCACGCCAACATCCGCCATCGTCATCGACGGCAGCAGCAATGCGCCCGTGACCGTCGCCAACATCGCCTGCCTGATCATCATCCTGTACCTCCCAAGAGCTAGGCGGTTATGGTTGAAGAAACCGCTACAGGAAGCCGTATCGGCCTGTGATGGGCTATATTTAGGTGTGCCCGTCGAACAACCGGTGCAGCTGCGCACCGGGATCCGAGGCGGTCATGAATGCCTCCCCTACCAGAAACGCGTTCACCCCGTGGCGCCGCATACGGGCGACATCGTCCGGCGTATGGATGCCGCTTTCCGTCACGATAATCCGGTCAGCAGGCATCGCAGCGACCAAATCGAGCGTCGTTTCCAGACGGGTCTCGAAGGTCTTTAGATTCCGATTATTGATACCAATCAGCCGGGCATCAAGGGTGAGCGCGCGGACCAATTCCACGGCATCATGAACCTCGACCAGAACGTCCATGCCGAGACGCGCCGCTAATGCCGCGAGTTCCCGCATGTGCTCGTCGTCTAGCGCGGCGACAATTAACAAAATGCAATCCGCGCCGATCGCACGCGCTTCGTATACCTGATACGGATCGATGATGAAATCCTTGCGCAACACCGGCAGACGACACGCGGCGCGCGCCTGCACGAGATACTCATCGGCACCCTGGAAGAAATCGCGATCGGTCAGCACCGACAGGCAAGTGGCACCCGCCTGCTCATATGCCACCGCTATCTCGACCGGGTAAAAGTCCTCGCGCAACACGCCTTTACTCGGCGAGGCCTTTTTTATCTCGGCGATGACCGCCGCATGACCATGTGCAATCACGGACTCGATTGCCTGGCGAAAACCGCGCGGCATCGGCGCCGAACGCGCCCGGCTCTCCAGCTCCGCAAGCGATACTTGCGCGCGGCAGGCGGCAACTTCCTCCGCCTTGCGCCGCAGAATGGTTTGTAAGATATCCGGCCGTTGCATGGCTACCTGTACCAATCGGTGATTGCGCTATGACGTAAAGATCAAGGCAAAAGGCCGTTCAAGCGAAGCTGTTGGTATAGTGGACAAAACGATCCAGCCTGTCGCGCGCAGCACCGGAGGCAATCACCGCCTGTGCCCGGGCAACGCCACCTGACAGGGTGGCTTCGATGTCGGCCGCATAAATCGCCGCACCGGCATTCAACACAACAACATCACGCGCCGCGCCAGGCGTGTTGCCCAGCGCCGCACGCATCATCGCCAGGCTCTGCTGCGGGTTCTCGACCTTGAGTTCACGGATAGGTGACCGCGCCAGACCGAATTGCTCCGGCGTAATCGTGTAGGCGTTGATCCTACCTTCCTTCAGTTCCGCGACATGCGTGAGAGCACCGATGCTGATCTCATCCAGCCCGTCGTCGGCGTGCACGACAAGTACGTGTCGACTGCCGAGGCGCGCCAGCGTTTCGGCGAGCGGAATCAGCCATTCGCGCGCGAACACGCCGAGCACCTGACTCGGCGCTCCGGCCGGGTTCGTCAACGGTCCAAGCAGGTTGAACACCGTGCGCACACCCATTTCACGCCGCGGCCCTATCGCATGCTTCATCGCGCTGTGATACAAGGGCGCGAACATAAAACCCACGCCGACATCGACGATACACTGCGCGACCTGCGCCGGTGTCAGATCGAGATTCACACCGGCCGCCTCCAGCACATCGGCGCTGCCGCAGCTGCTGGACACCGACCGGTTGCCGTGCTTTGCGGAATGACCGCCGGCCGCCGCAACAACAAACGCGCTGGTGGTGGAGATATTGAAGGTATGCGCGGCGTCGCCACCGGTGCCGCAGGTATCGACCAGATGCGGCACGTCGACCGCGACACGCGTCACCAGATCGCGCATCACCTGGGCGGCGGCGGCGATCTCCTCGACGGTCTCGCCCTTCATGCGCAGACCGATCAAGAAGCCACCGATCTGCGCCGGTGTCGCCTGACCGGTCATGATGGTACGCATCACGTCGGTCATCTCACCGGCGCTGAGGTCGCGGCCTTCGGTCAACGCACGTATCGCCGTTTGAATATCCATCTGTTGCGCCGTCGATATCCGAAATTTCAGCCTGTGGTGCGTTCCAGAAAATTCTTCAGCAACTGGTGCCCATGCTCCGTCAGTATCGACTCGGGATGAAACTGCACACCCTCGACTGCAAGATGACGATGCCGCAGCCCCATCACCTCGTCGACCGCGCCGTCAGCGTTTTGCGTCCAGGCCGTGATTTCCAGGCAGGCCGGCAGGCTGTCGCGCGCCACCACCAGCGAATGATAGCGCGTCGCCTGAAACGGACTGGGCAGCCCCGTGAATACCCCCGTGCCATTGTGGTGGATCGCCGACGTCTTGCCATGCATGACCGCGTGCGCATGCACCACCTTGCCGCCAAACACCTGCCCGATACACTGGTGACCCAGACACACGCCGAGCAGCGGGATCTTGCCGGCAAATGCCTGGATCACCTCGTTGGAAACACCGGCCTCATGCGGCGTGCACGGCCCCGGCGAGATCACAATCTGCGCCGGCTTCATCCGCTCGATTTCGCCCACCGACAACTGGTCGTTACGGAACACGCGCACCTCGGCACCGAGCTCACCCAGGTACTGCACCAGGTTATAGGTGAATGAATCGTAGTTGTCGATCATCAACAACATAAAGGCCTCTATCCGCCAAACCCGCCGCTCTCGGCCAACGCTACCGCGCGGAATATCGCGCGACCCTTGCTCATTGTTTCCTTCCATTCCAGTGACGGCACCGAATCTGCGACGATTCCGGCGCCCACCTGGATATGCAATGTCTGGTCCTTGATCACCGCTGTACGTATCGAGATCGCCGTATCCATATTGTTACCCCAACCGAGGTAACCGACCGCTCCCGCATAGATGCCACGCTTGACCGGTTCCAGCTCATCGATGATCTCCATCGCGCGGACTTTCGGCGCACCGCTGACCGTGCCGGCGGGAAAGGTCGCGCGCAACACGTCGATTGCCGTCCTGCCGGGTGTCAACCGGCCGGTGACGTTCGACACGATATGCATCACATGGGAATACCGCTCGACCACCATTTTTTCGGTCAGCGTGACGGTGCCGGTTTCTGCCACACGACCGACGTCATTACGCCCCAGATCCACCAGCATCAGATGTTCGGCGAGCTCCTTCGGGTCGCTCAGCAGATCCTGCTCGAGATTCCGGTCCTCCTGCTCGCTGCGTCCGCGGCGACGCGTCCCGGCGATCGGCCTGACGGTGACAAGATCGTCTTCAAGACGCACCAGAATTTCCGGCGACGATCCGACGATATGAAACCCGCCAAGGTCCAGATAATACATATATGGCGACGGATTGAGGCGACGCAACGCGCGATACAGGCTGAGCGGCGCCGCGCTAAACGGAATCGACAGGCGTTGAGACAACACCACCTGCATGATATCGCCTTCGACGATATATTCCTTGGCACGACCGACGGCTGCCTCGAACTGCTCGCGACTGAAGTCCGACTTGAAGTCCTCTTCGTCGACCTGCGCCACCGGGTGTTGCCGGGTTTCCGGCTGCAACGGCGCACGCAGCAACGCGACCAGCGCGTCGAGACGCTGTTTCGCCTTGCCCCATGCATCGGCTTGCTTCGGGTCCGCATGGACTATCAAGTAAAGCTTGCCGGCGAGGTTATCAAACACGACCACCTCGTCGGAAACCATCAGCAATATGTCTGGCGTCCCGACCGTATCGGGATTCGGGCAATTACGAATGCGCGGCTCGATGTACCTGACGGTGTCGTAGCCGAAGTAGCCCACCAGCCCACCGGTGAATTTCGGCAGATCGCGCAGTTGCGGCGACCGGAAACGCCCCTTGAACGACTCGATCCACGCCAACGGGTCCTGGACACTGATCGTCTCGTCCACGGTTCCATCGTGCAGCAGTTCGACGTCGTTGTCGCGGACTCGCACGATCGTCGTGCAGGGCAGGCCGATAATCGAGTAACGACCCCATTTCTCGCCGCCCTGCACTGATTCAAACAAATACGAATACGGGCCATCGGCCAGTTTCAGGTAGGTACTCAGCGGCGTATCAAGATCGGCGGGGACTTCGCGTACGACGGGGATGCGGTTAAAACCGGCGGCAGCGTATTCCTTGAACTGTTCTAGTGACATTGCGGCATGTGTGCTGTGCTAGTTGCCCGGCCCCGGTTTCAGGCGGCATCCATGAATATACCGCGCAATGCGGCCAGCGTCTCGATTACCACGTCCGGTTTCGCCTGACGGATATCCTCGCCATGGTTATAACCGTACGGAACGCACGCCACCTGAAATCCCGCCGCCCGTGCAGCGGTCACATCATTAACCGAATCACCGACCATCAACGCATCGGCAGGCGCGACCTTGAAAAACGCGGCGGCATGCAGCAGCGGCATCGGGTCCGGCTTTTTGCGCGGCAGGGAGTCGCCGCTGACGACCAGCGCGAAATAATCATAGACACCGAGATCCTGCAACAACGGCTCGGTAAACTCCGCCGCCTTGTTGGTGACGCAACCGAGGGCAAACCCGGCGGACTGCAAGTCGTCGAGCCCTTCCTCGACACCTGCATACAAGCGGCTGCGCTTGCTGGTATTTTCGCGGTACAACTGGAAGAACACCGGATAGGCCCGCGCGAACAATGCCTCATCGGGCTCACCTTCAAGCGTGCCGATCAATGCGCGGCGCACCAGACGCTCGACGCCGTTACCGACCCAGTCACGTACGCGTTTCTCGCCATGCGGCGCCATATTGAGGTGTTTCATCATTTCGTCGACGCAGAAAGCCAGATCGGGCACGCTGTCCACCATGGTGCCATCGACGTCTATCAGGATCATTTTCGGCTTGCGTAATGCCATCAGCGTTCCACCCTGCGGCTAGCTCGCCATCAAACCTTGGCCAGCTCGGCGCGCATCGCATTGATGGTGGCCTTGTAGTCCTTGGTGCTGAAAATCGCCGACCCCGCAACGAAGGTATCGGCACCGGCGGCCGCAATCTCGCGAATATTGTCGACCTTGACGCCACCATCGATCTCCAGCCGGATGTCGCGACCGCTGGCGTCGATAATCCTGCGCGCCTCGCGCAGTTTCTGCAGCGCCTCGGGAATAAAGCTCTGGCCGCCAAACCCGGGGTTGACCGACATGATCAGCACCATGTCGATCTTGTCGAGCACGTGCTTCAAATAATCCAGCGATGTCGCCGGATTGAACACCAGGCCCGATTTACAACCCGCGCCGCGGATCAGTTGCAGCGTGCGGTCGATGTGCTCACTGGCTTCCGGATGAAAGGTGATATAGGTCGCGCCAGCAGCAGCGAAATCCGGAATTATCCGGTCCACCGGCTTGACCATCAGATGCACGTCGATATCCGCCTTCACGCCATGTTTGCGCAATGCCTCGCAAACCAGCGGGCCGATAGTCAGGTTCGGCACATAATGATTGTCCATCACGTCGAAGTGGACGATGTCCGCGCCGGCGGCAAGAACGGCCTTGACCTCCTCACCCAACCGCGCGAAGTCGGCGGATAGTATCGACGGGGCGATCTTGTAATCTGACATAACGTTGACCTCTACGATGTAATCGAAACGCTGGCCGCTGACCCGGGTAGCGCCGGCGGGCCGATAACTTTACCTGATCAATCGGCCATTTTCACGCGCTGAATGGCGTCAAGCCTCGCCGCTCACGGCCGCGCGCGACGTGAAAACACCATGCGGAGCAAATGAGAGTCTTGGGCGGGGAGCGAGAACGCCGGCGCCCGAACGGCGCCGGCGGAAATTGACTTGGTGATCAGGCGCTGACCAGACCTTTCCTGCGCATATTCCATCTGACGGCGGTCCAGCCCGCCACAAAGATCACCGCGGTAACGGCAACATCGAACAACGAAGTCATCGGTATGTGGTACTCGCCCTGCAAAGAACCCGCGATCCACGTATAACGCTCGATCCAGGTCCCGATCACGATCGAAAACGCCACCATGACGATAATCACCGGGTTATGGCGATTCGGGGTGATCGCAAGCGTTACAAACGGAATAATAAACTTCAGCACCAGGAACGACCACCACAGGCCGGCATAACCTTCATACATCATGTTGAAATAGCGCCCCATCTCACCCGGCAGGCGTCCATACCACATGATCAGATACTGCGTGAAATACAGATAGGTGTACAGGATCGTCATGGCGAGCATGAACTGCGCCATGAAGTTGAAAATGTGTGACTCAAACGGCTTGTTCAACTTGCCTGACTGATACAGGAAAAACAGCAGGATCGTGAAAAACGCCAGGAAGCAATGAAAATTACTCTGGAAATGATAGAACGCGTAACTCGCGCTGTGCCAGCCCGGCAACATCGTCATTTCAAAATCCCACGCCACCATGCTGGCATACGAGATGTAGAAAAACGGAATCAGCAGCGCGATATTGCGAAAACGGCGCTGCGCCTTGTAGGAGCTGTCGGTTTCACTGAGGCGCTGGTATTTGATAAACAGCGAAAACAGCGTCGCCACGATCGCGAACCCGGCAATCTGGCGCAACACAAGAAACGTGTAGTTATGCCAGCCCGGCAAGTGGTTGCCTTCGTCATGCGCATGCGCCAGCCACTGGAACGTCGCCTCGCCATTCGACAACAGTATTGCGAGCAAAAATCCGGCCAAGGCAAACAATACCCACAGGGAACATGCAATATCGCGGACCTGAAAACGCCACTGACCGTTAGCGAGATGCAATACCGACGAAAACACCACCGAGCATAGCGCAATATAAAGGACGAAAAGGAAATTCGTCGTCAGAACCGACCAGCTGCCGAACACAATATCCATAGCTACCCCTGATTACTTGTTTTCAATTCCGGTTACTGCGTGGCCGCGGTACGCACGCCGGCCGCTGCGGCATCTTTGGCGAGACCATGACGAACGTAATTGACAACGTGCCAACGCTCCTCAACGCTCAAGTCGTTCGATCCGCGACTGTCTTCACGCGCGGTCGGCACACCATAGGCGGGCATTACATAGCTGCCGAACGTGATGGTGCCAAATATCCAGCCTTCGGTAAGCGTTTCCTGCACATAACTGTCCACCAGCGAGATCGCGCCGATCTTGTTGGTCACCGGGGAATCTGCCTGGCCGGTCAGACCGTGACACGCCGCGCAGTAGATCTTGAACAGCGTACGGCCATTTTTCATCGACGCGTCCGACAGGGGAATCGGGTTAGTGAGCCCCTTGGCTTCCTCACGATTGGCAATCTTGGTGGGGAAACCCGTTACCGGCACGGAACGAGTCGGAAACGGGTACATTTCCTTTTCGTTAAAGGGTTCCTGCGGCTTCATGCTGGGCTGATTCATCATGTCCGTGGACCAAGGCCACGCCAACGCCAGGGTCGGCGCCAACAAGAGCGCTGCAAACAGGCTGACAACCTTCATCGAACCACCTCTTCACGAATTTCCAGCACCTTGTGCCGTTTAAAAAGCTGCCTCACCGGTTCGAGCTGATTGTCGTTCAGTGACATCTCGATACCGACCTGATCGACGCTGACATTCTCGCTATAGAGCGAGTTACGCTTGCGCAACAACCGTGCAGTAATGATGAAACTGATCACCGTAAACAATACGCCGAACAGGATCAGCATCTCATAGGTCAGCACGATATTGGTCGGCAACGGCACCACCGGTTTGCCGCCCTGAGGCTGTACCAGAAACGTCGCTTGTGCCGACGACAGGAACAGGAAGCCAAACGTCATGCCGAACAGCGCGCCGCACAACGTGAACTTCGGCACATGCGACGGCCGTTCGCCGAGCACTTCCTCGATTTCCGGATGTTCGATCGGTGAAATCAACGTAACGTCGTCGACACCGAGGCCGGGCACGCGACGGTCACGCAATTCGGCGATCGCGTTGAAGGCCTCTTCGAAATCGCGGAACAATCCCATGATGCGATGTTTAGCCATTGTTTATGCTCCCTCCAGACCCGGCGTCGCAGTTCCCGACGACGGGTGATCACCGGTACGACGATGGAACACATGCGCCTGCTCGTCGCGCGCCACACGGCGGCGGTGATAGACCATTTCCTTGACCTCGTACATCGAGATCGACGGAAAGATCTTGACGAACACGAGGAACAGCAGACCGAACCAGCCGAAACTGCCAAACACGATCGCCCACGACACCATGGTCGGCCACATGACGTCAAACGCGATCGGGTGATAGCCCATCGACAACGTCGGTGAGACAATCATCCAGCGCTCCAGCCACATGCCGACGTTCAGCAACAGCGATACGACGAACATGGTCGGAATATGCCGCCGCAGTTTCTCGAAGGCGAGCGTGAACGGAAGCACTGAACCGAAGAACAGCATCGCCCAGAAAAATGGCGAATACGGTCCGGTGAACTTCGCAATCAACAGTTCCTTTTCCGCCGCGTTGTGCCCGTACCAGACCGACGCGAACTCGATCAGGTTCAGATACGTCCAGACCATCGCGATAGCGAACGTCAGCTTGCAGGTCTTCTCCAGAATCGGGATCGTCATGTACTCCTCGAAGCGGAAGAAGTAGCGCAGGCAAATAAACAGCGTGATGATCGCGGCACATCCGGAGTACAGCGCACCCGCGACAAAGTACGGCGGGAAGGTGGTCACGTGCCAGCCGGGCATGATCGACATGGCGAAGTCCGACGACACGATGGAGTGCACCGACACCGCGAGCGGAATCAGGAAACACGCCATCAGCAGATAGGTCTTGCGGAAGTTGCGCCACTGCCGGTCATCACCGCGCCAGCCGAGCGACAGCGCCGTATAGAGCTTCTTGCGCCAGCCCTTGGCGTTGTCACGGCAGATCGCCAGATCCGGGATCATGCCGATAAACAGGAACAACGCCGACGACGTCAGGTAGGTAAATACCGCAAACGCGTCCCAGATCAGCGGCGAGCGGAAGTTCGGCCAGATGCCGCGGTCGCTGACATACGGCAGCGTCCAGTAGATGTTCCAGAGACGGCCGACGTGTATCACCGGGAACAGGCCGGCGGTCATCAGCGAGAACGTCGTCATGGCCTCGGCGAACCGGTAGATAGGCTTGCGCCAGTCGGAGCGGATGATATGCAGAATCGCGGACAACAGGGTTCCCGAGTGACTCATGCCGATCCAGAAAATGAACGTCGCGATGTAGAGATTCCACATATGCGGCCAGTTTTTGGCGTTGCCCATGCCGGTCGTGTACTGAAGAATCTCTGCGGTCAGGGCGACTCCCACCATCGCGACGCACATGGCCACCGCGATCCAGTAGCCCATACGCGGATTCTCCATGCTCCGCAACACGTCCTTGTTGATCTGGGCCCACTTTATGTCTTCATTAATATCTTTTGTCTGCATGCCTGCACCCTTTGCCGAGTGACGATAATTGAAACCAGAGATCCGTGTCAGACTTCCCGGACACGCTCAAGAAACATGACACGTGGATCGGTATTGAGCTCCTCCAGGAGGCGGTACCCGCGCAACTCAGGATTCGGTTTCTTTTGCGAGGTCTTGCCGAGCTCGACCTGATGACTGCGCCATAACTTGCTCACCTGACTATCCGGATTGAGCATATCACCGAAGGAGATGGCGCTCGTCGGACAGGTCTGCTGACAGGCTGTCTGGAATTCCATGTCCTGCACCTTAGCCCGCCCGGGCGCGACCTTGAATGGCTGATCGCCCACGTTCACGACGCCACCCTCCGCCACCACGCGATTCTCCATTTTGGCCTTGTCTTTTGCCGCGCGTATCCGCTGCACGCAGAACGTGCACTTCTCCATCACGCCCTTGTCCCGGACCGTCAGATCCGGATTCAGCTGCATATGCAGCGGTGCCGGCCATGACGATTCGTAATACGACCAGAAGTTAAAATAGCGCAGGCGGTACGGACAGTTATTGGAGCAGTAGCGGGAACCGATACAGCGGTTGTACACCTGGGCATTCAGGCCATCCGGTGTATGGTAGGTCGCTGCCACCGGGCAGACCGGCTCGCAGGTTGCCGCGTTGCAATTCTGGCAATTCGTCGGCACAAAACTCGCGCCGTGGACCTGATATTCGCTAACGCGGGCCTCGCCGAGGTTCGGCTCGTCCCAGTAACGCTCTACCCGCATCCAGTGCAGTGCGTGGCCCTTCTCGAACTTCTCCTTGCCGACCACGGCAAGATTGTTCTCCGCATAGCAGGCGACCGAACAGGCGTTACAACCGATACACAGATTGAGATCAATGGCCATGCCCCACATATGCTCGTACTTGTGGTGGCCGCCCTGTTCGCGACCCTTGCGGTAGTCACCCCAGTTTTCAAGCAGATTCCTAAGCGACATCGGTCTTGCCTCCCTCGGTACGATTGAACTGGTCGGAGGTAATGGTCGCCGCAAGTTTGCGGCCCAGCTGCGTATCGTTACTGCCCATCTTCACCAGCTCGTGAGTTCTTCCGGTCTTCTCGATCCTGACGCGCGTAGCGAACAGCGCCAGTTCACCGGTCTTGCTGTCCGTCACCGGGCTGAGAATCTTCAACGGATTCACACCGCGTGGCTTGCCGGTCGGATCGACGTTATAACGCCCGTACTCGGTGTGCCCCCGCCCCATCGGCACGGCGATCGCATCCTTCTGAATACCCTTGTAGATGAAAGCCTGGGCCTCGATCGACCCTTGAGCAGAAGAAACGCGGACATAGTCTCCGACCTTCACATCGAACTTCGCAGCCGTCGCCGGATGCATTTCGACCCAGGAATCCCAGACCGTCTTGGTGATCTGGTCCGGCGCCTCCTGCAGCCACGGTATATTGGCGTGCCGTCCGTCCCACATCCCGAGGCGGGCCGCCGGCACCAGGTGATACTGATACTCGCTGTCCACCTTGTAGGCCGGCAGGTCGGCCGTGCTGGCGGACACGCTGAGCGTGCGCGCTTCGCCCACCAGCTTGATCAGACCGGTTTGCAAAGTCGCCTGCCAGAACTCCTTGTCATTGGCCGCGCCGTGGCGAACGCCGGCCGGCAGGCCTGCGGCAAAGTTGTTCAGATACGCATAGTAATCAGCAAACGGCGCATAGTCGGACGCACGCTGCATCGTCAGCAACGCCAGCAACAAGTCGCCCATACCGCGCGTCGTCTGATACAACGGCTCCATCAGCGGCTGCTGGAAACCGAGCACGGGCTCACCCGGCTGATAACCGGCCGCGTGGGTACCCCAGTCCTCCAGCGCAGAACGAATCGGCAGCACCAGATCCGCCAGTGCCGTCGTCTCATCGCGGAACATCGAGAACGCGACCTTGAACGGCACCTTGGCAAGATGCTCTTCCAGTGAGAGGCTGGCCGGCGCGGTATAGACCGGATTCGTGCCGTAGAAAAACACCGTATCGAAACGCTTGTTCTTCAGGCCCTCGGCAAAACTCAGCAAATCAGCGGTATTGCCTTCACGGGCCGCCAGTTGCGGCAACGGAAAACTATGGCCCGGCTCGATGGTCTGGCCGACATTGCCGAGCAGGATATTCAGCAGCATCACGGCCGTGGCCGATTCGTAACCATGCACATGCCCTTCCGCCGACGGCCCGCTGATGACCAGGCTCGGGCTATGCTTTTTCAGCATGGCCGCGGCGCGCTCGATCAGGTCACCGCTGACACCGGTCACCTTGGCAACCTCGATGAACGGATAATTGGCGATCAGATTGCGTACTGTTAACGGCAGATGGCTGGCATCAACATGGTGCTTGAAGATCAGCGAATTCGCGATGCCCAGCGCCAGCACGCCCTCTGTCCCGGGACGTACCGGCAGCCACAGGTCGGCATTGGCGCCCGTCAGGCTCATCGCCGGTTCCGCCTGGATCAGCACACCGCGCGGCGCGGCACGGAATTTTGCATATTGCGTCGCGAAATGAACCGGGGAGTTCCAGGTACCGAGAAAATCCGCACCGAACGACAGCACCGCCTGCGCGCGGTCCAAACGATAACGCGGCCGCGCATCACCGAGCATGTCGCGGCTCACCGCCTGCCCGACCGCCGTATTGATGACCTCATGTACGAAGTGATTGCCGGAGTTGAGCGCCTCGAGGTGTGCCTTGATCAGCACCGCCTGATGGCCACTGACGGTACCGGTCACCCAGGCAAACTTATCGCCGCTCACGCCGCTGCCGGCACCAATCTTTTTCTCCAGCAGCTTGAAGGCCTCATCCCAGGAGACCGGAGACAACTCGCCATTCTGCCGCAATAACGGCTGGGTCAGACGATCCGGGTTGTAATGCGTCTGCAACGACGCCTGGCCCATCTGGCACAATTTCGAATAATTGATCGGCGAATCCGGGTTACCCTCGAGCTTCAGGACGCGCCCCTCGCGCACGCGGCCATGAAAGCCACAGCCGGCCGGACAAGCCTGGCAGGTCGACGCAAACCAGACGCCAATACCCGGAATGACATATTCTTCGGGCACGAGGTACGAGACGACCCTTTCCTTGCCTTCCTCCAGCGTCACGGTGGTGGGCATATCGCAACCGGCGAGCGCGGCGCCTGCGCCACTCAAGCCGACGATCTTCATAAACTCGCGACGATTAACCTTGTTAGCGCTCATCACAATCCATCCTCACTTCGAATTTCGTGGCGGGCCGTGTTATCCCGGGGCAGGTCACTACTTATGACATTGCCAGCAATCAAACGGCCCGTGATTCGCTTCGTGACACCGCTTGCAGAACCCCATATTCAGTGGCTTGGTTTTATGAGCCACGGTCATCGTCTTCACTTCACCGTGACAGAATGCGCACACCTCCGAAACGTTTTCCGTCGGCAAGGCATCGTTATCAAACACAAAGCGCTTCAGGTGTTTTTCGTGCGTAAAATGCACGTAATCCGGCACGTCGTGAACCTTGTTCCACGGCGGCGGCTCGCGGTTTTCCCAGTATTCCGTCAGCTTCTTGATGCGCGGCTTGTCGGTCGCGATGACGCTGTGGCATCCCATGCACTTGCTGGTCGGCGGAATCCCGGCGACCTTGCTGCGACGCGCATAGGTATGGCAGTACATACAATTGATTTTATTGACATCGGCATGGATGTTATGCGGGAACTCGATCGGCTGGGCAACGTCTTTTCCGTCATGTGCCCCCTGCGGCGGAATCGCTCCGGGAACTTCCGCGACGACCGTAAAAGACAGTAATAACGCCGCAAACGCCGTAACGCCCAGCACGATGCCCAGGCTGCCAAGGCCACGACGCGCATTACCACGCCTACCGCTATCATACGAACACTGATGGTTGACAGACATCTCCACCCTCAATAGTGATTACTGATTAGGTTTCAGAATTCAGACAAACCGAGGCGCAACGCAAAACTGCAAGCGTAAGGAAATACCGGTTCATAGGCCATGACCATAGCGAAATGAAGTATTCCACCCTCACCCGTTCGTTTCATCGACCTGCCGGCAGATTCAGCCGGGTTCAATACGAACCGGCCCCGCCTGATCCCCCCTGCTTTTGTAAGGACACCGCGTGACCGATGCGCTGCTGGTACGACCTGCCTAAACCCGGAACTTTTTTATTGGAATATTCCAGTGTTACAGAGTAACGCCAAGCGCTCACCAGAGCCCGGCATGCTAGACCAGTTTCGTGCGCGGTGTCAACGATAAAGTCACTCAGGTATTCGTCAACCAATATGCCTGAAATCCGGTCGTTTTGCCAACCGCTTGCCGTCACTCAACCAATACGTCCGATGCCGTAAGGATTTATGCCTGAGCGCCGGGACAGCAACAATAATGGTAGCGAATAATCGATCGCCAAGCCCGGACGTCGATGCGGGCAAGTATCGAGTCCGCTCGTCGTCAGCCAATTGCCTGCCGCGGCAATCGCTTGCACCGTTCACGCTGACGATAGCGACATCAACCGGATTTTCCCGGTCAATCATATTGCCGCCGCAATATACGCCGGATCATTCCGGCAACCAGCCGCGCGGCAACACGCGAGGCGATGGCCGGATTGGCGGCTCAGGCGGGGTTATCGATGTCGATATGCCGGTGCAAAATGCCGAATGTTGCCGCAAGATGATCACCCAGCGCCTGCACGCCATACCGCTCCGTGGCATGATGCCCCGCCGCGAAGTAATGAATAGCAAGTTCCCGCGCCTGGTGCACGGTACGTTCCGATATCTCGCCGCTGAGGTAGGCGTCGAGGCCCAGCGCCGCCGCCTGTTCCAGATAATCCTGTGCCGCGCCGGTGCAGAAACCGATGGTTTCGATCTGTTCCGGCCCCGCCGCGACATGTAACGGCGGCCGACCCAGTCGATCAGCCACCCGTTGCGCGAACGCCGCGGCGGACACCGGCTCAGGTAGCCTGCCATATCTGGCGATAGCAGGCCCCGCGGCCGCACCAAAACCATCAACGATATCGATACCGAGCACGCGGGCGAGCTGGGCATTGTTGCCGTATACAGGATGCGCATCGAGCGGCAGGTGGTACGCGATCAGGCCGATATTGTTCGACAGCAACAGCTGCAGACGCCGCCGGCGCATCCCGGTGATGCAGACGTCCTCGCCCCTCCAGAAATAACCATGATGCACCAGCACCGCGTCGGCACCGGCATCGATCGCCGCCTCGAGTAACGCGACACTGGCGGTTACGCCGGTGATCAGGGTATGGACACTCTCCCGACCCTCGACCTGAAGACCATTCGGCGCGTAATCAACAAATGACGCGGCATCGAGCAGCTTACCGGCATATCGGACAAGTTCTTGCAAACGGACCATCGCGCACCTATAAATCGTTGCATTCGACTCGGGTTTGTCTCTACGTGTAAAGTATCGGACCTATGGAAATAAAAAAATTATTACCCTATCTGGCGCAAGGCGTAATTGTCGGTGCCGCCATCGGTTTCGTCGCCTTACTGTTGTTCCGCCAGGATAGCCAGCCGCAACATGCTGTCACCCAGCTTACCGAAAACGGCGGCGAGATGTCGCGCCTCCGGGAAGCGCCGCGGCACCCGGACGCGGCACCGGCATCCTACGCCGATGCTGTCGCCGCCGCGACGCCGGCGGTGGTCAACGTGTACACCACCAAGATCGTGACACAGCGGCCGAACCCGTTGCTTGAGGATCCGTTCTTCCGCCGGTTTTTCGGGGACGTGGTACCGCAGGTGCCGCGGCAGCGTCTTGAGAACAGTCTCGGTTCGGGCGTCGTTGTCAGCGACAACGGCTACATCCTGACAAATAACCATGTGATCGCGGGCGCCGACCAGATCGAGATCGCACTGGCCGATGGCCGCACGGCGCAGGCATCCGTCGTCGGCACCGATCCGGACACCGACGTCGCTGTGCTGAAGATCGATCTGGAAAACGTGCCGACCATTGTGCTCGGCGGCTCGGACAACCTGCGCATTGGCGACGTCGTGCTGGCCATCGGCAATCCGTTCGGCGTCGGCCAGACGGTCACCATGGGCATCGTCAGCGCCACCGGTCGCAGCCATCTCGGCATCAGCACGTATGAGAACTTCATTCAGACCGACGCCGCCATCAATCCCGGTAATTCCGGCGGCGCGTTAATCAACGCCTACGGCGAACTGATCGGCGTCAATACCGCAATCTACTCGCGCAGTGGCGGCTCCCAGGGTATCGGCTTCGCCATTCCGGTCAGCCTCGCAAAAAGCGTCATGACGCAGATCATCGATCATGGCCGGGCGGTGCGCGGCTGGCTGGGCATCGAAACACAGGACATCAATCCCGCACTGGCGGAATCGTTCGGCCTGCAAGACACGCGCGGCATCATCGTCGCCGGCGTGCTGCGTGGTGGGCCCGCCGATCAATCCGGCCTGCAACCGGGCGATGTCATTACCGATATCGACGGCAAGCCGGTCACGGATTCGCGCGGCATGATGAATCTCGTCGCACAGACCAATCCGGGCACCGTCATCGAAATCCGGCTGACACGCAACAACTCACCCAGCGTCGTCAAGGCGACCGTCGGCGACCGTCCGTTACCGCGCGAGCGCTGACCGGGCGACCGGGCAGAAAGTGGCGCGGCCTGGCGCGCGGCGCGAAACAACACCCACGGCGGTTGCGTCACTGCATTTTTCAGGCAGAGGCGAGTGGTGCGAACGTTTTGCACCAAAGTCCTGCGCGGTTTTTTCTCCCGTCACCGCGAGACGGCAGATTAACTGCGTGCTAGGCGCCAGGCGGCGGCGGTTGTTCGGGCGTAGCCTTGTCGTCCGGTGACGACTGGTCATCGGCGGCCGGCACGGAGATACGCCGCGCCACGTAAACGCCGACCTCGAACAATAGCCACATCGGCACCGCCAGCAGCGTTTGCGAAATCACGTCCGGCGGCGTCAGCAGCATGCCGATGATGAATGCCCCTACGATCACATAGGGACGTTTGGCGACCAGACCATCGGGCGTCGCGACGCCCGCCTTGACCAGCAGAATCGTCGCCACCGGCACCTCGAACGCCACGCCGAACGCAAAAAATACCGTCATCACGAAATCAAGATATTTGCCGATGTCGGTCATCACCGAGACACCCTCCGGCGCGACGGCGACAAAGAAACCGAACATCAACGGAAACACGACGAAGTACGCGAACAGCACACCGCAGTAGAACAACACCGCCGCCGATACGATTAACGGAAAGGCCAGCCGCTGTTCGGAGCGATGCAGGCCGGGCGCGACAAACCCCCATATCTGATAGATGATCGCCGGCATCGCGATAAACACCGAGAACACCAGCGCGAACTTGAACGGCGCCAGAAACGGCGAGGTGACCTCGGTCGCGATCATCGTCGCGCCTTGCGGTAACTGCTGCAGCAACGGCAACGCCAGAACCGCGTAAATCTGGTTGGCAAACGGCATCAACACCAGGAATACCGCCATGATGGTGCCGACGATACGCAGCAACCGGCTGCGCAGTTCCAGCAGATGTGCGGTAAACGGCAGTTCCTGATCCGGCGGATACTTATCGGGGCGGGGCATCGTGCGGCGAAGTCGTCGTCGGCTCCGGCCCCTTGCCGGCGGGTACGGCAGGCGCGGGCGCATCCGCCGGCGGCACCTGGGCGCCGCCGGGCGCCCGCTTACCGGCAGGCACCGAGGTCAGCGTCTCGTCGATCTGTTTATGCAGTTCGGCAATCCTGGTTTCGCGCTCGATCAGGTTCTTGAGCTCTTCGGACCGGTTGATCTCGCGTTCGAAATCATCCCGGAGCGATGCTGCAACGCTGCGTGCGCGCCGCAACCAGCTGCCTGCCTCTCGCACCATGCCGGGCAAGCGTTCCGGTCCGATCACCAGCAGCGCTACAACGGCGACAACAACGAGCTCCCCGAAGCCGATATCGAACATGGCATGTTACGACTCGGCGCGGTCCTTTTCCTTGGACGTCACTTCACCCTCGATCACGCGTTTGCTGGTCGGCTGATCGAGTTTTTCTGCGGTCTCATCGCCATCCTTCTGCTCCCGCATCGCGTCACGGAATCCCTTCACCGCGTCGCCAAGGTCGCCGCCAAGACCTCGCAGCTTCTTCGCGCCGAACAACAACAGCACGATGACGAGAATGATCAATAATTGCCAGATACTAATACCCATAGTAATTCTCCAAAACGAAAACGCCTGTCTGCCAAGCACGCATCCTGTGACGTATACCGAGCGTCCCTGATAACCGGTGGAGCGGCAGCGGGCAAGCCGGTTTGCCGCGCGTCGCCCCGGCCGCCGGGCCCGCTATTTCCGTGCGGCTTTCTCGGCCAGCCCTGACTGCCCGAAGCGACGCTCCAGTTCATGCAGCACATCGTCCACCTTTATTCCCCGGTACGTCAACAAAACCAGCGTATGAAACCACAGATCGGCGGTTTCATGGACCACCTGCCCGTCGTCCGTACCCTTGCCGGCAATCACGGTCTCGGCGGCCTCCTCGGCAATCTTCTGCAGTATCGCGTCGCTACCCTTCGAATACAGCGCGGCGACATACGATTGCGCCGGATCAGCGGATTTGCGCTCCAGCAGTACCTGTTCGAGTTGCTTCAATGTATCGGCCATAGCATGAACCACCGTTAAGCGCACGTTGGTGCGTTGTCATTTTTTATAAATGGCAGCGGGATCTTTCAGCACCGGCTCCATCACCGTCCACTGCTCGCCGACCAACTGCCGGTAAAAACAACTCTCGCGCCCGGTATGACAGGCGATGCCGCCGCGCTGCTCGACACACAGCAGAATCGTGTCGCCGTCGCAATCCAGGCGGATTTCCACCACGCGTTGCCGGTGCCCCGATTGCTCACCCTTGTGCCACAGTTGCCGGCGGGAACGTGACCAGTACACCGCCTCGCCGCCGGCGACCGTCTGTTGCAACGCCTCGCGGTTCATCCAGGCGCACATCAGCAATCGGCCGGTCGCCTCGTCCTGGACAACGACCGGTACCAGCCCGTCGCCGTTCCAGCGGATGTCGCTCAACCATGCGTCGCTCATAACAACCGTGCCTCGTCAGACCTGGGAAACCACCGATTTATCGCGTCACCCCGGATGGGACGCCGATGCGCCGACGCGCAGGCAATAGGCGGCGGCCCGCGCGGCGGACATTCTACAACCTTACCTCGATGCCGTGGGCCGCCATGTGGCGCTTGGCGTCCTGGACGGTGTATTCGCCGTAATGAAATATACTCGCCGCAAGCACCGCATCGGCGTGTCCCAGTGTCGCCCCGGCCACCAGATGATCCAGCGTCCCGACGCCGCCCGAGGCAATGAGCGGTACCGGTACCGCGTCGGCAACCGCGCGGTTCAGCGCAATATCGAAGCCGTCGCGGGTCCCGTCCCGGTCCATACTGGTCAGCAGTATCTCGCCGGCGCCGTATGCCGCCATCCGTTGTGCCCACGCTATCGCTTCGATACCGGTCGAATGCCTGCCGCCATGCGTAAATATCTCCCAACGATCCGGCGCACCGGGCGCGCTGACCTTTTTTGCGTCCACCGCGACGACGATGCACTGCGAGCCGAAGCGCTGTGCCGCCTGCCGGACGAACTCCGGATTACTTACCGCTGCGGTGTTGATCGCGACCTTGTCGGCGCCGGCGCGCAGCATGCGGCGGATGTCCTCAACGCTGCGGATGCCGCCGCCCACCGTCAGCGGAATAAATACCTGACTGGCCACCGCCTCGACGATGTGGATCATCGTGTCCCTATCCTCGTGGCTCGCCGTGATATCGAGAAACACCAGCTCGTCGGCGCCCTGCTCGTCATAGCGCCGCGCGATCTCGACCGGATCGCCGGCGTCGCGTATGCCGACGAAACGCACGCCCTTGACGACGCGGCCTTTGTCCACGTCCAGACACGGAATGATACGGGTGGCAAGCGTCATGACGATCGTCCCGGCAGAACCATGCACCCACGTAAAACAGTCGTGTCACACCGGCGTTCACCGACCGGCGACCACGGGACGGGGGCCACAGAAATATTCAGGCCGCGCCGCATAGCTCGCGGGCCAGGCGCTGCCCCTCGGCGAAGTCCAGTGTTCCTTCGTACAACGCCCGCCCGGTAATCGCGCCGATGATGCCCTCGTCCGCGACCGCGCACAACGCGCGGACGTCATCGAGGCTGGACACGCCGCCGGAGGCAATCACCGGCACCGTGATCGATCGCGCCAGCTGGACGGTCGCGTCGATATTGACGCCGCTCAGCATGCCGTCACGGCCGATATCGGTATAGATGATCGCCGACACGCCATCCTGCTCGAAATGCTGCGCCAGGTCGATCACGTCATGGTGGGAGAGCTTCGACCAGCCGTCGATGGCGACCTTGCCGTCGCGCGCGTCCAGCCCGACGATGATATGGCCGGGAAATTCCACGCAGACATTCGACACGAAATGCGGCGTGTTGACCGCCTTCGTGCCGATCACAACGTAATTTACACCGACGTCGAGATAGGCCTGGATGATGTCATCATCCCGTATCCCGCCACCCACCTGTATCACGAGATCGGGAAAATTCCCGGCGATCTCATGGATAACGCCGCTGTTGACCGGTTTACCGGAACGGGCGCCGTCAAGATCGACGATATGCAATCGCGTCGCCCCGGCGTCGACCCAGCGCTGCGCCATCGCCAGCGGGTCATCGGAATAGACGGTCTGGGCATCCATATCTCCCTGACGCAGGCGCACGCATTTGCCACCTTTGATATCAATCGCGGGGATCAATAACATGACTCTTTCCTCGACCATAGGTAAACAACAGAAATATCAGAAGCGCCGCTAACGGCCGGCACACAACGGTCGGGGCCGACTACCGGCACGAACCGTTCCATCGCAAAAAATTCGCCAGCAGCGTCAGGCCCGCCTGCTGGCTTTTTTCCGGATGAAATTGCACGGCAAAAATATTATCGCGCGCGAGCGCCGACGCAAAGGTTTCGCCATAACCGGTGGTCGCGGCGACGTCACGCGTATCGTCCGGCACGACATAGTAACTGTGCACGAAATAGAAACGGCTGCCTGTTGCGATATCCTTCCACAACGGGTGCGTCCCGACCTGGTCGACAGGGCTCCAGCCCATGTGCGGGACTTTCAGGCGCGCGCCGGCGGCGTTCGTCGCATCACCGAAGCGTTTGACCGCGCCGGCAATCACCCCCAGCCCCGGCGTGCCATCGTTTTCGTCACTGAAATCGAGCAGCGCCTGCATGCCGAGACAGATACCGAGAAACGGCCGGGTGCGCAGCACATCGCGGATAGCCGGGATCAGTTCAAGGCGCGCCAGTTCCGTCATGCAGTCGCGCAGCGCGCCGACGCCCGGCAATACGACGCGGTCCGCCTGCCGCACCCTGCCGGGATCGCTGGTGATTTCGATACGGGAGCCCTCCGACACATGTTCCAGCGCCTTTGAAACAGAGCGAAGGTTTCCCATGCCGTAGTCGATTACCACTGTGGTCGCCATCGGGAAGATCTATACAGTTTTGCTGCTGACTCGCTGTGCTCTCAGAGACTTCCCTTCGTGGACGGGATGACGGCACCCATGCGCGTGTCGGTTTCCAGGGCCATGCGCATGGCCCTGCCCCACGCCTTGAAGATCGTTTCGACGATGTGATGCGCGTTCTCGCCCCGGATGCGGTCGATGTGCAGCGTGACCAGCGCATGATTGACGAAGCCCTGGAAAAACTCACGGAACAGATCGACGTCGAAATCACCGACGCGGGCGCGCGGAAATTCGACGTGGTACACCAGACCCGGGCGTCCGGAAAAATCGATGACAACGCGCGACAATGCCTCGTCGAGCGGCACGTAGGCATGCCCGTAGCGGCGAATGCCCTGCTTGTCGCCGACCGCCTGCGCAATCGCCTGACCCAGCGTTATGCCAATATCCTCAACGGTGTGGTGTGCGTCAATGTGGAGATCACCCCTGGCCTTGACGTCAAGATCGATCAGGCCGTGCCTGGCGATCTGGTCGAGCATGTGGTCGAGAAACGCGAGCCCGGTGTGCAGGCGCGCCTCGCCAGTGCCATCGATATTCACGGCGACGTCGATCTCGGTTTCTTTTGTCTTGCGTTTGACGCTGGCTTTGCGCGCTTTCATGACTGCCGGTTCTGCTGCTGACCAGAGGTGTCCGCCGTTAGCGGACACTCCATCGTTGTTCTTGAATGGCGACTAGCATACCTCCAAGTTCCATCGCGAGGCAAAAACACCTTATGTGGCAAGCGCCACCGTCAGCGCGCCGAGAAACGCCGTGTTCTCCTCCGGCGTACCGACGGTGACACGCAGACAGTCCGTCAGCACACCGCCCTCGCCATCGAGACTCTTGATCAGCACGCCCTGCGCCTTGATCGACTCCAGCATTGGGCGGGCTCGCCCGGCGGGGACACGGAACAGGATGAAATTTGCCCGGCTGGGAAACACTGTCAGCCCGGCGAGTAACGCCATGGCGCGCTGCAAGTGCTCGCGCCCGGCGCATATCGCGGCGGCCTGCTCCCGGAGCATATCCGCATGCCGCAGCGCGAACGCCGCGCTCGCCTGCGTCAGCACATTGATGTTGTAGGGCAGCCGGATCTTGTTGATCTCGGCCAGCCATGCCGGCGCGCCGATCAACAAGCCGAGCCGCAGCCCGGCCAACCCGATCTTGGACAGGGTGCGCATGATCAGCAGGTTCGGATACCGGTCGAGCAAATGCGTGAAACTGTGGCCGGCAAATACCTCATAGGCCTCGTCGATCACGACCAGGCCGGGCATCGCCTCGATCACCGCGCAGATATCGTTCTCGTCGAACAGATTGCCGGTCGGATTGTTCGGACAGGCGAGAAACATCAGCCGCGGGTTATGTCGCTCGATGGCGTGACGCAGTGCCGCGATATCCAGCCCAAAGCCGTCTTTCAGTAATGGCACCCCGACATAGTCCATGCCGGTCGCGAGCGCGATCGGCCGGAACATCGAAAAGCCCGGCTGCACACCCAGCATCACCGCACCGCTGCCACCAACGGCAAGCGCCAGCATCTGGATCAACTCGTCCGAGCCGTTGCCAAGCAACACGTCGTAGTCGGCGGGGATCGCAAAGAAGCGCCGCAGTTCGTCTACCAGCACGCGTGACGCCGCGTCCGGGTAACGGTTCAGGCTGACGTCGCGCAGTTCCGCCAGCCACGCGTCGCGCAGCGCCGGCGGCCACGTATACGGATTCTCCATCGCGTCGAGCTTGATCAAGCCGCCGGAATCGGGCACGTGGTAGGCGGACAACTGGCGCACCTCGCGGCGTACCAGCCGCTCGACCAGCTGCGCGAGTTCGCCACTTGCGGTGGCTTTGGATGACGATGACATCGGTGACAGGGTGTCCGGCTATGGTTTGGTGCGTTTACCGATCCGATACTCCGCCGACCGGGCATGCGCGGTCAAGCCTTCGCCGCGCGCCAGCCGCGCCGCGGTCGCACCGAGTGTCGTCGCGCCCTGTTCGGAACAGTGGATCAGGCTCGAGCGCTTCTGGAAGTCATAGACACCGAGTGGTGATGAAAAGCGTGCGGTGCGTGCCGTCGGCAACACATGGTTGGGCCCGGCGCAATAATCGCCGACCGCCTCGGCGGTGTAGCGGCCCATGAAGATCGCGCCGGCGTGCCGGATGCCCGGCAGCAGCGCGCCGGGATCGGCGACCGACAGCTCAAGGTGCTCCGGCGCGATCCAGTTGATCACCTCGACGGCCTCGGCGAGATCGCGCACCTCGATCAGTGCGCCGCGCGCTCTCAGGGATTTTTCGATGATCGCCGCCCGCTCCATGCCGGGCAGCAGCCGTTCGATGCTGCGCGTGACCTGCGCAAGAAACTCGGCATCAGGACTGATCAGTATCGATTGCGCGTCCTCGTCGTGCTCGGCCTGCGCAAACAGGTCCATCGCGATCCAGTCGGGATCGGACTGGCCGTCGCAGACGATCAATATCTCGGACGGGCCGGCAATCATGTCGATGCCGACCGTGCCGAACACCAGACGCTTGGCGGTAGCCACATAAATATTGCCGGGACCGACGATCTTGTCGACCGGCGGCACGGTTGCCGTACCGTAGGCCAGCGCGGCGATCGCCTGCGCGCCACCGATCGAGAACACGCGATCGACACCGGCAATCGCCGCCGCCGCCAGCACCAGATCATTGACCACGCCGTCCGGCGTCGGCACCACCATGATCAGCTCGCCGACGCCGGCGACCCTGGCGGGCACCGCGTTCATGAGTACCGACGAGGGATACGCCGCCTTGCCGCCCGGCACATACAACCCCACGCGATCCAGCGGCGTGACCTGCTGGCCGAGCACCGTGCCGTCCGCTTCCATATAGGTCCACGACTCCGCCTTCTGATGCTCGTGATAGCGGCGCACGCGATCGGCCGCGAACATCAGCGCCACGCGCTCTGCAACCGGTATCTTTTGCAGCGCCGCCTGCAGGCGCGCCGCCGGGATTTCCAGCTCGCCCATCGCCGTGACGCCGAGGCGGTCGAAACGGTTGGTGTAGTCGATGACCGCGGCATCGCCGCGGAGGCGCACGTCGGCGAGGATGTCGCGCACGCGTTGCAGCACATCCGCGTCGCTCGCGTCGTCCCAGGCGCGCAGACGCGCCAGCTGCTGGCGGAAATCCGGGGAGGCGGTTGTCAGACGTTGCATGTTCATGCGGCGGTTCGGATTAGCGGCATTGCGCGGTAAACAGAGTCGAACGGTCAGGCGCCAGCGGCTTTATTCACCGCCTGCTCCATCAGGCCGAGAAACTTCTTCACGGCATCATGTTTCATCTTCATCGACGCGCGATTCACAATCAAACGCGAACTAACCTCGGCGATGGTTTCCAGCGGCGTCAAACCATTCGCCTGCAGCGTGTTGCCGGTATCGACAAGATCGACAATACGGTCAGCCAGCCCGACCAGCGGCGCCAGCTCCATCGAGCCGTACAACTTGATGATCTCGACCTGGATACCCTGCGCCGCAAAATAGCGCCGCGTGGTGTTGACGTATTTGGTCGCCACGCGCAGCCGCGAACCGCTTTTCACCGCGGTTTGCGGCCCGGCCAGCATCATCCGGCAACGCGCGATTTTCAGATCCAGCGGTTCGTAAAGACTGTCACTGTCGTATTCGAGCAGCACGTCCTTGCCGGCAATGCCAAGATCAGCGGCGCCGTACTCGACAAACGTCGGCACGTCGGCCGCCCGTATGATCACCAGCCTGACATCAGGCCGGTTGGTATCGAGTATCAGCTTGCGGCTGCGCGCCGGATCATCGACCGGCACAACACCGGCCGCTGCCAGCAACGGCAGCGCCTCGCTGAAAATGCGTCCCTTGGACACTGCAATGGTCAGTACGTTATTCATCATCGTTCGATACCCGGCCCAGCGGCGCGCAAAACGCGGCCCGCGGCGCCGTCGTCACTCGGGGACCCGCCGGATGCGCGCTCCCAGCTGCGCCAGCTTTTCTTCAATACACTCATAGCCACGGTCGATGTGATAGATGCGATGCACGGCGGTATCTCCCTTGGCCACCAGTCCGGCCAGCACCAGGCTCGCCGAGGCGCGCAGATCCGTGGCCATGACCTCGGCCGCGGTGATCTGGTCAACGCCTGTGCAAAACGCGGTATTGCCTTCCAGCCGTATGTTGGCGCCCATGCGCTGCAGTTCGAGCACGTGCATGAAGCGGTTCTCAAACACGGTTTCGGTAATCGCCCCGGAACCCTGCGCAATCACGTTCATCGCCGTGAACTGCGCCTGCATGTCGGTCGGAAACGCCGGGTATGGCGCGGTGTGCACGCTGACGGCCCTGGGGCGCCTGCCGTGCATGTTCAGCTCCACCCAGTCTTCACCCGTCGTGATCTCTGCGCCGGCCTCGCGCAACTTGACCAGCACGGACTCGATCAACTGCGGCCGCGTCGACTTGAGTTTGACCCGCCCGCCGGTGATGGCGCCGGCCACCAGATAGGTGCCGCTCTCGATGCGGTCGGGCAGTATATTGTAGCGGGTGCCATGCAACGAGCTCACGCCCTCGATGGTGATGGTGTCGGTACCGGCACCCTGGATGCGCGCGCCCATCGCGCACAGATAGTTCGCCAGATCCACCACTTCCGGTTCGCGCGCGGCGTTCTCGATCACGGTCGTGCCATCGGCCAGCGTCGCGGCCATCATCAGGTTCTCGGTACCGGTCACTGTCACCAGGTCCATCACCAGATGCGCACCCCTGAGCCGGTTGGCTTTGGCCTTGATATAACCGCCCTCGACGGTGATCTGCGCGCCCATCGCCTCGAGCCCGCTGATGTGCAGATTGACCGGCCGCGAACCGATCGCGCAACCGCCGGGCAGCGATACCTCGGCCCGGCCGTAACGCGCCAGCAGCGGACCGAGCACCAGTATCGACGCGCGCATGGTGCGCACCAGCTCATACGGCGCGCAGAATTCCTTGATGGTCGATGCGTCGACCTCGACATTCATGCGTTCGTCGATCACGAGGCGCACACCCATGCGACCGAGCAATTCCATCGTGGTCGTCACGTCGTGCAGGTGCGGCACATTGCCGACCGTGACCGGCTCGTCGGCGAGCAGCGCCCCGGCAAGTATCGGCAGCGCGGCATTCTTCGCGCCGGAGATACGGATTTCGCCGTCTAGCGGCACACCGCCGGAAATCATCAGTTTATCCATGATTCAATTGAACCCTGAGAAAATACAACACCGGCGCCGCGCGGGACGACAACGAGGCTGGCCGGTTATCGTGGTTACCTCTGCGGCGCGGATGCGCTGCCGAGCTGCTCCCATTCCGTCTTCGTGTAAGTCTTCATCGATAACGCGTGGATTTCAGACTGCATACGATTGCCCAGCGTACCGTACACAATGCGCTGCTGTTGCAGCAGGCTCTTGCCGGCAAACTGGTCGGACGCGACCACCACCTCGAAATGCACGCCGTCGCCGTCGATCTGGACGATCGCCCCCGGCAGCCCGGCCTCGATGAGTTTCTTGATGTCGCTCGCCTGCATTGTTTTTTTACCGCCCGGCGCTGTGCCTTGTTGCAAGTCAGCGAATGATAACAAAAAAGCGGCTGGATTCTCAGCCCAGGCACGAAAAGGCCGGATTTACCTACTGCAGGGGCAGCAGCGTGTCGAGACTGCTGACCTTGGCGATAGCCAGCAACGGCCCGGGAATATTTTGAAAGCGGATCTGCTTGTGCTGGTGCTGCGCGGCACGCATCCACCCGACCAGCAACACCAGCCCGGCACTGTCGGCGCGCGTGACACCGGCGAGATCCACCGTCACCGCGTCCCCGTCAGCGGCAAACCGGTCGTGGCGCTGCCAGATTTCCGGTACCGTTTCGAAGGTCAGTTCGCCGGCGATGCGGTAGTAGCCGCCTTCGCCGACTTCCACGGCATATTTAGCCATTGCCCGACTGCCGGTTCTTCCGCACCAGCTGTTCTATCAGCCCGTCCATACCCTTGGCGCTGATCTCGCTGGAAAAACTCGACCGGTAATTGATGACGAGGCTGATGTCCTCAACCGTCACATCGAATATCTTCCAGTTGCCCTGATCGAGATACAGCCGGTAACTGACGGCGACCGGCTGGCCTCCGGGATGATCGATACTGCTGTGCACCACCGCCTCCTGACTGCCTTTGTCCCACTGCGCCGGCTGGTAAGTAATCTTGTCATCGACATATTTCATCAGCGACGACGCATAGGTCCGGACCAGCATGGTGCGGAACTCGTCGGTGAAGCGCTTGCGCTGATCCGGCGACGCATCCCGCCAGTGCTTGCCCAGTACCCACTTGGACATCCGTATGAAGTCGAAATGCGGGATCACCAGATCCTGAATGATGCCGTAGATGCGGTCGGGATCCTGCTCGATCTGCGCACGCTCGGCCTTGAGCCGCGCTATCGTCTGATCCGCCGCCTGCTGCACGAACTCGTGCGGCAACGTTTCGGCCCGGCCGGTGACCGCAAACAGACCCAGCACCAACACCAGCAATACGCGCATCAACATGTTAACTACCTCCGTTTTCCTTCACCGTCTGGTTGAACAGGAACTTGCTGATCAGCCGCTCCATCACCAGGGCCGACTGCGTCAGGGAAATGCTGTCCTGATCGCGCATATAGGCGTCGTCCGCGCCGGGCTCCAGCCCGACATACTGCTCGCCAAGCAGTCCGGAGGTATAAATGCTCGCCGAGGAATCCTTTGGAATCCGGTCGTACTGCGGACTGATCTTCAACGTCACCACCGCCTGATAGGCATTCTGGTCAAACTCGATCGCCGCGACGCGGCCGATACGCACCCCGCCCATCGTCACCGGCGAACGCACCTTCAGGCCGCCGATATTCTCGAACCGCGCGCTCAACTGGTAGCCGTTGCCTTCGGTAAAGGCGCTGATGTTGCTGACCTTCATCGCCAGCATGAACAACGCCGCCAGACCGGCCGCGATGAACAACCCGACCGCCACTTCGATGGATCGCCTGTTTATCATGATTAAATGCCCCCGAACATCAATGCCGTCAGAACGAAATCCAGCGCCAGGATCGCAAACGCCGAGTGCACCACGGTACGCGTTGTCGAGCGGCTTACGCCCTCGGTCGTCGGTACCGTGTCATAGCCTTCATAAACCGCAATCCACGTCGCCACGAAACCGAATACAAAGCTCTTGATGACACCGTTGACGATGTCTTCGCGCAGATCGACATTCGCCTGCATCTGCGACCAGAAAGCCCCGCTGTCGACGCCGAGCAGACCGACGCCGACGAAGAACCCGCCCAGGATGCCGACCGCGCTGAAGATCGCCGCCAGCAGCGGCATCGACAACATCCCGGCCAGAAATCGCGGCGCGACGACGCGCTTGATCGGATCGACCGCCATCATTTCCATACCCGACAGCTGTTCGGTCGCCTTCATCAGGCCGATTTCCGCGGTCAGCGCCGACCCGGCCCGGCCGGCGAACAGCAGTGCCGCCACCACCGGCCCGAGTTCCCGCACCAGTGACAGCGCGACGACCTGGCCAAGCGAATCCTCGGCGCCGAAATCCACCAGCGTGTTGTACATCTGCAAACCGAGCACCATGCCGACATTCAGCCCGGAGATCGCGATGATCGTGAACGACAGCACACCGATTGAGTACATCTGCGCAATCAGCAGCGACGGTCGCAGCACCGTATCCGACATGCCGCCGAACACGCGAAGCAGGAACAGATGCCCGCGCCCGAGCCGTTCAAACAGGATCAGGCCGGTCCGGCCCAACGACTGCAACCAGTCCATTACACGATACCCTCACCGACCCAGGCGATCATCCGCCATCCCCCAGCAGATCGGCACGATAATCCGGCGCCGGATACTGGAACGGCACCGGGCCGTCCGGCAACGCCTGCAAAAACTGCTGGACCCAGTCCGAACGCGATTGTTTCAGCTCCGCCGGCGGTCCGTGATCGACGACCTTGCCTTCCGAGATCATATAGATGTAATCGGAGATCGCCGACACCTCGGTTACGTCGTGCGAGACGATGATGCTGGTAATTCCGAGGCTCTCGTTCAAATGCCGGATCAACTGCATGATCACGCCGACGGTGATCGGGTCCTGCCCGGTGAACGGCTCGTCATACATGATCATCATCGGGTCCAGCGCCACCGCGCGCGCCAGCGCCACGCGCCGCGCCATGCCGCCGGACAGCTCGGCCGGCATCAGGTTGCGCGCGCCGCGCAGGCCGACCGCCTGCAGCTTGATCAATACCAGGTCGCGTATCATCGCTTCCGGCAATTTGGTGTGTTCGCGCAACGGATAGGCGACATTCTCGAAAATCGTCAGACCGGTAAACAGCGCGCCGGTCTGAAACATCATGCCCATATGTTTACGCAGCGCAAACAGCTCGTCGGTCTTCAGCTTCGGCACTTCCAGACCATCGACCAGCACGCTGCCGGAATCGGGCCGGAGCTGGCCGCCGATCATGCGCAGCAGCGTGGTCTTGCCGGTGCCGCTCGGACCCATGATCGTCGTTATCTTGCCGCGCTGGATGTCGATGTCGGCGCCGTCGAAGATCACGCGCGCGCCGAAACGGAAATGCAGATCGCGTATCTTGACGAGCGGTTCCGGTCGGTCCGATGCGGTCATACGGCCGTATCCGTTATCCGCAACGCAGCCGCCGGTGATCCAGCGCCGGAAAATTGCGGCGCACGGTATCCAGCAGCATGCGGTCGATATCGGCGCAGATCACGCCCGCCCCGTGCGCCTGGCGGCCGCGGATGACGCCCCACGGATCGACGATCATGCTGTTGCCATAGGTTTCGCGGCCGCTGATGTGATAGCCGCCCTGCGCCGCGGCAATCACGTAACTCAGATTCTCGATCGCGCGCGCCCGTATCAGCGACTCCCAGTGCGCCTTGCCGGTGAGCGCGGTGAACGCCGCCGGCAGCGCCAGTATTTCCATGCCGTCGTCGAGCATGCGGCGGAACAGCTCCGGGAAGCGCAGGTCGTAACAGACGCCGACGCCGAGCCGTCCGAACGGCGTATCGACGACGCATACCTGGTCGCCGGGCTCGATCGTCACCGATTCGTTATACACCTCGTTGTTCTCCGCCAGCCTGACGTCGAACAGGTGCATCTTGTCGTAGCGCGCCACGCGCTCGCCGGCGGGGTTGTACACCAGACATGACGCCTTCACCCTGCCCGGATCACGCGCGGCCAGCGGTATCGTTCCGCCGACCAGCCACAGCTTGTGGTCGCGCGCCTGGCGTGCCAGAAAATCCTGGATAGGGCCGGTCCCATCGCGTTCCCGGGCGGCCAGTTTGTCCGTCTCGCTGTTGCCCATCAGCGCGAAGTTTTCCGGCAACACCACCAGGGTGGCGCCACTGCCGGCGGCCAGCCGGATCAACCGCTCGGCCTCGCCGAGATTGGCGCTGACGTTCGGGCCCGACGCCATTTGAATCGCGGCGGCGCGTCCCGCGACGGTACTGCTGGGTTCTGCCATGTAATTACCTTTTTCCTGTCTGTCCCTGCTTCGGTAAACGCTCGACGACCGGATTGCTCCAGTCGCCCTTGACCGAATACTGGACCGTCACGATGTCGTCGATACCCGGCTTGAACAGTTTCTCCGCCAGAAATATCGCCGCGCCCACCACTGGCCCGCCGGCCAGCGCGCCGGCAACCGGCAGCCCGGAACTGACCTGCGGCGTCACGGTGACCAGCTGATCATAATCATGACTGGCCAGACCGACCCGGCCTTTCATCTCGATACGCGCGGCCGGACCGGCCAGATAAAAGTCCTCAGTATAGGCGTTACCGCCGTCAATGGAAAACTGCCCGGACAACTTGTCGAAGCCAAAGCCCTTTTTAAACAAATCGCTGAAATCCAGCGACAGACGCCGCGGCAACGCCTGCACACTCAACAGCCCGAACAGGCGGCCCGCACCCGGTTCGATATCCAGAATCTGGCCGTTTTCAATGTCAAGGCGCAACGTTCCGTCGAGCTTTTCCAGCGCGAACGCGCTTAACGGACCGTGCCAGAGCGCAATCAGCTCGACCCGGCCCTTGCCGCCCTCGATCCCGCCCACATACTCCAGGTTCTTCAGCAGCTGGCCCAGGTTGGCGGTATCGGTCTTGATGTCCACCGACGAGGAATGCGCGCCCGCGACGACCACCCAGTCGCCGCGTATGGCAATCTGCGCCGTCGGCGAATCCAGTTTCATTTCGTCGATGTGCATCCCGTCGGGACGCCGCGAGGTCGCCAGGTCCAGCGCACCCCAATCGGCGTTACCGTAGACAAACTGCCGGCTGCGCACGCGCATTGCAGGCAGTTTGCGCGGATCGAGCGGTTGCTTGCTGTCCTCGCCCGTCAGCCGCGCGAGCTTGAGATACTCGAGATCCATGACCAGCGGCACCGACAGGTCAATCGGGTACTGCACCTTGCCGGCCAGTTGCTGGCTGGTGACATCCGCCAGCCACATTTTCGGGTCGCGTCGCGCAATCAGCCGGACATCGTCGAACTGCCGGTCAAATACGGTGGCCTGCCCGATTTCGATACTCACACTCGACAACTTCGGCGCGTCGTCGCGCGGCGGCCCGGCCGTGTCAACAATCTCGTTCCATTCCCGCAGCGCCATGCGTTCAAGGCGGCCCGACACATGGATGCCTGGCGTCGCCGGCAATACGGCCTCTCCGCCACCGAAACGCAATGCCACCCGGTCCGTCACGAAACCCTTGCCGGTATCGCGCCGGCCGTAGACGACGCGCAACTCGTCGCCGTAGTCGATGCGCACCGGGTGCTCCGGCCCCGGCGGCAATGCCATCACAATACGCAGCGCGCGCGGCGTGCTCGCGCCCTTGCCCAGCGGCGGCGGGAAACGCACGTCGACGCCCTGCAACCCGGAATGGATATCCAGCGTCACGTCCGCCGGCTTATCAACCTGCGGCCGTATGCTGAGCTCGGCCTGCCAGTCGGTCCGGCCGCTGACGCGATCAAACACCAGCGGCAGGTCGGCGACCTTGGCGAATTCGCGCATCGACGCATTGCCCCGCGCAAAGAAACGGGTGACCGGCGGCTCGACCGTAGCATCGCTGCGCGCGCTGATCCGCGCGGGCAAACCCATCAGCCGCGCAGCGATGTCTTCGGCCAACAGCCCCGCATCGGTGAAACCGAGGCGGCCATTGATATCGGTGATGTCGACGCGGTTACCGGCCAGTTGCAGCGTACTGTTCTCGAATGCGATATTGGCGTCGACGCTGGCACGCGCATGCTGCCGCAACGGGACGCGCAAGGCGAGATCGAGCTTGCTGTCACCGCTCGCCGTCGCCCCTTCCAGATATTTTCCGAACCGGTCATGCAGCGGGCTTTCGCGCAGATACCGCAACGCGTCGCCGGTCGGGCCGTGCGCACTGCCATCGATCACCACCTCACGTTCCGGCGCCGCGAAGTCCGCGATGGTGACACGGGTCCGATCGAGCGTCGACGCAAACGACTTGCCTTCATGACCGACGACCGTCATACCGCTGTTCTCGAAGGCGACCTCGGCCTCAACCTCTTCCAGACGCGGCCAGCCGCGCGCGTAATCGACAATCGCATCGCGCACGTTAAAGCGGGTTTCGAATCGCCCGCTGCCGTCATCGAACGGAAAATCTTTGGTGTGACCGCGAAACACCAGCCCGCCGGACGTCACATCGCCGCCCACAATGGCCTGGTCGAGCCAGTCGACGGCCGCCGGCGGCATGATGCTTACCGGCAGGTACCGTGACGTACGGGCCACGTTACCGTGTTCGTAACTGACCAGCAGGTCGAGGAACGGTGACGACCGGTCATCCGGCAGCACCAGGCTCATCGTGCCGCGCGCGGCGATATCGTCGTTACGCGCACTGAGCAATCCGGTCTGTATCTGCCACGCGTCGTCACTGTGATGCCAGTCGACGCGGCCGCTGGCTTCGTTGAGCGGTAACGGTCCGCGGAACAGGTCGCCGAAATCGATGGCTGCCTGTTGAGTCGCGAGATCAAAATGGCCGGATGTCGCGCCGGCAGCGAGCGAACCGGTCAAGCCGGTGATCCCCGGCAACGTCTTCCACGGCCGCGTCGTCACGGCATCGAGGTCGGCGGCGACATCGATGCCGTCCGCCGCGTCGTTGTTTTTTTGATAACGCACGCGCAACCCGCGCACAATGCCGCGTGGCTCGATATTCATTAACGCTACGCGCCAGTGGTCCTTCAGTTCACGGCTGGACAGCAGCATCCTGGCGAGATCCTCGATGCGCACAAAACCCATTTCGCCCTCGAACACCGGACCGTCGTCGTAACGCGCGTAGGCCATATGAAACTCCGACGGCGGCCAGATCTTGTCGGCGCGCTTCACCAGGAACCGCTCGGCACCGGCCGCCCAGCCGTCATCGCGCTGCTGCCAGGCAAACCGGCCGGATACCGCGTCGATCAACACGCTGGTCGCGGTCTGCAATCGCTCGTTCGCGGCGTCGGCCGGATCGGCCGGGGTCGCCGCGCCGGGCGCGCGTACAAAATGCAGACCGTAGGCGCTGACATCCGCGTCGATGTTGACCGGCTTGCCCTCGACCCAGTTGCTCCATAATTTGAAATCCGTTCTGCCGTCGGCCAGCCGCGTGCCCAGCAGATCGGTGTCACCGAGCCAGCCCGGCAGACGCAAGGCCGTGCCTTGCACATAGACCTCGCCGCGCCAGTGATCCGACCGCATGAAATTGCCGGTAACCTCGACGCCGAACTGCAACCGGCGCCCGAGGTCATCCGGCAACATCGCGAAACCCTCGATCTGATGTTGCTCACCCTGATTGCGCAAGCGCAGGTAGACATCACTGAAACGCCGCGGGTTAGCCTCTTTCTGCCGATCAATCCATTCGATTTCGCCGGCCTCGACGGCCAGATGATTCTGCCGCAAAAACCACTGCTCCATCGCCTCTTGCCGTCGCTGGCCGGCCGCGCCATCCTGCGCGGCGGGTTTCGGACCGGCAAGGCCGCTGACCGAGATCGTGCCGTCAGTGTCACGGACCAGCGTGAGCCGGATGCCGGCGATGGTGATCGCGCCGGGTTGCAGCGCGCCGTAACGAAGCGATTTCAGCAGGTCGATGCCGATATAGGCCTGATCAAACCGGGCGAGCACGGTCTCGCCGTCATGGTCCAGCAACTGGACATCGTTGAGCTTGAGGCGCGGACCGAAACCGCGCCAGGCGGCGCCGAGCCCGCCGATCCGGATCGGTTGCTGAAACGACCGGCTGGCCCACTGTTCGACGTTTTCGCGGTACTTGCCGGCGACCGGCAGGAGCAGCTGCATGGTGCCGGTAAACGCCGCCATGAAGATCACCGTGACGGCAATGGTGGCCCAGCAGAGTCTGCGCAGCTTGCGGAACCACTGGCGATTCAAACTCACGATTAATCCAGGCTCGTCACGAGCATGTCACTTGGGTCCGGCCATGGCCGGCGGATCGGGGGGCACGCGCCGGGCAGTTAACCCGCACAAGGGTCACATCGGCACGACATCAAACTGTTCCTGCGTATACATCGGCTCGACCTGTACCTTGATCGGCTTGCCGATGAATCTCTCCAGATCCGTCACATTGCCGGACTCCGCGTTGGTCAGCAGCTCGACCACCTCGTGGGCGGCAATCACCCGGTATTGCTGCACGTCAAACTGACGCGCCTCGCGCAGTATTTCGCGAAAGATCTCGTAGCAGACGGTCTCGGGCGTCTTGATCGTACCGCGCCCCTCGCAGGTCGGGCAGGTTTCGCACAACACGTGTTCGAGGCTTTCGCGGGTACGTTTGCGCGTCATCTCGACCAGACCGAGGCTGGTGACCTCGCTGATCGTCGTCCGGGCGCGATCCCGCGCCACCGCCTTCTCGAGCGCGCGCAGCACCTGGCGCTTGTGCTCCTCGTCCTCCATGTCGATGAAATCGAGAATGATGATGCCGCCAAGATTACGCAGCCGCAGCTGCCGCGCGATGGTCTGGGTGGCCTCGAGATTGGTTTTAAATATCGTTTCCTCGAGGTTGCGCCGCCCGACAAACGCGCCGGTGTTGACGTCCACGGTAGTCATCGCCTCGCGCTGATCGATGACCAGGTAGCCGCCCGATTTCAGCAGCACCTTGCGACTCAATGCCTTCTTGATCTCGTCCTCGACCGAGTAAACGTCGAACAGCGGCGTCTCGTCGGGAAAATATTCGATACGCAGCAACAGCTCCGGCATAAACTGCCGCGCGAACTCCACCAGTTCCTCGAACGTCGCCTTGTCATCCACCCGGACCTTGTCGATGTCCGATCCGACCAGGTCCAGCATCGTCCGTTGCACCAGGCGCAGCCCTTCATAGACCAGCGTGCCGGCAGCGGCCTCGCCGGCGCGGCTCTGGATCTTGCCCCACATGTTCTGCAGAAATTCGATATCGGTGACGAGTTCGTCCCCGGTCGCGCCCTCGGCGGCCGTGCGCAGGATGTACCCGCCCGGCGCGCCCGCGGGAATGTGCTGGCGCACGAATTCCTTGAGCCGTTGCCGTTCGGCCTCGTCCTCGATCTTTTGCGATACACCGACGTAAACCGGGCCGGGCATGAAGACCAGATAACGCGACGGAATCGATATCTGCGTGGTCAGCCGCGCGCCCTTGGTGCCGAGCGGCTCCTTGACCACCTGCACCAGAACTTCCTGGCCCGTCGACAACAGCTGGTTGATAGTAGCGCCGCTTTTACCGTCGCCGACCGAACCGGCGGCAACGTCGGAGGCATGCAGAAAGGCGGTGCGCTCGGCGCCGATATCCAGAAACGCCGCCTGCATGCCGGGCAACACGCGGCAGACCTTGCCCTTGTAAACACTGCCGACCCAGCCCTTTTGCGCGCCGCGCTCGATCGAGATCTCCTCGAGCACACCCGCCTCGACCAGCGCCACGCGTGTTTCACGCGGCGTCACATTAATCAGAATTTCCTGGCCCATGCGTCGACCGAATGTAGTTTCAACTCAATCCAATGCCGAATTCCGTCAGCAGCTCCGCCGTTTCATGCAGCGGTAACCCGACGATACCCGAATAACTGCCCTCGATACGCCGGACAAATATCGCCGCCCGTCCCTGTATCGCGTACCCGCCCGCCTTGTCGCGCGGCTCGCCGCTGGCCCAGTACGCCGTCATCTCCACAGCGGTCAGCGGCCGGAATGTCACCTGGCTGACGCTTAACCGGCACGCCTCGACCAGCGGACTGTCAGGCGCCGATTGTGACATGGGGCGGCCGGGTTGCCCACTGTCGACCAGCGCCACCGCGGTCATAACGGTATGGGTATGCCCGGACAGCCGCGCAAGCATGGCCAGGCCATCGCGCCGGTCGCGCGGCTTGCCCAGAATCTCGCCGCCCTGCTGCGTCGGACCGGGATAAACAACGACCGCGGTATCGGCGCCGAGCACCGGCAGCGGGTCGCCACTGGCAGCCGCCGCCCAGCCACAGCGCGCCTTCAACAGCGCCAGACGCCGCACATAGTCGGCCGGCGCTTCGCCGGGCAACGGGGTCTCGTCGACGTCGACGCTGACCGGACGAAAACGGACGCCGATTTGTGCAAGCAAGTCACGTCGCCGCGGCGACGAGGACGCCAGCACGATCCGGCAGGCGCCGGTCATGCGCGATGATACGGATGGTTCTTCAGGATGCTCCATGCCCGGTAAATCTGTTCCGCAACCAGGATACGCACGAGCATATGGGGCAAGGTCAACGGCGACAAGGACCAGCGCTGGCCGGCACGTGTTAAACAGGCCGGCGCCAGGCCGTCGGCCCCGCCGACCAGCAGCGCGACGTTGCAGCCGCTGTGCAGCCACTGGTCGAGCCGGCCCGACAGCGCTGCGCTGCTGAACGACTCGCCATTGACGTCGAGTGCGACCACCAGCGCATTGTCCGGAACTGCCGCGAGCATACGTGCGCCTTCCATCGCCATGGCCTTTTGTTCGTTAACGCCGCCGGCCCGTTTCACCGCAGGTATCTCGACCAGATGCAGCGCGCATTCGCGCGGCAGGCGTTGGGCGAATTCGTTGAACCCGTCGGCGACCCAGCCAGGCATGCGCTGGCCGACGCTGATCAGATCGATACGCATGGACACCTCCCGGGGTAACCCTGAAAATCCAACCGCGGATTGTCCAGCCATGAAAATCGCCGGGCGGGATTTTTGTTTTCCTTCATTTTCCAGTCACTCTCGCAACCGGGAAGTGGCGGCGCGCCCCCGCACCACACGAACCTCTGCATGAATCATGCGGCTCCCGGACAACGCCAGGATTATTCTTCGGCGACGGCAGCGGCCTGCTTGTCGATATCCCACAGCCGCTCGAGTTTATAGAACTCCCGCGCGCCCGGTCGCATCACGTGTATCACGACATCGCCGAGATCCACCAGCAGCCACTCGGCCTCGCGCTCGCCTTCGACACCCAGCGGCCGAACCCCGATCTCGCGTGCCTTTTCCAGGACATGATCCGCCAGCCCCTTGACATGACGGGTCGAATTACCGCTGACCACCACCATGAAGTCGGTAATACTGGTCATCTCGCGCACGTCGAGCACCTGTATGTCGACGCCCTTGAGATCTTCCAGCGCGTCTACGACGGTGTTTACCAGTTGTCGGTCATTCTTCATTACGTAATTCCATTGTTCAGGCGCCTACCATTTCCACCGGTTCCAACCCCCTCCCGGAGCGGGACGGGGTGAGTGGATCAACAAAAAACAATTTTTCATTACCTCTCATCCTCGGCAACTCGGCAACTGCTCCATGCGTTACTCTCGGTCGCTGCTCCCGGCACGACTCTACCTCGCCCATCCATGGGCTCGTACCTCCTGCCTCCATGCCGTCGTAACCTTCTACCCTCCGGGCATAAATCCCTCACGGAGAGGGGACAATATCTTTTCACTGCAATCCGCAGCAGGCCCGTGCAAAGTGAGCGTGGTCAAACCGCCGACTGATACAAGCCCTGCTCCAGAATATAGTGGCCCACCCCGTCCGGCAGCAGATAACGCACGCTGCGGCCCGCCGCTACCAGTGCGCGGATGCGGGTTGCCGAAATATCGATCTGCGTCACCGATTGCTCGCACACCAGACCGGCCGGCTGCCCCCGCAACATGGCGAAATCCGTCACGCGACGGTCCGCGAACATCGCCGCCAATTCGCCTTGCAGCGCAGATGGCGCGCCCGGGCGGCGCACGACAATCAGGTGCGCAAGCGCCGGAATCTCGCGCCAACGCCGCCATGTGTCGAATTTTACAAACGCGTCATCGCCGATGATCAGACACAGCGGCGTGTCATCAAGCTCATCACGCAGCGAGGCCAGTGTATCGACCATGTACGACGGCCCCGGGCGCCGCAGCTCGCGCTCGTCGATCACCAGACCGGGCTCGTCACCGACCGCGCGGGTGAGCATCGCCAGCCGTTGCGCGGCACTCGCCCCCGGCGCCACCCGGTGCGGCGGCTCGCGGCACGGGATCAGCCGCATCTCGGCCAGACCAAGCGTTTCGTACAATTCCAGCGCTGTGCGCAGATGTCCGAAATGCGGGGGATCGAATGTGCCGCCAAAGACGCCGACCGGGTTCGTCATGTCATTCGGACAGCACAGTCAAAGTAATCCGAAAAAACAAGGGGGAAATCTCTCTGGTTCGTCATTCCGGGCCCCTGCTTTCGCAGGGGCAGGCTGCGCGTAGCGGACGAGCCCATGGCGCTTTCGAATCATGGCGTCGCTCGATTCCCGCGAAGTTTATACCCGGAGGGTACGGGAATGACAACAGTACGGTTAATCAAAGCCTTGCTAGCGACGTACGTGGCCATCCCCGATCACAATGTATTTCAGCGAGGTCAATCCTTCCAGACCCACCGGCCCGCGCGCGTGAAACTTGTCCGTGCTGATGCCGATCTCGGCACCGAGTCCGTATTCGAAACCGTCGGCGAAGCGCGTCGATGCGTTCACCATCACCGAGCTCGAATCGACCTCGGCGAGAAAACGCCGCGCCCGCGTAATGTCCTCGGTGACGATCGCGTCGGTATGGTTCGAGCCATACACGCGAATATGCTCCATCGCCTCATCCAGACCGTCGACCACACGTATCGACAGGATCGGTGCGAGGTACTCGGTATGCCAGTCCTCCTCGGTCGCGGCGGTAATGCCCTTGAGTATGCCGCACGTCGCCGCGCAACCGCGCAGCTCGACGCCTTCTTTGCTGTACATCCGGCCCAGCTCCGGCAATACCTGCGCGGCCACGGCACGCGCCACCAACAGCGTTTCCATGGTGTTGCAGGTGCCGTAGCGCTGCGTCTTGGCATTGAACGCGATCGCGATCGCCTTGTTCAGATCGGCCTTGTCATCGATGTAGACATGGCAGACGCCATGCAGGTGCTTGATCACCGGCACGGTCGCCTCGCGGCTGATGCGTTCGATCAGGCCCTTGCCGCCACGCGGCACGATCACATCGACAAACCCGCTCAGTGCGACCAGCTCACCGACCGCGGCGCGGTCGGTGGTATCGATCACCTGCACGACATCGACCGGCAGGCCGGCCTGTTCGAGACCGCGATGCACGCAGCGCGCAATCGCGCGATTGGACTGGATTGCCTCCGAGCCGCCGCGCAGTATCGTCGCGTTGCCGGATTTCAGGCACAGACCGGCGGCGTCCGCAGTGACGTTCGGCCGCGACTCATAAATAATGCCGACGACACCGAGCGGCACGCGCATGCGCCCGACCTGGATGCCGGACGGCCGGTAGTTGAGATCGCGGATCTCGCCGATCGGGTCCGCCAGCTGCGCGATCTGCCGCAAACCGTCCGACATCGCGCGGATGCGAGCCGGATTCAGTTCCAGCCGATCGACCATGGCGTCGTCGAGACCGTGCGCGCTCGCGGCAGCAAGGTCCTGCTGGTTCGCGACCAGCAGTTCGGCCGCTGCTGCATCGATCGCCGCGGCAATCGCTTCGAGCGCGGTGTTTTTTTCCGCCGTGGTCGCACGCGCCATCGCGCGCGCGGCCGCGCGCGCGCGACGACCGACATCGATCATGTAATCGTGCAGTTTGAAACCGGACCGGTCGGGTGTTGCGCTCATGGCTCGATACCCCGCGCGCTACGCCAGCGCGGCATGGTGGATAACGGGTTTACCCGCGATATTGAGCGCCAATTGTAGCAATTCATCCCACGCATTGCCCACGGCCGCGCCCTTGACCACCCGGTCGATCGTCGCTACATCCTGCAACAGGCGCCGCCAGCGCGCCATGTCGTGCCGCGCCAGCGCCTGCTTGACCAGCGGCCGGCGTTTTTCCCAGACACCTGCCTTGGCCAGCGACTGGTCCAGCGCGCCGGCCGACGGCCGGCCGGCGACGCCGGCCAGCAGGCGCAGCTCGCGCGCCAGTGCCCACACGACCAGCACGGCTTCGGTGCCCTCGCCGCGCAGGCCGTCGAGAATCCGGATGACGCGCAGCGCATCGCCGGCGAGCGCCGCGTCGACCAGCTTGTAGACGTCGTAACGCGCGCTACTCGCCACCGCATCGATCACCGTGTCGGCGTCGAGCTTGCCGGTACCATATTGCAGGCGCAGCTTCTCGATCTCCTGCACCGCCGCCAGCAGATTGCCCTCGACCCGCTCCGCCAGCACCTGTGCCGCCTCCGGCGTCGGTTGCAGGCCCGCCGCCTGCATGCGCCGGCGGATCCATTGCGGCAACTGGCCGGGTTCGATCGGCCAGACCGGCAGGAACACGCCGGCGGCGGCGATCGCCTGCACCCATTTCGCGTTGCGACCGCCGCCATCGAGCTTGCCGCAGACGATCAGCAATACGGTGTCCACCGCCGGACGCGCCACGTAATCCACCAGTGCCGCTGCGCCCTGCTGGCCAGGTTTGCCGGACGGCAGGCGCACCTCGATCAATCGTCGTGCGGAGAACAATGACAGGCTGGCCGACGCATACGTCAGCGACGCCCAGTCATAGTTGCCGTCGGCACTGATGACGACACGCTCCTGACAACCCGAGGTCCGCGCCGCGGCACGTATCAGATCGGCGGCCTCCTGCACCAGCAACGGTTCGTCGCCGGCGATGAGGTACACCGGCGCGACACCGCGCTCAAGATGACGTGAAAGTTGTTCAGCCGCCAGTTTCATCGCGGGCCTTTTGTCTGAGCTTTTGCAGGCGACGCAGAATCTCGTTGATCACATCGCGGCGCATGTCTCTATATAACAGGCTTTCCTCGGACTGCTTGGCCAGTACGTCGTTCTGGTCGAACGAGTAATCGCGCAACCGGCTGATGGATTGCTCCGGCAACCGTTCCTTGCCGGCGGCATCGCTGACCCGGAAACTGATCGCATAGTGCAGCTCGTATTCCTGCACCTTGCCGGTCGAGCCGACCGACAACACCCGCCGCGAGCGGTCCTCCTTGCTGATGGTCAGCACCGCTTCCGCCGATTTGGCGTCGGCCGAGAATTCGGTGCCCGTCGAACGCAACGCGCGGCGCAGATCGACAATAAACTCGTTACTGACACCGTCGTTCTGCAGCCAGGTCACCGGCATGTCAAGCTCCGCCAGCGCGGCACCGCGCAAGTGAAACCCGCAACCCGCCAACACCAGCACAGCAAGCAATAGCAGGCCAGCCGACACCCGGCGCGGCCACGACAGCAGCGTGGCCGCGGCCGGATTTCCTGACGCGTTACTGAACAACGATGTTCACCAGTTTGCCGGGCACGACGATCTTCTTCTTGATCTGCTTGCCTTCGATAAAGCGCGCGACGTTCGGCGCCGTGATGGCCGTGGATTCGATCTCCGCATGGCTCGCCGATGCCGGCACCGAGATACGGTCCCTGAGTTTGCCGTTGACCTGCACGACCAGCTCGATCTGGTCACGCACCAGCGCCGCCGGATCGGCCTGCGGCCAGGCGGCATCGAGAATACCGGTGGTATGGCCGGCCGCACGCCACAGTGCATGCGCAGCATGCGGGATGATCGGCGCCAGCAACCGCAACAGCATGTCGATGCTCTCGGCGAATACCGCTCGCGTATCGCGATCCGCCTCCTTGACCGACACCTGCGACAGGGTGTTGACCATCTTCATCGCTGCGGCGATGACGGTATTGAACTGATACTTTGTCACGTCACGATTCGCCTGCTCCAGCAGCGCGTGCAACTCGGCGCGTAACTGACGGGCCGACGGACTGGTCTTGCTCCAGTCGGTGGCCCCGGAGACCGTCGTCCACTCGCGTACCAGCACCAGATGCTCGGGCTCCGTGACCAGACGCCACAGCCGCTTCAGAAACCGGAACGCGCCCTCGACCGCATCGTCGTTCCACTCCAGACTCTGTTCCGGGGGTGCGGCGAACATCGTGAACAGCCGCACGGTGTCGGCGCCGTACTTGTCGATCAGTGCCTGAGGGTCGACGGTATTGCCTTTTGACTTGGACATCTTCGCGCCGTCCTTCAGCACCATGCCCTGGGTCAGCAAGCGACTGAACGGTTCGGCGCCGGTCACCAGCCCCGCGTCTCTCATCAGCTTGTGAAAGAAGCGCGCGTACAGCAGATGCAAAATCGCGTGCTCGATGCCGCCGATGTACTGATCGACCGGCAGCCAGTAGTCGGCACGGTTATCCAGCATCGCCGTGTTGTTATCATGGCTGCAATAGCGCGCGTAATACCACGACGATTCCATGAAGGTATCGAAGGTATCGGTCTCGCGCTGGGCCGGGCCTTTACATTGCGGACAGTGCGTTTGATAAAACTCCGGCATCTTTTTCAACGGCGAACCGGCCGCATCGAGCGTCACATGCTCCGGCAGCACCACCGGCAACTGCTCGTCCGGCACCGCCACCGCGCCGCACTTCGCGCAGTTGACGATCGGCACCGGCGTGCCCCAGTAGCGCTGCCGCGACACACCCCAGTCGCGCAGACGAAAGTTGACGCGCCGTGTGCCCTTGCCGGCCGATTCCAGGTGTTGCGCAACGGAATCGAACGCCTGTGCCGAGGTCAGGCCGCTGAACTCGCCGGATTCGATCAGCACACCGGGGTCGACGAACGCACCCTGCTCGAGATCGACGTCCGATCTGTTTTGCGGTGCGATGACCTGCTTGATCTCCAGACCGTATTTGCTCGCGAATTCCCAGTCGCGCTGATCGTGCGCCGGCACGGCCATCACGGCGCCGCTGCCATAACCCATCAGTACAAAATTCGCGACCCAGACCGGCACTTCCTCGCCGGTAATCGGATGCACCGCCTTCAACCCCGTATCGACGCCGCGCTTCTCCATGGTCTCGAGCACGGCCTCGGAGGTGCCGGTCCGCTTGCACTCGGCGATGAAGGCCGCGAGCTCCGGATGATTGCGCGCGGCGCGCTCCGCCAGCGGATGCTCGGCCGCGACGGCGACATAGGTTACGCCCATCAGCGTATCGGGGCGCGTCGTGAATACCGTCAACGGCTCACCATCAACCGTGAATTGCAGCTCGACGCCTTCGGAGCGGCCGATCCAGTTGCGCTGCATCGTGCGCACCTGCTCAGGCCAGTCGGTGAGCGCATCGATCTCGGCCAGCAGTTCGTCGGCGTAATCGGTAATCTTCAGGAACCACTGCGAGATCTCCTTGCGTTCGACCGGCGTGTCGCAGCGCCAGCAGCAGCCGTCGACCACCTGCTCGTTGGCGAGCACGGTCTGATCGTTCGGGCACCAGTTCACCGGCGCGGTCTTTTTATAGGCCAGTCCCTGCGCAAACAACCGCGTGAACAGCCATTGCTCCCAGCGGTAATACTCCGGCCGGCAGGTCGCGATCTCGCGGTCCCAGTCGTAACCGAACCCGAGGCGCTTGAGCTGCCCTTTCATGTACGCAATATTTTCATAGGTCCAGCGCGCCGGCGGCACGTTGTTCTTGATCGCGGCGTTCTCGGCCGGCAGGCCGAACGCATCCCAGCCCATCGGTTGCAGCACGTTCTTGCCTTTCATGCGCTGATAACGACTGATGACATCGCCGATGGTGTAGTTGCGCACATGGCCCATGTGCAGACGTCCGCTCGGGTACGGGAACATCGACAGGCAATAGAATTTTTCGCGGCCGGCGTCTTCAGTGACGGCGAAACTGCGCTGCTCATCCCACCAGGCCTGGGCCTGCTGCTCGACGTCTTTGGGTTCGTATCGTTGATCCATCTTCAGATTTTCTTCAATGTCACTGATCCGGCCCTGCGTGTATCATAAGGTTCGTGGAAGCCCCAATGAATTCGTCATTCCGGGCGGAGCGAAGCGAAGACCCGGAATCCAGCGGCCGTTAGCGGGACTGGATTCCCGCTTTCGCGGGAATGACGAATCTTGATACATGTCGCGCTCGCAGGCGATGCTCAATAATAGGAGCTTCCTGATTTCGATATCCGCAGCCTCCCGCCTGGCGGCGATTATAGCGTGGACGGCAAACAATTGACGGTAAAAACAGGTGAGGCTATGACCCAAGACAAACATCCCGCGACCGGCGACCGGCTCGTTGCCGCCTATAACCGCATGACGGAGCGGATCCGGGCCATGCTCGACGAGGCCGGCAAGAAGGCGCTGCCGACGTTACAGCATCGCATCGACGCGGCAAAGGCCAAGGCCGTCGAACTCGGCGAACTGACGCGCGAGGAGGCCGAGAAGATCGGCACCTATTTAAAGCGCGATATAGAGGATGCCGCCGAATACCTGTCCGGCCCGTCGCAGGAATTCGCCGACTGGCTCAGGTTCGATATCCAGCTGATTGAGGAACGGTTGCTGGAGATGTTCCTGACCGTCGCCGACCGGACCAAGCTGGAGCTGATGGAATTCGAGCACGAGGCGCAACGGGCCGACGCCTGGCACACCGGCGAGATCGCCGGCATCGGCACGTTGCAGTGTTTCGATTGCGGCGAACTGCTCCACTTTCATGCCACCGGCCACATACCGCCGTGCCCGCAATGCCACAGCACCGCGTTCCGGCGCGTGTCCCACAACGAGCAGGATCAATCTTCCTGAGCTGCAAGCGTAGCCCGGATGGAATGAAATGAAATCCGGGGATTGGTGGGCTGGATGATGAGCTCCTCGATTCCGCTGCGCTGCATCGAGGCTACAAAATTAATGCGGGTACCGATCAGGCAATCGGCGCGCAGCCGCCACCGATAGGCATAACAAGAAGACACGAATGTAGCCGGTGACACACCCCCTCACCCGTTTGCCGGCACCGGCCTGGTCCGCTGCTATCCGCCGTCTTATGGCCGGATTCTTCAGTTCGTGCATGATGTTTGCCACCGGCTATGCCGCGACGGACATGTGTTCGGCGGGCAGCAGCGCATTCAGCTTTAGTGTCGCCTAATGCGCCCTTGTGAGTGATCACTATTCTGGCCGTTGTTGGATTGCGTCAAACCAATCCAACCGACTTTAGCCGCCGCCGCTGCTCGACGATGTCGTCACGCGATTCCCCCAGCAGCAGCCCCGCGATACACGGCACCGCACCGGCGGCGCCCATGGCGGCAGGGTCGAAGGTGCCGAACGGAACAAAGCGCCCGGTATCCATCAGATCGCGCGCCGCGCGCAGCATGTCGCCGAAGCTGCCCGGATAACGCCAGATGCGAAATTCGGCGCACGGCAGTCCGGCGCGTCTGGCCACGGCATCGTGTATCAGCAGCGGTGTTGTCGATCCGTTGAAACGAAAGTTCAGATCGTAAATATAAAATGAGCCGTCACCGGTCAGCGCGGCATCCATGCCGGCGAAACCGCGATAACCCAGTCGCGCGGCGTGCTGAACAATCTCCCGGCCGGTCTCGATCAGCTTTTCCGGTGGCGCCACCTCCGGCCCGAGCCGGTTACCGAGATAGCCGCATGTTGCATCGATAATCTGTTCGGTGGTGCCGAGATACAACACCACGCCATCGGATGCCACGGCATAATTTACGCAGAAATTTTTCACCATCGGAATATAGTGCTCGATGACGAGGCGCTCGTAGCCGCGACGGTTCGCCAGCGCCTGCCCGACGTCGGCGGCGGTTTTGCACAAGGTGACGCCCAGGCCGCCGCCACTGGTCGCATCCGTCGCGACCTTGATGAGTAACGGCAGCGCATGCTTTTGCAACGCCGCCGCGTCGAGCGATGCCAGATCGCACAGCTCTCGCTCCGGCAGACAGAACGCCGGGACCAGCTCGGCGAGATTGCCTTTGTTATTGAGCCACGACAGCAGCGCCGGATCGACCCAGGTCGCCGCCGGGCGCAGCGATGCATCCCGCTGCACATGCTGGTCGATGACGATCACGCCTTGCCCGGCAAACCGCTGGAGTTGCGCGTAACGATCCGCCTCGTCGCGGTAGGTGACGGGCGTGGCGGTGATAGCGAACCCGGCATCCCGCAGCAGCTCGAGTCCGTCGTCGGTCGCCGATCCCGCGCTGCACAACACCGGCATGGCCCCGGCGATGACGATCTGGTTGCCGGTCTTGGCGTCCGCCGATGCCGCATTGCGCGGCACCCAGGCCGCGGAGTTTTCAGGGGCGCGCGAATTGAACGCATGGCCGGGGCCGCACAGATCGAACAGCGTGGTTTTTGGGATAACAGGCGACTTCACAAGGGGGGCCGACCTTCCAATTCTGGTTCATCTTACAATCAACGGCGTATCCGGGCGCACAGTTTACCCCGTGACGGGGATACGCCCGCTCACCTATTATCGATACCACCATGAAAAAACTGAGAAGCCTGCTATCCCATATGCGCCGGGCGTCGGCATCGCGCAGTATACCCGGGCAGATCATCGACCTGATCCTGCACAAGCTGATGCTCTGCCTGAGTCCGGCGGACTACTACCACTTCGAGTTCTACCGGGGCGGCAAGACCTGGCAACAGAAAAGCCGTTATGTCGCGCTTGGCGGCTCGATCTATTGGCCGTTCGAGAATAATGCGTTCAGGTACGGCACCGCGCTAACCGACAAATATGTGCAAAAGCACCTGCTGATCGGGTTCGACCTGCCGACGCCGCGACTGATGGCCACGGTGGGGCCGGGCCGGGACATTCAGGATTACACGCAATGGCGTGACTTTCTAAATACCGTGCGGCAACCGATCATGCTCAAGCCGGTCAGCAGCGCCGGCGGCGACGGTATCCTTGCGGTATCGAAACACGGCAAGCGGTTCTTCGCCGGCGCGGCGAGCCAGACACCGGAGCAGCTGTGGGAACACATGCAATCAAAGTCGTACCAGGGATTCCTGATTGAGGAACGGGTCAGCAACACGGGCTTACTGGCGCGCTTGAATCCAACGAGCCTGAATACCTTTCGCGTGGTGACCATCAAGACCAACGACGGCGTCTGGCACGTGGGGGCGACCGCCGTAAAAATCGGCGCGCCGGGTGCGGTGACCGATAACAATGCCCAGGGTGGAATACAAATTAATCTCGACGACGCCGGCAAACCACGCCACGCGTTTGATTTTGCCACGCGGCAGTCCATCACGCATCATCCCGAGACCGGCATCGATCTGATGAATCTGGAGCTGGAGGGCTATCGCGACGTGATTGACCTGGCGCTGCGCGCATCGCGGTGTTTTGGTTTTCTGGGCACCGTCGGCTGGGATATCGCCTGGACGGATCAAGGCGCGATGATCGTCGAAGGCAATATTGTCTGGGGTTGCAGCAGCCTGCAACGCGGCGGACCGGGCATGATCACCGATACCCTGGCGGCCGGATTGAAGCGGCATCACGTCTTCGGCCGATGGGACAAAAGCCGACTCTATCCCGGCTATTCCCGACGACCGTTCTGGTCCCGACGGACATGAACGGGATGGCGACATGCGGAGCAAGACGCTGCGGTTATTGCGCCGCCTGATGCTGTTTTTCGCGGCGCATTGCGGCTATCGCCCAATGCGCGACAACGCCGATGAAGAAATAACATCCGCCCGGCATTAACCTGCATCAATAGATTCATCGATGGGTTGCGCTACGCTCCACCCATCCTACGAGCTACGAGCTGTCGCGACCGGCGCCTGCACGATCGATGCGGTTCGCTACGCTCACCGCATCCTGCCGTGATCGGCCGATGGCCTATAGCCGTCGCAACCGCCACGCGATCAGCAGTAACGCCATCGACAAAATCACCACCGGCACATTACCGGCGCTGATATACGGCGTCGTACCCCGCTGCGGCTGGACCGTACCGCTCAGTACATAGGTCTCGAATTGCGGCGCGGTGTCGACGAGCTTGCCTTTCCGGTCGATGATCGCGGTGACACCGGTGTTGGTGGCACGCAGCATCGGCCGGGCGGTTTCCGCGGAGCGCATACGCGCGATCTGCAGGTGCTGGTACGGACCTATCGAGCGGCCGAACCAGCCGTCGTTGCTGACGTTGACGAGCAGGCCCGCCTCGGGCAACGTTTCGATGACCTCTTCGCCGAACGCATCTTCAAAACAGATCGAGATGCCGATCTTGTGGCCTGCCGCCTCAAGCAGCGGCTGACCACTGTGGCCGGCGCTGAAGTCGGACATCGGCACGTCCATGAACGCGACCAGCCCGCCGAGCAGGTACTTGAACGGCAGGGACTCGGTGAACGGCACCAGATGGCGCTTGTGATAAAAGCCTTTGGTGCTGCCGGCGCTGATCATGCTGTTGTAGTAATGCCCGCTGGCCAGGTCCATATACAACACGCCTGCCAGCAGGTCAGTGCCCTCGGCGCGCAGTTCCTCGCTGAACTCGTCGAACATGAACTCGAGTTCGTCGTAAAACGCGGGCATGGCCGATTCCGGCCAGATCACTAGATCGGCGCCCCACTGCTGGCGCGTCAGATCGCGATACATATCGATCGTCGGCTGGCGCTGGTCAGGATGCCATTTGACGTCCTGCGAGATGTTCCCCTGGATCATCGCGATCTTGAGCGGCACGCCGTCCGGCGCGGTCCATTCGATCTGACTCAACATAAAACCGGCGAGCCAGACAACGGCGAGCGACGCGAGCCAGCCACTCCTGGCCATCCAGCCACGGTCGGTCAACAGCAACACCAGCAGCCCGGCACTTAATGCGACCATCAACGACACGCCATAGACACCGGCCACCGGCGCGTAGCCGACAAGCGGGCTGTCGATCTGGCTGTAACCGAGATTCAGCCACGGGAATCCGGTCAGGAACCAGCCGCGCACCCATTCGGCGAGCACCCAGCCGGCCGGTAGTACCAGCAGCAGACGCGCGGCGCGCACCCGCAGCCCGTCAATAAAGCGGTTACACCAATAACCGTACAAGGCCGGGAACAGCGCGAGAAACGCCACCAGCAGCGCGGTCAGAAACAGCGCGAGCGCCAGCGGGACATGGCCGTAGTGGTGGACGCTGATAAATATCCAGGTAATGCCAGTACCGAACATGCCCAGACCAAACAACCAGCCGCGCCAGAACGCCCGGCCGCGTGACACCTCCAGCCACAACGCGAACAGCACGGCGGGCGCTACGACGGCGACCGGAAAATAGTTGAACGGCGCAAAGGCCAGCGGCAAAGCCGCGCCGGCGGCGGCTGCCGCAACATCACCCGGCCAGCCGGTCCGCAGGATTCGTGGAAACATAGGGAAAGGGTAAGCGAGCGCGGGCGCGACTTAAAGTCGCTTACGTCTTCGGGTTGCCGTCCTGACCATTGCCGTCGGCAGCAACATCACCGGTGCCGTCGTGCAGCGACACTTGCAGCAGGTGGATGCGACGACTGTTGGCATGTAACACCTTGAACTCGAACGGCTCAAGCACCATGGTTTCACCGCGCTTGGGCAAATGACCGAACCGGTTCATGACCAGGCCGCCGATGGTATCGAACTCTTCTTCGCTGAATTTGGTATGGAAGTACTCGTTGAAATCCTCGATCGTCGTCAGCGCCTTGACGGTATAGTGCCGGTCATTGTGCTTTTTGATGTGCACGTCGTCTTCGATATCGTGCTCGTCGATGATCTCGCCGACGATCTGCTCGAGCACGTCCTCAATGGTCACCAGACCCGCCACGCCGCCGTACTCATCGACGACGATGGCGATATGGTTGCGGCTGGCACGAAACTCTTTCAACAACACATTCAGGCGCTTGCTCTCCGGGATAAACACCGCCGGGCGCAACAGGTCGCGCACGTTGAAACTGGCCTCGGTGCCTTGCTGAAAGTAGGGCAACAGGTCCTTGGCGAGCAGAATACCCGCGATGTCATCGCGGGTATCGCCGATGACCGGGAAACGCGAATGGGCGGACTTGGTGATCACCGGCAGCAGGTCGCGTAATGAGGCATCGCGCTCGACGATGACCATCTGCGCGCGCGGAATCATGATATCGCGTACCTGCATCTCGGCCACCTGCAGCACGCCTTCGATCATCAGCAGCGCATCGCCGTCGATCAGGTCGCGGCTTTGCGCATCACGCAAGAACTGGATCAGTTGTTCCTGATCTTTGGGTTCGCCCATCAGCACCTGGCTGAGGCGGTCGAACCACGAACGGGTAGGGGTCGCGGTACTAGGTCGGGGTTCGTTCATAAAGGGCAGCGAAACGTGAAGAAAACGATAGTGCAATACATGGATCTTTCAAACCTGCGTGATATTAATGCTTGATTCTATAGCCTGTTCGCCCGGCTTTCACCAGATTCTTCATACGGGCTGGCCCAGCCTAACGCCTTAAGTATAGATATTTCAATGGCTTCCATCTCTTCTGCTGCCACGGGATCGACATGGTCGTAACCGACTAAATGCAACGCGCCGTGGACAACGAGGTGGGTCCAGTGCGCCTGCGCGGTCTTCCCCTGACTGGCCGCTTCGACCATCACCAAGGGCGCGCACACCACGATGTCACCCAGCAACGGCGGATCAAGCAGGCCCGGCTGATCCATCGGAAATGACAGCACATTGGTCGGACCGTCCTTGTGGCGATAGGTCTGGTTAAGCGCGGCGGACTCGTCGCGATCGACGATCCTGACCGTCAGCTGACCGCTGTCGCACCGTCCGTGCAGTGCCGCGCGTATCCATTGCCGGATCTCGCGGGCCGCAGGCAGCCACAGCTCGCCGGTCGGTTTGACGGCCTTCTGAATCGCTACCTGGATGGTCACTCGTTCCCGGAATAGCCGCGTTTGTCGGGCGACGATTCGAACGCCTCGTACGCGGTTACTATCCGTTGTACCAGCGGGTGCCGGACGACGTCTTTCGCCTGGAAGAACGTGAAGCTGATACCGTCGACGTCTTTTAGCACTTCGATCGCATGGCGCAGGCCGGAGCGCTTCTCGCGCGGCAGGTCGGTCTGGGTCACGTCGCCGGTCACTACCACCGTCGAACCGAAGCCGATGCGCGTTAGAAACATCTTCATCTGCTCGATCGTCGTGTTCTGCGCCTCGTCGAGAATAATGAACGCCTCATTGAGTGTGCGCCCGCGCATATAGGCCAGCGGCGCAATCTCGATGACGTTACGCTCGACCAGCTTGGCGACGCGCTCGAACCCCAGCATCTCGTGCAGCGCGTCATAGAGCGGGCGCAGATATGGATCGATCTTCTGCGCGAAGTCGCCAGGCAGAAAGCCGAGCCGCTCGCCGGCTTCCACCGCCGGCCGCACCAGCAACAGGCGGCGCACCTGCTCGCGCTCCAGCGCCTCGACCGCGCACGCCACGGCAAGATAGGTCTTGCCGGTGCCCGCCGGGCCGACGCCGAAGCTGATGTCGTGCGAACCGACGTTTTTCAGGTAGCGCGCCTGGTTAGGGCCCAGCGCCTTGATCTGGCCGCGACGTCCCATGACACCCAGGTCATCGTTCTTTACCGGAGACTCGGTCAACACCGGCTCGGGGCCGAAGCCGGCCTCTTTCAACAACAGATGAATCCTCGACGGCGTCAGCGCGGCGCGCGCGGTCTCGCCGTAAAGGTTACGCAGCGTCTCTTCGGCAGCAAGCACCGGAGCCGCATCGCCAATCACCCGGAATACGTTGTCGCGGTTGTTGATCTCAACACCGAGGCGGCGTTCGAGCATGCGCAGGTTTTCATCGAACTGACCGCAGAGATTCGCGAGTCGCTTGTTATCGGCGGGCTCCAGTATGACGTCACTGGATTTGAGATGGGTATTCAAAAGTTTCTTGCGTAATGATTTGACTGATGTGGACATTCAGATAGCACTTCTACCAGTTGGCAACATGACGTTCTCCCGGTTGTTCGACAAGTTCTCCACGCAACGAGCGCGGCAGCGCTTCGGTAATTCGTATATCAACAAACCGTCCGACCCACCGTTGATCACCCGCGAAATTGACCGAGCGGTTATTTTCCAACTTGCCGGTCAACACGGCATTGTCCCTGCGCGACGGGCCTGCCACCAGAATACGCTGTACCGTGCCGACCAGGCGCCGGTTCTTTTTAAACGCCATATCTTCGATACGGCTCTGCAGCACAGCGAGGCGTTCCTGCTTGACCGCGAGCGGCACGTCGTCCGGCAGATTCGCGGCCGGGGTGCCGGGCCGCTGGCTGTACATGAAGCTGTAGGAGTCGTCGAATCCGACCGCGTCGATCAGGTCCATCGTGGCCTGAAAATCGGCGGCGGTCTCACCGGGAAAGCCGACGATGAAATCGGAGGAAAGGCTGATATCGGGCCGCGCCTCGCGCAGCCGGCGTATCGTGGAACGGTACTCCAGTGCGGTATGGCCACGCTTCATCAGGGCCAGTATCCGGTCCGAACCGCTCTGCACCGGCAGGTGCAGGTGTCCCACCAGCTGGGGTACGTCTTTATGGACCTTGATCAGGTTCTCTGTCATCTCCACCGGATGCGATGTCGTATAACGAATCCTGTCGATACCCTCTATATCGGCCACAAACTCAATCAATAGAGCCAGATCCGCCTCGCCGCCGTCCGCCATGTCGCCGCGGTAGGCATTGACGTTCTGGCCGAGCAGCGTCACCTCGCGCACGCCCTGGGCCGCCAGTTGGCGGATTTCACCGATCACGTCATCGAACGGCCGACTGAACTCCTCGCCACGGGTATAGGGCACGACACAGAACGTACAGTACTTGCTGCACCCTTCCATGACCGACACATACGCGGTCGGCCCATCGGCACGCGGCGCCGGCAGGCTGTCGAACTTTTCGATTTCGGGGAACGAGATATCGACGACCGTGCGCCGCTCACGTGCCAGCCGGTCGAGCATCGCCGGCAGCCGGTGCAAGGTCTGCGGACCGAATACCAGATCGACGTAGGGCGCGCGCCGATGGATCGCATCACCTTCCTGGCTGGCGACGCAACCGCCCACGCCGATGATCAAATCCGGGCGCGCCAGCTTCCATTCGCGCCAGCGACCGAGCTGCGAGAAAACCTTTTCCTGGGCCTTTTCCCGCACTGAACAGGTATTGAGGAGGAGAACGTCGGCGTCTTCAGGGGTGCTGGTTAACTCGAGCCGGTGTGAGTTCGCGAGCAGGTCAGCCATGCGCGACGAATCGTACTCGTTCATCTGACAGCCGAATGTCTTGATAAATAACTTGCGTCCCATACGCTCCTTAACAGAAACCCGATCGGGCGAGCGAATCGCGATGGGACTATTGTCCGTGATCCGGCGCCGGCAACGCAAGTCAACTGGACAATTCCAGCGGCTCCGGAGCCGCCAAAAAGATTCCGGAGTTACCCGCGGTGCGGCAAGGCTTCGGCCGTTTTTTTGTCCCGGAAAAATCCATGGAGGGTTTTTCCGGGTTCTCGTCACTTATCGTAGCCGGCCTCCGAGGAAATCTTGTGGATCGCCAGATCGGCACCTTCGAATTCCTGCTCCCGGGTCAACCGGATACCGACCACGGCCTTGAACATGCCATAGACGACGAATCCGCCAATCAGCGCGATGCCAACCCCCATTGCGGTACCCGCCAGTTGCGACATGAAACTGACGCCGCCGACGCCGCCGAAGGCATGGAGTCCAAAGATGCCCGCCGCGATACCGCCCCAGGCGCCGCACAGGCCGTGCAGCGGCCATACGCCGAGCACGTCATCGATCTTCCAGCGGTTCTGGGTAAGCATAAAGGTCACGACGAACAACCCGCCGGCCACAGCGCCGGTGACCAACGCGCCGATCGGATGCATCACGTCGGACCCCGCACAGATCGCGACCAGCCCGGCCAGCGGCCCGTTGTGGACGAAACCCGGGTCGTTTCTGCCGGCTGCCAGCGCCGCCAGCACGCCACCGACCATCGCCATCAGTGAATTCAGAGCAACGAGGCCGCTGACCGCGTCGATCTTCTGCGCCGACATCACGTTAAATCCGAACCAACCCACCGTTAGTATCCATGCACCCAGCGCGAGAAACGGAATGCTCGACGGCGGATGCGCGAACACCTCGCCATTCTTGCCATAGCGCCCATGGCGCGCGCCCAACAGGATCACCGCCGCCAACGCCAGCCAGCCGCCCATCGCGTGCACCACCACCGACCCGGCGAAATCATGGAACGCCGCGCCGAATCGCATCTTCAGCCATTCCTGAATACCGAAATTACCGTTCCAGGCAATGCCTTCAAAAAACGGATAGATAAACCCAACCAGCACCGCTGAAGCCGCCAGCTGCGGATAGAATTTCGCCCGCTCCGCGATACCGCCCGAAATAATCGCCGGAATCGCCGCAGCAAAGGTCAGCAGGAAAAAGAACTTGACCAGCTCGTAACCGTTTTTCTCCACCAGGGTTTCGGCGCCTTGCATGAAACCCATGCCGTAGGCGACGCCATAGCCTATAAAGAAGTACGCGATGGTCGAGATCGAAAAATCACAGATAATCTTGACCAGCGCATTCACCTGGTTCTTCTTGCGCACCGTACCGACCTCGAGAAACGCGAAGCCGGAGTGCATCGCGAGCACCATGATCGCGCCAAGCAAGATAAATAATACATCGCTGCCGCTTCGAAAGGCTTCCATAAAACTCCCCCCTGTTACCCGAGTACCCGCTGTGGCGCGCCTATTGCCAGAAGCAAACCCTGTTAGTGCGTAATTTATATAATCAATCGGTTATTCGCTAATGAAATGCGTTTTACGGCGAGAAACACCTTAAATTGCCGCAAATCAGGCGTAGTTTTTACTTTTATAGTATGCGCTGTGGCGCGGCTAGCCCTGCGGGCGGCCGGACCGCAGCCGGAAACCCATGGCGAACAGGCCAGCCAGCGTGACAACCATCAGCCAGCCCGGGGCGAATACGCCGCCACCCCCGCCCCCGGCGGATACCACCCGGGTAGTGATACTGGCGAGGTTGTTCGTTAACACCGGATCCGATTCACTGGCGCTGGCGATGAGCGCGGCCCGTGTATAGGACGCGGCGCCTGCCGGCACGTAGGTGAGCAACACCGATGCCGATGCATTGCCGGCCAGCACGCCCAGTTCACAAACAACAACCCGCTGCACCAGGGTACAGGTACCCTGCGATGGCACGGCGGAATTGACCGTTAACGACAGCGGTTCGTCGAACGAAACCGGGTAGGTATCCACCAGCATGATTTCGTCAGCCGTGTTGGGACCTCGGTTGGTCACGGTCACGGTCGAGGTATACGGTTGGCCGGCGATCACCGACGACGTCGCGTTATCGGTCTTGGTCACGGCCAGATCGGCGCTCTGGGTCGGGGCGATGCGCACGACAAACGCATCGCTGGTGCCGCGCAGCGACGCCTGAATAGCGGTAACGGACGGAAACTTCAGCAGGTCGCTGCCGGCGTAGGTGTCGGCGATCTGGCTGTCGGGCGCCGGTGTCGCGTCAGAGCGCAGCGTCTGGCCAACGACATGCGCGACGTTCGCCGCGTCCAGCGCGATACCAAACGCAGTGTCCGATCCCGGCCCGCCGAGAAACGTGGAATACACCAGCGCGCCGCTGCTGGAAAGATTGACGACAAACGCATCCGAATCGCCCAGCAGATATCCCTGCATGACGTTCTTCAACGGAAAACCGGGCGAGACCGTTTGCCCGGCAACAAATGCATTGCCGCTCGCGTCCACCGCGATCGCGTTACCGATATCAATGCCCGCGCCACCGAGAAACGTCGAATACGACAATGCCGTGCCGGTCGCGTTGAGTTTGGTGACGAACGCATCCCGCGTGATCCCGCTGGTGGCATGCGTCGCCTGTGCCGGGTTCAATGTCGGGAAATCCAGCGATATGGTGGCACCGGTGACATACGCGTTGCCCGAACCATCGACGGTGATTGCGTAACTGCGATCGAAGTTGATCCCCCCCAGGTAGGTCGAATACACCAGACTGCTGCCAGCACTGCCGAGCTTCGTCACAAAGGCATCACCGGCGCCGGCGGGAAATTCCTGGTAAGCACCGGCCGTCTTGGGAAAATCTCCTGAAAACGTCGCGCCGGTGACATAGGCATTGCCCGAGCCGTCCACTGCAACACCCGTGACGCTGTCATCGCCGGCGCCACCGAGAAACGTCGAATAGGTCAGCACACCGGTGCTGGAGAATTTCGATACGAAGCCGTCTTTCGCCCCGCCGATTGCACCCTGAAAAGGCGACGCGGTCGGAAAACCACCCGACGCCGTCTCGCCGCCGACGTAAGCGTTACCGGTACCATCCACGGCGATCGCCGCGCCGCTGTCGGCACTGCTACCGCCATGATACGTGGAAAACACCAGCGCATTGCCCGCCGTGTTCAGCTTCGCAACGAATGCGTCCGACAGACCGCCGTCACAGCCGCTGCCGCTGCCGCACACACCGTCGCGCGGGCTCGCCAGCGGAAAATTAGACGACGTGGTATCGCCGGTCACAAACGCATTACCGGCGCTGTCGATCGCGATGCCGTTACCGACATCGTCGCCGCTGCCGCCGAGATAGGTCGCGTACACGCGGCTACCGCCCGGGTTGAGCTTCAGCACAAACACGTCCTTGTTACCCGCATGCAACGCCTGCGTGGTGCCGGTCGACGTCGGAAAATCGATCGAGTCGGTCTCACCCGTTATATAGATACCGGTTGCATTCACCGCAATACCACGGCCGACGTCGACGCCGCTGCCGCCGTACACTGTCGCGTAACTGATCACCGGATCGATGATCAGCGGGTAGGCGACGTCATAGGAAGCGATGTCGAAACCGACCTGGTTGCGCGCCTTGAGGACAAATCGCCCGTCGACCGAGACGCGCGCGCCGGCGATATTCTGATAGACCACCGGCGCGTGCTGTACCAGCGTGCGCCCGGCACTGCGCAACACCAGATTGCCGCGCTCATCAATCGCCACTGTCGCACCGTCGAACTGCAAGCGAATAGCATCGGTGCGTGCGCCAGGATTCACGACGAAGTCGTATTCCGCCGCATTACCCTCGCCGTGAAAAACCAGATTAATGCCGGGATAAAGCGCGCGATACACCACCGTATCGAACACCGGCACGCCGGTGTGCCAGGCGTCCGGGTGACTACCGGTCAAATAATTCCGTTTCTCCGGCTGGAGTCCACGGCCCTCGACCGGCGGCGCCGGATCGGCGCCGACAAACCGCAATCTGACCGATGCGCTCTGATTCGTTGCCGGGTCGGCATCACCGGCCAACGACCAGACCACTTCATCGCGCGCCAGGAACAAGGTGTAACCGCGGCCGCGCGCCAGATACCGGACCTGCGCCGACACCTGCCCGTCATTGCGCTCGAAACGCAGCGGAAACCCGTCGGCAACAGCCTGCGATACGAGGGCATTCGATGCAGCGGATACGGGCCCCGGCGCACCGCTGGCATGCGCCGCCGGCATCGGCAGAAACGCCACGAGCACGGCCCAAAAAACGTTGCGTTTTGTGCTTGAAACTCTTCGATAATTCGGCATTCGTTGAGCATAGCACGAGACCACGCCGAGGTCTTTTGCGGCGCTGCCAACCGGCGCGGATCAACGGAACCGTCCACCCGCCGGCGCGACGCTAAAGGCGCGGCAAATTCCAGCCGCTATTCTAACCATGGGCCGGAGTTAACAATACCGGCGCCGGGGATCCCCCCCCTGGGTCAGGATTCGGGCGTAGTGCCAGCGAAATTCCTGTGGCTTAACAATCATATTAGGAGTTCGCCATGCGTCGCCGGATCCACATGTTACCGCTCGCGCTGCTGGCCCTGACGCTCGGCGGATGCGGGGGATCGAGCACACCTGCAACGACGCCGGTAACGGCGGCCACCTACACCGTCGGCGGAACCGTATCGGGCCTCGCCGGCACCGGCCTCGTACTGCGTAACAACGGCAGCGATGCCCTGGGCGTCAGCGCCAGCGGCGCGTTCACCTTCGCAACCGCGCTCACCGACGGCAGCGGCTACAGCGTCACCATCGCGACGCAACCGGGTTCGCCGACCCAGACGTGCACCTCGACAAATAACAGCGGCACACTCGCTGGCGCGAACGTCACCGACGTGGCGATTACCTGTACCACGAATTCCTACACCATCGGCGGCACCGTGTCCGGGCTCACCGGCAGCGGCCTCGTACTGCGCAACAACGGCGGCAACGATCTCGCGATCAGCGGCGACGGCGCGTTCACCTTCGCGACTGCGCTCACCAGCGGCAGCAGCTACAGCGTCACCATCGCGACGCAACCGGGTTCACCGTCCCAGACGTGTATCCCGACAAATAACAGCGGCACACTTGCTGGTGCGAACGTCACCAATGTGGCGATTACCTGTACCACGAGTTCCTACACCATCGGCGGCGCCGTGTCCGGGCTGACCGGCAGCGGCCTCGTGTTGCGCAACAACGGCGGCAACGATCTTGCGATCAGCGGCGACGGCGCGTTTACCTTTACTACTGCGCTCACCGACAGCAGCAGCTACAGCGTCACCATCGCGACGCAACCGGGTTCGCCGGCCCAGACGTGTACCCCGACAAATAACAGCGGCACACTCGCTGGTGCGAACGTCACCAATGTGGCGATCACGTGCACCGGCGGCGGCGCCCCGCCGGCAACGACGCTGAATCTCGGCGTCGGCATCAAAACGTTCAATTTTTCCTGGGCGGCGTCCGCTGGCGCGACCCATTACAAACTCTATGAGGACCCCGACGGCGTCTCCGGGTTCAGCCAGGTCGGTGCCAATATTGCCGGTACCAGCACCAGTGTCGACATTGCCGTTCACCGGCACAACTGGGTCAACGCTGTCTACATGCTTGACGCCTGCGTCAACGCCAGTTGCACCGCCTCGAACCAGGTGACGACCACCAGCGCCATGCTCACTGCCATCGGCTATTTCAAGGCATCGAATACCGGCGACAGCGACGAGTTCGGCGCGGTACTGGCGGTAAGCGCCGATGGCGCCACCCTCGCAATCGGCACCTCCCGGGAAGACAGCAACGCCACCGGCATCGGCGGCGACCAGACCGATAATTCCGCCATCGACGCCGGCGCGGTGTATGTCTTCACGCGCAGCGGCACCACCTGGACGCAACAGGCCTACATCAAGGCATCCAACGCCGAAGCCAATGACTGGTTCGGTTTCGCGGTCGCCCTGAGCGATGACGGCAACACGCTGGCAGTCGGCGCCTACCAGGAAGACAGCAACGCCGCCGGCATCGGCGGCAACCAGGCCGATAATTCCGCCGGCGAATCCGGCGCGGTGTATGTCTTCACGCGCAGCGGTACGACCTGGACGCAACAGGCCTACATCAAGGCCTCCAATGCGGGGGATCTTGATACCTTCGGCTACGCCGTTGCCCTCAACGACAACGGCAACACCCTCGCGGTGGGCGCCATTAACGAAGCCAGTAATGCGACCGGCATCAATGGCACCGAGGCGGATAACTCCGCTGCCAGCGCGGGTGCGGTGTACGTCTTCACGCGCAGCGGTACGACCTGGACGCAACAGGCCTACATCAAGGCATCCAACGCCGAGGCGTTCGATACCTTCGGCTATGCCGTTGCCCTCGGCGACGACGGCAATACGCTCGCGGTGGACGCCAATAACGAAGCCAGCAATACCACCGGCATAAACGGCACCGGGGCGGATAACTCCGCCGCCAGCGCGGGTGCGGTGTACATCTTCACGCGCAGTGGCACTACCTGGACACAACAGGCGTACATCAAGGCATCCAACACCGAGGCGTTCGATACCTTTGGCACCGCTATCGCGTTAAATGGCGACGGCAATACCCTCGCTGCCGGGGCATTCAATGAAGACAGCAATAGCACCGGCATCAACGGCAACCAGGCGGACAATTCGGCGAGCCGGGCCGGAGCGGTGTATGTCTTCACGCGCAGTGGCACTACCTGGACGCAACAGGCCTACATCAAGGCGTCCAACGCCGAGGCCAGCGACCGGTTCGGCGTGGCGCTGACGTTAAACAACAACGGCAATACGCTCGCTGTCGGCGCGACGGACGAAGACAGCAATGCCACAGGTATTGGTGGCGATCAGACCGCCAACTCGATTGGCGGGGCCGGTGCCGCGTATGTCTTCACCCGCAGCGGCACCACGTGGTCGCAGGACAAATACATCAAGGCCCCGAATACCGGCGCCAACGACCGATTTGGTCAGGCGCTGACGCTGAACAGCGACGGCGCCACGCTGGCGATCAGTGCAACACGAGAGGACAGCGGCGCCGCCGGCATCGGTGGCACCCAGACCGACGAATCGGTATTGAACTCCGGCGCCGTCTATCTCTACTAACGCCTGCGGGACATCGCAAATGCCAGTAAGAAGGCGGATGCCACACTCAATGCGTCAGCGAAGATAAGCCGTTAACACGGCCCGGATTGACGAGAACGCGAAGGCGCTCAACGCTATTTCGGATTTCTTCAGCCACACCACATCCACGACGTCATCGGCCGGTACGATCGCGGGCCGTTCGGGCAGGACCATCGTGAAAATCAGATCCAGCGTCCGGTACTCCACGGATCGGTATGGATAGACATTCGGGTATGAACCAAAGTAAACCGGATTGACGCATTCCATGCCCAGTTCTTCGGCCAGCTCGCGCCGCAAAGCCTGCTCGGCCGACTCGTGGTAATCGACAAAACCGCCGGGCAGGTCCAGCCGGCCCGCCTCCGGTTCACGGGCCCGCACGCAGGCGAGTATCGCGCCATTCACTTCGATAATCGCCGCAACCGCCGCCGCAACGTTCAGAAACAACGTAAAGCCGCAGGCACTGCAGACATGGGATTTCGTTTGCAGAAGAAAAACAGGTTGAGCACAACGTGGACAGTATTTCATGGCCGCATGATCCGACGTGTGCCATTCAAGAATGGTGGCTACGGGTGGACTCGAACCACCGACCTCAGCATTATGAGTGCCGCGCTCTAACCAGCTGAGCTACGTAGCCCAAAAAAATACGTGATCCGGCTGCCCTGATTGGACCTGATCGCAGACAGGCCTTAGACGTTGAAGCGGAAATGCATGACATCGCCGTCGTGGACGAGGTATTCCTTGCCCTCCAGCCGCCATTTGCCGGCTTCCTTCGCGCCCGGCTCGCCGCCGTTGGTAATGAAATCGTCGTAACCAATAACCTCGGCGCGGATAAAGCCCTTTTCGAAATCGGTGTGGATCTCGCCGGCGGCCTGCGGCGCCGTCCCGCCGACCCTGACGGTCCAGGCGTGCACCTCTTTTTCGCCGGCCGTGAAAAACGTCTGCAGACCGAGCAGTTGATAGCCGGCGCGGATGACCCGGTTCAAGCCGGGCTCGGCCAGTCCGAGGTCGGACAGGAACTCGGCCTTTTCATCGTCGGGCAGATCGGCCAGTTCGGCCTCGATGGCCGCGCAGACCGGTACGACAACGGCGTTCTCCGCCGTGGCAAGCCGCTGGACAACATCGAGAAACGGATTGTTCGTGAAGCCGTCCTCGGCGACGTTGGCGATATACATCGTCGGCTTGGCGGTCAGCAGTTGCAGCGACTTCAAATATTTCTGCTGCTCGTCGGTAAACGACAGGGCATGCACCATGCGACCGGCATCGAGTTGCACGCGCACGGCGTCCAGCACGTCCTGCTGCATCTTCGCCTCTTTGTCGCCGCTGCGCGCGGCCTTGCCGGCGCGGTGCAGCGCCTTCTCGACGGTATCCATGTCCGCCAGCGCCAGCTCGGTGTTGATCACCTCGATATCGCCGGCCGGGTCGACTTTACCCGAGACATGCACGATGTCGTCATTCTCAAAGCAGCGTACGACATGCGCGATCGCGTCCGTCTCACGGATATTGGCGAGAAACTTGTTGCCGAGACCTTCGCCCTTCGACGCGCCGGCTACCAGTCCGGCGATGTCGACGAACTCGATGGTCGTCGGCAGCACGCGCTGCGGCTTGACGATAACCGCCAGCGCATCCAGCCGCGGGTCCGGCACCGCCACGACGCCGATATTCGGCTCGATAGTGCAGAACGGATAGTTCGCCGCGGCGATACCGGCGCGGGTCAGCGCGTTGAATAGCGTGGACTTGCCGACGTTCGGCAGGCCGACGATGCCACATTTAATGCCCATACAATGATCCCGCTAAACGCCCACATGTTCATGTTGAAGAGTGCCCCGTCACTCCAGCCCAGGGTCTCCGACCCCTCGATGCGCGGGAATGACAACCGTAAATGCGACCTGCAACAATCACTCCGTATGCAAGCGGTGCATCGCCTTTTGTAACTCACCGCCAAACAACAGCGGCATAACCGGCAGCGCCGCCGTGATCGCGTCATCGATGCCTTGCCGGTCGTCGCGTGACGGCGGACCAAGCACATAGTCCGTGACCAGATCGGCGCTGCCCGGATGGCCGATACCGATGCGCAGCCGGACGAACTCGTTGCCGCCGAGGTGGTCGATGATGTCGCGCAGGCCGTTGTGCCCGCCGTGGCCGCCACCCCGTTTCAGCCGCGCAGTGCCCGGCGGCAGATCGAGTTCGTCGTGCGCGACCAGGATATTTTCAACGGGGATCTTGTAGAACCGGGCGATGGCGCCAACCGCCTCGCCACTGCAGTTCATAAAGCCCGTCGGCCTGGCGAGCCAGACGTCGTGACCGGCGAGATGCGTCTTGCAGACATCGGCGCGAAATTTCGCCTCGGCCCGCAGTTCCGCCCTGACGTCCGCGGCCAGCCTGTCGAGCAGCCAGAACCCGGCGTTGTGGCGAGTACCCAGATAGCGCGCGCCCGGGTTCCCGAGACCGACGACAAGTTCAATGCGCGATGACAATGCCGGTGATCCGTTAGCAAGCTGATGTTAAACAGCCGGCGTGCGGTGCATTCATGCGCCGCCATTTTTCAAACAGATTTCCAGCTGTTTGAAAAATGAAGCAACGCACCATTTTATTCACAGCGCCGCACTTGTTGCGTTGCGTGTTGAAAAAGGCCACGGATGGACTTTTTCAATACCCTAACCAGCCTGACCGCAACACCGGCAGGAACGGGACTAATCCGCGTCCCCGCCCTTCTTCTCCGCCTCGCCACCCGCGGCTGCAGGCGCGCCCGCGACCGCCTCGGCAACCGGCGCCGCTTCCGTCTCGACGACGGCGCGCGGAATGTAAACCGTGACAACCGGCTGGTCGTGCTCCCCGTCCTCGTGCGCGAGCGCCGGGATTTCCACACCGGCCGGCAGTTTCAGCCCCGACAGATGAATAACATCGCCGATACCCAGCGCCGACACGTCGACCTCGATGTATTCCGGCAGATTGGCCGGCAAACAGGCGATTTCCACATCGCTCATCAAATGGGACACCAGACCGCCGCCGATCTTGACGCCGGGCGCTATGTCCTCGTTGATGAAATGCAACGGCACGTGCATATGCAGCTTTTCGGTCGCGCTGACACGCTGGAAGTCCAGGTGCTGAATGCGCGGCTTGCTGGCGTGGCGCTGCACATCGCGCAGCACGGCCTTCTCGGTCTCGCCACCGATCCTGATATCCAGAATGTGTGAGAAGAATGCCTCGTGCCGCAGCTGGTTCATCACCTTGTGATGGTCAAACACCACGTTGACCGGCGGCTTGCCGGCGCCATACATGATTGCCGGAACCTTGTCTGCACGACGCAAGCGGCGGCTCGCTCCTTTCCCCACGTCGTTGCGGATCTCTCCGACCAGTTCAAAATTATTCGCCATTACCATTACTCCCGATTTAAATACGCCACGCTGCGTGGCAACTAATGGAACACATCCGCGACCAGACATGCCCTCGATAACGCGCGGTGATAACAGCCAGACTAATGCCTGTCATCACCGCGCAAATTCGTTCAGTCCATGAACAGCGAGCTGACCGACTCCTCTTCATGGATGCGGCGCATCGTCTCCGCCAGCATCTCGGCGACGCTCAACTGCCGGATGCGCTTGCAGGCCTTGGCCTGCGGCCGCAACGGGATCGTGTCCGTCACCACCAGCTCATCGAGCACCGATGCCTCGATATTTTTCACCGCCGGTCCGGACAGCACCGGGTGCGTGCAATACGCGACCACCCTGGCGGCGCCCTCGGCCTTCAGCGCCCGGGCGGCTTCGCACAGCGTACCCGCCGTGTCGACCATATCGTCGACCAGCACGCAGGTGCGCCCCTCGACCTCGCCGATGATGTTCATCACGCGGGCCTCGTTCGGCTGTGGCCGGCGCTTGTTGATAATCGCCAGGTCCGCGTCATCGAGCCGTTTCGCCAGCGCCCGCGCCCGGACGACGCCGCCGACGTCGGGCGAGACGATAATCACCCGCGGATATTTCTGCCGCCATACCTCGCCGAGCAATATCGGTGACGCGTAGACATTGTCCACCGGCGCCGAGAAAAAGCCCTGGATCTGGTCGGCATGCAGATCCACGGTCAGAATACGGTTGGCGCCAACGTTGACGATCATGTCGGCAACCACCTTGGCCGTGATCGGCACGCGCGCCGAATGCGGCCGCCGGTCCTGACGCGAATAACCGAAATACGGTATCACTGTCGTGATACGACGCGCTGACGAGCGGCGCACCGCGTCGATCATCGCCATCAGTTCCATCAGGTTCTCGCTGGTCGGCGCGCAGGTCGGCTGGATGATAAACACATCCTTGCCGCGCACGTTCTCCATGATCTCGACCATGACCTCGCCGTCGCTGAAACGACCGACGATGGCCCTGCCCAACGGCACGCGCAGACGCTGGGTGATATCTTCAGCCAGCTGGGCATTAGCGTTACCGGTGAATACCACCATGGCGCTGTCAGACACTCGTTGCTCCTCTACGCGGCGCACGCACCTTGGCTCCGGATCTCGCTGCTAACCAGTTCGACAGGTCAACGGCCTGAAAAAATCATCTGTTCCCTGTTTGCATACGGACGGGACGCCGCGATTGCCACCTACATCCCCGTCGCTACATCCTGCGGGCCAGCGCTGCTATGCAGCGCCGTGCAAATTTGCACCCGGCAAATTCGTCTTACCTGGCAACTCGTCACACTGCTTAATTTGCCGGCAACTTGCCACGTGTTACCCGCCAGCCACAACATCAGCTGGGGTGCCGGAATTTCTCCGCACACCTTGGCTCCGCCCTGCGGGCCAGCGCCGCTACGCGTCGCTGTTCGAATTCGTTCCCGGCGAATTCGTCGAACCTTCCAGGTTCTCATCCGGGCACTCCGGTAATACTCAACTTCTGCGGGCCACCCGGTTACTCGCCGGTATCAGCCCTGCAATAGTGGCTGGGGTGCCAGGATTCGAACCTGGGAATGCGGGGATCAAAACCCCGTGCCTTACCGCTTGGCGACACCCCAATGCGTAACCGGCGCAGCACGGTCAGCCTGCTTCACCTTCGATCATCGCGTGCAGCGGCGACCGGTTTCTGCCCCTGGCGACGAAGCCGCTCCAGTCCGGCGGCAGCTGCCGGCGCACCTGCTCGGCCGCCTCCCGGTCGTCAAACATCGCGAACACACAGGCGCCGCTGCCACTCATACGCGCCGGACCAAATCCGGCCAACCAGTCGAGCGCCGCTGCTACCTCGGGGTAACGCTTGCGAACCACCGATTCCAGGACGTTTTCGCCCTGGCCCGAAAGAAAGTCGTGTATTGTGATGGCCGGGCAATTCCTTGTCAATTCAGGCGCATTAAACACCTCGGCGGTCGCGACCTGACACGGCGGCACAACAACCAGATACCACGGCTCGGGCAATATGATCGGGGAAAATTGTTCCCCGACCCCTTCGGCCCACGCCGCGGCGCCGTGAATGAATACCGGCACATCGGCACCCAGTCGCAATCCCAGCGCCATTAACTCCGGTTTGCCGAGGCCCAGTCCCCAGAGATGGTTCAGCGCCACCAGCGTCGTCGCGGCATCCGAGCTGCCGCCACCCAGACCGCCGCCGATCGGGATACTCTTATTAATATGGATGTCGACGCCGTACCGGACCCCCGCGGCCTGCTGTAACAACCTCGCCGCGCGCACCGTCAGGTCGCTCGCCGCCGCCACACCCCTTGGTCCCGTCGGACGACGCACCTCGGCGTCAGCACGCTGATCGAACTTCAGTGCGTCACAATATTCCAGAAACTGAAACACCGTCTGCAGGGTGTGATACCCATCGTCGCGCCGGCCGGTCACGTGCAGAAACAGATTGATCTTCGCCGGCGCCGGCCATCGGCTCGCGCCGCCGTCGCGTCGCGTTACATCAGCCTGGCCCATGCCGCTCACCCGGGTCCGCCGCGATCGCGTGCCATGTGTCGATCACGAACCGCAACCGGACTTCGTCTCGCGTCAGGGTCACCTTGGCGGGCAGCGGGATGCCGTCCACCGGCCTGTACCGGTGGAACTCCGCCCGCCAGCCCGACTGCGAAAGCGTGACCAGCAGGCCGTTATTGTCCAGCTCGGTGTCGGCGGCGACGTCCGGGGCCGGCATGCCAAGAATCCAGTAGCGCAGCGCGGAGACCGGGACGGTCCAGCCCAGCTCATGCGCCAGCAGCGTCTCCGCATCGGCCGCCGCGGCGATCGGACGGTCCGGTAATTCTATCGTGACGACGCCGCTCGCCGCGCGCACGGCCGCGACACCCTGGCCAAACGGGCCGCTGAACTCTATTGCGTAACCGTCATCGCCTTCCTGAACCCAGTGGATGCTCGCACTCCAGCCATCGTCGGCGGTGCGTACCGCGACGCGTCCGGTTAACTGCCAGCGGGCAAGTTGGGCAAGTGTGTCGCGGTGTTTCTCCCAGCGCTGCTGGATGGTGGCGTCATCCGCGCGTGGCGGTGCCGACGATGCGCAGCCGCCGATATGCAATGCGACGACGATCGCGCCAATCGCCAGCGGAGCGCCATTGAAACGCACAGCCCTCGATGCGACGTCGCCCGTGCGCCGGAAAATAGCAGGCAAAACCATGCGAAACACAAACTCCGAGTAGTGCTGCGAGACCGGGGGCCGGTAGCGTGCCAGATTACTTGTCGAAGCGCCGGATGGTCTCGATCAGCAGCTTGTCCTTCGGGGAGACATCCAGCGCCCGTTTCCAGACGTCGCGCGCCGCCTGCTGGTTACCGGTGACCCAGAGCACTTCGCCGAGATGCGCCGCGATCTCCGAGTCCGGACTGGCGTCCAGCGCGCGCCGCAGATTGGTGATGGCCTCTTCGTGCCGGCCGAGCCGGTACAGCACCCATCCATAGCTGTCGAGGATGTAGTAATCGCCGGGTCTGATCTCCAGCGCGCGCGCAATGTAATTCAACGCGTCCTGATAACGGGTGGTGCGATCCGCCAGCACGTAGCCGAGCGCATTCAGCGCCGACGCGTTGTCGGGCTCTTGTTTCAGCACCTGCAACAGATCCTTCTCAACCATATCGAGTCTGTCGACCTTGTCGGCGGCCATCGCGCGCGCGAACAACAGGTCCGGGTTGGCCGGCATGCTTTCCAGCGCTGCGTTATAGACCTCGATCTCTTCATTGTAGCTGCCGCTTTCATGCAGCAGACTGCCTTCGGTCAGGTAAACGCGCAGCCGGTCTGCCGGACTGGTAGTCGTAATATTTTGCAAGCGGCTGCGGGCACCGTCGAGGTCGCCCTTTTTCGCGAGCGCAAAGGCAATGCCGAGCTGCGCCTCAAGATAGTACTGGCCGTTCTCGATGACATCGAACCAGGAAATTGCGCTGTCGTACTGCTCACGCAACGTCGCGACGCGTCCGAGGTAATAACTGGTTTCCAGCACCTGGATGCCTTCACGATTCAGCTTCAGCAGATTCTCCTCGGCCTCGTCGAGACGATCGAACTGAAACGACAGTACCGCGTAGGTAAACAGGATATCCGGGTTATCCGGCGCCTTGCGGATCAGGATATCGTACTGCCGGTAAGCCTCCTCGAAACGCTGCTTGCCCACCAGCGCACGCGCGTACGTCAAACGCACGTTCAGATCGTCGGGATACCGTTTCAGCGCGTCCTGCAGATAGGCCAGCAGTCCGGTGATATCGCCTTTCATCTGCAGAATTCTGGCGCGCAGCAAAATCGCGCGCGATGAATCGGGTTGTATGCCGAGCAAGCGGTCGACGGTCCGCTCCGCTACCTCCAGCTGACCGGCATTGACCGCGAGAAAACTGTACGCGTACAGTGCCGACGGATCGTCCTGCCGGCCTTCGATCAGGCGTTGCATCAACTCAAGCGTCATCTGTTTGTTGCGCTCGCGGGCAAGCAGCGAGGCGACCATCATGTAGCCTTTGTCCGGACGCGACTCGCCCAGCGCCAGTAGCGCCTGCAGTTGCTCGAACGCGGCGTCATATTGCTGCTGCCGGACATAAATACTCGCCAGAAACTCGTGCGCCTGGATTTCGCCCGGGTCCAGCTCAAGCCACAGCACACCGGCAACGCGTGCCGATTCGTCGTCACCGGCCAGCGCCGCCGCGCGCGTGGCCAGCTCGGCCAGGCGGCGATCGCGCGTCTGCTTCGCGAGTTGCAGATAGAAATCGGCGGCGACCTGAAACTGGCCGCGCTGCACGGCGATATCCGCCGCCGTCATCTGATAAACGATGTCCGACGACAGCGCTACCGGCGGCAGCGGCGCCTGCTGGGGCCGCGCAAAATGACTGGCATCCGGCGCAATCATGGGTTTCCGGGGTCCGGTCGCACACGCGCCCAGCAGACCCGTCAATACGACCAGTGACAATATGCGGCTCAACAACGGCTCTATTCTCATGACTTGATCATTACCTTTCCGGCCATCACCGAGGGGCCGGTTCGGCGCCACCGGCAACGCCTGATGCGCGGCAACGACAGTTGGCTTTTCAGCCGGCTGAATAAAACGAAATTTCCTAAATAACAGTAGCCTACCGCCTGCGGTAAATGCAAGTTGCTGGCCAGTCTCGATGCAAAGAAAGCTGGCCCGGTCGCTTCGCGACACATTACCGTGTCCGCTCTGTCGTCTCGTTATGGTAAACCTTTATAGCGGCCGACGCGCCACAATCCCCGCGTGCCACAGCCCGTTCGTCATCGCCGGCCGCAGACGAGGCGCTGCGTCTGCGACGCAAACTCCTCTTTTTTCGCAATTATTCGCTATACTTGGCAGGTTTCGATAGTCGATACTTCGTGCTGCCACCATCGCTGCGGTTCTTTAGCTAATTGATGCCTTTATTTGCAGTCGGGATCAACCATAAAACGGCGCCGGTCGACATCCGCGAGAAGGTCGCGTTTGAACCGTCGCGTGTTCCGGAGGCGTTGCTGGACCTCCGGGCGCAGACCCGTGTCAGCGAAGCCGCGATTCTGTCGACCTGCAACCGCACCGAGGTGGTTTGCTGTGCCGACCAGAGCAGCGGCGACACCATCATTGACTGGTTCCGCCACTATCACGGTTTGCAGCCGGAAGACGTCAATCCCTACGTCTACGTTCATCCGGAGCAGTTCGCTGTCCAGCATTTGATGCGCGTCGCGAGCGGGCTCGATTCGCTGGTACTCGGCGAACCGCAGATTCTCGGGCAGCTCAAGGACGCCTACACCACGGCAAAAAAGGCCGGCACCGTCGGCATCATGCTTAATCGTCTGTTCCAGCATACGTTTTCGGTGGCCAAACAGGTGCGCACGGATACGGCGATAGGCGCCAGCCCGGTATCCGTCGCGTTCGCGGCGGTCAATCTTGCCAAACAGATTTTCGGCGATTTTCCGTCGCAGTCGGCGCTGATGATAGGCGCCGGTGAAACCATCGAACTCGCCGCGCGGCATCTGCACGAAAACGGTATCGGTCGGTTGATCATCGCCAACCGTACCGTGGAACGCGCCCATGCGCTGGCCGCCGAGTTCAATGGTGTCGCGATCACGCTGGCCGAGATACCTGACCACCTGGCCGAGGTCGATATCGTGATTTCCTCTACCGCAAGCACCTTGCCGATCCTCGGCAAGGGCGCCGTCGAAAGCGCCCTCAAGGCGCGCCGGCACAAGCCCATGCTGATGGTGGACATCGCCGTGCCGCGCGATATCGAACCGGAGGTCGCCGATCTCGAGGACGTGTACCTGTACACAGTGGACGATCTGCGCGAAATCATCGACGAGAACATCCGCTCCCGGCAGGAGGCGGCGCAACAGGCCGAGGAGATCATCGACACGCAGGTCGCGCATTTCATGACGTGGCTGCAATCGCTCGGCGCCGTCGCGACGATCCAGTCCTACCGCCACTGGGCCGAACGTACGCGGGACGTCGAGGTCGGCAAGGCGCTGCGTGCGCTCGCCCGGGGCGAAGCGCCGGACGCGGTACTCAACGAATTCGCGCGTCTCATTACCAACAAACTGACCCACGTTCCGACAACGCGCCTGCGGCACTCCGCCGCCGCTGGCCAGGAAGACCTGCTGAAGATCGCCCATCATCTGTTCGATATCAACGACCCCGAAAACTAGACAGCCGTGAAAGCGTCCATACAGAGCAGGCTGGACCAGCTCACCGAGCGGCTGGAGGAATTGAGCGCCTTGCTCGCTGACCCTGGAACAATCCAGAACCAGAACTCGTTCCGCTCGCTGTCGCAGGAATACGCGCAACTCGACCCTGTCGTCAGTATCTACCGGCGCTACCGCTCGATTATCAGCGACATCGACAGTGCCAATGAAATGCTGGCCGACGGCGACACCGGTGTGCGCAACATGGCCGAAGAGGAATTGAAGACACTGCGTCAGCGCGCGGCCGAACTTGAGCAGGAGTTGCAGAAACAATTATTGCCGAGCGATCCACATGACAGCAGCAACATCTTTCTGGAAATCCGCGCCGGTACCGGCGGCGACGAGGCCGCGCTGTTTGCGGGGGACCTGTTCCGTATGTATTCACGCTACGCGGAACGCCGCGGCTGGCAGGTCGAGACGCTCAGCGACAGTCCCGGCGAGCACGGCGGCTATAAGGAAATCATCCTGCGTGTCATCGGCCAGGGCGCCTACTCGCGCCTGAAATTTGAATCCGGCGGCCACCGCGTGCAACGGGTGCCGCAAACCGAGGCGCAGGGCCGCATCCATACCTCCGCCTGCACCATCGCGGTGATGCCGGAGGTCAGTGAAATCGACAAGGTCGACATCAACCCGGCGGACCTGCGCATCGACACCTATCGTTCCTCCGGCGCCGGCGGCCAGCATGTCAACAAAACGGACTCGGCAATCCGCATCACGCACCTGCCCAGCGGCATCGTCGTCGAGTGCCAGGAAGAGCGCTCGCAGCACAAGAACCGCGCGAAGGCGATGTCGCTGTTAAGCGCGAAACTGCTCGCCGCGCAGCGCAACGCGCAGATTGCCGAGCAGGCGGCCACACGCAAGATGCTGGTCGGCAGCGGTGACCGGTCCGAGCGCATACGCACCTACAATTTCCCGCAGGGCCGCTGCACCGACCATCGCATCAATCTGACCCTCTACAAACTCGATTCCGTCATGTCCGGAAATCTCGACGACGTCATCGCCCCGCTGATCAACGAGCATCAGGCCGAACTGCTGGCCGAACTGGGCGTATAGATGATGGTGCCACTGACGGCCGGAAACCTGCAGACCGTCAGCGCCGCGCTGGCACAGGCGGCCGCGCGAATCACCGTCAGCGCTACGCCGCGACTGGACGCGGAACTGTTGCTTGCCGCGGCGCTCGGCATATCGCGCACGCAGTTGCGCACCTGGCCGGACCGGCAGGTCAGTTCGGCCGCCGCCGCCGGGTTCGACGCAATGATCACGCGCCGCGCCGCCGGCGAACCGGTCGCCTATCTGCTGGGCCAGCAGGAATTCTGGTCATTGCCGCTGCGCGTAACGAACGCGACGCTGGTGCCGCGTCCGGAAACCGAATTGCTGGTAGAACAGGCGCTCGCCAGAATGCCGCGGGATGTCACGGTGACGGCGGCGGATATTGGTACCGGTTCGGGCGCGATTGCCCTGGCGCTGGCGCATGAACGGCCGCACTGCCAGGTCGTCGCGACGGACTGTTCGCGGGCCGCACTCGACGTGGCAACGGAGAACGCGGCGCGACTGGGTGTCGGCAACATCCGTTTTGTCGAAGGCTCGTGGTTCGAACCGCTGGCCGGAGGGCGCTTTGCAGTCATCGTATCGAATCCGCCGTATGTCGCACCGGACGACCCGCATCTGCAACAGGACGGGCTGCGTTTCGAGCCACCCACCGCGCTGATCGCCGCGGACAACGGACTCGCCGGCCTGCGCGCGATCATCACGACGGCGCCCCGGCATCTCGAACCCGGCGGCTGGCTGCTGCTGGAGCACGGCTACCGGCAGGGCGATGCTGTCAGGTCGCTGCTGGCGGGCCGCGGCTACCGCGGCATCGAGACCGTCAACGATGGCGCCGGCAGCGAGCGCGTTACCATGGCGCTATTCGATTTATGACTACCGACTCGACACCACGCTCAAGAACGACGGCTGTCAGGCTACCGCGCGCCCTCGTTAATCAGTTGCTTAATCACGCGCAGCTGGCGGGGAATGCCGAGGTATGCGGACTGATCGGCAGCAGCGGCGGTATTCCGGAGCGTTGTTACCCGGTCGCCAATATCGCCGCCGAACCGGCCACCCGCTACGACATGGATCCGCGCGGCCAGATCGATGCGCTGCGCGCCATGCGTGAACACGGCGAGGAATTGTTCGCAATCTACCATTCGCATCCGACGTCACCGGCGGTGCCGTCGGCTATCGATCGCGACGCCGCGAATTATCCCGATACGCTTTATCTGATCGTATCGCTCGTCACGAAAGGCGTGCTGGACTTGCGTGGGTACTACATCAGAGACAACAGCGTACTGGCGGCAGAACTTGAAATCGGTTGACGCCGTTGCGCCCGATCAGCCCGACAGCTTCTTTTTGAGGATATCGTTGACCTGGCCGGGATTCGCCTTGCCCTGCGTCGCCTTCATTACCTGGCCGACGAAAAAGCCGAACAGCTTGTCCTTGCCCGATCGATAGGCGGCCAGCTGTTCCGGGTTCTGCTGCATCACCTCATCAATAACCTGTTCGATCGCCGCGGTATCGGTCACCTGGGTGAGGCCTTTTGCCGCGATCACCGCATCGGCATCGCCCTCGCCGTTCCACATCGCCTCGAACACCTGCTTGGCGAGCTTGCCGGAAATCGTGTTGTCGGCGATACGCCGGATCATCCCCCCCAGCATCGCCGCGGTGACCGGGCTCTGCGTGACATCGAGCCCGTACTTGTTCAGCGCCCCCAGCAACTCGCCGGTGACCCAGTTGGCGGACAGCTTGGCGTCACCGCCGGAGGTTTTTTCGGTCGCCTCGAAGAAATCGGCCAGTTCGCGGCTCGCGGTCAGCACGCCTGCCTCGTAGGGCGTCAGGCCATACTCGTAGACAAACCGGCCGCGCTTCTCGTCGGGCAACTCCGGTAACGTCTGGCGCACCTGCTCGATAAATTCCTCGCTGATCTCGACCGGCAGCAGATCGGGATCGGGGAAATAGCGGTAATCGTTCGCCTGTTCCTTGCTGCGCATCGGGCGCGTCTCGTCGGCCGCGGAGTCGTACAGCCGGGTTTCCTGGATAACCGTGCCGCCACCTTCAATCAGCGCGATCTGCCGTTCGATCTCGTGATTGATCGCACGCTCGATATAGCGGAACGAATTGAGATTCTTGATCTCGGCGCGCGTGCCGAACGTCGCCTGCCCCCGCGGGCGCACCGAGACGTTCGCGTCGCAACGGAACGAACCTTCCTGCATGTTGCCGTCGGATATTTCGAGGTAACGTACCAGCGTGTGGATCTTCTTCATGTAAGCGGCGGCCTCGGCGGCGGAGCGCATGTCCGGCTCGGAGACGATCTCCAGCAGCGGCGTGCCGGCGCGGTTCAGATCGATGCCGGTCAGACCGTGAAAGTCCTCATGCAGCGACTTGCCGGCGTCCTCTTCCAGATGCGCGCGCGTGATGCCTATCGTCTTGCTCTCGTTGTCACCGAGCTGCACCTCGAGCGTGCCATGCTCGACGACCGGCAGTTCGTACTGGCTGATCTGGTAGCCCTTGGGCAGATCGGGATAGAAGTAGTTTTTGCGCGCAAACACCGAACGGCGCGCGACATTCGCGTTGACCGCCAGACCGAACTTCACGGCCATGCGCACGGCCGCCTCGTTCAGCACCGGCAGTACGCCGGGGAAGGCGAGATCGACCGCGCAGGCCTGCGTGTTCGGCGGCGCGCCATACGCAGTCGCCGCGCCGGAAAAGATCTTGCTCTGCGTGGCCAGCTGGACGTGTATTTCCAGCCCGATGACGGTTTCCCATTCCATGATGACTACGGCCTCACTCGCCAAATTCCGCGGGCGCGCGCGTATGCCAGTCGGTGACCTGCTGGTACCGATGGGCGATGTTCAGCAGGCGCGCCTCGTCAAAATAATTGCCGATGATCTGCAGACCGACCGGCCGGCTGGCGCAAAAGCCAGCCGGTATCGACATGCCGGGCAGGCCGGCCAGATTCACCGCGATCGTGTAGATATCGGACAGGTACATCGTCACCGGATCGTCGGTCTTTTCGCCGATGTTGAAGGCCACCGTCGGCGATGCCGGCCCCATGATCACATCGACCTTCCTGAAGGCGTCGCTGAAATCCTGGCTCATCAAGCGCCGGATCTTCTGTGCCTTGAGGTAATAGGCATCGTAATAGCCGGCCGACAGCACGTAGGTGCCGATCATGATGCGGCGCTTGACCTCGGCGCCAAACCCCTCGCCGCGCGAGCGTTTGTAAAGATCCTCGAGATCCCGTGGCTTGTCACAGCGATGGCCGAAACGCACGCCGTCAAAACGCGACAGATTCGACGAGCATTCGGCCGGCGCGATCACATAGTAAACCGGCACGGCCAGCGCGCTGTTCGGCAGACTGATGTCCACCACCTCGGCGCCGAGCTTGCGGTATTCCCGTAGCGCGGCATCAATAACACCGGCGACACCACTATCGAGTCCGTCACCGAAGTATTCGCGTGGCAGACCGATTTTCAGACCCTGTAACGGTTCGGCCAGTGTCTTCGTATAATCCGGCACCGGCCGGTCGACGCTGGTGGAATCGCGCGGATCGTATCCGGCCATGACGCCGAGCATGACGGCGGCATCTTCGGCGCTGCGCGTCATCACGCCGCCCTGGTCAAGACTCGACGCAAACGCAATCATGCCGTAACGCGAAACACGGCCGTAGGTCGGCTTGATGCCGGTGATACCGCACAACGCGGCGGGCTGGCGTATCGAGCCGCCGGTATCGGTGCCGGTCGCGCCTGGCGCGAACCGCGCCGCCACCGCCGCCGCCGAACCGCCGGACGACCCGCCCGGCACCGCGGCAAGATCCCACGGATTGCGCACCGGTCCGTAGAAACTGGTTTCGTTCGACGAACCCATTGCGAATTCGTCCATATTGGTCTTGCCGAGCAGTACCGCACCGGCGGCGTTGAATTTCTCCACCGTGGTGGCGTCGTAGGGCGCGATAAAATTGTCCAGCATGCGCGAACCGCAACTGGTGCGGATGCCGGCGGTACAGAAAATATCCTTCTGTGCTACCGGGATGCCGGTCAACGGGCCGGCGCTCCCTTTGGCAAGCCGCTGATCCGCGGCGCGCGCCTGCGCAAGCGCCCGCTCATCGGTGACGGTAACAAAGCTGTTAAGACGCCCGTCCAGTCGCCGGATGCGCGCTAGCAGATGCCGCGTCAACTCGACGCTGGAAAACTTTCCGGCGCGCAGCGCCTGCGACAGCTCGACAATACTCTTGTTATGCATGCTCGATTCCGGGCAATATCGGCGGGCGCTCGTTCGGGATCACCCGGCCGACCGTCCATGCCGGTTATTCAATCACTTTGGGGACCAGATACAGGTGCGCCTCGACCGCCGGCGCAATGGACTGGAACCGGTCACGTTCATCGGTCTCTGTCACCCGGTCGGCGCGCAGCCGCTGCACGGCATCAAGCGGATGCGCCAGCGGCTTGATGTCGTCGGTGTCGACACGGTTCATCTGTTCAACCAACCCGAGAATATTCGAGAGATCGCGCGCGTATTGCGGGACCGCGTCACGGTCAATCGCCAGCCGGGCCAGATGGGCGATTTTTTCCACGTCCGAACGCTCAAGACTCATTCGTCAAACTCCGATAAAGTTGGCCGATACATCCGGCGGAGAGTATTATACACGGCTACCTTGTCCGGGGCGCTCCCGGGCTGTTAAATTGAATCGAGCATTCCTCTATAAATCTGGACGATCTTACGTATGGTTTTCAAGAAGCTTCGGGGATATTTCTCCAACGACCTGTCGATCGATCTCGGCACCGCCAACACGCTGATCTATGTGCGTGACAAAGGCATCGTACTCAATGAACCGTCGGTCGTGGCGATACGCTATGACCGCGGACCCGGCGGCCCGAAAAGCATCGCTGCCGTCGGCGCCGAAGCAAAATTGATGATCGGGCGCACGCCCGGCAATATCCAGGCAATCCGTCCGCTGAAGGACGGCGTGATCGCGGATTTCACCGTCACCGAGAAAATGCTGCAGTACTTTATCAATAAGGTGCACGAGAACAAGTTTTTCCGGCCGAGTCCACGCGTGCTGGTTTGCGTACCATGCGGCTCGACGCAGGTGGAGCGGCGCGCAATCAAGGAGTCCGCCGCCGGCGCCGGTGCGCGCGAGGTGTACCTGATCGAGGAGCCGATGGCCGCGGCGATCGGCGCCGGCCTGCCGGTCGACGAAGCCAGCGGCTCGATGGTGCTCGATATCGGCGGTGGCACCACCGAGGTCGCCGTGCTGTCGCTCAACGGCATTGTGTACGCGGCATCGGTGCGCATCGGTGGCGACCGTTTCGATGACGCGATCGTCAACTACGTGCGACGTAATTACGGCACGTTGATCGGCGAAGCGACGGCCGAGCGCATCAAGCATGAGATCGGTTCCGCCTATCCCGGCAATGAAGTGCGTGAGATCGAAGTGACCGGACGCAATCTCGCCGAGGGTGTGCCGCGCAGCTTTACGCTCAACAGTAATGAAGTACTCGAAGCACTGCAGGAACCGCTGGCCGGCATCATCGGTGCGGTAAAAACGGCGCTGGAGCAGACGCCGCCCGAACTGGGCGCCGACATCGCCGAACGGGGCATGGTACTGACCGGCGGTGGCGCGTTGTTGCGCGACCTTGACCGGCTGCTTTCCGAGGAAACAGGCCTGCCGGTGGTGGTAGCGGAAGATCCGCTGACCTGCGTCGCCCGCGGCGGCGGCAAGGTTCTGGAAACGATCGACGAAAGAGGCGGCGACTCTGTTTGCGTTGAGTGACGACCGCCAGCCAGACCGGCACGCGCGCGCCGGCCTCGATCAACCGGCGACGAACAGACTGTTCAAGAGGTGAGTTATCAATCCTCTCTTTATTCAGGGTCCCTCCATCACCGCGCGCCTGATTCTCGCGTTGCTGGCCGCCACCTCGCTGATCATCCTCGACTACCGGCAGAATCACCTCGAAAGCGTCCGTGACGCACTGTCGGTGGTCGCGTATCCATTACAGCTTATCGTCAATCTGCCGCGCACCGTCGGTACCTGGGTGGATGAAAGCCTGACGACACGCCAGACCCTGCAGGCGGACAATACCGGCCTGCGCGCGCAGAACCTGCTGCTCAATGTGCGGCTGCAGAAACTGGCGACACTGGAAAGCGAGAACATGCGGCTGCGCGAGTTGCTGGATTCTTCGTTCAAGATTAACGAACGCGTGCTCATCGCCGAGTTACTCGCCGTAGACCTGGACCCGTTCACCCGCCGGATCGTCATCAACAAGGGCAGCCGTAACGGTGTCATCGAAGGCCAGACCGTGGTCGACGCCCACGGCGTCATCGGTCAGACGATACACGTCGGACCGTTGTCGAGTATCGCGATGCTGATCACCGATCCGAGCCACGCACTGCCGATCCAGATCAATCGCAACGGCCTGCGCGCGGTACTCGTCGGTACCGGCGAGACCGACCGGCTGGAGCTGATGCATGTACCGAATACCGCGGACATCAAGGTGGGCGACCTGCTGGTCACCTCCGGGCTGGGCGGCCGGTTTCCGCCCGGTTACCCGGTGGCGCGCGTGACCGCGTTCCTGCCGGATCCACGTGAGCGGTTCGCCCAGGTTGCCGCGGAACCCATGGCCAGCATCGAGCAAAGCCGCGAGGTGTTGCTGGTCTGGTCGTCTGCCGAGACCGCGGCCGGCGACGCGCCCTGCGCACCGGACGATACGTCGTGCAACACCGCGCCGGAAGGCAGCGCGACGCCGCCCGCCGGCACGACGCCGACGCCGGGCAGTCCGTAATGCTGGTGCGGCGTAACGGCGGCTGGATAATCGTGCTGAGCTTTGTCGTCGCACTGCTGGTCACGATCGTGCCGTTGCCGGGCTGGGCCGGTTACCTGTGGCCGGAGTGGGTTGCGATCGTGCTTGTCTACTGGTGTATCGCGCTGCCCCACCGCGTCGGGGTCTTCGTCGGCTTCGGTGCCGGCCTGATGCTCGATGTGCTGGTCGGCACCGTGCTGGGTCAGCACGCCATGGGACTGTCGGTGGTTGCCTTTCTGTCGCAGAAGCTGCACCGCCGCATCCGCAATTTCCCGCTGTGGCAACAGGCGCTGACCGTGCTGTTGTTGATCGCGTTCCACAAACTGCTGATGGCCTGGGTGAACGGCTTTACCGGACAACCGATGCACGGCGCGTTGTATTGGATATCACCGCTCGTTAGTATGCTGATCTGGCCGACGATGTTTTTGTTGTTGCGCGGCGTACGGCGGCGGTTTCGCGTGACCTAGCACGACGTGCCGACGCAAACCTACCCCCGGCAGCATATCCCGGTCGCGACGCGACCCGCCGACCCTGAACTGACACAGGCCCCCTGATGCGAGAACGGATCACCATCAAGGACTACCTGCGTGAATCGCACCTGTTCAACAACCGCGTGGTTGTCGCCGGCGTGGTCATCGTCGTGCTGTCACTGATCGTCGTCGCGCGCCTGATCTATCTGCAGGTCGTCGGCCATGAGTATTACACCACCCTGTCGAACAAGAACCGCGTCGACATCGTGCCGATTCCACCGACACGCGGCCTGATCTATGATCGCCGCGGCACACTGCTGGCGCAGAACCTGCCATCGTTCAGTCTTGAAATCACCCCGGAGCGCGTTGCGGACCTGGAGGCAACCCTGCAGGCGCTCGCTAAACTGATCCGGATCACCGACAACGATCTCGAGCGCTTCCGCAACCGGTTTGCAATAAAGCGGCGTTTCGAGGCGATCCCGCTGCGGCTGCGCCTCAATGACGAGGAGGTCGCACGCTTCTCGGTCAACCGTCACCGCTTTCCCGGTGTCGAGATAGCGGCACGTCTGATGCGCGATTACCCGCTCGGCGCGCTCGGCGTTCATGCCATCGGCTATATCGGCCGGATCGACGAAGATGAACTCCAGCGCCTGGATCTTGCTAATTACAGCGGTACCAGCCATATCGGCAAGACCGGTGTCGAGAAGCAATATGAAGGCGTACTGCACGGCACCGTCGGCCATCAGGCCGTCGAAACGAACGCGCAAGGTCGCGTGATACGCGTGCTCGAGCGCACGCTGCCGACGCCGGGCGGCAATCTGTATCTGACGATAGACGCGGATCTGCAACGCATTGCGGAGGCCGCGCTGGGTGATAATCGCGGTGCGGTCATCGCCATCGTACCGAAGACCGGGGAGATCGTCGCATTTGCCAGCCTGCCGGGATTCGATCCGAATCCGTTCGTCAATGGCATCGAGCAAAAGGACTACGACAAACTCGCCCAGTCACCCGACCACCCGCTCTTCAACCGCATCGTACGCGGCCAGTATCCGCCAGGCTCGACGATCAAACCGTTCATCGGCCTCGCCGGACTGGAATACAACGTGATCAACGCACGCAATCAGACCTTCTGTCCGGGCTGGTACGCGCTGGAGGGGGACGACAGAAGATACCGCGACTGGCGGCGCGAAGGTCACGGCATAACAACGCTGAGCAAGGCGATTTACCAATCCTGTGACGTGTATTTTTACGATTTGGCGCATACTCTCGGCATCGACAGAATGTACGAGTTCATGAGCCGTTTCGGTTTCGGCCGGAGCACCGGCATTGATATCGCCGGTGAAGTTGCCGGCCTGATGCCGTCGCGGGACTGGAAGCGCGCCACCCATCGCCTGCCCTGGTTTCCTGGCGAAACCATCATTACCGGCATCGGACAGGGCTTTATGCTGGCAACGCCCTTGCAACTGGCACACATGACCGCCACGCTTGCCAACCGGGGTGCATCGGTCCGTCCGCGCCTCGCCTATGCGATACAGAGTCTCGGCAGCGAGCAACCGGCTATTGTTGAGCCGGTACGCGAGGAGCCGCTGCCAATCGTCAAGGCCGCGAACTGGGAGACCATCATCGACGCCATGCAGGAAGCCGCCCATAATCCGCGCGGTACGGCCTACGGCATCGGCAAAAACGCGCCGTACCGGATTGCCGGCAAAACCGGCACCGCGCAGGTCTTCGGTCTGAAGGAAGACGAGAAATACGTCAAGGAAGAGGTGGCCCTGCGGCTACGCGATCACGCGATGTTTATCGCGTTCGCGCCCGCCGGCGATCCGCAGATCGCGATCGCGGTGATCGTCGAGAACGGCGGCAGCGGCGGGTTGGCCGCGGCCCCGGTGGCACGGGCGGTTATGGACAAATTCCTGCAACCGGGTGCGACGTAATGGAAACCGATCCCCGCTATCATTCAGGCTGGTCCGAATCACGTCACTACCGCACGCTGGTCCGGCGTCTGCATATCGACGTACCGTTATTCATCGGCTTGCTGCTGCTGTCGCTGACGGGACTGGTAATACTCTACAGCGCGGGCGGACAGGACAGCGACGTGATCATCAAACAGGGCAGCCGGCTGACGATTGCCTGCGTGCTGATGCTCGTCGTCGCGCAGATCAACCCGCGCCACTACGCCAGCTGGGCGCCGTGGTTCGCCGGTGCCGGGCTGCTGTTGCTGGCAACCGTGCTGGTCGTCGGCGATATCGGCAAGGGTGCGCAGCGCTGGCTGGACCTCGGCTTCATGCGCTTTCAGCCGTCGGAGATGATGAAGCTCGCGCTGCCGATGACGGTCGCCTGGTATCTCGCCGATCGCCCGCTGCCGCCATCGGCACGGCATTTGTTTATCGCGTGCGCCCTGGTGATCATTCCGGTACTGCTGATCGCGCGGCAACCGGACCTGGGCACCGCCATCCTGGTCGCCGCGTCAGGCGCTTTCGTTTTGCTGCTGGCCGGCATTTCCTGGCGGCTGATCACCGCGCTGGGCGTGCTGATCGGAGCGAGTATTCCGGTGATCTGGTATCTGATGCACGACTATCAGCGCAACCGCGTGTGGATGCTGCTCGATCCCGAATCCGATCCGCTCGGCGCCGGTTACCATATCATTCAGTCGAAGATCGCGATCGGCTCGGGCGGTATCTTCGGCAAGGGCTGGCTGAACGGCACGCAGGCGCACCTCGAGTTCCTGCCGGAGCGATCGACGGATTTTATTTTCGCCGTGTTTGCCGAGGAATTCGGTCTGTTCGGCATCCTGTTGCTGCTGACGCTCTATCTTTTTATCGTGCTGCGCGGCCTGCTGATCGCCACGCAGGCGCAGGATACCTTCACGCGCCTGCTGAGCGGCAGCCTGGTGCTGACGTTTTCGGTCTACGTTTTCGTCAATATCGGCATGGTCGTCGGCCTGCTGCCGGTGGTCGGCATTCCGCTGCCGCTGATCAGTTTTGGCGGCACGGCAATGGTGACCCATCTGGTCGCTTTCGGTATCCTGATGTCCATTCATACGCACAGAAAACTGTTGCCAACCTGATCGAAGGCGCCTGACCATGAGCCACATCCGAAAGTTTATCCCGATACTGGCGATTTCCGTCATGTCCTGCGCGGGCGCGGTCACCGCCGACGGATTCACGAACCGTACGGATATCCAGACATTTATTGACGAGCTGGTGACGCGGCACGGCTTCGAACGCCAGTCACTCAAAACACTGTTCGACAATACCGAGCGACGCCAGGACATCATCGATGCGATCTCCCGGCCGGCCGAGGCCAAACCGTGGCATCAATACCGCCCGATTTTTCTCAATACGCAACGCATCAGCGGCGGTGTTGAATTCTGGAACCAGCATGCGGCGCTGCTGGACAAGGCCGAGCAGGTATACGGGGTGCCGCCGGAAATCGTCACGGCGATTATCGGCGTCGAGACACGTTACGGCGCCAGCACCGGACGCTACCGCGTGATGGACTCGCTGGCAACGCTGGCATTCGACTATCCGCCCAGGGCCGCGTTTTTCCGCGGGGAACTCGAGCAGTTCCTGCTGTTGGCCAGGGAGGAAGCCGCCGATCCACTGTCGATCAAGGGCTCCTACGCGGGCGCGATGGGGCAAGGGCAGTTTATCTCCAGCAGCTACCGGCATTACGCGGTCGATTTCGACGGCGACGGCAAGCGTGACCTGTGGAACAGCACCGCCGATGCCATCGGCAGCGTCGCGAACTATTTTCACGTGCATGGCTGGAAACCGGGCGAACCGGTTGCCAGCCGCGCGCGGGTGCAGGGCAACGCCTACAAGGAACTCGTTGCGCAAGACCTCAAGCCACACACCTCGCTGGCACAACTTCAGACCCAGGGAGTCACCGCCAGCGACACCCTGCCTCCCGATGCGCTCGCGGCACTGATCGAACTGGAGACCGAAAACGGGGTCGAGCACTGGCTCGGTCTCGACAATTTTTACGTGATCACGCGCTATAACCGCAGCCGGCTATACGCGATGGCCGTCTATCAACTGAGTCAAGAAATTCGCAGCCAGCGTCCTGGCGCGTTGAATGCCCGGTCAAAGTAATCCCCCCGGGCCAGGCCAGTCGCACGCGCTGTCATGACGACCATCCGTTCACCGATCAGCCGCCGGTTCAGCCAGATCAGCCGGATAGTATTGCCTGCCGGCCTGCTGTTGCTGAGCGCCTGCGCCACCCCGGTCTTTGAAAAACAGGACGGGGCCCCGGCCCGGCCGACCGATGTCAACGCGATCCCCGACGCGGTACCGCGCGTCGAACCGCGCAGCAAATACGGCAACCCGCCGACCTACGAGGTCTTCGGCCAGCGTTACCACGTCATGGAGGTCAGCGACGGGTTTGTCGAGCAGGGCATCGCCTCGTGGTATGGCACCAAGTTCCACAACCAGCGCACGTCGAGCGGCGAAACCTACGACATGTATGCGATGACGGCCGCGCACAAAAACCTGCCGCTGCCGACCTACGCCCGGGTAACCAATCTCGAGAACGGCCGCTCGGTGATCGTCAAGGTCAACGATCGCGGGCCGTTCGCCAAGAACCGCGTTATCGATCTGTCATTCACCGCGGCGACCAGGCTTGGCATTATCGCCAAGGGCACCGGTTTCGTCGAAATACGCGCCCTCGACCCGCGCCATCCGCAAACACCGCTGCCGGCTGGCCAGGCGCCTGGCCAGCACGCCAACGTCTATCTGCAGGTCGGCTCCTACACCACGCGCGACAAGGCGGAGCGGATGCTGGATCGCGTCAACCGCGCGTTGCCGGTCGGCGCGCACATCGCCGAAGGCGTCGCGACGCAGCGCACCTATTACCGTGTCCGGATCGGCCCGATCTCCAGCGTGGCGGAAGCCGACAAGATTGCCGCGATACTGACCGAATCCGGCATCGAGGCCCCGCGCGTCGTCGCCGATTGATCGTCGCCGGGCGGTTACATTTGCGGCGGAATCAACGGTAAAATAGCCGTGCCGACGCACGCAGCGGCCATCCCGCCGGGGTTTCTGTTCTCACTGCGACCAAGAAGGAAAGTCATGGAGTCATTCCGCACCTATCATCATTCCGCCGTCCTGCGCCGGCTGCGCCGCCCGGCCAGCCTGATTGCCTTGCTGGCCGTGTTCGCCTGCAATGCACTTGCCGCACCGCGCCCGGTACCGACGCCGCCGGGCAGCGAGGCGCGGGCGTTTCTGCTACTGGATTTCCTCAGCGGCCAGACGATTGCCGAGAAAAACGCCGACGACCGCGTGGAGCCGGCAAGCCTGACCAAGCTGATGACGGCCTATATCGTCTTTGACGAGCTGCGCCTGGGCAACATCAAGCTGCAGGACAATGTGCTGATCAGCGAGAAGGCCTGGCGCATGGAAGGGTCGCGCATGTTCGTCGAGGTCAATAATCGCGTGTCGGTCGAGGACCTGCTGCAGGGCATGATCATTCAATCGGGTAACGACGCAACCGTAGCGCTCGCCGAGCACATCGCCGGCAGTGAAGACGCGTTCGTCAACATGATGAACCTTCACGCCGCCCGGCTCGGGATGACGGCGAGCCTGTTCGCGAACAGTTCGGGCATGCCTGACGCCAATCACTATACGACCGCGCGCGACCTTGGCCTGTTAACACGGGCGTTGATACGGAATTTTCCTGAACACTACAAGTGGTATTCGGTGCAGAGTTTCACCTTCAATGGGATTACGCAGCACAACCGCAACAAACTGCTGGCGCGCGACCAGTCCGTCGACGGCGTCAAGACCGGCTATACCGAATCGGCCGGTTACTGCCTGATCACGTCGGCACAACGTGACAACATGCGCCTGATCTCCGTCGTGCTCGGCACCTCCAGCGAGAACGCGCGTGCCGAGGAAAGCCAGAAAATGCTCAATTACGGCTTCCGGTTCTTCGAGACCCACAAGCTCTATGACAGCGGCAAGGAACTGGCGAGAACCCGCATCTACAAGGGCGCCGAAGAGGAAGTGCCGCTGGGTCTGAGCGACGATCTCTACGTCACGGTGTCGCAGGGCCGTTACAAGGATATTCAGGCATCGCTGAGCATCAACAGTCTGATTATGGCGCCTGCGGCAAAGGGGCAGCCACTTGGCCTGGTCAACGTGACCCTGGACGGCGACAATATCGCGCAGCGGCCATTGCTGGCGCTGCAGGAGATCGCCGAAGGCGGCTGGTGGCAACGGTTGACCGATGCAACGCTGTTATTGTTCCAGTAACAGCGGCGCCAGGCCCACGATAACCCGCCCGCTTAATCATTGGCATAGAATCCCCGACGATGAACATACCGACCTCGACCTGCTATCTTAACGGCGAATTCCTGCCGCTCGCCGACGCGCGTATCCCGGTCATGGATCGCGGCTTTATCTTCGGCGACGGCGTCTATGAAGTCATACCGGTATACAACGGCCGGGCCTTCCGCCTGGCGCAGCATCTCGACCGCCTTGGCAACAGCCTGGCGGCGATACGCATCGATAATCCGCTCGCCGCACGGCAATGGCAAAAAATCATCGGCGAGATAGTCGATCAGAACGGCAACGGCGATCAATCGGTATACGTCCAGATCACGCGCGGTGTTGCGCCGCGCGATCACGCGTTCCCCAACCCGACTGTGCCGACGGTGTTTGTCACCAGCAGCCCGCTGAAGAAGCCGACCGCGGACATGCTGGCCGGAGTCGCCGCACTGACGCTGGAGGATATCCGCTGGCAGTACTGCCACATCAAGGCGATTACGTTGCTGGCCAATATCCTGTTGCGCCAGCAGGCGATCGACGCCGGATGTATCGAGGCGATCCTGACCAAGAATGGTCTGGTCACCGAAGGCGCGGCCAGTAACGTGTTTGTGGTGACCGGGGAAACACTGGTCACCCCGCCCAAGGGTCCGCACCTGCTGCCCGGGATCACACGCGATGTGATACTGGATCTGGCGCGTGCTAACGGCATTCGTTGCGCGGAGCGCGACATCGGCCGTGACGAACTGGTCGCGGCCGACGAGATCTGGCTGACCAGCTCGACACGCGAGATACTGCCGGTCACCGTCCTCGACGGCCGGCCGGTCGGCAACGGCCGGCCGGGGCCGCTGTGGACGCGGGTGCTGGCCTTGTACCAGCAATTCAAACAGACGCTGTGATGCGCCGTTCCGGGCATCCGCCACCCGGTAGCCCGTCATCCCCGCGCGGCGCTTGCGCTATAATCGGCTGCCGTAATCACCGCTGCCATGATCCGTCCTGATGATCTCTCTGTTCGAATTTCCGTGTCAGTTTCCACTCAAGGTGATGGGCAAGGCCGCCGCGGATTTCGATGCCTATGTCGTCGAGATCGTGCGACGCCACGTGCCCGGCCTGACCGAAGGCGCGGTGCGCTCACAGTTGAGTCGCAACGGTAACTACGTGTCGATCACCGTCACCTTCGAGGCAAGCAGTCAGGAACAACTGGATGCGTTGTACCGCGAGCTGACCGGCTCCGACCGTACCTTGATGGTGCTTTGATGATGAGCAGCGCGCGCACCTGCGAAGCTGTTACCGAGCTGGTCGTCCGTCCGCTGCTGCGCGCCGACTACGCGCCGGTATGGCGCGCGATGCAGGCGTTTACCGACCAGCGAACACCCGCCGCGCCGGACGAGTTGTGGCTGATCGAGCATCCGCCGGTCTATACGTTGGGACGTTCCGCTAAAATGGAACACCTGTTACGCCCGACGGATATCCCGGTGATCGCGAGCGATCGCGGCGGCCAGATCACCTATCACGGGCCGGGGCAGCTCGTCGCCTATCTGCTGTGCGACCTGTCACGGCTGGGCCTGGGTGTACGTCCTTTCGTCCACCTGATCGAGAACGTCGTCATCGACGTACTGGCCGGCTACGGCATCACGGGCAGCGCGCGCCGCGACGCGCCCGGTGTTTACGTCAACGCGCAGAAGATCGCCGCACTCGGGCTGCGCGTCCGGCGCGGTTGTAGTTATCATGGCCTCAGCCTCAACGTCGCGATGGATCTGGCGCCGTTCGAGGCGATCAACCCGTGCGGTTATCCGGGATTGGGCGTGACCCAGATATCCGCGCTGGGCGGACCCGGCGACCTCGCCGTCGTGGCCGATGCGCTGGTCCGGCAGTTCAAGACGCGCGCCGGCTATGCGACGGTGCGCTATACTGCGCCGCTGACACTTGATGACCCGGCCCCGAATTCACCGATGCACCCGCAGGCTACCCATGGCTGACGTTGAGCAAAAACCCGACCCGGCGAACCCGCCGGAACTCATTGCCACCACCAGCGGCGGCAAGCGCGGCGCGGACAAGACGGCGCGGCTGCGTATCAAGATCGAACCGACCGTCACGCCGCTGCGCAAGCCGGCATGGATACGCGCACGCTCGCCCAACACACCGGCCGTGTTGCAACTGAAAGCGATATTGCGCGAAAACCGGCTGCACACCGTCTGCGAAGAGGCCGCCTGCCCCAATCTCGGCGAGTGCTTCGGCCAGGGCACCGCGACCTTCATGATCATGGGCGATATCTGCACGCGCCGCTGCCCGTTCTGCGACGTGGCCCACGGCCGGCCCAAGCCACTGGATGCGCAGGAGCCGGTCAATCTCGCCAATACCGTCAAGGCCATGGGTCTGCGTTACGTGGTCGTGACGTCGGTGGATCGCGATGACCTGCGCGATGGCGGCGCCGATCATTTTGTCGCGTGCATCGCCGCGATACGCGCGGCCACGCCAACAACAAGGATCGAGGTCCTCGTACCCGATTTCCGCGGCCGCATGGATATCGCACTGGAGCGCCTCGGCGCCGCGTTACCGGACGTCTTCAATCACAATCTGGAAACCGTGCCGCGTTTGTACAAACTGGCGCGGCCGGGCGCCGATTATCAATGGTCGCTGGATTTATTGCGCCACTTCGGCAAGTCCCATCCAGGCGTGCCGACCAAGTCCGGGCTGATGCTCGGCCTCGGCGAGACCAATGACGAGATCAAGCCCGTGCTGCAGGACCTGCGCGCGCACGGCGTCACGATGCTGACCCTCGGCCAGTATTTGCAACCGAGTAAGCATCATCTGCCGGTGATGCGCTTCGTACCGCCGGAAGAATTCGCCGAACTCGGCGCGTACGCCGAGTCACTCGGCTTCACCCGCGTCGCCAGCGGCCCGATGGTGCGCTCGTCGTACCATGCTGACCTCCAGGCCGCGGGTGAGAAGGTGTCGTAACGCGGCCTACGCCCGCGCAGTTTCAAGTTGCACGTTGCAGGTGACAAGCACGTAGGATGCGGTGAACGCCGTGAACCGCATCGGTCGCGAACGATGCGGTTCGCTCCTCACGGCATCCGACGGAACTCAGCGCAAACTCGGCTTACCGACAACTCAAAACCTCAATTGATGCCGTCCGGGCGACACCTGGCCCGATCCATTGGCACCGTGAGGCGACTGCGTGATAGATTACATTTTGGTGTATTTCCCCGCGCCGCATAATCGTGCGAAGTCAGCAAAAGACAAGTCGTCGCTCCGATAACGGCGCGCTTAACTGATTGAGCTGCTATTGTTTTCCGATGCCGTGCTATCTTCAGGCTGGCGCTGGCTGGCAGCGATTCTGTAATGTAGGCGTTGCGTGAAATACCCCAAAGTGGGGTGTTATAACGGCAATTATATACTTGACAAAGCGGCGACACAGTTATGCAGAGTTACGCAAAATTGCTCAAACATGCGCAGAATGGGACAAATTGTCTTGTGGTAAACAGAAAGTTTTAGTAAGTTCTGCTTACGCGGTCTGCTATCTAATATCAGATAGCTTGATGGAAAGAGCGGGTGACGAGAATCGAACTCGCGTCGGCACATTTGGGCAAACGGCTGCTCTGCCATTGAGCTACACCCGCGTAAACGAAAAAACCCCGCGCTCAGGGGTTGGACGCCTGAGCAACTGAGATTCGGGACGGTGACAGTAGAGTTTTGGACGTTCTACTGGTTGGCCCACTTACCGAACCTAAGTTGGGGTTGTCGTGAGAGCCCCGCATAGCGCGGGGCTTTTTCACGACAAATCGAAACGTACCATACATTTATATGGCTTGGGTAGCCCCGCACGACATGGCGAAATCCGGGCAGAAATCAGTCAAAGATCAGGAATTTGAGGCAGCGGTGAAAGCATTGCTTTCTACTCCGCCGCAACCGAAGAAGCGGAAGTCCAAGAAGCAGTCGAAGGGCGGTAAGAAGTAAAGAAGTGGCGGTCACCGTCCAGTTACCTAGTTAGTACGCGAATACTACCTAGGTAATGACCGATAGTGAGCACGAACGTGCTCAGTATGGCCAAAGCGAACACGGGTATAGGACCGTACATGTACGGTCTTATCCCGTTTGGTCACCATAAACATAATGATGATCCTCCCTTGGGTGGACGGTGGAAGCCGTCCAGCACCGATGCATACTGCATGCACCGTGCCCGTTACAGTGCCCTATAGGCACACATCAGTGACCCAAAAAAGGAGCGGTGACCGCCAAGGTAATAATAGTCCTGAATCTCAAGGACTTGCAACTCACTATTTGCCGTCCAGCCAGAGCAAGAACTCGACCGCCTTTAGTAGCCGTTTGAAGTCCTCCAGTTCCTGAGCGGAACTGGCATCCTGACCCTTAACGAGTTTGCCCGTAGGTCAGGCGCTTGCCTTCAATACCCTTCAAGGCTGCTTCCGCGCGTTTTAAGGGGTCAGAGCCCTTAAACTAAGGCGGTCTACGGAGGAATGCCCGGGATGCGGGGTACAATACGTCACCGGCCCGAATTGCGCCCGATACGCACCTTCTCAGGAGTGTGATATGTCAAGCGTAAATGAGAAAATGACCACGGTAATCTAGCCCCAGCCGGAAGATACGAGTTATGAGGAAATCATGGGGGAACTCGCCTTCGAGCGCATGATCGACCGCGGCCTGGAGGACTCCCGCGCCGGGCGCGTGATCTCGAACGAAGACATGGAACGTCGGATTCGCACCAAGCTCCATTCTGCCGACACCAGAAGGTAGTTATTCGATGGCCTGCGACCGATCGGGAACGACGCCAACACGCTATGTTAGCGTGTAGCCTCGATGGAGCGCGGCGTAGTCTTGGATGGCGGAGATTCAACCACCGCAAGCCCCGGATTTAATTTCATCCCACCCGGGTCGCGCGTCTGGCGCAGTGGTTCGTCGATCCTGTATGGTTGGCGTATCAGAAACTGTCGGTAGTTACATGTTTTATCAATGAGGTGATGTGCCATGAGCACGGCGAAGGAAGAGGTAAAAGCGCTTCTCGATAAACTCCCGGATGACTGCTCAATCGAGGACGTTCAGTATCATCTCTACGTTGTGGAGAAAATCCACCGAGGAATCGAACGTGCCGCCGCCGAGGGCGCACTAGCGCAGGACGAGGTGGAGAGGAAGCTCGGCAAATGGACGTCGAAGTAGCGTGGTCACCCGAGGCGACAGAAGACCTTGAGGCTATCGCGGACTATATTGCACGGGATTCCGCAAGTTTTAAGGGGTCAGAGCCCTTAAATTCCAGACGGAGTGGGTTGCACAAATTGCGGCGGCTCCAGAGCAAGGTTTCAATGAAGAACGGAACATTGAAGGTTCAAAGGTTACCGTTTCGGTCATCGAACAACGGCCATCCGGGAAAAAATCGCCGGGTTCGTGGTCAACAAGAATTCGTCGGCCGACATCGGCTTGAACGCTCGCCTGATTCTCGAGGATCGTATTCGCTCGAAGGCTGACATTTGTGGCGGGTTGTCTACACCCATTTGGCTCGCTGTGCTAAACGACTATTGGCTAGCGGACGCTGACACATACGCACTTGCTGGCCGCCAACTCAGTCTGAGCCACTGTTTCGAGCGCATCTTTTTGGTTTCAGACCAGGGTGCCGTCAATGAACTGGCTATTGGCACATAACCACCCATTGCAGGCGACGCGCAGGAAGCCGCGCGCGCGTGAATGGGAACGTTAGCCGCATCGCTCAGGTCGAACCGAGGTTACAAAGGAGATTTAGCATGACAAAGGACGACCCAAAACCCACAACGACAGATGCCGGGATCCCGGTTGCCAGCGACGAACACTCGCTTACCGTCGGGCCCGATGGACCCATTCTGCTGCAGGACCACTACCTCATCGAGCAGATGGCCAACTTCAACCGGGAGCGGATTCCCGAGCGCCAGCCCCACGCGAAAGGCTTCGGGGCCTTCGGGCACTTCGAGGTGACCAAGGATGTCAGCGTCTACACCAAGGCCGCGGTGTTCCAGCCAGGTACGAAGACGGACACGTTGATCCGGTTCTCCACGGTGGCCGGCGAACGCGGCAGCCCCGACACCTGGCGTGACCCACGCGGCTTCGCGCTCAAGTTCTACACCACCGAGGGCAACTACGACATGGTGGGGAACAATACTCCGGTGTTCTTCATCCGTGACCCCATGAAGTTCCAGCACTTCATCCGCTCGCAGAAACGTCGTGCGGATAACGGCCTCCGCGACCACGACATGCAGTGGGACTTCTGGACTCTGTCGCCCGAGTCGGCCCACCAGGTTACCTTGCTGATGGGTGACCGCGGCATCCCGAAGACCTGGCGCCACATGAACGGCTACTCGAGCCACACCTACATGTGGGTCAACGCGGCAGGAGAGCGATTCTGGGTGAAGTACCACTTCAAGACCGACAAGGGCAACGACTTCCTCACGCAGGAGGAGGCCGACCGACTGGCGGGTACGGATGGCGACTACCATCGGCGCGACCTGTTCGATGCCATCAAGCGGGGTGAATACCCCAGCTGGACGCTGAGAATGCAGATCATGCCTTTCGAGGCGGCCAAGACCTACCGCTTCAACCCCTTCGACCTGACCAAGGTGTGGCCGCACGCCGACTACCCGCTGCACGAGGTCGGCCGCCTGACGCTAAACCGCAACCCGACTGACTACCATACCGAGATCGAGCAGGCAGCGTTCGAACCGAACAACCTCGTGCCGGGGATCGGTGTCAGCCCGGACAAGATGTTGCTGGGGCGGCTTTTCGCCTACGCCGACGCCCACCGTCACCGCCTGGGGGTCAACTACAAGCAGATCCCGGTCAACGCTCCTCATTGCCCGGTGCACAGTTACAGCAAGGACGGGCCGATGCGGGTCCAAAACGTGTCGGACCCCGTATACGCACCGAACTCGAAGGGCGGCCCGAAGGCGGACGGCGAACGCTATCCGGAGGTGGCCACCTGGGCAGCCGACGGCGAGTTCATCCGCGCCGCCTACACGTTGCACAAAGACGACGACGACTTCGGCCAGGCCGGCGCCCTGGTGCGCAAAGTCATGGACGATGCGGCGCGCAACCGACTGGTGGCCAACGTCGTCGGGCACCTCAAGGCCGGCGTTTCCGAGCCCGTGCTGCAGCGCGCGTTCGCATACTGGCGCAACATCGACAAGGAGATCGGCGACCGCATCGCCAGGGGCGTCACCGGCGGCTAGTGCCATTGGGGTCGGAGCCCTTAAATCTGGCAGCATCGGACAAGTCCGTCCAGCCGACGCCAAAAATCGGCGTGGCTGACGAATGGCGTTAGCTCACCTAGGCCCCCTGAGGCACCCCCGCTATTCACCCCATTTAGTTGCAGCGATTTCTCCGCCACACAAACGTCGTCAGATTGGACATAAATAAGTGTTTAAGCGGGGGGTGCAACTCGAGAATGGGTGTAAATGGGTGTAGTATTGGTTCATGCTGCGAACCGACACCCTCCAGATCACTCCGGAGATTCTGGGCCTCATCGCCAGGATCGACGAGTTCAAAGGGGCTTGGCGCGCGTTGGGCACGCTTGCGCCCGATCGTCTGTCAGCCCTGCGGCGGGTCGCCACCATCGAGAGTATCGGTTCTTCTACCCGCATCGAGGGCAGCAAGCTGTCCGACCGGGAGGTAGAGCGCTTACTGTCGAACCTGGAGATCAAGTCCTTCGCCACCCGCGACGAGCAGGAGGTGGCCGGCTACGCCGAGCTGATGGATATGGTGTTTTCGTCGTGGCAGGACATTCCGTTCACCGAGAACCACATCAAGCAGTTGCACCAGATCCTTCTGAAATATAGCGAGAAGGACACCCGGCATCGTGGCCACTACAAGACCCACTCGAACAGCGTCGCCGCCTTCGACGAGCATGGCGCGCCGATCGGCATTGTGTTTCAGACCGCCACACCATTCGACACACCTCGCCTGATGACGGAGCTGGTGGCGTGGGCGAACCAGGAGCGGCAAACGGCCCGGCTGCATCCGCTGTTGATCATCGCTCTGTGCATCGTGGTGTTTCTGGAAATTCATCCCTTCCAGGACGGCAGCGGGCGGTTGAGCCGCGTGCTGACAACGCTCCTGCTCTTGCAGGCCGGATATGCCTATGTGCCGTACAGTTCGTTGGAAAGCGTGGTGGAGCAGAACAAGGAAGCCTACTACGTGGCCTTGCGCCAGACGCAAGGTACGATCCGCACGGAGTCACCGAACTGGCAACCGTGGCTGATGTTCTTCCTCCGCTCCCTGGCCGAGCAAGTCGCGCGCCTTACGAAGAAGGTTGAGCGCGAGAAGATCGTGCTCGCGGCTATGCCGGAGCTGTCATTGCAGATTGTCGAGTTCGCCCGCGAGCATGGTCGCATTACCATCGGCGAGGCCATCAAACTGACCAGCGCCAGCCGCAATACGCTCAAGCAGCACTTCCGGGCGCTGGTCGAACGCGGCACCCTGAATCAACACGGCAGTGGCCGCGGGGTCTGGTACGACCTGCGTTGACTGCCATTCGGTCAGAGCCCTTAAATTGGACGTTACCACCGGAGATGATTGCATGGATCGCAAACACCTGAATTACTGCTTCATCGGAATGCTTGCTGTCGCGCTGGCGGCGTGTGATTCTCCCGAAACTCCGACTGAGCAAACAACGGAGGCCGTCATGCCAATCACGATCATGGCCATTCCACCGTCCATCAAGATGGAACACGAGGAAATTCACGCGGCGCTGATTGAGGCAACCCATGCACCCGGAGAAGTGGGCGTCGCAGCGCGCGAGCTTGCGGAGGTGTTGCACCCGCACTTCGTGCGCGAGGAAGAGATTGCTTTGCCGCCGCTCGGATTGCTCGCGCCACTTGCGTCGAGCGCGCCGGTGTCGGACGCGGTACGGTCCGAGGCGCTCGCGATGACCGATGCGCTCCGGGTGGAATTGCCGAAGATGCTGGAGGAACATGGCCGTATCCGTGCCGCGGTGGAAAAACTTCATGCGGCGGCCCGTGCGGAACAGGCGGTTCGGCAGGAGCAGCTTGCCGATCAGCTGGCGCTGCATGCGCAAACGGAGGAAGAGGTTTTGTATCCGGCCGCAATCCTTGTCGGAGATATTCTGCGCGCGCGGGTGCAACGCCCGTAGTCCCGCAGGATGCGGCGGGAAACGAACCGCATCGATCGCGAACGATGCGGTTCACGTTGTTCACCGCATCCTGCAACGCTCTCAACGTGGAACCATCGAATAAATTGGGGGAAGAGCCTGAGGTTTCCCCACATACCCGCGTGACAATTCAGCAAGTTACGGGATAATCGCCGATTAAAAACCGAGCGTGCATGGCGAGCTTTTTAATTCCTTCCGGTTCCGCCACCTCGAAGGAGATTCACGATGCAAGCGATCACAGTATTGCAGAAGTGCTTGTCGGCTGTCTTCAGCCAAATGCACGCATCGCGCCGCGACGTCAGATCAGGCCCGGATCGCGGTCGAGCCTGGCGTGCCACATCAGATAAACGGGCGTGGGATCGATAGCAACGGGTGAGTCCGTCACCCACAGTTCGGAATGGAACGGGCTACTATCTGCCAGCCTCCGGGGAACCATGGCGATCAGATCACTGTGGGTTAACAACCCGGGCACTGCCGCGAAATGATTCACGGTCACCGCCACCCGCCGTCGCAGCCCCTCTCGCTGCAATGCCCTGTCCACATGACCCCGGGCTTCGCCGGACCGGGACACGAGCAAGTGGCGGGCAGCCAGAAAATCCGGCATGGAAACCGGTTTGCCCGCCAGCGGATGATCCTTGCGCATGACGAGTTTGAAGTGGCCTTCAAAAAGAAAACTTGAACGCAGGCTGCGATCAGGCTGCCCCCGCGGCCCCAGGGCCAGATCAATACTGGCATCACGCAGCTGATTCACCGCGCCGGCCTGCGTAAACGGCACGGCATACAAGTCCACCATCGGTGCAAGGCGGGCTACCTTGCTCATAAGCGGTAACCAGTACATATCCACGGACAGGTCCGTCAGCGCGACGCGAAACTTGCGCCGCGACTCGGCGGGCTCGAATACGCTGGACTCAACCGCCGCGGACAACCGGTGCATGGGGTCATGAACCTGCTCCCACAGACTGAGGGCAAAGGCAGTGGGTTCGATCTGGCGACCTTTTTTGACAAACAACGGGTCCTGCCAGAAGTCGCGCATGCGGGCGATGGCGTTGGACACCGCGGGCTGGGTCATTCCCAACCGATCCGCCGCCCGGGTGACCGACACCTCGGTCATGATGGCGTCGAATACATATAAAAGCGTCAGTTCCTGGCTTTTCATGCCCGCTGTTTTCCCGCCGAGTTACATCATTACTAATGATGATAGATATACAAAATATCAAATTGATTTATGTATTGTCAAAACGCATATTTGAGCCCGGAAACATCTTTGAAAGAAAAACCGCCTGACACAGGCGTTTCGCAAGGAGGAACGGAAAGTGGTCCCGCAACAATACAGTGCTTATGTGTTTTCGTTTTTTATGTCATTGCTGATGTCGAGCATCATGTCGCTCGTTATTTCGATTTTTAACGTCGGGCTGATCGACGGAATCGTTAGTGTCTGGCTGAAAGCCTGGACGCTTGCATTTGTTATAGCGTTCCCGACGATCGTTGCCATTACGCCGCTGGTTCGCAAGTCGGTAGCGATCTGTTGTCGAAAAGAGTGAACCCCGGAAAATCAGCGGGCACACACCAGGACGCGCCTCTTTTTGCGGCGCCGGGCACAAATACATATACAGGGTTAATTTATGAGTACTGAAAATATTTACATCTACGGTGCAATTCTTGTCGGACTGGGGGCAACCCTGTTTATGGATCTGTGGGCGCTGATCTTGCGACGCGCGTTCAATATCGCTTTGCCCAACTATTGTTTTGTCGGGCGCTGGCTACGCCATATGCCAACGGGCACGTTCAAACACACCAGCATTGCCGCCGCCCCGAAAAAGACAGCGGAATGTACGACAGGCTGGATCGCGCACTATCTTATTGGCGCGGCGTATGCACTTATACTGATCATCCCGGCCGCCAGCGGCTGGCTTGCACGTCCGACTCTGTTGCCGGCCTTGCTGGTGGGTATCGGTACGGTGCTCATCCCGTATTTCGTTATGCAGCCGTGCTTTGGGCTTGGCATCGCCGCAGCCAAAACCCCGAACCCGGCTCAGGCCAGACTGCGAAGCCTGATGTCCCATACCGCGTATGGCGTCGGGCTCTATGTGTCGGCCTATCCATTGGGTTACGTGGTACGCGCGCATGTCTGAAAGTGGGGCAGGTTCACTCCGACCCCATTTTATCCCACACCGCTACACACCACCCGCCAGCCGCGCGGCGACGGCCGCGAACACCGGCGACCAGTCACCCAGCGTGCTCTGCCGAAACAGCTGCAGCGACGGATACCACGGACTGTCCGCGCGGTCGCGCAGCCAGCGCCACTCCGAATTGAGCGGCAACATCACCCAGACCGGCACGCCCAGCGCGCCGGCGACATGCACGGTGGTGTTGTTCACCGAGATCACCCGATCGAGCGCCGCCACCTGTGCGGCAAAATCGTCGAGATCGTGCAACGGATCGGCATCGTCCCAGGTATGGACCGCCATATTGCCCTGTGTGCAGACCGCCGCGATTTCCGCGCGGCTGTCACCGTACTGAAGATCGATAAAGTCCACGCCCGGCGTCGTCAGCACCTCACGCCATTGTTCCAGCCGCGTGGAGCGCTTGGTGCGAAAATAACGCCGATGTCCACCACGCCAGGAGATACCGACCTTGAGGCCATTGCCAACCTGGCGGTAACGCTCCCGCTAGAACGCCACACGTTGCGGGTCGGCCTTGAGAAAACCGCGATGATCGGGAAACGCAGCCAACTCCGGCCGGAACAGGCCGGGCAGCGTACCCATCGGCACGAACATATCGACCGGCCGGGCTAACGCGTCCAGCGGTGCGGCGGCAGGCAGAAAACTCGCCTGCTCAAATGACCGTGCGAACAACGGTAGCAGACGCGCCTCGCACTCGACGACACAGTGGCCGGCACGAGCGATCAGATCCGGCAGGCACGAGATAAACAGGATCTGGTCACCGACGCCCTGCTCGGCGCAGACGAACACGGTTTTGCCGGCTAGCGGTTCGCCGTTCCAGCGCGGCGCCGGCAACTGCCGGACCGCGCGTTCGCCGACTGCGAAGCCCCACTCGTACTCGCGCCAGCCATCGGCGAGGCGGCCACCGGTCAGCAACGTCAGCGCGCGATCCCAGCGCGCCGCGACAAAGCCGGGGTCGCGGGCAATCACCTCGTCGAATCCGGACAGCGCCGTCCGCCAGTCGCCGCGCCGTTCGTTGAGCTTGGCGATGTTATAGACCGTGCGCAGGTAGTCTGGATTCAGTCGCAGCGCCTCATGATAAGACGCCAGCGCCTCGTCATAGCGGCGCAGCTCCGACAAGGCATTGCCAAGGTTGTTATGCGCATCCACCCAGTCCGGTCGCAGCGCCGCCGCGCGCCGATACGACGCTATCGCCGGCTCGAACTTCTCCAGCAGTTCCTGCGCACGGCCAAGATTGAACCAGGTTTCCGCGTGATCGTCACGCCGTCGTGCGGCCTGTGCGCCGCAACGTTCGGCCTCGACATAATTCCCCAACCGGCCGTTGATCATGCCGAGCATGAACCAGGGGTCGGCATCGTTTTTATCGCGCTTGCAGGCACGCCCATAAAATGTCTTCGCCTCGGCCAGCTGACCGGCGCGGTAGCAGGCATGGGCGCGTTCTTTATTCGCCTGCACCCGTTGTCGGTTGTCCTTCATAACGTGATATCAGCGCTGCGCCAGCGCGCGCAGCGCGGCGGCCACGCGGGCAAACACGCTGACCCAGTCGTCACGCTCCGGTTGACGGTACAGCCGCATCGACGGATACCACGGGCTGTCGTCGCGCTCCAGCAGCCAGCGCCATTCCGCGGCAAACGGCAGCAGCGTCCATATGGGTACGCCGAGCGCGCCGGCCATGTGCACGGTCGCGTTATCGACCGAGATAACCAGATCAAGCGCGGCGAGCTGCGCGGCGAAATCGTCCTGGTCCTTGATCGGATCGGACTCCTCGAAGTGATGAATCGCTACGCCCTGATCCTTGCGCGCCGCCGCCAGCGCGTCGCGGCAGTCACCGTATTGCACATTGATGAACTGGACACCCGGCGTCGCCAGGATTTCCTGCCACTGGGGCAGCGTGGTCGAGCGCAACCGCGCGGCCCGTGCCCTGGCGCCGCCGCGCCACGAAATGCCGACCTTCAGGCCATCGCCCAGCGAGTTGAAGCGTTGGCGCCAGTAGTCGCGGCGTTGCGCGTCGGCGACGAGATAGGCCGGGCGCTGCGGAAACCCGGCGACGCTGCGGCGGAAATAACGCGGCAGGCTACCAATAGGCACATAGACATCCAGCGGCGGCAGCCACGACATCCACTGCCGATCGCCGGCGCGGAAACGGCTGACGACGGTCGCCGCCGGAAAGGATCGCCCGAACAAGGTAACGAGGCGCGGTTCGCATTCGATCACACACCCGGCCGCACGCTCCATGGCCTCCGGCAGACAGGAGGCGAACATGATCTGGTCGCCGATGCCCTGTTCCGCACAGACCAGCAACGAGTGATCGGCGATAGTCTCATTGTGCCAGCGTTGCAGCGACGCATCCTGCACCGAGCGCTCGCCATTGTGGAAACCCCATTCGTACTCGATCCAGCCTTTCTCGAACTCGCCTGTTGCCAGCAGTGCCAGCGCCCGATCCCAGTGCGCGACCTTCAGTTCAGGATCGGCGGCCAGCGCCATATTGAAACTCTTCAACGCCTCACCCGGCCGGCCCAGTTCGCGATGCATCAATCCCTCGTTGAACCACGCGATCGCATAGTCCGGCTTGAGTTGCACGGCCCGCGTAAACCGCGCCAGTGCTTCATCGAAACAGTCCTGCTTGAACAGTACGTTGCCCAGCGAGTTGTGCGCCAGCGCCGAGTCCGGCTCCAGCCGCAGCGCATCCTGATAACATTGCCGGGCCGCATCCAGCTCGCCATGCAGCTCAAGGGCCCGGCCGAGATTACGATAGCCTTCGACGTAGTGCGGCTGGTTGGCCAGCACCTGACGATAGTTCGCGATAGCCTCGTCCAGACGCCGCTGCTCGGTGAAAACGCCGGCGAGATTGCTGCGCGCCTCGACATGATCGGGCCGTAACCGCAGCGCCTGCTCGAAGTGACTCAACGCCTTCTCCGTATCGCCCTGGCGCTGCAGCATCACGCCGAGACTGTTATGGGCCTCGGCAAACTCCGGCCGCAGCGTCAGCGTCTTGCGGTAGGCAGCGGCCGCCTCGTCCGGCATGCCGAGCTTTTCATTGACCTTGCCCAGATTGAACCAGGCATCGGCGTAGTTCGCCTGCAGCGCGACGGCCTTGAGAAAACAGGCCTTCGCCTCGTCCAGTTTTGCCGCGGAGAAATACACCGCACCGAGATTGCTATGCACCTCGGCCGCGGCCGGCTGGAGCCGGATGGCGTGCGCGAATACCTGCATCGCCTCGTCGAGCCGGCCGAGGAAGCGCAGCGCGTTGCCGAGATTGGCACAGGCCTCGAAGTAATCGGGCCGTATCGCCAGCGCCTGCTGCGAACATCGCGCGGATTCGTCAAACAGGCCGAGTATGCCGTTGACGACGCCTTGCATGAACCACGCCTCGGCATCGCGCGGATCGATCATGCAGATATCGTTATAGAGCGCCTTGGCCTCAAGCAGGCGCTTCTTCTGCAACAGTTCGAGCGCCTGCCGCTTTTTCCCCTGGGTCTTGATGTTCTTGTGCTTCATGGATCAGCAGTATCCCCGGCACTCGCCCGCGGTCTGTTTATTATCCAGGACCTGACGGCCTGCTCACCTGTCTTTTGCCTCACCGATCGCTGTCGAGGGCAGGCACCCGCGTGAACCCGGAAATTGGCTCAGTCTGCCGGACGCCGACCCGTGGGCCTGCACGCCAGAATAACCGATTCAATCGGATGCTTCTTGAGCTTCACACCATCGTTGCCACATCTGCCGATAAGCGGCGTGCAGTTCCTGATGAAACCGCCGCGGATCGCACAGCGGTGATGCCTGCATCCGCTCGCGCAACTCGCTCCGCCACTTCGCCAACCGTGCTGTCTCGCCCGCCAGGCGCCGCACGACATCGCGATACGCCGTGGCGTCAGCGGCGATCAGTTCGGGCAGGCCGATCTGATTCAGGATACTGACGCCAACCCGGCCGGCATGCATCGTTCCGGCCAGCACCACCACCGGCACGCCCATCCATAACGCCTCGCAGGTTGTCGTCGTGCCGTTGTAGGGAAACGTGTCGAGCGCGATATCAATGCGCCGATACAGCGCCAGATGATCGGCGCGGGCGGGCAAGCGACCCAGCAGTTCAACACGCGCCGGTGCTATGCCGTAGTGCGCGAACCGTTCGTGACACAACGCGCGCGTGCCGGCATCGGCGAGCGAGTTGTTTTTAAGAACCAGGCGGGCATCGGGCAGTTCGGTCAGCAGCGTCGACCACAACGCAATGGCTGCCTCGGTGAGTTTTGCCTGGTTGTTGAACGAACCGAACGTTATGCATCCGTTGGCGTGATACGGCGACGGCGCCGGTGGCGGCGCGTCTTCCGGCGGTGCGTAACACAGAAAACCGCCCGGCAGCCGCAGCAGCGATTCGGTATGGCATTCATCACTCGCTCCCGGCGGATCGGCCCAGCGATCGGTGATGCGGTAATCCATCGCCGCCAGCCCGGTGGTGTTGGGATAACCCAGATAGGACACCTGCACCGGCGCCAGCCGGCGCGCCAGCAGTGGCAACCGGTTATTCGCGGTATGCCCGGCCAGATCGACCAGAATATCGATCTCGTCCTGAGCCACCAGCGCGGCAAGCTGCTCGTCGCTGATGCCGGCCACCATGCGCCAGTGATCCGCCAGGTGTTTGAGCTGCCCGGTGACGGCGTCCGCGGCGGCGACATCGGCGTAGCCGACGATCTCATCGGCCGACCCGCCGTGGCGCGCAAACAATGCCTGCGCAAAACTCGCCACCGGATGATCGCGGAAATCGGGCGACAGGTAACCGATCTTCAGCCGGCGCTGCGTATCCTGCCGCCGGGCGCGACCTGTCGCGCGGCCTGCGGCGGGATATCGCCTGCCCCACGCGAGGTGCTGCGCGTAGATTTCGGCGGCGGTCACGGCCGGATCATAATTCAGCGCCATCAGCAAACCGCTGTGCGCGGCCGGGAAGTCGGGATTACCGGCCAGCGCCTGTCGAAAACACTGCTGCGCCCCGGCGAGGTTGCCCTGATATTGCAACGCACTGGCAAGATTGTTCCACGCGAGCGCGTAATCCGGCTGGTGTTTCAGCGCAACGCGGTAATGGTCGATGGCCTCGCCGAGCTGACCGTGCAGCTGCAATACATTGCCAAGATTATTATGTGCGCTCGCATAGTTCGGCCGCCGCCGGACGGCCTCTTGATAGGCGGCGATCGCCTCCGCACTCCGGCCGAGATGGTGACAGGCATTGCCGATATTGTTGAATATGACCACGTTGTCGGGCTGCGATCGCAGCGCCTGCCGGTAAAGCTCCAGCGCTTGCGCCGACTCGCCGGCCGCGTGCAATACATTACCCAGATTTACCAGCGCCTCGGGAAAGTCGGGCTGGATCCTGATGGCACGGCGATACGCGCCGGCGGCCTGCGTCGCCAGTCCGGCGGCGAACTGGCTGTTACCCAACCCCAGCCACGCGCCGGCATCGGCTGGCTGCAGCGTCAGCAATTCATCGAAGCAGGCGGTCGCGTCGGCGTATTGCTGCTGGTTATGATGTTGCAGGCCCAGCATGCGCAACGCCTGAACGAGCCCCACCCGCGCCGGTTGATGCTGCGGATCGATGACCAGCGCCTGACGGAACGCGTCACGCGCCTCGTCAAGCAAACCGATCTGGCCGGACAGGCCACCGAGTACCGACCAGGCGTTGGCGTCATTGTCGGCATGCCGGCAGATTTCCCGATACAGCTGCTGCGCGGCGGGCAAGGACTGTTCCTTGATCAGCTGTTGCGCGCGGTCCTTCTTCGCCTGTAACGCGCGGCGATTCATCAGAGCTTTTGCCGCAGATCGCGCCACTGAAAACCGGTCAGCGGCTCATGAATGCCTTTGGTCAGGGCGATGACCTTGAATACCTCGCCCATCTCGCCCGGCATCGTCAGGCGCTTGATCTGCTGCGCGGTTGCCAGCCGTTGCCGGTCGTTTTTCTCACCCTCCTGCGCGAACGCGGTGATGCCTGTCGCAAACAGAAAATAGGCCTGCGTCGTATAGCCTGCGACGCCCATGCCGGCGGCGACGGCAGTCTCGGCGACGGCGGTAAAATCGACATGGCTGGTGATGTCCTGCAGACCGACCAGCCGCAACGGATCATCGTGGGCATGATGACGGTAATGACAGCGCAGCGTACCGCTGCTGCGCTCGGGATGATAATACTCACGGCGCGGATAGCCGTAATCGACGATCAGCACCATACCTGCTTCAAGGCTGTCCGCAACGCTGGCGATCCAGCCCTCGGCGGCCAGGTGAAGTTCCGATTCGTAGCCCTCCGGCAGGCGCGCTCCGATGGCCTGCTCGATCCCGGCCACACGCTCGACCAGGCGCGGATTGTGCGCCGGCACTGCGTACCAGACCAGCCGGTCGTCGGCCACGGCGACCATGAGCTCGTCTACACCGGACGACGTGCGGCGGAAGCGCTGCACCGGCATCGCGTCGAGCACCTCGTTGGCCAGCACGACACCGCGAAATTGTCCGGGCGGCAAGCTATCCAGCCATTGCACCCGCGCGGCGAGATCCGCCGGCAGTTCTTGCAGACAGCGGCGCTGGCGCTCGCGCAGATCGGCGCTGGTTTCGAGGATGAAATAGCGATCGGGCAGGCAATCCAGCGCCTGCAACTGTTGCAGCACGCCGCTGGCCAGCAGGCCGGTACCGGCACCGGCCTCCAGCACGTCACCGCCGCCGAGCAGCGCAAGAACCTGCGCACACTGCCGCGCGACGCAGCGCGCGAACAACGGCGACAACTCCGGCGCCGTCACGAAGTCTCCGGCGGCGCCGAACTTGGGCAGACCGGCGCTGTAGTAACCGAGCCCCGGCGCGTACAACGCCAGTTCCATAAATCGCGCGAAATCGATATATCCGCCCCGATCCTCGATCTCACGGCGAATGACGGCCTCAAGCCGCCGGCTGTGCGCGAGTGCCTCGGCGTCCGGTTCCGGCAGGCCACGGGCACCGGGATTTTCTGTTGGACGCATCAGCGGTTTTTCGTGGCTTTTGGTCATGGGTCTGGCCAATACTATAGCGCTACAATACGCGCAGAAACCGTGAAAGTATTTCCGGCTATTGCTCCCTCTCCCACAGGGAGAGGGCCGGGGTGAGGGGATCAATTAAACAGGCTTTTGTTTTTTATATCCCCTCACCCTGACCTTCTACCCTCCGGGCATAAATCCCTGAGGGAAACGGGACGCCGGGTTTCTTTCAAGTTTCAGTGACTACTTTCGTAGTCTCGCACATTACCGGAGCCTGCTGTGCAGAACAATGACAATAACCTAGCCGGCAAGGTCGTACTGATTACCGGCGCGGCGCAGCGCATCGGCGCCGCAATCGCCCGCCACCTGCACGCCGGCGGCATGAACGTGGTGCTGCATTGCCGCACGTCACGCGCCGCCGCCGACGCGCTCGCGCGGGAACTTAACGCGCTGCGCGCGCAGTCCTGTGCCGTGGTCCAGGGCGACCTGCTCGACAGCCATGACCTTGTGCGCGTGCCGGCCGAGGCCGTCCAGGCGTGGGGCCGGCTGGATGTGCTGGTCAACAACGCGTCGACATTTCACGCAACGCCGGTGGGCACGGTAACGGATGGCCAGTGGGACGACCTGCTCGGCACCAATCTGAAAGCACCTTTTTTTCTGGCGCAGGCGCTGGCCGGCGAGTTGCGAAAACGCCAGGGCTGCATCGTGAATATTGTCGATATCCACGCCGAGCACCCGTTGAAATCCTATCCGGTCTACAGCATCGCGAAGGCCGGTCTGGCGATGATGACCAAATCGCTCGCCCGTGAGCTGGGCCCGGAGGTACGGGTCAACGGTGTTGCGCCCGGCGCGATACTCTGGCCAGAGCACGAGATGAGCGAGAAGGCCACGGCGCAGATCATCGCGCGCACCGCGCTGAAACGCCAAGGCCACCCGGAAGACATCGCACGCGCCGTGCTGTTTCTGGTGCGCGATGCGGATTACATGACGGGCGAGATCATCACAATCGACGGCGGGCGGTCGTTGAGTATTTAATAAAGAACCGGGGTACGTCGCCACTGATTCCGGCGACGATTAAGCGGGGCCACCGCCCAGCAGGCCTGGATGCTTGTTCTGGCGAAGCTGTTCGACAACCTTGTCCGTAAGCTTCCATGGATCGCCTTTAATCCATGCGACCAGCTCCACCCATATCTTGCCGAAAGCCTGGATGGCGTCGTCTTCGGTAAACGTGATGCCGACCGGCAACAACGGCGCAATATCCTCAGTCAGGCTCCGCGTGACCTTCTCCAGCATCCGCTGTTCGGCGACGGCGCGAGTGATTGGATTTCCTTCAAGGGCGAGGTAGTGCTCGAAGCAGGCGATGAGCTTGTCGGTGTCCATCGAAAGCTGCTTGAGCCCCTCATTCAAATCGAACAGATCGCGGTTTTTGCGCCGCTGCAGCAACGCACGAAGTTTTGTCCCGAAAATTTCCTCCGGCTCGAAGGATGCGATCTCGGTTTTCGCCCGATACCAGCGACTGTCAACCTCGAAGGGATACTTCCTGATGCCGTAGAGACTTTCGTGCTCGCGGGTATTGATCTCGATCTTAAGTTTGAGAGTAGTTTCCATATCCGCTTCTGGCGCAAACCTGAACACCAGGTGTATCGAGTGCCCGGCCTGAGTCCGATTGAACTTGCCCAACCATGAAAGCGCGTCGCGAATAGCATCGATCGTGGGGCCGATGGCCCCCGATTGCGTTTGAACCAGGTCGATGTCTTCCGAATAGCGCAGGGGCTGCCGAAAAAGCAGCTTGTGAATCGCCGTGCCGCCCCGAAAGGCGATCTTTCCCGCGAGCGCGGGTGAGTTGAATAGATCGCACAACGCGCGGCAGATGACGAGATCCTGTTCGACCTGCCTCGAATCCGGCCATGGCGCCCTGGCGCTCCACTCTTGAATATAGGAGGCGGGGATCAATAATCAATCTCCACGGGTTCGTTGATCACCAGCATCCACTTGGAATCTTTCTCGTGCAGATCGGCCAGAGATTCGCTGAGTGGCTTGACGGAGGGGTCCAGAGGCTTCATCGATTTGGCCTTCCTGGCGAACGGCTCCAGCGCCTTGGCCTGGCGCGCGTGACCGGCACGGTCCAGCAGATACCCGAGCCGGCGAACGGCAGAATTTTCGTAGACCGCTGCGGCTTGCGCCAGCTTGCGCGGATCGGCACGCGCGCCAAGGTCCTTGGCAATCTGCGCCACGCCACTGATGCCGGCAGCCTTGTGGAAATAGCGGGCGGAATCCAGCAGCGTCAGTTCTACACCGGCCGCCTTGGCGAAGCCCGCCTCGCTTTTCATGGGTGAAAGCCAACCGGACAAGTTGGTTTTGGCGAAGGGCACAGGGGCCTGATAGACGAACTGAAGACGATGACGACCGATTTCGAATGCCCGAAGTTGTTTCGGAACGATCACCTGAAAAACCATCGCCGCCTGATGCGACGAGCCATGAAAAGCGGCCGCCCGCAACAGAGAGATTCGATAGTCGATACCGAGGTAATTCATCAAAGGATCAATCCAGCGCACCGGATCGGGCGCCCCGGCCACACGATCCTCCGGTCGCAGAATCAGATAGAAGCCGCGGCGAGGGGTCGCCAGCCGATGTTTCCTGGCCAATCTGGCCGCAGCGGCAATGAAAGCTTCCGAACTCAGGCCAAGCGCCGCCAGCGCTTCCTCCCGAGAAAAACAGGCGCGGCCGCGAGAGAGCTGTTCGTCCAGGTACTTGTCAAGAGAAACCATTCCCCGGTTATATGCGGGAATCGACAGAAAGACAACGTTTCTGCATATGACCGGGGCCGACCGGACTCTGAAACGGGTATTCGAAGAAACTGGGGTACGTCCCCAGTTATTTCGATCCCGCACGCACCGCGTTCGTATTCGGCCCGGCAATTCCAACCGGCGGATTGGCTGAAATCGAACGCAGTGCGTTCGATTTCTCCAGGCCAATGAGCAGCGGATAGGAAAGATAGAAGCGGCAGCAATATTCCAACTGGCGCACTGACCAGCCTTTCCCGAACTCTAGCGATAACCGCGCGGCAAGATCAATCAACATCGTGGACAACGAATTTACTTTGAAACGTTTAGGCCGCGAGCGAGGCCGGGTCGTGTAACAACTTGGTCGCCGTCACTCTGCAAATACGATGGTAGACCCTGCGGGCCTACTGCCAAATATGGCATTGCAGTATCTGCCCCTGCTATTTCTCTTACGCTTTCTTCGGACGAGTGACAGCCTTGCGTTTAGCGGGCGGCGCCAGATAATTCTTTTTACTCACTACCGGCTTGCCGCTCTTGGCTTCCAACTCCTTACGGGCATTGCCCGCAACCGCCCCGCCTTCTTTCGCGGCCTTGCGATTATCGACAAAGCCTTGGGCATCTTTGCGTCGAGCAATTTCCGTAGTGCCCGCCTCGCCCAGCATGGTGAAGATCAGTTCCAGGTCGGTCATGTGGTCGCGCAGCTTGTTGCCGGTCTTGACCTTGTGCAGACCCTTGAGGCGGCTGTGCGCACCGGGCGTTACGCCGAAGGTGGCGCGGGCGATTTCGGCGGTGAGAATGGCGTATTCCTTGCCTTCCTGCACTCCGCGCGCCTTCCACTCGTCGGTCAACTCGCCACGCACGGAATAGAACGTAGCCGTTTTTCGATCCACGCCTGCGGATAGCCTTTGGCCTGGTACAGCTCGCGGGCACGGGCACTGGCCAATTCCGGGTTTTCGATTTCCTTCACCCGCTCGTAGCCCACCTGTGCCAGCCAGCGCTTGAAGGGTTCCGCGCGGGGCGAAGAGATGGACTGGATAATGCGGAACAGCCCCTCGGTGTTGGCACAGTTGACCCGCTGGATACCGCCCTCCGTCTCTATGCGAAGGGGGGTGACAATTTGTCCCCACCCTTGAGATAACTCATTATCCCTCAGGCGCATTTTTTTAATGTAGTCGCCCGGGTTAACACTGTCGGTGAGAACGGAGACTACATCCACAACAGCAAACCACCATTCCTCGTTATGCCATGTGCGGCGTATAGCCTTTTCCTGAAAGACAACAAGGTGGCTTTCTGATTTGCCGGGTATCGCGGTCTTTCTGCTCATGGTGCTTTTCTCCCTGCTCACTTTCGCTGTCTAGATGGCGGACGGTATACCGGTACTGCCAAATATGGCATGGCAAGACCCGACCCCGTTGCCCCCGCGTAGCGTGTTCGCATCGCTGATACGTTTCGGGAACAGTCGTGTTGTTCTTTGTACCCGGCATCCCGTCTCCCTTGACCGGCGAACGATCGTTCGGTAGCGTATCCCCATGTCCAATGACGGTCAATACCTCGCCAAGCTCCAGGACTACTACGCCCGCCACCGGGTACTGCCGTCCTATTCCGCCATTGGCAAGCTTATTGGACTGGCCTCGAAGGCCTCAGTAGCGGACATGGTCTTGCGACTGAAGGCCGAAGAATTCCTGGAAAGCGCACCGGGCAAGCGACTCAAACCCGGACGGCGGTTTTTCGAGCGGCCATTCACCGAGAGTGTCCGCGCGGGCATGCCCAGCCCGGCGGCGGACCTGGTGCCGGACATCGTGACGATTGACGAATATCTCGTAGCGCGCCCGTCAAAGACGGTTCTGATCCGCGTGAAGGGAGATTCAATGATCGACGCCGGCATTCACCCGGACGATATCGTCGTTGTGGAAAAACGTACTTCCGCGAACGTCGGCGACATTGTCGTCGCCATCGTGGACAACGAATTTACTTTGAAACGTTTAGGCCGCGAGCGAGGCCGGGTCGTGTAGTACTGACAAGCCGAGACGCAATGAACCAATGACAGTTCGATTATCTTTCCTTCCCAAACACCTACCTAACCCGGGCGGACCGCGTTTGCCGATGCGCGCTTTAACTTTCGCTCAAGCTCGCTGTAGTCGCCCAGATGAACCGTCATCAAACTCTTCCAGAGCTTTCCGTGATTCGGAACATTAAAGTGCAGCAGCTCGTGAACTATCACGTAATCGCCTATCTTCTTGTCCATCGCCAGCAAGTCGGAATTGAAATTGAGATAGCCATTGGTCGAATACGAGGCCCATTTGTTCCGCATCGTTCGCAGTGACAGAGTGCGCACAGGCACATTGAGCTTGTCGGCCCACTCCAGCACACGGGCTTTGAACTCTTGTTTGTCGCGCCAAATTCTCATGATCGAAAACTCTTCTGAAGCAGAATGAAAAGCGCGTCAACTGTGGTGGTTACCTTCTCGATATCATCTTCTTCAGCAAAAAGGATAAATGTCACCTGCTTTCTAACCTCACGCAGTTCGGCCTCGCTACGCCGCCAGTCAGGGTGCGCGGCGAATGCCGCCGCCACCTTGCAGCTGGCGGTCTCAGGGTTCGGAATGCCGTCGTCGGTGAGCTTGCAGAGCACGAAGTAGGTCAGCCCATCCAGCCCCTTCGCGGCTTGCTCCTTCTTGCGTTGCTCATTCTTCTCAAGCTCCTTGAGCAGTCCGGTCAACGCCTCGGCTGTGGTCGTTTGCCGATCCTCGAAACTTTCCTGTATGGCCTTGGCCCGCTCAGTTAGCGCGACAAGGAAGGGGTCATCGCTGCTTTCCTCGGCCGTCTTCTCGACGGATTTTACTAGGTTGATGACCTTCGTGGCCTTCCCATCGCCTCGGGCCTTGATCGTCGCGATCGTGTCCTTATCGATCGCGACATACTCCCCCGGCGCTTCCTTTACCATCAGCGCCCCGACATAGTGCTGCACCAGCTCGTTGGTCTTCTTCTGGAAGGCCCGGTCTACATAGACCTTCTTGGTGTAGGCATTGCGCACCACGGCATAGATAGCTGAGAGTGTCGTGTAGTCGTCGATAAACGGCCGCAGGAACGCATCGGGCGAGATGATCTCGTAGAGCATCTCGATTTCCTTATATTCCTTGAAGAACTCCTTGCGCCGCTCTTTATCGCGGAAGTGCTCGATCAGATTGTCCACGTCCTTGTCGTTGAACTTCTGTGTCACCAGCGCCAGATAGGCCGGGGCCTTGGTCTCCATCTTGGCCTTGAACAACTGCTTGAGCAGACCAAGGTCCTTGACGATGGCGTTGATTTCGTCACTATCGAAAGCCAGCGCCTTCTCCAGCTTGTCGAAAATACCCACGAAGTCGAGCACGAAACCGTGCGGCTTCACCATCTCGGCCGCCTCGTTCTCGTAGGGCCGGTTCACCCGCGCGATGGCCTGGAGCAGGGTGTGGTCGCGCATCGGCTTGTCGAGGTACATCGCGTAGAGAATCGGCGCGTCGAAGCCGGTAAGCAGCTTCTCGGTGACGATCAGAATCTTCGGCTTTTCCCCGACCTTGATGAAGTTTTTGCGGATCTGCTTTTCTTTCTTGTCGTCGAGGTGCCACTTCTTCAGGTGCTTGGGGTCGTTGTTGTTGCCGGTAAACACGATCTCGGAATACTCCGGCGGCAGAATTTTATCGAGCGCCTCCTTATAGAAGGCGCAGGCCTCGCGGTCCACGGCCACGAGAAAGGCCTTGTAGCCGAGCGGTTCAACATTCTGGCGGAAATGATCGGCAACGAACTGCGCCACCTTCGGCACCCGGTCCTTGCCCTTGAGGAAGTTCTTCAGATTCACCGCCCGTTCGAGGATCCGGTTCAGCTCCTCGATGTCGGCGATGCCCTCGGCTTCGGCCAGTGCCAGGAACTCCTTTTCCAGGATCTCGTGCGGCACCAGCATCTCGTTCGGCGCGAGGTTGTAGTAGAGCGGCAGTGTGGTGCCGTCCTCGATGCTCTCGCTGATGGAATACTTGTGCAGGTAGCCCTGGTCGTCCTCGCAACCGAAGGTCTTGAACGTCCCCTTGCCGTAGGCCGTCTTGTCCACCGGCGTGCCGGTAAAGCCGATGTAGCTCGCATTCGGCAGACCGGCCATCAGGTAGTTGCCGAGATCACCGCCGGTGGTGCGGTGCGCCTCGTCGATCAGCACAAAGATATTCTTGCGCGTATTGAGATTCGCCGGCATGTCGCGGAACTTGTGGATCATGGTCACCACGATGCCGCGATAGTCCTGCCCCTTCTCGTCGAGCAGCCTGTTGAGCGTGGCGATGCGGTCGGCGTGCGCGACGTTGGTGAGCCCGACCGCCGTCAGGTTCTTGAGCATCTGATCTTCCAGCTCGTTGCGGTCGATCATCAGCAGGATGGTCGGCTTCTGCGCCTCGTTGGCCCTGAACAGCAGCTCGGCGGCCTTGATCATGGTGTAGGTCTTGCCGCTGCCCTGCGTGTGCCAGACGAGGCCGCGCGAGCGCTTCGGATCGAGGGCGCGCGCAACCACCTTGTCCACCGCCGTGGTCTGATGCTGGCGCAGGATGATCTTCTGGAGTTCCTCCTCCTTCTCGGCGAACAGGATGTAGTCTTTCAGCACACGCAGCAGGCGCGGCACGGCGCAGAAGCTCTTTACTTTGGCTTCCAGATTGCCGACTTCTTCGTGTTTCCAGTTGAAGAGGTTCCGGCGTACCGTGTTCCACGTCACCCCATAGGCGAAGCCGATGGCCTCGGTGGCGGTGAAAAGCATCTCCGGCACCATCACCTCCGGCGTCTCGGCGTGATAGCGGCGAATCTGGTCCACCCCGAGCGCGATTGCCTCGTCCTTGGTGGCGTTCTTGCACTCGATCACCAGCACCGGAATGCCGTTGATGAGGAACACCACGTCCTCGCGCGTGCCGTGGCGGCCGTTGTGGACGGTGAATTCCTCGGTTACTTCATGCACGTTGTGCCATTGCTCGCGCGGGCGCGCGAGATCGCCGTAATCGATCAGCGTCAGATTCAGCTCGCGGTTTTCTTCGGCGCAGAAGAACTTGCCCTGGTTACGCAGGTAGGCGAGAAACTCACGGTTGCCGGTGATGTCCGCGTTCAGCCTCCGAAACTCGCCCACCAGCGCGCCCTCAGCCTCTTTGTATTTAGGATTGAAGGCGCGCACCTGCGCGTGTAACAGATCTCCGAAGTAAAGCGACGCCGGACGGACGCGGTCCTCGGGCGTCGCGCCGTCGAGGTCAAAGCCCCGTCGCCTCTCCGCCTCGGCGCGCGACACATAGCACCAGCCGATCTCCTGCGCATAGGCAAGGATGCGGGCCTGGACTGTTTTGTGTTCGCCTGGAGTGGGCATGCGTCATTTCCGTTCTGCGGGTTCGTGCCCTTCGAGCCAGGAGTCGAAGCTCACGTAGCAGGTCAAGCTTCGGCGAATCCAAAGACGGCGCTTCCCTTCCGTGTCGTTTTGGTCGGAGACATAGGGGTAAATTCCAAGATACTCCTGCCCCTGATAAGAACTCGTCACGACCCGAGAGACCGGAAGAATCGCCACGCGAGTGTTGTTGCCGTCCTTGTAACCAAGCTCCCACGGCATCCACTTCGAATTGCTGGCGTTCTCGGTTGTCGAATAGAATAGGCACCGACTGGTCTTCATTCTGGCACGGAGTTTTCCTGCTGTTTGCTCAGTGATATTCTTCCGATCGAGAGACGGATCGTCACGCCAGTCGAGATACACCGAATACCCCAAGTCCTCGATGGTCAACGCCACACCGAGCACTAACTCCCTGTCATCGAAGGAGTGAGAGAGAAAAATGTCGTGTCGAGCGGCGGCAGCCTGCTTCTGAATACGCTCCGTCAGGACGGTGGAAAGATTTCGATGAACCCCAGCAGCTCTCTGAGCACGAGCACGAACGATAGATTCGGTGAGCAGCGACATTACGCGATCCAGGAGCTGAAGTTGTTGAAGCCGTTCCCACCTACCCAGTCATAAACAGGTAGCCAATGCGATAGCTGGAATTGCTTTCCGCGCTTCTCATATGGCTGCTCGCCGATTGTGAAGCCATCGAGGTCTGTGTAATAGATCCATTTACCGCCATCCCACACAATCGGCGTTCCCTTTTTTCCATCGTTGCTGATCAGCAGTCCCAAATGGTCTAAGGGATTTGGCCCGAGCGGTTTGGTTATTTGGTCACGTCCTTTGATGCTGTTGATGTGAACTCCAATTACGCGGTTGCCTCGCTCGATGCTCTTCATGATTTCATAACGCACCCAGCGGCGCGCGAAAGTCTGCGAGCCAATCAGAATCGCCGTCACGGATGTGCCCTCTAGTTCGCCATTGATCATTCGCTTAAGGGCGACATCCCCATTTTTCTTCGACTCCTCCCAAATAGAATGGTCGTAGTAACCGGCCGTCTCGACACCACCAGTGAAATTGTGCTTTCGCACCACATTGGCCCGGAAGTCGACTACATCTTGGTAGTGAAATGCGAAATAGACTCGTTTGGCCATAATCAGTTCTTCTGTAGATGATGGATGAGTTTGAGAAGTGTCGAGATCAGTCCCGCTGGTCCCGTGGAGGCGTTGCCTAATTTCTCAAACTCAGCACGGAAAGTGGTGTCGGCATCAGGATAAAACTTGGCAAAGTCAGCCCACACTTCCTTCCAAAGCGTCTCAGCCATGTAGCCTGTCGCTCCGACGGGAAGGGGACGAACTCCCGCTTGGAGGCACAAATCAAATTCCTCCCGCATGCCGTTTGAGGAAATAACCTTTCTTGCCGCATCGAGCTTGTTTCCGTAAACGAAGATGGCAATTCCTGCATGTTCGACCATCGCTTTGCGATAAGAAGTCCACTGATTGGGGAGACTTGCTCCGCCAGTTGCCATCTGAGGAAATGGGCGCATGACGATATCTTCATCAGAAATCGTCTTCCCAATGTCATTCAGGTGGGCAAGCGCACCATTGATGACCGCACCGCCAACTCCAAGTCCAAAGCCAGTTATGATCCTGTTCTTTTTCGCGGCGATTTGCTTGCTGAGATCATGAAGGAATGCCTGCGCGTCCGTGGCCGATAAAGCACCATATTCCTCCGCCGCGCCCGAGATGAAGATCGACGAGCGCTTGTAACTGGCTGCGATCTTCTCGAGCAATGTAGTGATGTCCTTGAATTCGGCGACGAGGACCGTCTGTATTCCGAAGCGTTTAAGGTCGGTAATGAAGTAGTCTTGCTTCAGCTCTTTGCGCTTAAAGTCTTCATCCGAGTCCGTTGCTAACTTCTCCACCTTCCGCTGGATACAGTAGTGGTGACGTTGGTCTTGGCCATACTGAACCCGCACGCGGCTGAGAATGAAATCTATATTGGGATCGGTAAAACTGAAGCCCAGAAACAAGAATGTCTTTTCAATGAGATCGCCGCGGAGAGCCGATACGAATGGCGCCATTTTGGTGTAGTAAATTTCATAGTCGTCTTTGGTAATCACCGCATCGCCTGGGTGCTCAATGTCACCATGCATTTTGTAGACGGCCACGTCGCGGTCGAGCCGAGTGACGGCGAGTTGCTTGAGGGTATATTTCACATCCGGGACCTTCTTCGCATCCACCAAGGCCGTTTCTAGGAGTCGATCGTAGTTTGTCGTCCAGTATGTCTGAATCGGAAGGCGGGCCAGAATCTCATGATTTCTCATGGGGGCTCGCGCTTCGCGAAACTTGTCGAATATGGTCTGGGTGAGACGCCCCTTTCCGCGAGCTTGATTGCAGTGATACTGTGCCAATGTGACCAAATCATTCTCCTGATCAGGGTCCAACTGGAGGTCGACAATGATGTCCCTGAGTAGACCTTTCCAATCCACATAGCCAGATGCCATTGAAAGCCCCGCACCGGCGAAGACTGCCGCGTTCTTGTTGTGCAGCTCGCGTGTAAATTCACGCAGCAGGATAGATTCGGAGATGGCTTCGGTGGTCATGAGGAGGGTTCCAGATTTGGCAGTTCGAGGTCATACACCCGGAGCTGCGCCGTCATCAACTTGTGCAGCAGGGTGCGAAAAAGATCTTGAAGCCGTAACTTGCGCGACTGAGTCATCATGGCTTTCTTATCAATCGTCACCAGAATTCTTGCAATCTCACCCTGAACCAATAGTGGCGGCTTTACTATTGGGAAATCTCGCAAGTAGCCCAAGTTAAGATGAGATATGTGGCCAAGCGCTCCCGCGCTTCTTAAATGCTCGTAGCGACTCATAAAGTATTGCCACAAGAACCCAGGGTCAATTTCTGAAGACGGTTGAATCGCTGCGGCGTTCTGTGTTGTAGTGGCGGAGATTTCCAGAAGGGCAACCTGTCCTCGCGTCTTACCTTGGCCATACATTGCCATGAGTACAGTTCCTGGTGGATACAATTTCAGACGGTAATCGATCACAGCCTGGTCGGAAATGTAAGTCTGTGCTTTCGTGATGCGGTTATTCACGATATCTGTTGTTTTCACGAACGGCACATCGCCGCTGTAGTAATCAGCACGTGCTGTCGCTGGTGTTGTGCCTGTACTTAAGGCGCACACCTCACCAAGTCGCACCACCTCCCAACTCTCCGGCACTGGGCCGATTTCGGTTTGTTTTTGGGGTTCGCCGCGCAGGCCTTGGGTGAAGAGCTGGTGGAGGAGCGTCATTTTCAGTTCAGCGGTAAGCTGAAGCAGCCGCTCCTGCTGCTCGATCGCCCGCTGCACCACTTCCAATACCCCCGCAATCTTCCGCTGCTCGGGGAGGGGTGGGATTGCCAGAGGCAACTCGCGTAGCTTCGACTGGGAAAGGTTGGGAATGGTGGTCACGTTTCCGCGTCCAAAGTAAAGGCGGCCGAACTCAAACGCATACCAAAGCCAGAAAAGAACGAACTGCGCATCCGCAGTCTTCGGATCACGAATCCGCGCCCGGTGAAGATGATTTTGATAGTAGCAACGCGAATTTGCACCGTGCCAAATTGCCGTTCGCCCAATGTCACCACCTTCGCAGATGAGCAAATCGTCAGGCTTCAGGGCGAGACGTGATTCATCCGCTTCGCTGAAGTGCATTTCGTCGAGGTCGGCCAATTCCAAGCGATTCCAGAAAACATTCTTGGTGCGCAGAAATGGCCGCTGATTGTCTCCGACGCGATTCCCTTTTGAAACCTGTCTTCCTTGTTGGACATCGAACACGGAGTCGAACCGATCCACCCGCCAGTCCGCAGGCAAACAGCCCAACTCGGTTTGTACGCCATCCCCAATGGCGGCCGGCTTTTTCAATCTGCTTTTGGGCGGACCGGAATGTCCGCGCTCCGGTGTTTTGGTCTGTGTCATGGATGTGCTCATAAGATCATTGCCTTGATCCTGGTCCCGCACTTCGGACATGCAAAATGGATTTCGTCCACCGGACAGAAGCGCAGGCCGCAATCCTTCAGATCGGCGCTATCTTTCGGATAGGTCACCAGCAGTCCCCTGGCCGTTACATCCTCCAGCAATCCACAGTTGGGGCATCCCAGCAATTCGCGGTCGTTGGTGAAGATTCCAAGCACCCGGGCCTGCGCTTTGACCTTCGCCAGTTTCCGGGAGAGTTCGACTAATTCCCGGGGAACGGATCCTGGCTGGTGCCGGCCGGATATGCCTCGATTCTTCGCCTGCCGACATGGTCCGCGGCGGGTCATGCCTGGCCTCCGTTCTGTGCGATCGTGGCGAGCAAGACCTTGCCCTTGGCCGTCAGGCGGTATTTCTGAAGGCGGCTATTGGGCTTGTCGGGGAGAGTGTATTCGATGGTCTGATCACCCAAGAGGACGCGAATCACCTTGTTCAACTGGCCTGAGATTTCCTTTTGGCCCAGGCGCGCCGACAACTCGGCTTTACTCAAGGGAGATGCCGTGAGGTAGCGCAGAACCCGAATCTCCAAGGACTCTGGCTGTGACTCTGGCTGTGACTCTGGCTGCGCTTTCCCGCCAACCACCTCAAACGCCCGGCCCGGCTTGCGTCGGATGGTGGTGACAAAGCCGTCGGTCAGGCTGAACTCCGGCTCGGCAAGCCCCGCATTTTTGCAGCGTTCAATCATGTCGCCCGTGCCGGTACCCATGCGTTCGATATATTTGGTGAGGTAAAGGGGTTCGGCGAGCAGCGGGTTGCCGGGGACGGAGCCGTGGGGATGGCGGAGTTTCTCCAGCGTGAGCGAGGGCGGAAGGGTGCCGGGGTTCCAGATTTCCAGCCGGTCAGAGAAAAGCATGACCTGGACGCTGCCGTTGCTGGTGTAGTCACGATGAGCCACGGCGTTGACGATGGCTTCCCTGACAACTTCCGGTGGCATTTCGTATTCCACCGGCGCCTGCGTTCCGTGTTCACGCGTGCCGACTGCGAGGCTGATCTTTGATAAAACGAAATCGACCGCCTGATCCACCAGATCGAAGGCCGTTCCTTTGTAAACCTGATAGGACGGAATCGGTTTGCGGACTTCGGTGCCGTGGAAATGGGCGCACTTAATTTCAGATGAAATCAGGAAACGCTGGGGCGTGTACCCGAAGAGGAGAATGGCGGCGTGGGTGGGCCGGCCTTTGTTCAGCAGGTTCAAATGCTGGAGCACGTGCTCGGGGGCTGTGTCCTCCGCCAGGGGGAATCCACGGGCACGTCGCGCAACTCCCACGAAGCGCCGGATCCTGTCGGCAGAGAGATCGTCCATGTCGGCATCCGGGCAGACGGCGGCGTCGAAGGGACCGACGCGGAGCAGTTCCTTCACGGCCAGGTAGTCCACCAGGCTCGCGTACACGGAAGGGATCAGCTCGGCCACAGTGGTAAACCGGCGGCGAATCAACTGCGCGCCCACTGCCGCCATCAGCGCCCGCATCTTCGGGTGCTTATCCTCATCGTTGGCGCCTTTGACGAAGACAAGGCGGTGTTTACCCAGCCGGGTCGCTTCGTCGAATTCGCGTTGCGTCGGGGATAGGCCATCGGCGTCTTGCGCGCCGTATTCGTTGCCCAGTAAAGCCAAATAGACGTCGCAGCGGCGGACTTCCTCCAGATAGACGGCATCGGCACGACGGTCGCTCGCGGGGATGTCCTCAAACAGAAACACATCAAAGAAACGGCTCAGCAGGGCATCGCCAAGAATGTAGGCCTTGAGCGCCTGGCGCTCTTCGGCGAATTCCTTTTGTACACCGCTGATGAATATCCGCTGCTTCATGGCGATGATGCACCGATTTTGGCCAGAACGGCCCTTAGCGCCTTATCCGTCGCCCGCGCTTCGTCCTCCAACACCTCCAACTCCTCCACAATTTCCGCAATCGGCCGGTATTCCTCGCCCTCGCCCGTGTGGATGTAACGACTGGGCGAGATGTTGAAGTCGTTCTTGGCGACCTCCTCGCGGGTGACAATGCGCGAATACTTATCCACTTCCTTCCACGCGGTGAAAGCGTCAGCGATGCGAATGATGGCGTCTTCGGGGATGTAGTTCTTGGGGTCGCCCTTTACGAACTCGCGGCTGGCGTTGAGCAGGAACAGCTTGCCCTGGTGCTCTTTGGGCTTCGATTTGTGCAGCACGATGACGATGCCCGGCGCGGTGGTGTTGTAGAACAGGTTCTCCGGCAGGTAGAGCACGCCCTCGATGAGGTCCTGCTCCACGAACCAGCGGCGCACTTCTTTTTCCTTGTTGGTGTTGGCGTTGCCGCTGCCGCGCGAGGCGGCACCGGTGTCGAGCACCACGGCGGCGCGGCCCTTGCCGTTGAGGCTCGCGAGGATGTGCTGCATCCAGCCCCAGTCAGCCTTGCCGCCGGGGTAGCCGGCACCTTTGGGGAAACGGTCGAGTTCGTCGGCGTCGTAGTCCTTTTCCTTGAACTCGGTCTGGTTCCACATGGGGTTGGCCACGACGCGGTCGAAGGTCTGGAGGCGGTTGCGCCCGTTTTTACTTTGGCGGAATTTTGGCTTACGGAAGGTGTCGCCGATCTGAATCTCGCCTTCCATGTCGTGGATGATCATGTTCATGTTGGCCATGGCCCAGGTGCCGGGCTCGTTTTCCTGGCCGTAGAGCTTGGCGGGCGCAAATTTCTTCTTCGAGCGCAGGTTCATCTTTTCCTGCAACACCAGCTCGCACTTGATGAGCAGGCCGGCAGAGCCGCAGCAGGGGTCGTACACGTCCATGCCCGGCTCGATGTCCATGATGTGAGCCATGACGAGGCCGACCTCGGCGGGGGTGTAGAACTCGCCCGCGCTCTGGCCCGAGCCTTCCGCGAACTTGCGAATGAGGTATTCGTAGCTGCGGCCGATGATGTCAGGCTCCACGTCTTTGAGGCCAAGACGCTTGGCGCTGATGGCCTCGATGAGGTTGGAAAGGCGATCGTCGTCGAGGTCACGCTGACCGTGGGTGGTGGCGTTGAAGTCCACGCGGTCGATGATGCCCTTGAGCAGCGGGTTGGCGTCGGCAATGGCGCGCAGGTCGGTGGTGAGGGTCTCGCCGATTTTGTCCGAGAGCGTGCGGATGACCGACCACACTGCATCATCCGTGTTCTTTGGCTCCAACGGTAGATAAAAGCGCACGAGCTTCTTGTCGCGCTTGACCAGTTTGAAGGCCTTGGCGCGCGAACCGACTTCCTGGGCAATGCGGTTCAGCTCGTCATCGAAGACATCGCAAAGACGTTTGGTGAAAATCAGCGGGAGGATGAACTCCTTGTATTTCGCGGCGTCCTTCGCGCCGCGGATGGAGCAGGCGGCAGCCCAAATCCAGGACTCAAGGGATCTGTCTTTTTCAGGCAACATATTTGCTGCTCGCTCTATTTTTTGACGCCATCGATAAGTGTTCCTGCCAGACCCAGAGGTTGCCTGATTACTTGTCTTTTTCTTTCAGGCCATGCGAACCCGTTTTCGCTTTTCACACTATCGCGCGCAAGACCGGGAGACCTGACCTGAAGCCTCCGGAAGCAAAGGCATCCGTGAAAAGTTGCCAGTGCTCATTTATACCTACGACAACGGGACGTCGACCGCCCACAGCGGCTGCTTCGCCTTGTTGAACTCGTGCCAGAGCTCGGCGAAACGCCGGCCGGTCACCGGGTGCCGCTCGTTTGCGGCGATTTCGGTCAGCGGGGCCAGCACGAAGGCGTAGTCGGTGATGTCGTCGCGCGGCACCTGCACCGTGTCGGATGCCAGGACGAGATCGCCGAACAATAGCAGGTCCAGGTCGATGGTCCGCGCACTGAAGCGCGGCGCCGCCCGGTCGCGCCGTTGCCGGTTTTCAACGTTGTGCAGGAATGCGGCGACGCTGTCGACAGTGTCCTCTGTGTCGAAACCGACGACGAGGTTATAAAAATTCTCGCCGGTAAAACCGACCGGCGCGCTTTCGTAGACCGACGAAACCGTCAGCTCGCCGTAGTGCTGCCGTAACGCGTCGACCGCGGTCCGTATATTGGCCACCCGATCGATGTTGCTGCCGATACTGACGTAGACCAGGGTCATGTCAGGGTCGCGTGCCGCGCTCTATAATCACACCGACATCCCGCGCACCGCGCACCGCGCCCTGCTTGTTGACGCACAGGCGCAACCACGGCACCTGGAATTCCTCAAGGACTATCCCGGCACAACGTTCCGCCAGCGTCTCCACCAGCTGAAATTCGCTGTGGCCGACAAAGTCGATCAACCGTTTCGCCACAGCCTTGTAATCCAGCGTATCGTGGATGTCGTCGCTGGCGGCCGCCTTGCGGATGTCGGCTGACATCTCGATATCGAACACGATGGTCTGCCGGATGCGGCGCTCCCAGTCGAACACGCCGATGATGGTCTCGATTCTTAGATCCCGGAGATAGATAATATCCATAGCTGCTTTTTAGTGGGCGAAAATCAAGGAGCCATATTATGATGATCGAGCATTACCTGCACGCCTGAATACTGTCATTCCCGCGAAAGCGCGACTGCATGGATGCAGGAGGTAGAGCGGCGTCTGGAACAGCCGCCGAGGAATCCAGTCGCACTAACGACCACTGGATTCCGGGGCTCCGCTGCGCTCCGCCCGGAATGACGAATAATTCGGGATTTCCCGAGAAAATGCACTATAGATGTTAACAACAAGAAGAATCAAATAGGACCATGGATCTCGCCACTGCCGTCATACTGATCGTCATCGCCTATCTGCTGGGTTCGTTGTCCAGCGCGATTATCGTTTGCCGGATCCTGGGCTTTCCTGACCCGCGCACGCAGGGCTCGGGCAATCCCGGCGCGACGAATGTACTGCGCTACGGTGGCAAGAAGGCGGCGATCATCGTGCTGCTCGGCGATATGCTGAAAGGTCTGTTGCCGGTGGCCGCGGCGCAGTGGCTGGGCCTGGCCGATGGCTGGCTCGCACTGGTCGCGTTCGCCGCGTTTCTCGGCCATTTATATCCGGTGTTCTTTGGCTTCGAGGGGGGCAAAGGCGTCGCCACTGCGCTGGGCGTCATGCTTGGCCTGTCATGGCCCGCCGGTCTGGCGGTACTGGGCACGTGGCTGGCGACGGCGTTTGTGTTCCGTTACTCATCGCTTGCGGCCTTGACCGCGACATTGCTTGCGCCGTTGTATGTGTGGCTGATACTCGGCTCGGCGGAGATACTGGCGATGGTCGTCGTCATGGGCTGCCTGTTGATCTGGCGCCATCGTTCAAACATCCGCAAGCTGCTGGATGGCAGCGAGGGCAAGATCGGCCGGTAACGCCGTCGGCGCCTTTAGGCCGCCGGCGGACGCAGCTGTTGCATATCCCAGCGGGCACGCACGACGATATCGCGTGTTGCCGGCGCCTCACCGGCGGCGAGGCGCCGGCAACCGGCGTAGGCGATCATCGCGCCATTGTCGGTACAGAATTCCAGCCGCGGATAATACAGTGCGACAGCTTCCCGCCCGGCAAGTGTTGCCAGCCGCTCGCGTAACAACGTGTTCGCGCTGACACCGCCGGCGACGACCAGCCGTTTCAGTCCGGTCTGCGCGATCGCGCGGCGGCACTTGATCACCAGCGTGTCGACCACCGCTTCCTGAAACGCGCAGGCGATATCGGCCCGCGCCTGCGCATCGTCGCCGTGCTGTTGTACGGTGTTCGCCGCAAATGTTTTCAGCCCGCTGAAACTGAAGTCCAGCCCCTGGCGATGGGTCATCGGCCGGGGAAAGACGAATCGGCCCGGCACGCCGTTGGCCGCCAGCCGCGCCAGCGCCGGACCGCCGGGATAGGCCAGCCCCAACAGCTTCGCTGTCTTGTCAAAGGCCTCGCCGGCGGCGTCGTCCAGCGATTCGCCGAGCAAGCGGTAGGCGCCAATACCTGCCACGCGCAGCAACTGGGTATGTCCGCCGGATACCAGCAGCGCGAGAAACGGAAACGCCGGGGCGTCGGCTTCCATCAGCGGCGCAAGCAGATGCCCTTCCATATGATGAATCGCCAGTGCCGGTACGCGCCAGGCGAACGCCATGCTCTGCGCAACGGACGCGCCGACCAGTAACGCGCCGACCAGGCCCGGCCCGGCGGTATAGGCAATACCGTCGATATCCTCCGGCACGCTGCGCGCCTGCTGCATGACGGCCGTAACCAGCGGCAGCAGCTTGCGCACATGATCGCGCGAGGCAAGTTCGGGAACGACCCCGCCATAATCACGATGCAGTTCAACCTGGCTATGGAGTGCATGCGCCAGCAGTCCTGCCGCCTCGTCGTAGACGGCGACGGCGGTTTCGTCACAGGACGTTTCTATACCCAGAACACGCATCGCAAGACCCTTCGGTTATCGCTGGAATCGGCCATGGTGCCGCCGATATCGTATATACTACGCGCCTCGCCGCCGGCCGGAGCACGCCCATAAACGCGCGCTGACAAGTAATGGCCTGTGTCAGATTAAACGCTTTAAAATAGCGCTGATGCGGCGCACGATCAAACTAAAAAACAGCCGACGTATTATGATTCAGGTCAAGGGGTTAACCAAGATATTTCCTTCCGGGTTGCGTGCCGTGGACGGCCTCGACCTGACCATCAACGCCGGCGAGATTTTCGCGCTGCTGGGCCCCAACGGCGCGGGCAAGACGACGACCATTCGCGTCATGTCGACGATTTCAGGTTTCGACGAAGGCAGCGTGCAGGTCGCGGGTTATAGCGTCGACAGCGACCCGCAAAAGGTACGTGAATCGATCGGGGTCGTTGCTCAACAAACCGGTATCGATTACTTCCTGACCGGCCGCGAGAATCTGACGCTGCAGGGACAGTTGTACCGGATGAACCGGGCCGATATCAACGCGCGCGTCGACGAACTCGGCGGTTATTTCGATCTGCATGACAGCCTCGACCGGCTGGTCAGTACCTACTCCGGCGGCATGCGCCGCAAACTGGATATCGCCTGCGCGCTGATTCATCGGCCGAAGCTGGTGTTTCTCGATGAGCCAACGCTGGGCCTCGATATCAAGAGCCGCCAGAGCCTGTGGAGTTACATCGAGAAACTCAACCGCGAATTCAATCTAACGATACTGCTGACCACGCATTATCTCGAAGAAGCCGACAATCTTTCGCACCGCGTCGCGATCATCCATCAGGGAAAGATACAGGTCATCGGCACACCGGCCGAGCTGAAGCACTCGGTGCACGGCGATTCCGTCGTGCTGGAGTTCGCCGCCGGTGACCCGCATGCCGGCGAGTTCGCGGCAGCGATCAAGCAGGAATCCTTCGTGTCCGACGTTGTGTGGGAAACGGATAAACTCCACCTCTACGTCGACAGCGGCGCCGAACGTGTACCGCGCATCATGCAGGCCGCCACGGAACACGGCGCGACCGTCCGTACCTTGTCGCTCGCCGAACCGACGCTGGACGATGTTTTTCTGAAATACACCGGCGCCAGTATCAGCAGCACGGCCGGTGAAACCACCGACGAGTGGTGGAAACAGTGGGCCGGCAAAGGTGGCGGCAACTGGAGCAACAAGTGGCAAGCCGATGATGCCGAGCAGGCCGATGACACGCCGGCCACCCCGGATGCCGCGGACTGGCAGAAATGGCAACAAGGTGATAACAAGGGCGGCGGCAACGCGTCCGGCGAGTGGCCACAAGACCGCGATGCGAACCCGGGCAGTAACGCAGGACCGGAACAGTCACAGGACAGTAACCAGAAATGGCCGTCGGACAAATGGTCCGGCTCCGACGACTGGAAAAAGCGCGATAAACCGGAATAGGTAACTCATGTTGGCGGATACCTGGCATCTGTTTGGCAAGTACATGCGCATTACGCTGCGCATGCCGATGTGGACGTTTTTCACGCTGATCCAGCCATTGATCTGGCTGGTGATCTTCGGCCAGTTATTCCGCAACATGTACCAGGCCTCGGTACCGGCCGGCGGGCACTACATGGATTTTCTGGTGCCGGGCATCGTGATCATGACGGTACTGTTCGGTTCCGCGTGGTCGGGGGTCAGCCTGTTGCGGGACATCACCTCGGGCACCGTGGATCGGATGCTCGTATCACCGGTATCGCGCGTCGCCATTGTATTAAGCCGCGTACTGCACTCGGCGGCCCAGGTGGTGGTGCAGTCCGTCATCATTCTGCTGTTGGCCGTGCTGCTCGGCGCCAAGATCAGCCTGAATCCGCTGCATCTGGGCCTGATGCTGGTGATCGTGATGCTGCTCGGTATCGCGTTTGCGTCGGTGTCTAACGGTCTGGCCATCCTGTTGCAGAGAGAGGAACCGCTGGTCGCGATAGGCAACCTGATGACACTGCCGTTAATGCTGTTTTCTTCCGCGCTGATGCCGGTGGCGTTAATGCCGGAATGGATACGCACGGTCGCGCACTTCAATCCGATCGACCATGCCGTGGCGGCGGTACGATCCGTGCTGATCGCGCCGATGGATCCTGGCACCTACGGAATCGGTTTCGCCGTGGTCGCCGTGTTCGCGGCGGTCACCACGGGCTGGGCGATCAGCGCGTTCAATTCCTTGCGCGATTAGTGCAGCATTCGCCGCGCACTGCTTGCTTTGCTCGATGGTTCAAACAGTTTGCCAATTGCCGGAACAATGGTGGTGCGTCCATGCACCGCGCACAGGCTGTTTTTCCACCGCCTGCTAGAAGCGCAGCGACATTCCGACACTGAAATAGCCCCGCGTGTAGTCCCCCAGCGATGAGCTTTGCGGCCCGATAACTTCCTGCAGATCCAGGCTGTTGAATATCAGGCCGACCGGAAGATTGGAGGTGTTGACGGTGTAGGTATAGTTGCCGAAGAAGGACATGTCGTTGGTGTACCGGTAATTGGTGTTGAACCGGATCGCGTGCGTGACATTCTTCCGTTTCGTCGTCAATTCCGAGAATGTATCCGCGTTTTTGAAGTTTCTCAGCGACAAGCTATACCGTACATCGCCTGACACACGGCCGCCAAAACGATGTTCCAGGGTGACGGCGCCGGTGTGCTCGCGGTAGGCGTAATCCCTGCCGAGATCCAGCGAGTTCTGGTTATCGGTAAAATCGTAATCAAGCGTTAACGCGTTTTGATCCCAGATCAGCTGGTCCAGCGAGGCGCCGAGTGAAAAGGTCGTCGAATCAAATACCGACGGCGTGACAGGATTCTGTGTCGACAGCGAAGCGCGTGCACGTAACTCTCGCTTATTCAGACTCAAGCTGCCGGTCAGCGACAGATCGTCACTGGTACTGCCACGCTGCTGGGCAAGAAGATTGAGCCGCGTCTGGTGCGTATAACCGCCGCCCCAGCTATTGCCCTGACCCAGCACGGTGGCAAAACCGCTGTAACTCATCGTCAGGAAGTCAAAATGTCCGTCATGGAATTGCGCGTAGTTCGGCGAGACCGAAAAGCGGTAGCGAATGTTATCGCGCGTCTTGAAATGATAGGCAAAGTTAACGTTGAGATCGGTACGTAATTCCTGGGTGGGAACCGTGTCGCTTAGATTGCTGTTGCCGTCATACGCGATCGAATATCCCATCGAATACGTCGCGCCGCGCTGACGCTGCTCGACGCCTGTCAGCCGGTCCATGGCCTGGTCGATCATCGGCTGACCCTCGGCGCCGGATTGAATGATGGTGCGGTACTCGGCGATCGCCTCCTCGTCCCGGTTCTGACGCTCGAGCAGCAGCGCCAGATTCAGCCGGGCACGCAGATGATCCGGCTGGTGCTCCAGCAACGTTCGGTAGGTAGCCACCGCTCCGTCCGGTTCACCTTGCTGGCTCTGTATCAACGCCAGAAAAAACAGCCCGGCGGAATTCTGCGGATCGTCCCCCAGCAAGCCCTCCACTTCGCGCCGGCCTTCGTCCATTTTATCTTTGGATAGCAGCTCGCGAGCGCGCGCTAATCGCAGTGTCGTCACGATCTCCTTGATGCGGGCCTCGTCCTGTGCGAGCGCGAGCGCCCGGGAATACTCCAGCTGAGCCTCGTCCAGCCTGTTCAACGCATCCAGCGTCTTTCCCAGCATAAAGTGCGGCTCAACCTCCAATGGCTGAATACGTGCCATTTCCTCGAACTGCTGGCGGGCGTCATCAAGCCGGAAGCGACTTTGCAGCAACAGTCCCAGCCGGCGGTGCCCCTCGGGGCTATCCGGGTCGTACTGAACGACCTTCTCGTACAACACGATGCCTTCGTCGATCTTGCCATCGGCGACGTAGCCGTTCGCGGTCGATACCAGCAGACCCACCAGTACCTCGTGTGCCTGTTGTACCTGCGGCTGGTCACCGCCGTGTTTCGCTATCGCTTCAAATTCGGCGATGGCCTTGTCGGGACGATTGGTCTCCGCGTAGAGGCGGCCCAGGCGCAAACGTGCGTCCAGTTGATCGGGCGAGGCATCGAGAATCTGGCGGTATAGTGCCTCCGCGTCCGCCGTGTTTCCGGACTGGTGGTGTATGGTCGCAATGCCGAGATACGCCAGAAGGTTGCCCGGGTCAATCGCAACCACGTCACGGAACTGCTTCAGCGCTTCTTCATAACCGCCACTATCCAGCGCCTGCTTTCCCCGATACATGCCGAGTCGCGCGGCCGCTTTGTCTGCCAAGCCGGTACCCGGGGCCAGCTCCATTACCCGGGTGAGATGAGGCACCGCACGTTCCATTTGATTCAGACTTCCATAAACCAGCGCGATGTTCAGATGTGCCGGGGCATCATTGGGCTGCAGCTCAAGCAGCGCCTCGAATACTTTTTCGGCCTCGTCGAGGCGGTTAGCAACCATCAGCGCGATACCGAAGTAATTCATCAAGCGTGGTTCAGCGGGGTAACGCTTGACCTGACCGGACAACATTTCCAGCGAGGTTTCCGGATGACCCTGACTGATCAACTGCTTGCTCGTCAGCAGCGTCAGACGTATTTCCGCCTCGCTGGCCGGCGGCGTGCCCGGTGCCGCGTCCAGGATGCTCTGCAACTCTTTGGCGGCTTTTTCCGTCAATCCGCCCTTGTCATAGACATCGGCAAGTATCAGACGCAACGCCAGATTATTGGGCACCTGCTCGACGCTTTGCTCGATATAGCGCAGCCCTTCCGCGTAGTGATTACCGCTGATCAGCGCCACACCCATCTGGTAAAGTGCCTCGGGCGATTGAGGATGAATCGCCAGCGCGCCCTCGAAGCTCTTCCGGGCGGCCTCGAAATTCTGCTGCTTAAGAAACTGCTTACCCTCGCCGATCAGGCGATCGAACGTGGGCACTGTCTCACCCGCCGATTCCTGCTGCACCACGTCGGTTTGTGCATACGCCGCCGGGAGTCCCGCGCCAGCGAACAACACGAGCGGTACGACTGCCGCGCGTGAGACCCGCCATACATTTCGGCTCAACAGGCGTAATGACCGGAATACCGGCACGGCCTGTTCGCCGTACGCAGACACGTTACGCACTCGCGCCGGTACCAGGCCGATACTCTGTGCAAAATACGATAAGGTCAACATGCCTTGATATTCTGTTAATAGTAAATACTGACGCGAAACCCGGCCTTCCAGCCGTCCAGGTCGATCTCAAGGTGACGGTAACACGTAGCCTCCGTTGCCTGGGTGCACAGGTTGCCGTCGCTTTTGTACTGCGCCAAGCCACCGATATTCCCCACCGGCGGATTGAACGAGGATATATTGACGGTTACGCCGTCAGTGCCTTCAATGAAATCCGAATCGGTTGCATGCAACGTCGGAACAAATTTTTCGATGCCGAACTGATAGCCGATATCGAAGCCGACTGACCACCAGTCGCGCACAAAATATTCGGCGCTAATCGCCGGCTGCAACATAAGCACACCCGTGGAGTGGGACTCGGTTCTGAAGATTCTCCTGAACCCCTGGGCAGTGCCCTCGGTGAAAAGCAGCACGTTCTCATCGCGATAATCAAAATCGAAGAGCTCATGCAACGAAAAGCGGGTGAACAACCGGACATTGCCGCGCTGATAGACGCGGTGCTTCCAGCCGAAGAAGAAGTCGGTATATGAAATATTGACCTTGCGATCGTAGATAACGTCGTTAACGGTGCCCTGTAACGGAAACTCTCCGACCGAGACTCCGGAGCTGCTGCCCTCCCACGAGCCCATGCCGAGGAACAACGCATGCTTGTCGTTCAGGTTCAGGTGAAATTCCAGCCCCGCATAGGCGCCGGAGTCTATCGTCGGCAGATCCGAATTCAACGTACGTACCGCGGTAACGGTTGAGTCGTCCGGCTGCAGGACGTCGCCGGCGACAACGAATGGGGCGTGCAGCGCCCCTTTATTCAGTACCCCGAGTTTAGGGCTGTGCACACCGAGGTACGGCGCCACGCCCCACTTCCGGCCGCTATCCGCCATGACCAGAGCGTTATGAAACAGCAGCAGCATCCCTGCTGCCAGAGTCAGCCATGAACCGGCCCACGTTGAATCAGGGCGCACGGACCGCTGCCCTCCGGAAAAATTTGGGGCGGAAGATCGATATCAACAACGGCAGAATCACTAACGTAGTCACGCAGCTGACGCCCATATACGCCGCGACAAACCCGCCCAGCTTCACGTGCGGCGGAAACCTGGAGGCGAGCAGCACCAGGAATCCCAATGTCACGACCGTCGCATTGAAAAATATCGTCCTGCCAACGCTGCGAGTGGTAGCGGCGATCGCCTCACGTTCGTCGGTCGATACTGCGATTTCTCTGCGGTACCGATATATATAGTGCACCGCATAGTCGACGCCAACCCCGATAGCAACGCCTGCCGCAAGGGCGGTCGATACGTCGAGCGGAATAACCAGGAATCCGGCTGCTCCTGCCACCAGCAACGTGGCCACCGACACCGGAATAATGGTAAACAGGCCCGCCATGAAAGAGCGGAACAGAAACGCCGCCAGCAACAGAATTCCCACCTTGGACAAGACGATTGCCGATGTCTGGCTATGGATCAGCAAATCCGCCCAGATATAGGAGTTGTTGGCAGAGCCCGCAAGGTTGACCTTCACACCGAGATCTTTGAATTCTTCAGCAACAAACCTGTGCACGCCGTCGATAATGGTTTTTAAATCCCGGGTATGGTCGGTCTTGATCGAAAAGCTGACATTGGTAATCCGGTAGTCATAGTCAATGATTTCATCCAGCTGCTCCGGCCGGCCTGACAACGACAACAGAAACAGCGATTCGCCTATCTCGGCCTGCGTCTCCGGCAAACGGTTGTAGTCCTCGTTTCCGGCATGCAGGTTCTTGTTAAGGCTTTTGAGATAATCGACTATGGACAACGAATCCCCGACGTAGGGCAATGTTTCGATGCGGCTCTGTAACGCCTCGATCTTGCGTAATACCTCCGGCCGTTTCAGCGCATCCGGCTTGTCGCCCTCAACAACCACGTGAAGAAAGATGGTGCCGTCGAACTTCTCGTTCAGCAGCCGGGTGGACAATGCCACCTCGCTATCGTCCCGGAAATCGCTCATCCAGCTTGAATCGACGAAGAGAGACAGCGAACCCCAGGCTGAAACTCCCAACAACAGCAATACACCGATAGCAGCCGGGCGCGGACGCGCCCCTAGCGCGCCGCTGATATTCACCAAAACGCGAGTAATCACGCTTTGTTCCGAATAGGCACGCATGGCGCGACGCTTGGCGAGGTAACTACCGACCTTCGGCTTCATGACCGTCAGCATCGCCGATATGAACATTACCGTAATCAGCCAGCATGACATAATGCCGATGACGGTAAACAGGCCGAAAATCCGGAACGGCGGCATCTCGGCGAATAGCAACGTCAGAAATCCTATCGCGGTAGTAACCGACGTAACCAACATCGGGGTACCGAGCTGGTCGGCCACCTCAAGAACAATCTCACCGCCCGGGCGATGCGGATCCTTGAGCACCGCATCGTAATAGTGACTGAGAAAATGCACCGCATCACCGATGCCGACGGCGACCAGAATGACCGGCAACATCGTCGATATCGTGTAAAGCGGGACATCCAGCAACGCCATCGCACCCATGGTCCAGATGATTCCGGCGGTCATCACAAACAGCGGCAACATTACTCCGCTCAGCGTCTTGAATATGACAAACAGCACCACGGACATCACGAGCACCAATAGCGGCACCATGATCTTGATATCCTCCTGGGCATCCAGCCCGGTGGTCACCTCAATGACGGGCCGCCCCGCGATGTAGAACGCGTCCCCGTTCGCTTCGGCGGATATAAACGTCGGGTCGGACACCGCACCCGGTTGCGTAGCTGTCGATTCCTTTTCTGCCCGATTGCCCTGGTCGTTCCACCACTGGTTTTTCTTGTCACCCCAGTTGCCGCTCGCATTTCCGCTCCAGCTATTCGCACCTCCCCACGAGGCGCTCGGTTTTCCCTGCTCTGTGTCGAGAATGTGCTTGATCGCGAAATAGGTCTGCCACCGGTTTTTCGAGCCCTCCCTGAGTCTCGCCCGAATCATGGCCGCCGTGTAATCGGCCGAGATGACGTTGCCGACAAGCAGATCGCTGTTGGCAGCTACTTCACTGCGGAGCGCCTCGATCTGCTCATCGGTATCCGGCACCTGCGCCATTACCTTCTGTGCAGACAGCTCTGTTTCGGTTCCGACAAATACGGTTGCTGTCGAAAGCGATGCGACGTCGATCGAACGCGTCGCTATTACGCCAGGCAGCGCCGACACCTTTTCTGTAATCCGTTTGATTCTCTGTAAGGTTTCTTTGTTAAAGACGCCATGCTTCTCATTGACGAGACCGATGATGACCGCATCCTTGACACCAAAAAGCTCATCAACCTGCTCATCAAAAATGATCGCACTGTGCCCTTTGGGAAGGTATACCCTGGCATCGGTCTCCCACTGCAACTTCGGAATCTGCAATGATAGAAAAATCGTTACCGCGACGATCACTGCAATAACTGTCTTTGGATACCGCACAGAAATCGTGTATAGAGACCGGAACATTTTTCTAGTCATCTCCCCATTGGACCAGCACCAGATGCCAGGACACCACAAGCCTAAAACCCGTACTTGAACTCAACAAACAGACGATCATTTGCGTCAAAATTGCCGAAGAACTGTGCGGATTCTTCGGTCACGTTTATGTTACTTACCGCGCTTGCCTGTGGCGCACCGAATTTCGACTTCTTGCCGGAGAAGAGATCCATGCCGGTGCTAATCTGGAACCGATCGGTCAGGTTAAACGTAACCTCCGGCCTGGTATAAAGTTCCGACAGATTCACCAGGTAGATCGCCAGCAATTGAAATACCGCCGATCGCTCCGGAAGCGGCTTGCGTACAAAGAGACTGATCGATGTATCAAACTGACCCTGAATCATCGCTTTGTCATAGTCAGGAACGATCCATTGCACGATAGCCGGCGATATATCGGCGCCCCACCTGTTGAAATCCAAACCCAGCCCCCACCGAAGATGATTTTTCTGAACTTCGCCGTTGTTATCGAGAAATCCGTCGTTATCCCGGTCGGTCTTGCTAAGAATACCGAAATACTTATCCAGAACGTATGCGACTTCACCTTTTACTATATAGCCGCCCAACTGCTTCACGTACGTTCCACCGAACATGTGTATTCGCGTATACGTCGGGAAAAACACCGGCGTAGAGTTAGGGTCGCGAACCTCGATTGAACGAAAGATGACCGGAAAATCGTCCCATGTATAGAAGTAGCTGAACGATACCTCGGCGCCGCCCATCGGCGCAGAGTAGCGAACGCCGAACTCGGAGTTCTCAAATGTAAAGGATTCCGGAAATGAGGTATTGGGAACCTGCTGCAGCAGTTCCCACTCCGAACCTGGCGGCGCAGGTTTATGAAATTTTAACTCGGGAATCCAGAGGAACTGGTAAGCACCATCGTCTCGAAAATAATCTATCTTTAGTGTCCAAAGAGGGATTCGGTAATCAAGCAAATCCAGATTAATCAATTCCCGGAAGTCCATTGGATTGACTTCATCCACCACCCGATTTCCTTCAAGAACGCCCCACACAACGAACTGTTTGCCAAATCGAACGTCGACCGTATCGAGAAAAATATCGGCGTATAACTCTCTTATCTCGGCAACTGGCGAGTCCTTCTCCTGGGGCAACTGCTCGACAAATACCAACGCCTCTTCAGACTGGCGAGTAGACCTGGCCGAGATGGTATCGTAGTCATAAAGATCGTAAACGAGATCGGAGTAATACCAGCCGGAGACTTGAACCTCTGCTCTGGTATTTATGGGATAACGCGCCTCAAGGTAGGCGGTATTCCTGATCTTGGTGAGCGACCTGGGTTCATGATAACGATAAGCGGTCTCGTTTTTCAGATATCCGCCAAGGTCGAGTGATGAGAAAAAGGCGGAAAGCGCGTGTTCAAATGGCCCCGAATAAATACTCTCAGGGTCGGGCAACACTTCTGTATCAGCATCACCGTCTGCAGGCGCCGCCTGAGCTTCAATGCGGAAAATGCCCAGTGACGCCAAGACCAGAAAAATAAATATGACGTTTTTGAACTTACCTCTCAAACAACTTCCTTGCAACTCTGACAGAGGACAACACGAGCGCCACCCGAATCATACACCCCGACGGTTACAGACGAGCCCGCTGACAAAGCAACGCTGCAGCGTGAACACTGAACAGGTCGGTTCAAACGCATCGCCTCCCAGCCCAATACGGATGCAAACTCCGGCGCAATCGCGTTCTCTACGTTAGAAGCGGTCTGTGGACCCGACGTCATGCCAGTGCGAGGTTCACCGAATGCTGCCATGAGAACATCGCGAATCAGTATAGAAACCGGCACGCCCAGTTCCTCGGCCCTTCCAACTACCCAGGTCCGCAACTCTTTCGGCACGCGCGCACCAAGATACTCTTCCTTGCGTTTCATCGCGACCGTTCGCGCCTTATTTCTGCCCGCAGCACGTTTTCTTGCGGCATCCCGCGCATGGCGCATTTCGTCTCGCATCGGTAACGCTCCTATTGTCGCATCGCAGTGATTGCACACGTAAAACAATGGTTAAAAAAGTAACACAATGTTATACACTTTCACAGCATGCGACGGCGCATACCTGTAACCAAATGAATATCAAGTTAATATTTACGATTCAAACGAAGCGGGGCTAACGCAGCGGAAGAATCGGAGGGGATGATCGACCCTCCAACCCTAACGCGCGCGGCATTGCGCCTAGCGTCTGACGGCCGGGTTATAAACTACTGCGCACGCTTCCGCAGTAGATTACGTTCTGACAATAAAGTGTCGTCAAGCCCCGTATTAACTTTTACATCGGCGACCTCGAATATTGATCGATGGTCGTTTTGGACATTGTGTACCTCCACGCGATCCCACACCCATGCGCCATCGTGACGTTGCCACTTAAGCGTCTGGGTCTTCAATAGAGTATTATTTTTCTTGTCGAAATAATCGATCCTGACGTTTACGCAATCATCCGCACTGGCGGACTTGTTAAACCACAGAATACGGCGGCTATATAGTGAACTAGCTTCTTTTGGCGTACTCTCTATGACGTAGTAGTCGCTACGGTTCGGATCATCTGTTTCGTAAAAGGCGTGATTGTCCTCCTCAACCGCGCGCATACCGATATCGGCGTATGTCAGATCTGATCCCAAAAAACTATCTCCCTCGTCTCGAACGGAAACACGGCGCACTTTCTTTAGTACTGGCAAATATATCCATTGGTCTGCGTTTTTTCGCGATTCACGGGTATATGCCCATCGCAGAAATTTAGAGCCCTCTGCATCGGGAGGATATTCTGTAGTAAGCAACATTTTGTCAGCAATATCGTCCCTCCCCTTATAATCCTTCCAATACCTGGCATACACGTTCTTCTTCTCACTACCACTTTTGTCCTTCAACGTGATGCTCAGTTTCGTTTGCTGGTCGTTACCTGCGTTTTTGTAATAGCAACGCTTTACGATATCTACTGCCGAGACTGCCTCTTCCGCCACTCCATACAAAGGTAAACTTACTGTCGTTAGTCCGACCAATAGAGTCAATACCTGACGAGCTTTTACTTGAACCATTATTTTTACCTCCTGCTTGCCGCTTTGCCGTGATTATTTATAAACCTAAGACTCTGAAAATTATATAATCACGTCCAGTTAAAAATCCCTCGTCCAATTAAACGATGGATGCGTCGCTCGGCGACTGGCGAATATCCGTTGATATTTTATTTACTCATCCCTGATTAATTAGACCTGTCTGCATTGTGACTTTATGCAGCCAAGCGCACGTTCGTACTAGGCGTGAGGTCCTCCCAAATAAGAGGAGGCCCCGGTTGTTTGAACAGTCTAACTCATGTCTATTGTGGAACTCTCGCATTGGTTAAGCCGCCTTGGGTAGGTGGCAGCGCGTTTAAAGTAAACCTGATACAGTGTCTGCCGGTCAAGCCGTGAATGCGCTCGACTAGAGTTTTAGAAGCTGCGGTCATGCCCGATCGAACCCCGCGCCTGTGAGACCGACTCATAGGCCTTGAGGTTACCTCACCGTACTTGACCGTTCGCCACAACCGCGCGACGAAGACATTGTCTCGCCAACAACCCTTACTATCCGTGCTGATGACCGGTCGTCCGTGCTGATGACCGGTCGGGGAGATAGGTAACAAAGAAGTCCGGAGACATGGGTTACCCCTTGTGGCGCTTTAATCTGCCATATTCGTCCTCGATCCGCATGTGTCGTTCGTGCCGCCTCCCCAGTTTGAGCGGTCCGAAGTAAACATTCCAGATCCCGTCATCGACCTTTTCCAGTCCCACGTATTCGCCGGCACAGGCAATCGAGACGTTCACCCAGTCGCTGTTCCAGCGTATCCCGCCATTGGCAGAAACGTAACGCATCTCGAAGCGATCCGGGTATTCAAGCGGCGGCAGTTTGTTGGGCATCTCACGGGGTGACGACTCATATACGGACGCCGGTGTCTGCTGATCGAGCGCTTCGTGGGGTCGTTCAGTATTGAACTCCTCCCGGAATCGGTTGAACTTGCGCTGTTGCGCTTGCAGGTTTCCGGCCGGTGGTTTCGTGGCCTCGGCCTTCAAGGTCTTGTGCATGCGTTCGTGCCGGCCATTCTGCTGCGGCTTACCGGGTTCGATCAGTTCGGCAGCACCCCGAGGCGCACCCACCAGGCCGAGAGACTGGAGAGTCGTGCGAGTGTGTTGGTCGCAAACGGCACGCCGTTGCCGGTGCGAATCCGGGTGGGCAATCCGAACTCCCTGAACAGGCGCGTGAACACGGGTTTGGACCCTGAAGTCTCCCCACATCTTCCCTTGCCTCACACTGCCTGCGCAAGCACATTGCGCAACCGCGCACAGGCTTGCGCAGGCCATTCGGATAGTCGTGTGCCGTGGCGTCGCAAGGATTCCCACCCCAGCCACACCGCCGAGTGTCGAGCGCGTCGGGTGGCGAGTTCAGGATGTGCGATAAGCGACGCAGTGACGATCGCAAGTCCTTCGAGCCAGGCCGCAAGGGTAGCGAGCGCGTGGATCAGAAGCAGCATTTCAAGACGCTTCGGGTCGCGCGTCAACGTGTCTTCAAAGGCGACGCCGTAACGATGAGACTTGAGGTCACGGAAGGACTGCTCGATCTGCCTACGTTTGGCGTAGAGCGCCACGATCCGGGCTGCCGAGAGGCCAGCGAGCGAAGCCGACGTGGCGAGCAACCAGGGTTCGCGCTCGCGTTGAGCGATCTTGCGCGAGTAAGCGCTGCGTGCGCGTTGGCCATAGTGTAGTGGCATAGTGAATATGGCCACCTGATTCTGGGTGATATTATCACTCCGACGAGAAGACAGGTGACGGCATGCAGAAAATACGAAGAACGTTCAGTCCGGAGTTCCGGCTGGAATCGGCGCAACGGGTGGTTGAACAGGGTTACACGATCAAGGCGGCCTGCGAGTCGATGGGCGTGAGCAAATCGACGATGGAGAACTGGGTGCGGCAACTGCGACAGGAACGCCAGGGTGAGACACCGAAGGCCACTGCGATAACACCGGAGCAGCGCCACATCCAGGAACTGGAGAAGACGATCCGGCGCATGGAGACGGAGAAAGAGATTTTAAAAAAGGCTATAGCGCTCTTGATGTCGGACTCGCTGAACAGTTCGCGATAGTACACCGACTTCAAGGGCGATACCCGGTGAAACAACTGTGTAGTGTATTTGGCATTCACCGCAGCAGCTACCGAGCCTAGCGGGACCGGCCCGGGGAAATGTCTGCAGAGGAATGCCAGCTGCGCGAGCAGATAAAAGCCGCGCATGCGCTCAGTCATGGTTCGGCCGGTGCGCGCAGCATCGCGACGATGGTAACCACCGCTGGAACTCCGCTGAGCCGGTACCGGGCCGGTCGACGCATGAATCTGTTGGGGCTGGTGAGCTGCCAAACGCCTGCGCACCCATACAGGAAGGCGGGCCAGCCACACGTGAATATCCCGAACCGGCTGGATCGTCAGTTCAAGGTAGAGGCGCCGAACCGAGTCTGGGCGGGTGACATTACCTATGTCTGGACCGGGACACGCTGGGCGTATCTGGCGCTGGTACTGGATCTGTTTGCACGGCGGCCGGTCGGTTGGGCGTTATCACTGACTCCGGACAGTGCGCTGACGAAAAAGGCGTTGTCGATGGCCTATGAGTCGCGGGGCAACCCGGAGGGTGTGCTGTTCCATTCCGATCAGGGATGCCAGTACACCAGTCTGGATTTCCGGCAACACGTGTGGCGCTACCGCATGGCACAGAGCATGAGTCGACGGGGTAACTGCTGGGGCAACAGTCCGATGGAGCGGTTTTTCCGGAGCCTGAAGACAGAATGGATACCGGAGGTGGGTTATCGTTCCTTTGAGGAAGCCAAAAGCCGGATTATCGACTATGTGCTCGGCTACTACAGCCGGTTCAGGCCGCACACACACAACGATGGGTTGCCACCCGTGGCGGCCGAACAGCAGTACTGGAATGCCCAGAAAACCGTGGCCGAAATGACTTGACCACTACAAATTCTGGATGGTCAGTTTTTCGGGAGAACCTCATGAACATGGCGCGTTGCACCACTAGCACGCTCGATATACGGGTGTTTATTCCTATCCAAAATATCGTATGCCTAGCGACAAACCAAGAGTGTTTGCAAAACTAACGGACGATGTCGCGAGAAACGAGCCTGTAAACAATTCTGTGTAACTGCCCAGCTATAGAGTCGCCGGCATCCGCTCGGGGAACTCGATCATAAAACGATTCAGCGCACCGTTCCAATTACGGATTGGCATGGACCATTTTTTCGCTGCGGCTTCAACTGCCAAGTACACAACCTTCAAAGCGGCCTGGTCGTGCGGAAACACCTTGCGATTGTTCACAGCCTTGCGAATCACACTGTTTAAGGACTCGATGGCATTGGTGGTGTAAATCACCTTGCGGATATCATCGGGGTAGTCGAACAGCGTCATCAGGTTCGGCCAGTGGCGCCGCCAGCTCTGACTGATGGTGGGGTATTTCTCGTCCCAGGTGTCGGCAAAGACCGCCAGTTCCTGCTCAGCCTCATCTACGGACAATGACCGGTAAATCTTTTTCAGATCGGCCGCCACGACTTTGCGGTCCTTCCAGGACACAAACTTCAGTGAGTTGCGTACCATGTGGACAATGCAGAGCTGGATTTTGGTCTGCGGGTAAACGGTGTTGATCGCTTCCGGAAAGCCGCTTAGCCCATCCACGGGGGCGATAAAGATGTCTCTGAGGCCTCGGTTCTGCAGTTCGGTCAGCACTGACAGCCAGAACTTGCGCCCTCGGTCTCGGCCAACCACAAGCCCAACAGCTCCTTGTGACCCTCCAGATTGATGCCCAGTGCCAGATAGATGGCCTTGTTGATCACCCGCTTGCCCTGGCGGATCTTGAGCACGATGCAGTCGAGGTAGACGATCGGATAAATGTCATCGAGCGGGCGGGATTGCCATTCCAGTACCCTGTCCAGCGCCGCATCGGTAACCTTGGAAATCAGGGCCGGCGAAACGTCCGCGTCGTACATCTCCTTAAAGGTGGCGACGATATCCCGCGTGCTCATGCCCTTGGCATACAGGGCCAGGATCTGATCATCAAACTGGGTCAGGCGTGTCTGGCCCTTGCGGATCAATTGGGGCTCGAAAGTGCCGTTGCGGTCGCGTGGCGTCTCAATCTCGACTTCGCCATGATCGCCCTTCAGGGTCTTTCTGCTATAGCCGTTACGACTGTTGCCGGTGCCGCGGCCTTTGGACTCATGCGTGGCGTAACCCAAGTAATCATCAACTTCGGCGCCCAGCGCCGCTTCGACCGCCAGCTTCTTCAGCAACCGGCTGAAATCCGCCAGATCCTACTCAGATTTGAACTGCTTGCCAACCTTGCGGCTAACGCCGCGATATCTTCTGGAATTTCTGTCTTGCTCATTTCCCTTCTCCTTTACTATAAAGAGTATTGGTCTATGAGCAGTTACACAATCTGATTTACAGTCTCCGAGAAACCTGTGAGCATGTACGCAAAAAAAAGAGAAGGGCGTTTCCACCCTTCTCTTTTTGATCGGCTAGTGCAGCACTAGCCGATATTTTGCTACAAGCCCGGTGCCGAACCGAAAGAGTTCGTAAGGCCCGTACCAGCACCCCAAGCCCATGGACCCGCTTCGGCCTGGCTTCCGCCAAAGTCGAAGGTATCCTTTCTCTGAGTACCAGCGCCGCCACCGAAAGCGGTGCTGAAGTTCTGAAGCGACTGGTAGCCGGCAAACTGCATACCAAGCGTGTCAAGGCTTATGCGCTGACCAATCCAAGTGACGACGATGTCTTCACCAGTTCTCCAGTCGACGGTTCCACCCAATGACGTCGTGGTGCCCTGACCTGTCGGAAGTACCGCCGTGCGAGTTCCGGCGAAGACATTCACATCTCCGGAAACACGACGCAGCGCAAACGCAGTCTTGTCAAATGTCGCAGTTGATTGAAGGGTACTTAAATCCAGCCCGACATCTTGGCCCAACCGCAGATCTGTCCCGGTAACGGCACCGTTCGTGGCGAGATTGCGACGCAGAAACAACGTGCTCGAGAAATCGTCATTTGTTTTCGCGCCTGTGCCAGATGTACCGTTGTTGTCGGTAACCGCCTGGTTGATCAGGATACCTGCTCCGGAACCCGCGAAATTACCTGTCTGGAGCTCAGCACTTGATGTCATGCCGTTGCCCGCTGTCACGTCGTTAACGGTCAACTTGCTCATAACCCCGTTACCCGAACCGCCAGCAGCTTGTTCAACGAAGGTTTCACCGCTGAACTGCAAACTTCCTGCAGTACCGGTTACTCCGCTGTCCGTAACGACTGTCTGAAAAAATGTTTGCGAACCAATAGCAACCTGCTGCTGCAGGAACCCAGTCTCGCTGACCAACGTGGTACAGGTCCACCCCGCACCGCAACCGGTGATTGTACCGCTAGATGCCGACCATGTACTGAAAGTCGGGGCAGCCATTACTGCACCGGGCACAAAAACCGCTGCAGCCGTGCCTGCGAGGGTTAGCGTTCTAATTACACTACGCAGTTTCATTCCAAATACCCCCTAAATTTCAATTAGTTACGCTACTAACCCTTCCATTGAGCAAGGCGTAGACCATTTTCCTCTCTGCTCAGCATCCCGTCGAGCAGCCAAAAATCGAACACTTATATGAGCGTTTATACCAAACTACAGTTGCTTGTGTCAAGCGGGAATGACCATTTCTTGACATGCCCGCGGCCAAATTTCCTTCGCTCTAGATATAGTATCGGCAGATTTGTCTACAAATTGAGCACTATTCACTATGGTTCGCTCCTTAAACAAAACACCCAAGGATAAGGCTATAGGTAAAAAACAATATAGATCATTTACTTAACTTGGATTCTACTTGGGACTGCGCCAAAGGCAGCGCAGATCGATTCATGGCCACTTCAAACGCCGCCTTCCCTTACACACCTGTTAAAATTAAAATCGGTAATTTGCCGTTCGAAGGTGCACCCAACGTTGGGGCCGCATAAATTGTTCAAGAACTGAAAACAAATCTCCTAACTCGTGCCGTGAGACAAGCTAAGATTGAGATAAACAAGATTATTCTGTTTCTTCCCATAATCGACGCGACTTACGGAACCGTAGTCAACTGACAATTGACGGTAACTTTCAATCGGCATCCCCAACGCCCTCGCAACACTAACCCGTATAGGGCCAACATGCGCCACCAGAACCACGATCTCACCTGCATGCCGACCAAGCAGTATCGATAATTGCTGCCCGACTCGGGCCGATAAATCGTGTATCGATTCACCACCTTCCGGTAAAAAGCCAACCGGGTCCTCTTTCCAGGCCTGGTATTCTTCGGGAAACCGCTTCGCAATATCATCAAAATACAATCCGTCCCAAATACCAAACGGGCGTTCCTTCAGCGCTTCCGAGAAATGTACCAACGCCCCTGTCGCGTCAGCAATCACCCGAGCAGTCATAGAGGTACGTGCCGAAGGACTGGCGTAAATCACACTCACACCCTTGCCTTGTAAAAAATTCGCGGCCGCAGCAGCATGGGTCATTCCTTCCGCATTTAGCTCTGGGTCTTCCTTGTCATCACAATAAACCCGATCCACGGGAAAGCTGGTTTTGCCATGCCTGACGAAAATTACTTGGGTTGTTTTTTCTTTCTCGCGCATATTTACCAAGAAGCTCTACCCGTCATGTTTTCGGATAACTATGCGCGTGCGGCTCCGCCGCGTGAGCGCCAACCTCCCAATTTATTTCCACCGGAATCATATTTAACCGGCCATGCCGCACACCGCGTGAGGCCATAACCGAATTGGCGAAATCACGTACCGCGCTTACACCACCTCGCAACATGACCACTTCGAGACAATTATCATGATCAAGATGAATGTGCGTGCTGGACAACGTCATGTCGTGATGATCGTGGTGAGCCGACGTAATCCGCGCTGCCAACTCGAGTTCATGGTGATTATAAACGTAACTCAGTGTCGCCACGCAATAACCGTCTTCTGACGTCTGAAGACGGTCCGAATCCAGCCGCTCACGAATCAAGTCCCGCAGGGCCTCGGATCGATTCGAATAACGATGATCCCTTATAAAACTATCAAATTGTTGCGCGAGCTCCGGCTCCAACGACATCGTTATACGTTCCATTTAAATCTTCTCCTGAAAAACACTCTTCAATTAAGCGGAGAAGCATAACGTTGCCGCGACGACCTTTCAAAAATTCCAACAAGGCGCGCCGTTTTATAAAACCCTACCACGATTCTACAAAGACTATCCGACAGCACAAAAAACCGAACCTTGAGCAGCAGCCTACTACGCTGATCGCTTGGCTCTGCCTATTGCTGCGGCGGCCGGATCAGCAGTGTTGTGCTCGACCCAACGCTTACCTTGCGGAGTCGCTTCACGCTTCCAAAACGGGGCTCGTTCTTTCAAATAGTTAATAATGTATCGACAAGCATCGAACGCATCAGCGCGATGTGCCGCCCAAACTGCAACCAGCACAATCGGCTCGCTAGGTTTAATGTCGCCTACGCGATGCACCACATACGCATTCATGATGTTGGAAAGTCGCGCCGCCTCCTCCATTACGCCTAAGATGTGCGCCTCAGTCATCCCCGGATAGTGATCAAGAAACATCGACGATACGTCGTGACCGTCGTTGAAATCGCGCATCGTCCCAACAAATGTCACGACGCCACCATGTTTACCTTTTGGTAGCGTATTTTCGTAGTCTCTAGTCACCGCGTAGGGATCAAAAGGGATGCCATGGATCTCGACTTTCACAATTCAACCTCCGGTCACGGGCGGAAAAAACGCAACCTCGTCGCCGTTCTTAACTTCCGCGTTACCGTCCTTATATTCCATATTGACAGCGATCAGGGTGTTCGATGGCAACGGCTGACCCGAAATTTTCTTCCATAGATTCGCAACCGTCATCGCGCTACCTTCAAGCACAACTGTATCTTCTGCTTTGCCCATTCGGTCACGCATGCTGGCAAAATATCTGATTTTGACCGACATTATATTTTCTCTGAGCTAATTCCTGCGATTCAAGAACCTGTCCGACGCCATGTGCCCGATTTACCACCGGACTTCGCCAGTAAACCGATCCCGTCCATCACCATGCCGCGATCAACCGCCTTACACATGTCGTAAATCGTCAGCAGTGCAACCTGAACGGCGGTGATAGCTTCCATTTCAACGCCAGTCTTGCCGTCACAACGCACGCTAGCTCGACAATAAACGGAGTTACGTGCCGGCTCAGGCGTCAACTCAAGCTCGACGTTAGTAATTGATATGGGATGGCAGAGGGGAACGAGATCGGGGGTTTTCTTGGCACCCATGATCCCTGCCACTCTAGCGATACCAAGCACATCGCCTTTCTTGTGGCTGCCCTCCATAATTTTCTGCAGCGTCGTCGGATTCATCGTGATGCGTCCTTCAGCCACCGCTTCGCGAACCGTAACCGCCTTGTCGCCGACATCCACCATGTGTGCTTCGCCAGCAGTGTTAAAATGTGTCAGTGTATCTCCCATAACCAGCATCGTCCTCTAAAACCAATCACGAAAAGTCTACCCACCTATCTGGGTCATACTTGAACGGGTCCCCAAACCTGAGATATCAATTTTTTGAACAGAACTCTTCTTCGCTTCCCACCCATCGACATGCTTATCGGAAAACGCCTTACGAAAGACCATCTCAACATCACGATCACTCCCACCACTGCGCATGAGATTGCGCACATCGTATTCATCGTCCGAGTAGAGGCAGTTACGTATAGAACCATCGGCGGTCAGTCGAATGCGCGTGCAATTCACGCACAAGCTGCGTGTAAAGGCGGGGATTACAGCAATTTTTCCTGCGTAACCTGGCACTTTAAATATGTGGTGCTCGGTTTTAGTACCAGACACCACCTCAACACCTGGATACAAATCATGTATCTGCCTAACCATCGTTTCTGCGCTTGTGAAATGCTCACCAGACTCCCAGATCTGTTGCGCATCGAACGGCATAAATTCAATGAAGCGCACGGTAACAGGCCAGTTTTTCGTCAATTCACAGAATGCCGGCAACTCGTCGTCGTTGAACCCTTTCATCAAAACATTATTTATCTTTACCGAAGTCAATCCTGTATCTATGGCGAGCTGAATACTATCGATAGTTTTCTGCAACCCTTCACGTCGCGTAATACGGAGAAAGCGATCCTCTTGAAGCGTATCCAAGCTGATATTTAGCCCTGTTAGCCCCGCTTTCTTGAAATCCGCCGCATAACGGTCAAGCAACAGACCATTAGTTGTCATATACACGGACTTAACACCGGGCGTCGCTTTGGCACCCGCGACTAACTCTACTATATCTTTGCGAACCGTCGGCTCGCCACCGGTAAACCGCACCTTCCTTACACCCATGTTCGCTAACACTTGGATAACACGCATAATTTCTTCAGCGCTAAGGATTTTGTCCTTATCCTTAAAGTCCACACCCTCCTCGGGCATACAATAGGTGCAGCGAAGATTGCATTTTTCGGTGACGGCGATACGCACATAATTAAATGTGCGACCAAACTTATCTTGGAGTGGCGGCAGCGGATGCTGGTACTCCGAAGCTACCGAGCTCTTAGTAGCCGACTGGTCGAGCTCATTACTAACTTGTTTATTTACTTGCATTTTTTGTGTCCAAGGGGCTGCGGGCTTGCCGATTCAGACCTCACAACTATATAACCAAGTAAAACTGTCAGAAATATACGCTAAACGCTCGTTAACCTCAAGCCCGCCAAGTACGAGGTGCCGGCTAGACTACAATTTCTAGACGACGCATATCCTATTGATTTTTAATACCTTTAACAACTCAGCAAATCCGTGGGCCGCGCGCGTGGACGCGCCTCGTCCATCCAAAGAGCGAAAGCCCATTATACTGAAATTAGCGCCAGAAAGGTGTATTTCTTTAGCGCACCACTCAGTGTTTTTGAACCCTCGACCCCACCACCTCCTTCAGTTTACAAGTTGACAGCAACCAAGCTACGCACATAGCTTAGACCTTTTTACCAAAGGCTCAGTTTCTATGAAATTATCGACTAGGGCGAGCTCCGGTACGGGGAGCTGGATTCAACGTACGCCGTTGAGCGTGGCGCGCTCGCATTGCGCCGTCGCGGTCGTGCACAACAGGATTTACGTGCTTGGCGGCGGTGGCCCGAACTTCCAAAGCCTCGATTCGAGCGTCGTGTACGACCCAAAATTGGACAAATGGAGTGACATTTCGCCAATGCCGACGCGCCGATCCGGAACTGTAACGACCGTTTGGGGGGGGAAGATTTACGTTATGGCCGGCGGCTTTAAGCAGCCAGACGGTACATTTAGGTTTTTGAATAAAGTTGAAATTTACGATCCTGACCTGGATCAATGGCAAGACGGTCCCGCGCTGATCATGCCGCATGATTATCCGGCAGTTGCGGAACTTGATGGCAAGGTATTTGTGCTGGGAGGGCACCATCCTGAAGCCTACCTAGGCGGCCCAAAGACAGACCCGGGTTTTGACTATTGCGAACGGTTTGATCCAGTAATGGGAACCTGGCACCCCATCGCACCCTTATCTCAACCCCGGTTTGCACTGGCCGCCGTAACCATGGGCAACCGGATACTGGCTATGGGCGGGGTCGCATTTACACCACAAGGTTTTAATAACTTCACATTGATTGAAGAATACGACGCGCACCATGATCGCTGGACCACCAGCGACAATTTCGTCCTCCCATGGCCGGCCGCCGGCTTAAGCGCCGCTATCATTGGCGACAAATTCTGCGTTTTCGGGGGATATAGCGGCGACGGCATCCACAATCGGGCCGCTCGTTACGACGCCGCTAGCAGCCTATGGACCCTGCTGCCGCCGATGCCCGCACCCCGTGCGGCGACTGGAGTCGCGGTGATCGGGGAAACTGTTTACCTAATAGGCGGCTGGGCCGACGATGGCCGCACTCCACAATCCACCCTGTTCAGCTATGATTTTTCCACGTAAGGCGCAAACAAACTGGTCAGGGCATTGAGATTTTGCTACAAAAAGTTATAATTTCCCGTTCTGTCCCAGACAGCGTAGTCGCTAGCCGATGCTGGCACGCAACAATTTCAGTTTAGAGGTAGCTCAATTTATGCCGTCAGTACGAGTAAGAGAACACGAGCCTTTTGAAGTAGCTTTACGTCGCTTTAAACGCACCTGTGAAAAGGCCGGTATCGTTTCCGAAGTGCGTCGCCGCGAGGCCTATGAGAAACCAACGTCGATTCGTAAGCGAAAAGCTGCAGCGGCGGTAAAGCGCCATCAGAAAAAGGTGCTGCGTGACGTTTCGAAGCGCGTAAGGTTGTATTAGCGTCAACATATTAGTTTCGTTCTGCCAAATTACGTGTCCCCACAACAGCCCCTGAAACAACGTATTGACGATGATGTCAAGGCCGCAATGCGGGCCAAAGACAAGGAGCGCCTGGGCGCACTCCGCCTTTGTATGGCCGCGATTAAGCAGCGTGAAGTTGACGAACGTATCACGCTCGATGATACCCAGGTACTTGCGGTGCTGGACAAGATGATCAAGCAGCGACGCGACTCCATCGAGCAATACCGGGCGGCCGGGCGAGATGATCTCGCAGCCAAGGAATCCTTTGAAACCGCGGTACTTCAGGAATATCTACCTCCGGCGCTGACAGACACGGAACTTAGCGAATTGATCGCGCGCGCAATCTCCCAAGTGGGCGCCAGTTCGGCAAAAGACATGGGCAAGGTGATGGGCGCGCTGAAACCGCAAGTGCAGGGGCGCGCTGATATGAACGCCGTTGGCGCGAAGGTCAAGGAACGGCTCGCGTCACTTTAGACCCGACTTCGTCCTTCTTCGGCTGTTCTCGACCGGCCGACCACCCCTTCGTCGGAGCTTTTTTGCACGACGCATGACAGCGCCGTCAACCTGACGCGATAATGCCGCAACCGAACGGCGTTGCACACCGACAGGCCGGAGATGTCGATTCGTTATGGCCGGCAGAATTCCGCAACAATTCATAGATGACCTGGTCTCAAGGATCGACGTCGTCGACTTGATTGACGGCTACGTACCGCTGCGCAAGGCGGGTCGCGACTACGCAGCGTGTTGTCCGTTTCACGAGGAGAAGACGCCGTCATTTACGGTAAGTCGCGACAAACAGTTCTACCACTGTTTCGGCTGTGGCGCCCACGGGACGGCCATCGGGTTCTTAATGGCCTATGAACATCTCGAATTCATCGAGGCCATTAACGACCTGGCTAACCGACTCGGCCTGGAAGTTCCTCACGAGGCACGCCCGGACGAAGCACCGCAGCATAAGCTGTATGATGTTCTGGACCGCGCGGCAGACTTTTTCAGACGTCAATTAAAAGACCACGGTCAGGCCAAGCGTGCGGTCGATTATCTCAAGCGCCGCGGCCTGACCAGCGACATCGCTGCGCAGTTCGGCATAGGCTATGCTCCGCCCGGCTGGGATAACCTCATAAAGGAACTTGGCGCCCCCGGGATTCCGCGCGAAGAACTCGCTCTTGCTGGCCTGATAGTCGAACGTGAGGACGGCAAATACTACGATCGCTTTCGGGACCGCATCATGTTTCCGATTCGCGATACACGCGGCAGGGTCATTGGTTTTGGTGGCCGCGTGCTGGGCGAAGACACGCCGAAGTACCTGAACTCTCCGGAAACACCGTTGTTCCATAAGGGGCGAGAACTTTACGGACTCTACGAGGCATGCCAGGCGACCCGCCGCCTCGATCAGTTAATCGTCGTCGAAGGTTACATGGACGTGGTAGCGCTGGCACAGTTTGGCATTACCAACGCAGTAGCGACTCTCGGAACAGCAACGACCAAAGAGCATATCGAGCAACTGTTCCGCAAAACCGCAGAAATCGTGTTTTGCTTCGACGGTGACCGGGCGGGTCGCGAGGCGGCGTGGCGGGCGCTGGAAAATACGTTGCCGGCGGCCCGCGAAGGCCGCCAGACCCGCTTCATGTTTCTGCCCGACGGCGATGACCCGGACACACTGATACGCCGGGAGGGCAAGAAAAAGTTTGAACTCCGGTGCGCGGAATCAGTCTCACTTTCAGCTTTTTTCTATGAATCGCTACGCCAGCAGGCCGATACAACCAGCATTGATGGCCGGGCACGGCTGGTGGAGCTCGCCAGGCCACTACTTAACAAAATCCCGAATGGTATTTTCCAGCACATGATGGTGGAGCAGCTCGCAGAACTCGCCCGTACTGACGCCGATACCGTTAAGCGGCTCGTGTTGGGAGGCGCAAAAGCCCACGCCCCGGCCGCCGCAGTGGCGATTCCTAGCGCCCGCGGCACCACGCGACCGTCACCCGTCAGGGCCGCGATCGCATGCCTACTCCATCAGCCCTCGCTGGCGCTTACGGTGGATCATCCTGCGCGGCTGACCAACCTGGACTTGCCCGGAGTAAAACTTTTGGTGCAAATGATTGAACTGATTCAGGGGCAGCCGCATTTAAACAGTGCCGCGCTGCTCGAACACTGGCGCGACAGTGACGACGGACGCCAGCTGACGAAACTGGCCCGCGCGCCGAACCTCGTCCCGGAGACCGGCCTTTCCGCGGAATTCACTGGCGCCATCGCGCGCCTGGACGACGCGCGAAAGCGGCAACGGTTCTCCGAATTAACCAGTAAGAGCTTACTGACATCCGAAGAGAAAATCGAAATTCGCCGGCTGCACACCGAAATCGGCAACCACCCCGGTTAGGCAAAATATATTCGCAAGCGCCGGTGATTTTCGTTAATATGTGCGGTCTTTTTGTTTTGTGACGGGTAGTGACAAACGCATGAATCCAGAACAGCAGCAGTCTCAGCTCAAATTATTGATTGCCAAGGGTAAAGAGCAGGGTTATTTGACCTATCGCGAGGTCAATGACCATCTGCCGCCCGGCATCGTCGATTCGGACCAGATCGAAGACATTATCAATATGATTAACGACATGGGTATTACGGTGCACGAAACCGCGCCGGATACCGATGCGTTGATCATGGTCGACGCAACCGCTGACGACGACGTCGCCGAGGAAGAAGCGGCGGCGGCGCTTGCGACTGTCGAGACCGAGCTTGGACGGACGACGGATCCGGTGCGCATGTACATGCGCGAAATGGGCACCGTTGAGCTGCTGACGCGTGAAGGCGAAATTGAAATCGCGATGCGCATCGAAGACGGCCTGGCACAAATGGCCACTGCGCTATCCACGTTTCCCGGCACGATAGAGCGATTACTTCAGGTCTATGACGAATCAACATCGGGAGACATGCGCCTCAAGGATGTCGTCACGGGATTCACGGATAGCGAGAGCCCGGGACAGCTTCCCGCCGAACTGATCAGTACCGACGCCACGGCAACGGCCGACGGTGATAGCGAAAGCAGTGACGACGACGCCGGCGACGACGACGTCAGCGCCGATGATAGCGACGCGGACACCGGCCCGGATCCGGAAGTTGTGCGCGAACGTTTCGATAAACTGCGGGGCGGCTTCAAGAAAGCCTCGGCGGCGCGCGCCAAACACGGCTTGCATCATGCCAAGTCGAGCAAACTGTGGAAGGAAGTCACAGATGTTTTCATGCAGTTCAAACTGGCGCCGAAACTGTCAGAACAGCTGATCCGCGATCTGCGCAGCGTTGTTGAGGAAATCCGTGGTTATGAGCGGGCCATCATGGATATCTGTGTCAAACAGGTACAGATGCCTCGCAAGGATTTCATTACGACCTTCCCCGATAACGAGACCAATCTTAAATGGTTGCAACAGCAGGTCGATGCGGGCCGGCCGTATTCGGCGGCGATCAAGGAACATGCCGACGATATTCTCCGCTTACAGAACAAACTCGTCGGAATTCAGGGCCAGCGCGGGCTCACGATTGCCGAAATCAAGGATATCAACCGCAAGATGTCGATCGGCGAAGCGAAAGCGCGCCGCGCCAAGAAGGAAATGATCGAGGCAAACCTGCGCCTGGTGATCTCGATTGCCAAAAAGTACACCAACCGCGGATTGCAATTCCTCGACCTGATTCAGGAAGGCAACATCGGCCTGATGAAGGCAGTCGACAAATTTGAATATCGCCGGGGCTACAAGTTCTCCACGTACGCAACCTGGTGGATACGCCAGGCCATTACGCGTTCCATCGCCGATCAGGCGCGCACGATACGCATCCCCGTACACATGATTGAAACGATCAACAAGTTAAACCGCATCTCCCGCCAGATGCTGCAGGAGATGGGGCGTGAAGCGACACCGGAGGAACTTTCCGTACGGATGGAGATGCCGGAGGACAAGGTACGCAAGGTGCTGAAGATCGCCAAGGAACCGATCTCGATGGAAACACCGATCGGCGACGACGAGGATTCTCATCTCGGCGATTTTATCGAGGACTCCAACGTTCTTTCGCCACCGGACTCGGCGACCTTTGAAGGGTTGCGTGAGGCTACCCAGGAAGTGCTTGAAGGCCTGACGGCGCGTGAAGCAAAGGTTCTGCGTATGCGCTTCGGCATCGGCATGAACACCGACCATACGCTGGAAGAAGTCGGCAAACAGTTCGATGTCACGCGTGAACGCATCCGTCAGATCGAGGCGAAGGCGTTGCGCAAGCTGCGCCATCCGAGCCGCTCCGAACGGCTGCGCAGCTTTATCGATCTCGAAAGTTAATCGCCGATCGAATACTTTTGTTATTCGTTCCGCGGTAAACTTCCTGCCTCGACAGGTTTATCGCGGCGCCGCGCCAGCAACTCTGGTCGGGCGAGGACCGGTCAAGTGTCCTGCGGATATTCATAACCTGAAGAGCGCCTGGCCCTCGAAGGTCGGGCCGGCGCAACCAATCAAGGTGGCAATTGCGCTTTGAGCAGCAAAGGCAGTATCCCCTCCGGGCCCGTAGCTCAGTTGGTTAGAGCAGGGGACTCATAATCCCTTGGTCCTAGGTTCGAGTCCTAGCGGGCCCACCAACATTTGAAGTCCCACCCAGCCACTCCCGGCGGGCATTCTTTCTTGCGTATTCTCGGAGCTCGTGCGGATCCGTGCGGATTGCGCCACCCGACTATCTGGCCCGCCCCCGGGCCATAAGTCCACTCTCGCCGCCCATTCGTCCTCCAACCTTGTTCCGGGCAACAAGGTTGGAGTCCACGCACGTCACCTTTTCGGACATTTTAATTGGTTACACGCTGCGGGCGGTTCGCTGAACCGATCAGGTTATGGAATTACTTACGCGCCCGAAACGATCCCCGTTTGGTGGCCAAGGAGTGTGCGTCCCGCAATACTAAAGATGCGTGGACAAACACTCTAACGGTCGTTAGAGTGTTTTCTGTGGACAAGCGCTTACTGAAGAATCTGCTGTACGAACAAGTCGCCCTCATCGGCAAGGCCGTATCGAGTCCGAAGCGGCTCGAACTGCTGGAACTGCTCGCACAAGGCGAGAAGTCGGTTGAAGTCCTGGCCGACGAACTGTCTGTGGACATGAAACTCGTCAGCGCCCACCTGAGAACGTTGAAGGAAGCACGTCTCGTCGAGTCCAGACGGACGGGTAAGTACGTGATGTATCGCCTGAGCGGATCCGACGTCGCGGCGTTGTGGGTGACGTTGCGGCAGGTCGCCGAGGAGCATCTGGTGGAACTGCAACGGGCGCTCCAGCGCATCGCCTCCAACCCGACGACACTTGTGTCTCTGGATCGTCAAACCTTGCTTGATCAGGCGCGGCGCGGAGAGATCATTGTCATCGACGTGCGCCCCCCGGCGGAGTATCAGGCGGCCCATCTTCCGTTCGCCCGGTCGATGCCTTTGGCCGAGATCGAACAGCGACTCGCTGAACTGCCGGCGGATAAAGAGATCGTCGCCTATTGCCGCGGCCCGTTCTGCCTGATGTCCGATGAGGCCGTGAAACTGCTCGCACAACGCGGTTTTCGCGCATGGAAAATCGCCGACGGGGTGGTCGAGTGGCAGGCGGCCGGTTTGCCGCTGGAAACCGGCTTCGCCGGCTAAAGCACCGGATGAACTGGCACCCCATTCAGCATAAGAGAGATATCCAACCATGAAAACCCTGTTTATCCTTAACGATCCGCCGTATGGCACGGAGCGCAGTTACAATGCGTTGCGGCTAGCCCGACAGTTACTCAAGGCTGGACATGAGGAGGTGAAACTCTTTCTCATCGGCGACGCGGTGGCCTGCGCCAAGGCCGGTCAGACGGTCCCTCAAGGCTATTACAACACCGGCGACATGCTCGGCATGATCGTCCGCGCCGGCGGCGAGATCGGTGTGTGCGGCACCTGTATCGATGCGCGCGGGATTGCGGCCGGGGAACTGATCGCAGGCGTGCCGCGCGGCAGCATGGACATGCTCACAAGCTGGACCCAGTGGGCCGACAAGGTCATCACGTTCTGAGGAGGCTTCCATGAACCGGACCGCGCTGATTCTGGGGGCGGGTCTCGGCGGCATCGTCGCCGCCAAGACGCTGCGAAAACTCCTGCCGACCTCCGACCGGGTGATTGCGGTCGATCGTGTCGAGCAGCATTTCTTTCCGCCCTCGCTGCTGTGGCTGATGGTGGGCCAACGCAAGCCGGCGGATTTCACGCGTCCCCTGAGCCGCTTGACTGATCACGGCGTGGAGTTGCACCGTGGCACTGTCACCCGGATCGATCCGCGGCGCCGTGAGGCCGACATCGACGGACAGACGATCACCGCCGATGCGCTGATCATCGCGCTCGGCGCCGACTACGCGCCGGAGGCGATTCCCGGGCTCGCGGATGCCGGGATGAATCTTTACACGATGGCGGGCGCGACCGCCATCCGCGACGCGCTCGCCCGCTTCAACGGCGGACGCATCGTCATCCTCACCGCAGCGCCGATGTACAAGTGCCCGGCGGCGCCCTACGAGGCGGCGATGCTGGTGGATTCCCATCTGCGCAAGCGCGGATTGCGCGGCCAGGCGACCATCGAGTTTTTCGCGGCCGAGTCCCGGCCAATGTTCGTCGCCGGTCCGGAGATAGGCGCAGCGGTACGCAGCATGATCGAGACACGTGGCATCACCTATCGCCCGGAATACCAGGTCAAGGACATCGACCCGGCGGCGCGCCGGATCGCCTTCGTCAATGGCGCCACAGCGGAATTCGATCTGCTGATTTACGTCCCACCGCATCGCGCGCCGGCAGTGGTACGCGACGCGGGCCTCACCAACGAGAGTGGCTGGATCCCGGTGGACCGGCACACGTTGCAAACGCAATTCGATAATGTCTTCGCCATCGGCGACATCACGACCATTCCGCTGAAAATGGGCCGGCCGCTGCCGAAGGCCGGCGTGTTCGCCCACGACCAGGCCGATGTCGTCGCGCACAACATCGCCCATGCCTGGAACGGCAAGGGCGCGCCGCGCCAGTTTACCGGTCAAGGCATGTGCTTCATCGAGACCGGCAATGCCCGCGCCGGCATCGGCAAGGGCGACTTCTACGCCGAGCCGGCACCGCACATGGAGATGCGCGGCCCGAGCCTGCTCTGGCACGCCGGTAAAATTCTGTACGAGAAGTACTGGCTCTACCGGCAGTTCTGATTTCAGGGTACGGACATCGGGAGATCACGCCCGATTTTTTGCTCACCAATTTCCCGATTCGACGACCGAAGTCGATCGTTTAGGCCATGGTTGCGCCAATGCTGCACGCCAGGCGTTCCGCCGCGACAACTGCTTGCTGCATTCTACCTATGTTAAAGCCAGGTTTACGTTGGCCGTTCATTCGCCGACACCGCGCGCTGCCCGGCGGTACACGTAGCGCGATTCGACCTAATCAATTACTGTGGCCGTGGCCGGCGCATTCAGGATGTGTTGCCGCGACGGAGCCAAACGCTTCGCAGCGAATAGTAACCGGCACTCCCTCCAGATCATCCACCAGCATCGCTGCCTGCAACGGCGACCCCGACTCGTTCGGGGGGATACCGGCGATATAGCGCATGCCGGGCATTGCTGGCGGCGATAGCGCCACGGTCAAGAAGCCGTTTACAAAACTGAAGTCGTAGTTCCCGGAACTCAGCGTGCCCGGCGCTGCAACAATGTCGTAACTTCCCGGCACACTCGTTGAATCCGCCGTCGTCGTCAGTAGCGGGATGCCACCGACGTCTGAGGTTGCCAGCGTTTCGCCGGTCACCCATCCGGCGTACGTCGCGGTCAGCACGGGGTTCGTCTCGCCTTCCGTGCGCGACTTGTTGTCCGCCGTCACCGTCAGCGGCCGTTTGCTAATCGTCGCCGTCGTGGTCTGGTCGGCGATCGCATAGTTGCCGACATCGGTCCCGCTCAAACCGAGACCGCTGACGGTCACTGTCTTGCCGCTGCCGGCGTTCCTGGTATCGAAGCTCGCGCTCGCGCTACCGCTGTTGAGACCGACGGTGTCCGCACCGATCACGCCTGACAATGTCCCATAGCTCGTGACCGTCGCGTCCGTATTGCCGTCGTAGACCTTGTCGGCGGCCGTCAGACCCGTCAGCGTCAGGCTCTTCGCCGTGATATCGGCCGTCGTTACATGATTGGCGATGCTGTAGTTGCCGGCGTCTGTTCCGCTCAGGCCGAGGCCGCTGACGGTCACGGTCTTGCCGATGCCGACGTTGCGCGTATCGAAGCCCGCACTCGTACCACCGCTGTTCAGGCTGACGGCATCGGCACCAATCACGCCCGATAAAGTGCCGTAACCTGATACTGTCGCATTCGTATTACCGTCGTAGACCTTGTCGCTCGCTGCCAGACCCGATAGCGTCAGACTCTTCGCCGTGATATCCGCCGTGGTGGCGACACTGGCACTGGCAAGCTGATAGTTACCGGCCAGCCCGCCGTTGGTCCCGTCCACCGCGGTATAACCACTCGCCGTCACGGTCTTGCCGACGCCAACGTTCCTGGTGTCGAACGTCACCGTCGTTGGCGCGCTCAGCAGCAGCGTCTCGCTGCCGATCAGACCGGACAGTGCGCCGATACTGCCGAGCGTCGCTGCTGTCGTTGCGTCATAAACCTTGTTCTGTGCGGCAAGCCCGCTGATCGTTACCGTCGCCTTGTTGATCGTGCCGCTGCCGCCGATACCGCTGCTCGCCAGCGATCCCAGGCTGTAGTTGGCCGCAGCGGCCCCGGACAGACTCAGCCCCGAAAGCGTATAGCCGGGGGCACCGGCGTTCTTGTTGTTGTATTGCCCGGCACCGACGACCGACACGTCATCGCCGCCCACCGTATTGGTGATCGTCGCCGTCGCACCGGTCAGCCCCACCCCGCCGTCATAGGTCTTGCTGACGGCGTTGGTCGACACCGTGACCGGGCGCGGCGTAACCACGAGATCGCCGTCCTGCACCGCGGTCAGATTGAAATTGTTGTTGCCGGTCCTGGTGACCACGGCGGTAATCGCGTAGGTACCCACCGGGGACGCCGCGGTGACCGGTGTACTGACGTCAACGCTGGCTGTGCCGCCCAGCCCGTCGTCAGCGGTCCAGTTGTCACCACCGTTGTTTGTCAACACCAGCGTCCGTATGCTCGTGGCGCTGGTACAGCTGCTGGCAGGACAGTACCGCGCACTGCCAACCACCAGCGGCGGCAGCGGATTACCGTAGACCTTCGCGGCGTCGCTCAATACCACCAGCAAGGTATCCGCCGGATAAATCGTAAACGTGCCAGCGGCCGGCGTGATGACGTAGTTCGCCGAGTTCGCTGAGGGCGTGATCGTGTACGTGCCGGAAGTCTCGCCCGCCGCACGCGTGATCGTTACATTCGACAGTACCGCCGCCGTCTCGCCGTTGACGAAGCCGCTGTAGCTCGCCGTGAGCGACGGATCACTGTCGAAGATGATTTTCGCCGCGTCGTTGGCAGTCATCGTCAACGGCGCCTGATTGATCGTGCCGCTGCCATCGACCCAGACCAGCGTGTAGTTGGCTGCATCCGCACCGGTCAGTGCGAGCGAACTGCGCAGTACCTGATGAGCGCCCGCGTTAACGCCGTCATACACGGCGGCACCCGCAATACTGGCGCTGTCACCGCCAACCAGCCCGGTACCGGCCCCGGCGCCGACGGTGTACCCCGGCTCGCCGGCTGGCATCGCCGACGTGCCGTTGTAGGTCCGGTCGACTGCCGCCTTGCCGGTCAGGTTCACCGGGCGTGATGTGATGTTGGCCGTCACCGCCGCACTGGCGCTGGCGAGCTGATAGTTGCTGGCGAGCCCGCCGTTGGTTCCGTCGGCGAGGGTGTAGCCAGCGGCGGTCACGGTCTTGCCGGTGCCGACGTTCTTGCTGGAAAACGTCACCGTCGCCGGGGCATTGAGCACCAATGTTTCACTGCCGACAAATCCACTCAGACTGCCACCGCTGCTCAACGTCGCCGCAGTATTGGCATCGTAAACCTTATTGTTCGCTGCGACACCACTGATCGTTACCGTCCTGGGTGTGATGTCGGCCGTGGTCACGTGATCGGCGATGCTGTAGTTGCCGGCACTGGCGCCGCTCAGACCGAGGCCGCTGACGGTAACCGTCTTGCCGATGCCGACGTTCTTGGTATCGAAGGTCGCGCTGACACCGCCGCTGTTGACACTCACGGCGTCCGCGCCGATCACGCCTGACAAAGCGCCATAGCTGGAGACCGTCGCGCCGGTGTTACCGTCATAGATCTTGTTGCTGGCCGTCAGGCTCGGCAACGTCAGTGCCTTCGGATCAACGGTCAGCGTGCCGTTGGCGTAGTTGGTCGCGTAACCATTACCCACCGCCAGCGTCCCGGCGGCGACGGTTAGCGCATAAGGCGAACCGGCCACCGCGGCACTGGCCGCCGCGCCGGCGGATGCCAGTGTCGGCGCACTGCTCAGTACGTTGCCGGCGGCATCCTGCGTAAACACATTGCCGTAGGTGGCGGCATTGACGAAGCCGGACACGCTGTAATCGGTACTGAGTACCGGGCTGGCGAGGTTCACCGTGTCACCATAGGTCTTGGTCTTGTTGCTCGCAGTGATTGCCAGCGTCGGCTGCGTGCTGAATAGATAGCGATTGCCGGTTTCGACCACGCTGCCCGGCGCGTAGCCGGCGTAGGTCCTGTTCCACAGCGCCTGATTCCCGCTCGCCAGACCGCCGAAGGTATTACTCGCCGGCGTCGCCGTGTAGACCAGCCAGCGGCTGCTGCCGTTCGGCGTCGTCAGCGCACCCGCGCCGATATTGTTGGTGAACTTGCCGGCGGCGATCACCAGCGCGGTGGCATCGTTGTTCGCGTTCGCCGTCAGCACGCCATTAAGCGTCACGCCATTGGTACCGCTATCGATAATCGCGATCGTATTCGCGGTCACCGCATTCAGTGCGGTGTCGGCGGCAGCGACGTTCACCGCGCCGATGTCGGTACCGACGGCGCCGAGCGTCGCGGTGCCGGCGGTATTCACAGTGAGAGTCGAACTCGCGCCGCCGCCGACGCCGCTGATCGCGCCGGTCGTCAGGTTGAGCGCGCCACCCGTGCCCAGCGTCAACGTCTGGCCGTCGGCGATGGTGAGCGCACCGAGCGTCAGGGCGCCGCTACCACCGACGGTCGCGCCGGTCGCCGCGGTCACCGTACCGGCCAGCGACGCCGTGCCGCTGCTCTGCAATGCGCCCAGCGCACCGACGCCGCTACCGTTGAGCGTCACCGCTTCGTTACCGATGGCGACGCCGTTGACAAGCAAGGTCGCACCGTCGGCCACCGTGGTACTGCCTGCGGTCGCACCCAACGCATTGGCATGCGCCGCGGTCAGTGTGCCCGCGCTCACCAGAGTCGCCCCGCTATAGCTGTTGTTGCCCGATAGCACTGCCGCGCCGGCGCCGGCCTTGTTCAATGCACTGGCGCCGCTGACGACGCCGGACAAGGTCAGCTGCGTGCCGGACACATTGACGATGCTGTCGGCACCCAGCGCGATCGCGCCGGACAGACTGCTGGTGCCGGTCGTTGCGGCCAGCGTGCCGCCGTTGAGTGTAACGGCTTCGGCACCGATGCCGATGTTTTGCAGATCCAGGGTCGCGCCGCTGGCGACCGTCGTGCCACCGGCGGTCGTACCCAGGGCATTCGCATGTGTCGCGGCCAGCGACCCGGTACTCACCAGGGTTGCGCCGCTGTAGGTATTGTTGCCTGACAACGTCAACGTGCCGCCGCCCTGCTTGATCAAACCGCCCGTACCGGAGGCGACACCGCTGAATGTCGTGCTGGCGTTACTACCGCCCGAGGTCAGCGTGCCGGCGCCCAGCGTGACGTTGCCACTGCCGGCGAGCGATGCGATGCTGTCATCGTTACCGTTCAGATCGTAGCTCGCACCACTTGCAGTCGTCACCGCCGTGCTATCGGACAGCACGTTCGCGGCACCGGCCTGCAAGGTGCCTGCGTTGACCGTCGTTGCGCCGCTGTAGGTATTGCTGCCGGACAGCGTGAACGTGCCGCTGCCCTGCTTGATCAGTCCGCCCGTACCGGAGGCGACACCGCTGAAGGTGGTGCTGCCGTTGTTAGCGCCGGTGGTTAACGTCGCCGAACCCAGCGTGACGTTACCGGCGCCGGCAAGCGAACCGATCGTGTCGTCAAGACTGTTCAGATCATAGGTTGCACCACCGGCGACCGTCACCGCGGTACTGTCGGACAGCACGTTCGCCGCGCCGGCGCGCAGCATCCCGGCGCTGATCGTCGTCGCACCGGTATAGGTGTTGGCGCCGGACAAAACCGTGGTGCCGGCACCCTGCCTGGTCAGTCCACCGGCCCCCAGTGCGAGCACGCCGCTCAGCGTGCCGCTGCCGCTGGCGGTATTGATCAACAGGTTCTGGTCAGCGGTCGTGATATTAACCGCGCCGGCGATCGCGCCGTTGGCGATCAGGCTGAGCGCGCCGGCACGGCTGGCGGCGCCGTCGGCGATCGCCCCGGTCAGCGCAATACTGCCGCCGGCACCGCCGGCCTGGAGCGTCAGCGGATCACTGTAATCGAGTCCATCAATCGTAATGACGCCGGTCTGACTGGCCGAACCGATGGTGATACCGCTGAAACCGTTTTTGAAGATCCCGGCTGTGCCGTTCCAGAAATAACCCTGCGGCAGGCTCAACGTGCCGCCGCCCGCACCGACGCCTACGGTGGCGGACGCGGTGTTCGGCCTGACGGTCAGCGTGCCGCTACTCTCGACCTGCGTGGTCGTCGCGAGGCTGATGGAGTCACCGACCAGCGCGATGTTGCTGGACGATGCGCCGAGATTGCCCTTTCCTATATAGCTGTTGCCGGTGAAGCGTATCGCGCTGGCATCACCGGAGACGCCAGTAATGGTGATAGCGCCGCTGCCGGATTGTATATAGCCGGTACCGGCGGCGGGCAAGTCGCTCTCGATCACGACACCGTGGTTACTGCCACCGGAGCCGCCGCTGCCGCCCTGGCCGATGAGCGAGATCGCGCCACTGCCGGACTGCACCAGAGAATTCTGCCGCAGGTTAACACCATAACTCGATCCACCGGCACCGGAGTTGGTGCCGCCGACGCCGTTGAGTGTGATGGTACCCGTGCCGCTGGTGATGAGCTGACTGCCGGTGTCGAATTCAATACCCTTGTTGTCACCGGTGCTGGTGCCGCCCTTGCCGAACAGGCTGATATTGCCGCCGGCGGCGTTGAGCGTGACGTTCGAGTTAAAGCGGATGCCGTCCTCGTTCGGCGATACCGTTCTGCCAACGGCGTAGTCACTGGCCGGATTCGTGCCGCCGCCCAGCGTAATGTTGCCACCGTTGCTGGCGATGCCGACGGTTGAACCTAACTGGACGCGGCCCGACTCGTCGTTGTCCGAGTCCGACCACAGCGTAACGGCGAGCGCGCCGGTCGACGACGTAATGCCGCTGTTGTCGCCGAGCACGACATCGCGCGTCGTCTTGATCGTCAGCGCCGCATTGCCGCCGCTCGCGTTACTGATTGTCCGGCTCGCCGGCAGAGTGAAATCGGTGCTGGCCGCGGTCTGGGTCAACGTGGTGGCGGCTGCGCCTAGCGTGAGATTGCCGTTATAGGTCTGCGTACCGGTCGTGGTGACGCCGCCGCCGTTGATCGCAACCGTGTTCGCGGTCACGCTGACGGCACCGAGCGCCTTGTTACTACCGACCAGATTCGTGAACGTCGTGGTCGCGGTGCCCGAGTTAACCGTCAGCGGCGACTGCGAGGCATTAGTCTCCCTGACATAGCCGAGTGGCGCCGTACTGGTCCTGGCGAGATCGTTCCAGCGACCGGCGGTGCCGGTAAATTGCAGCGTACTTTCGTATTCGGTCGTGAGCGGCTGGTTTGCTACACCACCCGACCAGTTGTTCGGCTCGCTGGCGCTCCAGTTGGTATAGGCGCCGTTGATCGCCGTGCCGCCGGAGCTGCCGCTGTTCTGCGTGAAGAACTGGCGGCCGTTGCCGCTGTCTTCCAGCCCTTCCGCTCCGGTCACCCAGCGCCAGTTGGCGTCGGTGCCGAGACCGACGACGCGGCGCGCGCCCAGCCACGACGCCACGTAACCGGCCGCGCTGCCGGCGATGCTGTTCTCCAGCTGACTGGTGATCGTCGCGAGATAGGTATCGCCGGTGGCGTCGCCGTTACCCGATTTGGCGTTGGCGACCGCCGTGTCCCAGTTCACCGCGCCGGCCACATAGGTATAGGTATTGCCGGAATCGACCTTGCCGTGGAAGGTCACGGCGCCGTCGGTACCGGCGTTGGTCGAGTTGATCGTCAGCCCGTTGGTGTTGCCGATCAGCAGGTCACCGCGAAAATCCACGGCGCCGCCGAGGGTCGTGAAGCTGCGTGCGCCGCTGCCGCCGACGTAGACGCCGTCCTTGAAATCCAGGCTGCCGCCGTTGGTGCTGATGTCCTGGTTCGCGACGATCGAGCCGGTCCCTGCCTCGAGCACAACATTCAGAATACCGTTACTGGCGCTGATGCCGGCATCCAGAATGATGTCCTGCGCAGCATTCAGTGTCAGTGTCGCGGTGTTGTTGCCGGTCTTGGCGATCGCCGAACTCAGGGTGATGCGGCCTTGCTGGGTGCCGGTGGCGCCGGTGGTAATCGTGACGCTGGTGCCACCGTTAAGGCTGGTATTGATCGTCGCGACATTGGCCGTGGCATTATCGGCGGTTGGCGTAAAGGTATTCGGTGAGCCGCTGTCGAAACTGCCGTTGGCGGTGCTGGAGGTAATCGTCACGTTGCGTGGATCGAGCAGCCATACGCCGGCGCGGCCGAACGCCGCGCTGGCGTCCACTGCACCCATGGCCTGCAGGTTGTCGTGACTGGAGGTTTCGACACTGCCGCCATCACCGCCAGCGCCACCGCCGCGCGCGAGGATCTGTCCGTAAAAGCCGGTGTAGCGCTCCGACCACAGCACCACGGTGCCGCCGTCGCCATGATCGATCGCATTTGCATCGATGCGCGCACCTGTCGACATAACCACCGCATCGGCGTTGCGTATCGCGTGATCATTCCCGTGCCAGCCGCCACCGATGGTGACCTGTCCGCCGCCGGTTTGGCCATTGGCGGAAATCGCTGCGTTATCGAACAGTCCCACCTGCGCCGCGGTCACCGTCACCCGGCCACCTTGCGCACCATTGCCGTTGCCATCAGCCAACATAACGCCGGTCACAATCGCCGTGTCACCCGCCTGCACTTCGATGCGGCCGCCGTTACCGCTCGCATTACTGGCGTCCAGCGTTCCACTCGATTCGATGGCATTCGACGCGTCCAGAACGATGACGCCGTCATGCACCGCAAGCCCGGTCGCCGCGATATGGCCGCTGTTGTTAACAATACCGCCCAGCAGGCTGTTAGCGGCGCGTGCCGCGAGTATGACCATGCCGCCCGGCGTGACTATCGCGTGACGGTTCTCGACCAGCGCCTGCAGGCGCGACTCGTCGACGAGCACACTGCTCAGCAACCCATCGTCGAACTGCAGAGTGAACGCCTCACCCGCGGCAAGTGCGACGGTGCCGAGGCGCGCGGTCATCACACCGTCATTACGCACCTCGTCGGCGAGCAGTGCGAGATACCCCCGGTCGTGCGTATTGAGATCGGCCTCGTTGATAACGGCGCCGCCGGAACCGGCGCGCGTGAAACGCAGTATTCCGTTCAGAAAATTATCGTCGCTGATCTGATGCGTGGTCGCGACCAGTGCGCCGACATCGACCTGCGCGCCCGGCGCGAAATACACGCCCTGCGGATTGGTGAGAAACACCTGGCCGTTGGCCGTCAACCGGCCGAATATCTGGCTCGCCTGCGTATCCAGCACCCGGTTGAGTGCCACGGACGATGACGACGGCTGATTGAAATTGACGTGCGCGTCGCGACCGACGTTAAATGTTTGCCAGTCGACAATCGCCTTGTCCGTTGTCTGGTCGATATCCAGTCTGGCGCCCGACTGACGTACTGTCGCAGTACCGGCGCTGACCCGATCCAGCGCCGGCAGCGTACTGGATTCCACGGCGGTCTGTGCTTGCGCGCCGCACATCGCGGAGAGACACAACACCGCAGCGGCCGACAGGAACAGCCGGCGGCAGCATGTGATTTCTTCGCTTTGGCGCGTCGCTGTGAGCATCTCAGAATGCGTACTGGAGGTTCAACCAGATACGGTCCCTGCGCAGGCTTCCGTCCCGGTCCGCGCCGCTCGACAAGCGGTTCGGGTTATCACCAAGCCGCTGCGCCCAGGTGAAATTGGCATTGATATTTGAGCGCGGCGACCAGAGCAGCGACAGGCCAACGCCTTGCAGTGAATAACGGTTAAACCCGGGCGCACCCGGGAAATTGTTGTCGTCGTTCTGGCGGATGGAACCGTAGTCGTAGAACGTCGCCAGCGTCGCCGTGGCGCTGGCCCGGTGGCGCAACTCCAGCGACACCACGTAACCTTCATCGCCGCTGCCTTCGCTGACAGGATAGGCACGTACGCCGGTCGGCCCGCCCAGCGCGAAATGTTCGGAAGAATCGAGATTGGTACTGGCGAACTGTGCGACCGCACGCAGATAGATGGCGGCATTCGCCGACAGCCGCTGTAACCGGCTGGCATTCATCGCGACCAGCTGGTAATCGCCGTGCGTCGCTGCCGTCAGATCGTCAAGTGTCTTGCTTGGCGATCCGTCGAGATCGACCCGACCGGCGACCAGATCAACGTCCCACTCCGTTGACCCGCCCGGCCCAAAGCCGTCATCATGATTGCCCTGCACGCCGAGCGCGAGCCGGTTGACCCGGTAATCGCTATCGACCGTTCCCAGGGAGCGGTTCTGATAATGGCGGCCTTCCGCGGTGGCGCTGACGAAAAGATTGCTATGGCGGCCGCGCAGCAACGCATAGGTGACGTCGGCGCCGGCCGTGTCGCCGTCGCCCTCGGCCGCGAGGCTGCTGAATTCCTCGCCAAGTTCATACGGCAAATTCGAGTAGTAGGCGCCGACGCGCCAGCCGTCACTGCCGATCGGCATGCCGTAGTGCAGACGCCCGTAATGCGCGAGTTGACTGCCGAGCAAGGTCGCACTCAACACGTCGCCTCGGCCGGCCGGGCTGTTCCAGTGGAGCTGCCCGATCACACGTTCCTCGCCGGTAGCACGAGCACCGGCGTTATCAACCATGATATTTCCCGTGACCGGCGCCTCATCGACGATCATCACCTGCAGATCGGTCTTCCCTTCGGTATCGCCGGGCACCAGCGCCGCGGTGACACCGACGCCCGCCAGATCATTCGCCAGCAGTACACCGCGTTCCAGTTTGTCGAGTCGGACCGGCTGACCCGGCGCATGCGCGGTATCGACGATGCTTTCAACGAAGGCGTGCGACACACGCGCAATACCACCGGCCACACGAGCCCCGCCGAACACTGCCTCGATGACATGGATGGTGACAACACCTTCGACGATTTTCTGCGGCGGCAGGTACGCGAATGCGATGTATCCGGCGCGTTGATAACGCTGCGTCACACGACTCACGGCCTCCTGCAAATCGTCGAACGTCAGCGGCCGGTGCAGCATGTCTTCCAGCGCACCGGCAAGTTGCTCGCTGGACATGAGTTGATTACCCTCGAACCTGAATACACTGGCCGTCACGGTCACCCCTGGCAGGTTGTGCGGCGGCCGGATGGCGGGTGTCTCGATAGGCGGGGCGGCATCGGGCGACTTCTCGAACGTGGCGCGTTCCGCATCCCGCATCAGGTCCCCGGCGCCGGGTGCGGCCTGCGCAACCGCCGGCAACGCGAGCGTTAACCCGATCGCCATCCATTTCCGTATGGAATGTTGCATTGCAAACCGTTCCGGTACGCACACGTCCGTTGTATAAAAATTTCCGTTATCCCGCGCATCCCCTGGGCATACCGACAGACCTACCCGCGAGAACGGTCGAGGCCGTAGCGCTTTTATCGGCCGGGGCGCTGATTAATTAATTAGAATCTATAAGTTACCGGCCGACAGCGGGCGCAGGCCGGCGATGTTTTGCTATAATCGCGCGGCGCGGCGCGCCCGGCATCCGACACCGGGACAGCGTAGTCACTCGAACGGCGCCCGGCAGGCCGGGTACCGATCCAGTTAACTCCCCGGGAAATAAAGATTTTCCGTGCCGGGCCGTTGCATATAGTCAGAACTGAATTTGATACGGGAGCGCGACGATGAAGGCCAAAGATCAGCGCCTGAACGAACTCAAGGCGGAGATTGCCGAGGTGACGCCGAAAGAGGCGATCGCCCTGCAAAAGCAGGGTGCCGCGCTGATCGACGTCCGGGAAACCGATGAAATCAAGCAGGGCAGTCCGGCCGGCGCCCACCGGCTCGGCCGCGGCTATCTGGAACTGCGTATCGAGGACGCGGTACCCGATACGAATTGCCCGCTGCTGGTCATGTGCGCCGGCGGCGTGCGCTCGCTGTTCGCCGCTGAAAATCTGAAGAAACTGGGTTACCGGAATGTACGCTCGGTCGCCGGCGGTTTCAACCGCTGGAAGAACGACGGCCTGCCGTTCGAGATTCCGCGCATGCTCGACGAGGACGCACGTGAACGCTATTCGCGCCACCTGTTGATGCCCGAGGTTGGCGAGAAAGGTCAACTCAAACTGATGGACGGCAAGGTGTTGCTGATCGGCGCCGGCGGCCTGGGCTCGCCCGCCGCCTATTACCTGGCGGCGGCCGGTGTTGGTACGCTGGGTATTGTCGATCACGATGTCGTCGACCGCAGCAACCTGCAGCGCCAGATACTGCACACCGACGCCCGCGTTGGCGTCGCCAAGGTGATCTCGGCGGTGGAAACGCTCGAGGCGCTGAACCCGAAGATCAAGGTCGTGCCGTATCAACTGCACCTGAACAGCGACAACGTCGACGAGTTATTCTCACAGTACGACGTGGTCGTCGACGGCTCGGATAACTTCGCGACGCGTTACCTGGTCAACGATGCCTGCATCAAGCACCGTATTCCCAATGTGCATGGCGCCGTGTTCAGATTCGAAGGACAACTCACGGTGTTCTGGCCGGCGAACGAAAAAAATCCCGGGCCGTGTTACCGCTGTCTGTTTCCGGAGCCGCCACCGCCCGAGGCCGCGCCGTCGTGCGCGCAGGCCGGTGTGCTCGGCGTACTCCCCGGCGTGATCGGCGTTATGGAGGCAGTCGAAACCGTCAAGATACTGCTCGGTATCGGCGAGCCGCTGATCGGCCGGTTCCTGTATTACGACGCGCTGTACGGCCGCTTCACGGAGATGAAGTTCAAACGTAACCCGAAGTGCACGTACTGCAACAGCGACACGGAGTTTCCGGGCTACATCGATTACGCGGCGGTGTGCGGCTCGGCGGTCTAGAGGCTCACGCCGGTTCAGCCGGCCGGCGCCCGGGCGGCCAACGATGCCGAGTCCTCGCCGATACGTAACAGGCTGGGCAACAGATCAATGTGAACACGGTACTAACGCTCATACCGCCTACGATCACCCTGGCCAGTCCGCGATAAAGCCCGGTACCCGCCCCCACGAGAACAACAGCGGCAACATGCCGAAGATACTGGTCAGCGTCGTCATCAGAATCGGACGCAGACGGCGGCCAGAACTAACGACCTAAATGCCACCGGCGTATCTCCGGGCAAGTCGCTGGCATATTGAAACATGGCGTCACCACCAGCCTTTGAATACGCGGGGGCATCGCGCTTTCCTTTGATATTCAGGTCGTTTATGCTACGGCAGATTCGCGAGATCGACCAGAAAATGCACGCGGATCGCGGCGTATTGCAGACCAGTAAACCATCAAGATTCCAGCGTTACAGCCGACATCGTGTCTTGGATAGTTATATGAAGGGACCGGCACAATGAGTCGACTGAGAATAATGATCCCGGAACAGCGGGCAGGTAAGCCTAACTCGGTTCCGGTGCGTCCCGGGACGCTCAAGTCATGGGTAGACGCACTCCCGCTAACAGATTCACCCGAGGCGGCGCGCCGGTCGATCAACGCGCTGCACGACATTAACCGCTGCCAGATCCCGGTCGCCGAGCGTCTCCAGTTGCTGGCGCAGTTTTCGCCGCTGGTGGATACGCTCTGCACCGGGCTGAAAAAGACCTATCTTAGTGCCGCGTTCCCGCTGAACGACAAGAATTCAATCAATGCCGGACTGGTGGAGCAACTGTGCGCCGAATTGGCCGGCGGTTACAAAGTCGCGGCCGTCGAACTCGCTTCGATTACCACCAGCAAAGACTCGCCCGGCGCGTTGCTGACACTTGCCGTCTATCAGTCCGTGCTGCAGCTGTCGCGCTGGATCGTCGAGTCCTACGTCGTCTACTCACCGGAGCCGGCCAGCGCATGGTTTGAACTGCATCAGTTCTATACCTATGCCCATGAAAATGGCTTACTCGAGCGACCGGTAAATAGCGTCGACCAGAATGAAGCCGCGACGATACTCAGCGCCTATAAACGCATTGCAATGCTGGCACTGGCAAATCCATACCAGTTGATGCAGGGCGAGGCGGCCGATGCCTATCAGCATCTGTCCGCATGGACGGACAATTGCCGTATTCTGCCGATTGATCAGGCAGCACCTGCCGGGATCGAATTCGTCGTTGATCTTGACGCCGACAAGCCCCCTTATTATGCCCATGACGAAGCGGGGGCGCTGCCGAAGCACGGCCGGCGTCTGGACGTTTCGAAGCTGGTGAACATTGTTAACGCGCATGTCCAGTCGATGGCGGCGCGCAGCAGCAAGTCCGGGGCACAGCAGAACAACCTGTTTGAACGCCGCCAACGCGGTCTCTACCAGCGTATTGCCCAGGCCTGGGCGGTTCGTTCCGAACGCATCTCCAGGCGCGTCGCCAATCCGATGCAACTCGCCATCATTATCGGTCTGACCAACTGCCATTACCTGATGAGCGGCGGTGCGGAATTTTCTCCGGAGCGCGATGAAATCGAACAGGGAAAAAGCAACCTCGAATCAGGCAATCTCGATTCGCTGACCTTGATCGATACCGACCAGACGCCGTGGGTCCAGGAGGAACAGGCGACACGGCTGGATACCGGCATCAACGTGCCACGCACGTCGAAATTCGGCAGCCCGGCAGAAATCGGCAAGGATATCTGGGAAAAGATTTTTGCCAATTCGACACAGGAGCAGGCACAGCAGGCAAAGTCATCGGGCGTCAATATCGTCCCTTTTCTGTGCCGGCAGCTGCGCGAAAGTGGTAACGGACTCGATGCCGAATGCGCGTTCAACGCCAGCATGCAACTCAGGGTCGGCGATCTTATCGCCTTTCAAATGGAGAATGCCGTAGGCAAGGAATGGAACATCGGTGCGGTGATCTGGCTGAAATCGAGTGTACGGCAGGAACTGACGTTTGGCATTAACCGGCTCGCCGAAGATGCCCGGGCAGTGGCGACGAAGGCGTTGAGAGGGGTCGGCTCCGGCGGCGAATACTATCGCGCGCTGCTGACGCCGCGACTGGAACCGCGCGAACATCCGACGACGCTGATTACACCGGCCGCGGTCTATGACGTGGGCTCAATGGTCGCGCTGAATATAGGCGCGGAGATGCTCTGTGCCAGGCTAACGAAGTTACTCGACAACACCTACTCGTATTCGCGCTTCCGCTTTGAATTGACCGACAAGCCGGCAGCGGCACTCGATATTACCAAGACCAAACGCATTCTCTGACGCGATCCTAGAACGCCGTTAACCTCGGCACGACTGCGGTATCAAGAAATTTTCTCAGTTCGGCGAGCTCCGGGAATCGGCCGCTGACGTCCAGCACGTAACCAAGTGTGCGCGGAATATCCCGCAGATAGCCGGGCTTTCCATCGCGGTGATTCAGCCGCGAAAATATTCCGGTTGCCTTCAGGTGCCGCTGCACACCCATCAGATCGAACCAGCGTAGCAGCGCCGTAAACTGCACTCCATCCAGCAACCCGGCCGCTTGCGCCCGGTCAAAATAATTTTCGACCCAACGCTCGATGGCATCGCGCGGCCAGGCGATATAACAGTCCCGCAGCAGCGACACCAGATCATAGGTTACCGGACCGGTAACGGCATCCTGAAAATCGAGCACGCCCGGGTTGTTCGTTCCGGTCACCATCAGATTGCGGGAATGATAATCGCGATGCACCCAGACCTGCGGTTGCTCCAGCGCCGATGCGGCAAGAAAATCGTATGCGCCGTCGAGCGTGCGTTGCTGCGCGGCACCAAGCGACAACCCCAGATGCCGGCCCAGGTACCAGTCGCCGAACAATGTCATTTCCTTGATCAACAACGCGTGGTCGTACGGCGGAAGAAAGGATTCCCGGCCGGCGCCGTGCCGCTGCAGGCGCAGCAAGGCGTCTATTGCGTCGTGATACAACGGCGCGGCCGTCTGGTTATCCAGCGCATCGAGATACAATCGGTCACCCAGATCCGTCAGCAGCAAAAACCCCAGCTGCGTGTCGCTATCGAGCACACGGGGAACATTCAGGCCGGCGTCAAGAAAGGCGCTCGCGATTCTTATATATGGTCCACAGTCTTCCCTGTCGGGGGGCGCGTCCATGACGATGTGCGTCTGCCCGTCGCAGACAACACGAAAATAACGCCGGAAGCTGGCGTCGCTGGACGCCGGCGTAATCTGAAAATCGACATGGCCGAGCGTGTTACGCAGCCAGCGCTTCAATTGTTCCACACGTTGTGGCATAGACGGGCCGGACATGCGCGGTCACCTGTGGTGATAACCGCTGTTCTTTTCTGGTTCGTGATCGAAAACAGTCAGGCTATAGTAACGCCGTCAGGCGATCATCCGGAAGTAGGCAGGAAATCGATCGGGTAGGTCACGATCATCTCTTCGACATCTTTGGTACCAAAATCGAACAACTTCACCCGCGCCACCAGCTTGCGCAGAAAATCATCGTCCCGCACATCGCTGGAGATTACCTTGCAGTCGAGGATCACGCCGTTTGGCGCCACTGTCAGCTCAAGAACAACCTTGCCCTGCAGGGACGGATCACTGCGCAGCGCACGATGGTAAAGCGAGAACAGCGCTCCCTTGTTCTGCTCCAGCACCAGCTGAATCTCCTCGAGGCTCCGGGTCTTTCTGCGTGGTTTTTTAGGATCGTCATTCGCCACTTTCACGTCATCAACGCCTATTGGCGACTCCACTTGCGTGGTTGAAATCGACGCCAGTGACTGGACTCCAATGTTGCGATTGATCGCCGCGCCCTGAACGCCGCCACTTCCCCGTGCGACATTCGACGTGATGATGGACCGCTGATTGGTCAACATTTGCTGTCCGCTCAGCAACAGCGCCGTGTCCTTCTTCAGACTGTCGAGCGCCGGGTTTTTGCGCAGCTCCGCCAATTCGCTACGCAACGCTACCAGCCCTGATTTCTGCGCCTTTTCGCGCGCCTTCTCGGTCGCCTTCTCCACCTTGTCTTCCGGTTTCTTTTCCTCCGGTTTCTTCTCCTCCTCCTTCTTGATCTCCGGTGGCGGCGGTTCTTCCTTCTTCTCGATAACCAGCTTTGCCAGACGCGACGGTAATGCCTCCGCCTCCTCGCGCGCAATCTCCGGCACATTTATCCACGGCACGACGGCGCTGATCGCAATGCACAGCAGGAGGACGACCCAGAGTATATTCCGGAAGCGGCGTTCATCGTCCGCTCCCAGGGTCCACGGCAAATGCAGCGAGTGATAGGATTCCGCCGTCGTCATGTCGCGCCTTTCAACTTGGTTTCTTTCTTCTGAACGGCCAGGAATATCTGGCTGTAACTCGCCTGACTACAGGTCATCATGATTTTCTTGAGCAGTTTGTAGGGAACTTCCCGATCCCCCATGATCATGACTTTGCCGACGAAATCGCTATCTGCCGCACCGCGCCGGCCGGCCTTGCCGGCCTGGTAATCAAGCTCTTGTTTCAGGCCCGGAATGATCGCGGCATCCGATTTGTATACATCAGAAACATTGGCGACCTTACGATCGGCAACGACAATATCGCTGTCGCTGATGATCACCACCAGCATTTCCTCCGGCTTTTTATCGGAAATGGATTCTGGCAGCTTGACGGCATTGGTCGGCAATTTTTCGACCGTCGACGAATTCACGAGCAGGAAAAACACCAGAATCGTGAATATATCCATCAGCGACACAAGATTGATGGTGGCCATCCCGTGGCGCTTGTGATGCGTCTCCATGCGCTTCGCGCGGCGCGACATCTTCATGACGGATTACCCACTTCTATTCCTTCTTGGCCACGATCGCCGGCGCGTCACCGAGCGAGATATCCTTGAACAATTCCGTCCTGACCACCTGGCCAGGCGTTACAATTTCCGCGATATTCAGCTTGTCCATCACCTGCACCAGCGTGTCATACGAGACGTCAGGCTCGGACAGCAGCAGCGCATCGGTCTTGTCCGGGAAAAGCCGCTTCAATTTTTGCAGAATCTCGGAGAAACCTTTCATGTCGTATCCACTGGCGCCCTTCTCAAAACGACCAACGATACTACCCGGCCTGTCGGCGACCTCCAGGACATCCTTGCGCAGGATTACCTCGAGTTGTAGATCTTCCTTGTTTTCGTCCGCCTGATTGGCCAATGACGGCGGCGGAATGAACAACTCCAGAATGGTGATCTGCGAGAATACCGCCGTCAGTAACAGGAACGGCACCAGCACCACCATCAGGTTCATAAAAGCGGTGATATTGAGCTCCGGCGGCTCATGGAGATTCTTTTTCGGCCGGAAACGGCTGCTCACGGCCGCTCGCCCTCGACCCGGCCACCGCCGGTAATCGCGTTCAGAAACTTTACCGCCGCCATTTCAAGTCCGTCGACAACACTGGTTGTCTTGCTCTGCAGGAACGCATGCGCCAGCAACAACGGAATCGCCGCGATCAAGCCGAATGCGGTGGTATTCATCGCAACCGAAATACTCGATGACAGCATGTTGGCCTTCTCCGCCGGATCGGCGTTCGATACCGCGGTAAACGCCTGGATTAAACCGATAATCGTGCCAAGCAGGCCAAGCAGCGTCGCAATATTGGCCAATGTCGCCAGATAATGCGTGCGCTTTTCGAGATTCGGAATAATCTCCATCAGCCCTTCTTCCATCGCGGTTTCCATATCATCGCGGCGCCGCGCCAGCGGGCTGCGCGACAGTCCATACGCCAGGACCTTGCCCATCGGCGCGTCGGACTCCGTCGCGACTTGCATGATCTGATGGTGATCCCCCGATTCGAGAATCGGCACCAGTCCCTCCCACATCTTCTGGTTACTGCGCTTCGATGCAGACAGGTAAATGAAGCGTTCTATCGCGATGGCCAGGCCAACCGCGGTAACCAGCATAATGGGATACATAAATATCCCGCCTTCCTGCAAAAAACGCGTGATCGTGTTAAAGCTGTCCATCCCGTTCTCCTCATCACTCTGTCAATACCGGTTGTTACCGGTGCCTACCTGGCCGCATAACCCGAAATCGTCGAACCGCGCCGGAACCGGCGGTCTGCTTGCCAATCGTCGTATTTGCCCCGCCCTCCCGGCCCAGGTACCGGAAATTACCGGGCGGCGCCACCCCATAAATTGTTAACGCGAATCTTGTCTTCATAATCCAGCATGCGCCGGAATTCATCCCTGTCCAGGGGAGCCATGCGCGGGGAAACCAGGCTCACAGGTGACATATCGCTGACATTGCTGTCGAACGGACTACGCCACGGGACGATATAAAGGATCTTCGGCAACTCGCTGTCACCGACGATAGTCGCACCCTGCACGTCAACGCGGTCCTGCGCGCCGGCCGGCGCAACCGACACCAGCAGCGTTGCGAACAAAACGAATAAAATATTTCTGGTCATCGTATTCACTGCAAAAAAATCGGTTATCGCGTCACTGGCGCCGCTTCAGATCGGCAATCCACATCGAGACCTCTTCGTCTTTCTCCGGCACCAAACGCTGGTAACGCTTGTAATGTTTCGCCGCGTTCTTGTAATCGAGCAGATAAAGATCGTAGAGAATGCCGATATTCAGCTGCGCGTTGGCGTATTTCGGATCAATCTCCAGCGCTCGCTCGTACGCCTTGCGGGCGTCTTCGAAACGACCCGCGTTCCGGTAAAGAATCCCCAGCTGGTTATAGGTCTCGACGGCACCGGGTTTCAGGGTGATCGCCTTCTGCAACGCCTTTTCCGCTGATTCGACATTGCCTTCGCGGGCATAGACGATACCCAGATTGGCATATGGACCGTAGAGATCGGGATGCGCCGCGGTCAACGCGACCAGCATCCTTTCCGCTTCCTCCAGGCGCCCGGCGGCCAACGCGCTGGTCGCCAGCGAAAAATCACTGCGCGTCTGCTCATCGATTAAAACCGGTGCAACCGGTTCCACCGGAACCGGAATGGCCGCCTGCCGTGGCGGCGCGGACCCGCAGCCACCGAGTGACAGGCTAAAGACGACGCTGATAGCCGCGATACAATAATTAGTTGATCGCTTCAATGTAAAGCTCCCCTTTTTCACTCTTAGAGTATCGGGCCGGCATCAACTTACTTAAACCGGCAAAACTCTTCCGGACCCACTCATTGTAGATGCCGTTAGCGACGCGCCGGGCATTGATTTCGTGTATCTCGATCGCCTTTTCCTCAAACGGGAAGGCCTGCTCTTCAAGCAGCACATTGTATTGCTCAAGCTCTTCACCGCTCAGTTCCGGCGGCCGCTCCGACGCCATCAGGGATTTGCCGAATTCCTCGTAGATACTGGCGATCCAGTAGGTCGCCGCCGGCGTGACATCGGCCACTTCGTACTCCGCCGCCTGACCGAACGCCTGTAGCGCCGTTTCCATGGCCTTCTTCTTCGCTTCCAGGCTGGTCTTCAGCGGCATCGTCAGTTTAATACTGTTAAATGGTTCGATAGTGATGGCGGCCAGCTCATAAGCGGCACTTGCCGCGAGATAGCGTGTCCGGTCGGTGCGCTGTGTACCACCCTCCTTGTCGGCCTTGATGATCTCCTGTAACCAGCGATGATATTCGTCGGCCTGGCCGGCTTTTTTGTAATGGTCCGCCAGCCGATGGCGCGCCTCCGTCGCCGGCTCCAGCGGCGTCGGGAAACGGTTGAGATAGGTGTTCAACGCGGTAATGGCTTCCGCGTCCCGGCCGGCCTTCTGGTACAGCTCTACCGCCTGCCAGCTCGCCTCGCGCTGCAGGTCGGGGTTCGTACCGTGGAACGAAATCGACGAGAACTCTCCGGCCGCCTTGTCCGTTTGATTGGTTTCCGTGTAGGCGACTGCCAGCTTGGTCGTGACGTTCTCCTGCAATTCATGCGTCGGATAGCGCCGGCGGAAATCCTCAAGCACCGCAATTGCGCCCTTCCAGTCTTTCTTGGCGAGTAACGCGTTGGCGGCATCGAAATCCGCGTTTACGCGCACTGAAGACGTCGGTGCCGCCTGACCGACGCGCAGGAAGTGCGCAATCGCACTTTCGAGGTCACCAATGGCATTGGCCGCCTCGGCCTGGCGATAGATCGACAAGGCATACTGCTCAACGGTCTTTTGATAGGCCGGATCGCTCGCCGGCACGAACCCCAGCAACTGCTGGTAGGATGACTCGGCCTTCGGGAAATCCTTGTTCTCGAACGCCGTGTGCGCAATGATCGTCCATGCCTCGCGCCGCGCTTCCGTGTCCTGCGGCGTGGTCAACACCAGTATACGTTCCGCCACTTCCGCCGAACGTCCCAGCTCGTCCATCGAGAACAATTCCTGGGTCGCCTTGGTCATCGCCCCGGGGACGCGCGCGTCCTTGGGAAAGTGCTCGGCAAAGCGGATAGTGCCATCAACCATCGCGAGGCGGACTTTACGCTGTTGCGGTCCCTGCGCGCCCTGTGTCTCGCGTTGCAGGGAAACCAGCCCGGCGTAGGCGGCATCGGCGGCCTTGCCGTGTGGCGGGTAGTCATACGCGGTTCTATCGTATTCTTGAGCAGCGAGCTCGTGCTGTCCCGTTTCGGTGTAGATATCCGCAAGCAGGTAATTGATCTCCCCGGTCTTCGGCTCGCCGGGGAAGCTGTGGACATAGGACTGGTACCAGCCGGCCGCCGCCGTGTACGCTTCGGCATCCCGGGTCTTCTGCGCCGTGGCGTGGTAGTAGCGGCCGAGTTCTTCAATAATCTCGCGCAGACGCGGCCGGATCTTGTCCTGGACTTCCGGGCCATAACTCAACCACGCGACGCTGCCAACCTCGTTGGCCTTGGCAAATTCAGTCTTTGCCTCAAGCAGCAGCGCCTTGTATCCCGCCTGCCGGTAGGCATCCATGACCTTCAGATGAAAAAACGGCGCCTGCGGGTGCCCCGGATACAGGTTTGCAAACGTGCGCAGCGTTTCGGTGGCATCGGCAACGCGGTCCTTCTCAAGATAATAATCGGCCAGAGCCTCGTAGGCGCGCACCTGATAGGTACGATTACCCATTTCAGAGAAGTACTTCGCCAGCGAATTCACCCCATCCAGATGCGATACGCTCAGACTGACGGCGCGGAAGATATCATCGGCAAGCTCCTTGTCGCCGCGCGACAGCTCGATGGGTTTCTCGCCGACACGCCAGGTCCGCGCATCGCCCAGTTTGCGATCGAGCAACTGAAAGAAGACCTTGATCCCGTCGTCGTAACGGCCTTGCTTGTACATCGCCCAACCGAACTTATACAGCGCCTTTTCGTAAAACGCTGAAAACTCGCCCTTGGTGACGACACCCCGGTACTCCTTCTCGGCATCCGCGTAGCGACCCTTGGCAAAATAATTCTCGCCAAGACGGAAATGAACCTCTTCTGCGTAAATGCTGGCGGGATAATCCGTCCCGAGCTTCTCCAGCCACTCGATCGCCTTGGCCGATTCACCTTTCAGGTCGAATATCTTGGCAAGCTGATAATAGACGTGATCGTTGCCGGGACCGCGCGGATTGGCCTTCAGGATCGTATCGTACAGCTCCATAATCTGACCGAAGCTGGCGGTCGGCGAGACATCCTTGGTCGCGATGCCTGGCTCGGCACGCTCGCTCTTGATCATCTCCAGGTCGGCGAGCCGCCGGATTACCGAGCCGTTCTGCGGGTGATGGATGCCCAGCCCGAGAAAGATACGGTAGTTCTCGATCGCCCTTTCCATATTATTTGTTTTGGAACCGGCGATCGCCCCTTCTGCGGCGGCCGGCGCGGGAGTCCCGCTTTCCTGACGAATAAACTGCGAGTCATAGCCCTGCGCCACTGCCAGTCGCGCGAATCCCAGATACTGCCTCAGCCTATCCTTGTCCTGATTCAGCGACGTAATGGAGAGGTCGCGAATATACTCCTTATGAATTTCAGCCAGCGAATCGACTTCGACCAGCAGTTGATCGATGCGATCGTGAAACGCGTCGAGCTGTTGCTTCAGCGCATCAAATTTCTTGCGCGCCTGCAACACGTGCCCGTATGACTTGATATCGCGATCCCAACCCACCAGCGAGCGTCTCAGCACACCAAGATCGCGATAATTGACGGACGCTGTCCGGAATTCGTTACGTGCCAGCAACTCCACCAGGTACTTCGACCCGGGAGCGGACAGGAAACTGCCGGTCAGCTTGACACCGCCGCTCTTGGACTCCGGCTTGAGCGCAAGAACCTTGTCCAGCAGCGGCCCTTCATGCAACGCCTTGATCGCTTCATCAATGGCTTCAAGTTGGGCACTGTATACGCTGATCGCATCCTGATTCTTTTTCAGCGATGTTACCTGGTCGCCCAGCTGACCGAGCACGAACGGCACAGCGATCAATGCCTGCTGAACACGGGCGCTGCTTACATCGCCTTTCTGGAGCTTCTGCCAGGACGTGAGCGAACCATAATGATCGCCGGCCAGCGTCCGGGACCACCCCAGCCCGAGCAGCGCTTCCTCGTAATAAACGCTGGTGGCGGGGATTTTTTCAAAATACGCCCGGGCACGTTCGTGGTTCTTGTCATTGAGCGCGATCTGGGCAAGCGTCAGGTTGGCCCGATCGCGCAACGCCTTGACTTCCTCATCGTCGCTGAACACGCTCGCGAGCGCTTCCAGGGAACTGATCGCCTCATCGGTACGCTTGAGCCGATGCAGCGCGATCGCCCGGTTGTACATGCCGTAGTAAGTCCAGTTCGACTCGCCCCGCAGCATGTTGAGCACCTGTACGGCGCGCTCCAGACGACCCTGTACCAGCAGCACATCGCCTAACAACACCTGCCGTTCTTCGTTGAGATCGCTCGGCAATGTGGTGTCGGACTGCGACAGTATCTCCTCGGCACGCTTGTAGATGCCGCGATGATAATAGGCCCGGGCAAGATCAAGCTGTGTGCGAGCCAGCAGCGCCGGCGCTGCGGTCATAGTCGTACCGGCGCGGAACATCTCCTCGACATCGGTATGCAGCCCGTAACTGATGTACGACTGGGCCAGCAACAGGTCGGTATTAGTCAATCCGCGCGTCGCGATCGTCCCGTCCCGCACGGCCGTGGGGAGTGACAGTGCCGTGATGAAGTCGTTTTGATAATAGTGATAGAGGACTTCACGCGAATAGATGTCCTTGAAATCGACCCGCAACCCGTTAATATCCGCGGCCGGCACCGCCCCGCAGTACAGCAGGGCACCGGACAACAAGACCGCCAAGCGAGAGGAAATAGTCAAACCGGACATCGATCTTTCGTCGTCAGGACGATCTCCATTCCTTGAGATTGAGCTCCGGCTGCTTGCCACCGGTAATGATTACTTCGAGAATCTTTGACGTCTCGTCCTTACTAAAATCAAACGACTTGTCGCCGCGGAAACTGCGGCCTTCCGCCTCGCTGACAAGATAAGAAATGGTTAGCTTGTGCTTGCCCGGATCGACGCGCCCAAGAAATAGCCGCTGTACGCCGCCTTCCCGCAGAGCCCCGTTTTCGGCGGGCGAATATACCCGGTTTGCGATCGCCTTGCCGTCCAGCGAAATCTGCAGTGAGCTGATCTGGAAACCGACGGCGCTGTCCGCAGAAATATAGACGGCAAGCTGGGTTTCCGCGGGAAACAGTGCTTCTTTCATCAATGAGTGAAGATCGCGGCTGAAACCGAGAATATCGCGCTTTAACGACTGAACCTGCCCTTCAAGTAGCTGGAAACGCTCACCCGCGAGGCGCTCTACCTCGTCCGGCGTACTATCCTGGGCACGGGCACTCATTGCCAGTGCCGCCCACAGCAAAACGGTCAGAAAGCGTTTCATCCCCAAGCCTCGCCCACCGAGAACACGCTGAAATCAGGACCAGCGGTAACACCCCCATATCGTTAAGCGGGGGTATTTCTTTAGTCAGCCACGCCAATCGAAAACAGCAACAAAATAAATATCAATGAGTTAATAGCCCGCTACCGCGGGAACAGATGCTGGCGCGCGATCAGAACGGTCAGCCGGGGCTGTTGTTAACACCTTCCCCGGATAACACGCGTGACGTGACAGGAATTAGACGAACTCGGGTCTTCGCTGTTTCACTTCCTACTGCGCCCAGCCCCGACACCGCGTCCCCCGGCAAAAATCGCGCGGATTTTATCGGCCTGCAATGCACGGCAAACTCAAGCGCCGGGATTCTACCAAATAACTGCCCAGACCCCAAGCCCGTTGCGCGGCTACGTCGCGGCGACCATCCAGCGCGATACCGCGGCGACCATCGTTCGCACCGGCTCGACGAACGTTTTGGGAAACGCGCCGACAGGCGATGCAGCGATTTGCCGGTCTGGCACCCGAATCACGACCATGACTGGGCCCGCTGCGATGGCGACGGAAACACACCGGGCAAACAAAACATCAGGTTATCGAACGCCTGGAGTTGGGGCGCCTCAATGAAGCAGGTATGCTTCTAGGCGGCCGATCCCTCATAATTCCAGAAAACAACTACGCCCACAGTGATCGATTTCAGACGTACACGCCATATTGGCCACATACTGATCGTGCCGCTCTGGTTGCTGTCCGTGGGAGCGCAGGCTGGCGCTCTGCCGGCATCCACCTGGGGGCTGTGCGAATCGGTCACGGCCAGTAGCGCCGGTACAGCGCATCCCGCCAGCGAGGATCTGCTGGCCACCGAGTTGACCGCCGATCATGGCGAAGTCCGCAACTCCAACATTTTTTCGCTGCAAGGCAATGTCTCGATACGGCGCGGCAGTCAATTGATCGAGGCTGATGAGGGGTACTACGAAAGTGACGCCGAGCAGGCACAGGTGCAGGGTAACGTGCGTTTGCAGCGCGACGGCCTGGTGATAGAGGGATCAAAGGCCGACTTCGACCTCGCCGGCGAGCACGGCTACATCGAGAACCCGGCGTTTTTCCTGACCGACCGGCATGCCCGCGGCAGCGCCGAGTCTATCCGCTTCGAGAGCCGCGAGGTGCTGCGACTATCGCACGCGACCTACACGACCTGCGATCCTGGCGATGATGACTGGTATCTGAAATCGCGTAACGTAAGGCTCGATCGCGAGCACGGCTTCGGCACCGCGACCCACGCAACGTTGTCGTTCCAGGGCGTGCCGTTTCTGTATTTCCCGTACATCACCTTCCCGATCGATGATCGACGCAAGTCCGGCGTACTGGTGCCGAGCTTCGGCACCTCCAATGAATCCGGAACCGAGATCAGTATCCCGTACTACTGGAATATTGCACCGGACTACGATGCGACGATCACGCCACGCCTTATTTCCAGGCGCGGCACGCAGGCCCGCAGCGAGTTCCGCTACCTGACCGGCGGCAGTTATGGCGAACTCAACCTCGAATACCTGCCCGACGACACACTGTTCGGCGATGATCGCCAACTGGCGGCGCTGCGGCACACCACGACATTCTCGCCGGCCTGGCGCGGCGACATCGACGCCAGCTACGTCTCCGACGGCGAGTACTTCCAGGACCTGGAAAACAGCCTGAGCCTGGCCAGTATTACGCATCTCGAGCGGCGTGCCGATCTGAGCTATACCGGCGACGACGCGATGTTTCTGGGCCGCCTGCAAGGCTTCCAGACCGTCGACGAAACCATCCCGGCCACCTCGCGACCGTACCAGCGCCTGCCGCAACTGCTGTTCGCGACCAGCCCGCTGCCGCAAGGCGGTGGCACGGAGATGGCGTTTCACAGCGAACTGGCCCACTTCGAGCGCGCGGACAGCGTGACCGGCAGCCGAGTCGATATCGCGCCGCGCATCAGCCTGCCCGTCGAAACCATTGCCGCCTATCTGCTTCCCGAGCTCACCCTGCGCTACACGCAGTACCAGCTGGATGCCCAGGTCCCCGGCGTCGTCGATGAACCGCATCGCGGCATACCGATAATCAGCGTCGATTCGGGCGTATTCTTCGAGCGCGACACCCGGTGGCAATCAGCCGATTATCTGCAGACACTGGAACCGCGCCTGTATTATCTCTACGTGCCCGAACGGGACCAGTCGGCGCTGCCGTTGTTCGACACCGGCGCCAGGGACTTTGGCTACTCGGAATTGTTTCGCGACAACCGCTATACCGGCGCCGACCGGGTCGGCGATGCCAACCAGCTCAGCATGGGACTCACCACGCGGTACATCGAAAACGCCAGCGGTAACGAACGGCTGCGCGCCAGCATCGGGCAGATCGTTTATTTTGATGACCGCGAGGTAACCCTGTCCGCCGGCACCCCCGAAACGCGCAGCACCTCCGATCTGGTCGCCGAAATAGTCGCCAATCCGACCAGCAGCTGGACGACCCGGGCGGACTGGCAGTGGAACCACGAGGCCGACCGTACCGAGAAGGGGACTTTCAGCCTGCAATACCATCCGACCACCGGGCGGGTCATCAATATGTCCTACCGGTTTCGTGAGACCGCGCTCGAACAGACCGACCTGTCATTGTTGTGGCCGCTGCACCGGCGGTGGCGCGCCGTCGGGCGCTGGAACTACTCGATGCTGGACCAGCGTACGCTGGAATCACTGGCGGGGCTGGAATATGAAAGCTGCTGCTGGCGGCTATCGATGGTCGGACGGTCCTATATCAACGACCCGACCGGCGCCAGCAACCGCTCGTTGTTCGTCGAACTGGAGTTGAAAGGTCTGACATCCGTCGGCAACCGTGTCGAGGGTCTGCTGGAGAATGGTATTCTAGGCTACTCACGCTAACCTGTTGTTCTGGCTTACCGCAACGATGAAAAAATATTGGCTGTCCACCTGCCTGCTTTTGGCGACCTTGTCCGGCGACGCCACGTTCGCCGACACTGCAAAGACGACCGAACTCGACCGGATTGTGGCCGTGGTCAACGACGACGTTATCACACGCACCGAGCTCGACAACGCGGTTGCCGTCATCAAACGACAACTGGCGCAAAGCAACACGCGGCTGCCGCCGCCTGACGTCCTCGACCGGCAGGTACTTGAGCGGCTGATCGGCATGCGCATGCAGTTGCAACTGGCGGAACGCACCGGCATCCGCGTCGACGACGCAACGCTTAACCGGACGGTCGGCGTTATCGCGGAACAGAACAAGCTGTCGCTCGCCGCGTTCCGCGACGTGCTGGAGCAGGACGGCTTCAGCTTCGAGAAGTTTCGCGAGGACATGCGCAATGAAATCGCCGTCGGTCGCCTGAATCAGCGCCAGGTTGACAATCAGATAGTGGTTTCCGAGGGTGAGATCGAGCGCTTCCTCGAAACCCAGAAAACCCAGGGAAGAGCGACTGACGAGTACCATTTGGCGCACATTCTGGTGGCCGTTCCCGAAGCGGCGTCGCCGGAGAAAATCCAGGACGCGCGGCGGCGCATCGATGCCATCATGACCCAGCTGCGCGAGGGAGCGGATTTCGCTCAAACGGCCATGTCCCTGTCCGACAGTCCGCAGGCGCTGGAAGGGGGCGACCTCGGCTGGCGCAAGGCCGGGGAACTACCGACACTGTTCGCCAGTGTCGTACCACGCATGGCCCCCGGCAACATCAGTGAAGTCATGCGCAGCCCGAGCGGCTTTCACATTATCAAGCTGCTTGATTATCGCGGTGCCGAGCGCGTTATCGTTACCCAAACGCATGCGCGCCATATGCTGCTCAAAACCAACGAGCTCGTCACCGAGGCGGACGTCATCGCACGGCTCCGCGACCTGCGGGAGCAGGTGCTGGCGGGCGCCGACTTTGCCGATCTGGCGTCCCGGCATTCGGCCGACACCGCGTCGGCGAAGAGGGGCGGCGATCTCGGCTGGCTGTCGCCGGGCGATACCGTGCCGCCGTTCGAGAAGGCAATGAATGCGCTCGACCCCGGGACCATCAGCGAACCGGTGCAAAGCAATTTCGGCTGGCACATCATTCAGGCGCTGGAGCGGCGCGAGCATGACGACACCGAGGAATCCGAACGCAGTAAGGCGCGCGAATTCATCCGCAAACGCAAGATCGACGAGGAGACCCAGGCGTGGCTGCGACGCTTGCGCGACGAGACCTTTGTCGAATACCGGCTGTAGACCCGACCGATAAGCGCGGCGGCAATACCGCTGCCGCAATAGCCACGGACATAACAGGATGATCACACACGCCGTGCCGCGTCTCGCGCTGACACCGGGCGAACCGGCCGGTATCGGCCCCGACCTCTGTGTCCTGCTGGCGCAACGCACACCAATGGCGGACATCGTCGCGATTGCCGACCCGGCCGTACTACGCTTCCGCGCCGCGCAACTGGGACTGCCGCTGGATATCATCGAGTATCGGGCCGCCGATGCGCGCTCGCCGGCAGTCGCCGGATCATTGAAAGTACTGTCGGTGCCACTCGCGAAACCGGTCGACTCCGGCCGCCTGGATCCGGCCAACGCCGGCTATGTCCTGGATACGCTGGCCACCGCCGCAACCGCTTGTCTGAACGGTGAATTCGATGCGCTGGTAACCGGCCCGGTACATAAGGGTGTCATCAATGACGCCGGGCATCCGTTCAGCGGTCATACCGAATTTCTCGCCGCACTCTGCGGCGCGGCGCAACCGGTCATGATGCTTGAAACCGACGGGCTGCGTGTGGCGCTGGTCACCACACATATGCGTCTGCGCGATGTCTGCGACGCGATCACCCAACCACGACTCGAATCGGTGCTCACCGTACTGCACGACGACCTGAGGCAACGCTTCGGCATCAAGCATCCGCGGATACTGGTGTGCGGTCTCAATCCGCACGCCGGCGAGGACGGTCACCTCGGCGATGAGGAAATCACGGTGATCCGGCCGGTAATACAGCGACTGCGCGCGGCCGGCATGGAACTGACCGGCCCGTTACCCGCCGACACGCTGTTCACGTCGAAGTATCTGGCACAGTGCGATGCGGTACTGTCGATGTACCATGACCAGGGTCTGCCGGTCCTTAAACACATGGGATTCGGCAACGCGGTCAACATCACGCTGGGCCTGCCGTTCGTGCGCACATCGGTCGACCACGGTACCGCGCTGGAACTGGCCGGCACCGGGCGCGCCAGCGTCAGCAGCCTCGAGTACGCGGTCCGGTCCGCGATTCAGCTCAGCGGCACAAAGCCGCCTTCCTCCGCCCGCCGATGACCCGCTTTGCGGACACCTTGCCACTGCGCAGGCCGTTGCCACGCAAACGCTTTGGCCAGCATTTCCTGCATGACCCCGCCATCATCGGCAGAATCGTCGCGACGTTCCACCCGCAGCCGGGTCAGCACGTTGTCGAGATCGGGCCGGGCCGCGGTGCGCTGACGCTGCTCTTGTTGCAGGCGATCGGCAAACTTGACGCGGTGGAACTCGACCGCGATCTGATTCCGACGTTGCGCGAGACGTGCGCCAGCGCCGGGCAATTGACCGTGCATAGCGCCGACGCGCTGTCCTACGATTTCTGTCAACTGGCGCGCGGCGCCGGCAAGCTGCGCATCATCGGCAACCTGCCTTACAACATTTCAACGCCGCTGATCTTTCATTTACTCGACCAAAAGACCTGCATCAGCGACATGCACTTCATGTTGCAGAAGGAGGTCGTCGACCGGATGGCGGCGACGCCCGGCGGCGGTGATTACGGCCGGCTCAGCGTCATGGTGCAATACCACTGCGCCGTGACAAGACTGTTCGGAATCGGACCGGGCGCGTTCACCCCGCCGCCCCGCGTCGATTCGGCCATGGTACGCCTGACGCCTCATGACGCGCCGCCGGTTGCCGTCGCCGATCCGGCGCAGTTTGCGCGCGTCGTGGCGCAGTCCTTTTCGCAGCGGCGCAAAACACTGCGTAATTCCATCAGGACGCTGCTGACCGATGCGGAAATCACCGGCTGCGGCATTGATCCGCAGCGACGCGCGGAAACACTGTCGCTCGGTGAGTTCGCGGCGCTCGCCAATGCGGTATCGTCCAGGCCGAACGGTTAGGGTTCGGTCGGCGCTGACACTGCATTGCCGGACAGCGTCGTAATCCGCTGCATCGTGGTCTCGATCCAGTCTTCGGCCAGCTTGTTGATCTGCTCGGCGGCGAGTCCGTCGGGATCGATAGTCGGGCCAATGACCAGCCGGATGGTGCCGGGGTGCTTGATAAAGCCGCGACGCGGCCAGTATTCGCCGGCGTTGTGAGCGACCGGCACGATCAGATGGCCGGTCTTTTCAGCGAGCAGCGCGCCGCCGATGCCATACCGGCGTCGCGCGCCGGGCGCGACCCGCGTCCCTTCCGGAAACACCACCACCCAGCGGCCATTCTGCAAGCGCCTGGCGCCCTGCTCGAGCAACTGCATCACGGCCTTGCGTCCCGCCTTGCGATCGATCGCAATCGGTTCAAGCATTGCCAGACCCCAGCCGAAAAACGGCATCCACAATAATTCGCGCTTCAGTATCCAGACCTGCGGCGGAAAGATTTTCTGCAGCGCGAATGTCTCCCAGGTCGACTGGTGCTTGCAGAAAATAATGGCGGACCGTGCCGGGATGTTTTCAGCGCCCTCGACCTCAAAGCGCAGGCGGCAGAGCTTCGCCAGCATGTAGAGATTGAATATCGTCCAGCGACTGATAAACCAGTAACGCTGGTGAAATGGCCACGGAAAGGTGAGCACGGCGAGCGGTGCGAAAATCACCGTCGACACGGTCATGACGACCATGAACAGCATCGATCGCACCGACAACGACGCGATGCCGGGTGGACGGGACGACGGATTAGTGGAGTCGGGCACGGCCACAGCGGAGTACGTTGATCATTCAGCCGGCCGCATCGGCGGCAAGCAATGCGTCCGCCACCGCGGCAAGATCGTCAAATACCGCCACACCGTCGAGGCCGGTCGCCGCCGCCAGCGCGCGGCTGCCCTTGCCGGTACGAACCAGCATCGGGCGGGCGCCAATCGCCTGCGCGGCCTGGATATCGCGCAGCGCATCGCCCACGGCCGGCACATCCTGCAGATCCACGTACAACCGGCTCGCGATATCGTGGAACAACCCCGGTTTGGGCTTGCGGCACTCGCAATGATCGTCCGGCGCGTGCGGACAGAAAAAGATCGCTTCTATCCGGCCACCCGCCTCGGCCACCTTGCGGTGCATCTTCTCATGGATGCGCGACAACATGCTGGCGTCGAACATCCCCCTGCCAAGGCCCGATTGGTTGGTCGCGACGACGACGCGATATTTCGCGCGTGTCAGCCGTGCGATCGCCTCAAGACTGCCTGGGATCGGCAGCCACTCCTCGGGCGTCTTGATATAGTCATCCGAATCCTGGTTGATCACGCCGTCGCGGTCGAGAATGATCAGTCGCATAGCCGCCTGTCGCCCGTCAGTTATCGCGAAACTCGGACACGCGGACATGCCCGTCGATCATGCGTGCCTCGCGTGTGGAGAGCTTGCCGATCTTTTCCCAGAATGCGTCGCGCAGATCGAAATCCGCCGCCAGCGCCGTCCCGAGCAGCAGAATGAACAGATCGGCACATTCCTCGGCCAGCATGTCGCCCGGCCGGCCTTTGGTGATACACGCCGAAATCTCGCCGAGCTCCTCGGCCATTAACGCTACGCGATACGCGAGATCTTCGCCGCCGGTGCCGGAAAAGTCGTGCTTGACGTGAAAGGCCCGCACCGCCACCAGCATGTCGTTATAAGAATCGGCATTCATCATCGATCACCCCTGCAAACACGACAGGTCGGCAATACGCAGAAACAGCGCGCGCGTCTGCGCCAGCAGCGCCAGCCGGTTGTTGCGCAATTTTTCATTGTCGACCATCACCAGCACGCTATCGAAGAACGTATCGACGGCGTCGCGTATCCGCGCAAGCCGCACCAGGTAGGTCTGGTAATCGCCCCTTTCCAGCAACGGCGCCAGTTCGCCGGCGAGCGCCACCATGCGGGTCACCAGTTCCCGCTCGGCAATATCCTGCAGCAGTTCCGGCGATAACGCGCCGGGTACCGCACCGTTGGCCTGGCGCAATATATTGGCGATCCGTTTGTTCGCCGCCGTCAGGCTGGCCGCTTCCGGCAGTCCGCGGAACACCTCGACGGCGCGCACACGCCGATCGAAATCCCTCGGTCGCGTCGGCCTGCAGGTCAGCACCGCCTCGAATACGTCGGCACCGATGCCGGCATCGTGATAGTACGCGCGCAAGCGCTCCATCATGAACGAGAACACTGCATCAGCGACCCCGCCCGGCTCGAATTTCAGATCGTAAATACTGACCGCATAGTCGAGCAGTTCAGCGAGGTCCAGGTCGAGACGTTGTTCGATGATGGTACGCAGTACACCCAGCGCCGCGCGACGCAGCGCGAAGGGATCCTTGTCGCCGGTCGGCAGCTCACCGATACCAAAGATGCCCACCAGCGTATCGAGCCGTTCGGCGATCGCGAGCGCCTGGCCGGCAGCAGTGGTCGGCAATACGTCACCGGCAAAACGCGGCAGATACTGCTCTTCCATCGCGACAGCAACCTCAGCCGCCTCACCGTCATGCGCGGCGTAATACCGGCCCATCGTACCTTGCAGCGTCGGGAACTCGCCGACCATCGCGGTCATCAAATCGGTCTTGGCGAGCAACGCGGCACGCTGCACCACTGGCCGGTTGGCACCGAGCATTTCGGCGATACGCACGGCCAGCCGCTGCACCCGCCCGGTCTTGTCGAACAGCGTGCCCAGTTTGACGTGAAAAACGACCGAGCGTAATGCATCGACGCGTTGTTCAAGGCGCACCTTGCGGTCGGTATCCCAGAAAAAACGTGCGTCCGAAAAGCGGGCGCGCAGCACGCGCTCGTTACCGGCACGCACCTGCGCCGGACTTTTGCTCTTGATGTTACTGATGGTGATGAAGTGCGGCAACAGGCCGCCTTTCCTGTTCACAACCGGAAAATACTTCTGGTTGTTGCGCATCGTGGTCACCAGCGCTTCCTTGGGCACCTCGAGAAACCGCTTGTCGAAACCGCCCAGGATCGCGTGCGGCGACTCGACAAGACCGGTGACCTCGTCCAGCAACTCGTCATCCGCCGGCGTACTGCCGCCGATTTCCGCGGCGAGGCGCGTCACCGCTGCCGCGATGCGTGCACGACGTTCAACAAATGACGCAATCACACCGCCCTTTTTTTCCAGCTGCGCGGCATAGCTCGCCGCGGAATCGAGCGCGATCGTCCCGGGATGGTGGAAGCGGTGACCCCGGGTCTTGCGATCCGACGTGACGGACAGCAGGTCCATTTTGATAAGCTGCTTGCCGTGCAGAACTACCAGCCAATGCACCGGCCTGACGAATTCGACGCTTAGATCACCCCAGCGCATGCGCTTCGCCACCGGCAGCTCCTTGATGGCGCGCTCCAGTACCAACGGGATCACCTTGTCCGCCGCCTGACCTTTAACCTGCTGGATATACACCAGCCGCGGACCCTTGTCAGTCTCCTCGCGCGCCAGCGCGTCCAGCGCCACCCCGCAGGATTTTGCGAAGCCGATGGCCGCGCCGGTCGGCTTGCCGGTCGCGTCGAACGCCGCCTGCACCGATGGACCCAGACGCTTCGATTGCTGATCCTGCTGGCGCGAGCGCACGTCCGGGATCAGCACTGCCAGTCGCCGCGGCGTCGCAAACGTCTCCACAGTTGTCACAGCCGGGTCGAGCAGATGCTCATTAATCAGATGGTGGCGCAGGCGCTCGCCGAATGCCTCACTGAGACGCTTGAGCGATTTCGGCGGCAGTTCCTCGGTGCCGATCTCGATCAGCAGCGGCTGCCGGCGGCCGCGGGAACCGGATGGGTTTGCCTGCTTCTTCGCTCGCGCCATGATCACGTCCGCCGCGCGTTGCCGGCAGCCGCCTGCGGTGACGTCTTGTCATCCGTTTGAACCGGCACCCGGCTGTCGTAATACGTCTGCGCGACACCACGCGCCATCGCACGTACGCGTCCGATATACCGCGCCCGCTCGGTCACGCTGATGGCATGCCGCGCATCCAGCAGGTTGAACGCATGCGACGCCTTCAACACCTGGTCGTAGGCCGGCAGCGGCAGTTTCTTCGCGATCAAACGCTTGCCTTCCTGCTCGCAGGCATCGAACCGGGCGAACAACCCGTCGACGTCGGCGTGCTCGAAGTTATACGCCGACATCTCCACTTCGTTCTGGTAGTAGACGTCACGATAGCGCACGGGCCCGGCCGGACCGGTCGCCCAGACCAGATCGAACACGCTGTCGACACCCTGCAGATACATCGCGATGCGTTCCAGTCCATAGGTGATTTCGCCGGTCACCGGCCGGCAATCGAGGCCGCCGACCTGCTGAAAATAGGTGAACTGCGTAACCTCCATGCCGTTCAACCAGACTTCCCAGCCCAGCCCCCACGCCCCCAGCGTCGGCGATTCCCAGTCGTCCTCGACGAAACGGACATCCTGCGTCAGCACATCGATGCCCAGCTCGCGTAACGAATCGAGATACAGGTCCTGGATATCCAGCGGCGACGGTTTCAGCACGACCTGAAACTGGTAATAGTGCTGCAATCGGTTCGGGTTTTCGCCGTAACGCCCGTCGGTTGGGCGCCGTGACGGCTGCACATACGCCGCGCGCCACGGCTCCGGCCCGATGGCACGCAAAAATGTTGCGGGATGAAATGTGCCGGCGCCGACCTCGTTGTCATACGGCTGCATCAGGACGCAGCCTTGTGCGCCCCAGTACTGCTGCAATCGCAGGATGAGCTCCTGAAAAGAGAGCACCTTGCGCGCCTTCGGCCGTGCGGTGACACGCTTTTTTGCCTGACTCAAGCTGATTCCTTCACACGCGAAAAATGTCGCGGCAAGTATAGCCCGCGCCCGGTGGCGAATACAGCGTGGTCGGCACTCTGTCAGCGGGAAATGCCCCGACGCAGGGTCTGCGCCAATCGTTCGTAGCTCCGGTGGCCCCGCCTGAATAATGGTGCGCCGGCAGCACACTTAAAGTCGCTTTCCTGCGGGTCGATATTTTGTATATAGTGCCTGGAGCAGGTTATGACGACACTGATGCTGCATTCGAATCCTACCGCACAGTGGCACGCGCTGGTCAACGAGGCGCAGGTCGCTGCCGATTGCCAGCTGAACAAGGAACTGGAAAGCTATCTCGTTTTTGTCCTGATGCGGTTCGTCGACCGGCCGGAACTCGCCGGTCGGGTCTTCGCACTGGATTTTCTGCAGGGTACTTTGGCGACCGGCCGCATCCGCCAGACCCGGCTGCGCGATGTCGGCGACCAGTGTCTGCTATATTCCGGCCTGTTTCCGGAACAGGCGGAACATCGCCATGTCAGCGTCCACTATTTCGTTGACCTGGGCAGAACTGCCTATCAGGAACTGGCCGCCCGGCTGGAGCATGATAATGCCGAGATATTCGCCCAGCTGGCGAAGGGCTTCGTCACCTTGATGGATGTGCTGCTCGCCATGCGTACTCTGGGCGAGAAAACCCGGCGCCTCGCGCCGCTTAGTATGCTCGAGCTCGCCGCAAGTACCGGCAGCCGCTATGCCTATAAGCTACTGCGTCCTGGCGTGGCTGACGGACAGACCGATTCAAACCTCTTTGTTGATTCCCCGAATTCCTCTAGAATCAAGCCTCACTAGACAAGCGAATTCCTCCCGGCGGCATTGCTGCTCCGCATGACACTATTGCACCAAGTACTTTCTGTCATCTGCGGCTCGGCGGGTTTCGCGCGCGACACAAGCAATATCCCGGAGCACTGGCAACCACACATGGCAACCCCCCGCAAAGCAGTCGCACTCATTTCCGGCGGACTCGATTCGATGCTCGCCGCCAGAACCATGCTCGAGCAGGGCATTCACGTCGAGGGCATCAACTTCTTCACCGGCTTCTGCGTCGAGGGCCATACGCACGCGATACGCGCGAAAGACCGTGCCCGGCCCAAGCGTAACAACGCGCTGTGGGCGGCGGAACAATTGGGCATCCGGCTACATATCATTGACGTCATCGACGAATACAAGGATGTCCTGACCAAACCAAAACACGGCTACGGCGCCAACCTGAACCCGTGTCTCGACTGCAAGGGTTTCATGGTCGGCAAGGCCTACCAGTGGATGACGGAAAACGGTTTCGATTTTGTAGTGACCGGCGAAGTGATCGGCCAACGGCCGATGTCGCAGCGCAAGGACACCATGCCGGTAATCGCCCGGGAATCCGGCGCCGGGGATCTGTTACTGCGTCCGCTCAGCGCAAAACTACTGCCGCCGACCCGGCCCGAGCGCGAGGGCTGGGTCGACCGGGACAAACTGTTTGATTTCAACGGACGCAACCGCAAACCGCAGATGGCGCTCGCTGCCGCACACGGCATCACCGAATACGCCCAGCCGGCCGGCGGCTGCTGCTTTCTGACCGACGCCACTTACGCGCGCAAACTGACCGACCTGTGGCAGGTACGCGGCAGCAAGGAATACGAACTGGACGACATCATGCTGTTGAAGGTCGGTCGTCACCTGCGGCCGCGCCCGCATTTCAAACTGATCATCGGGCGCGAAGAAGGCGAGAACAACTTTCTCGAAGGATACCGTCGTCAGTTCACCTGTCTGCGGCCAATCAGCCACCACGGCCCGCTCGCCTTGCTGGACGGCACGGCCGATGAGAGTGATCTGCAACTCGCGGCGCGCGTCACCGCGCGCTTCAGCCAGGGCCGTAACGCCCCTCTGGTACAGGTCGAAGTCACCCGCCAGAGCGTCACAACGCGGCTCGATGTTCAGCCGCTGGCCGAGGACGAAATACCCCACGCGTGGTACATATGACACGGCACACGCTGGATGCGCGGCGCCTACTCTGTCCGATGCCGGTGATACGCACACAAAACAAGATAAAATCCCTTGCGCCTGGCGATATCGTGGAGGTAGTCTGTACCGACCCTGGGGCGACCAACGACATTCCCGCATGGTGCCGGATGCACGGTCATGCGGTCATAGGCACGGAAACCCGTTCGGGCGAGTTCATCATCACGGTTGAGGTTGGCAAGATAGCGGGATAACACCTGCTGGTTGCGCCATCATGGGGCTCGCGAGGCGCCAGATGTACTATTATTGTGCTTCTGATGTCAGGATGAAGACGGAACTTGCTAGAAACTTATTGATATTTAGAAGAATTAAGTCGTGGCATGCTTCATGCTTCAACATGGGCTGTCATGATTTTCCAGGGTGTCCCGGTATCCCGGTGCCCGCATAATCACGTACCAAACGTTACCAGCTGGAGAAAACCAATGTCAGCAGCAAATGTCATGAAGATCATCGACGACAACAAGGTCAAGTTCGTCGATCTTCGGTTCACGGATACCCGAGGCAAGGAGCAGCATGTGTCGGTGCCATCACACACGCTGGACGACAGCTTCTTCGAAAACGGCAAGATGTTTGACGGCTCCAGTATCGCCGGCTGGAAAGGTATTCATGAATCCGACATGGTGCTGATGCCGGAGGCCTCCACGGCCGTGCTGGACCCGTTTACCGATGAGCCGACGCTGATTATTCGCTGTGACATTCTCGAGCCGCACACGATGACCGGTTATGAGCGCGATCCGCGCTCACTGGCGAAACGCGCCGAGGCTTACCTCAAATCGACAGGTATCGCGGACACCGTTTATTTCGGGCCGGAACCGGAATTCTTCATCTTCGACGACGTGCGCTGGGGCGCCGACATGAGCGGCTCGTTCGTCAAGATCGATGCCGAGGAGGCCCACTGGAACTCCGAGCGCGTGTTTGAAGACGGCAACATCGGGCACCGCCCAGGCGTCAAGGGCGGCTACTTCCCGGTACCGCCGGTCGATTCATTCCAGGACCTGCGCTCCGCGATGTGTCTCGCGCTGGAAGAGATGGGCCTCAAGGTCGAAGTCCACCATCACGAGGTCGCGACCGCCGGCCAGTGCGAAATCGGCACACGCTTCAACACGCTGCTCCGGAAGGCCGACGAAGTACAGATTCTGAAATACGTCATTATGAACGTTGCGCACGCCTACGGCCGGACAGCCACCTTTATGCCGAAACCGCTGGTCGGCGACAATGGCAGCGGCATGCACTGCCACCAGTCGTTGTTCAAGGACGGCCAGAACCTTTTCAGTGGCAATCGTTACGGCGGCCTGTCCGAAAACGCGCTGTACTACATCGGCGGCATCTTCAAACATGCCCGCGCGATCAATGCGTTCACCAACCCAGGCACCAACAGTTACAAGCGCCTGGTGCCGGGCTTCGAGGCGCCGGTTCTGCTGGCCTATTCCGCGCGCAACCGCTCGGCATCGGTGCGCATTCCGTTCGATCCGAACCCGAAGGCACGTCGTATCGAGGTTCGCTTCCCGGATCCGAGCTGCAACCCGTATCTCGGCTTCAGTGCAATGATGATGGCCGGTCTGGACGGCATCCAGAACAAGATCCACCCGGGTGAGGCAATGGACAAGGATCTTTACGATCTGCCACCGGAAGAGGAGAAGAAGATCCCGACCGTTTGCCACGCGCTTGACCAGGCATTGGACTACCTGGACAAGGACCGCGAATTCCTGACACGCGGCGACGTGTTTACCAATGACATGATCGACGGCTATATCGACCTCAAGATGGGTGAAGTCACGCGTATACGCATGACAACGCATCCGGTCGAGTTCGACATGTACTACAGTCTGTAAGTCGGAATCGTTAATCCCCGCAAAAAGAACCCCCGCCCGTCGGGGGTTCTTTTTGCGCTTGTCAGCGCCACCGGGCATGGATTATCTTGCAACGATGATGAAAACCCTGTCACTGCCGGTTCTGATCCTGCTGCTACCCTTCGCCGCCCACGCCGAGATATACAAATGGGTCGACGAAAACGGCGACACGGTATTTTCCGATCAGCCGCGCGCGAAAGCCCAGAAAATCCAGGCGACGCCGACACAGACTTTTCGGCCGGGCATTGTACCGCCGCCGGCCGAGACCAACGCCGTCCCGCAGGACACCAGCACCGTTTATTCGGAACTCGCCGTCACCAGCCCTGCCAACGACACAACGATTCGCGACAACGCCGGTAACGTCACGATCAGTCTGGCGATCACGCCCACGCTGGACACGGCGGCTGGCCATTACATGACACTGACGCTGGACGAAAACATCGTCGCTGACCGCATCAAGAGTACCTCGATAAATCTGTCCAACCTCGACCGTGGCACGCATACCGTGCAGGTCCAGATCAAAAACGCCGGTGGCGGGATTGTCCGTACGTCGGGTGCCAGCGTGTTTCATTTGCAGCGCGTATCTGTTCGCTAGCCGTTATAAGGCTGACTCGAATCCGTTTTCTGGCGGGCCAGCACGTGCGCTGGTACTGCGCCCGCTGATATTGCCCTGACCATCCGACGCCTTGAGAAACGCACTATAATAGGGCACAATAGCCCAGTTTTGGACGTCACAAGCACCAAGGCATACCGTACTGGCCCTGCCGCCGCTATTGCAGCCCCGCTTGTACGATCACCAATGACTTACAACTATCTGTTTTATTGAGCCTTATTATTCGTTCGCACGGGAACGTCGAATGCGGACGTCAGATTCACGCAGCTGGTTCAGATATTGCTACGCCATCGTATGCCCGACAAGCCCTTAATTGACGATGACGCCGTCCGACGCATCATCGAGCACCTTGGCACTGCCGTGCTGGTGTTCGACCGGACGCTCACCCTGCTGTTCATGAACCCGGCCGGCGAGATGATGCTGGCGATCAGCGCCCGGCAGGCGACCGGCAAGCTGTGCGGTGAATTGTTGCCAGACGCGGTCGAGTTCGAGAAAACCCTGCGCCGGTCGCTGGTCAACGATCACCCGCTTACCGAGTACCAGATGGAGCTGCCACTACCGGGACACGGACCGATCACGGTGGACTGCTCGGTGACGCCGTTCAGCGGCCCACGACTCAGCCCGGTGCTGCTGGTTGAAATGGCGCAGGTGGATCGTCACATGCGCATCTCGCGCGATGAAAACCAGCTCGCCAAACAACAGGCGACGCGCGCGATCGTGCGCGGCATCGCCCACGAAATCAAAAACCCGCTCGGCGGCCTGCGTGGCGCGGCACAGTTGCTGGAGCGCGCGCTGCCAAACGAGGCGTTGAAAGAATACACCGACGTGATCATCCGCGAGGCGGACCGTTTGCAGAATCTGATGAACCGCATGCTTGGCCCGAATACGCTGCCGCAGAAGCGGCTGATCAATATTCACCAGGTGCTCGAACACGTGCGCACGCTGGTACAGGCGGAGCTGACGAAACCGATCGAGATCGTGCGCGACTACGACCCAAGCATCCCTGAAGTCCATGCCGATCTGGATCAGATCATCCAGGCCGTACTGAATATCGTGCGCAATGCGACACAGGCGATTGAGGGCAAAGGCACCATTACCCTGCGCACGCGCACGCAACGGCAGTTCACGATCGGCCACGGGCGTCACCGGCTGGCGGCGCGCATCGACATTATCGATAACGGCACGGGCATACCTCCGGACATGATCGAAAACATCTTCTATCCGATGGTCACAGGCCGCGCCGATGGCACCGGCCTGGGCCTCGCGATAGCCCAAAGTCTGGTTAACCAGCATGGAGGATTGATTGAATGCAGCAGCACCGCCGGCGAAACCACCTTTACCTTGCTGCTCCCGTTGGAGACAACACATGACCAAAAGTGAACAAGTCTGGGTCGTTGATGACGACCGCTCGATACGCTGGGTGCTGGAAAAGGCGCTCTCCCAGGCCAATATGGATGTAAGTTGCTTCGAAAGCGCCAATGGCATCCTTGAGCGGCTGGCATCGCGGCAGCCGGATGTCATCGTCGCCGACATCCGCATGCCAGGCATGGACGGGCTGGCGCTGCTCGATGGTATACATACCCGTCACCCGGACCTGCCGGTCATTATCATGACCGCGCATTCCGACCTCGACAGCGCGGTATCCGCCTATGGAGGCGGCGCCTTCGAGTACCTGCCGAAACCGTTCGACGTCGACGACGCGGTCAGTCTCGTGCGCCGCGCAGTCGACCAGCGCCATCGCAGCCACACACGTAGCGAAATCGAATCCGGCACACGGCCGGCCGACATCATCGGTTCCGCACCGGCGATGCAGGAGGTGTTTCGCGCGATAGGGCGCTTGTCACGCTCCAACGTCACGGTGCTGATCAACGGCGAGACCGGTACCGGCAAGGAACTTGTCGCGCGCGCCCTGCATCGCCACAGCCCGCGGTCCGGCGGGCAGTTCATCGCGCTGAATATGGCAGCGATCCCGCGCGAACTGCTTGAATCCGAACTGTTCGGCCATGAACGAGGCGCCTTCACCGGCGCGCAGACGCAACGCCGCGGCCGCTTCGAACAGGCCGACGGCGGCACCTTGTTTCTCGATGAAATCGGCGACATGCCCGCAGATTTGCAAACGCGCCTGCTGCGCGTGCTCGCCGACGGCGAGTTCTACCGCGTTGGCGGCCATACCCCGGTAAAGGTCGATGTGCGTGTCATCACCGCGACCCACCAGGATCTGGAACAGCGTGTCAAGAGCGGCGCATTTCGCGAGGATCTGTTTCACCGGCTGAACGTGATCCGTGTGCACATCCCGCCACTGCGCCAACGCCGCGAGGACATCCCGACATTGTTGCGGCATTTTCTGGCGTCGGCGGCCAAGCAGCTCAACACCGAGATGAAGACGCTGCATCCGGATGCCGAAAAATTCCTGTGCGGTCTCGACTGGCCCGGTAATGTGCGGCAGCTGGAAAACACCTGTCACTGGCTCACCGTCATGTCACCCGGTCAGGTGATACGCACCGAAGAGCTGCCGCCGGAGCTACGCAACGAAACCAGCGCGCCCGGCGAGAGTGATCAATGGGAAACTGCACTGAAGAACTGGGCGGACCGGACACTTGCCCGCGGAGAAACCGGCATACTCGACACGGCGGTGCCACGCTTTGAACGGCTGATGATCCAGATGGCGCTCAAGCACACCGGTGGACGGCGTCAGGAGGCGGCAAAACTGCTCGGCTGGGGACGCAACACGCTGACCCGCAAGATCAAGGAACTCGATATGGAGACCGATCTGTCCTGATACCGCGCCGGCGTCGCGTGGCGGTCAAACGCAGACTTTTTTCGTCGCTTCGTGCAGCACCAGCGAACCCACCAGTTGCTGCACGTTGGCGAGGCGATGACGCCGCAGATAGTCGGCGATGCCCGCGTTAATCTTCGGGCACACCAGCGGATCGTAGAACAGCGCCGTACCAATACCGACAGTGCTGGCGCCGGCGATGATGAATTCCAGTGCGTCATGCGCGGTCAGAATCCCGCCCTGGCCGATGATCGGAATATCGTGCGTGCGGCACACCTGATAGACCTGATGCACCTTCAGTAACGCAATCGGCTTGATCGCCGGACCCGACAATCCACCCTGGTTGTTACCGATAAACGGCGTGCGGCTCTCGATATCCACTGCCATGCCCATCAAGGTATTGATGACCGCGAACGCATCCGTACCTGCCTCGATACAACGTCGCGCATTCTCGGCAATATCCGTCTGGTTCGGCGACAACTTGGTAATCAGCGGCTTGTCGGTGATCTTGCGGCACGCCGCAACGACGCGCGCCGACATGTCCGGATCGTTGCCGAACGCGACGCCGCCTTCTTTTACGTTCGGGCAGGAAATATTGATCTCGATTGCATCGATCGGCGAGTCGTCGAAGATGCGCGTGACTTCCTCGTATTCCTCAACGGTCGATCCCGACACGTTGGCGATAAACCGGGTTTCGGCAAAATCGAGTTTCGGCAGAATCTCGTCGACCACATGCCGCGCACCCGGATTCTGCAGCCCGATCGCGTTCAGCATCCCCAGCGGCGTTTCATAGACTCGGTGCGGCGGATTGCCGAGCCGCGGCGCCAGCGTCGTGCCTTTCAAACACACGGCGCCGACGTCGCGATTGGAAAAGCCGTCAACGCGCGTGTATTCTTCGCCGAAGCCGACACAACCGGACAGCAGCACCAGTGGCGTCGCCAGGCGCATGCCGCAGAATTCAACCGCCAGTAAATCGCTTACGTCGTCAGACATCAATGTTTCACATCGTACTTTATCAACCGGAAATCCCGCCGAATACCGGCAACATTATACGCCTGTGCGCGAACAGCGGCAGCGATTTGCACCTGATCCGGCCGTTGGGATTCGATCTCGACGACAGCAAGCTCAGACGCGCCGGGCTGGACTACCACGAGTTCGCGCGGATACACGAACATGACAGCCTGGACGCCTGTGTTACCACTATTAAGCCGAACCGTCTCTTTGGCTGCTCGACGAAAGGCAAGGTCTGTTATACGGATGTCGAATTCCAGCCCGACGACGCGCTGCTGTTCGGCCCCGAAACACGCGGTCTGCCGGCTGAGGTACTCGCGCAACTGCCGCAATCACAGGTGCTGCGCATCCCGATGCAACCGCATAGCCGCAGCCTGAATCTGTCCAACGCCGTCGCGATTGTTCTCTATGAAGCCTGGCGGCAACAGGGATTCAAGTGAAGACGAGTAAAATCGGCCGAATCTATTAAGGAAGCTCTGATGTGTCGTCATTCCGGGCGGAGCGTAGCGGAGACCCGGAATCCAGAGCTTTCGAAAATGATTAATCAGAGCTTCCTTAACATCATTCTTGCGCAGGCGGGAATCCAGACCTGCAGCAACAGAGAGAACCTGGATTCCGGGTCAGCGCTACGCGCTGCCCGGAACGACCAATAATCAACTCCGCGCCGAACTACTCAGCCGAGAGCGCCGTACACGATCAAGTGCCGGTCCGACGCCTGTTCAACGGTCAAATGCTCAAGGCCGGTCTCGGTCAGCTGGCGGCGCACCTCATCCGGCCGATAGGCCGCACATAGAGAATTGAAAAAATCCCGGCGCAGAATCTCCGGCTCATTCCCGGCGTACTCGCTGACCAATGCCGCAACTTCCTCGCGGGTTACGGGCCGCAGCAGATCCATGACAAATACCGCTGCACCCCTGCGCCCGAATTGAGCGATCGCCCGCCAAAGATCCCGAGGGCTTTTCAGGTGATGCAGCAGGCTGTTCGAGATTACGGCGTCGTAATCGGTCGCGGGCGGTATCACGCCCGGCAGATAACCATGCACGAGATTCAGGCGCTGCCCCAGACCGGCGTTCGCGATCGCGTTCCGGCCATAGCGCAACATCGCCCCGGCGCCGTCGACACCATCGATGCAACACCGTGGATACGCATGCGCGACACGGATCATGATGTCCGCCGCCCCGCAGCCGAGATCCAGCATGCGACACGCGCCACCTAAATCAGAAAACCGCGCGCCGAGCAGCTCGACGAACCGCGCGTGCGGTTCGTCAAAATCCGCCAGCGCATAGGCACGCGCCTGGGCATTATCGTCCATCAGCTCGGGTTCCGGGGTACGGCGCATGGTCGATTGTCCGATCGATCTGCAAGCAAGGAAAACATTAGATCACAGAACACGCAGGCCAAAGAAATTGTCGATGCAATTTTGCAATGGACAGCAAGGGAACAAACCCCGTCAGACGCGACCAGGCCTCGCTTGCAACAGTGTGCTTAAGCAAGCCATTGAAAGTCAGTGATGAACAGAACCGACGCGCCTGCGTCTTTTCGTCGAAGCAGCGGCCGGATGATCCTCAACGTCGGGACTCATTCACCGGGAGACTTACACGCTGGGCAGCAGCATCTCGCCGGCCATCAATCCGTCGATGGTCTCGCGTTCGCGGATCAGATAGGCGCGCCCGCCATCGACCATGACCTCGGCGGCACGCGGGCGGGAGTTGTAGTTGGAGCTCATCGAGAATCCATACGCACCGGCCGATCGCACCGCAAGCAGGTCGCCTTCACGGACCGCAAGCTCGCGCTCCTTGCCGAGAAAATCGCCGGTTTCGCAGACCGGGCCGACGACGTCATAGACACGCGCGTCGGCATCGGATTTCTGTTCCACCGGAATGATATTCTGCCACGCGTCATACAGCGCCGGACGCATCAGATCGTTCATGCCCGCATCGACGATCGCGAAGTTCTTGTGATGGTTGGCCTTCAGGTACTCGACGCGCGTCAGCAATATGCCGGCATTACCGACGATCGCACGGCCCGGCTCTATAATAATCTTGTATTTTTCGTCCACCAGCTTGGCGAAGATTGCCGTTGCGTAGGCCGCCGGGTCTGGCGGTGTTTCATCACGGTAGGTGATACCGAGGCCGCCGCCGATATCGAGATGGCGCACCGGAATACCCTGAATCTTCAGTTGCTCGGCAAGTTGCACGATGCGCTCCAGCGCCGCGACAAAGGGCGCGCTGTCGGTGAGCTGGGAACCGATATGGCAGTCGATACCCACCAGTTCGACGCCCGAACGCTCGACTGCCCGTATCGCGACGCTGATCGCATCGCTGATGTCGATGCCGAACTTGTTTTCCTTCAACCCTGTCGAGATGTAACGATGGGTCTTCGCGTCGACGTCGGGATTGACGCGCAGCGACACGGGCGCGACCTTGCCCAAGCGAACGGCTATACGATCGATCCGCTCCAGCTCGCTTTCCGACTCGACATTGAAACACAGGATGCCGGCCTCCAGCCCACGCTGAATCTCCTGTTCGGTCTTGCCGACGCCCGAGAACACTGTCTTCGCCGGATCGCCGCCCGCGCGCAGTACGCGCTCCAGCTCACCACCCGAGACAATATCGAATCCGGAACCCAGCCGCGCCAGCAGGTTCAGCACGGCGATATTAGAGTTGGCCTTGACGGCGTAGCACACCAGATGGTCACGACCTGCGAACACGCCATCGAAAGCGCGCCAGTGCCGCTCGATGGTGGCGCGCGAATAGACGTAACACGGCGTACCGTGTTGCTCCGCGATCGCGGCAAGCGCGATATCCTCGGCGTACAGGCGCCCGTTACGGTAATTGAAATGGTCCATGGTCGATCCGTTTATTCAGGCGGCGCTGCGCCCGGGGTGGCCGGCGCCTGTTTTTCCTGGGGCAGGTACAGCGGCCCCTTGTTGCCGCACGCAAGCAATCCGGCGAGGATCACCAGCATCATCAATGACAAAAACACGCTGCGTTTCATCGGCACTCGGGCAGATACAGGGGCATGCGCTGAAGTATAAACCTTTAATATGAACCGATGAACACACCGGATAAACCCGTTGTTTCCAAATCGGCACCGCCTCGCGCGGCGTATGGCACAATAGCCCCGTGTCCTCCTCCCTGCTCCCCTGCGTCGAGTTAGCCCCGGTCGGTCCGGCGCGCGCCGTCGTCATCTGGCTACACGGCCTCGGCGCGGACGGCAATGATTTCGTGCCGGTCGTACCGGAACTTGGTCTGCCGGACGAACTTGGCGTACGGTTCGTGTTCCCGCACGCGCCACACCGGCCGGTGACCATCAACGGCGGCTACGTGATGCGCGCCTGGTACGACATCCTCGCAACCGACATGGACCGGCGCGAGGATGAAGAGGGGATACGCGACTCAGCGGCGGCTGTCGGCCGGCTGATTGAACGCGAAGTGGGTGCAGGCGTCCCGGCCAACCGGATCGTACTCGCCGGATTTTCACAGGGCGGCGCTATCGCCCTGCACACCGCCTTGCGGTATCCGCAGCGGCTGGCCGGCGTCCTAGCGTTGTCCACCTATCTGCCGCTCGCCGACCGGCTGGCCGCCGAGGCGCATGGCGCCAGCACCACCGTGCCGATTTTCATGGGCCACGGCACGCGCGACGCGATGGTTCCCGTGCGCCTCGCTGAGCGATCGCGCGATCTGTTAATGCAAGCCGGATATGAAGTCGCGTGGCACACCTACGCGATGGAACACAGTGTCAATCCTGCGGAAATCGCCGACATCGGCGCATGGCTCAGGCAGCGGTTGTCGACTGCGGACTTATGAGAATTGCCAAATGACGGACAACACATGGCGATCGTCATTCCGGGCGTAGCGTAGCAAAGACCCGGAATCCAGTGGTCGTTAGTGTGACTGGATTCCCGCTTTCGCGGGAATGACGGACTTTGGACGTGTCATGCTTACAGGTAATGCTCAATAATTGCCTTGGCGGGCGGCCGTTCAACCCCGCACCAGGTTCATCAGACGATCAACAATATTGGCGGGCCTGTCGCTGTCAGACGCGATACCGAGCGCGCGATTCAACTGATCCTCGATCTGTTTCTTGTAATTCAGATAGTGAATCGTCTGTACGTGGCCGTCGGGATCGGCACCAAGCACTGTGCCGGGTATGTCGATGTCGGTGATATAAATGGGATAGGCGGCCGTCGTATCTCGCAGACGGGTGATATGCGCGGCCACTTTGCGAAACACGTCCGCACCGAACTCCAAAGAACTGAATTCACGGTCTTCGCAAAAAATCGTATAGCCGAGATCGCTGTTGGCAACCGCATTGCCGATGACCTTGACGCTGAAGAACCCGGTCGCTGCACGCATGCTGTCGGTATCGATCCGGCGCAGGGTCACGCCGCTTTTCTTGCTGCGCGTTATTTCATAACAGATCACCGGAATAGTTACCGGAGCCGCGGTACCGGCGTAGCCACCATGGATCTCGCGCCGATGAGCGATCGCATCGAAAAACAACATGAATTGGTTCACCAGGGAATCCATCCTGTGGAATACACGCTGCTCGAAATAGATCGAACCCCGCTCGTCGGCAACATAAACCATCGCTTGCGAAGCATCAGCGAGAAGAAACAGCTGAATCACATCCGGACGATTCGCATCGAACACGTTCGGCAGGACAGTATCGGTCAGCGCGAAGCGATCCGCCGCAATCGGGCTGAACACCGGCCTGCCGCGCGCCAGTTCGAGATAAAGAGGATCAAGATTGCCGACGCGCTGGTACTCGAGCGCTTCAGCGTTCTTCCGCAGTATGACAAATGAATTTCCGGAACGGATCACGTAGCGTCGCGTTTCTGTATTGATGCCTTTATAAAAATTATCGATCACATCGGCGAACAACTGCTCGATGCGGCTTCCTATGGTCGCGCCACGCATCGACGAAAAACTGTGTGCGGAAACGCGCGGCAACGGCACACCGCGCGACGGCGGCACCCTGCGATAATAGTCGCACAAGCAATCGAAAATACAGTCCGCGCCGCTGTACCGGTAGATCTCCACTTCCTGCCAGCTGGTCACGACCACCTGGTCCAGAGACACGACGAGATTTTCGTTAAGCCCGCTGTAGCTAAGCGCATCGGTTTTGTTGCTGGTCAGCATCTTTCCGTCGCGTGTGCGGTTATACATCGGATCGATGCCGACATTGGCAAATATGGCGGTCACCAACGGGCGAGGGGCGTTCTCGAAAACCGCCATGTTGGTTTCCTTGAGTAGCGCGGCCGGAAACAGTCGCTGTAATACGTCCACCAGACCATATATCTCCTTTACCGTCGCGCCGCCCTCGCGCGCCAACAACGTCAGAATCGTGCGGTTATCCACCAAGCCGTTGAAGTGGCACCAGGCGAGCAGTTCCACAACGCTGTAGGCCCGCTTCAGCGGGGTTTCGCGCGCCGCCTCGTCGGCGTTCAGGGTGCCGCGATAAATTACCCAGCTACTATGGCCGTCGCGATTGCTGACTTGATGCACCGACAAATGACTCTCCCACAGATTGTCTGAAATGCCATGGTTTATAATTTCGATCTTCTCAGCGCGGCGTTCGAACGCCGCAAACAGCTTTCGACCGAGGATGTTCAGGTCCCGCTGGTCGATAGCGCTAAGCTCACCCTTGTCACGGGCAAAATTCGACAGGAACGTATAGCTGTTGGTCAGCTCGTTCACCAGCACGTTGCGCTCAAAACTGACCTGACTGATCTTCCATTGCGGCCGGGTGTTCAGCACGCGCAAGTCGGCATCGGTCCATTCCCAGCGGCGCAGCAGCTCGACGATGAAGGCGCGCCGCCATTCGGTGTCGTCGACCTTCATGTCCAGACTGGAAATACGCTCGTTGACCTTGAAGTAGAAACAGCGGCGCAGCAGATTGATACGTTCATCGTCATTCCGCGCGCGAAAGTGGTCCTCGATCTTCTGGTACAACATGACGTACGGATCAAGATGACTGAGGTTCTTCTCGCCTTCGTAAACCGCATATTTAAATCGGCGACTCAACAGATCACCGTGCGGATATTCCTGCGCGTAGGTTTCCATCAGAAACATCTTCAACAGCGACTTGTATGGCGAGTCTATCGCCTTGTACAGCTGCCAGAGGGCTGCGCCAAAGAACTCCGCCGGCGGAATCGTCGGCAGCGCACCAAAATCGACATATTCGTTGTTGCGGATAAACCCCTTGCGTAACAGCTCCTGCACATAATGGTCATAGTCGTTCTCGTATTCGACCGGCACCATCCACCACAACGGGTAGCGCCCGGCCAGCAACAGGCTGGTGCGGTAGAACTCCTCGAGCAGCAGGTGATGTTGCGCGCTGCCGCTGCTCTCCGAAGACAGGGTTACGCGCTCCCCGGCCTTGAAGCTCTCGGCATCCATCAAAAAGAAGTGTGCGGTCACGCCAAGACCAGCCGCCCAAAGCTCCACCGCGGTTGCCTTCTGGCGCAGCTCGCTGAGCTGGACCGGCGGAGTATCGGGGCGGTGACAGATCCAGACGTCGAAATCGCTCGCGTCGGAGTGGGCGATGGTGCCGCTGCTGCCCATGATAAATATTGAATAGATGTCGTAGTGCAGCAGTGCGCGCTTGCGCGTGTAAAAGCTTTTTGCCAGCTTGTTAGCGGCCTTTATCGACCGCGCGCTCGGGCTGTAGTCCGAGATCCCGCGCGGGCTGTCCTTGGTTATGAAGCCCGGTAACAGCGGGTGATTGACATGAAAGATCAACGGCAGTAGATCGAGAAACGGAACCTGCCTGGCGCTCAGCGAATCGCGCGTACGCTCGAGGCGATCACGGTTGAGCGCCATAAAGCGACGCTTCAGCGCCTTGATTTCCCGTAGACCCGTCACTGCCATCGGTTGCCTGGAATTTGTGCTTGCCTGGCCGCTGCGTAGGAGCCACCACCAGCACCTGACGCCATGATTCTCCACCATTTTTGTGGATCGAACGCTGGCGATGCGGGCGCGCGTCCCAGCCTGGACACTGCCTGGACTTTCGCTCCCCACCGCAATCGTCACCGTGTCAGTCCGTTATCGGCACCGCGTACCCCAACTCCAGAACGCCGCCAATACAGGCTAAAGACATGCATGGCGTTTCCGCTATCAGTACACGAAGTTATCCAGGCACCCCCGATGCATCATTAATCACCGGCAACTGGCGGCTCAGATCCATTGCCTGACAGAAAAAGGGAACATAAATGACCCGTGAAATATCGCACACAGCAGCGCTGAAATTACTCGACACAGCTCCATGCGGCATCATCATGCTGGCGCGCGACAACACGATAATCTGGTGCAACGCGAATATCGGCGCATTGCTGGGGCTCGACCTGTCGCCACTGGCCGGGCAGTACGCGGCGGCGCTAAAACCGCTTGCCTGGTTGTTTGAGTCGCAGGATATCGGTTACATCCCGGCTTCGGAATCGCGGCCGGCCCGCTGGTTGCGAGGGTGGCGTGAGAAACTCGACGGCGACGGGCAGGCGATATTTCTGATCGACGTAACGGAACAACAGCGTCTGGATTCCGAACATAACCGGCTGACGCAGCAACTTGACGAAGTTGACACGCGCGACTCGCTAACCGGGCTCGCCAACCGGCGCGCACTGTTGCAGAACCTGGAACCGCTGGTATCGCGCAGCCGGCGCTACGGCAATCCGTTCAGCGTGATACGCATCCGCACCGACGACCCCGCACAACTCGACAAACGCTACGGCACCGGCGCCGGCAAGTCGATCCTGGTATCGATCAGCCGCGAGCTTAAGGATCAATTGCGCTGGACTGACATCGTCGGTCGGCTCGATGGCGGTGAGTTCCTGTTGATACTGCCGGAAACGGCACGTGACGCCGCCACCGATTTAGCCGCCAAGATCGCTGAACAGCTGGCCACAACAACGCTGACCACCGCCGACAACAAAACCGTGGCACTGACGACGCGATACGGGGTGACCGGCTGGGAAAAAGGCGATGACAGCCGGAAATTACTGGAGCGTGTCGCGCGCCTCGCCAACCAGGCGGCCGCCGCACCGAATCATATCGCCGTCGGCTAGCGGGTCAGCCGGCGGCGTCAAGCGCAGCGCGCGCCCGTGATACGGCGGCGCGCACCTGAACGGGGGCGGTACCGCCGATGTGATCGCGGGCCGTAACCGAGCCATCGAGCGTCAGCACGGCGAACACGTCTTCGTCTATCGTTGCCCAAAACTGCCGCAACTGATCGAGCGACATCTGCGCCAGATCCTTGCCGGATTCCACGCCATAACGCACCGCGCGCCCGACGATCTCGTGGGCATCGCGAAACGCCACGCCCTTGCGCACCAGATAATCGGCCAGATCGGTTGCCGTCGCAAAGCCACGCAGCGCCGCATCGTGCATGACATCTCTTCTGACGTCGAGCGCGGCGATCATGCCGCTGTATACCTGCAGCGACGCCTTCACGGTGTCGACGGAATCGAACAACGGCTCCTTGTCTTCCTGATTGTCTCGGTTGTACGCCAGCGGCTGGCCCTTCATCAGCATCAGCAGCGCGAGCAGGTTGCCGGTGACGCGCCCGGTCTTGCCGCGCACCAGCTCGGCGACGTCCGGGTTCTTTTTCTGCGGCATGATCGACGAGCCGGTGCAGTAGCGATCCGGCAGCGCAATAAAATTAAACTGCGCCGACGACCACAGGATCAGCTCCTCCGAAAACCGCGACAGGTGCACCATGATCAGCGCCGCCGCCGCGTTGAATTCGATGACGAAGTCGCGGTCGCTGACGGCATCGAGCGAGTTCGCGCATACGCCATCAAACCCGAGCAGCTTTGCGGTGTATTCGCGATCGATCGGATAACTGGTCCCGGCCAGCGCGGCCGAGCCAAGCGGCATCACATTGATACGCGCGCGGCAGTCCGACAGGCGCGTACGGTCGCGCGCCAGCATTTCGAACCACGCCATCATATGGTGGCCAAACGTCACCGGTTGCGCCGTCTGCAGATGGGTAAATCCCGGCATGATCGTCGCAGCCTCGCGCTCGGCGACATCGAGCAGTACACGCTGAAGGCCAAGGATCTCGCCGGCGATAGCATCGACCTCGTCGCGCAGATACAGGCGCAGATCGGTCGCAACCTGGTCGTTGCGCGACCGTGCCGTGTGCAACCGCTTGCCGGCATCGCCGATATGCTCCGTCAGGCGCGCCTCGATATTCATGTGCACATCTTCGAGGCCGGCCGACCAGGCAAAGTCGCCGCGTTCGATATCGTCGGCGATTTTCCCGAGGCCCTTCACGATTGCATCGCGGTCGGCTTCAGTGATGACACCGACGTGCGCCAGCATCCGCGCGTGGGCAATCGACGCGGTGATGTCGTGCCGGTACAATCGACTGTCGAACTGCACCGACGCGGTAAAACGCTCGACCAGTTCGTCGGTACGCTCGGCAAAGCGCCCGCCCCAGAGTTTTTCGATGTTTTTGGCCATTACCAGACGTATCCGCACAAGGATTGCGCGCAGTATATCAATTATTGTCGCCACCAGCTCGGCCTATCTTCCGCCAATTCAACGCGTTACCCCGCCATCGCAGTCACGCCTGTATTGCAGAGAACGCCATAGCCGCCGATACAGGGGACGGCGTAATCCGGAATCCGGATCACGCCACTGACGGACGGGAGACATCAATCAGGCAACCCTCCAGGAATCAGCCCTGCAGGGACGAGGCATCGATGAAGGAGCATACACGCGATAACGGCCAGGTGATGGGCGATTCATTTCTACCGGACTTCTGTGCGGTACGCGTCGTGCTGCTGGTAGTCGTCATCGGTGAATTGATCGCGTTTATCATGGCGCTGGCACCGGCGCAACCGATCGACGACAGATGGACCAACCTGAGCATGATCTCGCTGTTCGTGCAGTGGGTCGGCCTGTCGTGCGCTGCACTGTTGTGTGCCAGCCGCCGCTGGCTGCGCCGTACCAGCGATCTGCGGGCGACGCTTTACGGTTACGCATTAATTCTCTCGATCACCGCGCTGTTCAGCGAGGTGGCGTTTCAGCTGAACGGGTATATCGGCAACGTCACCCTGATCACCGCCAACCAGCATATCGATTTTCTGCTGCGCAACCTCGCGCTCGGGATTATTGTGGCGACGGTAACGCTACGCTATTTTTACGTACAGCATCAGTCGAAAAGGCATATTGAAGCGGTGTCGCACGCGCGGCTCGAGGCATTGCAGGCGCGCATCCGGCCGCACTTTCTGTTCAACAGCATGAACACCATCGCCAGCCTGACCCGGCGCCAGCCCGATGTTGCCGAGCGCGTCGTCGTGGACCTGGCCGATCTGTTTCGCGCGACCCTCGGTGATGTGCGCCGCATGACCAGCCTGCACGACGAGCTGGATCTCGCACGGCGTTACCTGAACATCGAAATATTGCGCCTCGGCGAGCGGCTGACAATCGAATGGCACGGCGAACGGCTGCCCGGCGACGCGCTGCTGCCGGCCTTTACCATCCAGCCACTGGTCGAGAACGCGATCTATCACGGGATAGAACCGCTGACCGGCGGCGGCACGATCCACCTGTCCGGTCAACTGGAAAACGGCATCGTCAAGGTGACGATCGTCAATCCGGTTGCCACGGGCGACCGCGGTACAAGTAGCGGGACGACGTCACCCCCGCACGACGGCAATCATATGGCGCTGGCGAACATACGCGCCCGGCTCGAAGCGTATTTCGACGGCGCCGGACGCCTCACCACGGAACAACACGACAACCGCTACACCGTGACGGTATCGTTTCCTTACCGCACCGGACCCAGGTCGTGAGGATACTGATCGTCGATGACGAACACCTTGCACGGTCGCGCCTGCGCGACCTGATTGCCGAACACGCGGCGGGCGAGATCGTCGGCGAGGCCGGCAATGGCGCCGAAGCGCTTGCGGTCGCGCAGCAGACGGAACCCGATGTCGTGCTGCTCGATATTCGCATGCCCGGCATGGATGGACTGGAAGCGGCACTGCACATGACACGGCTGGCACGTCCACCGGCGGTGATATTCACAACCGCCTATGGCGACCATGCGTTGGACGCGTTCCAGGCGCGCGCCGTGGACTACCTGCTCAAACCGATACGCAAGGAACGCCTGATCGAGGCGCTCGAACGGGCCCGCCAGCTGTCCCGCAAACAGCTGAGCTCCATCGCGACGACCTCCGGCAAGCCGCTGTCACGCACGCATATCAGCGCAACCCGCGCCGGCACCATCGACTTGGTACCGGTGACCGACATCCTGTACTTCGAGGCCGAGCAGAAATACGTCACCGTTCGTCACCGGCACGGCACGACGCTGATCGAGGACACGCTGAAAATACTGGAAGACGAATTCACCGACCGCTTTCTGCGTATCCACCGCAAATATCTGGTGGCGACTGCCTGTCTTTCCGGCATCGAAAAAGGCCCTGACGGACATTTCGCTGTGACCCTGCGCGGGTTTGACGGCCGTCTGCCGGTAAGCCGCCGGCAGATAGCCGACGTCCGGCAGGCGCTCAAGTCGCTCGGCTCGCGCCTGGCCTAGCAGGATGCTGAAAAAGTCCATCCATGGCCTTTTTCAACGCGCAAAGCAAAAAATGTGATTTTTGCTTCAGCCTGCTAGCCCCGATACCCGCACACGCCGATTAACGGCCGCACCGCCGGCCCTGTTAAAATCCCCGTCTGCCTGTTATTGCCGCCCCAAGCCCGGTGGCGCCGCAGTACGGCGGCCGCACGTTCCAGGCGGACGTTCCGCCAGGCGGATTCATAATAGACAGCGACCTGTTACCCATGCCGAAAAATATACTTCGTATCGCCACACGCCAAAGTCCGCTCGCACTTTGGCAGGCCGAACATGTCCGCGACCGCCTGCTCCAGGCCCACCCGGGGCTGAGCATCGAACTGGTGCGCATGGTGACCCAGGGCGACAAGATCCTCGACAGCCCGCTCGCCAAGATCGGCGGCAAGGGTCTGTTCGTCAAAGAGCTCGAGCAAGGCATGCTCGAAGGCCGCGCGGACATCGCGGTGCATTCGATGAAGGACGTCCCGGTAGAGTTCCCCGCCGGCCTGCACCTGCCGGTGGTGCTCGAGCGCGAGGACCCGCGCGATGCATTCGTCTCGAACAATTTTAATAGCTTCAGCGCACTGCCTCAGCGCGCGCGCGTCGGTACCTCCAGCCTGCGACGCCAGTGCCAGTTACGCACCTTGCGTCCCGATCTCGAAATCCGCGACCTGCGCGGCAACGTCGGCACCCGGCTCGGCAAGCTCGATCAGGGCGAGTACGATGCCATCGTGCTGGCGGCGGCCGGCCTGAAACGCCTCGGTCTGGCGAGTCGCATCACCGAGTCTCTCGACACGGACATCAGCCTGCCGGCGATCGGCCAGGGTGTCGTCGGCATCGAGTGCCGCGCCGATGACCCGTGGGTCAACGGGCTGATCGCCGTGCTCGCCGACGCCGACACGCAAACCCGCATCACCGCCGAGCGCGCGTTCAACCGGCGGCTGGGCGGCGGCTGCCAGGTACCGATCGCCGGCTACGCAACGCTAGGCAACGGCACGCTGACGTTGCGCGGCCTGGTCGGCGAACCCGACGGCAGCCGGGTGATACGCGGCGATATCACCGGGGATGCGCGGCAGGCTCAACAACTCGGCACGCAGCTCGCGAATGAACTGCTGGCCCGCGGCGCCGGCGTGATACTGGAACGGCTGCATGCCCACTGAACGGTCCGCGGGCCTCGCCGGCATTACCGTGCTGGTGACGCGCCCGGCGCACCAGTCGCAACATTTATGTGAATTGATCGAAGGCGACGGCGGGCGTGTCATCCGGTTTCCGGTCATCGACATCGCCCCGCCCGCCGACCCCAGCGCGGCAACCCGCGTGGTCGAACACCTGGACAATTTTGATATCGCGATCTTCATCAGCGCCAATGCCGTCGACCACGGCATTGACCTGATCCGGCGCGTGCGCGGTCATCTCCGCGCGCGATTGACCCTTGCCGCCATCGGCAAAGCAACAGCTGAGCGGCTTGAACAACAGTGGCGGCACGTGGATATCTGCCCGCCAGCGGGCTATAACAGCGAGGCATTGCTGGCGACAGCCGCGATGCAATCGGTATCCGGAACAAGAATCGTGATATTTCGCGGCATTGGCGGCCGGGAATTGCTCGGCGATACGTTGCGGCAACGTGGCGCGACGGTTGAATATGCGGACGTTTATCAACGTATCAAACCGGAGCCGGCCGCCCTACCTCTGTTTCAGGATTATTCCCGTGGTAATATCGACTGCGTCGTGGTGACGAGTAACGAAGGCCTCGAAAATCTTCTCGAACTGGTGGGCGACGCGGGAAGAAAGTTATTATTGAACAGGCCGCTGGCGTTGCTCAGTCAGCGTGGCGCTGCGCTCGCCACGGCGCGCGGTTTTACCGGCCCCGTGCTGGTCGCCGTGGAAGCGACCGACGAGGCGCTGGTCGACGTTATCCGCCAGTGGTGGTCAACGACAGGCGTTGCCGGTCAGAGGAAATAAACATGACGACATCCACCCAAGCAAAAATGCCTGCAGGCAACCCTGAATCCGGCGCCGCCGACAACACCTCATCTGCATCGAAAAAGGAACCGAAATCCGACCGGCCTGACCCGATGACTGTGACGGCCAAAACCGGCAGCGCGGCACGTGCCGCCACGCCGCCGCGGCGCGGCCGATCGTTCGTCGCGTCGCTGGCACTGTTGCTGGCACTCGCCGCCGCCGGTGCCAGTTATTACACCTGGCGAACGCTGCAGACCGACCGCCAGCAACTGGGCTCGACGCTGCAGTCGATAGAGGCCCGTTCCGCGGCGTTGTCCGGCGAGACACGCGCGACGCTACCCGCGCTCGAGGGCCGGCTGAACGAGGACCAGACCCGGATTCAGGCCATCACTTCTCAGCTGGGCGACGTGCAAAACGCCCAGCAGCAGATCAATGATGCGATCGATACACTGCAGGCCGAGGTCAGCCGCGACCGGGCCAACGGCTGGCTCGTGGCCGAGGCGGAGTATCTGGTCCGGATCGCCGGCGAGCGGTTGAAACTGGCCAATGATGTCGCTACGGCGGTCGCAGCGCTGCTTGCCGCGGACGAGCGTCTGAAGAGTACCGGCGATCCGTCGCTGATTACCGCGCGCAGCGCTATTGCCGACGACATCAACGCGCTGCAGTCGGTCACGGTTCCCGACATCACCGGCATGGCGCTGTCGCTCGGCAGCCTCCAGCACCGCATCGACGATCTGCCGCTGTCCGGCGTGGAACCCGGTGAACAGGCCGGCAGCACGGAAGCGCCCGCGGCCGAAGGCTGGCGGGCGGCGGCGAATGCGGCCTGGGCAGCGATACGCAATCTGGTCGTCGTGACCCACGCCAGCGACAGCGGCAACAGCCCGTTACTGACGCCCGATCAACGGGTGTTTTTCCGGCAGAATCTCGGCCTGAAGCTCGAAGCCGCGCGGCTCGCGCTGCTGCAGCGCGATACCGAAACCTTCCGCGACAGCCTGAACGCCACGCGCACCTGGGTCACCACCTACTTCCGGGAAAGTACCGCGCGCAGCAATCTGCTGGACAGCCTGGCGCCGCTCGACAATGTGGATCTGAGCCCGGATTTTCCGGAGGTTTCCGCGTCGTTGCAGGCGCTGCGTAACTGGTCGAACCGCCGCGGTGAGGGTACAGCGCAGGCGCCGGCGCGCGGTGACGTCACCGTGGCGAGTCAGGCAACCCGAGACGCGGGACGATGAAACGCATGGTGATCATCATCGTGGCGCTGGTGATCGGTGTCGCGCTGGCGCTGATCGCACATCAGGACCCCGGCTATGTGCGTATCGCGTTCCAGGGGACCACGGTCGAGACCACGCTGCTGGTATTCGGCGGCATGGCGATCGTTGCGTTCGTGACGATTTATATAGTCCTGCGCGCGCTGCTGACCACGCGCCGCGTGCCGCGTCATCTGCGCCGGTGGAATGCCGAACGCCGTGTCACCCGGTCGCACAAGCTGCTGACGCGCGGCATGCTCGACCTGGTCGAGGGCCGCTGGCGGGAGGCCGAGCATCTGCTGACCAGGCAGGCCGACACCAGCGAGGTGCCACTATTAAACTACCTTGCCGCGGCGCAGGCGGCGCAACGTCAGGGCGCTGTCCAACGCGCCGATGGCTATCTTAAAAAGGCCCAGAGCAGCGGGCACGCGTCGGAATTCACGCTGGACCTCGCGGCCGCCGAACTGCAACTGCAAAACGGCGAGTTCGATCGCGCCCTGGCGACGTTGAAGCGGTTGCACGCGGCGGTGCCGAAACATCCCAAGGTGATGTCACTGCTGCTGCAACTCCATGTCGACCTGAAGAACTGGGAGCATCTGCTCGAATTGCTGCCGGCGGTGCGCAAACGTCACCTCATTGCCGACACCGAGGTGAAGCGTCTCGAGATCACGGCGTGGTCAGAGCTGCTCGGCAATGCCGCGCGCGAACAACAGGCCAAACTGATACACGAGGTCTGGGCGCGCATTCCGAAGGCACTGCAGGAAAACGAGGCGCTGCTCTACGCGTACGCCAGCCAGTTGATTGCCTGCCAGGCCGATGCCGATGTGATCGCCGTACTGCGCAAGGCGCTCAACCGTGACTGGAGCGATGCGCTGATCTATCTCTACGGCGTCGCCGACGGTGGCACGGCGTTCTCGCCGCAGCAGTTACACAGTGCCGAAGAATGGCTGAAAAACCGCACCAATAACCCGGTACTGCTGTTGACCCTCGGTCGCCTCGCATTACGCAACGGCAGACTCGACAAGGCGCGCGGCTATCTGGAAGCCAGCATCGCCGCCGGTGCGCAACCGGAGACCTATCAGGATCTCGGTACGCTGCTGGAGAAACTCGGCGAGAAATCGGGCGCGCTGGCGTGTTACCAGAAAGGACTGTCGCTGATCACCGCCGCGCCGCGCACCGGGCCGTTGCTACCGGGCACCCGCGAATCCGCCGGCCGTTCCACACCGATGCTGGCGGCGCAGTAACCGCTGGCGGTTTGGCGAGAACGCGTAGAAAGTCGATCGGTCGCTTATCCGAAGACAGAAGACTAACGGCGTGATTGTCGTTTTTCTTTGCTTTCCAGGTCCGCTTCGCGGCCACAATATAGCGCTACACAGCAGCGACTGCCGGATCTATCCGGGGTTTGCTAACTCGCCGATGCCTTGCGGGTATCGGCGGCAAATTCAAACGAATCGTAAAACAACCGGTCGGCCGGCAGTCCGCGCTCCAAAAACGCCGCCTTGCCGGAGTTCACCATAATCGGCGGACCGCTGGTATAGACGTCGAAACCGCCCAGCGTCGGAAAGTCCGCGGTCACCGCGTTATGGACAAAACCGGTACGGCCCTGCCAGTTGTCCTCGGGTTTCGGGTCCGACAACACCGGCACGTAATGGAAGTTCGCATGTTCCCGCGCCCATTGCCGTGGCAACGAGTCGAGATAAAGATCCTGTTTGCTGCGCACGCCCCAGTAGAAATGCATCGGCCGGTCGACACCCTCGGCAAACGCGTGCTCGATAATACCCTTGATCGGCGCGAAACCGGTGCCGCCCGCCATGAAGATCATCGGCCGGTCACTGTCCTGACGCAGGTAAAAACCGCCGAACGGCATCTCGACCCGCAGCAGGTCTTTCTCTTTTAATACATCAAATATGTAGTCGGTGAAGTTGCCGTGCGGCACGTGCCGGATGTGCAGTTCGATAAACTCATCATCATGCGGCGCATTGGCGATCGAGAAACTGCGTCGCTTGTTGGTGGGCAGCAGAAAGTCGAGATACTGCCCGGCGAGGAACTGCAGCCGCACGGTATTGGGCCCCTTCAGGAACAGGCGGACGACGTCCGGTGCAAGCTTCTCGATCTTTGCCACACGCACCGGCACCTTGCGGATCTGGATATCGCCGAGCTGTACTTCTTTCACCTCGACCGTCAGATCGCTGAGCGGGCGCGCCTGACAGAACAGCGCCATGCCGGCACGCTTTTCCGCATCGGTCAGGGTGTTGGGGTCGTAATCGCCATAATCGACCGTACCGGAAACAATCTTGCCCTTGCACGAACCGCAGGCGCCGTTGCGACAGCCGTAGGGAAACGCGACACCATGATGCAGCGCCGCATCGAGGACCGAGTCGCTGTTCTCGACGGTGAATTCCTTGCCACTGGGCTCGACATGAATCTTGAAGCTCATTGATGGTTCCTTGCGTCGCCTGGACCCGGGATTGTCGCCGATTTGGCCGCCGGGTGAAAGCCCGTGGCACCGGCCGGTCAATCGCGCCGATTGTTCACGTACCCCGATACACGCCAATACGTCATGCCAGCAGCTCGGTGTCGGCGTCTGCGTAGGGCGGCGCGGAACAGCACAGCAGGCGCAAGACCTCTGTACCGGTATTGGCAATCGCATGTGGCGTGCCCGGCGGTATGCAGATCGTATCGCCGACAGTGACCGCAAAGGTGTCATGGTCGAGAAACATCCGGCCCTCGCCGGCGACGATGTAATACAACTCCTCGCTGCGCGCGTGGCGGTGCAACGCGGTTCGGGTTCCGGGCGGCACGGTCGCTTCGGCCAGGCTCTGGCGGGCGTTGCCATGACGAACGGGATGCATCAGCTCGCGGATGATCGAGCCATCCTTGGTCAAAAAGGCCTGTACCTGGTCATATACGGTCACGGTCGCCACATACCCCTCCTGCCTGCAATAAATGAAAAGCCTCACGAGTGTTCGCCGCCTTTCGCCACGAACCCAATAATCGTCGCGGTTGACTAATAGCACGCCCGCTCGTAGCATGTGCGTCTCTTTGCCGACCGCCCCCCCCTGCATCGCTGGTCGGTTGCGGTCCGGCGACCAGCGGAATGTGGAAAATTTTTACCTCCGGGAACCATGCCCGGGTGGTTGATTCACCTCGCTGGACAACAGTAGACCCCATAAAACCGCCTGTGGATACGTTGCGGTTGTTGCTCAACAGAGCAGTTCCGGGGCAAGGATTCAATTGAAGAGGCACTGATTTTATGACGGATACCGTCATTCGTAGTATTGCGTTGCCCGCAAATAACCACGCCGCGTCCACCGATGACGCTTCCGGCGCGCGCGGCAAGATCGACGATCAGCGCTGGGCCAGGCGACGGGAAATCTTTCTGACGTGGTGCGGTATCGTATTCACGCTCGCGACAGGCGCGCTGGTGATCGGCGATCAATATCCGGTATTGCTCGGGCAAATCGAGGCCGGCCGCTACGGCGACGCCGCCGCGCATGGCGCGTTTCTCGTGATCATCGCGTTTCTGGTCTACGGCAGTCTGGTCTATCAGACGACGCGTCTCGGTTACATCAAGCGCCGGCGCGCGCACCGGCCGGCAGCGCGCCACGAACTCGATGCGCTGTACCAGGAGACACCGCCGCTGGCGATACTGGTGCCGTCCTATAAGGAAGAGCGCCGCACCATTCTGCAGACACTGATGTCCGCCGCATTGCAGGAGTATCCCAACCGGCGCGTGGTGCTGTTGATCGACAATCAACCCGATCCGACATCGACCGAGGAGGCCGCGCTACTAGACGCGGCGCGAAAACTGCCCGCCGAACTGAACCGGATACTGGGCGCGCCCGCCCGCGTATTCAGTAGCGCATTTGCCGGCTTTACCGAACGTCAACAGCACGGCACGGTCAACGGCCAGACCGAACTGAAACGCCTCGCTGACCTGTGGCAGCAGGCGGCCGCATGGTTCGAACGCGCCGCCCGCGACTATCCCGTGCACGATCATACCGACCGCTTCTATGTCGCCGAGACACTGAGCGCGCGCGCCGACACCCATCGTGCGCATGCGCGGGTGTTACGCGCCCGCATCGAGCTGGGGGTCGCGGCCGATGCCGACGAATTGCGGGTCGAGTACCAACGCCTCGCGGCGTTGTTCGCCTGCGAAGTCACCGCTTTCGAACGCAAGCGCTATCTGAACCTGTCGCACGAAGCGAACAAGGCGATGAATCTGAACAGCTACATCGGCCTGATCGGCAAGCATCTGCGGGAACGCCCGACCGAAGATGGACTGCTGCTGGAGAAAACCCACCGATATAACGCAGATCTTCACGTGCCGGATGCGAAGTATTTTATTACGCTGGACGCGGACAGTCTGTTGCTGCCTGAATATGCGCCGCGTCTGGTTCACATGATGGAACAGGCAGGCAACAAGCGTCTCGCCGTCATTCAGACCCCGTACAGCGCCATTCCCGGCGCATCGAATCCCATCGAACGCATCGCCGGCGCAACGACGGACATTCAGTACATCATCCATCAGGGTTTCACGCGGCATAACGCCACGTACTGGGTCGGCGCCAATGCGCTGCTACGCCATGAAGCGCTGCTCGACATCGCGGAAAACGACACCGAGCGCGGTTTTCCGATACAGCGCTTTATCCAGGACCGAACGGTTATCGAGGACACTGAGTCCAGTGTGGATCTGATTGCACGCGGCTGGCGGCTTTACAATTACCCCGAACGACTCGCTTATAGCGCCACGCCACCGGACTTCGGATCGCTATTGATCCAGCGGCGCCGCTGGGCCAATGGCGGCCTGATCATCCTGCCAAAGCTGTTGCGGTTTCTTGCCGTGAAACCGCAGCGCAAAATCGCCGAGGGATTTCTGCGGGTACACTACCTGGTATCTATCGCCGCGGTAAACATCGGCCTGCTGGCAATGCTCGCGTTTCCATTTACCGACAGCGTGCACAGCGCGTGGCTGCCGCTAACGGCGCTGCCATACTTCCTTCTTTACGGTCGTGACTTGTTATTAAGCGATTATCGGGGCACTGACCTGTTGCGCGTCTATGCACTCAATCTGTTGCTGATCCCGGTAAACCTGGGTGGCGTACTCAAATCGGTGCAGCAGGCGTTCAACAAGAAAAAAATACCGTTCGGGCGCACGCCGAAGGTTCAGGGACGAACCGCAACGCCGGTATTCTATCTACTCATGATCTACGTGTTGCTGCTGTATTGGCTGATCGGCGCCGGTTTTGATTTTGCTACCGGATACCGGGCACACGGTACTTTTGCGCTGGTCAACGCGGCTTTCCTGGCTGCCGCTATTGTGTCGTTTATCGGACTGCGCGCAAGCCGCGAGGACATCGTTGCCGACCTGCGCAGCCGGCAACGCACGGCAACACCGGTGGCGCCACAGGCGATTACGCACGAAGACCATCAAGTGGTCGCTTTCATGTTGCCGGTTGCCATCACCATTCGGGCTGACGATTACGCGGAATTGGTCGAAGTTGACACAGAGCGCAATGAGAGCGCACGCAAGTACGGCACCTGAGCGCATGCCAGCCGCGGATGGAGTAAGCAGGAATATAGACATGATCCCGACATCGTGCGCGCGTTTCGGGGCAACCAAAACGATCATTGCGCTGATACTTGCGGGTATGTGGTCACCGCTGGTGGCCGCGCCAGCCACAGAGCCATCATCGCATGCCCGCGTTTTTCTGACATTCGATGACGGCCCTATCGACGTGACGTTGAACGTACTTGAGGTGCTGCGGCGCCACCATATCAAGGCAACATTCTTTGTGAATGGCATTCATCTGACCGGACAGGGCGGGGAAAATGAGACCCGCTCGGCAGAGGCGTTGCGCCGCATAATCGCCGATGGACACGTGTTGGGCGATCATAGTTTCGATCATATGAGGCATAACAGCACGACGGGCATCGCATCGTCCGTCGACACCTACCGCGACATGACCAGCGATCTACGCTATTTCGTGCCCGAGAATCGCGCTATCGTGAACGCGGCACTCGGCGAGCTCGCCGCCCGACCGAATAATCAGGTCGCCGGCATGGCCCGATTGCCGTATACCAACACCTGGATATTGCCGGGATACCAGGCGGTCTGCGGTATCTGCACCACCGACAGCGATGCGCCAGCGCATGCGGACCAGACACCGGCGAGCGGATTAAGCGCGACGCGCTCGGACGGCATCGCCACCCGGATTGCCGAAACACTGTTTCACGAGTACGGCATGACGATTTTCGGCTGGGATATCCACTGGCAGCCGGCGAACTGGCAAGGGCCCGCATCAAGTGAAACGCTGGAACCGGCGATGTCGCTGGCCGGTCGCATCAATGCGCTGATTGACCGGCCACCGTGCGCATCGGACCATACCGGCGACAGCATACGATGTCAGCACCTGCCACGCTTCAACAAGGTCGTGGTGCTGACCCATGACTTTCTGTTCGAAAACAGCGCACGCGGCCGCGGCGCGGATATCAATATTCCGCAACTCGAACAGTTGATCCGCACGCTACAGGCAAGTGGCTATCGCTTTGACACCTTGGATCGCTATTTTTGACCCGGCGATCCGGCGGGCCGTGAGATGGTATCGCCGACAGTGACTGCAAAGGCGTCATGGTCGAGAAACATCCGGCCCTCGCCTGCGACGATGCCTGAGAAAACCCCGCAAGCGGTCGCCGCTGATCACCACGAACCGTCATAAGCGCCGTATTCGACATGGCAAGAGCTGACGTGTGTCCGGAATACAGCGTAATGACAAAAGTCGTTCCGTCACGAGGCATTACTGCGCCAGTGATTCGATAGATTGACAGTACCGCTCACCTCATAGAGGTGACTTACCACCAAGGATCAGGGGATCACCACCGAGGGCCAGGCCGGCGCGGGATCGGCGCAGAAGGGATCGCCGCCACACGGATTTTGTACCGGATCCAGTATGCCGCCGTTGAGAAATCTAACACCGCCATGATTCGCGCCACTACCATTAAAATAGGTGTAGAACCCTTTCTGGTAGATTGGATAATCACCAAATACCTTATTACCGTTGCCTCCCTGAAGATTATATCGATCGTGACAGGCCTGACAGGGTGAGCCGGTTTCTGTCCATCCCGCTCCCTCCGTAAAAATATACCGACCCGCGCTTATCAATCAGCGTTTGCTCGAGCTTTTGCTGGGTGGCGGCCAGCTCCTCTTCAAGTTCGCGGATACGGCGAACCTGCTCGATCGAGACGCCTTCGGTCTCAGCGATGGTCTCGATGCGCGCCATCCGCTCGCGGCGTTCGAGCTGCACGCGCCATTTGTAGATCTGGCCACGTACCAGCCCTTCACGTCTGGCCAGATCGTCTGCCGGAATTATCCCGGCGAGATACTCCTGCACGATACGGCGTTTTTTATCATCGAGGTCATAGTGGTGTCGTCGCTTCTTCATGCCGGCTTCTCCTTTCAATCAACCACAGGGAAAAGCCGGTTCGGGCTTTACGCGATAGGCTCAGGCACTCCAGTTAACCGCCCGCAGTCCAGTGGCTGCGATAAGAGCCAACCCATATTTAGGAAATCTCTGATAGTGACTAAGTACGTACAGCGCGGGTGGATCAAGCCTATGGGGCGACAGGTGACTGTCGACATACCTTACACATTCATCCCGGCGACCGCTTCGGCGAAGACCGGACGCTATCTGCCTGACTGATTATTCGATACAATTACGGAAGGGAATGGTTCTTGCTTGATACAAGGATGTGAGCTCACCGCATTTGCATGAGATCAGCAAGGGTGGGGAGAGCGCGTCTTGTCTTGATGCTCTCCGTAATATTAGTCCAAACCAATAAGACATTGCTTCTGAACCGGATGCCGCGGGTTATCCCGCGCATCAGGCTCATCAGAACAAATGTTTTTTCGATTCCACGTGATTTGGGAGATCGACATGAAGAAAATATTCGCTGTTATTGCCATTAGTGCGATGGGGTTGGCTGGTACCACCCATGCCGGTAATTCATTCGGAAATGACCCGACGGTTCATACGCCAGGAACCGGGATCGGCTTTGCCAATGGCCCCGGGAACAACAATGGCCTGGGTCTTGGTCAGATCGTGCCAAAGCCTGAAAAACCTGCCGTGGATAAACTGCCGAGCCCGCGCCCGCCGAAAGAACCCGGCACCAATAACGGAAATCACCTCGGCCTGGGTCAGGTCCCGTAGCGATCTTCGTGAAAACAATAATAAGCACAGGAAGAATCTGTCCTTCCTGTGCTTATTAGTCGAAGTGTCATCTTTTTGCTTATCGGCGCCATATGCACTGGTTGACTGACAACAGACCGGAGATACCTGCAGCTTTACCAAACGCCAGGTTTTTATTTTGAAATATATAGTAACGCCACTGCTAGTTTTGCTTTGTCTTTTTACCGGGGCCAGTTTTGCCGCGCCGACACCGTCAAGCCTGACGCTGGATTTCCAGCCGCAGCCGGGCGCGAAGCTGTTCGCCGCCTGCGGTGTCGGTAGCATCCGTGTCGGTGAAGGCGCCAAGGGCAACAGCATGTGCGACGACAACCAGGGCGGACCGGGAACCGGCAAGGAGATCCGTAACCACGTCGGCTATATTGCGGGCCAATCCTTGTACCTGCAGGAAACCGATGGCGACATCTGGCATCAGGTCATCCTCGAACCCAAGGACAATTTCTCCATGGAGGTGTTCATCAACACCAGCCACGGCACGGCGGGTTTGAGTAATGCGCGCGAAATGAGCGGTGGCAAGAACGAAGAGCACTATCAACCGCTGATACACAACATCGAAAAGAACGGTACCGCCACCGGCGATCCGACCAAGGTCATGTTCCGCATGAAAATCGACGACGGCGGCATGACACAGGACATGATCAAGGACAAATTTGACCGCAAACCGACGATCATCCAGACCACCAGCGGCCAGAGTATGAACGCGCGCTTCGAAATGGACATGCGGAACAGTACGTATTACGACATGAATACGCCGGCGACGATCGTCAATACGCTGTCGCTGGATCTGCCGAACATTTCGCCGCAGGACGCGCCATTCTTCGATCCGGCGAATCTGCAGTTCGACATGGCGAAAAATATCGACAAGTCGGTGGTGACCGGCGGCCGTTTCAAAATCTCCGGCTGGGCGGATGACGGTAAGAACCCGAACTATACCTACGTCGGCGGCACGTTCGATCACATCAATCAGCCGTGGCTGAAATTCTGGCACGGCTCCATATATTGGCAGCCAGGCGATCCGTACCCGGACCCGACTGGAAAATTTGGTGGCGACGGCGCGGACGACGGCAGTTGCAAGCAGTTCGACAGCTGCTGATAACCCGGTTCCACCCGATTTCAGTACCGTTTGTTAGCCAAATAACCGCTTCGCATAACGCTTGTGGGCTAATTCGGCCAGCGTCCTATCACCCGGCGGTAAACGCCACCTTGGCTTTAAACTCCGTTGCGCGGTTACGTCGGATCTTCTGCTCATGATTCTCGTCTATCAGGCGCTACCGGCGCCTGTGTGAAGCAGTTTACCCACTGATCGGCTTGCTCAATTTTCCGGCCAAACCACCGATAACTCTAACGGTGCTGGAAGTTTTATTGGTGCCGGTGGCCGCCCACACTTTATCTATAGGAATACCAATTGGTTAGGATGACCGCCCGGCTGACAGACCGGACTCGGTCAGCCCTGTCTGTTTTCAACCTGTGGCGACACCGGCACCACCTAGCGCTGTTACTGGCGTGCAGGTAATTTCAGGGGGTAGCTGTCGGTGAGCAGTATCGCGCGCCATATATCTGCGATTCTATTAACGATTCTATGCGTGGGCACCCAGGGCATGGCCACGGCTGCAGGCTTTGGCGAACAGTTTGGCCTGAATTTCGAGCCCATCGCCGACCGCAACGGCGGAGAAATTTTCTTCGCCTGTGGTTACCCCGGCCTCGCCAACCAATCCAATCAGGATCCGGCCAATGCCTGCGGCGAGGCGATGGGCGGCTCCGGCGCTTCCGACGGCAAACCGCACCCGGGCTGGCCGGACGGCGATGCCTGGCCCTATCTCGTCGAAACCTGGGGCAGTGGTGACACTGGCTACTGGCACCAGATCATCGGCGATCCGGATCTCGGCTGGGTGCAGGAGGTCTACATCCACGGTCCCGGCCAAAACGTCGGCAGTACGCAGGGTGGCATACGTTCGCCCAGTGACGGCAAGAACGACGGACGGTTCCAGCCGCTCGCGCATGAATCCGAGACACCGGCCATGACCGGCAACGGGACCGGAAATCCGACAATGATCGCGATCCGGCAGTACATCAACGATACCGATGCCAACGGCACCAACATGGAACTGAACTTCGTCAAGGACAAGTTCGACGTCAGCGGGAATTACAAGCGGTTTCTCTACAAGCCGCAGATTACCCAAACGGTGACCGTGCCCGGCCAGTTGCGGACCGAGTTCGACGTCGACATGTCGAACTCGAAATACACCGAGGACAACAAAGCACCGCAAAAATTTGTGATGCGTCAATACAATCTGGACATGGCCAATCCGGCCAACCCGGTCCCGCCAGAGACCTATGAACGCTCGCCCTTCATGAGCCAGCTGACCATCGAGCCCCTGTCCGGCAGTCCGGCGTTCCTGTTTGACCCGACGACGGCGCCACCACCGCCTGCGCCCGGTCTGCCGCCGGTGCTACCGACCCAGGACGTCCGCGTCACGGCCGGAAAATATCTATGGACGGGCGGGCTCACCGCGAGCGGCGGTTACGGCGATGTCTATGTCTACTCCGGGGGCGCCGGGTTCAACGTGCTAACCGTTCCGTGGCGCAAGTTCTGGGAAGGTAACTGCCCGGAATGGTGCGCCGACGATCCATATCCATAGGGTTTTCGAGAACTGAATCGCAATGCCTATCGGCAGTCGCAAAAATAGATACATGATCGCAGGCGTAGCGCTGATGCTCGCGGGCGCGCAAGCGCACGCCGCGAACGTATCGTCGGTCTCTGCGACGCCGAATCCGTTTAACGCGAACAACGCCGAAAGCACCACGATCAGCTACACGCTCGGTAACAGCTCACTGCTGTGGCTGAAGATCTACAACGGCTCGGCGGTGCTGAAACGAAAACTCGTCGATCCCACCGGCTTCACCGGCACCAACCGCACCGCCGGCGCCAAGTCCGAGATCTGGAACGGCAAGGATGACGCCAACGCCATACTGCCGGATGGCAACTATCCGTATCAGATCGATGCCGCGTTCTACAGCGCTGACTTCTCGCTCGGACAGAACGTGCATGACGTCGCCGTCGATCCGTCCAGCCCCAACGTCATGTGGTACGTCGGAAAAACGACCCCTTACGTCTACAAGTCGACTGACAGCGGCAGTAACTGGACCGGCGTTAGCGGCACCGGATGCTCGGCGAAGTGCTACGGTGTCGTGACAAACTCTACCGGGCAGTCGATTTATGTCGTCGAGGACGGCCAGGCAAGTCTCAACGTTTCTACCGACGGCGGTAATAACTGGGGGACATCAGCGGCCTTCCCTGGCAGTGACACGAAGGTCGCTGACGTCGCGACCAGCAGTGATGGCACGATCATTTACGTCGTTGCCTATACGAACAATGCGATCTATAAGTCCGTCAACAGCGGCGGATCGTGGAGCACCTGCACCGCCACCGGCATGAGTCTCGGTGGCGCCGCGAGCGGCATCGGCACCAGCGCCGACGGCACGACCGTGATCGTCACCGACAGCTCGAATCACCGCGTATATAAATCCACCAATAGTTGCAGCAGCTTCAGTCTGATCAGCGGCATCACCAGCGGCACGACCGCCGGCCGGGTAAATTATCCGTACCAGGTCGCGATCCAGTCTGACGGCAAGTTCTGGGTATCCGAGCGCGATAACCACCGCATCCAGCAATTCGATTCCAGCGGTAACGTGCTGATGACCGTCGGCGGCACGGCGGCGGCGAGCGGCAACTATCAGTTCAACAGCGGTGCCTTCTATTTCGGTGTCGGCCTCGCGACGATATCCGGCCAGCCGTATATCGTCGTAGCCGACTACGGCAACACGCGCATCAAAAAACTCGGCTACGACAACTGGGCGTCCAGCACGCACTTGCAGATTGCTTCTGGCGGCGGCGCAACGACGACGGCAGCCGGCAGCGCGACAGCGTCTGCCGCCAGCGCCACATCGATCGGCGTGTCGATGCCGTACACCGACGACGGCAACACTAACAATACCTATACGGTGGATTACAAACTGTCCGCCGCCGGCTCATGGACCAACTGGGTCACCGCCGCCGCGCACTCCACCAGCCCCTATACAACGACGATCACCGGTCTGACCAGCGGTCAGAGCTATGACGTGCGCATGACCTACAACGACGTCGACGGGGTCACCGGCACCAACCCGCAGACCGTCACCGGTATCGTCATGCCAAGCAACGCGACGGTAGCCGGCACCGCGACGGCCACGGGCGCGACAATGAGTTCGATCAGCGTGTCGATGCCCTATACCAGCGATACCAACAACAACAATACCTATACCGTCGACTACAAGCTTTCCAGCGCGGGTTCGTGGACCAACTGGGTTACCGCCGCCGCGCATGCGGCAAGCCCCTACGCGACGACCATCACAGGCCTGACCATCGGTGAAACCTACGACGTGCGCACGACCTACAACGATGCCGATAGCGTTACCGGCACCAACCCGCAAACCGTTTCAAGCATCACCTTGCCCAGCGGAGTGTTCAACGTCAGCAGTATTTCCATATCGCCGAACCCGTTCAATCCCGGCAATTCGGAAACGACGACCATCTCCTACAACCTGACCAACGCCGCATTACTGTGGATGAAGATTTATAACAACGGCAGCGTACTTAAACGGACACTGGTAACACCCGGAAGCTACACCGCGACGAACAAGGCCGCCGGCGCCAATAGCTCTATCTGGAACGGAAAGAACGAAAGCAACGTGATCCAGCCCGACGGCCAGTATCCGCTGAAGATCGACGATGCCTTTTTCGTATCGCACTTCGCCACCCCCGGCAGCAACCCACAGGATGTTGCCGTGGTGTCGTCGAACCCGAGCACTATCTGGATGACGGACAAGACATCGCCCTATGTCTTCAAATCGACCAATAGCGGTTCATCGTGGAGCGGCGTGTCGGGCACCGGAGCGTCCGCCAAGGACTACGGCATTGCGGTCAGCGCCGACGGCCAGCGTATCTATATTTCCGACGACGGCCAGTCCAGCCTCAACATGTCAACCAACGGCGGCAGCAGCTGGGCGACGTCGGGTACGTTTCCCGGCAGCGCGACCCAGATCTCCGACGTTGCCACCAGCGACAACGGCCTGATCGTCTATGCGTTGAACTACAACGCCGGCGTCGTCTACAAATCGATCAACGGCGGTACGGCATGGGGTACGTGCAGCAATCCGGGATACAGCCTCAGCGGTCCACGCGGCATCACCACTAACGCCGCCGGCACAACCGTGATGATCGCCGACAGCGGCAACAACAAAGTCTGGCTGGGTAGCGGCGGCGCGACCAACAGCAATACCGACTGCGGATTCTTCTTCGACTACTCGATCGCTGCCGGTACCGGCGCCGGCCAGCTGAGCTATCCTTACCAGGTCGAGATCCAGGAGGATGGCAAGTTTTGGGTCAGTGAGCGCGATACGCATCGCATTCAGCAGTTCGACCCGAGCAGCCAGGTATTGATGACCATTGGCGGCAGCGCCAGCGGCAGCGGCAATTATCAGTTCAACAGCGGCGCGTCGTATTTCGGCATAGGCCTTGCCTCGATCAGCGGTCAGGCGCATATCTTCGTCGCCGACTACAACAACGCCCGTATCAAGAAGGTCGGTTACGACAACTGGTCATCGGGCAGTCCGCATATCACGATCGCCAGCGCGCCGCCGAATGCTCCCACCAGCGTCAGCGCAAGCGATACCGCTTCCGACAACGGTGGTTCGGTGAGCCTGTCATGGACGGTGTCGTCATCGGCGGAAACAACTCATCAGCGCATCTACCGCAGCACCACGAGCGGCAGCGGTTACGCCTTGCTGGCCACGATCAACAACAACACGACCAACAGCTACGCCGACACGACCGCAACAACGGGGACGCCCTACTATTACGTGATCCGCGCCTGGAACGGATCACAGGAATCAGCGAATTCGAATCAGGCCAGCGCCACCGCCGCCGACAATATCGTGCCCAACGCGCCGACGGGCCTGGCAGCGACCGCTGGCAACGGCGAAGTCAATCTGTCGTGGACCGTTTCAAATTCAGCCGACACTTCCCAGCAAAGAATTTACCGCAGCACGACGGACGGCAGCGGCTATACGTTGCTGACAACGATCAATAACAATACGGCTGCGACCTATCGCGACAGCACCGTCGTCAACGGAACGACCTACTATTACGTCATCCGCGCCTATGATGATTCGCAGGAATCCGCCAATTCGGCGCAGGCAAGCGCCACGCCGTCGGCAAGCATCGTCAATGCGCCAACGAGTCTCCTCGCTGTCCCAGGTGACGCGCAGGTCAGCCTGTCCTGGACGGTATCGACGTCCGGCACCGTCTCACAACAAAGACTTTACCGCAGCACGACCAATGGCAGCGGATACGCGCTGCTGACAACGATCAATAACAATACGACCAACAGCTACGTCGACAGCAGCAGCGTCAACGCCACAACCTACTATTACGTCATCCGTGCCTGGAACGGCACAGCGGAATCCGCTAATTCTAATCAGGCCAGTGCGACGCCGTCGGCGAACGCAGTGCCGGTCGCCGTCAATGGCGTGCTCTATCCGCTCAAGAACAGCACCGCGACCGGCACGCTGGTCGCAACTGATGGTGACAGTGACCCGTTGACCTACAGCATTGCCACCAATGGCTCACTCGGCACGGCAACGATCACCAACGCCGGCACCGGCACCTACCAGTATGTCCCGAACACCAACGCAACCGGCGCCGACAGCTTCACGTTCCGCGTCAACGACGGCAAGGTGAACTCGAACACGGCGACGATCAGTGTAACGATCACACCGCCCGTCACCGGCACGACGATAGTCAAGGGCGGCTGGAACATGATCTCGATCCCGACCAACCTGACCCAGAAATCCGATTTCTACACTATACTGCTCGACGATATCGGCAGCCCGCCGTTCGTGTTCGGCTGGAACAGCGACCGCGTACCCGGCAGCTTTGCCGGCGCCCACGTCAGCGCCGCGAATGCGCAACCGGGCAAGGGGTATCTGGTCTATTTCCCGAGCAACAGTATCGCAATCGATGATCAATTCAACGGTGAACATGTCGCGCAATGTGATGCGGTGAACTTCACCGGGGTGCAGTGTGTCGACGTGCAGTTGCAGATTGGCGGCTCGATGATCGGCAATCCATACCCGGTTAACAAGGATCTGCTGCAGGCCGCGGACGTCAAGATCTGCAATGCCTCGCAAACGCCCGGATGCACCAGCGCGGGCGACTGGAAGACCTATAGTCAGGCCGTCACCAACGGTTGGATATCGAACATTATCTATAACTACAACCCGGTGACGCAGCTCTACGACACGACGAAAAGTGTTTCGGATGGCACGATGGTGCTGACGCCATGGAAAGGCTGGTGGATACGCACCCAGACCGCGGACACCGTCATCATGAGGTTCTACAAATGATGGTTAAGGCCGCACAACATCCAGTCTCGCGATACCTCCTGGCAGCGGCCATGATGGTAGCGGGCATGTTGTCATTCGTATCGGCCGTGGCCAGTGACAATGGCTGGACGGTCAGGGTTTACGCCAACATTGGCGGCGCACTCACCAATCTCACACTGGGGGAGCTTCCGGACGCTACCGACGGCTACGACGCGATGTACGACGCGCCGGTATTCCCGGGCAACTATCAGGTATCGGCCTATTTTGATCACACGGCATGGGGACAGTCCGACACGAAGTTTCTCTATGACATACAGTCGATGGGCCGCCTGAAACAGTGGACCTTTAACGTCACGACAGCGGCAACGAACCAGAACCTGACGCTGGAATGGGATCTGTCGCGGTTACCGGATGGCTATCAGTTGTTGATGACCGATCTGACGACCAGTCAGATCGTTAATCTGCATGACGCCGCGTCTTACACATACACCAGTGGCGGCGCGCGGCAATTCACATTGACGGCCGAACATGTCGAGGCGCCGGTGCTGCTGGTCACGAATCCGTTGAACGGCGCCGTGGTGAATAACGCTAATCTGGCACTGACCGGCACGGCAACCGATGCCGACATGGGCAGTAGCGGCATAGCGTCAGTGACCGTGAACGGCAACGCAACGACCGGCGGCAACGCAGCCGGCGCGGACGTGGCCAACTGGTCATACAACGTCGTGCTGCACGAGGGAGTCAATGTATTCACGATTATCGCCATCGATGGAGGCGCCTATAACGATCAGACCACTGAAGTCATTACCGTCACATATACGCCGGTCAGTCCCGACGCCGATGCAGACGGACTGCCGGACAGCTGGGAGATGTCCAATTTCGGCAACCTGACCAGCGCCGGACCGACCACCGACAGTGACAGCGATGGCGTCCTGGATAGCACCGAGTACAGTCTTGGTATGAATCCAAACAGCACGGACACCGACGGTGACGGCGACAGTGACGGCGATGAAATCCTGTACGGGTCGGACCCGACATTGAACACCGACCGGATAGATAATCACCGGCCAGCGACACCGGTGGTCGCGACAGTCAGCGGCGAAGTCGCCGTGAACGGACCGGTATTTGACAGCGGCGCGTTCAGCGACCCCGACACGAGCAATTATCTCGGCGCCTCGGCGTGGCAGATCGCGACCACCAGCGGATTTGACGCAGCGAATCTCGTGCTGCACAAACAGATAACGAAGAAAGCCGGGGAACCGGAGAATTCCACCGCGCATCGCCAACTGAAGCTGACTGGCGGCATGCTGGCGCCGGCGACAAGCTACTGGATACGCACCCGCCATCGCGACAACACGGGGCTTTGGTCGTCGTGGTCGACGGCAGCCACGTTCGTCACAATCGCGACCGACCCGGACGATCTCGATGGCAATGGCATAGACGACTATTACCAGGTCAATGGTTACGCCGACACCGACGGCAATGGTATTGACGACGCCCAGGACGGCATCACGCCGATGCACAACGCCGGGTTAATCAAGATGGTAGGAATTCGTACAGACAGCGGAACGCTCGGGGCGTTGTCGGCGTATTCGACCAGCGCCGTCCCCGCAGCAGACCTGCCCGCCGGCGGCATGCCCTACGAACTGTTCCGATTCGTGATCGGCGGATTACCGGTCGACACGGTCAGCCCCGCGACGGTGCGCGTGACCTTCTATTTCCCGGAAGCACAGTCAGCGGATACGATGTGGTACAAATACGATCCGGCGACGAACGTGCTGTATGACTACAGCGCGAACGTCACGTTCAGCGACAAAACAGCGACAGTGACATTGACCGACGGCGGTATCGGTGACGCCGACGGCGTGATCAATGGCGTGATCGCCGATCCGGGCGGCCCGGCGCTCGCAACAGCAGTAATCGCAACGCCCACGACATCCGCACCCACAAGCGGCGGCGGGGCGCTTGGCCCGATAACGCTGCTCCTCTTGCTGGTGCCAGGCCTGTACCTGACCCGGCGCTATTACCGCTAGCCTGTCGCCGCGGCGCTCAGCACGCGCCGGGTACAGAACTTGTGCAGCTCCCGTCCGTAGATGGATATGGGTCACCTGGCTGCCATCCCTGCCAGCCATTCCAGAACCGTAACCATGGCTGATTCCGGTGATCGAATCGGCCTCCCACATAGGTATATTCCGGATTATTCTCACCGAGTGTATTGATCTTGAAACGGCCACGTGTAACCACCGAAGAATTAGCATGGTTCGCCATATCAAAATTCAGGCCGTTGGGGTCGAAGAAGCCGACATCAGACGACGATATATCCGGCAGCCCCGGCGTCAGGGTATTCACGATCCCAACCGGAAAATTCCAGGACGACGGCGAGGAAGACAAGGATAGCTGCAAGCAGTTCGATAGCTGCTGAGCATATCGCATGCGCCGGCGAAATCCGCTGGCACCCCGTTACGCTGTGAGGCACGGTTCCCCGTGCGCATGGTTCACCTCGATCGACAGATGTTCCAGCTCATCGAACGGCGAGAGCAGTCGTTTATAGTACTCCGGCGCCTGCGGAAAATGCGTCACCACGGATACGATCGCGGCAAAACGGTGCGACCCAACCTGCCAGATGTGCAGGTCAGTGACACGATTGTCCGCGTCGGCCTCAATCGCCGCCTTGATCGCCGCAATCTTTTTATCGCTGGCGTTGTCGAGTAATACGCCACTGGTATCGCGCATCAGGCCGATTGACCAGCGCGTGATCAGTATCGCGCCGACGATGCCCATCATCGGGTCCATCCATACCCAGCCGAGCATCTTGCCTGTCAGCAGCGCGACGATCGCCAGTACAGACGTCAGCGCGTCGGCAATGACGTGCAGATAGGCCGCGCGCAGATTGTGATCGCGATGATGCCGGTGATCGTGATCGTCATGATCATCGTGCTCGTGATGATGGTGATCATGATCGTCGCCGGCGTGCAGCATGACAGCGCTGACAATGTTGACGATCAGGCCGACCACCGCGACACCGATCGCCTGGTTGAAATGGATCTCGACCGGAACGAAAAAACGATGCACGGATTCAAGCGCCATCACCAGCGCAATCACGGCAAGCGCTACGGCACTGGCAAAACCACCCAGCACACCAACCTTGCCGGTGCCGAAGCTGTAACGTGGATTGTCCTTGTGACGCCGCGCATACGCATAGGCAAACGCCGTAATACCGAGCGCAGCGGCGTGCGTTCCCATGTGCCAGCCGTCGGCCAGCAGCGCCATCGAGCCAAACGCCGTTCCGGCACCGATCTCGATGATCATCATCGTCAACGTCAGCGCGATGACACGTCGCGTGTTGCGTTCGCCGTGCGTACCTTCAATATGAAAATGGTGGACGTGTTGCCATTGATCAAGATTGTCGATATGCATTTGTTCCCTTTGGCGATCATTAATGTCCACAAGAATAGAATAGCTATAGCGTGCCGCACGCTACATTGATTCAAAAGGTTAGCGCAATGCGTCGATGGCGCTTGGAATTTCTCGCCGGAATGCTAGACTGATTTTCCGCAATGGTTGATTGCCAGGATGTGTCAATCCGAACAGCAGCGTTGCCGTGTCGCTAGCCGCGCGACCGGCACATGTTAAAGGGAGGACCCGGCCATGCAGCAGAACCACCCGAAAAAAAGGCTTTACCGCGCCAACGATATCATTCACTCGATACTTGGTATCGCCGTCGTGATCAGCCTCGCCGTTTTTATCGCCAGCCTGGTACCGTAACGTAACCGGCTGACAACGTCCTCCGGCGGCAGCATTCCGCCGCCGGACGGCCGCGCGTACCGTCGTGTCAGGTTCGGGGTGCACAGATCGCTCTGCCGACCAGCGGACATCATGCAAATCTTTTCAGTCTTCTGGCTGTTCTGGCGCGCGCGACGGCAGCGACCGGCCTGGCCAGGGCGAATCGCAACTCCCGGATGACGCTTGAGCCGGCGCGCCTCACGATCTTTTCTTCAAGCTGGAACCCCAGCTTGCCGAGCACGCGGATCGATGACTGGTTGGCCGGATCGGTCACCGCCTTGATCGGCAGATGATAGGTCTTGTGCAGCCACGGAAGAAACGCAATCACCGCCTCGGTGGCCAGCCCGCGCCCATGGTAGGCCTCGTTGAAATGAAACCCGATATAGACGGTGCCGTCTTCAATCAACAGCGCCAGCACGCCGATGACCTTTTGCTCTTCGCGATATTCGACCGCAAATTCCAGCTCGCTGGCATTCTTATTGTAATGATCGATGATCCTCTCGATGTTGGCACGCGACTCGCCTTCCCTGATCGGATCGAAGTCGTCATAGCGCGATATGTTGGGATTGCCAAAGATCTCGTAGTAGTCGCGGCAGTCCGCGAATCCCAGTTTTCTGATAGTCAGACGATTGGTCTTTATCATGAGATGGCACCCGCTAACGTTGAGGTAACTCGCCCCGACGATGCCGGGACTCCCTCCGGAATCTGTCCGGACACCCGGTCCATCGACGTTGACCCTGGATAAATGGTGCTATGCACTGGCGTCTCCCAGGCAAAGGACGGCAGACCCTGAAACGCCCGCGCAGTCCGTCACCCCGCGCGCGCCGCAGCGTGTCGTACCGCTGACCGGTGATCTGACCGCCAAGGATAAAGCTGGCGCCCGGATCGATAGTGGCTTTTTGATTGAATTCACGGTGGCGGGACTGTACAGCACAACTCAGCTCGCCAAGATAATCGGCGGCGTCGAACATGAAATCCATCGTGCGTAAACTTCGTTCGGCACGCCGGTTATCAAAATCACGCTGCAGCGTGCTCACGACGGCCTGCGTAGTCGCGAGGTTACCGGCGGTAACCAGCACAAAGGCGCGCTGTCCCGGCTCGACAAACACATGCATCTTGCTATAGCGGTTGACATTGTCGACACCCGCGTTGGTGCGCGCATTCGCGGCGCACACGATACCGGTGCTGGTTTTAATCGCAAGACAGTACGTCATGTTCTATTGCTGTCGTTCGCGTTAAAGCCGCAACCGGTTTCCGGATTTTTTCGCATCGATGTGTCGCACCACCGTCGCTGACCGCATGCACCATAATTCATGTTCAGGGCAGGCTCACATTCGCACGAGTTTCCATTTATTTCAAGAGGGGCCTGCCATCCCCCGAAGGAATATTGTCTGTGGCCATACGCTGGCGGGATTACAAGGTGCGCGGATTTTTGATGAACTGATCCTCGCCACCGGCCGGCCCCATCCGCGGGCACGGCGCCTGCGCAAGTGCTCCGGCATCCTCAACGACGACGAGTTGCGAACCGGCAGGCGGCGTTCGGGGCAACCATCCGCGCGATGGGCGTCACCTTAACCGTCTATTCCGACACGGACGACTCGATCGACCGGGCCTGGCCGTCCGACCTGATCGTCGGGGACGAGAACTGCATCTCTATGAGCACGATCGACGGCCGGGCGCGCCGGCCCATCCGGTACGGAAGGGCGTCGTCCGTGCTAACGGCTGGCGTCAGCCTGCTTGCGCCAGCGATAGACGCGCATCGGCGGCACATTCAGCAACTCCAGGGTCGTGTCGGGCGTGCCAAGCAGCTCCTGACCCAGCGAGGCAACGCGGCTGCGAAACTGATAGGCAACGAAGCGCCCGCCGTTATCGAGCGATGACCATACCGCGCTGATGACACGCTTGCCGAGAAATTTCGGTATCGTTGAAAACGGGATGCCGGATATGACCACGTCCGGATTGGACAAGCCGTGGATGGCGAGCGCCTCTCGAATATGCTCGGCGCTGCCGCGATGCACGATGAGACGCGGGTCCGAATGCGCCTTGAGCCGTTCGACGAACTCGGGGCTGATCTCTATCGCGAGCAGCCTGGAATCCTCTGGCAACGCATCGAGTATCGCCTGCGTCGTGCCGCCGGTGCCGGGACCAAGCTCGACCACGAGGCGCGCGTTAACGATCTCGGCAACCTCAATGATGCGACGCTCGAGAAAGCGCGAACTCGGTATCACGGAACCCACCTGCTCGGGACGCTTTAGAAAGCCATTGAAAAATGCCAGCCCATGTCCGCGCTGGGCCCGTCCGCTCTGCACATCGTTCACGTCGTCCACGTTCGATCTCCCCGGTTATTCCTCTCGCCCCGGCCACCGCGACCCGGCGCTTAAATCAACTCAAAAACCAGCAGAGTGTAACCGGCGGATCGCTAATGCTCCAGTCACCTGACCGGAAAGCAGGGCGGCGTTATACGCCCGCTTTTCCAGCCGGCGCCGGTCCTGGGGCCGTCGCGGACGGACAGTGCTATAATGCGCGCCCGATCGTACGCCCGGAACGCCGCCCGAGGCATTCTTCAGACCCGCGCCCCAGATCATGATAACTACCGCCCCCGACCTGTTCTCCTATCGCAAGCACTGGGCCAAACGCTTCGGCACCGCGCCCGTGCTGCCCATGTCACGCGACGAGATGGAACTGCTGGGCTGGGACAGTTGCGACATCATTATCGTTACCGGCGACGCCTACGTCGATCATCCGAGCTTCGGCATGGCGGTGATCGGCCGCATGCTCGAGGCCCAGGGCTTTCGTGTCGGCATCATCGCGCAGCCGGACTGGCACAGCACCGACGATTTCATGAAGCTCGGCCGGCCGAACCTGTTCTTCGGTGTGGCGGCCGGCAATATGGACTCAATGGTCAACCGCTATACCGCCGACCGCAAGATACGCTCGAACGACGCCTATACACCCGGCGGTGCGGCGGGCCAGCGGCCGGACCGCGCGGTGACGGTCTATGCGCAGCGCGTACGCGAGGCCTATAAAAAGATACCGGTCATCATCGGCGGTATCGAGGCCAGCCTGCGGCGCATCGCCCACTACGACTACTGGTCGGACACCGTGCACCGCTCGGTGCTGCTCGATGCCAAGGCCGACATGCTGGTCTACGGCAACGCCGAACGGCAGATCGCCGAGATCGCGCACCGCCTCGCCGCCGGCGAGGCGATCGACGCCATCACCGACGTGCGCGGTACCGCGTTTACCCGCCGCGGTCTGCCCGACGGCTGGCTGGAGATCGACTCCACCCATGTCGATGAACCGGGCAGGATCGATGCCCGCACTGATCCCTACGCGATGCGCACACCAACCGGTTGTGCCGACAAACCTGCGACGGCGCCAGCCACCAACGTCGTGCGCTTCCAGCGTCATATACCGAAACACGACCGCGCGCTGACGGTGATCCGGCTGCCGTCGTTCGAGGCCGTCCGTAACGATCCGGTGCTGTACGCGCACGCGTCGCGTACCATGCATCTCGAAACCAACCCGGGCAATGCCCGCGCACTGATACAGCGCCATGGCAACCGCGATGTCTGGATCAATCCGCCGCCGATACCGTTGAGCACCGGGGAACTCGATGGCGTGTTCGAGCTACCCTACACGCGCCAGCCGCACCCGGCCTATGGCGACGCCAACATCCCGGCGTACGAAATGATCCGCTTCTCGGTCAATATCATGCGCGGCTGCTTCGGCGGCTGTACCTTCTGTTCGATCACCGAGCATGAGGGCCGCATCATCCAGAGCCGCTCGGAAGACTCGATCGTGCGCGAGATCGAAGCCATCCGCGACACGGTGCCCGGCTTCACCGGCGTCATTTCCGACGTCGGCGGCCCGACGGCGAACATGTACCGTCTCGCCTGCAAGAGCCAGGAGATCGAATCGGCGTGCCGGCGGTTGTCGTGCGTCTACCCGGAGATCTGCAGCAACCTCAACACCGACCACACGTCGCTGATCAAACTGTACCGCCGCGCCCGCGCGTTGCCGGGCGTCAAGAAGATCCTCGTCGCCTCCGGGCTGCGCTACGACCTCGCGATCCGTTCACCGGAATATGTGAAAGAACTGGTCACGCACCATGTCGGCGGCTATCTGAAGATCGCGCCGGAACATACCGAAGCGGGCCCGTTGTCCAGCATGATGAAGCCCGGCATGGGCGCCTACGACCGCTTCAAGGAACTGTTCGACAAGTATTCGCAAGAGGCCGGCAAGGAACAGTACCTGATCCCGTATTTCATCGCCGCGCATCCGGGCACGACCGATGAAGACATGTTGCAGCTGGCGCTGTGGCTAAAGCGCAACGGTTTCCGCGCCGACCAGGTGCAGACCTTTCTGCCATCACCGATGGCCACCGCAACCGCGATGTACCATTCCGGCAAGAACCCGCTGCGCAAGGTCACGCGCAGAGCCGAAGACGTGCGGATACCGAAGGGGCTGAAGGTGCGGCGCCTGCACAAGGCGTTTCTGCGTTACCACGATGCGGAGAACTGGCCGCTGCTGCGCGATGCGTTAAAAAAGATGGGCCGTGAGGACCTGATCGGTAACGGCAAGCGGCACCTGATTCCGTCCTGGCAGCCGGCGGGCACCGGCCAATCGCCGGAAAGAAAACGCAGCGGCAAGACCAAACCGTTCCTGACCCAGCACACCGGCCTGCCGCGCACGCCGGCCACGGTTAAAAAAATCGCCGTTAAAAAAAGCCATGCGCCGAAGGGCCGGCTGCGCGTCGGCAAGGCGCGCGACCGGTAACGCCGCCGTTTGTACCAAAGGCACGGGGGCTAACAGTTTGTTGAAAAATCCCATCCATGGGCTTTTTCAACACGCAACGCGAAAAATGTCATTTTCGCGTTTCTTCATTGTTCAAACACATACAACGTGTTTGAACAATGGCGGCACGTTCCTGTGCCGCACGCAGTCTGTTTTTCAACAGACTGCTAACGACCGCTGCGATTCGAGACCGCCCGTTGTGCACGCCCGGCCGAGTCCTGTTTTCTGCCGGTGCGGTAGGCATCGATGACGCCGGTAATCCATAACACCACGATCAGCAGCAGCGCACCGTCGATAATCGCGCTGTCGGTGGTATTGGCGATCCGGTCGACGGCGTCGGTAATGGCCTCGATGTCGATCACGCCGCCGTCCGTCTCGATTTGATGAAAAATCACACCGGCCTGTTTTACCGCTACCGTCATCATCGCTGCCACGCCGACCGCTACCGCCAGCATCAGGAACACGCCGCGGCGGTAGGATTTCTGCGCGATCTGTCCCAACCCCGGAAACACCAGCCCCGACAGCAGCACGCCTTTCAATGTGTTCTTCATACCTGACCTGCTTTTGCCTGACAATGAACCAGCCCCTGCACCGGATATTGTATGCTGTTTACCATCCCTTCGTTAACCGTCAGCCATTTTCCTGAAGCCGATGAAGACCACCCACACCGGTAGCGACAGCGCCGATAACGGCGCTGCCGCGTTCGCCAACCGGCTGAACAAAAACCTCAAGCACCTGGGCCGCTGGCTCAAGCGCGAGCAGATTCACGGCTACCGGCTGTATGACGCCGATATCCCGGAATACGCCATCGCGGTCGACGTCTACGCGTGCACCGATGGCAAACGGCGGGTGCATGTGCAGGAATACGAGGCGCCCGGGCATGTCGACGCGGACAAGGCCCGGCAACGCCTGGACCTGGCCGTCGGCACAATACGCGGGGTCCTGGCCGTGCCCGTCGAGCAGCTTTACCTCAAGGTGCGACGTCAGCAGAAGGGCAACGCCCAGTACGAAAAACTCGCGGCCACCGGCCGGTTTCATGAAGTCATCGAGGGCGGCCACCGCTTTCTCGTCAATTTCGATGATTACCTGGATACCGGGCTGTTTCTGGATCATCGAACGACTCGCGGCATGCTCGCCGGGCTCGCCGCCGGCAACCATTTTCTCAACCTGTTCGCCTACACCGGCAGCGCCACGGTGCATGCCGCGGCTGGCGGCGCGCTGTCCACCACGACGGTCGATATGTCCAACACCTACCTGGACTGGGCGCGGCGCAATATGGCGCTGAACGGCTACAGCGGCGAGCAACACTCCTTCATCCAGGCGAACTGCATCGACTGGCTGGAGGTGGCCGCGCGCCAGTCGCGACGTTACGGCGTGATTTTTCTCGATCCACCCAGCTTCTCGACATCCAAACGCATGGCAGGCACGTTCGACGTGCAACGCGATCACGTCGCGTTGCTGCGAAAAACCGCGCCGTTACTCGCGCGCGGCGGCGTGCTGATCTTCTCCAACAACCTGCGCCGCTTCCGCATGGATCGCGATGCGCTGACCGGCCTGACGATAGCCGACATCAGCCGGGCGACCTTGCCGAAAGACTTCGAGCGCAATCCCCGGATACACAACTGCTGGCGAATTACGCACTGACAATAGGCGCGAGTGGCCCGTTGGAAAAATGGCGATGCGTCCGCGCACCGCTCACAGGCGGGTTTTCAACCGCCTGCTAGAAAACCTCTGATGTGTCGTCATTCCTGCCCCCCGCCTGCGCGGGGGCAGGCGGGGGGCAGCGGACGAGCCGGAATCCAGTGCTACAAATTCAACGGTTTACTGGATTCCCGCGAATCAGAGCTTCCCTAGCGACCGCAGCAGCGTTTATATTTCTTGCTACTGCCGCACGGACAGGGGTCGTTTCTGTTGATTTTTTCCGGACCGCCAACGCCATGCTGCGTCGTCACGCCATCGACATAGAACCACCGGCCGTCTTCCCGGACGAAGCGGCTGTCTTCGTGCAGTCGCGCGATCACGCCGCCGTTCCGGTAACGAGCGACAAACCGTATCGTGCCCACATCATCTTCCGCCGCGCCGCGCGTGCCACCGACCACGGACAGACCCAGCCATTCGACGGTTGACTCGTCGGCCAGCCCGAGCCGGGCCGGACGTGTCGATGCATGCCAGGTCTGCAACAGGTAGCCTTCATTACCCAGCGCGCAGGCCGCGTAACGCGAGCGCATCAGGGCCAGTGCCGTCGGCGGCATGGCAGCACCATCGATATAACGTCCGCAACAGGCCGCATAGGTCTCAGCCAAACCGCACGGGCAGGTTTCGACGCCGGGCATGAGCGTTACTCCGCCTCGCCGGGCCGCTTCCAGGTGTATCGATGCGCCTGCCGGCGCTGTTCGGTGCTGGCGAGAATAGTACGGCGCTCGGCATCGGTCGATTCGCTCCAGTGAATGATCTCATCCAGCGAGCGGAAGCAACCGAGGCAGATATCCTCTTCGTTGAGGCAGCAATTGCGTACGCATGGCGAGCCGACCGGCATCTCGGCGGCGCTCATGGCCAGTCAGCGCTTTCGACCACGGCTCGCGGCGACGACACGCCGGTGTCGGCACCGGCATGGATGACGGCAAGGAACGGCTCGCCATAGGCTTCAAGCTTGCGCGCGCCGACGCCCGAGATGTCCGCCATCTGGTCACGCGTCAGCGGGCGGCGCTGCAGCATGTCCATCAGCGTCGCATCGTGAAAAATCATATAGGCCGGTATACCCTGCGCATCGGCCAGCGACTTGCGGCATGCGCGCAGCGCCTGCCACAACGTCTCGTCAGCAGCATCGACGACACCGCTGCCGTCACGTTTGCCGCGCATGGCTTTCGCCGGCCGGATCATCTTGCGCAGCATTAACCGGTGTTCGCTGCGCAGCACCGGGCGGCTGGCCTCGGTCAGCCGCAGCCCGCCGTGGCCTTCGACATCAACGGCCAGCAGGCCGTGGGCAATCAGCTGGCGATAGAGATTGCGCCATTCGGTCGCGCTCAGATGGGTGCCTATGCCCCAGGTGCTGAGGCGATCGTGGCCAAAATTGCCGGCGCGCTCGTTCTCTTTGCCGAGCAGCACGTCGATCAGATAATTCACGCCGAAGCGCTGGCCGGTGCGGTGTACGCATGACAGCGCCTTTTGCGCGTCCACCGTCGCATCCCAGGTCTGCGGCGGTTCGATGCAGGTGTCGCAGTTGCCGCAGGGTTGTTCGAGATGATCGCCGAAATAATGCAGCAGCGCCTGGCGGCGGCACGTGGTCAACTCGCAGAAACCGAGCATGGCCTCCAGCTTGTGACGCTCGATGCGCTTCTGCGTCTCTGCCGCGTCGGAGGCCTCCTGCATCTGGCGCAGGGTAATCACGTCCTGCAGACCGTACATCAGCCACGCGTCGGCCGGTTGACCATCGCGGCCGGCGCGGCCGGTTTCCTGATAATAGGCCTCGAGACTACGCGGCAGGTTGAGATGAGCGACGAAACGCACGTCGGGCTTGTCGATGCCCATGCCGAACGCAATCGTCGCGACAATGATCACGCCGTCCTCGCGCAGAAAGCGTTCCTGATTATGCCGGCGCTGGTCGGCGGACATGCCGGCATGATACGGCAGCGCGGTCAGCGCCTGCGTGTTCAGCCACGCGGCGATCTCGTCGACGCGTTTGCGCGACAGGCAGTAGACTATCCCCGCCTCGCCGTCGTGCTCGCCGCGAATGAAGCGCAATAGATGATCGCGGGCGTTGCCCGGATTCTCGGCGATGCGGTAGCGGATGTTGGGCCGGTCGAAACCGCCCTCGACCATGTGCGCGCCGACCAGCGCCAGACGCTCAACGATATCGCGCCGCGTCGGGCCATCGGCCGTTGCGGTCAACGCGACGCGCGGTACGTCGGCAAAGCGCTCGTGCAACACCGACAGCTGGATGTATTCGGGACGGAAATCGTGGCCCCATTGCGATACGCAGTGCGCCTCGTCGATGGCGAACAGCGCGATCTGCGACCGCGCCAACAGGTTAAGCGTGCGTGGCAACATCAGGCGCTCGGGCGCAACGTAGAGCAGATCCAGATCGCCGCTCAGCAGGCGGTCCTCGACGGCGCGCGCCTCCTCCGGCGTCAACGTCGAATTAAGAAACGCGGCGCGCACGCCGAGTTGTTGCAGCGCGGTCACCTGGTCGTGCATCAACGCGATCAACGGCGACACCACGATGCCGACGCCGGGCCTAACCATCGACGGAATCTGATAACACAGCGACTTGCCGCTGCCGGTCGGCATCAGCACCAGCGCGTCACCGCCGTCGACAATATGCGCGATGACGTCGCGTTGATGGGCGCGAAATTCCTGGTAACCGAATACGGTGCGCAGCAGGTGCAGCGCCGGGTCGGGCTGATCCATCAATGGCAAGGCCGTGGACGACGTCGATTTAATGGTATGGTTCCCTGATTGGCTGCGACAGTTTCGCGCCCGACACTGGTGGTCGAAACTGTCGCAGCCGAATGCCGACAGTGTGTCGATTATCCTGTGATTCGGCCGCCTGAACAACCGGGCATCGTGATCAGCGTTGCGTCGCTCTTGGTGATCATGCCGGTTTTGCCGCGCTGGCCACGATGGCCTGCAACGACATGCGGCGCTCGGCGCCAAACTCGCGGTGCAGCGCAGCGCTTATCGCCGCCATCACCACGTCCGGCGCCACGTCGGCCCGGTTGCGTATTTCGTCAATGACCGGATTTCCGTAAACCAGGCCGCGCGAAAAATCATCGATTCGCGAAATTTCCTTGTCTATGGTCACCACTTCCATCGCAACATCGGTGAACGCCGCCGCAGCCAGCGACGCGGCGATCTCGTCCACCCGATGATAGCTGAACGGCACATGATAAAAGCCGGGCGGCTCGGCGCTGAAGAACCCGCTTATCGTCTCATGCGCGACGCGCGCGAACGGGTTGTGCTCGAAAGAATCCCACGCGTTGAACAAATAGCGGCCGCCGGGCGCAAGTGTCCGGTAGACTTCGCGGTAGGCCAGGTCCTTGTCGGGAAAAAACATTACGCCGAACTGACAAACGACTGCGTCGAACACGTTATCGTCAAACGGCAAAGCCATCGCATCGGCCGGTTGCCAGCGGATATTCGCGGCGTCGCCGAGGTTGCGCCGCGCGACATCAAGCATTGCCGGATTCAGATCGGTCGCCGTTATCTGCGTATCGGCGAGCGCATCGCGGAGCAGCTGTGTGACAATGCCGGTGCCAGCCGCCAGCTCCAATAGCCGACGCGGCTGCAACGCCGCCGCCCGCCGGGCGATATCGCGGCCATAGTCCATGAATAGATGAGGACCGAGCCCCCGATGGTAGTTTTCGGGAATGTCGCCGGTGAATTGCGCGAATTGCTTGCTCATCGCTATTCTCCCTGAAATGAGGCCGGCCCCGCCCGGTAGTTGCGGCGGTATCCCGACAGCGCGGCCTGCCGCCCGATCCCATGCCGAGGCGCCAGGCAATACAATACCTCGAATCGATTGGGACCGGAACTACCCCGTCCCGATGCGCCAGTACACTATTTTCCAGGGCGGCATCCCGACGAAATTTATTCGTCGCCGTTCTCAATAATCTCTGGTGCCGTCAGCGACCGAAGAAACCCCTCGATCAGCGAGTGCGCATGTGCCGCCTCGATAATTTCATAAAACAGATAAATTCCAAGCATTCCTGTGGCGAAAACCAGCACCATACTGGTCACGATATGCGTGGCGTAACGCGTCCATACGAGGACCCCGATCAGCCTGTGGATTAAACGAGACATACGGCATGCTACCTGATAGGACAACGGCAATGGAAGACAGCGCCGGAACAAGATCTGCTCACACTGCTCAGACCGCAACTACGGGCTTACGTTCCGAAACATCAGTGCGCCAAACGCAAGGTCATCGAACTGATCGAACGCCGGGGCGCCTCGCATCGGGCGCTCGTCGACATCGGCAACGACGCTACCGCGCCCTGCGCCTGGACAGACTACCGGTTGCAGATGTCTTCATGCCGGTCATCGTTACGAATACGTCGTCAACTAAACCGGACACACATCGAGCGCCAAAACTCGAAAGGTGATCATCATCTCTATGCTTTCCGCGGGGCGCCGCGATCGACTAGGGGCGTTTGCGCGCCGCCTGAAATGTGACCACGCTTAGCGTCAGCGCGGTGAGCGGAAGTACGAAGTACAGCATCGCCATGCTGAACATCGGCAGCGTATCGTGGTGCGTCGTATCGAGTATCAGGTATGCCGTGTACGCAAGGTAATAGCCGAGCAGCAGCGCGCCTTCCCAGCGCGAGATCACGCCACCGGTGAAAAATATCGGCAGGCAGACGAACGCAACCGCAATCATGACCGGTATATCGAAGCTTACCGCCGCCGGTGATACGTCAATGCCGGATGGCGCAACAATGCTGGCCACGCCGAGCACACCCATGATGTTGAACAGGTTGCTGCCGATGATGTTACCGACGGCGATATCGCGCTCGCCGCGGATGCCGGCGATAACAGACGTGAACAATTCGGGCAGCGATGTACCGGCGGCGACAATCGTCAGACCGATGACGAGGTCACTGACTGCGAAGTACTGCGCAATCACCACAGCGCTGTCGACCAGCCACCGTGAACCGAGCACCAGCAAGGCAAGTCCGCCGATCACCAGCGCGACGTTTATCAGCCAGCCGCCTCTGGCTTTTTCTTTCGGCTCGCCGTATTCCCGCGCGTACTCCGCCTGCACCGCTTTGCTTTCGCGGCGGCTCTGGCGGATCAGAAATGCGATGTACGCCAACAGCCCGGCAAACAGCACGACGCCTTCAATGCGGGTGAATTCTTCGTCCATCGCAAATATGAGCGTGAGCGCGGATACGGCGATCATCAACGGCACGTCGATGCGTATCAGTTGCTGCGCGACGACCAGCGGTGCGACCAGCGCCGCGGCACCGAGGATGAACAGGACGTTGAAGATATTGCTGCCAATGACATTCCCGACGGCGATACCGGCCTGATCGGCGAGCGCTGACTTGACGCTGACCGCGAGTTCCGGCGAACTGGTGCCGAACGCGACGACGGTGAGCCCGATGATCAATGGCGATATACCGGCCGCCGCAGCCAGCCGGCTGGCGCCTCTGATCAGCACTTCCGCCCCAACCACAAGAAGAACAAGTCCGGCAACAAACAGTACGATTGTCATACGACAGTCATCCGTGGACGACTGGATCCCCGCTTGCGCGGGAATGATGTCGAAATATCACGCGTCGGGTTGATCATCCAGCGCCTGGCGCCTGACGTACGCAGGCGCCGATGCGGGTTGCCGGCTACTCGCCATGCTCGGTCGTGTTATAGGTATAGGACACGACGTTGCCCTGGTCGTTGAAACGGATGACAAGGTCCTGCGTCTTCGCCGGCGCGAACATGCTGTAGCGATATTTTCCGTAGGTCCAGGTCTGGCGGCCGTCTTCGATGCCGGTGCGCCACGGCGTGCCGAACATCGCGCGAACTTCTTCCTTGGTTGTCTTGCCGATCTGTAAGGCCCCGACCTTACCGGCCGGAAAGTCATGCCCGACTGTCGCACAGCCGACGACGGCCAGAACCAACAACGCAATGGCGCCGTTTTGAAAATAATTTCTTGTGCGACGGCGATTGCCGGGTAGCACGCCAGGTATGACGCGATTCATCTTGTTTCTCCTTTGGATAAGATTCTGGTGCATGTCGCAGTACAATCAATTTTCCCGCATTTTGCGGAATTCCTGTTGGACGATATCAATAGAGATCGCCATACCGAACCCCTCGGCCGTCGCGGAACTTGCCATTTTGGCCGTATTGACACCGACCACCTGGCCTTCGCTGGTCAACAGCGGCCCGCCGCTGTTGCCGGGCAGGATCTGGGCATCGGTGACCACGTACCCGTCGCGGAGGCCCGACACCACGCCGGAAGTGACGGAGTCTTTCATGCCCATCGGACTGCCGACCGCAAACACGGTCATCCCTTGCGACAGCAGGCCGGTACTTCCCTGCTTTATGGACGGTGTTTTATATCCGTCCAGCTTTAACAATGCAAGGTCGTGCTGCTGGCTGACCGCAACGAGGCGGGCAGAAAGTCGGGTGTTGTCTTTCAGGGTAACCTTGAAATTCCGCGCCAGGACGGCCGCACCGCTCTGCAGCTCGAATTCCGATCGAGCGCTGCTGAATTCCCGCTCGTGGGACGCAAAGTTCTTTTTTAACTCCAGATACTCACCGTTATATTTCTGGTAACGCTCATTGAGAATGCGGTACTCGGCTTCCGCGGCACGCCGGCCGGAACCGGCCTTTCGGTCGATTTCCTTTTCGTAGTCGGCCAACGCCTGGCGCATCTCCGCCAGGTCCTCGCTGCGGCGCGCCAGCGCTTTTTTATAGTCCTTGAGCTCCTGGTCTTTTTCGCTGACGGCGCCCTGCAACTCCTGCCACTGGTTGGTTTCGGCCGGCTTGACCACATGTTTGTTGGTCAGAATATAGCCGTCATCCGAAAAAAAGAATCCGGAACCGGACCCCAGCGGCGTTTCGATGGCGACAACGGCAAGCGTCGCTTCATCAATCGGCGAGCGGGGTTGATACTTCTTGTTCAGTTCGGCCTCCAGATCCCTGGAGGCTGGGGCCGATCCGCTGGTTTTCTTGCCAGCGCCGTCGAGAACCTCCGTTTTGGCGCTGCTGGCCGGCGGCCTGTCACTGAAGTGCCAACCACCCTGCTCATCCTGATACTTGTATATCTCTGCGTGCGCGCCTGCGGACACGAAACAACAGCCGATCGCCAGCCATACCGATCGACCAAAAATACTTGCCTGTTTTTTCATCCATGTTTCCTGATGCCGACACTACGCACTGTCTCGGCCTTGGCGATCAAATCCCGAGTTTCTCCCACATGTCGTCGACGCGCTGCTTTATTTCATCACTCATGTGTATCGGCCTGCCCCATTGTCGGGTGGTTTCGCCCGGCCACTTGGCCGTGGCGTCGAAACCGGCTTTGGAACCGAGACCGGATACCGGCGATGCAAAATCGAGATAATCGATCGGCGTATTTTCAATCAAAACCGTGTCGCGCGCCGGGTCCATGCGCGTGGTCATTGCCCAGATCACATCCTTCCAGTCGCGCGCATTTACATCATCGTCGGTCACGATGACGAACTTGGTATACATAAACTGACGCAGGAATGACCAGACGCCGAACATCACGCGCTTGGCATGGCCGGGATACTGTTTCTTCATCGTGACGACGGCAAGCCGGTATGAACAGCCCTCCGGCGGCAGATAGAAATCGACGATCTCCGGAAACTGCTTTTGCAACAGCGGCACGAACACTTCGTTCAGCGCGACACCCAGCACCGCTGGCTCATCCGGCGGACGGCCGGTATAGGTGCTGTGATAGATCGGATTGTGACGATGCGTTATGCGCTCGACGGTAAACACCGGAAAGCGCTCGACCTCGTTGTAGTAGCCGGTGTGATCGCCAAACGGACCTTCGTCCGCTTCCTCGCCCGGCGAGATATACCCTTCGAGCACAAATTCGCTGCTCGCGGGCACCTGCAAATCGTTCGTCTGGCAGTTCACCAGTTCGGTCCTGGCGCCGCGCAACAGCCCGGCGAAGGCGTATTCCGACAGGCTGTCCGGTATCGGTGTCACGGCCGCGAGTATCGTCGCGGGGTCGGCGCCCAGTGCCACCGCAACAGGAAACTTTTCACCGGGATGCGCCTGCTGCCAGTCGCGGAAATCGAGTGCGCCGCCTCGTGTGCTGAGCCAGCGCATGATGAGCTTGTTGCGGGCTATCACCTGCTGGCGGTAGATGCCCATGTTCTGCCGTTCCTTGTATGGACCTTTCGTAACGACAAGTGCCCAGGTGATCAGCGGGCCGGCATCGTCCGGCCAACAGGTCTGGATCGGCAGTTTCGATAAATCGACGTCGGCGCTTTCGATGACGTTCTGCTGGCACGGCGCGTTCTTAACCATCTTCGGCGCCATGTCGAACACCTTTTTATACATGGGCAGTTTTTCCCATGCATCGCGCATACCCTTCGGCGGCTCGGGCTCCTTCAGAGCGGCGAGCAACTTGCCGACCTCACGCAGCGCGGTGACGGAGTCCTCGCCCATGCCCATCGCGACACGGTGCGGCGTACCGAACAGATTACCAAGGACGGGAATATTGAAACCCTTCGGATGCTCGAACAACAGCGCGGGTCCATTGGCCCGCAACGTGCGATCGCAGATCTCGGTCATTTCGAGATATGGATCCACCTCGACACTGATACGCTTCAGCTCACCCTGCTTTTCAAGTTGGCTGATAAAATCCCGCAGGTCATCGTACTTCATGGCGGCCCTGACCGTTATATGCGCATTGACGAAAGCGATCCGGCTATCGCAGCCGCGATCGCAAGGGTTATACCATGGATAGTATCAGGGCGGAACGACGCCGGCGGATGCCTATGGCATTGTCAGATTGATTTCACCGCGGTATTCGAACGGCAGCTTGAGCAGATAATTACTGAGTTTCACATGACCGGTCAGCGCGTAGGTGAAGGTCTGCGGGGGCCCCGATCCCAGCCTTTGCAACTGGCCGAACACGCTCGACAGGTTGCTGACGCCCTCGACCTCCAGAATCGCGCTGTCGAATGCCGGCACCGATACATCATGCCGGCTGACACCGCGCGCGAAGTCGGCGTCGTTGAGCACCACGCGGTAATCCATCCCCTCGATCGGCAGCGCGAAATCGTTCGGATTCTGGATGCGCAGCCGCAACAGATAACGCTGTTCCAGCAGCCCCAGCTCGAGCAACTGGATACCGGCGAGACTGACGGCCGGCGGCTCGGTCTTGCGGGTCAACGATGCACAACCGGCCATCGCCGTCATTAACACGGCGATGGCCAGTATGCGCAGGCAATCGCGCCGCACCCGGCGCGGATTACAAGAGACATGCATCGCGATAAGACCCTGTTCGTCGTGCCGCTACGAAACCAACGCGTTACTCGGTCGCCAGCGACAGAACAAAGTCTACGAGCTGCGCGATGTCCGCATCGGCGACGCGCGGCGAATACGGCGGCATCGGAACGCCCTTGGTGAGATCGGTCCAGTTACCCTTGCCGCCCGTCTTGACCTTGTTGATCAATTGCTCGCGCACACCGTCGGCGCCGCGATACCTTTCCGCAACGTCGGCCCAGGCGGGACCCACCACCTTGTGATCAATGGCGTGGCAGGCGAGACAACCGCTCTTCTGCGCCAGTTGCAACGCGGCGTCCTGTTCGAGCACGGTGACCGAGTTCCGTGTGTCAGCGGCCATGCCGTCCATTTCCGCAGCCGCTTCGGCGGCATCAATGGCAGCGAGATCGGACTCGGTAACCTGATTCTTCAGGCCGGCGACTTCCTCCGTCACGTTGTCGGCCACCTTCCCCGCTGCATCGTCCATTGCGGCGAGATCGTCATCGGACAGTAATTCGGTATCCTCCGGCGCAAACGCCATCGCCTCGTCGGCACCGCCGCCGAGCGAACCTTCATCGGTCGCAATCACCTCGTCAGGCGCCATCGGCAGCTCCTCAACGGGGGTTTGTACGACCGATTTCGCCGGTGCTGCCGGTTCGGCGCTTGCGTTGGTCGCCGGCTGCTCCTTGCTGCACCCGACACCCGCCAGAATCAACAAAGCCGCCACTGCTGTTACGCGTATCATTTCACTATCTCCCCAACATGAATGTGATGTTCAAAACCGGAATTGCCGCCAAACAGGACCAGGATGTTATTAATGCTATAAATTACGTGAATAGTCTCTGGAGTCAATACAGTTATGGTAAATAGTGTGCCGCGTGAAATCCAGCGCCAGCGCGTAATCCGGCCACACCGGGGATAACGTTGATATACAGATGGAATTTTCTGGCCGCCATCGCAGGCGCTGGAGCATGGCGTCACGGTGATCGTTGCCCATTGTGCGTCGCTCGGCGCGGGCGTCGATCTGGACAAGGGCCGGTACCGGCACAGTCGGAAATTTCGACTTGTTTGCACGCCTGATGGATGAGCCGCGTTATGACTCGCGCCTTTACGGCGATATTTCCGGTATTACGCAACTCAATCGCATCGATATAGCGCTGGAAACTCTGGTGATGCGCGACGACTGGCATCACCGCCTCGTCAACGGTTCCGATTATCCGTTGCCCGGCATCCTGCCGCTGTATTCCATGCGCCATATGCACGACAAAGGCTACCTGACGCAACCACAGGCCGCCGCGATTGCGAGGCTCCGTAAGTCCAATCCACTCCTGTTCGACTTTGCGCTGAAGCGCACGATGCGGGTCAACGGCAGGCGTTTTGGTGCGCGCGTGTTCGAGACACGCCGGGTATTCGACCGGACCGGCATGACGCCAGCCTGATCCGCCGAGCCAATGCTATTGCCCGGCGGCGGAATTTCGCGCGACGTATTCGAACGTCGCCTCGTGAACAACACCACCGCTACCATCCAGCACCGTCACCTTCCAGGTCCCCGTTAACTGTGGCGTCAGCGTTTTGTTCGACCAGACACGCCAGCGCGAACCACGGACATCGAACGACACCTCGGCCATCACGTCGCCATTGTGTTGCCAGCGATGTGTAACGCGCTGCCCGTTCATGTCGCCGAGTTCGGTGAAGAAATATACCTGCCCGACGTCGGTACCGAGTTTCGTTATGTCATCCATCGGCTCGCGATCGCGCATCATCGTCGTGAACACCGCGCGCACAACGCTGCCCCCGGTCGCGGCAGTCGCTCGTACCGGCTCCATCGCCGGCGCGGCGACCGCGGCCTGCCCCTCGGACACCACTTCTTCACGGACTGCCGCCTCTTCCATCGACGTTACGTCGGCCGGCGCGGCGATACCGGCTGAGATTGTGCTGATGCCGAGCAGTGTGATTGAAAAAAGAGATGCGATCATGTGGTTCATAGGTGTACCCCGCTTGTTTCGATGAGCGACCATATCACCATAGTCTATGGCACGATACCGCGGTCGTGGTCACATCGCCAGCCGGACAAGGACCTGTAATACGGGTCAGTGTATTAATTCGTCGCCAGCCGACGATACTAGAACGCGACGCTTTTCGGCCCACTCGATCAACCGGGCCTCTACCAGCCGGTTCACCGTGCCCGGCGGAAACTCGCCGGTGTCATCACGTTCACCCGCGTTCATGCCGGTAAGCAGCGTTATCGCCTGATCGGCGGTTTCGATCGGATACACGGAAAATTTCCGGTCGCGCACCGCCTGCACGACGTCGGCGCGCAACATCAGGTCCTTGACGTTCGATGCGGGGACCAGCACACCTTGTAGTCCATTCAATCCGCGCGCGTTACAGATATCGAAGAACCCTTCGATCTTCTCGTTCACGCCACCGATGGCCTGCACCTGCCCATGCTGGTTGACCGACCCTGTGATCGCGAGCGACTGCTTGATCGCCACATTCGCCAGCGCGGATATCAGCGCGGACAATTCGGCAAGCGACGCGCTGTCGCCCTCGACCCCGCCGTAGGACTGCTCGAACACGAGCGTGGCGGCTACCGACAACGGAAACTGCTGCGCATAGCGCGACCCGAGAAATCCGGTCAGGATCAGCACGCCTTTCGAGTGCAGCGGGCCACCCAGCTCGACCTCACGCTCGATATCAATGACGTCGCCTTCGCCCATGCGCACGCGCGCCGTCACGCGGGAGGGTTGCCCAAACCGGAAGTGGCCCATATCGACCACGGTCAACGCATTGACCTGGGCGACCTTTTCACCCTGTGTATCGATCAACAAGGTACCGCGGGCGATCGCCTGATAAACGCGCTCGCGCACGCGGTCAAGACGGAAGATCCGCGCATTGATAGCATTGTCGACGTCGCTGGCGGTGATCGTGTCACGGCGGTTACGATTGGCCCAGTAATCCGCTTCGCGCAACAGATCGGCGATACCGTGCATATGCGTTGACAGGCGCTCCGCATCATCCACAACGCGTGAGCTGTGCTCGATTACGCGCGCCACGGCGCCCCGGTCCATATGCTTGAGGCCCTCCTTGCGTATCAGTGTCGCGATCAACCGTGCATAAAGATCGTGATTGCCGGCGGTACGATCCATGCGATCATCGAAGTCGACCGCCACCTTGAACAGCTTGCAAAATTCCGGGTCATAGAACGACAACAGGTAGTACAGCAGGCCGTCGCCGATCAGGACTAACTTGATGTCCAGCGGTATTGACTCCGGCTCCAGCGACACGGTACTGACAAGGCTCAACATCTGGCCCAGCGACTCGATGCGGATGGCGTTGAAGCTGAGCGCACGTTTCAACCCTTCCCACGCGTACGGTTGCAACAACACCTTGCGTGCATCCAGTATCAGGTAACCGCCATTCGCCTTGTGCAAGGCGCCCGGCTTGATCATGGTGAAATCGGTAACCAGCGCGCCCATTTCGGCAAGGTGCTCGACACGCCCGACCAGCGACTGGTAGGACGGGCTGTCCTCGTATATGACGGGCGAAGCCTGCGCATCGCCGTGAGCAACCAGCACATTGACCCGGTACCGGTTTTGCGACGGCGTTGCCGACGCCGGCAACGCCATGCCGAAAAATGTGCGCTGCCCGTCCTCCGCCCGGCGAAAACTCTCGACATGGTCGATCACGTCGTTTTCGAAGGCGTTCAGATACGCGGCTACCGGCGGGAAGGCGCTGAATTTCCCGCGCAGATCATCCAGAAAATGCCGGACCGCCAGGGTCGCGATCTCGCGATTCAGCGCCTTGATGCGACTGCGGGCCTCCTGCTTCCAGCGCGGCACCTGGCGGATGGTGCGCTCGAGTTGCTCCTGAAGTTCGAGAATATCCTTCTCGATACCTTCGCGATCCTTTTTCGGCAGTTTCTCGAATTCCTCCGCATTAAGCACCTTGCGGTTGCGCATGGCGGCAAACGCAAAGCCGGACTGCGTCCGTGCCAGCGAAACATTCCTCTCTTCCGCTGCGTGCTGTACTTGCTCCAGCGCGTCGCGCTCACGTGTTTCGAATTCCTGCTCGATCTTCGCCACGCGCGCACGGTAATCATCGCTATCAAAGGCCGCCGGCACAGCCTCGTGCAGGCCCTCGACCACGATATCGACGTCGTCGCGCAACTGAACGCCCTTGCCCGGCGGCAGGCGCAGCGCCACCGGCTTGTGCGGGTCGGCGAAATTGTTGACGTAACACCAGTCCGGCGGCACCGGCTCGGTCGCCGCCTGGCGGCGCAGCAATTGAGCGATGATCGAATGCTTGCCGGTACCGGGCGGGCCCAGCGCGAACAGGTTGTATCCCTCGCGCCGGATGCCAATGCCGAAACTCAGCGCCTCCATCGCCCTTGCCTGGCCGACAACTTCGGCGAGGTCCTCGAGATCCGCTGTGGAATTAAAGCGAAACTCCTCCGGATTACAGCGATTGTAAAGCTGCTCGGGTGACAATGACGTGATATCGGACATGTGGCGAAACCAGTGGTTATCGGTTTATTGGTTCTTGCTGGCCGGTATTGGCCGGAGACACGGCAAACACGGCGACACTATCCACCGCGCTGGCGCCCATTGATCCGGAACTTGATCGTATAGTAACAAATACCTGAACAGCGTATAGACCATACCGCCGCGCGGCTGTCAGCGTGTTTCGCCGGAGGTATCGTCATCCGGGTCGGGGAAATCCTCGGCGCTTTTTTCTATCCATTCGAGAGCCGCCTGTTCGCTGGTGAGGTCGCGGCCTTCCTTCAGCCCGACCTCCTTTCGGTAATGCTCGATGTAGCACACCTGCTCGACCATGCGCATGCGGAATACGTCTTCCTTATCGAGGAACTCGACACCGATGACGAACCGGCCGTTTTCCTCGCGTGACCACGCGACGCGAGCGGAGGTTTCGAATGCCGGACACGAGACCGGAATACGTATGTCGAGTATGCTGCCGATGCGGTGATGTTCACGCGCAACGAAAGATAAACCGCCGTGACTGACGTTACTGAGCGTCTTCGTCTCCGCATCGGCGGCGTGCCCGGGGGAAACCTCGATCGGAATATCCGAGGGATGACGGATAAATTTTCGTGCCATTGATTCGCTCCCGGCGATACTGCCTATAGACCAGCCGGGAGGCACGCCGTCGCGTTGATCGGCACGGCGATTACTGCTTGGTCAGCGCCTGCTCGGCGGCCTGCAGCAATACTTGCGAAGACGCCTCATGATTCGGCATGCAGGTGGCAACGCCGACCCGCACCGTCACCTGATCGCCTTTGTCGAGATGCGCGTGTTTTATATCCAGGTCCTCGACGGCGGTGCACATGCGAGCGGCGACGGCCTGCGCGCCGCCGCGGCCGGTTCCCGGCATCAACGTGGCGAATTCTGCCTTGCCATACCGTCCAACCACGTCACCCGGCCTCATCAACGTGCCCCGGATCGCCTGCGCAACCTTGGCAAGACAATCGTTGGCGCGCTGTTCACCATAATGCTTGTGATAGGCGTCAAAGCCGTTAATCGCCGTCAGAACCACGGAGAGTTCCCGATTCTCGCGCGCGCCGCGACGCCATTCCCTTTCCAGCAGATCAATGAAGCTGCGGCGATTCGATACCGCGGTCACCTCGTCACGGTCGGACAGTCGCTTCAACAACGAATTGATCTGTTGTTGCTGGTTAAGCCTGTTGCGTAACTGGTCGATGCCGTCATCGTTATCGGCGCGCGCCAGAGAGGTTCTGGTATGCGCCATAATGCGGGAAACAAGTTCGACCTTGTCCGGCATCTTGACCAGGTAGTCGTTCGCACCATCACGAAACGCCCCGGCTTTGCTTGCCGCATCGTCGTTGGACGATAGCACGATAATACTTATGCCCTGCGTCGCCGGTTGCAACCGGAAGTACTTCACGAGGCTCATGCCGTCAATCTCGGGCCGGGTATCGTGAATGATAACGGTCGCATCGATCTCCGCGGCCTTCCGCACCGCCTCGCGCGGGTCTCCGCAGTAATGAAAGGCGATGTCCGGCTGATCGGCAAGCATGCGGCGTACCGCCTCCGCGACCATTGATTGATCATCAACGAGTAGCACGACAGCGCGGGGAGCAATTTTCGGCGCGCCGCCGCGTTGATCAGGACGATTGGCGGGTGGAGACATAGAACACGGCGACCCCTGGTTACGTTATGGTTTTGGTATAAAAATTGTTTTTATTGATCCATGTCAAGGCACCGCTGGCCCACCACCCTTATAGTATGTTTTAAGCATACAGGCAACTTCCCGTAAGGGCGGCATTCCGGGGCTGCAAGCGAGGAAAGCAAAAGAAATCGACGCATAATCCGGGCAAGTCGATGATGGAGGTAAGTGGGCATGGAACATCGCTATAGTTTGCGCAAACCGGTGTCGCTTGACGTGCTCCTCTACTATCAAGGCCTGCCAGTGAGTATATGCCCGGCGCGCGATATCGGGCTGGGCGGCATCTCGGTCAGGCCGACACGGCTGGCCATCCTGCCACCGCACTCGCCGGTGGAGATCGAGTTGCTGTACGAAGATGTCAGTAAACGGGAGCGACTGTCGGCCTATGTCGTACACTCCTCGTCACACGGCATGGGATTTCTTTTCTCGTCGATCAGTCAGGACGCTTTCCACCGCATACGGGAGATATTGACGGAACCGGCGGCCAGCGGCGAAACGGCTCGGCCGGCAAGCGTGGCCGTCAGATAATCTGTCCCGCCCGGCCGGTCTTTACGCCAGCACCCGGGACGCCCGCAAGAATTTCCAGTTGCGCGAGATTGTCGACGCAGACGTGCTTGCCCCGCACCGTAAGTAATCCCTGCCGCTGAAACCGGCTGAACAACCGGCTGACGGTTTCATGCGCCAGTCCGAGGTAATTGGCGATATCGTCGCGCGACATCGGCAGATGGAACTCTTGCGCCGAATACCCCTGCTCCCGGAAACGCCGCGCAAGACTCAACAACAATGACGCCAGACGTTCATCCGCGGTTTTTTTCCCGAGCAGCAACATGGTTTCCTCGTCCTGCAGGATTTCCTTGCTCATCATGCACAGCATCTGGTGCAACAGACCGGGGATGTCCTGCGCCAGCGTTTCCAGTTTTTCAAACGGTATTTCGCAGACGCTGGCCCGGTCCAACGCCACGGCACTGCTGCCGTGACTGCCGGTATGTACACCATCCACGCCGACCAGCTCACCGGCCAGATAGAAAGCCATGATCTGCTCGTCGCCATCATAGCTACAGGTAAATGTCTTCATCGCACCGGAAAACACGACGTAGATGGACCGGAAGGGATCACCTTCATGAAACAGGGCGGCGCCGCGCGCCAGCGGTACGCGGTGACGAACAATGGCACTCAGCTGCTCGACCGCCGGTGTCGTCATCTGGCCAGGATCGCACAGTTGCAACAACCCGCAATTACGGCAGGCGTGAGGCGGCGCCGCGAGATCAATGACGTTTCGATGAGTGGTCTCCGCCATCTGGTATCCTGTGTTGCAATCACCGAATGTCCGGAAAACTGGAGTGCCGCGCCGGGCGAGTGACAGGTACGCGTCACAGACCCTACTATCGAAAGATACCAGTCCGGCACCTGAATGCAAGTAAAATTAATTCACCGCCGATGATGGCAAGATATCGCTGACGTGTATGGAAATCACTTTTGAAAACAAGCGAAAACGGATGGTCGATGAAATCCGGGAAGAGGTGACGTATACACGTCACATGATTCACCGCGACACGCTCAGCCAGCGGGTGATCGACGCCATGATGGCGGTACCGCGTCACGAATTCGTACCGCCGGACATGCAGACGTACGCCTATGCCAACGAGCCATTACCGATTGGCAACGGGCAAACGATTTCCCAGCCCTACATCGTGGCGATCATGACCGAACTGCTTGAGCCCGAGAGCCATCACATCGTGCTCGAGGCGGGAACCGGCTCCGGATACCAGGCGGCGGTGTTGTCGCAACTGGTAAAAACCGTATATACGGTCGAAACCATCGCGGCACTCGGCGAAGAAGCGGCGCGGCGACTGCAAAAACTCGGCTACGACAACGTCGTCATCCGTACCGGCGACGCCTGGTTCGGCTGGCCGGAACACGCGCCATATGACTCGATTATCGTCACCGCCGCCGCGCCGATGATTCCGCCGCCGCTGATCGATCAGCTGAAACGCGGCGGGCGCATGGTCGTGCCGCTCGGGTCCAGGTTCGGCCAGGACCTGGTGCTGCTCAGAAAGGACATGGACGGGAAAATCACCACCGAAGTTCTGCTGCCGGTCGCGTTTGTGCCGTTGACCGGCGATCATCTCACCCCACGAACGCCAGACGATTCGCCGCGGTAACACGCCGGCGCATAACGTGACCCCTTTAATACTGGTGACAGGCACGACTCGGTCGTAGCCATGCATGAGGAAACGGGTTCGACCGGAACAACCGCTCTTGACTTAGGGTCGGCTAGTGGGTGTCCCCTTTAATCTTACTTTGCCCTGAGTGGGAAGCGCTCGGGATGCGAAATTATTTCTTTGGTCAAATCAACGTCCAGATCAGGCCAGTAATAGTGTCCCGGCGTCGGCTCCTCGACGTTTAGAATCTTGCCCACAGATACATCCTTGAACCAAGGGAAATTGTCGTAAGACATGAATAGCTCGTAACCGCCAGCCAACAGCCATACGCCATGATTCGAAATGTGCGTGACTTCAACTAGGGAAGTGTTTGTGCCAAGCGCGCTTGATCTCATCGTGGTGTACCTCGATAATTTGCTCGATCTCTCTGAGTTGACCTCGTGAAAGCCGATAGTTGTTGGCCAGCTCGATATGCGGCTCAAGCCAAAATTTTGCCTCACCGTCGCTGCAATAGACGTGAACATGCATCCGTGACTCCTCGCGGGAGAAGAAGAAAAAGCGATAGCCTTTCTCTCGGAATACTGTCGGGCTCATGTGGTTATTATGGCAGCTCGGCAGAATCTTTGGAACGCATAACGCTGCGTTGAGCCGCGCGGGGCACGGATACAACAGGAAACGGTGCGCTGTCTCACCGCGTCGGCCTCGAACGCGAAGTTATATGGCTGCTTGGTCATAGGTGGCTTTGACATTTGGCAATACTGACAGGCTTTCTTGAACAATCACCAGTGCACTTCGAAGAAGCTGCATTGTTCTCTCGATGTCCTCGAATATTAAGGGCTCTGACCCTGAGGTTTCCCCCCGAATCATCTCGGGATTTCCAGTTCCTGTAGCCACCACGACGGT
>VBWC01000005.1:0-2924 GCA_006218035.1 Gammaproteobacteria bacterium
ACCTTCTGGCATCACCGAGTGAAAGCTTGGCAAAGAGTGGGCGTCCATGTATGGGTTAGACGCATCGCGTCGTAACCCACCAAGCCGTCGCCGCAGGCGACTCAAGCGCAAATGCTGTTTCGCGTAACCCACCAAGGTTGTCGCCGAAGGCGACTCCTAAATTTACCTGCTGGCTCCCGCGCCCGCGCGGCGTGTTTCTTTTCCTTGCGCGGTAAAATCATTGTAGGTTGGGTGGAGCATCGCGTAACCCAACAGGGTTGTCGCCTGCGGCGACACCTTTAATTAAATTGCCGGGGGCGTCTGGACGGCCGATTACTTTCTCTTGCGCGGCCAAGAGAAAGTAATCAAAGAGAAGGCCGCCCGCATCTGGACGGGGGAAAGCGTGGGCCGCATTTAGGATTGTTGGTTAACGTCCTGTTTCCCTTCGCCGCGCCAATAGCTGTGAAAGTGACGTTGCGGCAGCTAATCTTTTAGATTTCATCGAAGAATGCGACAGAGGCATGTTCGAGCCTCTGTCGCACCACTCTATTTAGAACGCACTAAAAACCGCCATGTCTTATACCCATAATCATGGGCATCAAGTACGCGGTGACTGTTCTTGACGCGCCTATATCGACAATACACCCATCTAAAACCGGTGGGTGCTGGCTTAGCTACAGTCATAACATCAACCTCAGCTGGGGAGGGAAGCAATGCCCAACTAATTGATTGATGGAAGAGAATCCTCTACGCTTTCAAGTGCCAACCGTGGGCGAAGTGGGCTTCCCATTCTCCTACGAAGCGAGGGGGTCGCATCGCGGCCCCCTTTTTAATCACCTCCGATAACTGCGTACGCTTTAATAATTGCAGCCAACCTTCCCGCTTCTGCCGCAGTTAAATCTGACGGCAGGTTACTGATTTTGACAGTAAGACCTTCACGCAATGGAACGGGTACAACTATATGCTGGGAGTCGTGAGAATCTGGGGTTCCCTGTTCTGCGCGGCCACCTTCATTTTTAACTGCTATTTTGTTGTCCGCCTCACGTTTTCCTTTTGGGCTGGCTCGCTGGGCGCCGGTCGGTTTGTAAGCAGCGGGGTTGTCCACATACGACGTGAAGTCGGATAAAGCGGTACGCAAACGGCTCAGGTAAACTTGTAAACTGTCAGGCTTATAATCTGTGCCCTGCAAATTCTGAAAACGCTCGAATGCCTTGCTTATGTCAGCATTACGAAGATCGGCCTTTTCTGATTCGTCGAGTACCGCTAAGATTTTGTTTGCAGCCAATTTCCTGCTTAATGCGGTATTCCGCTTGAGTAAGCCCTTTTCGGCCGCAAAGTCGAAAAATTTGTTTAGCGCATCTAAGGAGTAATTTTTGCCAGTCATCGGATTAACCATCCATCAAGAGGATTTCGGATACGTTAGATGCATTAATTGATTCTGTCAACTCCAATTTGATCCGTTGGATCGGGTCTGCCGGGTGTGCCAAGCAATTCTGTTGTAGGCGAAGGAAGCGAGCAATAGGAGGCATACTCTTTAACCCCATCCAGACGTTGCCGAGCATCGGAGCCGGCATTGGGAGAAGCGAACGCGTGTCTGAGCGCCCCGCAGGGGTGTGAGTTTGCGTGAGCGCCAATGCGGGCGAGAAGCGCAGGGGAGTCTCGCGTAGCGAGACTAGGTCTGCGGGCGGCGTTTCTTTTGGTTTCTTTTCTTTGGCCGCGCAAAGAAAAGAAACACGCCGGCGGGCGCTGGAGCCTGCATCTAAATTTAGGAGTCGCCACAGGCGACACGAAAGATTCCCTCGGCAACCGCTCCATGCGTTGCTCTCGGTCGTTGCTCCCGGCACGACTCTACCTCGCCCATCCATGGGCTTGTACCTGCTGCATCCATGCAGTCGTCACCCCGACCCTCCATCAGGGAGAGGGGGAACAATAAAAGATGGAGTCGCCTTCGGCGACGGATTGGTGGGTTACGACGCAAGCGCCTAACCCACCCTACATCGATGATTGAATGCGGAAACCGTGCGGCGTCACGCCTTCCCGAGATACCGTTTCCACCACCGCCGGAACGTATCCTCCATCTGCGTCGCCAGTCCCTCCGCATCGAGCAGCGGAGAGACCGCCATCACCTCGCGCTGCAGGGAGCGCGACGCCCGGCGCTGCTCCGGATCGCGCGCGAGCGTGAGAATCTTCTCTCTGTATTCTTCAACCGAAGTCGCCACCCAATCCGCATGACCCACGGCATAGAGCAGACTCGCACTGTGCCGCTCGATAAACCGGTCCCCGGCCAAGGTAATCACCGGCACCCCCATCCATAGCGCATTCGCCGTCGTCACGCCGCCGGTCCGCGGAAACGGATCCAGCGCGATATCGACATCATGATACGCAGCCAGATACTCCGCCATCGAACCGGCCGGCTCGATCCTCAGCCGCGATGCCGCGATGCCGTGACGGGCAAACTGATCGATGAGCCGAGCCCGCGTCTTGTCATCTGCATACTGGCGCGCCTTCAGAAACAGCATAGCTCCCGGCAACGCCTGCAGAATCTCACTCTCCGGCGACGGCTGATAACCAACCCAGCAGCGCGGCAACCGGACAATGGTCTCGACGGCCTGCTCGATCGTATCTATCGGATGAATCACCGCATCGGTAATCCAGTAATCCATGGTCTCAAGCCCGGTCGTCGCGCAATAGCCCAGATACGTCACCTGCACCGGTGCCGGCTTATAACAAAATGCCCCCAATCGATGCCCGGCCGTGTGGCCGGCGAGATCGACCAGGATATCGATGCCGTCACTATGGATACGTTTGGCCAGTTGCTCATCCGTCATCCCGATGGTCGGGCACCAGTGATCGGCACTCGCGCGCAGTCGCGCGGTGACGTCATCGGGATTGGCGACATTGGCGTAGCAAAACACCTCGACCCGGTCGCGGTGATGGGCGGCGAG
>VBWC01000005.1:2965-14192 GCA_006218035.1 Gammaproteobacteria bacterium
TCCGGTCCCACTCGCGGTGGGCGTCGACCAGGTCGGCGGGGGGGAGCAGGACGTGGTGGCTGAGTGTGAACAACAGATTGCTGCGTGCATCAATGAACCCCGGACGCAGCGCGAGCGCCTGGCGGAAATACGCGATGGCGCGCTCACTGTCGCCCAGCTGGCGACAGGCATCACCGAGATTGTTGAACGCATCCGCGTAATCGGGTTTCAGTGCGATGGCCCGTTGATAACATTCGAGCGCCTCGCTGATATGCCCGCTATGCCGTCGCGCCATACCCAGGCCGTTCCATGCCTCGGCGATGGCCGGGTCGATATGCGTGGCCGAACGGAACAGGTCGGCGGCCTCATCAAACCGGCCGACTTCCAGCAGCATGGACCCCAGGTTGCTGCGCGCCTCGGCATTGTTGTCGTCCAGCCGGATCGCCTCGCGAAAGCAACGCATCGCATTGCCCGGATTGCCGATGCGCCGTTCGGCGATGCCCAGATTGTTATGCGCGGCCGAAAAGGCGGGATTCAGCCGGATCGCGGCGCGCAGCTGATGTACCGCCGAATCATACTTGCCAAGATCGATCAGCACGTTGGCGAGATTGTTGCGCGCCGTCGCCAGATCGGGATTGATACGCAGCGCGTGCTGATAGTGTTCTATCGCCTGCTCGACGCTGCCTTGCTCCTTCGCGATCATGCCGAGGCTGTTCCAGGCCTGCGCATAATGCGCGTCGATCACTAGCGCCGCGTTGCATGCAGCGATGGCTTCGTCCCAATCGCGTAACGCGACCAGCGCCTGGGCGAGATTGTTGTAAAACGCTGGCGCTTTTGGATTGATGGCAATCGCCTTGCGGATCAGTTCGACCGCATGGGCATGCTTGCCGAGCTGATGTGCGACCAGCCCGAGCCCGTGCCACGCGTCGGCGTTGGCGGCGTTCTGCGCAATCACCGCGCGGTAGCCCTGTTCGGCGTCGTTCAGCCGGCCGGCCTGATGGTGTCTGAGTGCCTGCGCGAGCAGGCCGGAAATCCTCGTAACGCTGTCTGAGGAGACCGGGTCGCTCACGTTAACCGGGCTGATGCCGGTTTTTCAGGTCGACGTAATGCCGCGATGAAAATTCCAGATAGGCGAGTTCCGCGTCGCGCAGTGGCCGGATCCTTTTCGCCGGGCTGCCGAGGTAGAGATAGCCGCTTTCGAGTTCCTTGCCGGGACTGACCAGGCTGCCGGCGCCGACCATGACGCGCGAATGGACGATCGCGCCGTCGAGCACCGTCGAGCCCATGCCGATCAGCGACAGGTCGTCGATCGTGCAGGCATGCAGTATCACGCCGTGGCCGACCGTGACATCGGCACCGATGGTCAGGGCGAATCCGCCCGGCGTGAACGGGTTGTCGCTGGTGACATGCAGCACGGAGCCGTCCTGGATATTGGTGCGTGCGCCTATCGTGATCGACTGCACGTCGCCGCGCGCGACCACCATCGGCCACAGCGACGCGTCCGCGCCTATCGTCACGTCGCCGATGACCAGCGCCGCCTCGTCGATGTAGGCGCCCGGCGCAATGCGCGGGTGGATCTTGTTGAAACTGCGTACTGTCATGGTGTCAGCTCACTGTTGTCCATTCAGCACTTGCGGGATCAGGCGTGGGCCTTGTTCCATACGAGATTAGAGTGTACTCAGGTCAGTTTTGGATATGAAGCATATATTAGGCGTTCCTTCTCCCTACGGGAGAAGGACACGACTGCATGGATGCAGGAGGTAGGGCAACGCATGGAGCGGTTGCCGAGGATGAGGGGGTCTATGCGTAACTGCATGAGATCAACTCCCCTCACCCTAACCCTCTCCCTGAGGGAGAGGGGATTGTTCCAGATATCTTGCTGTGTTCCGGTCGGCGCGACATCAGCACCATCGCCTATCCGCGCAACATCACCATTTCCTCGGCGCTGGTCGGGTGGATCGCCACGGTGTTATCGAAATCCGCCTTGGTCGCGCCCATGCGTATCGCCACGGCGAACCCTTGCAGCATCTCGTCGGCGCCGAGCCCGATCACGTGACAGCCGATGACCTTCTCTTCGTTGCCCAGCGTCACCAGCTTCATCGCGGCGGTAGTCCGCGAGCGCGTGATCGCATGATACATCGGCGTGAAACTTCCCTGGTAGACCCGCACCGCGTCGCCGTATTTTTCGCGCGCCTGTTGCTCGGTCAGGCCGACCGTGCCGATCGGCGGATGGCTGAAGACCACGGTCGGGATATTGGTGTAGTCGAGGTGAGCGCCTGGTTTGCCGCCGAACAACCGATCGGCGAGACTGCGTCCGGCGGCGATCGCGACCGGCGTCAGCGCTGCACGGCCGGTCACGTCACCAACCGCATGGATGCCGTCGACGTTGGTGTTCTGGTAATCATCGGTGATGACGAAACCCTGCCTGTCCACATCGACGCCGGCATTGCCGAGATCGAGATCCAGCGTGTTCGGCGAGCGGCCGATCGCCCAGATCACCGCATCAAAACCCGTGTGCTGCTGCTGGTTGTCGCAGGTAATGGCGATGGCACCCTCGTCATCGCGTTCCAGCGCCGCGACCTGCGCGCCGGACAGCAGGCTGATACCGTCGACCAGCATCTGCTCCATCAGCGTCTCGCGCAGCAGCGCATCGAAGCGGCCCAGCAGGCGTTCGCGGCGCATCACCAGGCTGACATCGCTGCCGAGCGCATGCAGCATGCCGGTGAGTTCCACGGCGATATAGCCGGCGCCGACGATCGCGACCCGTCGTGGCTGGTCCTTCAGTTCAAAAAACCCGTCGGAGGTGATGCCAAGTCCGGCGCCGGGCACGTCCGGCACGTTGGGAGAGCCACCGGTGGCGATGACGATATGTCGCGCGGTAACGGTGGTTCCGGCGACGTCCAGCGTGTGACGGTCGAGAAACCTGGCCCGGCCACCGATTTCCGTGACGGCCAGTTTGTCGAGACGCGCCCGGTAATTGCCATTGAGCCGGTGCACATAGGCGTTGCGCGCGGTTGCCAGCGCGGCCCAGTCGAAGCCGTTGACCGTGATATCGAACCCGTAACTTGGCGCATCGTCGAGGTGATGGGCGATGACCGCACCATTGAACATGATTTTCTTCGGCACGCAGCCGCGGTTGACACAGGTACCGCCCAGCTTGCCGTGCTCGATAACGGCGCTGCGCGCGCCGTGGCGTGCGGCACGGATCGCCGCCGCCAGCCCGCCGCTGCCGCCGCCAATCGCGATCAGGTCATAATCGGTCTGCATCGGTTTCCGTCCGAGTGTTTGCATATCGCCGCGTCATGTTACATTGTTTCGTCGGCGGTCCGTGCCGCGCGTCGCCCGCGTTCTTTATAATAGGAGCCTAGTGTACAAGAATGGATAATCCCTTACTGCAAACCGGCGGCCTGCCGCAATATTCGCGAATCCGGCCCGAACATGTGGAGCCGGCGATCGACCGTATCCTTGCTGACAATCGCGCACGGCTGGCCGCGTTGCTTGAATCCGGCGGCGACCATACCTGGAGCAATCTGATCGAGCCGCTGGAAGAACTGGAAGACCGGTTGAATCGCGCCTGGTCGCCGGTGGTGCATATGAACGCCGTCGTCGATGCGCCGGAGCTGCGCGCCGCCTATAACGCCTGCCTGCCCAGGCTCAGCGAATATGCGACCGAACTCGGCCAGAACGAGGCGTTGTACCAGGCGTGCAAGGCCATCGCCGACAGCGCCGGGTATACGCGCCTGAATATTGCGCAGCGCAAGATCATTGGTAACGCGTTACGTGATTTTAAATTGTCCGGTATCGCGCTCGCCCCGGACCAGCGTCAGCGCTTCAAGGACATCATGCAGGAGTTGTCGACGCTGGCCGCGAAATTCAGCGAGAACCTGCTGGACGCGACCGGCGCGTGGACCCGGCCTGTCAGTGACGAAAAACAGCTGGCCGGCCTGTCGCCATCGCATCTGGCGATGGTGCGGCAGGCCGCGCAACGCGCCGGTACGGAGGGCTTTCTGCTGACGCTGGAGTTTCCCTGTTACATGGCGGTCGTCATGTTCGCCGATGACCGTGAACTGCGCCGCGAGATCTATGCAGCCTACGTGACGCGCGCCTCCGACGAGGGGCCGTTTGCCAATCAGTGGAACAACACGCCGGTCATGGAGCGCCTCCTCGCGCTGCGCCATGAACAGGCACAGCTGCTCGGCTACGCCAATTACGCCGAGCTGTCGCTGGCGACGAAGATGGCGGCCACGCCGGCGCAGGTGATCGGCTTTCTTGACGATCTCGCCCGGCGTACGCGGCCGGTCGCGCAGCGGGACTATGACACATTGCGTGAATTCGCCCGCGCGGAAAAAGGCATAGCGACGCTGGAGGCATGGGACGTCGCGTATTTCTCCGAGAAGCTGCGCGAGAAACAATACACCATATCGCAGGAGGCGCTGCGACAGTACTTTCCCGAGCAAAGCGTATTGAACGGACTGTTCGCCGTGGTCGCGCGGCTGTACGGCATCATCGTGACCGAGATTACCGGCGTCGATACCTGGCATCCGGACGTGCGGTTTTTCGAGGTGCACGACCGGCACGGCGAGCTGCGCGGGCGGTTTTTCCTCGATCTCTACGCGCGACCGCACAAGCGCGGCGGCGCCTGGATGGACGAATGCATCAACCGGCGGCGTGTCGGCGGCGGTTTCGAAACGCCGGTGGCCTATCTGACCTGCAACTTCTCGTCACCGACCGGCGACGAGCCGGCGTTGTTTACGCACAATGAAGTCGTCACGCTGTTTCATGAATTCGGCCACGGCCTGCATCACATGCTGACCCGGGTTGAGCACGCGATGGTGGCCGGCATACGTGGCGTCGCCTGGGATGCGGTCGAGCTGCCGAGCCAGTTCATGGAGAACTGGTGCTGGCAGAAAGAATCGCTGAATTTGATCGCGCGGCATTACAAGAGCGGCGAACCGTTGCCGGCCGACATGTTCGACAAGATGCTGGCGGCGCGGACCTTTCAGGCCGGCATGCAGATCGTGCGGCAGCTTGAATTCGCGCTGTTCGATTTCAGGCTGCACCAGGAATACGATCCGCTGCAGGGTCCGCGCGTCTATGAGCTGCTCGACGAGGTGCGCAAGCAGGTGGCGGTGTTCCGGCCGCCGTCGTTCAACCGCTTCCCGCACAGCTTCGCGCATATTTTTTCCGGCGGTTACGCGGCCGGCTATTACAGTTACAAATGGGCGGAGGTGCTGTCGGCCGATGCGTTCTCGTCGTTCGAGGAGCACGGCATTTTCGACGCCGAGACCGGCCGGCGCTTTCTCCAGACCATCCTCGAGCAGGGCGGGTCGCGCGAGCCGATGGAATTGTTCATCGAATTTCGCGGTCGCGAGCCGACCCTCGATGCGTTGCTGCGCCATCACGGCATCGCCGCCTGATCTTTCATGAAAATCGCCAGCTGGAACGTCAACTCGCTGCGTGTGCGTCTGCCGCAGGTGCTCGACTGGCTCGCCAGGGCGCTGCCCGATGTGCTGGCGATGCAGGAGACCAAACTGGTCGATGAGAATTTCCCGGAGGTCGATTTCGAGGCGGCGGGATACAAGGTGATATTTTCGGGCCAGAAGACCTATAACGGCGTCGCTATCGCCAGCCGCCTGCCGGCCCGCGACATGACGATCGGCATCCCGGATTTCGACGACCCGCAGCGGCGGGTGATCGCGGCGACCTATGGCGACGTCCGGGTCGTCAATCTGTACGTGCCGAACGGCCAGAGCGTCGATTCGGACAAATACCGTTACAAGCTCGACTGGTTAAACCGGCTGACCGGATACCTGGAACAGGAGCTTGAGCGATATCCGCATCTGGTCGTGCTCGGTGATTTCAACATCGCGCCGGAGGATCGCGATGTGCATGATCCGGACGCGTGGCGCGGCCAGGTGTTGTTCAGCGAGCCGGAACATGCCGCCTTCCGGCGGCTGCTGGCCCTCGGCATGTGCGATACCTTTCGCCAGTTCGATCAGGCAGACAAGAGCTACAGTTGGTGGGATTACCGGATGAACGCGTTCCGGCGTAACATGGGGCTGCGGATCGACCATGTGCTTGCCAGCCACGCGTTGTGCAAGAGTTGTGTGGCGAGCACCATCGACACGGAACCGCGGCGCCACGAGCGCCCGTCGGATCACGCGCCGGTGATGGCGGAGTTTAACGTTCGGGGCGTCAGGGATTAACTTGCGGGCTGTCATTCCCGCACCCTCCGGGTGTAAACGCTGCGGGAATCCGGCAAGGAACTGAATCTCGCTGGATTCCGGGTCTGCGCTTCGCTTCGCCCGGAATGACGAACTCATCAAGCCTTAGCGGATGTTTTGAGGCGTCAAGGAGGTGACCGATGCTGGCGGGAGAAATCTGCAATCGCGATGTCGTCTTCGTGCGACGCGATGAAACCATCATCGACGCCGCGAAACTGATGCGCAAGTACCACGTCGGTAGCGTGGTGGCGGTGGATGAGCAAGACGGCAGGCGCGTGCCGGCCGGCGTGCTCACCGACCGGGACATCGTTGTTGAAGTGATCGCCGGCGACGTCGATCCCGGTGTCGTCCGTGTCGGCGACGTCATGCGTCCGGAGCTGGTGACGGTCAGGGAAAGCGATCATGTGGCCGATGTGCTCGATCTGATGCAACAGAAAGGCGTGCGGCGCGTGCCGGTCGTCAACGACGACGGCGAACTCGAAGGCATACTCGCGCTGGACGATCTGCTGGAACTGTTTGCCGGGCAGTTTGCCGATGTCCGCGCGCTGCTCGACCGGGAACTGAAAAAGGAGCAGGCGCGGCACGACCCGTCACCGGGCGGGACCAGCACCATTCAATGACCGGCGAGATCGATGACCGGCTTTCCGGCGACCGCGCCGCGCTCGCGGCCGGGCACAGCGGACAGATCGTGTTTATCGCGATCGAGTTGTTGATCCCGATGTCCGACTCGTTGAAGGCGAAGCGCCGCGTCGTCAAGGGCCTCAAGGACCGGATACGCGCGCGCCTCAACGCGTCGGTCGCCGAGATCGGCTATCTGGAGCAGTGGCAGCGGGCGCTGATCGGCGTTGCGATGATCGGCAACGATCGCGTTTATCTGGAGCAGGGCGCCAGTGCGCTGGAGTCCTTGTCGCGTGAAACCGCCGGCGCCGAACTGCTGGGTTTTCATCTGGAATGGCTGTAGGCCGTCATGCGCCCCGAGGTGTTGGCCGATGCCGGCAGCGGCGGAGGACTACCGCATGGCGATGATCGCCCTGACCGGTCTGCGCAAGAGTTATCGTGAAGGCGGCAAGCAGCGCGTGGTTTTAAACGACGCCAGTGCCGTGGTTGGCGCGGGCGAGATTGTCGCGCTGGTCGGCAAGAGCGGCTCGGGTAAGTCGACACTGCTGAACCTGATCAGCGGCATGGATCTGCCCGACGCCGGCGAGATACGCGTCGCGGACGTGGTGGTCACGCGGCTGACGGAACATGAGCGCACCTTGTTCCGGCGCCGTCATGTCGGTCTTGTCTTCCAGTTTTTCAATCTTATTCCGACGCTGACCGTCGCCGAAAACCTGCTGCTGCCGCTGGAGCTGAATAATCTGTTAACTCCGGAAAAACAGGCCGGGATCACGCAGCTGCTGCGCGAGGTCGGTCTCGAATCGCGCCGCGACAGTTACCCGGATGTGCTGTCCGGTGGCGAGCAACAGCGCATTGCCCTGCTGCGCGCGCTGATCCATGAGCCGCGCCTGCTGCTCGCCGACGAGCCGACCGGCAACCTCGACGCCGATACCGGCCGCGTCGTCATAGCGCTGCTGCTCCGTCTGGCACGGCAACGCCAGATGACAGTGGTGATCGTCACGCACAGCAATGAGGTCGCCGCGATCGCCGATCGTCGTCTGGAGATGCATGACGGGGCGTTGCGCGAGCCGGGGCCGGGCCATGCGTAGCCTGCGTCTGCCCGCTGTCGCCAGTGGGCGTTATCTGTTGCGTCATCCGTGGCAGCTGGTGCTGGCGGTGCTCGGCATCGCGCTCGGCGTCGCGGTGGTGATCGCTGTCGATGTGGCCGGCGACAGCGCCAAACGCGCGTTCGAGTTGTCGGCGAAGACCTTGACCGGCCACGCGACACATGCCATCTACGGCGGACCGCGCGGCGTACCGGAGGCGTTCTACCGCGCCTTGCGTATCGCGCACGGCATGCGCGCGGCGGCGCCGGTGGTCGAGGCGACCGTGACGCTCAACGGTCCGCCCGATCGCGCGGTGCGTCTGATCGGTCTCGATCTGTTCGCCGACGGCGCGGTGCGCGACCTCACCGGCGAGCGTGCCGCGGCATCGGACATCAACCGGTTTCTGACGCAACCGGGCAGCGGCATGCTGCTGGCCGATACCGCCGCCGACATCGGCGTGGCGATAGGGGATGCCGTCATGCTGCGCATTGCCGGCCATGAGACACGCCTGACCATCGCCGGGTTACTGCGACCCCGGCAGCAGTCCGCGCGTCACGCGCTGGCGTCGGTGGTGCTGGTCGATATCGCCACCGCGCAGGAACTGCTGGGCCGCGCCGGCTGGCTGTCGCGCATCGATCTGGTGATTCCGGACGGTGCTGCAGGCGCACAGCCACTGGCGCGGATACAAGCGGCCTTGCCGCCGGGCCTGACGCTGGTCGAAAGCGCCGCGCGTCTCGAAGGTCTGCAGCAGATGACCCGCGCCTTTCATCTGAATCTGGCGGCGCTCGGCCTGCTCGCGCTGATCGTCGGCGTGTTTCTGATCTATAACACGATGACGTTCTCGGTGGTGCAACGCCGCACGCTGATCGGCATGGTTCGCGCGCTCGGTGTGACGCGGCGCGAGATATTCGCGATGGTGCTTATCGAGGCGCTGCTGATCGGTATCGCCGGCACGCTGGCCGGCGTGCTGCTCGGTGTCGCGCTCGGCAACGGGCTGGTGCATTTCGTCACGCGCACCATCAACGATCTCTATTTCGTGGTCACGGTGCGCGAGCTGTCGCTCGGCGCGGCGACGCTGGTCAAGGGACTGCTGCTCGGCGTCGGCGGTTCGCTGCTGGCGGCGCTGGCGCCGGCACACGAGGCGACGACGACCCCGCCGCGCGCGGTGCTGACGCGCTCCGATATCGAGACGCGGTTGCGGCGATTTCTGCCGCGCGTCACCGTGCTCGGCGTGCTGCTGATGGGTGCCGGTGTGCTGCTGGTGACGGGCGATGACAGCGGTTTGTTGATGATCTATGGCGGGATACTGCTCGGCATCGGTGGTGCGGCGCTGCTGGTGTCGCCGGCAACGGTGGTGCTGTTGTATCTGCTCGCGCCGGTGGTGGCGCGCCTGTCGGGCCTGCCGGGGCGCATGGCGGCGCGCGGTATCGTCGCGTCGCTGAGCCGTTCCGGTATCGCGATCGCGGCGCTGGCGGTCGCCGTTGCCGCGACGATCGGCATGGGCGTCATGACCGGCAGTTTCCGTGCGACCGTCGATCAGTGGCTGACCGGTTATCTGCGCGCCGACATCTACGTGACGCCGGCCGGTGACGGCGGCGGCGTGCTGGAGCCGGCCGTGATCGATACCTTGCGTGCAGCGGACGGGGTCGCCGCTGTCAGCACCGGACGCTACGTGCAGCTGGAATCGGCGGGCGAGCGTATCGCGCTGATGGCGCTTGAGCTGCCGCCGCAGGCCCTGCCGGCGTTTACCTTCAAGCAAGGTGTGCCGGAGCAGGTGTGGCCGATGTTTCAGGCGCATGACGCGGTCATCGTCACCGAGCCGTTTGCCTGGCATCGCCACCTCGCGGCGGGTGACCGTATCGTGTTGCCGACGGATCGCGGTGAACACGCGTTCGACATCGCCGGTGTTTTTTACCATTACGGATCGGATCGCGGTCTGGTGATGATGAGTCGTGCCACCTACGACCGCTACTGGAACGATCCCGCGATCGGTACGCTGGGCATCTACGCCGCGCCCGGCGTCGCCCCCGACGCGCTGCGCACCCGTTTGCTGCAACACGATCCGGCAGCGCAGTCGCTGACGCTACAGCTCGGCAGCGAGCTGCACGACATTTCACTGGAGGTGTTTGACCGCACCTTCCTGATCACCAGCGTATTGCGGCTGCTTGCGATAGTCGTCGCATTCGTCGGTATCCTGAGCGCGCTGATGGCGTTGCAGCTCGAGCGCTCGCGCGAGCTCGCGGTGTTGCGGGCGATCGGCCTGACGCCGGCCCAGCTGTGGCAACTGGTGATGACGCAGACCGGGCTGATGGGCCTCGTCGCCGGCCTGCTGGCGATCCCGTGCGGACTGCTGTTGTCGGTGGTGCTGGTGCACGTCGTCAATCTGCGCTCGTTCGGCTGGACCATGCAGCTGATCGTGTCGCCCGCGGTGCTGGCGCAGGCGCTGGTGCTGGCCGTGGTCGCGGCGTTGCTCGCCGGTATCTATCCGGCGCGGCGCATGATGCGCACGTCGCCGGCGCTGGCACTACGCAATGACTAACAGCCGGAAGAAGATTCCGATCATGAATGGCCAGTCATATTCCCTCACCCCAACCCCTCTCCCTGAGGGAGAGGGGAATTCAACCCTTCTCCCTCAGGGAGAAGGGCACGGGATGAGGGGATCTGTTGGTAAGCTTACCGATGGAAGACATGGCCAGTTTGGCCATGGCGTGCGAACTATCGCGTTGCTCGCTGTTCTGGTGTCGCTGTGGTCATGCGCCGATAACGGCAACGAATCACGACATCAGGCTCCGGTGCAAGTAGCCGCAGTACTCGGCGGTGGCTCATCAGCAGCCGAAGGCTTTGCACGCGTTACCGGTCCGCGCCCGTTCGTGTTTCCGCAGGACCACGGTCCGCACGCGGACTACCAGCACGAATGGTGGTATTACACCGGCAATCTGCGCGCGCCCGATGGCCGCCATTTCGGTTACCAGTTCACGCTGTTCCGTATCGCGCTGACGCCGATGGCCTTGCCGCGCGACTCGGCGTGGGCGACCAGCCAGATCTATATGGGCCACTTCGCGCTGACTGACGCACAGAACCGGCGTTTTTACGTGTTTGAGCGGTTCGCGCGCGGTGCGCTCGACCTTGCCGGGGCGCAGGCGCGGCCGTTTCGCGTCTGGCTGGAGGACTGGCAGGCGTCAGGCGGTGAGCGCGACATGTTTCCGTTAAGGCTGTCGGCGGCGCAGGACGGCGTCGCGATCGAGCTGCAACTTGAACAAACGAGGCCGCTGGTGTTGCAGGGCGAGGCCGGCTACAGCCGCAAGAGCGCGCAGCCCGACA
>VBWC01000005.1:14225-113950 GCA_006218035.1 Gammaproteobacteria bacterium
GACCGCGAGTGGTCGACCTCTGCACTCGGTGCCGAACAGGCGGGCTGGGACTGGTTCGCATTGCAGCTCGATGACGGCCGCGACCTAATGTTTTATCGATTGCGCAACAAGGATGGTTCCGCAAGCGGGTTCAGTGGCGGCATACTGGTCCGGCCGGACGGCTCGACACAAACGCTCGCGACGGGCGATGCCGTTATCGAGGAGCGCGATCACTGGACCAGTCCGCACAGCGGCACGCGCTATCCGTCCGGCTGGCGGTTGCAGCTGCCGGACGAGGCGATAGACCTGCGCATCGAACCGGTGATGCTTGATCAAGAACTCGATCTCTCGGTCAGGTACTGGGAGGGTGCGGTGTCGGTGACGGGAGAAAGCGGCGGCCGTGATATCCGCGGCGCCGGTTATGTCGAGCTGGTGGGTTATCCGGCGCCGTAGCGGCAGCGACAGTTCCGCTGTTTGGGTGTGATCCGCTCTGATACGAAGACGTTACAACGCGAGACACCAGTTTGTACCGGCCTGCTAGAATAGCCTCATCGCGCGCCTGATCGTCGCTATCAAGCGCACAGAAGGAATGACGATAATTCAGAGCTTCCTTAAAAGATTCGAGGTATTTCGTTGGATGCAGGGAGGAATCTCGACGACGTGGCAGCGATCAAATCAGAAATCTTAAACAGGTTTGGCCTTCGTCGGGCTGAATATCCCGATCGCCCTGAACAGGAGAAAGGACAGGTGGTACATGGCGCTACATCCTGACTTCCCGAAATCACCCTATGCAACACTGTTGCCGGATCAGCGTTGGTTTCCGGCGGCCGAGGAGCTTCGGAGCACCGCTTACGAAAAACTGTTGCCGCCACTCGTCGCCAAGATTCGTAGCGAAGTCTCGGCGTGGCGGGGCGCGGGTTATGCAGGTGCTTCGGAAACATCGCGCGCACTCCTGAACTGGTGGTTCGGGATCGAGCACCTGGTCGAGCAGGCCGACGGCACGCTGTCACCGTTCCGTTATTACTTCGCGCAACGCGAAGCGGTAGAGACGGTGATCTGGCTGCATGATGTGCGCAAGGTGCACGACAAGTTTGACCTGCTGCGCTTCGACGCTTCGGGTGCCGTTTCGACCAACATGTTCGACGAGGACTGGCCGCGTTACGTGGTCAAGATGGCCACCGGCGCGGGCAAAACGAAGGTTCTGTCGTTGCTCATCGCGTGGAGTTATTTCCATAAGCTCTACGAAACGGACTCAACACTCGCGCGAAACTTCCTGTTGATCGCCCCGAATATCATTGTGCTCGACCGTCTGCGCGCCGACTTCGACGGACTGCGCATCTTCTTCAACGACCCCATTCTTCCTGACAACGGTCACCAAGGCTGTAACTGGCGCGACGACTTCCAGGTCACGCTACATATTCAAGACAACGTCAGGGTGCAGCGGGGTACGGGCAACCTTTTCCTCACCAACATCCACCGCGTCTATCTCGGCGATGTGCGCGAGCCGTCGCTGGATGATGAAGATTTGCGCGACTACTTTCTCGAACCGTTCGGCTCAAAGCCCGTGGGCAAGACGACTGATAGCAAAACTGATCTCGGTGAGATCGTGCGCGAGCTGGATGAGCTGGTCGTGTTCAATGACGAAGCGCACCACATCCACGACCCCAAAATGGCCTGGTTCAAAAGCATCCAGGACATTCATCACCGGATGTTGCAGAAGGACGGCCGCCTGGCCTTGCAAGTGGACGTGACCGCCACGCCGCGACACAACAACGGCGCGATCTTCGTGCAGACCGTTTCGGACTACCCGCTCGTCGAGGCCATCCACCAGAACGTCGTCAAGCATCCGGTACTGCCGGATGCCGCCAGTCGCACCCGGTTGCTAGAGCACAAGAGTGCGCTCTTCACCGAGCGTTACGAAGACTACCTGCAACTCGGCATCGAAGAGTGGCGCAAGAGCTATGCAGAACACGAAGTGCTTGGCAAGAAAGCTGTGCTCTTTGTCATGGTGGACGACACCCGCAACTGCGATGAAGTCGGCGCCCACCTGGAGAAAATTTGCCCCGAGCTGGAAGGAGCAGTGCTCGTCATTCACACCAAGAACAACGGCGAAATTTCCGAGGCCGCCTCGGGCAAGAACAAGGACGAACTCGAAAGGCTCCGCAAGGAAGCCAACGACATCGACACATGGAAGTCGCCGCACAAGGCCATCGTCTCGGTGCTGATGCTCAAAGAAGGCTGGGATGTGCGCAACGTCACCACCATCGTCGGCCTGCGCGCCTACGTGGCGCCAGCAAACATCCTTCCCGAACAAACTTTGGGGCGGGGTTTACGCCGCATGTACTTTGGGTCGGACATGCCTGAAACGGTCTCGGTCATGGGCACGCCCGCCTTCATGGAGTTTGTCGAGTCCATCCAGAGCGAAGGCGTCACCTTCGAGCGCGTGCCGATGGGTCCGGACACCGGTCGCAAGGATTCTCTCATTGTTGAGGTGGACACGCAGGACACCGACAAGGACATCGACGCGCTGGACATCGAACTGCCCCGGCTCACGCGGCGCTTCAACCGCGAATACAAAGACCTCGATGCACTCGACCCCGCAAGATTCGGCAATGCCAAGCTTCCGCTCAAGCCCTTCACGCCGGAGCAAACGCGCGAGATCGTCTTTAAGACCATGATCGACGCCGAGGTGCATCACACCATCCAGCTTGACGGTGCCGGACCCGCCGACTACCGTTCCGTCGTCGGTTTTTTTGCGCGTCAATTATTGAAGGAACTGCGCCTCGTCGGTGGCTACGATATTCTTTATCCCAAGGTGAAGGCGTTCATGGCCGGGTATCTGTTCGCGGCATCGCCAGTGAATCTCGAAGAGCCGGTGGTGCTGCGCAACCTCTCCGAGCCAGAGGCCGGGAAGATTTTGTTCGATGCATTTAAAACCGCCATCAATGCGCTTACCATTCAGGACACCGGCTCGGTGCGGATCGAAGACCGCATTCGCCTGCGCGACACGCGCCCATTCCGCACCGAGAACCGGCCCTACCTCGCGCCGAAGAAATCACTGTTCAGCAAAATCGTCGGCGAACCGCACGCCGGTGGCTTCGAGCTGACCTTCGCCGGTTTTCTCGATGCAGCACCGGACGTCGTATCGTTTGCTAAAAACTATCTCGCCGTCGGCTTCAAGATCGACTACGTCAGGGCCGACGGCGATCTCTCGAACTATGTTCCCGACTTTTTCGTGAAGACAACTGAAGGTACAGTCTGGGTCGTCGAAACCAAAGGCCGCGAAGAACGCGACCTGCCACAGAAGATGGCACGTCTGCGCCAGTGGTGTGAGGATGCTACGAGCGCGAGCCAGGCTGATGGCGGATCAGCTTACCGCTTCGTGTACGTGGATCAGCAAGGTTACGAGCGCAACCCGCCGAAGAATTTTGCAGGCCTTGCCAGCAGCTTTAGAGAATTTCAAGCATGACCACGTCGGAGCAAATTGCTGAATGGCTCGCAGCACCAGAAGGTAGGCAACTGGAGTTCAAGACCGCTTCCACCAGCTTTCATTTCGATAAGCTGGTGGACTACTGCGTGGCGGTCGCGAACGAAGGTGGCGGTAAGATCATCCTGGGCGTCACGGATCGCCGGCCCCGAGATGTGGTGGGCACTGCCGCATTTGCCGAGCCGGGGCGAACCGAAGCAGGACTTTACGAGCGGCTTCGTCATCATATTCGCATCGAGGAAACTCGCTATCGGGACAAGCGCCTCCTTATCGTGCATGTGCCTGGCCGATTGCCGGCTACAGCCTGGGAACACAATGGCCGCTACCTGCGCCGCGCCGGCGATGATTTGGTGTCGATCCCCGTAAACGAACTTCGTGCCATATTTGCGGAAGCCGGCCCGGACTATTCCGCTGAGCCATGTGCAGCAACGCCGGCCGATCTGGCGCCGCAGGCATTGGCCGATTTTCGTCATCGCTGGGTACGCAAGGCGGCTAACCCACGCATCGCGGACTGGAGTGTCGAGCGGATGCTGAAGGATGCTGAGCTACTCGTGGATGGCCGATTGAACATCGCCGCACTTGTGCTTTTTGGTACCCGCGAGGCGCTGGGAAGGCACCTGGCTCAGGCAGAAATCGTTTTTGAATATCGCTCATCCGAAGCCTCAGGCCCAGCGCAAGAGCGAGTTGAATATCGCGAAGGTTTTCTTCTTTGCCAGGATGCACTCTGGCAGCGTATCAACTTGCGCAACGACCGGCAGAGTTATCAGGACGGCCTTTTCCGCTATGACATACCGACCTTTGACGAAACCGCTGTCCGCGAAGCCCTGCTGAATGCCGTGGCGCACCGCGACTACCGGCTGGGAGGTTCGATTTTCGTCCGGCAATATGCGCGGCGTCTCGAAATTGTCAGCCCCGGCGGATTCCCGCCGGGTATCACGGTGGAGAACATCGTAGATCAGCAGAACCCCCGCAACCGCCGTCTGGCTGAGGCTCTGGGCAAATGTGGCTTGATCGAGCGCTCAGGTCAGGGCTTGAATCTCATGGTTGAAACGGCAATCCGTCAGAGCAAACCGCTGCCGGATTTCTCCGGTTCGGCTGCACATGAAGTGAGGCTGACGTTGGAAGGCACGGTTCAAGATGCCGCCTTTGTGCGCTTTCTGGAGCATGTTGGCGAAGCGCGACTGCGTTCCTTCTCGACACATGACTTTCTTATTCTCGATGCTTTGCGGCGTGAAAAGCCGCTGACCGATTTTCAATGCTCGCGCCTGCCGGCGTTGATCGAGGCCGGGGCAGTCGAGTCGCATGGGCACGGCCGCGGCGTACGTCATATGCTTTCGCGTAACCTCTATGCCGCAATCGGGAAACGGGGCGCCTACACTCGCAAGCGTGGTCTCGATCATGAAACTAACAAGGAACTGCTCTTCAAGCACATCCGGGAAAACGACGTCGACGGTAGCCCACTGGGTGACCTCAGGCAGGTATTGCCGGCCCTCAGCGGCAAGCAAGTCCAGAATCTCTTGCAGCAGTTGCGAGACGAAGGCCGCGTTCGTGTTATAGGCGCCAGGCGCTGGGCACGCTGGTATATAGCCCCAGCCATGCCCCTAAAGCCGGATACAGGGTCTTAAGCCGGGTTTAAAGAGATAAATGAGTTAAATGAAATCAATTTGTTATAAAGCCCAATCCGTCCTGCTAAAGGCTTGAATGGCCCGAAGAACACCGATGTCAAAAACCTCAAAACCTGCCTACGAAATTTCCGACGCCGAAAAGCGCGACCTGATCCAGCTCATCCAGCAGGGTAAACCGCTGCCGGAGAAATACCGTTTCATCCTGTTCGAGGACAAGCGCGAGGTGGAGCTGGTGTGGAACGGCAAGAACCGCGAAGTGTGCACCACCGTGCTGCCGTTCCAATCGCTGGAGCACGTGGACGAGCCGCGTCAGGAGAAACCGGAACTCGGCACGCGAGACATGTTCGACACCCGCGGCCGCCAGCTCAAGGGCTGGACCAACAAGCTCATCTGGGGCGACAACAAGCTGATTCTATCCTCGCTCAAGAGCGGCGCGTTACGCCGCCAGATCGAGGACGCGGGCGGCCTCAAGCTCATTTACATCGACCCGCCCTTCGACGTCGGTGCCGACTTTTCGATGGACATCGAGATCGGCGGCGAGACCTTCCACAAGGAGCCGAACCTGCTGGAGCAGATCGCCTACCGCGACACCTGGGGGCGCGGGGCGGATTCGTTCATCTCGATGATTTACGAGCGGTTGATTTTGATGCGGGATTTGATGGCGGAGGAGGGGAGCATCTATTTGCACATTGGCCCAGCCGTGAATCATTTTCTCCGCAGCGTCTTCGATGAAGTTTTCGGAAGAGCGAACTCTCGGCGCGAGATTATATGGAAGCGCGTCTCTTCGCGTAGCCACGGTGACTATTATCCGGCGACACACGACTACATTCTCTTCTATTCAAAAACAGATAGCCCTGTATGGAACCAACTCTACGAACCCCTTAACGATGAATATGTGGAGACAAAGTATCGCTTCGCTGATCCAGATGGGCGGCGGTATCGGAAAGACAATTGCCTTAACCAAAATCCAGACCGCCCGAACCTGACTTACGAATGGAATGGCCACATACGCACTTGGCGTTGGACGAAGGACAAGATGCAGGGATTGCATGATGCGGGTCGGTTGATTTACACGAAGAGTGGAATCCCGGAATACAAGCGTTACCTTGATGAGTCCGAAGGCATCGCTCTGCAATCTGTCTGGACCGACATCAATCCAGTGAACTCACAGGCACGAGAAGACACGGATTACCCCACCCAAAAACCCGAAGCACTGCTCGAACGTATCATCAAAGCCAGCAGCAACGAAGGCGACCTCGTCGCCGATTTCTTCTGCGGCTCCGGCACCACGGCGGTGGTGGCGGAAAAGCTCGGCCGCAAGTGGATTGCCACCGACCTCGGCAAGTTCGGCATCCACACTACGCGCAAGCGGCTGATCCAGGTGCAACGCGAGTTGAAAGATACCGGAAAACCGTTTCGCGCCTTCGAAGTGCTGAACCTCGGCCGCTATGAGCGCCAAGCGTATCTAAACATCGGCGGGCGGCTCACTGGCAAGCAGAAAGAACAAGCGCTGATGCAAAAGGAGCGCGAGTTCCGCGATCTGATCCTGCGCGCATATCGCGCCGAGCCGCTGGAGGGCGAGAGTTTTTTCCACGGCAAAAATGCGGGACGCTTAGTGGTGATCGGCCCTATCAATTTGCCCGTGGGCCGGCTGTTCGTAGAAGAGGTCATCACCGAATGCCGCAAGCGCGGCGCTTCGCGCGTGGACATGCTCGCCTTCGAGTTCGAGATGGGCCTGTTCCCCGCCGTGCTCGACGAGGCGAAGCAAAAGGGCATTGATCTCACGCCGAAGCAGATTCCTCCCGAAGTGTTCGACAAACGAGCGGTAGAAAAAGGACAAGTGGTGTTTTTCGACATCAGCTTCATCGAGGCGATGCCGCGTCACGCCAAGAAAGATAAATTCACGCTCCAGATCGAGTTGACCGACTTCTCTGTTTACTACACGCAAGGCGCGGCAGAAGCCGCCGCCGTGAGCCTCAAGGACGGCAAAAGCCAAGTCGTGTGCGAACAGGGCCAACTCATCAAGGTGAGCAAAAACAAGGAAGGCGTCCTCACGCGCGACATCCTCACCAAACACTGGGCCGACTGGGTGGACTACTGGGCCGTGGACTTCGACTACATGAGCCGCAAGGAAATTATCAAGGTGGCAGTGGGCAGCGGCGTGGACGGCGCGCTGCCCTCACCCCCAACCCCTCTCCCGGAGGGAGAGGGGGGCGATGTTGCCTCTCTCTCCGGGAGAGGCCGGCGCGAAGCGTCGGGTGAGGGAGAATTCGAAGAGCGCTGGACCGGCAGCTACATCTTCGAAAACGAATGGCAAAGCTTCCGCACCCGCAAGAATCGCGATCTGGAAATGATTTCCGCGCCGCACACCTATGCCGCCAAAGGCCGCTACACCGTCGCCGTGAAAGTGATCGACATCTTCGGCAACGACACGATGGTTCTGGTGCCGGTGAGCGTGGGATAGTGCGGAAGGAGTCGTCGTTTTCCGTAAAGGTGTTTACAATTAACGCGAGTTGAAGGAAAAACGGCGTGGAACTGATTAAAGAACTCAAAAACAAGCCTCTGGTGGAGGCGCTATTCGAGGTGAGATGGGGGCTGGATGGACCGCCGGGTATGGCGGTGGACCCTGCTTACCAGATACTCATCGGCCAACTGTACGGTCAGATTCAGAAACGTTTTCCCTATGCAGTACGCCTGCCAACCGCTGAGATTCCCGAGCAGATGGTGCCATTCATCCCCCAACACCAGTTCCGGGTAGGCCACGACGCTTGGCCGCTGGTTCAGCTTGGTCCCGGTCTCTTAACGGTGAACGACACGGAAGCGTACCTGTGGGACGATTTTTTTGAGGTATGTAGTTATGTGGTGAGCGCCTTGTTCACGGTGTATCCGCAGTCGGAACGACCCCTGCGTATCGTCGAGGTTTCGCTTCGTTATATTGATGCCGATATACTTGAGGGCGCGGCGGCCATTGAGTTCCTAAAGAAGCTCAAGATAGATATTGGGTTGCCGCCTTTCTTATTTGAAGATGGTCGCGTAGGTGGATTGCCCTTGGGGGTTGGATTGTCCTTGGCCTATCCAACCGCAGAGCCCCGTGGGACCATCCGTTTGGTATTCAACCAAGGGCGCAAATCCGATAAGGACGCCCTGATATGGGAAACGCAGGTTACATCCCGTGGTGAAGATGCCCCAACCGATCCCGGGCGTATCGTCGAATGGCTCGACAAGGCACACGGCATCACACACGATTGGTTTATACGCCTCATTGAGGGCGAGTTATTGGAGAAGTACCGATGACCATGCTGCAAACTGCCGGGCGTAGTTCTAATGCCATTGAGCTTATGGCTCGTCGTGGTTATCACTTGGCCCGCGAATCCCAGCAGCCTGGTGTCCGTGATGTCGCGTGCTGGCGTGATGCGGCCATTGTCTCTCTCGTGGCTATTGGCGCGCTGACCACCAATCCAGCACTCACCTATAGCGTTCATATTACGACTGGCCCGACCAATCCGGTCATTGCCGTGCCGGACTTGGAAAGCGAATGGTTTGCTGAAGACGATGCTGATATGGCCAATTTCCTTGCGCTCATGGATGCCCTGATGGGGCGGCGCCCCGACTTGGTGACACCGGCCGACGAAGAGCAGCTAAGCCGTATCGCTGCCCTGGTTGCGAACGTGAAGGTCTAAAGTTGATGGTTGTGAATGGATGGAGCCTTTTCTACTTCAGGTTGTTCGCCGATATTCTGCACAGGCTTGAACAGGAGGTTACTGAGCTGGCACGAAAAGACCCAGTTGGTTATATCCATCATGAAAAAGCAAAGCTGTTGAAGTCGGTGCATGACAGCATAACGAAAGATGTGCCGACCAATCCCAATGACGCCAAGTTCCGGCTGGGAAAAACACTGGGTGACCGTTTCACCGATTGGCGCCGCGTAAAATACGGTTTGCCACAGCGCTATCGGCTGTTCTTCAAGTTCACCAGCGCGCAGCGGAAAATAATCTATGCGTGGCTCAACGACGAGCATACCTTGCGCAAGGATGGGTCCAAGACCGACGTTTATGAAGTGTTTAAAAAAATGCTTCGGCGTGGTGGAGTTCCAGATTCCATCGAGGATTTGTTGAAAGGCTCGACTGCTCCGCAATAGCGAATACCGGGGTCAGATCAAAGTTTCTGCCAATATTCGCATCCGCTGAACCCACGCCGGGGGCGAATCCATGACCATGCCACTCTTGATCCATTGCACGCAGAAGCTGTTGGCGGAAATCCCGGACCGCCTCGTTGACCCGTCCACTTCGGGTGAGAGCTGGCATGCCAATCTGCTGCGCATTGACCGGCGCAAGTGCGTGTTATTCACGCACGATGCGACCTTGTACTCGGTGTTCGTGCCGGGATTGAAGAAACCGGAGTTCGAGCACTTGGACGAGGTCTTCGGCCAGCGATTGTTCAAGGCGCTGCTGTGGGACGGGTTTCCCCAAACGCAGATCGAGTGGATGCTGGAGGCTTGCCGCGTGATTCGCTGCACCCGCTCCAGCAACCGCAGCGTGCTGGGTTCGATGAACGACATCCGGTTTCATGTCGGATTGCATGTGGAAGGCGACGGTGGCCTGGCAAGTGTTGATCTGGCTCAGCTCCAGCACAGGCTGAACCGCATTCCCTTTGGTGCCATCGGCTACGGGTATCCGGTCGAGCGGCTTCAGAAATTCCTGACGCAAGCGCCCGGCTAGTGTTTCTGCCGTAAAATCGGCGATGGTGAGAACATCGGGAATGGTCGTGGCAGAAATAAAGGTTAGCCAGCTTCGCATCGACAAATGGCTTTGGGCGGCGCGGTTTTTCAAAACGCGCTCACTGGCCGCGGCCGCGGTTGCGGGCGGCAAGGTCAAGCTGAATGGCGAGCGCGTGAAGGCAGCCAGGGCGATTCGGCTTGGCGATGAATTGAGCATCCGTGTCGGCCCCTATGAATACGGTGTACGGGTGCTGGGATTGTCCGGCCGGCGCGGTCCGGCACCGGAAGCCGCTTTGCTTTATGCAGAAAGCATTCAGAGTAAAACGGCACGGGAAGCACTGGCTGCCCGGCTTGCCGCCGAAAGAATTTATGATTCCCATGAAAAAGGGCGCCCGACTAAAAAAGCGCGGCGTCAGATTATTCGATTTAAAAATTCAGGGATTGCATGAAACAGGAACAGTTAGATGGGCGAGCGGTTTGAGGCCGCTGGTGTTGCAGGGCGAGGCCGGCTACAGCCGCAAGAGCGCGCAGCCCGACATGCCGAACAGGCGGGCTGGGACTGGTTCGCGCTGCAGCTGAGCGATGGCCGCGACCTGATGTTCTACCGGTTGCGGAATAAAGACGGCTCGGCGAGCGATTTCAGCGGCGGCACATTGATCGCGCCGGACGGCACCACGCAGCGCCTCGCCGTGAAAGACATCATCATCGAAGCGCTTGATCACTGGCGCAGCCCCCGCACCGGCACGCGCTATCCGTCCCGCTGGCGCCTGCAACTGCCGTCGCAGTCGTTGTCGCTCGACATCGCGCCTGTGATCAACGATCAGGAGCTCGATCTCTCGGTACGGTACTGGGAGGGTGCAGTGTCGATAAAAGGCGCCGCCGGTGGCAAACCACTCGGCGGCACCGGTTATGTCGAGCTTGCCGGGTACTAACCCGCCGGGATATCGCCCCGGGCAACCCCGATTCCGGATATCGACAGGGCGCGGTTAAAGAAACCGGTCCCGGTCTCTTTCGTCCGGCAGATAACACGCGTCGCCGCGGCCGAACCATCGGTACCGGTGTCTGCCGACGAAACCGTAGAGGGCGTCCCTGACAGGACGCGGTATTGCGATATCGGAGTCATCGATGCAACACCATGTGCGGGATGCATGTTGAAACTGTTTTGCTCGCCGCAACCTTGCGATAACCCGCTACCGGTCCTGTCGGTTGCCATTGTGATGCGGCGTCTGCTGTGGCGAGGGTAGCGGGCGCATGACTGAACTGATTACGTCCATCAACGACATCGTCTGGGGTCCGGCGATGCTCGTCCTGATTCTCGGTACGGGTATCTATCTGAGTATCGGTCTGCGCTTCATCTCCCTGCGCAGGATTGGCTACGGCTTCAAACTGCTATGGCAAGGCCGCGCCCCGCACGGCGAGGGCGATATCAGCACGTTCGGCGCGCTGATGACGGCGCTGTCGGCAACCATCGGCACCGGCAACATTGCGGATGATGGCGCTACTCTCCCCGAGGCGAAACCCGTTGTCATCCAACATCGGGACCAGGCAGTTGGGGTTGAGTGCCTTGTACTCGGGCTTGAGGTGCTCACCGGAGGATGGCCCATCTTATAAAATCTTTTGTTTAGGCGGAAGGTTGTTCACCGTCTCCACACGTAGCGTTGATGGTGCCTGTGGAGTGTCACCCTGCCGGGCTTTAGTACGGCGCGCATGCCGATCTGTTTGTCCATCCGGCATTCGAAAACGGCCTGGCATTATTCTACAGATCGGGATAGAACTAGCGACCCGCCAAAAACGGGTTCAGCTCACTGTGATCCGTTATTTATTCTCTTGGGCACCTCAAGCTAACGCCCGTTCCGGAAACCGCTTCATATTACCAATATTAAAAACAACAATACTCCCAGTACAGTCGCGCCGATCGTGCTTCTGGTCGTAAACTGGTGTTCCGGCTTACTCTTGAATGCCGCCGGTGACTCGGGGGGTGCTTCATCAACCCCGTTACGCTGTAAGGTTGCCAGCGCAACGGTAATCGATTGTTGAGTAAACACAGAAGTATCGCTTTGTTCGCGCACATTCCCGCCATCAGCAGCTGAGCCGATAAAATCCTTTGCAGAAGCGCTGGCAGGGAAAACGATGACAAGAAGTACAACGAGTACAGCGATAGTCGGTCTCATCCGAATCTCCTTTGCAACAGGTCTTTCCCGCGAGGTGTAAGCACAGTTAATTTCCTGGACTTCTGCTCATCTTCATCGGGGTCAGTATAGCCGATGGTCGATGTCTGCTACAGGTGGCAGGATAAACGGCGCCACAGTTCGATTTTCCGCGCAATGATGACGCTTGATTCTGTAACAACACCAATTAAAACACCCCGGATACCGACTATTCTCCTGACGCTACTGCCAGGTGCTGCCATCATCCCAGTTGAAGCCGTTCCAGATGGCGGTGCCGGCCCCGCCCGCCTGGCGAGCGCACAGAATCTCCAGCACAAGTTCGCTGCCAGGCGTGCTGCGCAGCTCGACGGATAGCGTGTTCCGGGCTAACAGATGCACGGCCCGCTCGATAATCTGTGTATGCCCGCTGAAATAACGCGGGCCAATCACGGTCGTTCCGTTGAGACGGATGACCGCGCTGTGAACGGCTGATTTTTTATTGGAAGCCGCCCCGCTATGGACAACGAGCTTGCAAACCGCCGCCACGTTGTCCGCCGGGAAAGAAGCGTTTCTGGTAATCGGCGCTCCATGGCCGCGCACGTAACGCTCCGGGCCGAAAACCGACCGATAACCATCGGTTCTCAATGCACCTGACTGGTTGTTGAACGAAACACCGGTAGCCGTGGCGTTAGACCCTGTCGTCGTATCGCCGCTGCCGCAGCCCGATAGCAAGGCAAACAACAAGACCCATATTCCGATGTGGCTACGCTGCGTGCATTGGCTGATGGTCAATTCACGGCTCCTTCCATGGACGAATGAGTTCAGACCCAATTGTTACTGCGGCTGCCATGTCTGGCTTTCTAATCGCCGCGAGATATTCAACTTTGCCCCGGTATATTGAGTCTTCGCTTGGGCACAGGGTTAGGCCGATATCACCCCCACTTCTTGCCGAGTTGCTCCAGGCCAGCTTTTTGCAAATCCTCCGGGCTCATCAGAATACGAAATTTGCAACTGGCCTGGAAGTTGAGAAAGAAGGGTTCCGCAAAGAAGGGCACGTCCGACGAAGCCTTTACATCGATGACGAAGAATCCGCCGCGTTTTCCGTCTTGCTCAGTGAAGTAGGCCGTCTCCGGCTTGATGGTTTCGAGGATACGCCCGATGAGCTCCCCCGCCTTGCCGCTTCTGACGAGGGAGTTGAAAGGCTCCAGCGGGAATTCAACAGTAAGCAGCATTTTCATATGTGATCTCCTTGTTATCGCGGTATTTGAAGGTGGTACCGTATACGCCTGATTTTGTATTCGACACCCGAATGGGTGTCTCGTTTTACAGCAGTATGGCGTGTAGCAACCGGGGCATCAATATCAAAACAATCACTGGCGGATTTTTAATCGGAGAATTGCCCCCTAAACGAAATCCGCAATCACGCCGTATTCACCGGATGCTCATACGGGCCCCGACGCGGGGCAACCGGGAATGTTCAGTCTTCCTTCGTCGGCCAGTGACTGATGACCAGCCAGGCGCCGAGACCGGCGAGTAGCCAGGTGAGCATCGGGGCGTTGCCGACCATCGACGGCGCGTAGCCGTCGAGGCCTTTGATTAAGGCGGCGCCGATAATGCACGCGCCGCCGATGATTGCGATATAGGTGCGGCGGTTGGCGGTGCGTATTTCGTCGCGCAGTTTTTCGAGCTCCGGCGCGCGCCACTGTATTTCGAGCTTGCCGTGCTGTGCCTTGTTAAGCACGTCATGCAATAACAGCGGCAGGTGCGGCAATGCCTGCGCCAGACGCGGCGCGTTGTCGCGCAGCGATTTCAGTACGGCGCGCATGCCGATCTGTTCGTCCATCCAGCGCTCGAAAAACGGCTTGGCGGTCTTCCACAGATCGAGGTCCGGGTACAACTGGCGGCCCAGGCCTTCGATGTTCAGCAGGGTTTTTTCCAGCAGCACCAGTTGCGGTTGCACTTCCATGTTGAACTGGCGCGCGGTCTGGAACAGTCTCACCAGCAGCAGGCCGAACGAGATGTCTTTCAGCGGCCGCTCGAAGATCGGATCGCAGACGCTGCGTATCGCCGACTCGAATTCATCGATGCGCGTGCCGGACGGTACCCAGCCGGATTCGACGTGCAGTTCGGCGACGCGCCGGTAATCGCGGTTGAAAAAGGCCAGAAAGTTTTCGGCGAGGTAACGCTGGTCTTCCGGCATCAGTGTGCCCATGATGCCGAAGTCGACAGCGATGTACTGTCCTTGCTTTGATACGAAGATATTGCCGGGGTGCATGTCGGCATGAAAGAAGTTGTCGACAAACACCTGATGAAAGAATATCTGCACGCCGCTCTCGGCGAGTTTCTGGAAGTCGATACCGGCCGCGCGCAGCCCTTCTATGTTACTGATCGGAATGCCCGCGATGCGTTCCATCACCAGCACGTCGGGCCGCGTGTACGGCCAGTGGACCTCGGGCACGTAGAGCAGCGGCGAAGCGGTGAAGTTTCGCTTGAGCTGCGCGGCGTTCGCCGCTTCGCGCATCATGTCGAGTTCGTTGAAGATGGTCTTTTCGTAATCGGCGACGACTTCGACCGGCCGCAGCCGCCGGCCGTCCGGCCAGTAGCGCGCGGCGAGGTCCGCGATGGTGTACAGCAGATCGATGTCGCGGCGGATCTGCTTCTCGATGCCCGGCCGCACCACCTTGACGATGACCTGGCGGCCGTCGTGCAGTTGGGCGGCGTGTACCTGCGCAATAGACGCGGAGGCGAGCGGCGTTTCATCGAATGTCGCGAAGACCTCGGTGACGGGTTTTCGATAGGCACGCTCGACAATCGCGCGCGCCTCGTCGCCGGGAAACGGCGGCACGCTGTCCTGAAGTTTTGCGAGTTCGACGGCGATGTCATCCGGCAGCAGATCGCGGCGCGTCGAGACGATTTGACCGAACTTGACGAAGATCGGGCCGAGTTCCTCGAGCGCCCGGCGCACCCGCTCGCCGCGCGGTGCAGTGCTGCGATGCCCCCAGTTCCACGGCATCAGCCGCATCGCCAGCCGTGCCGGACGGAACAGATGCGTCGCGAGAATGATGTCGTCGAGCCCGTTGCGCATCAACACGCGGTTGATGGTGAGCAGGCGGCGGATCTGGTCGAGGCGAATCAGGGGCTTGCTCCGCGACCGGCCATTAGCGCCGACGCCCGTGTTACGGATGGACGCGGATCACGCACGGTCGCCGGGCCCCCGCAGCCGCCGGGTCAGCCGCGCGACGCGTTGTTCGAGCCGGTCGGCGTCAGCGCGGATCGCATCGATGCCGGCGAGATACGCATCCACCTCGTCGCGCGTCGGCAGGTCGCGGCTTTCCTCCTGGAAGTATTCCGCGGTGTCGCGACGCAGCGTGTCGAACGCCTGCCGCGCCCAGCCGCTGATATTGCGCCAGTTAACCGCCGCCTGGTGCGCGACGATATCGCCGACGACGCGCGACAGCTGTTCCTCCCAGTCGATGTCGATGCTGTCGAGCAGCTTCTTGAAGCGCTGGCCAAGCTCGGCATCGCCGTCGATCTCGACATCGCCGCTGAACAACAGCTCGCTGCTGGTGGCGGACAGGCCGAGCCACGCCATCGTCAGCGGCGTACCGCGCAGCGTCGTGTCGGGCACGCCGTCATAGACGCTCAACACGCGCAGCCGCTCGTTGGCCACCTGAAAATAAAACATCAGATTGATCCCGCGTAATTCAATGGCCACCACCTTGCCGGCCAGCGGCGCCAGCTTGCGCGCGAGCTCGGGATCGAGGCCGAGATAACCGTTGAGCGCGGTCTCGATCGCGCTGGTCACTGCCTCGGGTAGCGTCGCCGGTTCGGTCATGGCCCGGTCAGAACTTGTAGCCGCGATGCAGCGCGACGATGCCGTGCGACAGGTTGTGATAGCTGCAACGCTCGAAGCCTGCCTGCTCCATCATGGACTTCAGCGTCTCCTGGTCGGGGTGCATGCGGATCGATTCCGCCAGATAGCGGTAACTGGCGGAGTCGTTGGCGATCCATTGGCCCAGCCTCGGCAGCACCTTGAGCGAATAGAAGTCATAGGCCGGTTTCAGCGCGGCGCTGCGAAACTGCGAAAACTCCAGGATATGTGCGCAGCCGCCCGGCTTCAGCACGCGGAATATCGCGCAAAGCGCGGCGTCCTTGTCGGTGACGTTACGCAGGCCGAACGCCATGGTGACGTGATCGAAATAGTCATCGGGCAAGGGTAGATGCTCGGCGTCGGCCTGCACGAAACGCACGTTGCCGGCGATGCCGTGATCGATCAGCCGGTCGCGCCCGCGCGCGAGCATGTTGCCGTTGATATCAGCGGCGACGACCTCGCCGGCGGCACCGACGCGGCGCGCCAGCAGCATCGCCAGATCGCCGGTACCGGCGGCCAGGTCGAGCACGCGCTGGCCGGCGCGCACGCCGCTGGTTTCGATCGCGTAGCGCTTCCATAGCCGGTGAACGCCGAGCGACATCACGTCGTTCATGATGTCGTAGCGATCGGTGACCGAATCGAACACGGCCGCGACTTCGCGTGCCTTTTCCGCCGCCGGAATTTCCTTGAACCCGAAATGTGTAGTCTTGTCGGTCATGGGTTACGTCGTTGTGTCACATGTATTTCCACTGGGCTGGCTCCCGCATTTTTCGAACCGGCCGCCGGCATCCGCTTTTTTCGTCATTCCGGGCGGCGCGCAGCGCCGACCCGGAATCCAGCGCCGAGTATTCGATACACTACTGGATTCCCCGGCGACCGTTCCCGACGCCGCTCTCGGTCCTTGCTCCCGGCAGGACCCTGCCTCGCCCGTCCGTGGGCTCGCGCCTGCGCGGGAATGACGATGACCGATCGAATCGCGCGGCCTGTGGACGAATAGCCAGAGTCCGCTGCCAGCAAGTGGCTAGATTACTGGATTCCCACGCCGTTTACACCCGGAGGGTGCGGGAATGACATCAACGTGAATTACTCTGGAATTTTCCGGTCTTGATGATGAGCGGATCGCTGGTAGCCGGCCCGGGCGAGCCGCTCAAGATAGGTCTGCCAGTATTGTTGATGGTGGGCGCCGAGGTCGTGCAGGTGACTCCAGGTATACAGGCCGGTCGAATGGCCGTCGTCGAAGACCAGCCGCACCGCGTAATTACCGACGGGTTCGATCGCGCGAATATTGACGTTTTCCTTGCCGGTCTGCAGCACCTCCTGCCCGGGCCCGTGGCCGCGCACCTCCGCCGACGGCGAATAGACGCGCAGATATTCGCACGGCAGCCGGTAAAGCGTACCATCGTCGAACGCGACTTCGAGCACGCGCGATTTGCTGTGGAGTTTGATTTCGGTAGGGATGGGCATGGGGAAGCTCTGCGTTGAGAATATGAAATTACAAGTCGTTTAGGGAGCCTCTGATTAACTCGTCATGCCGGGCGGCGTGCGACGCCGACCCGGAATCCCGTGCGTCTGATTGAGCACGTTGCCGGATTCCGGCTTTCGCCGGAATGACGGCAATGACGGCGAAGAACTCCGTCAAACGTTTCTTAGAGAATATACCGGCTCAGATCTTCGTCCTGCGCCAGTTTGCTCAGTTCGCGATCGACGTAGGCGGCATCTATCGTGACATGCTCGCCGGACTTGTCGGGCGCGACATACGAAATACCTTCGAGCAATCGCTCCATCACCGTATGCAACCGCCGCGCGCCGATGTTTTCGGTGCGCTCGTTGACCTGCCAGGCGATTTCCGCAATACGCTTGAGGCCGTCCTTGGTGAATTCGAGTGTCACGCCCTCGGTGGCGAGCAACGCCCGATACTGCTCGGTCAGCGACGCATCGGGCTCGGTGAGTATGCGCAGGAAATCGTCGGCGGTCAGCGCGTCGAGTTCAACGCGGATCGGCAGCCGGCCCTGCAGCTCCGGGATCAGGTCCGACGGCTTGGCCAGATGAAACGCGCCGGAGGCGATGAACAGGATGTGGTCGGTCCTGACGACGCCGGATTTCGTCGACACCGTGCAGCCTTCCACCAGTGGCAGCAGGTCGCGCTGCACGCCTTCGCGCGACACGTCCGGGCCGCTGTGCTCGGAGCGCCGCGCGATCTTGTCGATCTCGTCGAGAAACACGATGCCGTTCTGTTCGGCGTTGTGCAGCGCCTTGGCCTTCAGCTCGTCTTCGTTGAGAAGTTTTGCGGCTTCTTCATCGGTGAGCGCCTTGAATGCATCCTTGACGCGCAGTTTGCGCGAGCGGGTGCGGTTGCCGCCGATATTCTGAAAGATATTCTGCAACTGCCCGGTCATTTCCTCCATGCCGGGCGGTGCCATGATCTCCACGCCGACCGGTGAGACGCTCAGCTCGATCTCGATCTCCTTGTCGTCGAGATCGCCTTCACGCAGTTTCTTGCGGAATTTCTGTCGTGTCGACGAGGCGTCATCGCTGTGCGGTTCGCGTGCGAAACCGACGCTGCGCGCCTGCGGCAGCAACACATCGAGGATGCGTTCCTCGGCCGCTTCCTCGGCGCGCGGACGGACCTTCTTCAACTCTTCCTCGCGTGTCATCTTCACCGAGATATCGACGAGGTCGCGGATGATGGATTCGACATCGCGGCCCACGTAACCGACCTCGGTGAACTTGGTCGCCTCGATCTTGATGAACGGCGCTTTGGCAAAGCGCGCCAGACGCCGTGCGATCTCGGTTTTGCCGACGCCGGTGGGTCCGATCATCAGAATATTCTTCGGCGTGATCTCGTTGCGCAGCTCGTCCGGAACGTGCTGGCGGCGCCAGCGGTTACGCAGCGCAATCGCGACCGCGCGTTTCGCGGCCGTCTGCCCGACGATATGCTTGTCCAGTTCCTGGACGATTTCCCTGGGTGTCATGTCCGACATAAGAAGTTATTCCGTGGTGGTGGCCAGCTCTTCGAGCGTCAGGTTGTGGTTGGTGTACAGGCAGATGTCGGCCGCGATGCCGAGCGCGGCCTCGACGATCGCGCGCGCGTCGAGCTGGGTATTATTCAGCAACGCGCGCGCCGCGGCCTGCGCGTAAGGTCCGCCGGAGCCGATCGCCATCAGGCTGTCTTCCGGTTCAATCACATCGCCGTTGCCCGAGATGATCAGCGACGTTGTCCTGTCGGCGACGGCGAGCAGCGCCTCAAGGCGGCGCAGCATGCGGTCGGTGCGCCAGTCCTTGGCGAGCTCGACGGCCGCGCGGGCCAGGTTGCCGGAATACTTTTCGAGTTTCGCCTCGAAACGTTCGAACAGCGTGAAGGCATCGGCAGTGCCGCCGGCGAAGCCGGCGATAACACGGTCGTTATACAAGCGCCGCACCTTGCGCGCATTGCCTTTCATGATGGTATTGCCGAGTGACACCTGGCCATCACCGCCGATGACCACCGTGTCGTTGCGGCGTACCGAAAGAATTGTCGTACCGCGAAACTGTTCCAATGTCAGATACCTCGTTACCAAAGGGAACGGTAAAAGATGCGCACAAAAGCCGTTTGAACGTTCCTTCTCCCTTAGGGAGAAGGACAGGATGAGGGGACAGGTTACCGTAATGCCTCCCCTCACCCCCACCACTCGCCCGGAGGGAGAGGGGTTAACGCCGATGCGATCAAGTTACCAAACCGGTCCACAATAAACAGGTTGATTCCCGAAACTGTTTGCTCCCGAAAAGGGAAGTGATTGTACCCGATCCGTCGAAAAGAAAAAAAACGTACCGGATCTGCCGTAATTACCACGTCGCCATCGGTTACATGGCGGCCAGTTAACTATTTTTCAAGCTTGCCCGGTTTGCGTTGCGCCCGGGGATGGGCCTGATCATAAACCTTGGTCAGATGCTGGAAATCGAGATGGGTGTAGATCTGTGTGGTCGAGATGTCGGCGTGCCCGAGCAACTCCTGCACCGCGCGCAGGTTACCGCTCGATTCGAGCAGATGGCTGGCAAACGAATGACGCAGCATGTGCGGATGTACGTGCTGTTCCAGCCCGCGCCGTTGCGCCCACTGTCGTACGCGCTGCTGGATCGCGCGCGGCGTCAGTGCGCCGCCGGCGCGGCTGACGAACACGGTGCCGGTCTCCGGTGCCGCGATCAACGGCCGCAGCTTGTACCACGCCCGTAGCGCGGTGACCGCGTGGCGGCCGACCGGTACTACGCGGGTCTTGCGGCCCTTGCCGGTCACGCGCACGGTCTGATCGGCCAGATCGATATCGCTGATGGCCAGCGTCGCCAGCTCCGCCAGGCGCAACCCGGACGAGTAGAACAACTCCATGATCGCCAGGTCGCGCGTCGATAAGGTGTCTGTGGGGTCGAGGGCGAGCAACGTGCCGACCTGGTCGGCATCCAGCGTTTTCGGCAGTTTGCGCGGTGTCTTCGGTGCGCTGACGCCGGTGGCGGGATTGCGCGTGGCCGCGTTTTCGCGCAGCAAAAAACGGTAGAAGGTGCGCAGCGCCGACAGGCGCCGCTGCAGGGAGCGGCCGCTCAGGCCGCGGCGATGTTGCGCGGCGACGTAGGCGCGCACGCCGTGCGTGTCCAGCGCCTGCCAGCCCGGAATGCCCTGCCCGGCGCAAAAGTCGACGACGGTATCCAGGTCGTGGCGGTAACCGGTTACGGTCAGCGGCGACACGCGCCGCTCATTGGCCAGATGAGCGAGAAACCGTGCTACCCAGTTGCGTTCGTCGTCCTGCACCGCGCGCCTCCGGCTGGAAGTTCAACGTTCAAGATTGCAAGTTTAAAGTTGAAAGGTTCGTCCGTAACTTCTACGCCGTCGGCTCGATGCGCAAATAAACCTTGAAGACACGACTCAGGACTTCGCTGAGCTGGGTCAGGAACACCGTGCCCATGCCCGGCTGGAAGCGGTCCTCGCTGCTGCTGCCGATGGTCACCAGGCCGAAACAGCCGTTGGCGTTGAGCGGGATGAGTGCGAACGATGTCAGCTTCTCCATCTCGCCGCACAGGTACGCGAGTTGCTCCGGCGTCAGGCGGCCGCATAGCGGCTGGCCGCGCTCGCATACCTTCTGCAGCGCTGCGAGGCGCGGATCATGTTGCTCGATAAACGTCGCGTCGAGCGCCTCGATGGTCGACGCCAGCGCGCCTTTTTTTGGTTTGGCGAACAGGTGGATCGCGACGCGATCCGCCTTGAAATCCTCGCACAGGCCCTGCTTCAGCGTTTCCAGCAGGTCATCCAGTCCGGCCGCGTCCATCAGCGCCAGCGTCAGCCGGTGGATGCGGTTGCTGAGATTCTCGTTATCACGCGCGATATGCACCAGCTCGCGCAGTTCGTGACGGATGCGGCGGTTCTGGTCGCGCAGGATGGAGACCTGGCGCTCGACCAGCGAGGTGGCATTGCCGGGGTTATGCGGTAAGGTCAGGTCGGCCAGCAACGCGCTGTGTTGCGCGAAGAAATTCGGATGCGCGCGCAGATATTCGGCGACGGCCTCTTCTTCGCTGCTGGTGGCGTCGTGCTGCTGGTGTGTGCTCATAGCTCAATGGTCCCCTCGTAAACGCTGGTGGCCGGGCCGGTCATCCATATCGGATCGTTATTGCCCTGCCAGCTTACCTGTAATGACCCGCCACGCAACTCGACCGTGACGGTTTCGTCCAGCAGCGCGTTATGGTGGCCGACGACCACGGCCGCGCAGGCGCCGCTGCCGCAGGCCAGCGTCTCGCCGACACCGCGTTCGAATACCCGCAGCCGGATGCGGCGCGGGTCGATGATCTGCATGAAGCCGACGTTGACTCTTTTGGGGAAACGCTCGTGGTGTTCGATGCGCGGCCCGAGCGTATCGACCGGCGCGGTATCGACGTTGTCCACCTGTAACACGGCGTGCGGGTTGCCGATGGAAACGACACTGACGGTGACCAGCTGGCCGTCGACCGACAGCGTATAGCGCGGCGCGGTTTCGTCGGCCAGAAACGGGACCTGCGCCGGTTCGAAGCGCGGGAAGCCCATGTTGACCGTGACCAGGCCGTCGTCCTCGATACGGGTATAGATCAGGCCGCCGGGGGTCTCGAGCGCGACCATGCGCTTGTCGGTCAGGCCGTGTTCGGCGACGAAGCGCGCGTAGCAGCGCGCGCCGTTGCCGCACTGTTCGGCCTCGCTGCCATCGGCATTGAAAATACGGTAACGAAAATCGGCGTCGGGCGAGCGTGCCTTTTCGACCATCAGCACCTGGTCGCAACCAATGCCGAAATGACGGTCAGCGACAAAGCGTATCTGTTCGGGGGTGAGCGAGACGGGCTGGCTGACGCCGTCGAGCACGACGAAGTCGTTGCCCAGGCCGTGCATTTTGGTGAACTTGAGCCGCATCGCTAGACTGTGCCCGCTGTGTCCTGTCGCTGCGTAAGGGTACCAGCGGCAGTCTACCACGCCGACCGGCTTTTACCATCTTGACCGAGGTATTCGGGAGTATCCGCGCAGGGGTGGCAATACTCGCCCGGCGCCGCGGCATGCGGCGTTTCGCTGACCGCCGCATCGAGCTCCGGTTGCAGGGTGACGTGGTCGATATCGAAGCGCCGGTGGAGCAGTTCCCGCAGCGTACCGAGCGTCGCGTCCCAGTCGTTGAAGTGCGGCACGACGACGTGCGATGACAGTCCGGTGCGGCCGGACGACAGCGTCCAGACGTGCAGGTCGTGCACCGACAGCACGCCGCGCACGCCGGCCATCGCGCCGCCGACCTCGCGGGTATCGATCTCGGCGGGCGCCCCTTCCATGATCACGTGCAACGCATCGCGCAGCAGCCGTACGCTGCCGAACAGAATCAGCGCGCAAATCAATAACGACAGGATCGGATCGATCGGTGTCCAGCCGGTAAACCAGATCACCGCGCCGGCGATCAGGGTCGCGACCGAACCGAGCAGGTCGCCGAATACATGCAGCAGCGCGGCGCGGGTATTGAGCGTTTTTTCGCCGTGACTGAGGCGCAGCGCCACCAGCACGTTGACCAGCAGACCGAGCGCCGCAATCAGCATGACGATGCCGGCCGTGACCGGCTGGGGCGAGCGCAGCCGGTCGACGGCGGTGACGACGATCGCGGTGACGATCAACAACATGAACAGGCCGTTGATCAGCGCCGCGATGACATCGGCGCGGCCCAGCCCGAAGGTGTGACGCGCCGAGGGCGGTTTCCTGGCGATCCGCGCGGCGACGGCGGCCAGTCCGAGCGCGGTGGCATCGGTCACCATGTGACCGGCATCGCCGAGCAGGGCCAGCGATCCGGACCACCAGCCGCCGAGGGCCTCCACGCCGGCAAAGGCCAGCGTCAGGACCAGCGCCTGCGTCAGCCGCGCCTGTGAGTCCGCGGCATGTCCGTGATGGTGGCCGTGGTGATGCCCGTGATGATGTGCTTGTTGCATCGCTATCCTTGACCGCTCATATTAGATTATCAGCGCGCCCGGCTGTCACCGCAAGGCGGCCGGCTAACCAACGGAGCGACCGTACATGGCAGAACTGACCCGCAAGCAGACCGACGAGCTGAAACAGCTGCTCGACCGGCGTCATCAGGAGCTGCGCGCCGACGTGCGGCAGGAACTGGCGGACAGCGGCGATGAGCGTTTCACCGAATTGACCAGCAGCGTGCGGGACATCGGCGAGGAATCGACGACGGCGGTGTTAGCGGACGTCAATCTGTCGCTGATCAATCGTCACACCCACGAGATGAACCAGATCGAACGCGCACTGCAGCATATCGAGCGCGGCGATTATGGCATCTGTGTCGACTGCGGGGCGGATATCCCGTTCGAACGCTTGCAGGGATATCCGGTCGCGGAGCGCTGCGTGTCTTGTCAGGGCCGCTACGAAAAAACCCACCTGAGTCACGCCACCCCGCGGTTGTAGCCGGCGAGCGCCGCCCCGTGTCGATCAGAAGTGCGGCTTCTCCGGCAACGCCTTGTAGCGCTTGATGGATTCCACGATTTCCAGTTTCGCGTCGGCTGCCGGGGCCCAGCCCTCGACCTTGACCCACTTGTTGGGCTCCAGGTCCTTGTAGTGCTCGAAGAAGTGGGCGATCTGCGCCAGCAGATACTCCGGCAGGTCGGTCGCCTCGTTGATGTTCTTATATAAAGGTGTCAGCTTGTTGACCGGTACGGCCAGGATCTTGGCATCGATGCCGGACTCGTCGGTCATCTTCAGTACGCCGACCGGCCGGCAACGGATCACCGAGCCGCTGATCAGCGCGAACGGCGATACCACGAGCACGTCGACCGGGTCGCCGTCTTCCGACAGCGTATGCGGCACATAGCCGTAGTCGCACGGGTAGTACATCGCGGTGCTCATGAAGCGGTCGACGAACATCGCGCCAGTGGTCTTGTCGACCTCGTACTTGACCGGTTCGCTGTGCGACGGAATTTCGATAATGACGTTAATATCGTCCGGAATGCTGCGGCCGGAGTCGACCCTGTCCAGATTCATACGGCTAATCCTCTGTGGTGCCTGTGAAAAGGGGGCGGATTATAGCCCAACCGGACCGCGATGAAAACGAACGCCCTTGGCTGTCAGGGGGGAATTCCCGGGCACCGTTTGTATACGGGTGCTGTGCTTTCAAATCCCGGCCACCCACCCTACAATCGAACGGCGCCGTCGTCTGCCGATGACGGTGTGCGACGTCAATAACAAGAATATCCGGGTCCGTGCCGCTCGCGGCGCTTCACATGTCGATGGTTCGAATATGGGAGGGGATTCAATGAGTGCTGCTGGTCTGCTGCCGTTGCTGTTCGGTATTTTTGGGTTGTACGCCGCCTTCCGTGTCTTCCGCCTGGTGCTGGCTTATCCTGCGGGTGAGGGTAAGGTCGCGAAGATTGCCGCGGCGATCCACCTCGGTGCGATGGTGTTCATGAAGCGCGAATACCAGGTGCTGGGTATTTTCGTTGCGGTCGTTTTCGTGCTCCTGGTGATATTCCTGGGATGGGGTACCGGCTTCGCGTTCATGATCGGTGCGCTGGCCTCGGCATCCGCCGGTTATATCGGTATGTACACCGCAACGCAGGCCAATTCGCGCACCACGGTTGCCGCCCACAACGAAGGCGCAGCCACGGCGCTGACGGTGGCGTTCTTCGGTGGTTCGATCATGGGGATCACGGTGGCGTCGATGGGCCTGCTCGGGCTCGGCTTCCTGTATTTGCTGTTCGGCGGAGATCCGCAAACCGCCCACGTCATTCACGGCTTTGGCATGGGCGCGTCCAGCGTGGCGCTGTTTTCACGGGTCGGCGGCGGAATATTCACCAAGAGCGCCGACGTCGGCGCCGATCTGGTCGGCAAGATCGAGGCCGGTATCCCGGAGGACGACCCCCGTAATCCCGGCGTTATCGCCGATAACGTCGGCGATAACGTCGGCGATGTCGCCGGCATGGGCTCCGATATATTTGAATCCTATTGCGGCGCGATCATTGCGACGATCGCCATCGCGACGACGCTGCACCCCGACATGTTGCAGCAGCTGGGGGATCAGGCGCACCTGATGTTTCTGCCGCTCGCGCTGGCGTCCGTCGGCCTGCTGTGTTCGCTGGGCGGGATTGCGCTGGTGCGGAGGTTTTCGGCGAAATCGCCGGAGGTGGCGCTGCGTATCGGCACGATGGGCGCGTCGGTGATCTTCATCATTGCGGCCCTGTTGTTGATTGCTATCGTCGATGTGACCTTCAAGGTCTGGATAGCCGTGCTGTCCGGCGCGGTGGGCGGCATCATCATCGGGCTCGTCACCGAGTATTACACCGGCGGTGCGCCGGTGCGGCGTATCGCCCGCGCCGGTGAAACCGGTCCGGCCACCGTCATGATCAGCGGCCTCGCCATCGGTATGCAGTCCGTGGCGATTCCGATGCTGACGATCTGCGCGATCATTTTCGTGGCCAGCGAAATGGTCGGCCTATACGGCGTCGGCATCGCCGCAGTCGGCATGCTGGCGACCGTCGGCATTACGATGGCGATCGATGCCTATGGTCCGGTGGCGGATAATGCCGGCGGTATCGCCGAGATGGCCGGTCTCGGTGCCGAGACGCGCAAGATCACCGATTCGCTGGATGAACTGGGCAACACCACGGCAGCGATAGGCAAGGGCTTCGCGATCGGCGCGGCGGCACTGGCGGCGCTCGCCATCATTGCCGCGTTTGTCGAAACGGTATCGCTGCATCATCCGGGATTCGAACTGCAACTCAATAACCCGCGCGTGCTGATTGGCATGTTCCTAGGCGGCATCTTCCCGCTCGCCGTGTCGGCGATGACGATGACCGCGGTCGGCGATGCCGCGTTCGACATGATCAAGGAGATTCGCCGGCAGTTCCACGAGATACCGGGACTGCTCGAAGGTACCGCCGAACCGGACACCGCGCGCTGCGTCGACATCGCGACGAAGGCCGCATTGCGGCGCATGGTACCGCCGGGCGTGCTGGCGGTTACAGCTCCGGTCGTGGTGGGGTTCATCCTGGGGCCGGAGGCGCTGGGCGGCATGTTGGGCGGCGCGTTGCTCGGCTGTGTGATGATGGCGTTGATGATGGCCAACGCCGGCGGTGCCTGGGACAACGCCAAGAAATATGTCGAGAAGGGCAATCTCGGCGGCAAGGGCTCTGACGTCCATAAGGCGGTGGTCGTTGGTGATACCGTCGGTGATCCGTTCAAGGATACGGCGGGTCCGTCGATGAATATTTTGATCAACGTGATGGCGATCGTCAGCCTGGTGATCGCGCCGCTGCTGGCCTGACATCCGGGGTGGTTGAAAAAGCCGGCGGTCTGGCCACCGGCTTTTTTTATAGGAGCACCAAAAAATCCCGCGATGAAGTTTTCAGGCAGCCGTCACGCAAGTAACCGGATAATCGACGCCCGACCCCTGTATGCACTCTTCCCCTCGCCGTACGGGATCCCTATATAAAATAAATTAGCGGTCCCTTAGGTCTTTACTTCGAACTTCGCCTTGAGCTTTTTCGGTACGGCGATGTTCTTCAGCGTTACGTACTGCGGCAGGCCGTTTTTATACGGCGGGTAATCCTCGCCACGGATCAACGGTGAAAGATAGCGGCGGCATTTCTCGGTGATGTGGAAGCCGTCTTTCGTGATGAAATCGCGCGGCATGAATTTCTCGACGTTGGCGACATCGGCCAGATTGGCGACACCGATAGCCCAGCGGTACGGCTTGTCGGATTTGCGCACGATCGTCGGCATCACGGCGTTCCTGCCTTTCAGCGCGAGTTCCACGGCTGCCTTGCCGACCGCGTAGGCCTGATCGACATCGGTCTTCGATGCAATATGCCGTGCCGCCCGCTGCAGATAATCGGCCACCGCCCAATGGTATTTGTAGCCCAGGTGACTCTTGATGAGTTGGGCGATCACCGGTGCGGCACCGCCGAGCTGGGCGTGCCCGAAGGCATCGCGCGTACCGGCCTCGGCGAGGAATTTTCCGTCGGCGTTCTTGACCCCTTCGGACACGACTATCGCGCAGTAGCCGTATTTCTTGACCGAGCGGTCGACCCTTTCCAGCAGCTTCTTTTCATCCAGCGCGATTTCCGGGAACAGAATGACCTGCGGCGCGTCGCCGTCCTTTTCCGCGGCCAGCCCGCCCGCGGCGGCTATCCAGCCGGCATGGCGGCCCATGACTTCCAGCACGAAAATCTTGGTCGAGGTCTTGGCCATGGACGCGACATCGAACGCCGCCTCGCGTATCGACACGGCGACATATTTGGCTACCGAGCCGAAGCCCGGGCAGTTATCGGTGATCGGCAGGTCGTTGTCGACGGTCTTGGGAATGCCGACACAGATGATCGGATAGCCGAGCTTCTCGCCGATCCGGGAAACCTTGTGCGAGGTATCCTGCGAATCGCCGCCGCCGTTGTAGAAGAAATAGCCGATATTGTGCGCCCGCATGACCTCGATCAGCCGTTCATATTCGGCCCGGTTTTCCTCGAGGCCCTTGAGCTTGTAGCGGGCGGAGCCGAACGCGCCGGCCGGGGTGTGGCGCAACGCCGCGATGGCCGCGGCGGAGTCCTTGCCGGTATCAATCAGATCCTCGGTCAGCGCGCCGATGATGCCGTTGCGGCCCGCATAGACCTTGCCGATCCTGTCCTTGTGCTTGCGGGCGGTTTCGATCACGCCACAGGCGCTGGCATTGATGACGGCGGTCACGCCGCCGGACTGGGCGTAGAACGCGTTTTTCCTGGACATCGTGTGTTGGCTCCTTCCCGTTTTGGCTGTTGTTGCGCTGAACCACTCCGGCATGGCGCCGGCAGCTAGGCATTCTGCCTGTTTGTCGCGCGCCCGTCATCCGTGCCCGGGCCGCCGCTGTTGCGAGTTCGTTGACTACGTCGTCGACACAATGTAGCGTAGTCAGCGGTTGGAATGAGTATCGGCGGCGCGCGCAAGGATTTTGTGCGGAATGAGTAAGCTGCTGATCGATAGATAGAATTAATAAGAAACAGTGTACCAATCCTGCCTGACGGAGTAACTATCGCCATGAGAATTGTCATCCTTGGAGCACCCGGCTCTGGAAAAGGAACCCAGGCCAAGCTGCTGTCGGAGAAGCACAAGATTCCTCAGATATCCACCGGTGATTTGCTGCGTGCGGCCGTCGAGTCGGGCTCGCGGCTCGGCAAGATGGCCAAGGCGGCGATGGACGCCGGCCAGCTCGTGTCGGACGAAATCGTGCTCGCAATCATACGCGAGCGGCTGGCCAAGGCGGATGCCAAGGCGGGATTTCTGCTCGACGGTTTTCCACGCAATATCGCCCAGGCGGAAGTACTCGACGCGATGGTGCAGAAGATGCGCCAGCCGATCGACGTCGCGCTGTTGATCGATGTCGACTTCGATACCTTGATCCAGCGGCTGGCGGGCCGGCGCACCTGCATGTCGTGCGGGCAGATGTACAACATCTTCACGTCACCGCCGAAGTTCGATGACAGCTGCGACAAGTGCGGCGGCGTATTGCGTCACCGCGCCGACGACAACGAGGAGACGATCAGCAATCGCCTGCGCGTCTATGAAACCCAGACGGCGCCGTTGATCAAGTATTACGGTGATCAGAGCAAGCTGGCGACCGTGCGCGGCACGGGCGAGATCGACGATATATTCCGCAATATCGATGGCACGCTGAAAGAAACGATCGCGGACGGCAAGAACGCTGCCAAGGAAAAGGCCAAACAGGCTGCGGCCGCAGTAAGCAGAAAGCGCGACGCGGAACGCGCGGTAGCGGAGAAGAAAAAGGCCGAGGCGAAGAAAAAAGCGGACGAGAAGAAACGGGCGGAGGCCGTGAAAAAAGAGCTGGCGCGCAAGAAGTCCGAGGCCAGGAAGCTGGCGGCGTTGAAGAAGAAGGCAGCAGCGGACAAAAAGAAGGCGATGGTGAAGAAAAAGGCCGACGCGAAAAAGCAGGCAGCGGACAAAAAGAAGGCGGCTGCGTTAAAGAAAGCGCTGGCGAAGAAGAAGGCCGCGCTGAAAAAGAAGAACACGAAGAAAAAGCCGACGACAAAGCAGAAGGCCGTCCGCAGGGCGACGGCAAAAAAATCGCCGGCCAGGAAGAAAGCCGTCAAGAAGAAGCCGGCGAAGAATATGGCGGCGCGCAAGACCGTAACGAAAAAGAAGGCGGCCGGGAAACCGGCGAGGAAGAAGGCGACATCGAAAAAAAGAACGGCGGCCAATACCGCTCGCAAACGGCGTGGCGGGCGGCGCTAGCCGTTCCGCCGTTCCGGCGCTGTTCGGTCGGTCATCATGATGCACGGCAAAACCACCGACAACGGACCATTTCCGGCGCGCCGTATGCGGCGTATGCGGCGTGATGATTTTAGCCGGCGCCTGATGCGCGAAACGACGCTGACGGTGAACGACCTGGTGTGCCCGGTGTTTGTGCTCGAGGGTAAAGGCCAGCGTGTAGCGGTGACATCGATGCCCGGCGTTGAGCGCGTCAGCATCGATGAGCTGCTGAAGGACGCTGGCGACCTGGTAGCGCTCGGGGTACCGGCGATGGCACTGTTTCCCGTCACGGCCGCCGCAAAAAAATCGGAAGACGCCCGCGAGGCCTACAATCCTGACGGGCTGGCGCAGCGCGCGGTGCGCGCGTTAAAGGAAAAATATCCGGAACTGGGCGTAATCACCGATGTCGCGCTGGATCCGTTTACGACCCACGGTCAGGACGGCCTGATCGACGATACCGGCTACGTGCTCAATGACGAGACCGTCGAGGTGCTGGTCAAGCAGGCCATATCGCACGCCTCCGCCGGCGCCGATATCGTCGCGCCTTCGGACATGATGGACGGCCGGATCGGCGCCATACGCAAGGCGCTGGAAGCGTCGGGCTACATACACACGCGCATCCTGGCCTATGCGGCCAAATATGCATCGAGTTTCTACGGTCCGTTTCGCGACGCGGTCGGGTCGGCGGCGAATCTCGGTGGCGGCAACAAGTACACGTATCAGATGGACCCGGCGAATTCCGCTGAAGCCCTGCATGAGGTGGCGCTCGATATCCAGGAGGGTGCCGACATGGTGATGGTCAAGCCGGGCATGCCGTATCTCGATATTGTGCGTCGCGTGAAGGACGAGTTTCTCTTGCCGACCTTTGTCTATCAGGTCAGTGGCGAGTATGCGATGCTGAAAGCGGCCAGTCAGAACGGCTGGCTGGACGAGAAATCTGTCGTGCTGGAATCGCTGTTGTCGATAAAGCGTGCCGGTGCCGACGCCATTCTGACGTATTACGCCAAGCCCGCCGCACAGTGGCTGACCGGGAAATAGTAAGCAAATACCGGTGTTTCTGTCGCAGCAGGTTGGCCGATTTTCCCGCGTATCAGCGAGTTCCCCCGTGACTCACCGGGCGGTCGGTGATTTCCTGGCTGTGGTAATATCCACCGCAGAGGTCCGGCCTGGGGAGGTCTGACGATGCTGCGAGTCCACGATGTTATGAAGCGATCCACTGCCGGATTCTGGTTGGTATTGGCGTTGTGTTTTGCCGGGGCGTATGCACATGCCGATGGTTTGCGCGGTATTGCAGTCGGCGAGGCGTGCAGCAAGGCGGCAATCGTCGAACCCGGCCTGGGGTCGAACCTGGTCGGGGCCGGCGAAGGCGCATCGTTCCTGCATTTTTCCGGCAGTCATTCCGGACAGAACGCCGACATCGTTTATGTCTGTGATGACGGTCAACTCGCTGAACAGGTCATCACTATCGGCGCGGACAACCGTGATCACGCCTTCCGCCTGGCCAAGGAGATCCGGCTCGCCGCCGTCAACGAGTTCGGTACGCCGGCACACGACGGATTGGGGCTCAACTACGCGCAGAAGCTCTGGTATACGCTCTGGGGAGTTTCCGGCGATGTCATGCTCCAGTCGTCAATCTGGAACATCGATAGCCGCGAAATATTTCTCTGGGTCACGCCCGGCGCGAACAACCACTGGGACGTGCGTTATTCGCAGTATGCTCCTGCCCGGATGATCGTCAACGAGTATGTGGGTGTCAATTAGTTAACGGCTTGTTTTCTTGCGCATCCGGACGCCTCAGGTGTTCGCGGCGAGGCGCCGGACAGCATGATGCGGATATGTCGCCAGCAATAAGTGAGCAAAGAAGCGACGATTCTGTCGACGTGGGTGTCGACAGAACCTTGAGCATGGATCGTTTTTTGCGATCAACCGCGTATGGTTCTATTACGCGCGAGATTGACCTGGTCAGGTTTTTGGTCTGACAGCAGCGCCATCTATCGTTAACTCCATGCGTCAATCTGTAGTCCCGGGCCGGTAAATAGTCGAGACAGGATGCCGACAGGATAGTCATACGCTATGTGCCGGAATCGTTCCACGTTGCTTTTCTTGTTGGCCCTGATCGGGTGTGGAACCTGTAACGTGCTGCGTGCCGAGAATCTGGCGACGGACCCGATCACAGCCGTCGCGGATGAACTGGGCCGGTTTGCGACTGAGCCCGAATCGTCGTCTGCCGATGACGCCGGCATGGAACCCGTTGAACCGGCTCCCGCGGCGGATACCGGGGAGCCAGGCGATGTCCCGGTGGTGAGCGACCCGGATACACCGGAACAAGGCCCCGTTATTTTCGAAAAGATCGATGTCGCGCACGCGGCGGTGTCCAGTCGTATCGAACGCACCGCCCGATGGCTGGACCGATTTTTTGCCGACGACAAGGTGTTCGAAGAGGCGACCGGCAGCTACGCGCGCGTCAATCTCGATTCGGTATTTGAACCGGGCGGCGCCATTGGATTTTCCGGCGATATCCGGCTCAAGATCGATCTGCCGCGCACACAACAGCGCCTGAAACTGTTGATTGAAAGCGATCCGCAGCGCGAGAACCGCACTGATCTTGAAAACGTACCGGTGGATGTCGTCGCGGAGAAGAGCTATTCCTTGTCGCTCGAGCGTCAGCTACAGCAGGCGCACCGCTGGGACGTCCGGCCCGCGCTTGGCATCAAGGCGCACACGCCGCTCGACCCGTTCGCCCGTCTGCGCGCCATTCGTTATTTTAACCTGCAGAAGGTGATGGCCCGCGTGTCCAGCAGCGCCTTCTGGTTTGACTCGTCGGGGTTCGGCGCAAACTTTGGCATTGAATTTGACCGGGCATTGAGCGATGTCTTCCTGTTGCGCTCCGGCACCGGGTTGACGTGGGAGGAAGCCGAGAAATTCCGGCGTATCGAACAGCAGTTTTCGCTGTTTCACCGCCTTGACGACCGTCGGAACTTGGCCTACCAGATCGGTATTCTCGCCGACGACGAATTCAACTGGCGCGTGAACACCTACTACTTCCGTATCCGTTACCGGAAAGATCTCCATGACGGCTGGGTATTCGCCGAAATCATTCCGCAATGGACGTATCGCGAGGAAACCAACTTTGACGATGAGCCGTCGCTCACCCTGCGTCTGGAAGCAGTCTTCGGGCACAGTACCCTGAAGTAAATCCGTGCTTCCTGGCTGCTCGACGGTGTTGACGTCACCGGCTGCATGTTTAGAGTCGCAGGAATGGTTGTCCCCGGCCACTCACCGGCACGATCGGTATTGGTGGCCGTTATCCGGCCACCAATCCTTTGATCCAGTCAGTTCCCGGCGGCGAGCACGGTGGTCGCGACCAGGCACCCCTCAAGATTGTATCGCCCGTATGCCTCCACCGACTGACCTTCCGTCAGCGCGGTCGCGTCAGTCTGCTCACTGAAGAAACTGCCGGTGTTGTCGTGGACAAGAAATATCGCGGTATCCTCCGTGAGTTTCACGCAGCGGTCACCGACTGAATCCGCAATCAACGTAAAGCCCGCGGGCGATGAATCAATGTGCGAAATAGTGCCGCTCAACTTTACCGGCGGGGCATCCATATCAACGAATATGATCGCCGCCTGGATGACATCCGGTGCATCGTCGGCAAGCGACAGGACTCCAAGCACCTTGACCGTCCGTCCAGCGACAAGCGCGTTGACATCCAGTACCTCGCCGCGCCGCGACACGATCGTGGTACCGCGCTGTATCTGGACAGGCAGATCATCCTGGCCGGCGATACCCTGTCCAGCCGCGAGGCGGACACTGAACTGCGACGTGGATGCGTCGAGTCCGGTGGTTACCACGCCGGTGTATTTTCGAAAGGTACCCGTCGGCCCGGCCAATACCGTCAGTGCGGTCAGCGAAGGTTTATCCTCGTTGGTTGCCGCATGCTCAAGCCTGCCAAGCACGGTGACGCTGGCGTCGTTGACCATATCGTCGAACGTGATCGGGTCGCCGTTGGGTCCGAACAACGCCGTATCAGCGGTGACGTGTACTAACGGACACCACTTGGCCGCGTCATCGAGATCCACGTGCGACGCGACGGCGCCATCGCTATCCAGTTCGTTTTCGCGATGCACGATGGGCGTTCTGCACAGCCGGAAGGTTTGTGCCGGCGCGTCCAGACCGGATACTTGCCCGCTCAGCCGCACGAGTTTGCCGGGGGTGGCATGTGCCAACCGCTTGATGAAGATGACCGGCCGGAGTACGTAGCCACCCTTGCCAAGCGTGTGATACTGAATCGACTTGCGTGCATCGAAATCGATCTCGAGCATCAAGGTCTGGTCTGCGACCACTTCAAATGCGCCGCGCGGGTTCAGGTCGATTTTTCCGTTGCCGGGAAGCCTGGGGGTAATGACCTCGATGAGGTCGCCGTTGGCGTCCTTCCTGACGAGTTCGACATTGCTGACGAGTAGCCGAATCTTGGTATATCTCCCGGCGGGCACGTTGCCGGTCATGCTGAACAGGTCGGCGTGGTGCTCGAGATCGAGAAGATTGATGATCTTTTCACCCGAGAATATTTCAGTCGCGGCGTCGTTCTCACCGAGCAATATCACGCGGTTAACGGTGATGTTGATCTCGGAGAACTCGTCGGTCGGCGCGTCGGTGAACAGTAGCGCGACACTGCCGCTACCGGACGCAGCGCCGGCGGTGCTGTCAGATCCGCCGCAGGCGGAGAGCGATAACATGAAAAGCCCGAATAGCAGGCAGCCAGAAATCTGTAACACAGAACGCATGGGATGACCTCCGCAACATAAAGAACCGTAGAACCGCGCCAACCGACGTCATCCCTGAGCGGCTGTCGCGCTGACCGTGTACTATAGGCGAGATTGCGCTGTTCCGACAGTGATACCTGCGATAATCGATCAATATGGCGTAATCCACGAGGCCCGCGGCGCATGAGACGTTTCCTGAGATTTTATTTTCTTGAAGCAACCCCGGACAACGGGTTCCTTGTTTCCTTGCGACTCTGGGTTACGCTGGCCACGACTGCCGTCGTCGTATTTCTGTTCGGTCTGGCGCGATTCGATGGTACGCGTGAGTTCTGGTTGTTCGTGACGATCTCCCCGGTGGTATTTGTCGCCTCGATGACGTTTGTCATGGCGAACTACCGGAAGGCGAGGGCGTTTCACGCTGCGCGGATTGCGACGGACCCGGCGCCAGTCGTTGAAAATACGCGCAGCGAAAAAAGCCGGAGGAGTGGCAAGCTTTAACCGTTCACTGCCAGGCGAGTAACCGACATGTCGCTATTTCAACAAACTGATTTCAACGCCTCCTGCGCTTGTGCCTGGTGCGGCGAGACGACGGTTGTCGAGGTGGATCCGTCGGCAGGCCCGGTGCAGCGATATGTCGAGGACTGTCAGGTCTGCTGCCGTCCGAACATACTGATCGTCCGCTTTGCACCGGACGGCACGGCGGCAATCGAGACCCTGCCGGAGTAGCGATTGCCGCAACCGATACCGTGTCCGGGCTGTCTGGATCACGGTTTGCCATGCTGTAAAAAACCCAAGGCCGGAATCGTTGTTGCGCGATTCCGGCCTTGGCGTTGCAGCTGGCAGGCTGCGTTGATGCCAATGTTTGGCGTCTATTCGAGCACTTGGTCGTAGAGGTATTTGAAGCCGGTAGCGACCAGCGCCGTTGTCAGCAGCGCGCCGCCCAGCATGCCGGCCGTCATTACGCCGATGGCAGTGGCCGCACCCGTGCCAATCGCTTCCTTGCCGACATCAAACACTGCTTCGTTGACGGTGACCGAGCCATGTTTGTAGGCCCGGTAATTCTTTGCGGCTGCGGCCGAACCGCCGGCGAGAGCGCCGAGCATGCCGAGACCGCGTAGTGAATAAGCCAGGAAATGAAGCGCCATGGGACTTCTCCTCAGTGATGCCATTACCTTTATAGCGGCAGCAATAACAGGGTTATAAGCGGATATCCGAGGCGTGCGAGGCCGTGCCCGGTGGCTGCACATCTGCCGACTGGGCGTTAACGCTAGCCGCCGTGTCGTTTGACGACCAGGCCCTGTCCGGTGGGAAGTTCGAGTATCGTATAGCCCAGTCGCCTCATGAATTCATTTTCCTGTTGCTGCTGATTGCGGTATGCCCACCAGCCGTAGTCGTCAAAAATGACGATGCCACCGGCGACGACGCGGGCGAACAACCAGTCCAGTGCGCCGAGCTCGGCCTTCGCAGAATTCATATCGAGATGAAGAAACGCGATCTGTTCCGGAACCTGCCCGCTGTTGAATACCTCCGGCACGATCCCCGGCACGATCCGTACATTGGGATAAGCGCGGAAACGCTCCGTGACGCGGTCGATAAGCCCGGGTTCATCCGTCGGATTGTGTTCGGTACGGGTCGCATCCTGGTAACCGTCAGGTATACCGGTGAAGGTATCGTACAAATAATAGGTACGCTGCTTTTGCAACGTGCCGAAGTCGAGATATTCAAGCAGCACCGCGCTGCAGAATCCCTGATAGACACCGCACTCGACAAAATCGCCCGGAAGGTGACTGCCGTGCCGTGCAGCCCATGCCAGCGTATGCAATCGCCAGATCAGGGTTTTTTCCTGATCGGTGACGGCGTTCCGGTCATAGGCGTGCATGAACCGGTCATCGTCCAGAAAGCTCATGCAGCGTTCGACCGTGATCAGGTGGTCGCCCGAGAAAATCCGTGGGTAAATTTCCGTCATCAGCGTGATCGCCGTTTTTAGCTTGCGTCGCTGTTCGTCGCTCGTCAGGCCGTAAAACATGATGGGTGTCTCCGGGTATGCAATCTGGTGCATCGGGCAGGCTACCGGATGGATTCTAGTCCAATCGATCACCGCCGTGTCGAGGACACGGATTCCGCTGCCTTGAGCCGGTAACGCCTGTGCTAGACTGAACGAAGCGACATCCATGGCCCCACGCACCGGCGGACCCGCTCCACAGCACATTCCGATGGCCGAAAAAAACGATTTTCCCAGCAAGCAGGAGGTCAGCCGTTCATTGCGGTATTCCGTGCGCGATGGTGTCGCGTACTCCGTTATGGCGGGCGCCGGCGAAACCTATTTCGCTGCCTTTGCGTTGTTTTTGAAAGCGACGACGGCACAGGTGGGCCTGTTGTCGACGTTGCCGCCGATGATCGCTTCGCTGGCGCAGTTGCTGTCGGCATGGCTCGGTCAGATCGTCAAACGTCGCCGCCTCATCATACTCGCGGGTACGTCGCTGCAGGCCGTGTCCTGGATACCATTGCTACTGCTGCCGGTTATTTATCCCGAGCACGGCGTCACGTTGTTGATTGTTTGCGTCACGGTTTACTACGCGTTGGGCAACCTCGTGAGTCCCCAATGGGGCAGTCTGATGGGGGACCTGGTGCACGCGCAGCAACGCGGCCGCTATTTTGCCAGACGCAACCGCTTAATGAGCGTGACGAACTTTGCCGCACTGGTCGGTGCCGGAATTATTCTGCATTACTTCGAGAGCTGGGACGGAACGGTCTTCGGCTACGCGGTAATCTTCGTCGTCGCCGTCGTGGCGCGGCTCGTGTCGGTATATTTCCTGTCACGCATGGTGGATCCGCCCGGTCATATTGCTGCGATCGAACTGCCGACGGGCAAGGACTGGTGGCGCCGCGTGCGCCGGTCGAATTTTCTGCGCTTCGTGGTGTTTTTCGCGTTGATGAATCTCGCCGTCGGCATTGCGTCGCCATATTTTGCCGTGTATATGCTGCGTGATCTGCATCTCTCGTATATGGATTTCATGGCGATCACCGCAACCTCGGTGCTGGCGCAGTTCCTGACACTGAACAGCTGGGGTCGCATCAGTGACGCGTTCGGCAACCGGTTGATCCTGCGCCTTACCGGTTGCGTGGTGCCGTTGTTGCCGGTCGCGTGGGTCGTGTCGGAGAATTTCTGGTACCTGATCGGCGTGCAGATCATTGCCGGATTTTTCTGGGCGGGATTCAGCCTCAGCGCCGGAAATTTCCTGTACGATCTGGTGCCCGCTGCCAAGCGGGTGACCTATCTCGCGATACACAACGTGTTGGCGGCGGCCGGGGTGTTTATCGGCGCCACGCTGGGCGGCTTGCTGGCGACGCTGATCGAGCCGGCGGTCGCGGCGGACGGCGATATCTTTGACTGGGGTCACGCGCTTTACTACGTGTTTCTGGTTTCCACACTGACAAGAATCATCGTCGTCGCGATATTTTTACCGCGGATCAAGGAAGTGCGTACAACGCGGCGCCTGACCGCCAGCGGCCTGATACTGCGCGCGACACGCTCGCCGGCGCTCGCCGGCCTCGTATTCGAGTTCGGCGGTTCCAGGTATCGTCGCAAGCGCGAAAGGAATGCGTCTGACCCCGCGCGGTGAAGCAGGCGAAAAACAGCGATTTTCGCATAAGGCTGCCGTAACTTGTCGTAAATAGAAAACAAATCGTACGGCCGCGATGTGATGGTTGTCGAGCCACGTGTTACCGGGACGGCGCGGTCACAGTGATCGCGCCATTGCAACCTTGACAGCGTAAAACATAACGGAATATAAGAGGGTGGCTGCTCGGTGTCAGCTCGATGAGGCTGTTTCATTCATAAGGACTGAAAAGGGGATTGTTCATGAAGATAAGAAAAGCAATGTTACTGGCGGCCGTTATAGGCGTAACGCCGCTAACCAGTTTTGCTGCCAACGATAACATTGGTACCTGCGGCTGGGGTGCGAAACTGTTTGACGGGCAGTCAGGCGTCGCGCCGCAGGTGCTCGCGGTGACGACCAACGGTACTTCCGGCAACCAGACCTTCGGCATTTCGTCCGGTACTTCGGGTTGCACGCAGGATGGCATGGTTAAATCGACGTGGATGACCGCGATGTTTATCGATGGCAACCGGCATCAACTGGCGCGCGACATGTCGGTCGGTAGCGGTGAGACGCTGGATGCGCTGGCTGCGCTGATCGGTGTCGAGGCGCAGGACAGGACGCGTTTTGACAACACCGTCAAAAACAGCTACGGACTGATTTACGCGTCCGAACAGGCGACCGCAGACCAGATCGTGGCGGCGCTTCGGGACGTGTTGGCGCAGGACGCGGCACTGGCGCGTTATTCAGCCAACATCTAACACTCCTGCATTTTTTTCGGCAGACACATCCGCCAGCAACTGGCGGGTGTGTCTTTTCCAGGTCGGCAATTCATGGTTTTACGGTCATGGCACGCGGCCGCCGCTAGCTTGATGCTGGTGCTGGCGCCGGCGGTCTTCGCAAGTGATATCGCGTACTTCCAGCAATTGCTCCTTGCCGCTGAGGCCAGGGGGCTGGCGCAACATCCGGACTGGCATGCGTTGTTGCACTATAGAAAGAATCTCGCCGGTTCCAGTGTCACCAGCGAGGCCGATGATCCCGCCTTCTTTGCCGCGCCCGACGGCAAGACCAACCCGGCCGCCGAGCTGGCCGCGACGCTGCGTATATTTTTCTCCACCGAACAAGCCGGCGATCAGCAGTTACCACAATGCCGCTTCATCGCCCGCTACCACTGGCTGAAAGAACAGCTCGGTTTTGACTCCAGTCGCCTGCCGGAACAATCCTGTCGCCGTTTTGACGAATGGTACGCGGCATTAAATCCTCAGGGACTGACGCTGGTTTTCCCGGTGTCCTATCTGAACAATCCCGCGTCCATGTTCGGTCACACGCTGTTGCGCGTCGATGCGCAGAACCAGACCGAGCAAACCCGCCTGCTTGCCTATGCGGTCAACTATGCCGCGCTGGTCGGAAACGAAAACGGCATTGCGTTCGCCGTCAAGGGCCTGATCGGCAGTTACGCCGGACTGTTTTCCGTGTTGCCTTACTACCTGAAAGTGCGCGAGTACAACGATATCGATAACCGCGATATCTGGGAATACGAGCTGAATTTCACGGCGGATGAAACGCACCGTTTGCTGACGCATCTGTGGGAACTGCGCGGTATCCGCTTTGATTATTTCTTTTTCGATGAGAACTGCTCCTACCATTTGCTGTCGTTGTTCGATGTCGCCCGGCCGGGTTTGCAGTTGGCAAACCGGTTCGTCTGGTGGGCGATCCCCGCCGATACCGTGCGCGCGGTCGTTGCCGAGCAGGGCATGGTGAAGAATGTCGTGTACCGACCGGCGGCCAGCACACGTCTGTTGGCGCGGCTTGACGGCATGTCCGGCGAGCACCGGCAGCTCGCGCTGGATATCGCCGATAGCGTCGTGCCGGCAACGGATCAGGCGTTAGCCGGCCTGCCCGATGACGAGCGCGCCGCGGTTATCGAGTTAAGCGACGAGTATCTGCGTTACGAGGTGTCCGCGCGGAAACGCCCGCAGGGTGACGTCGCGGCGCTGATGCAGCAGTTGCTGGTAGCCAGAAGCGCCATCGATGTCGAGTACGCCCCGGTGCGGCCGGACGTTCCCGGTGTGCGGCCGGATCAAGGTCACCGGACACGCCGCGCCGATGTGGGCGCGGGGACGACCGATCATCAGGCGTATCAGGAGCTGGCGATCCGCCCCGCGTATCATGACTTGCTGGATGCGGATGGCGGTTATCAGCGTGGCGCGGAGATCCGGTTTTTCGATCTGACGCTGCGCTTCAATGATCACGCGAATACGCTGCGGCTCGAGGATTTCACGCCGGTAGGCATCGTTTCGCTGACGCCGCGGAACCGCTTTACGAAATCTGTCTCGTGGGTGGTTGCCGGGCATGTCACGCGCAGCCGCCTGGCGCCCGGTGTCGAGCCGCTGATATTCCGGCTGGACGGCGGCGCCGGGCTTTCCGCCACAACGAACCATGGCGCGCTGTGGTACGGCCTGTTCGCATCCAGCCTTGACGTCAGCGGCCATCTCGACAAGGATTTTGCGCTGGGCGCCGGTCCGGATCTGGGCGTGTTGTGGACGCATACGGCGCGGCTGAAAACACAGCTGTCGGCACGCGCGTTGCGTTACGCGCTGGGGGATGCCCATACGCGCGCCGAAGCGGGGATCTGGCAGAACGTTTCCTTCAGCGAATCCGGCGCGCTTCGCTATGGTATGGTGCGGCACCGTGAATTCGACCACTACTGGACCGAAAGCCGGATCGCATGGCAAATGTACTTCTAACGTGTCGTGTGGTGCTACTGGTCTGCGCATCTCTGGGCATGAGCGGCTGTACCAGTATGTTTTTTCAACCGGATAAACGCGAGGTCCGGAATCCTGCGCAGCTGGACCTCGCGTATCGGGACGTCTATGTCAAGACGCCGGACGGGCTGACATTGCATGGCTGGTGGCTGGCGGGTGATGCGCCGGCGGTCGGTACGGTGGTGTTTTTTCACGGCAACGCCGAAAACATTACCACGCATATCGGCAGTGTTTACTGGCTGCCGAAGGCGCACTTTAATGTGCTGATGATGGACTACCGTGGCTACGGAAAATCGGCGGGGAAAACGTCGCTGCCCGGGGTGTTGATCGATATCGACGCGACGCTGGACTATCTGCTGCAGGAATCCGGGCTCGACAGCCGCAATCTGATCGTGTTCGGCCAGAGCCTCGGCGGTGCGCTTGCGGTATATGCCGTTGCCCACTCACCCCGCAAGCCACGTATCCGGGCGCTGGTGATCGACAGTGCTTTTTCCGGTTACCAGGCCATCACGCGGGAAAAAATGGCCGGGTTCTGGCTCACCTGGCCAATTCAGTGGCTACCGGCGCTGACCATGCCGGCGGAGTATGACCCGGTGAATTCAATCGGCCGGGTGAGTCCGGTGCCGGTGTTGATCGTGCAGGGCGAGGATGATCAGATCGTGCCGTCGTACCATGCGCAAAGGCTGTTCGATGCGGCATCCAGGCCCAAAGAACTGTGGATGGTCCCCGGTCGCGGCCACATTCAGGTGTTCAACGACACACGCCAGCGCGAACGGCTGGTGACATTCATGCGCCGGGCGATTGAAGACCCCGCAGTGCTTCCGCAATCGCCCGGCGATTGAGCCTGCCTGAGACAGGCCGCCGTCTGTTACTGCGTAATCGGCACCAGCGTCAGTTCAACGCGCCGATTCTGCGCGCGGCCGGCCGTCGTTGCGTTATCCGCGACCGGATGTTTTTTGCCGAGCCCGAATGCGGCGATACGATCCGGCACTACCTTGTGGCTCCGCAGATAGCTGGCGACCGAGTTTGCGCGCTGCTCCGATAACCGTTGATTAAGGTCGTCGGAACCGGTGCTGTCGGTATGGCCGGCGATCTCGATCAGCGTCTTCTCATACTTGTTGAGTACCAGCGCGACGGAATCCAGCACCTGAAAAAATTCACTGTTCAGATCGGCGGAATTCGATGCGAAGGTGATGTTACCCGGCATGTTCAACGTGATGTTGTCGCCGTTACGGCTGACGCTGACGCCGGTACTCTCCATCTGCTTGCGCAACTCGGCCTCCTGTTTATCCATGTAGGAGCCGGTGGCGCCGCCGGCAATCGCGCCGACACCGGCACCGATCAAGGCGCGTTTGCGCCGTTCGCGCGCGTCATCGCCCGAGATGATGCCGGCGACCGCGCCGGCGGCGGCGCCTATCATCGCGCCCTTGTTGGCCTTGCTGGTCCGTTCCTCGCCGGTAAATGGGTCCTTGGTCGTGGTGCAACCCGCCAGAAAAATCGCCATAGCGATAACGACCGTGAAAACCGCTGCTCTGTTCGTTGGGCGTTTCATATTCCGGAAATTCCTCTTGATACGAATCTTGAAAAGGACAACCAGTGTAAGACGTCGTGCCCCGGTTTGTCACCCCGCCCGGACGCGGTCCTCTGGCCGCAGCGTGACGCCGCAGCGCTAATGTGCAGCGTTCCTGTCGGACGGGACGCCAGCGCTGGCGCGACAGTTACGGGCGTGCGCGCGATAGCGGCAATGCCGGCGCAATAATGCCGGTGGACTCATGAATTGGCTGATCGATTTTGGCGGCTATCGGCCAGCGGCTGCGAGCGTGGTTGACGGAAGCTTGCGGCGTCAGCGTCACCGGTGGCCTGTCGCGCGACGCCCGGATAATCAGTTAACATTACTCCGTATCGACGTCATGGCGGATCATGAATGGCGAGGCCGATCGGGATCACAAAGGGGATGAATTTTCATGAAACAGGATGACGCCGAGCAACTCATCGAGCTTCCTGCCGACGTGATGCGCGCGCTGGGCCTGGGACGCAAGACGGAGGCGGCGACGCTGTTGCAGGATGCAACCGGCATGGGCCTGCTCGCGGCAAAGCGGCAGATCGACAACTATATCGATCAGCACCCGGCGCCTCCCCCTGTGGAAGATGACGAACCGGTTCCGTATAGCACCGCGCAACGGTTGCTGCTGATAGCGGTGGTTGTTCTGCTCTGTCTGTTGCTGATATTTCTTTGAAGCCGGTCCTGACACCGGCCTTGCCCTGGTTCACGCTACGACCACGCCTCCAATAAAGTCAGAGTCGCGGCACTGCCTGGCAATGCGCTGATCGCCGTAACGAAGTTTGTCGCAGCGGTCATGACCGGCGGTTCGGCGATGCTGTTCGAAGGCGGGGCGTTGTTGTTTTTCGCGCACCAAATTTAGTCGCGCCAGGGGTCTGTCGCTGTTTGTCGTGTTGTTCGAGTATCGCGCCGCTATGTTGGGATTGCTCGTTGCCTTTCCGGTGTGCTGTTAGCGCAGACGACGGGGGTCAGGAAATAAAGCAGGGTTTCCTTACCACATTTGGGTATGCGAAACGTCAACGGCGTGACATCAGATCGCCGTCTTGCGCGGATGTCCCCCGGCGGATATATTCAGTTAACATAAGCGCGTAAACGCGGGATATGCTAACCGCCGGGCTGCTGGTTGCGTTGCTGCTGGATAGCGTAGCGTTTTTGATAAAGGCAGATATTCGTGGAACAGCCTCATTACCGACTGACGAAACTACCGGACGACGTGTTGCGGGCGCTGGTGTCGGGTCGCAAGCTCGAAGCGATCGCGTTGTTGCGCGACATCAGCTACCTTTCGCCTGTCGATGCCCGCCGCGAGATCGAGGATTTCATCAAACATAATCCGGAACTGTTTGGCGTGCAGGGAGCGCTCGAGTACAACATTTCCCGACACCTGATGCTGATAGTGATTGTTCTGTTGATGGTGCTGTTGCTGGTATTTGTCTGAATCGGGGCCGACGCGACAACGCGACCTGTCACCGGCGGGATGTCCGGTGGATGGCCGCATGCCGGAAGCAGCCGACGAGATGGTCATTCACCATGCCGACGGCCTGCATGTAGGCGTAGCAAATGGTCGAGCCGACGAACTTGAAGCCGTCTTTCTTCAGCTGCTTGCTCATCGCGTCCGATGCGGCTGTGACGGTGGGCACCTGCTGCATGGTGCGCCAGCGATTCTTGACCGGGCGGCCGTCGACGAATTGCCAGATATAATCGCTGAATCCGCCATGCCGTGCGGCGATCTCGAGAAAGCACTGCGCGTTGGTAATGGCCGCCGCGATCTTCAGCCGGTTACGCACGATGCCGGGGTCTTTTAACAGCGCCTCGATCTTGCGTGGTCCGTAACCGGCAATGGTCTGCGGATTGAACTGATCAAACACCGCACGGTAGTGTTCGCGTTTGCGCAGAATGGTGATCCAGCTCAGGCCCGCCTGCGCGCCCTCGAGCAGCAACATCTCGAACAACCGGCGCTCGTCGTACACCGGCACACCCCACTCGTGATCGTGGTAATCGATGTAGAGCGGATCGTCACCGGCCCACGGACAGCGCGTTACGGTGTGCATGATGATGAAGTCGGTAGAGGCATCCTCAACGCCAAACCGCGCTACATCCGTGCGGCGCGGTTTGGCCGTTCTTCCATGAACGTTAGGGAAGCCGCAACCCTGCGACCGGACTACCGTAGCAAAATAACTCCCTGTTGACTATAGGAAAAGATACCGGCTGCGGGTAGGATAGTCGCCAAGCACGCAGCGTGCGGTCGTGGGCCATTGTCTGTGGCAAAGTGAGCCGGCAGAATCATAAAAACGATGTTGCAACTGTTTCCGTCAATCAAGCCTTACGTCAAGCACAGCTTTGCCGTCGACGCGCCCCATATCCTGGCGATCGATGAATGCGGCAACCCGGCCGGGCTGCCGGTATTGTTTATCCATGGCGGGCCGGGCGCCGGTTGTGAGGCCTATCATCGACGGTTTTTTGACCCTAACCGGTATCGCATCATCCTGTTCGACCAGCGTGGCTGCGGCCGTTCGACGCCGCACGCCGAACTGAGAAGCAATAACACCCAGTCGCTGGTGTCGGACATCGAGGCTATCCGCATCTACCTGGATATCGAACGCTGGGTGTTGTTCGGCGGGTCGTGGGGGTCGACACTGGGGCTGGTCTACGCCCAGACCTACCCGGAACGGGTGCTGGCGCTGGCGTTGCGCGGTATCTTCTTGTGCCGCGCGCACGAGATCCACTGGTTCTATCAGGAGGGCGCCAGCCACCTCTACCCGGATTACTGGGAGGACTTCGTCAAGCCGATTCCAGAGGATGAGCGCGGCAATCTGGTCAAGGCGTATTACAAGCGCCTGTCAGGCACCGATGAGCTGGCGCGCATGGCCTGCGCCAAGGCCTGGTCGATCTGGGAAGGGAGGCTGTCGACGCTGCAACCCAAAAAAACCGTCATCGGCCACTTCAGCGATCCGTTTACCGCGGTCAGTCTGGCGCGCATCGAATGCCATTATTTTATGAACGAATCGTTTCTCGCGCCGAACCAGATTCTCGATAACGCCGCGTTGATTGCCGATATCCCGGGGGTCATTGTCCATGGCCGCTACGATGTCGTTTGTCCGCTGAAGAGCGCTTGGGAACTGCATCGTGCCTGGCCAAAATCGGAGCTGAAAATTATCCCGGACGCCGGCCACTCCGCGACCGAGCCCGGCATCATCGATGCGCTGGTGCGGGCCACCAATCAGTTCGCTGACCAGTTCGCATGATCGGACTGCTGCAGCGTGTGACGGCGGCGCGTGTCGAGGTTGACGGAAATTGCATAGCCAGGATCGGCGGCGGCCTGCTGGTGTTTGTCGGTGTCGAGCGCGGCGATTCGCGCGGACACGCCGACCGCTTGCTGGAGAGGCTGCTCGGCTACCGCGTATTTCCCGACGAGGACGGCAAGATGAATCTGAGTCTGCGCGATACCCAGGGGGAGTTGCTGCTCGCGCCGCAATTTACATTGGCCGCGAATACCGATACCGGCATGCGGCCGAGCTTTCCGCCGGCCGCGCATACGGCACTGGCCGCGGAACTGTTTAACTACGTGGTAGAGCAGGCGTGTCGCGAGCACGTCCTGGTCGAAAGCGGCCGGTTTGGCGCCAACATGCAGATCACGTTGACCAACGACGGGCCGGTGACGTTTCTGCTGCACGTCAGAAATGCCGCAAGTACGAGGTTATCGTAACAATGACGACCTATGCGATCGGTGATGTACAGGGCTGCTACGACGAGCTGCAACGCCTGCTTGAGCAAATCAATTTTGATCCTGTTGACGACAGGCTGTGGTTCGTCGGTGACCTGGTCAACCGCGGCCCGAAGTCACGCGAGGTGCTGCTGCTGGTCAAATCGCTCGGCGACCGTGCGGTGACGGTGCTCGGCAATCACGACCTGCATTTACTCGCTGTGGCCAACGGCTTTCGCCAGTATCACCGTCACGACACCTTCAGCGACGTGCTCGATGCGCCGGACCGGGATGAACTGCTCGACTGGCTGCGCCGCCGCCCGCTGCTGCATCACGACGCTACACTCGGCGTCACGCTGATCCATGCCGGCATGCCGCCGCAATGGACTCTCGCGCGGGCGAAGTACTGCGCCGCCGAGGTCGAGAGCGCGTTGCGCGCACACGACTACGGCGATTACATCGGCAGCATGTACGGCAACGAGCCTGACCAGTGGTCGGATGGGCTGACCGGATGGGAACGGTTGCGCGTCATCATCAACTGTTTCACGCGGCTGCGCTATTGCGATACCCACGGTCGCATGGCCCTCGAAGAGAAAGGCCGGCCCGGCGCGCTGGCCGCGACATTCATGCCGTGGTTCGCGGTGCCGAATCGCCAGAGCCGTGACGCGACGATCGTGTTCGGGCACTGGTCGACGCTTGGCGCCTACGCCGGCGATAACGTCTATGCCATTGATACCGGCTGCGCCTGGGGCGGCAGCCTGAGCGCGCTGCGACTGGATACACGTGAACTGAGCAGCGTGCCTTGCACCGGCGTGGCGACACCGGGAAATCCGTAGCACGTGCCAACCGTCCGCACGCGATAGGCGATGATCTTATGGTTAGATCGATCGATTACTCGGTCATCGTTCCCGCCTATAACGAGGAACAGTGGTTGCCAAAGACGCTGTTCTATCTGAACATGGCGATGCAGGCCATCGACCGGCCCGGCGAACTGATCGTCGTCGACAACAACTCCAGTGACCATACCGCGCAGGTCGCGCAGGGCCATGGCGCGACGGTTGTGTTTGAGCCGGTTAACCAGATCTCACGCGCGCGTAATCGCGGCGCGCGCGCCGCCCGTGGCGAGTATCTGATCTTCGTCGACGCCGATACCACGGTCAGCGTGCGCCTGTTGCAGGAAGCGATCCGGTTGATGTCGAGCGGCGTCGCCTGCGGCGGCGGCACGCTGGTCCGTCCCGATGCCGGCGCGAACCGCTGGGCGGACCTCGGTACGCGGTTGTGGAATACGATTTCACGGCAAACCGGGCTGGCCGCGGGCTGCTTTATATTTTGCCGGCGGGACGCGTTCGACGCCGCGGGTGGCTTTAGCCAAAAGGTCTATGCCAGCGAGGAACTCTGGCTGTCGCGCCGTTTGCAGAAGTGGGGCAAAGCTCGCGGGCAACCCTTTACGATTATTACCGGCGATCATGCGATAACGTCGGCGCGTAAAACCGAGTGGTATTCGCCGCTGCGATTGCTGCTGGCAGTGTCGCTCCTCGTCGTGTTTCCATGGTCGGTCCGGTTTCGTTCGTTGTGTGGATTCTGGTACCAGCGACCGGAGGTACGTCCCGGATCGGAAAGTCGATCTCCCGGGGATTCATGAAACGGCAAGCATCAATGCACGATACCGTCATGCCCGCACACCCGGGCATCCAGTACTTCGTCGCGCGACAGCCAGCCCGGTTTCGACCCGATGGCGGCAGCCTTCAATAAAAACAGCGTAGAGATCGTCAAGGCGGATATCTACTACCGCCGCCGCCTGCACTATGTGATGCTGCTGGCGCTGGTGCTCCTGTTTGTCGCTATCGTCTTTCTGCCCGAGACACTTGCCGATTTCGTGCATGGCTATATTGACGACAACCTCGCGAAGCTGTCCGATTTCCAGACCGGCGGCGTCACCGCGGATGTGCGTGTCGCGCTCAATATTTTTGTCCTGCTCGCGGTGATCTGGGGCTACTTTTTTGTTCTGATGGTGTGGGTTCTGTTTATTGCAGCGCGCATGCTGCGCGCGCCGCAATGGCCGTTGCCGCACGCCTCCGTCACGCGCGATACCCGTGTCCAGCGCGGCCTGCGGCTCAAGCTGACGGCGTGGATCATGATCCTCGTGCCGCTGCTGCTGATCGCCGTGGTATCCCGCCCGGTGGCGGAACTCGCGTTCGGTGCGTGGGAGATGTATACGGCGTCGTACGCCAAACTTAAGTCCGGCATCGCCGAGTAACCTCTGCAGTATACGGTTGCGCTGCAAGCCTGTCGGCCGGCGACCCTCGCCGGGTTGTTGGGCCGGATGATCGGGACCGGAGCACGTCGGTGGCTGGTCTGGAACGGCTCCAGGCGGGCCTTGGCTCAGGCGCGAATCTGGCGGGAAAACCCACCATACGCTATGCTGTTTCTCCATTCGGCACGATACTGCGAGGGCCAACCGGAAGGCCTGATGCAGACCAGCTGATCTCAGTCTGCTGGCTGCCGGGACTATTTAAATATCAGGTGTTAGTCATGCTGACGAACAGACCGTGGCGCTACACAGCGATAGCGGCCGCGTTTCCGGGTTTCCTGTTACTTTCCGCGTGTACGTCCGGCGCCGGTACGGCGGCAAACGCGCCACCGGTTTTTTCATCGAGCGCGGCGCTGGTCGTGCCAGAGAACACGACCGCGGTTATTGTCGTATCGGCCACGGACGCAGACGGCCAGGCCTTGAGCTACAGCGTTACCGGCGGTGCCGATCAGGGCGATTTTTCCATCGACGTCGGTAGTGGCACGCTGGTTTTTGGCAACGCGCCCGATGTTGAGAATCCTGTCGACAGCGACACCGATAACGTCTATCTCGTAGAGATTACGGCGTCGGACGGCCGTGCCGCTGCCGTGCAGGCCATGGTGATCACCGTGACCAATGTCAGCGACATCGCGCCGGTTTTCACATCCGGCACGACGATTTCCGTTGCAGAAAATATCAGCGCTGTGATGGCGGTTGGCGCTACCGACGCCGAGGGTGACAGCGTGAGCTACACTGTCAGCGGTGGCGCGGACAGCGCGAGGTTCGCTGTCAACGCCGGCAGTGGCCTGTTGAGTTTCGCTACCCCGCCGAATTTCGAGGCTCCCACCGACAGCAACAGCGATAATGTCTATGTTGTCGTTATCACGGCGACCGACGGTATCAACACCGATGCACAGACGGTCACGGTGACCGTGACCGATGTCAGCGGCGAGGCCCCGGCATTTACATCCGCCACCGCGCGGTCGCTGGCCGAGAATATCGCGGCGGTCATGACGGTAAGGGCCGTCGACGACGACGGCGAAGCCGTGGCCTATAGCGTCACCGGCGGTACCGATCAGTCCGCATTTACCATTCATGCCACCAGCGGCGCGTTGAATTTTGTTGCCGCGCCGGATTTTGAGGCACCGGCCGACAGCGACGCCGACAACATCTATGTCGTGCAGGTGACGGCGTCGGCCGGTGGCGACGCCGTGGTGCAGACCATTGTCGTCACGATTACCGACGTCGATGAAGTGCTGCCGGTATTTACCTCGAGTGCCACGCCGTCCGTCGTCGAGAACACCACCGCGGTCGTGACGGTCACAGCGACCGACGCCGGCGGCGATCCGGTGACTTACCTGATAACCGGTGGCGCCGACCGGGCCAGGTTCTCGATCGACGGCAGCAACGGCAAGCTGAGCTTTATCGTTGCGCCGAATTATGAGACCCCGACCGACACCGGCGCCGATAACACCTATGTCGTCATCGTCAGTGCTTCGGACGGCAACAACCTGGTACCGCAGACGATTACGGTATCCGTGACGGACGTGTTCGATCTGGGCGTCGCCGATGGCGGGATCAAGAATCTGGCCTTTATCTGGTCGGCATGGGCGGGCGCCACCCATTACAAGCTGAAGGTCAATCCGGATGGCGCCTCGGGATACACCCAGGTAGGCAGCGACATCGTCGGTACGGCGATCAACGTGGAAATTCCGGTACATCTGACCAACTGGCCTAACGCGAGCTACGTCCTCGAGGCACACAATGGCGGCGGCCTTATCGGCACGACACCGGCGGTGACGATTGCGGGACTGATGATTTCGAGCATCGGTTACATCAAGGCCGTGGATCCCGGGGCGAACGACGACTTTGGCTTAAGCATTGCCCTGAGCAGTGACGGCACGACGCTGGCCGTTGGCGTGCCGGGCGAGGACAGCGGCACCACCGGCATCGCCTCGACACCGGACGAGACGGCTGTCGATGCCGGTGCCGTGTTCGTGTTCCGCAAATCGGGCACGAGCTGGGTGCAGCAGGCGTACGTCAAGGCGTCAAACGCCGGTGCGGGCGATAATTTCGGGCATAGTGTTGCGCTGGGCAGCGCTGGCAACACGCTCGCGGTTGGCGCCTATTGGGAAGACAGCGGCACGACCGGTATCAACTCGACGCCAAACGAGGGCGGCTCGGATTCGGGTGCCGCCTACGTGTTTCGTTACGCCACCGGCGCGTGGTCGGAGCAGGCCTACATCAAGGCATCGAATGCCGGACCGAGCGACCGATTCGGCTGGAGTGTCGCGCTGAGCGGTGATGGCAATACCCTGGCGGTTGGCGCCTCTCTGGAAGACAGCGCCACCGTGGGAGTTGGCTCGACGCCGAACGAAAGCGGGCCGGATTCCGGTGCCGCCTACGTGTTTCGTTACGCCACCGGCGCGTGGTCGGAGCAGGCCTACGTCAAGGCGTCGAATGCCGGCGCGAGCGACCGGTTCGGCTGGAGTGTCGCGCTGGGCAGCGATGGCAACACGCTGGCGGTCGGTGCCTCGCTTGAAGACAGCGCCACGGCGGGAGTTGGCTCGACGCCGAACGAAAGCGGGCCGGATTCCGGTGCCGCCTATGTGTTTCGTTACGCCACCGGCGCGTGGTCGGAGCAGGCCTACGTCAAGGCGTCGAACACCGGTGCCGGTGACGGCTTCGGTCAAAGCGTATCCCTGAATGGTGATGGCAATACGCTGGCGGTCGGAGCCCACGGGGAAGACGGCAGCGGCACGGGAATAAACGCGGTGAGCAACAATAATACGGCGAACGCCGGTGCGGTCTATGTGTTGCGCTACACCGGTAGTGCCTGGGCCGAGGAGGCTTACATCAAGAGTTCCAATCCAGGCGTTGGTGACCTGTTCGGCTGGAGTGTCGCGCTGAGCGGTGATGGCAACACGCTGGCGGTTGGCGCCTATCTGGAAGACAGCAGCACGGTTGGCATAGCCTCGACGCCCGATGAAAGCGCCGCTAACGCGGGTGCGGCGTATGTGTACCGATACGCGACGGGTGCATGGTCGCAGCGGGCCTATGTCAAGGCCACGATCACCGGTGCGGCGGACTGGTTTGGTTACAGCGTTTCCGTCCGCGGTGACGGCGACACGCTGGCGGCGGGGGCGCGGTTCGAGGATGGCGGCAGTACCGGCATCGACGGCGTTGTGAATGACGACGTTTCCAATGCGGGCGCGGTCTACCTGTACTGATGTATTCGTCGCACGATACGGATTGGCGGGCGCATCGCCATTCTCGCGTTATACCCGTACATCGCCACAACCGACTCGCGTCGCTTGCGCAGCAAGCGCCATGAATATTCCCGCGGATCCGGAATACAGCCGGGCGCGATGGCGGCCCTGAGTGGGCCAATAATTGCTACACTGCCCATCGTTCTGCAACCTGCTTTTTATGCGGAGCCGTCCGGGCGGTTGTTGTCAAAAAGGATAACTTCAAGGCTGGCGTGCGCATTGACCGAGCTCGACGAACAACAGCTTGAGGAATTGCGCCGCAATCTGGAGACGCTGCGGTCGGAGCTTGGTGCGCAGCGGCAGCGCGGTGAAGCGAACGCCGCGCCGGTGGACGTAAATCTGCCTATCGGCCGGTTGACGCGCATGGATGCGCTGCAGCAGCAACACATGGCCAGGGCCAGTCAGGAGGGCCACGGTTTGCGTCTGCGCGAGGTGGCCGTCGCCCTGGCCGCGATCGACAGCGGCGATTACGGCTATTGCCGGCAGTGCGGTGAGGCGATCGGCTTTCCGCGATTGAAGGCGCGCCCGGAGACGCGTTACTGCATTCATTGCCAGGACAATATCGAGTCGCGCGGCGCATAAGCGCCCCGGCCTTTTTTATTTTACAAACCAACGCCCGAAGGAAAATGCAATGACAGAAACCAATGGTCTTAGCGCAGTAATTACCACCAGCAGAGGTAATATCCGTCTGCGTCTGTTCGACGAGGACGCACCGCTGACCGTCGCGAACTTCGTGAACCTTGCTCAGCACGGGTTTTACAACGGCCTGACGTTCCACCGTGTCATTCCGGATTTCATGATCCAGGGCGGCTGTCCGACCGGCACCGGTAGCGGTGGCCCCGGTTATCGCTTCGAAGACGAATTTCAGTCGGGAAGAAAACATGACAAGCCCGGAATGTTGTCGATGGCGAACGCCGGACCGGGCACCAACGGCAGCCAGTTTTTCATTACGCATGTGCCGACGCCGTGGCTGGATAATCGTCACACGGTCTTCGGCGCGGTTGAAGGCGACGCGGACCAGCAGGTTGTCGACAGCATTAAACAGCGTGACGAGATCCGTGACATCACCATCGAAGGTGATACCACCGCGCTGCTTGAGCAGCACAAGGACCAGATTAAAAAGTGGGATGCGGCGCTTGAGAAGGGCTAGACGGTGCGGTCGTAATCCCCGATCGACCGTGCGACCGGTCAGGAAATAACGGCCGGTGCTTCAGTATGGCAAACCCTGTTCCGAAGCCTGCGAGCGCAACCGCGCGCCGATCCTGTCCGTGCTGCAGCGGGTGTTTGCCGCATCGGGCACGGCGCTCGAGATCGGTAGCGGCACCGGACAGCATGCCGCGTATTTTGCGCGGCATCTGCCGCATCTGATCTGGCAACTGACCGACGTGGCGATGCATCTGCCGGGAATCCGCGTCTGGCGGCACGAGGCCGGTCTGTCCAATATGCTCGAACCGCTGGCGCTGGATGTGGCGGATGAGATCTGGCCGGTAGCGCGCGCCGATTATGTATTTTCGGCCAATACCGCGCACATCATGTCATGGCCCCAAGTGCAGGCAATGTTTCATGGCGTCGGCCGCTTGCTGGCCGATGGCAGCTGCTTCTGTCTGTATGGTCCGTTCAATTACGCAGGCGAGTATACGAGCGCCAGCAACGCGCAGTTCGACCGGCACCTGAAGATACGCGATCCCGCGATGGGCATACGGGACATCGACGATCTCACGCCGCTCGCGGCGGCTGCCGGGCTGGTGTTGATCGATGATATTGCCATGCCGGCGAACAATCGCACGCTGATATGGAAAAAAGTTCTGAGCCTGCGGGTCTAGTTGCCGACCAGCAGCGTGCGCAGGTAATTAACGGCGTCGCCTATCTCCTGTGGCGACAGCTGTTCTCCCCACGCCGGCATTGCGGCCGAACGCCCCATGGACTCACCGCCGGTCGTGATGATCATCCGCTTATAGTCATCATTCTTGTCGCTTCGTGTCAGATCGGCCGGTCGCGGGTCGAATAGATGTGACGCGCGTCCCTTGCCGTTACCGGTGATGCCGTGGCACAGAATGCAATTGGTCTTAAAGACCACCTCGCCACGGCTCACGTTGTCGCCAACGAGCTCAAGATAGGAGACGACATCGTTGATCTGTTCTTCGGAAAGTTCCGCTTTCCACATTGGCATGAACGCTGAACGGCCGACGCCGGCGCCTCCCTTGCGCACTATCTTCTGCAGGTACTCCTCGTCCAGTTTCCTGATCGCCAGATTAACCACGCCATAGAGTTTTGCCGAGCGCGCCAGCCCGTCACCCCGTTCACCGTGACACAGCACGCAGTAGTTCTTGAACACGATAGCGCCGCGTATCACCGGTTTTGCCAGCTCGGCGCTGACGATTTCTCTGCTGTCACTGTCAGCCTTGAGCGCCGCCGCTGAACTACAGAGCAAGATACTCAGTGCGGCCAGAATTTTAGTCAGCGCCTGTCTCATGGTTTGACCTCCAGAATCATGTACATCTGCGGGTGTATGGCGCATTCCACCTCCGCTTCGCCCGCCTTGCTGAACATGACAGACTTATGTTGACCCTGTGGATAGGAGCCAAGATCGAACGTCGAGATATCCGACAGGGAAAACACGTTATGAAACCACGGATCAAGATTTTTGAAATTTATTGTGTCGCCGACCTTGATCGAGAAACGCTCGACCTTGGCGTTGTTCATCATGAACGTCTTGTCTTGTTGATCGATCTCGTACTCCGCCGCCAGACCGCTGGGTACTCCGGCAGCGGCCATGAACACATAGCAGAGGGTCAGTTCATACCAGCGCATGGCATATCTCCTTTAAAACGCGGACGGCAGATTGGGAACGGTAATCTCGAGCGGCGCTCCGGTAAGCGCCTTCAGAAACTCGGTGAGGTCTTTCTTTTCGCTGGCGGTCAGACGCAGTGGCTTCATGTTAGGGTCAAGATTGGACTTGTTAACGCCACCCACATCGTAATGGTCAATCACTTCCGCGAGTGTTGCGTACACGCCGTTGTGCATGTACGGCGCGGTCCGTGTGATATCCCGCAACGTTGGCGTCTTGAAGGCACCTTGCAGAACGTCGACCTTGACCAGCACATACCGGCCGGGATCATCGGTGCTGGGCAGCCCGATATTATGAAAACCGTCATCGACGAAATTGAACTTCTGGTGGCAGGCAGCGCAGTTTGCCTTGCCCTCGAACAGCGCAAAGCCGCGTTTTGCCGCGTCGCTGATGGCGCTTTCGTCGCCGCTGACCCATCGATCGAACGGCGCTTCTGTCGAGACGATGGTACGTTCAAAGGCAGCGATAGCCTTGGCGATCGTCTTGTCAGTTATACCTTCTTGTGGATAGGCACGCTCGAACATCAGTTCGTAGCCGGGAATTGCCTTGAGTTCCGGGATCAGTTCGGCAAGCGTCTGGTTCATTTCGCCAGCGGCCTCTATTGGCCCTAGAGCCTGATGCTCCAGCGTAGGGGAGCGACCGTCCCAGAATTGTTTTTTGTTATAGGCGGTATTGAGTATGGTAGGCGTCGCGCGGCCGAGAACTTGCATGTTATGTCCGATCGCGGTCGGCAACCCGTCCGACCAGCCCAGCGCCGGGTTGTGGCAGGTCGCGCAACTGATCCAGTTCGATCCCGACAGCCGTGGATCGAAGAACAGCGCCTTGCCTAGCGCAATCCGTTCGGGCGTCAACGTGCTGTCCTTCGGTATCCGCAGTTCCGGGCGCTGGTAATCCGCCGGTGCCGCGAGTGTTTCGTGCGGCACCAGCCAGCCAAACGCGCCCAGTAGTCCGATCGCTGTTAGCAGCGTCAGTCTTCGATGTTGTGTGCCTGGTACCTTGCCTGCGTTTGGTGCTTTCATCATTGGTTCCTCCGGGTATTCCCGATATTTCCGCCGTCAAAGTTTGAACTTGTCGACAATCTCGTGCAGTTCACCGGCTCGCTGGATCAGCGCACCGGACAAATTGTTTAGCAGCTCTGTTTGCTGGTTGGTTTCCGCGCTCAGGCCGTGCAGATCATGCGCGGCCTTGTGTATGCCGGCCACCGCCGGTTCCTGTTCATTGATGACCGCGACGACTTCCCGCATGGTACTGATCATGAAATGTGCCTGCGTCGCCAGGTTATTCATCTCGCTCGCGACATCGTTGAGCCGGCCGATGTTCTGGCGTGCGTCGGTCACAGACTGTTCCAGCAGCGCATTGGTCTGGCGGACCCCGCTGCTTACCCGATCGACCAGGGCGGCAATTTCCACGGTCGCGTCGTCGGCGCGTTGTGCCAGTTGGCGGACCTCATCGGCGACAACGGCAAACCCCCTGCCATGTTCACCGGCGCGCGCGGCCTCGATAGCGGCGTTCAACGCGAGCAGGTTGGTCTGGGATGAGATAGAGCGGATGGTCTGGGTGATGCCGGTAATCGTTTGTGCGGTTTTTGCCAGCTCGCGGGTCACGTTCGCGGTGGACTCCATATTCGTCTGGAAGTCCTGGAAGCTGGCGACGGCATCGCTGACTTTTTTCGCGGAGTCCACGGCACGTTCCGAGGTCTCCGCAACGTGCTTGCTCGCCTGGGCGAGCCGGGGCCGTGCCTGGTTGACCGAATCAAGCACGATGTCGGTGTCGCGGCGAATATGGTCAACGGCGTTGTGCAGTACGATAGATATACGCTGAATGTGCTGTGAGCCGTCGCTAACACTGCCCGCCTCGATGCTGAGCCGCTCGGCACCGGCGTGAATTCTGCCGACCATGCCATGCAGGGAGCGTATCGTTTCCGACATCGCACGCATCGTCCGGCAGATTTCGTCGCGTCCCGGGGGCTCCTCAAGGTGGATACTGAGATCGCCCTTGGCGAGCGCGTGTATCGACTGTTCCAGCGCGGACAGCGGCCGTGTCATCAAGCGGGCCGCGGTAAGGCCGGCGGCCAGCGCCAGCAGCACACCGCAACCGACAAGTGCCGCCATAAAAAAAATAATACGGTTACCTGCCTCTGCTACGGAACTGCTCGTGTCGCGCAGCAATGTCCGCTCGGAGATCACGAGTTCCTCGGAGAGTTCTTCTATCCTAGCCATCGCAGCGCGTATCTCGTTTACCTTGGCCAGTGCATTGATGTCGTCGTTTTCGCGCGCGAACCGAATCACGTCCATCTTGAGAGGGCTGATCTCCCGCAGCAACGTAGCAAGTTCCTGCACATGGTCGTTGTCGGGCATGGTTTGCTGTAAATTCTGGATGCTCTCGTCAAGCAGCGACGATGCGCGGATGGCCCGTATCGCCGCCTGACGGATATCCTGGCTATCGATCGCACTGATGACCTCTCCCTGCGCACGGCCCATACGCACGATGTAGAGCTGTGCGTTGGCCGCGGAGGCGACTCGTAGCTGGGAGGAGTTCAGCGCGTTTTTGATTTTTTCGTTCTGTGCGTAGATCGTATAGCCGCCGACGATTCCCGTCGCCGCTATCGCCGCAACGAACGTGCCGGCGAAACCAAGTATCTTGTTACGCCAGCTGGTGTTTGCCAGTAGTCGTTCGAACCACATGACCGCTTCCCCGGAGTTGCTGGAGCCACTTCCTGTGTTACCCGGCCACCTGGTTTAGCCCATTTTACCCTACGGTGGACGTGGTCAACCCTCGCCCATAGCCAGTCGACCACCCTAGCTGTTTCGGCTACCTGCGGGAGTTCTTGATCGGGAAACGAGCCGGACAAAGCGTGGGATCGCAGCGACTACGCCTCAGCCTAGGTAAGGTTAGCGGGGGAGATCCAACCAGTTGCGCGGTTGCAGAAAATGTTCATAGAGGCGGGCTTCCGGCGTACCGGGTTCGGGCCGCCAGTTGTAACGCCATTTCACCAGCGGCGGCAGTGACATCAGGATAGACTCGGTGCGGCCGCCGGTCTGCAAACCAAACAATGTGCCGCGATCGTAGACCAGATTGAATTCGACGTAGCGGCCGCGCCGATAAAGCTGAAAGTCGCGTTCGCGTTCGCCGTAGGGCGTGTTCTTGCGGCGGGCGACGAGCGGGCGGTAGGCGGGCAGGTAATGGTCGCCGACACTCTGCATGAACGCGAAGCAACGCTCAAAACCGCCGTCGTTCAGGTCATCGAAGAACAGGCCGCCGATGCCGCGCGGTTCATTACGGTGTTTCAGGAAGAAGTAGTCATCGCACCATTTTTTGTAACGCGGGTAGACATCAGGCCCGAACGGTTCGCATGCCTGTCTGGCGATGGTATGCCAATGCACCGCGTCTTCCTCAAAACCGTAGTAGGGTGTCAGGTCAAAGCCGCCGCCGAACCACCAGATTGGCGCGGCCCCTTCTTTTTGAGCAATAAAAAACCGGATATTGGCATGCGAGGTCGGTGCGTAGGGATTCTTCGGATGTATCACCAGCGATACGCCGGTGGCCTCGAAGTGGCGGCCGGCGAGTTCCGGGCGGTGGGCCGTCGCCGATGCCGGCAGACTGTTGCCCAGCACATGGGAGAAATTGACGCCGGCCTGTTCGAACGCATCGCCGTCGGTTAGCACGCGGCTTCTGCCGCCGCCACCACCGCCTTCTTCACGCTGCCAGGCGTCCTCGATGAAACGGCCACGACCATCTTCCTGTGCCAGTGCGCTGCAAATACGCTCCTGAAGATCGAGCAGATACAGTTTGACGGCGTCCACATCCGGTGCGTCGTCCTTGCCGGTGCTCATAATTGTTGAGAATTACCTGAATTAATTGGCAATGCGGGTTCGTTGCAGCACATACCCTCACCCGTGATCCCTCTCCCGGAGGGATAGGGATAATAAGCCCTGCACCCTTCGCTTCGCTCTTCCCGCCGTGATTTATGCCCTGTGGGTAGACGGGTTGGGATGAGGGAAAAATAAACGTCACTCACGCAGGTGATCCCGGGTAATGCGTGCGTGTCAGGCCGAACGGATGATTTCATCGGTCAACGCGTCGCGTATTTCCGTCGGTTTCACTGCGTCGCCGACGTCGCCGGCGAGTACGTAATCCACCAGACTACCAAGTTCCGTCCCGACATCTTCGGCGCAGCGCATCGGCGCCTTGCCTGCTGTGTTCGCGCTGGTGGAAATCAGCGCCGTATCGGCCGCGCGGCACAGCGCCGCGGCGACCGGGTGGGCCGTGACCCGTACGGCGATGCCTTCATGATTGCCGCGCACACTCGGCGGCACGTTGTCGGCGACGGGCATCAGCCAGGTCACCGCTCCCGGCCACGTCGCCATGATCTTTTTCATGATGGTCTGGTCGACCGGTCCTAAATAGGGTTGCAACTGCTCGAAGTCCGCGGCGATCAATATGAAACCCTTTTCGATCGCGCGCTGTTTGATATCGAGCAGCCGATGTATCGTCGCCAGCTTGCGCGGGTCGCATCCCAGGGCGTAGACCGATTCGGTCGGGTACGCCACGATGCCGCCTTGCTTGATGACGTCAACGGCCTTGTCCAGCGGCGGAATCTTCATAGGCTACCTGTCAGGTTGCGGCGACAGGTGGAGTTATTGTTCGTCGCCGCCGGACCATTGTGCCGGATTTTGGCTTACGTTTCACGCGCGACGGCGCGATGCCCGATGTCGGTCCGGTAATAGGCACCTTGCCACTGAATGCGGTCAACCATTTGATAGGCAAGCGTCTGCGCGTCCCGCACAGTGTCCGCCAGTGCGCAGACACACAGCACCCGGCCGCCGGCGGTGACGATCCGGCCGTTCCGCTCCGCAGTGCCGGCATGAAACACCTTGGTGTCGGGGAGTGCGTCACGATCCAGGCCGCTGATGACATCGCCTTTGCGATAGGTCTCCGGGTAGCCGCCCGCCGCCATGACGACTCCAAGCGCGACGCGGTCGTCCCAGACGACCCGCGCATCGTTCAACCGGCCTGCCAGCGCCTGTTGGCACAGCACGACGATGTCGGAGTTGAGCCGCATCATGATCGGCTGGGTTTCCGGATCGCCGAACCGGCAATTATATTCGAGTACCTTCGGCGTGCCGTCGCCGTCGATCATCAGTCCGGCATACAAAAAACCGGTATACGGGTGGCCGTCCGCCGCCATGCCGCGCACGGTGGGTTCGATAACGTCGCGCATCACGCGGTCGTGAATCTCGCGCGTGACCACCGGTGCCGGCGAGTAGGCGCCCATGCCGCCGGTATTCGGCCCGGTATCGCCGTTATCACGCGCCTTGTGATCCTGTGAGGTTGCCAGTGGCAGGATATGCTTGCCGTCCACCATGACGATGAAGCTGGCCTCTTCGCCGTCCAGAAATTCCTCGATGACCACGCGGCTGCCCGCCGCACCGAACGCGTTGCCGGCCAGCATACTGTCGACCGCGGCAATGGCCTCTCGTTCATTGCCTGCAATCACCACGCCCTTGCCGGCGGCGAGGCCATCCGCCTTGATGACGATCGGCGTGCCGTGTTTCTTGATATACGCGATGGCCGGGGCGATTTCGCTAAACACGCCGTACGCGGCCGTCGGGATACGGTGCCGCGCCAGAAAATCCTTGGTAAAGGCCTTCGACCCTTCCAGTTGTGCCGCCGCCTTTGTCGGACCGAAACACGGCAGTCCGGCCGCCCGGAAAATATCCACGATGCCGGCGACCAGCGGCACTTCCGGTCCGACGATGGTCAGCCCGATCGCATTCTTCTGCGCAAAGGCCTTGAGTGCGTCGATATCGTCGGCCGGAACCGGGACATTTTCGATGCGGGGCTCGCTGGCGGTGCCGGCGTTACCCGGCGCGACGTATACGCGGGTGACTTTGGACGACTGCGCAGCCTTCCAGGCGAGGGCATGTTCGCGCCCGCCGCTGCCTATAATCAATACATTCATTTTCAGCGGTACGACTCAATATTGACGCGGGCGTGTCGACAACCCCCGGAGGGCTGTCCTGTCCAACAGAGGACGAAGAATAGCGTATTTGGCGCGGTCGGGTCATCCCGGAAACGAGCCCCGACTATGCTAAAATGGCGCCTCTTCATTAGCAGCGGTGGACAACGCTTGTACCGCGACGCGACGAGTCCGTCGGGATGCCGCGGGCGACGCCTGAGCGGCCGCTATAATGCGAGTAAAGGATAACGCAAGACCCCAACGCATGTTGTATCTGTTTCCGCTGTTGCTTTTTCTGTGCGCAAGTTCCACGGCGCTGGCCGCATCGGTTGCCGATGCGACGTTCTGGACGGCTAACGGGCCGGTTTACGCGACGGCGACCGACAGCACCAAGGTCTATCTCGGCGGTGATTTCAACTATGTCGGACCGGTGACCGGCGCCGGCGCCGCGGTCAAGCTCGTCGACGGCACTGGCGAGAGCAATATGCCGAAGATCGAGGGTGTGGTGCATGTCGTGGTGCCTGACGGCGCCGGCGGCTGGTATATCGGCGGCCAGTTCACCTCGGTCGGCGGGAGTGCCCGGAGCAACATCGCGCATATCGGTTCGAGCAAGGTGGTCAGCGCGCTGTTCAATCCCGGCGCCAATGGCACCGTATTTTCGCTGGTTTTGTCCGGCGATCTGTCCACGCTCTATGTCGGCGGCGATTTTACCGTGGTGGGTGGTCAGACACGCCGTCGCCTTGCGGCGATCACGCCCGGCAACGGTATTGTAGTGCCCGGCTTCAATCCGGGTATGAACGGGGCGGTCCGGACGCTGGCGTTGTCGCCTGGCGACAGCACACTCTATGCGGGCGGGGAGTTCACCACTGTCAATAGCGGTACGGTGCGCAACCGGCTGGCGGCGTTTGCTGTGTCGACCGGTACGGCTGTTGCCGGGTTTGACCCGAATATGAACGGTGCCGTCCGGTCGCTCGCGATAAAGAGTGACGGTGTCGTGCTTTATGCCGGCGGTGATTTTACCAGTGTCAATGGCGTGACCGCGCGGAATCGCCTGGCGGCGTTCACAACGGTGGATGGCCTTGCCGCTGCATTCAATCCGAACAGTAACGGCTCCGTGTATACCCTGGCGCTGACATCCGACGATGCGACCTTGTACGCCGGTGGCGAGTTTACCGACCTGAACGCCGGTACGACTCGCAGTCGTCTAGCGGCGTTGGCGACGGCCACCGGCACCGCGGCGGCGGGCTTTGATCCTGACGTTAATGGCTCTGTCAGGACGATACGATTGTCCGCCGACGAAAGCGTGATATACAGCGGCGGCGAATTTACCAGTGTCAACGCGGGTACGACCCCGGCAGCGCGACTCAATATTGCCGCGTTCGCGACGGCCGACGGCAGTGTTAATACCACTGTCGCGCCCCATGCCGGCGACGTCGTACGCAGTCTGGCATTGTCCAGCACCCTGGTGTTTTTCGGAGGCGACTTTAACTCGATAGGCGGCAAATTGCGTGACCGCCTGGCGGCGCTGACGATCGCTGATGGTACCGCGACCGACTGGAATCCCGGCGCGAACAACACGGTGCGGGCACTGGTGCTGACCGGTAACTCCAGCGCGCTGTATGCGGGAGGCGATTTTACCGTCATCGGTGGCGCGTCGCGCAATCGTCTTGCTGGTCTGGACACCGCCGTCAACACGAGCAACGCGCTGGCGTGGAATCCCGACGCCAGCGCCACGGTGCATGCGCTGACGCTTGCCGCCGCCGACGCGAAGCTGTATGTCGCCGGCGAATTCACGTCCTTTAACGCCACCGCGACCGTGCGTAACCGGTTGGCCAGATTTGACGTAGCCAGTAATACGCCCGACAGCTGGAACCCCGATGCCAATGCCGCCGTGTATACGTTGGCGCTGAAGAACGATGGGTCGACGCTGTTTGTCGGCGGCGACTTCACCGGGTTCAACGCGAGTACCGTGACACGTACACGGATGGCGGCGCTCAATACTGCCGACGCCAATGCGACCGTCTGGGACCAATTTGCGAATCTGGCGGTCCGGTCGCTCGCATTGAGCCCTGATGGCAGAACGGCGTACGCAGGCGGAGATTTTACCGATATCTCCGGCAGGGTGCGCAATCATCTGGCGTCGCTGGGTACATCGCCGCCGGTCGGCACGGAATGGGCGTCGCAGACCTCGGGTACCAGCAGAATTCTGCTCGACGTCGCCGCGAGCAGTTCGCGGTTCGTGGCGATCGGCGAGAGCGGCACGATTCTGGTGAGTAACGACGGTATCGAGTGGGAGCTTATCGAGACCGGCGTGCCCGACACATTTAAAGATGTGATATTTACCGGTCTTAACCAGTTTGTCACCGTCGGCGAGGACGGATTTGTCATCACCAGCCAGAACGGTTCGAGCTGGACGCCACGGAACTCCGGTACGTCGGCGACCCTCAACGGTGTGATCTGGGGCGTGGGCGGCTCGCCCGATCCGATACTGGTGGTCGTGGGCAGCGGCGGTACCGTCATTACCAGCGTGGATGGGGTGACCTGGAAGACGCAAACGTCGGCCACCGGCAATACCCTGAACGCTGTCGCGGTCAGCGGTGTCGACACCGCCAGCGGGCAGGGTATCGGATTTGTCGCCGTCGGCGACTCAGGCACGATCATCACCAGTGAGGACGGGGTCACCTGGGCGGTAGAAGCCTCCGGCACCTCGGCGAATCTGAACGCCGTTGTGTGGAGTGGCAGCGAGTTCGTCGCGGTCGGTGACAACGGTACGGCATTGACCCGCACCAACAATGATCTCGACAGCTGGATACCGGCGGTGTCGGTCCAGACGACGCATTCGCTGCGCAACGTGGCATGGGGACTGTCGAAATATGTTGCGGTCGGTGACGGTGGCACCATCATCACCAGTTCGAACGGCTCCAGCTGGATCGATCAGACAGCGGTCACCGGCGAGCGGTTATCCGGTATCGACTGGGGCCAGAACCTGTTCGTTGCGGTAGGCGACAACGGTACCGTGCTGACCAGTACCAAGAACGACGAAGTTAACGGCTGGGCGCCGGAAGCAAACGGTACGGTCCGCGCCCTGGCCGTCAGCAGTGACGAGCAGATAATTTATGCGGGCGGCGATTTTTCCACGATCGCCGGCGTCGCCCGCCAACGTCTGGCGGGCGTCGACACGGTTACTTCAGAGGCCCTCGACTGGAGCCCCGCGCTGGACGGTCCGGTATTCTCGCTGTCGTTTATCCCCGCCACCGGCACGTTGTTTGCCGGCGGTTCGTTTTACTCAATCGGCAATGAAACCCGTAGCGGCTTCGCGGCGTTCGATCTGCTGCCGCCCGCGACGACCGTGTCACCGGACCCCGGCGTGGGCAACACCGGTTATTACAAGGAGGCACAGACGATTACGCTTACCTGTGCTGACGGATCGGGTTCCGGCTGTGCCGATATCTATGCCAGCATCGACGGTTCCGATCCGCCGATATCCGCGATCAACCGCTACACCGAGCCGGTGTCGATCACCACCAACACGACCCTTAAATACCGGGCCGTCGACAAGGTTGGCAACGCCGAAGCGATACAGACGCGCGAGTACGTAATCGACGTCGTGGCGCCGGAAACCAAGGCGGTCCCGGAATGCGCTGGCGTGGAATCCGGCTGCCGGCAGCCGGGAGAACTGGTCTTTTATGCGGATACGCTGCTGGTTGCGCTCACCTGTACCGACAACGCCGGTGGCAGCGGTTGCAGTACCGGCGGCACGTTCTACACGACGGACGGCAGCGCGCCGACGATACTTTCCAAGGTGTATACGGGCCCGATAGCGATCCGTACCACTACAACACTGAAGTTCTTCTCGGTCGATGTGGTCGGGAACCTCGAGCAGCCCAAGCAGCACAGCTATGTGAAGGGCAGCAGCGGTATCGGCTCGATCAATCCGCTGTTTCTGCTGCTCGCCGTTGCCGGCATCGCGTTACGGTTGCGGCGCCGTCCGATGGTGGGATAAAGGTGGGGGCGGCGGGTGTTAATGCCGGAAATGACGCATGCCGGTAAACACCATCGCGATACCGTGTTCGTCGGCGGCACCGATCACTTCATCGTCACGCATGGAGCCGCCCGGCTGAATCACTGCCGTGATGCCTGCCGCCGCGGCACTGTCCAGGCCGTCGCGGAACGGCAGGAACGCATCGGACGCCATGACCGCGCCACGCACCTCAAGGCCGGCGTCAGCCGCCTTGATTGCCGCGATGCGCGCGCTGATTACCCGGCTCATCTGGCCGGCGCCTATGCCGATGGTTCGCGCGTCTTGCGCGTAAACGATGGCGTTCGATTTGACAAACTTGGCGACCTTCCACGCGAATAATAAATCGGCCAGCTGCCCGGCGGTTGGTGCGCGACGCGTCACGACCTTCAGTTCCCCGGCACCGACCATGCCCGCATCGCGGTCCTGGACCAACAGTCCGCCGGTGACGCGTTTGAAATCGAGCGCCGGGGACAGGTGCTCGGACCATGCGCCGCAGGCGAGCACGCGCACGTTCGGTTTCGTGGCCAATGCCTGCAGCGCGTCGTCGGATACCGACGGCGCGATCACCACCTCGACAAACTGCCGCGCCAGAATCCGTTGCGCGGTCGCGGCATCGAGCGAACGGTTGAACGCGATGATTCCCCCAAAGGCCGACGTCGGATCGGTGGCATAGGCCCGGTCGTAGGCGGCGGCCAGACTCTCTCCGGTTGCCACGCCGCATGGATTGGCGTGCTTGACGATGACGCAAGCCGCCTCGCCGGAGAATTCCTTGACGCACTCCAGCGCGGCGTCGGTATCGGCAATATTGTTGAAGGACAGCGCCTTGCCCTGCAGCTGCCGGGCCGTCGCGACACAGCCGCCAGGCGGCCGATGCTCGCGGTAAAACGCGGCGCGCTGATGCGGATTTTCCCCGTAGCGCATGTCCTGCGCCTTTACATACTGCATATTGAATGTGCGCGGAAATACCGCGCGCTCCGGTCCCGGCGTCAGCGCGCCGAGATAGCTGGCGATTGCGCCATCGTACCGGGCGGTGTGCTCGAACGCCTTGACCGCGAGATCAAAACGCATGGCATCGCTGACCGTGCCGTTTTTCACCGCCATCTCGTTCAGCACTGCCGTGTAATCCGCCGGATCGACGATCACGGTAACGTCGCTATGGTTTTTCGCCGCTGCCCGTAACAGTGCCGGTCCGCCGATGTCGATGTTCTCTATCGCGGTCGGCAGATCGCAGCCCGGAACGGCGATGGTTTCCTCGAATGGATAAAGATTGACGACCACCAGATCGATTGCATGTATGCCGTGCTGCTGCATGACATTGTCATCGACGCCGCGCCGTCCGAGCACTCCACCATGCACTTTCGGATGCAGTGTCTTGACGCGCCCATCCATCATCTCCGGGAAGCCGGTATAATCCGATACCTCAATAACTGGCAAACCATTCTGCGCCAGCAGCCTGGCCGTACCGCCGGTAGAAAGGATTTCGACGCCGCGCCTGTGCAGCGCCGTACCAAACTCGATAACGCCGGATTTGTTGGAAACACTGATCAGCGCACGTCTTATCATGTCAGGTGCCTAGTGCAAGAAACAAAGCAAGTTCCGAGTAATCCCCTGGTCGTCATTCCCGCCAGGGCAGGAATCCAGCAACACACTGTTTCGAGAGCACTGGATTCCGGGTCTCGCCCATCCATGGGCTCGTCCGGTACGCGCCGTCCGGAATGACAAATTATTCAGCGCCTTCCAAAATCGACGCGCGCGCCGGCTGCGATCTGTAGAGGTTTTCCTGAACCCGTCACCGGTCAACCGATATTATGCTGGCCGAGCTTCTTCCGCAGCGTGCCACGATTGATGCCGAGCATCTCGGCTGCCTTGCTCTGGTTGCCGCCGGTAAACTGCATGACGATCTCGAACAGCGGCCGTTCGATTTCTTCGAGCACCATTTGATAAAGATTATCCGGGCTGTGACCGTCCAGGTCGCTCAGGTAGCGCTCCAGCGAGACGCGCACCGATGACGCCAGCGGGTCCCTGCGCCGCTCGTTCTTCGGCGCACTCTTTTTTGCTTTCGTCGCCGGTGTCATGCCGCCCGCTCCAGGCCCATCGCGAGCTGGTCAAAGAACCCGGTTGCCAGCGCCAGTTGCTGATCGGCGCCCTCGACCTGGTTCATCATGTGACGGAACGCGGCACCGCCGGGCTGGCGTTTGCTGTACCACGAAATATGTTTGCGCGCGATAAGCACGCCGGTGTGCTCGCCGTAGAAGTCGTAAAGATTGCACAGGTGCTCAAGCATGATATCGCGTATTTCGGTGACGGGCGGATCATCGAGTTTCACGCCGGTGCGCAGGAAATGATCGATGATGCCGAATATCCATGGCCGGCCTTGCGCGGCGCGCCCGATCATCACGGCATCGGCCCCGGTTCGCCCCAGAACAAACGCCGCTTTTTCCGGTGTGTCGATATCGCCGTTGGCAATCACCGGGATGTTGACCGCGTTCTTGATCGCGGCGATCGTGTCGTATTCGGCATCGCCGGTATAGCCGCAGGCGCGCGTGCGGCCGTGCACGGCAAGCGACTGTATGCCGGCCTGTTCGGCGATCCTGGCAATGATCACGCCGTTACGGTTGGCCGTGTCCCAGCCGGTGCGTATTTTCAGCGTCACCGGAATATCCACCGCGGCGACGACGCTGTCGAGTATCTGCCCGACCAGTGTTTCATCGCGCAACAGCGCCGAGCCCGCGGCAACATTGCAGATCTTTTTTGCCGGACAGCCCATGTTGATATCGATGAGCTGGGCGCCGTTATCGGCGTTATAGCGTGCCGCCTGCGCCATCATGGCGGGGTCCGAGCCGACGATCTGGACGGAGCGCGGCTCGTTCTCGCCGTCGTGATTGGCGCGCCGCCGGGTCTTTTCGCTGCCCCACAGCAGCGAATTCGACGAGACCATCTCGGACACGGCCAGGCCGGCGCCAAGGCGTTTGCAGAGCTGACGAAACGGACGGTCGGTCACGCCGGCCATTGGCGCAAGAACCAGTCTGTTGGCAAGTGTGTACGGTCCAATACGCATCGATGAATCCGGTCTTGTTATATTGCTTTTCTAAGGGGTGCTCGCCGGGAAGGGCGAGGGAAGCCAATGTTACTCGTTCTCGTTATTTTGTAAAAGTGTCGATCACAGGAACTCGAACGCGAATCCTGCGACGTCGGCTCCCGGGTCCGCGATCTCAAGTAATACCTGTACCGGTACGCCTGGCAGCATACCGCGCGCGTAATCAATCGATTCATCGAGATATTCTTCCGGACGGAAGCGGCGCAGCGCGAGCAGGCTGCCGTTGAAATCCGAAAGACCAAGCTGCAGCAGCGGAAACAGCTGCCGTTTATCGGAATCGTTGACAATGGTTGCGTTGACGAGTAAGCCGCCCGGGCGGGCGGGATGGGAGCTGACTTCGCGCCCCAGTATTCGTATCAGCGACGTGTCGTGGCGCAGCGGCGTGGCGCATGGCGCGATATCGCATAATTTGATTAGCAAGGGCTGCGCCAGGTCATAGCTTTGCAAGTCATGGCGATAGAAGTACGCATATTGAACGATCAGTATGATGAGCATCACCGATGTCAGCGCCGACCAAAGTGTTGCCCGGAACGCGCCGCCGTTGCCGCGGGTGGACTGCGCGACATCCGCTACCACCGCCTGGCGGCCCGCAGCGACAATGGCGTCAACATCGACAGACTCAGTATTGCTGCTGACCGTTGCCGCGATCGCCGGATTGGCGGTGCCGACGCGGCTGCCCGCGACGCGCATCCAGTCCTCGCGATTGTCGATCTGCGTCAGCTCAAACCATGGCGCATAGGCCTGGCGTATATCGTCGACCTGGTCCGCCAGAATGCCGGATAGCACCAGGTGGCCACCCGCTTTAACCTGTGTGGCGAACTCACGGGCCAGGGATTTCAGCGGCCCGGCCAGAATATTGGCGATCAGCACATCGCAAGGCACTTTCGGCATCTGGTCAGGCAGCAGCGTCATGATCCGGTCGGCGACGTCGTTGCGCCGGGCGTTTTCCGCGGTCGCCTGCAGTGCCTGGGGATCATGGTCGATCGCGAACACGTGGTCCGCGCCGAGCTTGGCGGCGGCAATCGCCAGCACGCCGGAGCCGCAGCCGTAATCGATCACCACCTTGTCGAGCAGTTCGGCCCGATCCAGCCACTCCAGACACAGCGCCGTGGTCGGGTGAGTGCCGGTGCCGAACGCCAAACCGGGATCCAGCAGTATGTTGACGGCATCCGGTTGCGGCGGCGTATGCCAGCTCGGGCAAACCCACAGGCGATCGCCGAAACGAGTAGGTTGGAAACGGTCCATCCAGACGCGCTCCCAATCCTTGTCCTCGATCATCTCTATTTGACCGGCGTTGATATCCGGCAAGCCGGTGGACGCACGCAACCGTTTGAGCAGATCTCCCACGTCGATGTCGGCGGGAAACAGGCCGACGATCTGCGTGTTCGACCACAACGGTGCCTCACCGGGTAGCGGCTCGTAATTGGGTTCGTCACCGGCGTCCTGCATAGTGACCGCCACTGCGCCGGCGTCGCTTAACGCATCGCTGATACGCAGTGCATCGCCTTTCTCGGCGTTAAGTCTGAGTTGCAGCCAGGGCATGCGGTGTTCCAGTCGATTCACCACGGGGGTTAAAGAATACGTGATAACCGCAAACCCGCGAAAGCGGGTCACCGCAACCCGTTATCAGAGGCCGAGTTTCTTTTCGAGGTAGTGAATATTCGTGCCACCGGCGGCGAACGCCGCGTCGTCGCAAATATCGCGGTGCAGCATGATGTTCGTTTTGATACCGTCGATGACGATTTCCACCAGCGCATTGCGCATTCTGGCCAGCGCAGAGGCGCGCGTTTCGCCATGCGCAATCAGTTTGCCGATCATCGAGTCATAATACGGCGGTACCGTATAGCCGTTGTAAATATGTGAATCGACGCGAATACCGGGACCGCCCGGTGGATGATACTGCGTGATCTTGCCGGGGCACGGCATGAACGTTCTGGCATCCTCGGCGTTCAGCCGGCACTCAATCGCGTGCCCCGTCATGGTGACATCCTGCTGGCGATAGGACAGTACCTCGCCGGATGCGATCAGTAGTTGCTGTTTGACGATATCGATGCCGGTGACCATCTCCGTGACGGGATGTTCCACCTGGATGCGGGTATTCATTTCAATAAAGTAGAATTCGCCGTTCTCGTACAGAAACTCGAACGTTCCCGCGCCGTGATAGCCGATCTCGCGGCAGGCGCGCGCACACAGTTCACCCATGCGGTTACGCTGTTCGGCGGTGATGCCGGGTGCCGGCGATTCCTCGACGACCTTCTGGTGCCGCCGCTGCATCGAACAGTCGCGCTCGCCGAGGTGAATCGCGTTGCCATGCTGGTCGGCGAGTACCTGGAATTCGATATGGCGGGGATGCTCAAGGTATTTCTCGATATATACCGTCTCATTGCCGAACGCGGCGCCGGCTTCGGCCTTGGTCAGTGAAATCGCGGTCAACAGCGATGCCTCGGCGTGCACCACGCGCATGCCGCGGCCACCGCCACCGCCCGATGCCTTGATGATCACCGGATAGCCGATGTCACGCGCTATCCGCAGGGTCTGGTCGGGGTCGTCGCCTACCGGCCCATCGGAACCCGGCACGCAGGGAACGCCGGCTTTCTTCATCATCGTGATTGCCGAGACCTTGTCGCCCATCAAACGGATCGTTTCGGCGCGCGGGCCAATGAATACAAAACCGCTGCGCTCGACACGCTCGGCGAAGTCAGCGTTTTCGGAAAGGAAGCCGTAGCCCGGATGGATGCCTACCGCATCGGTCACCTCGGCCACGCTGATGATCGCCGGGATATTCAGATAGCTTTCCGCGGATGGCGGCGGCCCGATGCAGACCGACTCGTCGGCCAGACGCACATGTTTGAGGTCGCGATCCACCGTGGAGTGGGCCGCCACTGTCTTGATACCGAGTTCACGACAGGCCCGCAGGATGCGCAGGCCGATTTCACCCCGGTTGGCGATAACGACTTTTTCGAGCATGTTATTCGGCTGGTCTGGCTATGGTTGTCGGGCGCGTTACCACAATGATCGCTGCGCGCCGCGTTACTGGATCACGAACAAGGGCTGGCCGTATTCGACCGGCTGGCCGTTTTCGGCAAGGATGGCGGCGATTTTGCCGGTCTTGTCCGATTCGATCTGGTTGAGCATTTTCATCGCCTCGATAATACACAGCGTATCGCCCGCGTTGACCTGCTGGCCCACCTCGACGAACGGCTTCGCCCCCGGCGACGGTGCGCGGTAAAAGGTGCCGACGACCGGCGCCGTGACGGAATAGCCGCTGGGGGTTTCCTCACGCTTCGACGTCTCCGCCGCCGCACCGGTTGGCGCGGGCACAGGCGCCGCGATCGCCGCACCGGTTGGCGCGTAGACCACAGTCGGCGCCGCCGGCTCGCGCCGCCGACTGATGCGCACTGACTCCTCGCCTTCCTGTATCTCGATTTCGTCGATGCCCGATTCTTCGAGCAATTCAATCAGCTTTTTGACTTTTCGTATGTCCATGGCAAGGTCGCTTTGTCATTTTTCGGTTCTATATACCCTGTGTCAGGGCCGTCTAACGCTGTTTCTTCAGATGGTCCATCGCTGCACGCAGCGCGAGTTCGTAACCGACCGCCCCGAGACCGCTGATGACACCCGCGGCGATATCGGAAAAATATGAGCGGCGCCGGAATTCCTCGCGCGCATGGATATTGGATAAATGGACCTCGATGAATGGTATGCGTGTCGCGCTGAGCGCATCGCGCAAGGCGATACTGCTATGGGTAAACGCCGCGGGATTCACGATGATGAACCCGGTGCCGTCGTGTTCCGCCTGCTGTACTCGGTCCACGAGTTGGTGTTCCGCATTGCTCTGCAGCGCATCGACCGTGTGGCCGGCCTGTTGGGCAACGTCGCGCAAACCCGCGTTTATTTGATCGAGTGTCGTGCTGCCGTAATGCGCCGGTTCACGGCTGCCCAGGAGGTTCAGGTTCGGCCCATTGATGACCAGAATTTTAGCCATGCGCGGATAACGGGAAGCTTGTTAAGTAACTTATCTATTTATTCGGGCCGATTTCGACTCAGATCGACGTAAAACACCGGCAACTCAATGTATTTTTCTGAATATATGATTAATTTCCATAGAATTCTGCATGGAAACCATTGGATTGTCCAGCGGATTAATTATATTGGCTGATTTAACGGAAGATCACGGCACGTTAGGGGAAGTTGCAAGAGGGTTTGACTGGCTGATCCACGGACCTGGCTTACTACAGCAGGGGCTGGATCATGTCGCGGGCGAGTGTCTCCGGCAATTCCCCGAACTGGACAAACCGGATGCGCCCGCTGCGGTCGACGATGGCGGTATACGGTAGTACTCCGATGTCGTTACCGTAGTTTTGGGCGACGTCGATCGCGTCCTGTTGGCCGGCGAGGATCGGGTAGGCGACGGTCTGCGTTTTGAGGAACTCGCGGACCGCATCAAGATCGTCGACGGCGATGCCAACGAACTGCAACCCGGCGTCGCCATGTTCGGTTTGCAGCCGGTTGAACAGCGGGATCTCGCGTAAACACGGCTGACACCATGTAGCCCAGAAATTCAGCACCAGGACCTTGCCGTCCCACGCATCGACCGTGCGCGGGATGCCGTCGACGTCGCGCAACGTAAAACCGGGCCGGGGCGTATTGATCGTTGCGCTCTCAAATCGCGCCGCGTCGGCGCCGCGGGTTGCCGCGGATTCGCGGTACATGAAGATGGCGGCAACGGTGGTGAGGCTTGCGGCGAGCAGCAGTGCAGTGATGACGTTCCGCCGCGAGAACAAGGATGCCGGGCGTGGACCGTTCACAGACTTAGCACTCGTCCCAGATGATCATGGAAATCATCGGCGTTGAGAAAACCCACCAGCCGGTAGCGTTGCTGCTCGATGCCTTGCCGGTTAAAAAACAGTATTGACGGTGGGCCGAACAGGCCGAAATGCTTCAGCAGCGCCTGATCCTCGGCATCATTGGCGGTCACGTCGGTCTGCAGCAGCACCACGTCGGTTAGCAACCCCCGCACCCGTTGGTCGGAAAAGGTGTAGCGCTCCATCTCTTTACACGACACGCACCAGTCCGCGTAGAAATCCAGCATCACCGGCTTGCCGGCCGCTGCCGCCAGCTGCAGCTCACGATTCAGTCCGTCCAGGCCTTTGACCGGCTTGAATGTCAGGTGGCTGACGGCGCTGTTGCCGCCGCCGGCCACCAGGCTGGTGCCGCGCAGTGGATGGAGTATGTCGTTGCCGCCGCTCGCCGCGCCCACCAGCAGCACGACGCCGTAGACCAGCATCACCAGGCCGCTGCCCTTCCACAATCTTTTCCAGCCGCCGGTATTGCCGTCGAGGCGATCCAGCGCGCCGACGAAGACGGCGCAGATGATCAGCAGCAGCGCGGTCAGTACCAGCGTGACGGCCGGCGGCACGATACGGTCCAGCATCCAGATCGCGACTGCCAGCAGCATCACGCCGAATACGGCCTTGATCGGCTGCATCCACGGCCCCGCTCTCGGCAGCAGTTTGCCGGCCGATGTGCCGAGTGCCAGCAACGGCGCGCCCATGCCCATGCTGAGCGCAAACAGCGCCATCCCGCCGAGCGGGGCGTCGCCCGTATTACCGATATAGATCAACGCACCAGCGAGCGGCGCCGCGACACAAGGTCCGACAATCAACGCCGACAGGAAACCCATGATGGCCACACCGATGAAGGTCCCGCCTTTTTGCCGGTTGCTCAACGCGGCGAGCCGCGACTGGATGCTTGCCGGTATCTGCAGCTCATAGAAACCGAACATCGACAGCGCCAGCAAAACGAAGATCGCGACGAACGATCCGATGATCCACGGATTCTGGAACACGGCCTGCAGGTTAGCGCCGAACAGGCCAGCCAGAACACCGGCAACCGTATAGGTGAGCGCCATCGGCAGCACGTAGGCCGCCGACAACAGAAACGCGTGACGGGTCGTCAGCCCGTGACCCTGGCCGACGATGATGCCGGACAGGATCGGCACCATCGGGAATACGCAGGGGGTGAACGCGAGCAACAGGCCGACACCGAAGAAAATGGTGATCGTCCGCAAGGTGTTGCCGCCGGCGAGCGTGCGTGCAAACCGGTCCTGCTCGGAGACGAAGTCACTGGCAGCTGGCGCCGTGCCTGCGCTGGCCGTGACCGCCGGCAGCGACAGCTGCATCGTCTTGGTGATCGGTGGATAACAGAAGCCGGCGTCGGCGCATCCCTGATAGCGGGCCTCGAGCACCACGTCGACGGGTGATTGATTGATGCGCTTTAAGGGTACGATGACCGTGGTGTCGTGATAATAGACTTCCGTGGTGCCGAATGTTTCGTCTGCCTTGGGTTTGCCTGCCGAGGTCTGGATTGCGCCAATTTGTGCATCGCCGGGATTCGCCAGTTTGAAAGCGAACTTGTCGCGGTACATGTAATAACCGTCGGCGATTTGCCAGCGCGCAGCAATGGTATGCGCGTCGATCACATCGGCGGACAAAACAAAGGCCTTGTCGGGATCGAGGAAATCCCGACTGGTGTCGACCAGGCCAAGTTTTTCACCGAACGACGACAGGCGTTCCAGAAGACTGCCGCCGCTGCGTTCTACCGGAGTGAACGCGTTGCCGGATTCCGTCGCCACAGCGACGCCCGCGAACCAGCAGGCCGCTATCGCCAGCAGCAGCGCGACCTGCCTTGCCGGACAGAACAAGTGGATGGCGGCAGAGACGCGTCGTGCCGCGTTACGCATAGACATTACATGACTACCTGAAGGAAATGGTTGTCGTCACCTGAACTGCCCGGAGCGTCGGTCGGATACCGCTCCCGTTACCCTTCTTGTCCCGCACCGGAGGTAACTTCGTCTATCCAGGACAGATATCCGGCCAGCCCATTTTTTATTGGGACAGCAAGGACTTCCGGAAGTTCGTACGGGTGGCTTTCCGTGATTGCCTGCTCCAGCCGGGTGTAGAGCGCCGCCCGGGTCTTGATCAGCAGCAACCTTTCGGTACCTGTTTCCCGTTTACCTTTCCAGCGGTACACCGACTGGATCCCCGGAACGATGTTTACACAGGCCGCGAGCCCTGCATCGACCAGCTTTGCGGCCAGCGCTTCGGCGAAGCCGGCGTCCGGGCACGTCGTCAGGACCAGCAGATAGGAATGCTCCATCGCGCGAACGATACCGAAAGCCCGTCGCCAGCGCAAAAACAACTTGAGTCTGGCTCGACATTCCCGGTAACGTGCGCGGTTATGGGGTTGTTTCGTTTCTTGTTGTTGCTGTTGCTGCTCGTGCCCGTGCTTGAGATCTATCTGCTGATCAAGGTGGGTGGAGTCATCGGCGCGTTACCAACGGTATTTCTGGTGGTTTTTACCGCGGTGCTGGGGGCGCTGTTAGTGCGCGCGCAGGGATTTGCGACCCTCGGCCGTGTGCGCGAGGCGCTGGCGCGTGGTGAGGTTCCCGCGCTGCAGATGCTGGAGGGCATGGTATTGCTGGTCAGTGGCGTACTGTTGCTGACCCCGGGGTTTTTTACCGATACGCTCGGGTTTCTCTGCCTGGTGCCCGCAATCCGACAGCGCCTGATCATGGGCTTTCTGAAACGTGCCGGCGTGGTCACGGGGCAGAAGCCGGCGCCCGCCAAAGACGAGGGTCCGCGGACATTAGAGGGCGAGTACTGGCGGAACGACGAGCGGCGTTGACTGGCCCTTGCTGGCGCGGCGCCGATTACATCGGTGACACGGGACTGCCGGGGAACCCCCCGAAAAATTTTCTCCTTATCCCTTGACTCCGGAATTTTCGCCACTATTATGTTTAGCACTCTTGATAGGCGAGTGCTAACATTAGCGCTCGCTATCACCCGTGGTAGTAGATAAATAACTGTTACATATAATTTTTTGTATTTGGACACAGGAGAGAAAAAATGAATATTCGTCCATTGCATGACCGAGTAATCGTTCGCCGTATGGAGGAGGAGAAGAAGAGCCCCGGCGGTATTGTGATTCCTGACAGCGCTGCCGAGAAGCCGGTCGAGGGCGAGGTGGTGGCCGTCGGCAAAGGCAAGTTATCCGAGGCGGGCGACCTGCGGCCGCTGGATGTGAAAGTGGGCGACCGGATTCTGTTTGGAAAATACAGCGGCACGGAAGTGAAGGTCAACGGTGAAGAGTTGCTGGTGATGCGCGAAGACGACATTACCGGTGTCATCGAACACTGATTCCGCGAAATATCGAGACGAATTAAGAGGAAATCATTATGGCAGCTAAAGTCGTACATTTTGGTGAAGACGCGCGTCAGCGCATGCTCAGAGGGGTTAATCTGCTGGCGAACGCCGTGAAGGTGACGCTGGGTCCGCGCGGACGTAACGTCGTGCTTGAAAAAAGCTTCGGCGCACCGACCGTGACGAAAGACGGTGTTTCCGTCGCCAAGGAAATCGAGCTTGAAGACAAGTTCGAGAACATGGGCGCGCAGATGGTCAAGGAAGTCGCCTCGCAGACCTCCGACATCGCCGGTGACGGCACGACGACAGCCACTGTGCTGGCTCAGTGCATCGTTCGCGAAGGTCTGAAGGCGGTTGCTTCTGGCATGAATCCAATGGACCTGAAGCGCGGCATTGATCAGGCGACCATTGCGGCCGTCGAGCAACTGAAAAAGCTTTCCAAGCCGTGCACGGATGACAAGGCGATCGCGCAGGTGGGCACAATTTCTGCCAATTCCGACGACGTAGTGGGCCGCCTGATTGCCGACGCGATGGGCAAGGTGGGCAAGGAAGGTGTGATTACTGTTGAGGAAGGTTCCGGTCTGGCCAACGAACTCGACGTGGTCGAGGGTATGCAGTTTGACCGTGGCTACCTGTCCCCCTACTTCATCAATAACCAGGAGAATATGAGCGCCGAGCTCGAGGAACCCTATATTCTTCTGCACGACAAGAAGATCTCGAATATCCGCGAAATGCTGCCGGTGCTGGAAGGTGTGGCGAAATCCGGCAAGCCGCTGCTGATTATCGCCGAGGACGTTGAAGGCGAGGCGCTGGCGACGCTGGTGGTGAATACCATCCGCGGCATCGTCAAGGTCTGTGCCGTCAAGGCGCCTGGCTTCGGCGATCGTCGCAAGGCGATGCTCGAGGATATCGCGATCCTGACCAACGGCCGCGTGGTTTCCGAGGAAATCGGTCTGAGCCTGGAGAAGGCCACGATCGACAGCCTGGGTTCCGCCAAGCGCGTCGTGATCACCAAGGAAAACACGACGATTATCGATGGCGCCGGCAAGGCCACCGATATTCAGGCCCGCGTCAAGCAGGTCCGTGCGCAGATCGAGGACTCGAGTTCCGACTACGACAAGGAGAAGCTGCAGGAGCGTGTCGCGAAGCTCGCCGGCGGTGTCGCCGTCATCAAGGTCGGCGCCGCGACGGAAGTCGAAATGAAGGAGAAGAAGGCGCGCGTCGAGGATGCGTTGCATGCTACCCGTGCCGCGGTTGAAGAAGGTATCGTTCCCGGCGGCGGTGTGGCGCTGGTGCGTGCCCTGGCCGCGATCAAGAACCTCAAGGGCGCCAATCACGATCAGGACGTCGGTATCAGCATCGCGCGTCGCGCGATGGAAGAGCCGCTGCGCCAGATCGTCGCCAACGCCGGCGCCGAATCGTCGGTCGTGCTGAACAAAGTGGCCGAAGGCAAGGGTAACTTTGGTTACAACGCCGCAACAGGCGAGTATGGCGATATGGTCGAGATGGGTATTCTTGATCCGACCAAGGTGGCTCGTTCCGCGTTGCAGAACGCCGCGTCCATCGCCGGTTTGATGATCACCACCGAGGCGATGATTGCCGAACTGCCGAAGGAAGACAAGGGTTCGTCCGCTCCCGATATGGGCGGCATGGGTGGCATGATGTAAATTCTGTCCGCAGGAATGAAAAAGCCCCGTCATCGCTGACGGGGCTTTTTTTTGCGGCTTCCCCGGCCTATTTGACGGTTTTCTTCAGGCGATCCTGATAGCTAAGATTGTCGTTATTTTCGTTTTCCAGTTTCAACTCGGCTTTCGCTTCCGGCTCTTCGTTGTCATCGACCAGTTTCAGCGGGTTGTCGCCCGGAGCGGATTCGCCGTCCGCTTCCTCAAGGGTGATTTTGAGACGCAGGTTGTTCTGCGAATCGGCGTTACGCAGGGCTTCCTCGAGTGAAATACGTTCCTCCCGGTACAGCTTGTGCAACGCGCTGTCGAAGGTTTGCATGCCGACGTTCTCGGATTTTTCCATGAGCTCCTTGATCGCGTGAATTTCACCCTTGTGGATCAGATCGGCAAGACGCGGCGTGTTGATCAGCACTTCAATCGCTGCCGCACGCTTGCCGTCCATCGTAGGAATCAGCCGCTGCGAAATAAAGGCGCGCACGTTCAACGACAGGTCCAGCAACAATTGATTGCGACGTTCCTCGGGAAAGAAGTTGATAATCCGGTCGAAGGCCTGGTTCGCGTTGTTCGCGTGCAGCGTCGAAATCGCCAGATGCCCGGTCTCGGCAAAGGCGAGCGCGTGTTCCATCGTATGCTGATCGCGGATCTCACCGATCAGGATCACGTCCGGTGCCTGGCGCAGTGTGTTTTTGAGCGCTGCCTCATAAGAAGGTGTATCGATGCCGACCTCGCGCTGGTTGATGATCGATTTTTTGTGTTTGTGCACAAATTCGATCGGGTCCTCGATGGTGATGATATGTCCGGCGCTGTGGGTATTGCGGTAGTCGATCAACGACGCGAGCGACGTCGATTTACCTGAGCCGGTGCCGCCGACAAACAGGATCAGACCACGTTTTTCCATGATCAGTTTCTTGAGCACCGGCGGCAGGCCGAGCTTCTCGGTGTCCGGGATGTCCATCTTGATGGCGCGCACGACCATGCCGACCTGGTTGCGCTGCTGGAAAATGTTGACGCGGAACCGGCCGACGCCGGGTTCGGACAATGCCAGGTTCATTTCCGGCGTTTTTTCAAAATCCGCGATCTGGCCCTTATCCATGATTGAGTAGGCGATTTCCTTAACGCGGCCGGGGGGCAAACTGTCCTTGTCGATCGGCATCAGCCGGCCGTCGATCTTCGCGCTCGGTGGTGCGCCGGTCGTCAGATACAGATCGGAGCCGTCCTTCAGCACGAGAATTTTCAGATAATCTTTGAAATCCATGGGATTTTCCGCAGCCTCACCGTGTATCGCGATCGCATGTTTGTATCGGCAACGATTTCGCTACGCTTGAGGGATATGCGCGACACACGTTTATGCGCCTGTCGTTTACGGCGCGCGTCATCGCGCAAAAAGTTAGCGCCTTGCCCGCGAAATGCATACAATAGGCGGCCCTATGCCGCAAACTCATTGATTAACGAATGATTTTTTATACCTTGAAGGAGGAGTCTCTCCATGACTATGGATGACCGCGACGGTGTCATCTGGCTCGACGGGAAACTGGTGCCATGGCGGGATGCCAAAATCCACGTATTGACCCACACGTTGCATTACGGCCTGGGCGTTTTCGAAGGCGTGCGCGCCTACAAGACCGACAAGGGCACGGCGATTTTCCGCCTGCAGGACCATACGGACCGGTTGTTTCGTTCCGCGCATATCCTCGGCATAAAGATGCCGTTCGACAAAAAGACCCTCAACGATGCCACCTGCACCGTGGTTCGTGATAACAAACTGGAGTCCGGCTATATCCGCCCGATGTGTTTTTACGGGTCGGAAGGCATGGGCCTGCGCGCCGACACACTCAAGGCGCACATGATGATTGCCGCGTGGCCGTGGGGCTCGTACATGGGCGCGGAGAACATGGAGCGCGGCATCCGCGTGAAAACGTCGTCGTTCACGCGCCATCACGTCAATATCACGCTGTGCAAGGCGAAGGCCAACGGTAACTACATCAACTCGATGCTGGCGCTGCAAGAGGCGCTGGCCTGCGGTTGCGAGGAAGCGCTGCTGCTGGATGCCGAAGGATTCGTCGCCGAGGGCAGCGGCGAGAATATCTTTATCATCCGCAACGGCGTGCTGTACACGCCCGATTTGACCTCGGCGCTTGAAGGTATCACGCGCGACACGATTGTCCAGTTCGCCGCCGAACTGGGTATCCCGGTCAAGGAAAAACGCATTACGCGTGACGAGGTCTATGTCGCTGACGAGGCCTTCTTTACCGGAACCGCGGCCGAAGTCACGCCGATACGCGAGCTGGACCGCCGTGCCATTGGCAACGGCGGCCGCGGACCGGTCACCGAGCGGCTGCAGACCATGTATTTCGATCAGGTGCATGGTCGCCGCGACAAGAATCGCGAGTGGCTGACGATAGTCTAGACCATGGATACGCGCCTATCATTTGCAACCAGGCAACGGGTGCATCGTGGTGCGGCGCGGGTCGCAGTGAGTTAACCATCCAGGAGGCGAATGTGGCGAAAAATTCTGCGTCATCGACCGGCGGCCGATCGAAACCCCTGATCGAGCCTAACGCACAGAACCGTTACGAGGTGACGCGTGCCGATCTGCCGCTGCATTGTCCGATGGACGGCATGAGCCTGTGGGACTCCCATCCGCGCGTTTATCTGCCGATCGAAAAAACCGGTGCTGCCAAGTGTCCCTATTGCGGCGCCGATTTCGTTCTGAAGGATTGATCGCGGCGTCCCACAGGACGTCGCCCGCATGAACGCACCGGACCACGCCAACGTTCAACCGCGGTGTCCGCAGGGCTGCGGACGGTGTGGGGCCATTAATGTCGCTGTTATCTGAACCGCGTTTGCCGGATTGGCGTTACCGCGGTCTGATGCTGTTGCTGGCGCCGGTATTGGCGGGATACACGCTCTGGCAGGGTTGCAAGGAGCGTAACAGCAGGCTTGTGCGGCAACGGCTGGGCCTGTCCGTACCGCAACGTACCGACCGGCCGCTGTGGCTGCACATGGCGTCGGTCGGTGAAGTGAACGCCGCCCGCCCGCTGATCGCCGCGCTGCGCCGCGATTTCCCGGGCGTACCCATGGTTGTTTCAACGTTCACACCGACCGGTGCCGCCGCGGCGCGACGGGCATTGCCGGCAGATATCGAACACGTTTTCCTGCCGCTGGATCTCGGCGTTACGACTGCGCGTTTTCTTGCCCGCGTCGCGCCGCGTTGCGCGCTGGTGCTGGAGACCGAGATCTGGCCGCGGCTGTTCTATCAATGCCGCCGCCGCGATATTCCGCTGGTGATCGTCAACGGCCGGCTGTCATCGAAAACGCTCGACCGGCCGGCGTGGATGCGCGCTATCGTCGGCCGCGCACTCGCCAATGTCACCGCGATACTCGCGCGCTCGGCCGACGATGCCGCGCGTTTCATCACACTGGGCGCGGCGGCCGAGCGCGTCAGTGAGCTCGGTAATCTCAAGTTTGCCGAAGACGGTCGCGTCGGTGATGCCGGGCCGGTCGCGCTGGAACGGCGCTACGTACTCGCGGCGTCGACTCACGCCGATGAGGAGCTGCAACTCGCGCGGGCGTGGCGCGATGCCGGTGCCGGGTATCTGCTGGTCATCGTGCCCCGGCATCCCGGCCGCGCGCCGGCGATCACCGCCCGGCTGCGTGCGCTCGGTATCGACGTCGCGGTTCGCAGCAAACAGGATACGGTGACACAAACCACGGACGTCTATCTGGCGGACACCTTCGGCGAGCTGGCCGGATTCATCGCCGGGGCGGAGCTGGTGTTTGTCGGCGGATCGCTGATCCCGCGCGGCGGCCAGAACCTGATCGAGGTCGCCCGCCATGGCAAGGTTGCGCTGTTCGGGCCGCACATGGAGAATTTTTACGATGAAAGCCGCTTGCTGCTCGAGCACAACGCCGCCGTCCAGGTCGAGACCGCGTCACAACTGCTCGACAAGGTGACCGAGTTGCTCGCCGATCCCGAAGAACGCTTGGCGATCGGCCGGCGTGCGGCGGAGACTATCGCGGCGCGGGCCGATATTGCCCAACGCTACAGCGCTGCGTTGGCGCAGTACCTCGTTTAACCGCCGCGGTAACCGTCGAGCAGAACCGTGAAGTTATCTGCGGTGTAGTGCAGCTGCGCCGGTTCGCGGGCACATTTTTCCAGCGAACGTTTCAATCGCGTCAGATTCTCCTGTTGCCAGGCCTTGGCCGGCGTACGCTGTTCGCCGCGATCGAAGTCGAGCAGAAACACCTGCCCGTGTTTATCGAGCAGGATATTCCTCGCATTCAGGTCGGCATGAAATACACCGGCATCGTGAAAGCGGCGAATACAGGCGCCGATAGCGCGCCACTGCGCTGACGCAAGGGTCGCGTCGCGCAGCGTGTCGATCAAGGTACGGGCGTCCGGAATGCGCCGCGTGACGAGGTCGGCGCGATAACACAGCAGACCCTGCTCGACCCGCGCGGCGACCGGTTGCGGCACCGGCAGGCCGGCGCGCCACAGGTTGGCCAGCAACTGCCACTCGCGCCAGGCACGTGTGCTGTCGAGACCGGTCCAGACGTAGCGGTCGCGGCTCAGTCGCTGTATCCATCCGCCGCGTAGATAATGGCGCAGCACGTATTCCGCATCACCGGTACGAAACGCCACTGTGGTCCCGCGGCCGGTGGCCGTATCCAGCAGCGCGTTGTTCGAGCGCCAGTGCGCCGGGTCGAAGAAATCATCGTCGGGCGCTGCGATCGTGTTGGCATCGTAGATGAGGTAGCGCCCGCCGGAACGGACTACCCATGGATCGATGGCGGCATGGTTCATCGCTTACTCCGGTGACATCAACGCCACGCAGGCAGCGTAGACCTGCTGTGGCGATATGCCGGCGATGCCATGCGATCCCGGCGCCGGCTGCAGGACGCGAAACTGCGTGTCCGGTACATACGGACCGCAGTCCTCAGGGCGTGTGCCGCCGAACAACGCAGCGAATCTTGTACCGACGGCCGCGGCGATGTGCATCGGGCCGGTATCCGGTGTCACCAGCAGGTCCATGCGCTCCAGCGTCGCGACATAACGTTGAAAATCCGGCGGCGGCACCATCAGCGTGACACGCCCTTCACTGAGCCGCACGATCTCTTCGCCGACGGCCTGCTCCTCCGGGATCAGGTCCATGACGATACGCAGCTTCAAGTCGTGCCGGGTACCGTAATCCATCAACAGCCGCGCCAGCTCGGCGAAGTTCCCCGGCGGCCAGAGTTTCGCGCCGGCGAGATTACGCCGCCATGACGCCTTCTTCACGCCGCTGTAGGTGGGATGAAAACCGACGACGAAGGTAGCGGTGTCGATGCCTTCCCCGGCGAGCACCGCGAGAGCCTTGGCCCGCCCCGGTTCCGTCACCGGCAGGTTCAGCCAGTAATCATCATAGCCGCGCCCGGTTGCGCGGCTGACGACGTCGAGACAGCGTCGCGCGTAATGGGCGCCGGGCCGACTCATGTCGATCGCGTCGGCCTGCAGAGGCAGGCCCGCGTATAGCCGGGTGAAGGTTGGATTCAGTTCGAAGCAGAACACCCTGGCGTAACCGGCCCGGGCGATATCGCCGCGCAAACGCCGCCGATGGAACCACGCCAGCCACGCGCTGCGCCGGTGGACGAAAAAACGCGTCAGCCGCGGCGAGTAGTGTTTCAGCACCCGCTGGCCGTCGGGGCTGGTGAGCATATGGAATTCCGCGTCGGGATAGCTGTCCAGTAACGCCCGCAGCGCCGGAGTGATCATCATCATGTCCCCGGCGCGGCCAACCCGTATGACCAGAATTTTCAATGCCATGCCCCGCTGCGTCCGGTGACTGTTCGACGTCTGCAATGCCTTTTCGGCGGTGTTTGGTTAAGATAAGGCGCTATTATGCGGGGTGCGTCCGCGATTTTATACCTGGGTCCGCCAGATCGATGATGAATTTATCAGCCGAGATATCCGTCGGGGAGTTCCTCGACAAGGTCACCATTCTGGAGATCAAGGCCGGGCGCATACACGATCCGGCCAAGCTGCGTAACGTCCGCAACGAACTCGATACGCTACGGGCCACCTGGCAGGCATCGCCGTTCTCGCACCGCGACATCGCCGCCGAGATTGCGCGGCTGAAGGGCATCAACGAGCGGCTTTGGGTCATCGAAGACGATATCCGCCTGAAGGAATCGCAAGGGGCGTTTGATGACGAGTTCATCCAGCTGGCACGCTCGGTCTACATCATCAACGACGAACGCGCGGCGGTGAAACGCGAGATCAATCTGAAGCTGGGTTCGGCGCTGGTGGAAGAGAAGTCCTACGCCGATTACCGGCGCAAGGAAGGCTGACCGGCTTGCCGTCTGAATCTGTCCGCGACAGGGAATACATGACTGGATATGGCGCTGCCGTTCGTCAAACCGCCTGAATGCCTGTGCATCCTGCGCCTGTCGGCCCTTGGCGATATCTGCCATGCGCTGCCTGTGGTCCGTACGCTGCAGCAGCATTGGCCGCAAACAAAACTTACCTGGGTGATCGGTGCGTTCGAACATGCCCTGGTCGGCGATATCCCGGACATCGAGTTCATCGTGTTCGACAAGCGCAAAGGCGTCGGCGCGTATCTCGATCTGCGGCGCCGCATGCGCGGCCGCCGTTTCGACGCGTTGTTGCATATGCAGATGTCCGTGCGCGCCAGCCTTGCCAGCCTGCTGATACCGGCGGCGGTTCGCCTGGGATTCGACCGGACCAGGGCCAAGGATCTCCAGTGGCTGTTCACCAACCACCGGACCGCCGCCAACGGGCGCCAACATGTGATGGACAGTATGTTTGGTTTTTCCGAGGCGCTGGGTATTCCGGAACATGTGCTCACGTGGGATATTCCGATACCCGACGCGGCGCAGAACTTCGCCCTTGAGACGCTGCCGGCCAGCCAGCCGACACTGGTGATCAGCCCGTGCTCAAGTATGAGTTATCGCAACTGGACCGCCGCCGGTTACGCCGCCGTGGCCGATTACGCGACCGGCCACTACAACATGCGCGTGGTGTTGTGCGGCGGGTCAACCGCCGTGGAGCGCGACTACGGCGAGAACATCTGCGCGCTCTCGACGAGTACACTGCTGAACCTGATCGGCAAAACCACCGTGAAGCAGCTGCTCGCCGTGCTCCGGGCCGCCGCTGTCGTGATCGCGCCTGACTCGGGGCCCGCGCATCTCGCGACGGCGGTTGGTACACCGGTGATCGGCTTGTATGCCTGTACCAATCCCGACCGCGCACGGCCTTATCGAAGCGCGGATCTGGTGGTAAACAGGTATCCGGAAGCGGTACTGGCCAAGTACGGCAAACCGGTCGATACGTTGCCATGGGGCATCCGCGTGCGTGACCCCGGTACGATGGAACGCATCACGCCCGGCGATGTCCTAGAAAGACTCGACCAGGCGCTGGCGCGACCGACGCGTTAATCCCCGTTTAACCCATATATTCCGGTGTTTTCTTGAATACAGCGCCATGACCAGACCATCCACGCATTCCGGTTACACGTCCGGCATCCGCGCCGTTGTCATGGTGCTCGCACCGATCGTCATCATGCTGGCGTTCCTGTCGCTGTGGCGTTCGGGCCTGTATATCTGGCAGTTCGATCGCGTACAGGCGACGGGCGAGTACGGGTTCGTTTTTCTGCAAGGCGTGCGTTTCGATCTGATCACGCTCGCCGGTGCGATGATCATCCCGGTATCGTTGACGCCGTTGTTCATGATGGGTCGTGGCCTGTTCCGGCGCTGGCGGGTGCCGCTGCTGGCCTATATGACATTGTGGTTCGGGTTGCTGGTTTTCATGGAGCTGGCCACGCCATCGTTTATCGCTCAATACGACTCGCGACCGAACTATATTTTTGTCGAGTATCTGAAACATTACCGCGAAGTTGCATCGACGCTGCTGACTGGTTATCCGTGGCAACTGGTGGCCACTGTCATTTTTGTTCCGCTTGGCGCTATTCTGTTTTTCAGAATAAGTCGCCGGTTGCTGGATATTGACCGGCCGCTGCACTGGACGACCGCGGCCGCGCTGGTGCCCGTGCTGTTCGTGACGTTTGCCGTGCTGGCGCGCTCCAGCCTCGGCCATCGGCCGGCCAATCCAAGCACCGTGTCGCTGACGTCTGACCATCTGGTGAACGATCTGGCGCTGAATTCCACTTATACCGTGCTGTATGCGATCTATCTGTCGCAGAAGGATGCCGAAGGCGGCTTTCATTACGGTGTAATGCCGTTCGCCGAGGTGGTGGACGTTGTGCGCGGCGAAATGGATGTCGATGCCGGCCGGTTCACCGATCCGCAGATACCGACGCTGCATCGGCAGAACAGCACGCGTCATCGCGACCGGCCATATAACCTGGTGATCGTTCTGGAGGAAAGCCTCGGCGCCGAGTTTGTCGGCCGGCTGGGCGGCCTGCCGCTGACCCCGAATCTCGACCGGCTGGCCGGCGAAGGCCTGTGGTTCGACAATCTTTACGCGACGGGTACCCGGTCGGTGCGCGGCATTGAGGCCGTGATATCCGGCTTTCTGCCGACGCCGGCGGTCAGTGTCGTCAAGCTGAATAAATCCCAGCGTGATTTCTTCACGCTCGCGCAGCTGTTGGGCAAACACGGCTACGACACTGGCTTTATTTATGGCGGCGAGTCGCATTTCGACAACATGCGCGGGTTCTTTCTCGGTAACGGCTTTAACTACGTTATCGACGAGAAGGATTTCGACGCGCAGGCCTTCCGGGGATCATGGGGTGTTTCCGACGAGGATCTGTTCGGCAAGGCGCACGAAAAATTCAGCGGCTACACAGACAAGCCGTTTTTTTCGCTGGTGTTTACCTCGTCGAATCATGCGCCGTTTGAGTTTCCGGACGGCCGTATCGAATTATACGACCCGGAAAAGAATACGGTGAACAACGCGGTCAAATACGCCGATTACGCGGTAGGCCGGTTCATTGAGCAGGCGCGGCATTCGTCCTACTGGAACAACACCGTGTTTATTGTGATCGCCGATCACAACTCGCGGGTGTATGGATCATCGCTGGTGCCGATCGAGCGTTTCCATATCCCCGCTGTGATTCTGGGTGCCGATATCCGGCCCGAAGTCGTCACTACGCTCGCCAGTCAGATCGATATCGCGCCGACATTGTTGTCGCTGATCGGGGTTTCCGCCACGCACCCGATGATCGGCCGGGACCTGACCAGGCCGGAGAACCGGCGCCGCCCCGGTCGCGCAATCATGCAGTTCAACGGCACCCAGGCCTATATGGAAGACAACAACGTTATCGTGCTCCGGAAGGACTTGCCGCCGGAGACGCTGCTGTACAAGGACGGGGAGTTGCAGAATTCCGCCGATGATCCGCCGCTGGTGAAAAAGGCGATCGCCCATTCGCTTTTCGCCCAGACGGCCTACGCGGACCGTTTGTACCGCTTGCCGCGATAGTGTCCGCTATTTGTACAAGACGGCGACAAAGTTTCCGTCGGCGTCCTCGAACGGCCTGTCTATCCCCCGCGTCCGGTTGAAACCGATGCGGCGGGCGAGCGAGGTCAGGTTGTCGAGATTGAACAGGTGCAGGTGCTCCAGTGGTTTTAACGCGCCCCAGGCGCAGCCCAGTGCTAGCGCGTTACCGCAGGCGCCGTCGGGCGTCTGTATCACGAACACGCCGCCGGGCTTCAGGAGGCGATATATGGCCGACAGATCGTCCACCGCATCCTCGAAATGCTCGATCACGTCGATGGCGGTGATCAGGTCGAACATGTCCGCGGAGAAGTGCTTGCGGACATCGCAAAAGCGTCCCTGGAAGACCTGTTTTTTGTACTGGCGGTGCGTATTGCAAAACGGCACGATCAGCTCGGGCACGAGTTCGCAGCCGAAAACATCCCAGCCATGCCGGATGCCCTGCGCCAGCAGAAACCCCTTGTTGCAGCCGACGTCCAGATACTTGCCGCCGGTTGTCGCGGTCTGGTTGCGCGCAAAGTCGAAGATCTCCGCCGCGCGTGCCATCGACTGTGCAAAATGCCTGGCGTGGTGAAACCGCCGCAACGGCGCGATCAGGCGTCGTCGCAGCGACTTGAACGTGCCGCCGCTGTAGGCACGGTAAAGCTCGCCCGTCGACTCCGGCTTGTCTATATATATAAGACCGCACCCCCCGCATTGCAGGTAGTCGGAATTGTCGATGTGGCAGTAGCGAACGGCCTGATCGGCACGATTACATACGATACAGGCGCGCAGGTCCGTCTGTTTGTCAGTCATTGGCGATAGGCATCGGACAAGATCAATTTAGCGGCGGTCCGTGTTGTCAACGTTTGGCATCCGCCCGGTTGGCCAGGCGGGCACAGCCGGCATGGTAACCTTTTTGCGCAGGCAAGCAGAAATCCGCCGTGCCCGGGCGCGGCGGAATTTACGCAAATCCGCCGACGGACGGTATGATACGCACATTGTAAATAGGGAAGGTCTGGTGATGGATGGAAATGCCGCCAGGATGCTGGTAGTCGGGCCGTCCTGGGTGGGCGACATGGTGATGGCGCACAGCCTGTTTACGGATCTTTGCCGGCGCCATCCCGGGGTCGAAATCGATGTCCTGTCGCCGGCCTGGTCCGGTCCGGTGCTGGCGCGCATGCCGGAGGTGCACCGGCACATCGATATGCCGGTCGGTCACGGCCGCATCGGATTGATCGAGCGCGTGCGTCTCGGTCTGTCGCTGCGATCGCAAAAATATGGCCAGGCAATCGTGATTCCGCGCTCGTTCAAGTCCGCGCTGGTGCCGTTTTTTGCCGGTATTCCGCGGCGCACCGGTTTCCGCGGCGAGATGCGTTACGGCCTGCTCAACGACCTGCGGAATCTTGACCGTGACGCGCTGCCGCAGACGGTGCAGCGTTATGTCGCCTTGGGGCGGTCGCCGGATGCGGCACTGCCGCCGGTGGATATACCGCGGCCCCGGCTGCGGGTCGATGCAGCCAACCAGCAACACCTGCTGCAGAAGTTATCGCTGTCGGTTGAGCGCGCGGTCGTCGGGTTTATGCCGGGCGCCGAGTACGGCGCCGCGAAGCGCTGGCCGGCCGCTTATTATGCGGAACTGGCGGGCATGTTGCGTGGCAGAGGGTATCAGGTATGGCTGTTCGGTTCGGCGCGGGACGCGGCTGTTTGCCGCGAGATCAGCGACGCGGCGGTCGAGGCGGTCGATCTGTCGGGCAAGACCGGTTTGCAGGATGCGATCGACCTGATCGCGCTGACGAAACTGGTCGTCACCAACGATTCCGGCCTGATGCATATCGCCGCAGCGACCGGCCGGAACATCGTGGCGCTGTATGGTTCATCGACGCCGGCGTATACACCGCCACTGACGGATCGCGCCGATATCGTCTATCTGGGGCTGGAGTGCAGTCCCTGTTTCGAGAGAGAATGCCCGCTGGGCCACTACCGGTGTTTGCAAGACATTACGCCGGCGGATGTTTTTGATCGTTGTATACGGAAAATCCAAGAGCATTGATGGTCGCGATTGCTGAGCCAGTGACGGGCGCTGTGTGGAAGGAGCGCCTGATCCTTTCCCTGTTGTTCCTGTTTCCGTTGGCCGGTGCGTGCGTTAAGCACTGGCTCGGTACGATATTCACCGTGCTGTTCCTGATCGGCCTGTGGGATCTGGTCCGCGGCCGGGGGCGGCCACCCCTGTTCACGGCGGAGCGGGTCTGGCTGTCGCTTTGCGTTGCCTTTCTGCTGTCGTTTTTCCTGTCCGCGGTCATCAATGGCTGGAGCGAAGATCAGCGGCACGCACTGGGCGTGGAAATCCGTTATCTGGCGCTGGTGCCACTGTACCTGTTGGTGCGGCGATATCCCCGGGGTGCCCTGTATCTGTTGTCCGGCAGTGTGTTCGCCGCCTTTGTCATGGCCGTGCAGTCATACTACGACGTGTTCAGCTTGATGAAGGAGCGTGCCGAGGGCGCCTATAGCCCGAATCTGCTGGGACCTCTGGCTGCATTGAGCGTCATGTTTGCGGTATCGATCTGGGCGTTGCTGCCCCGGTTACGCTGGATGATTCTCGCCGCCGTGCCGGCCGGGTTGTGGTCGGTGGCGATGTCCGGTTCGCGCGGCGCCTATTTCGGCCTGATTGCGATGGGGATGGTATGGGCGCTGCTGTACTTCAGGCGCTGGCAACGCCCGGTGATGCTCGTCGTGGTCCTGCTGATCCCTGTTACCGCCTACCTGTCGGTCGGTGCGGTACAGCAGCGTGTCGATGGCGCCGTGCACGACGTTGCCGAGTACTTCAGCCATACCCGGTCCGAAAACCAGACCGACGGCGCCGAGACCGCCGCGATCCGCTTCGAGATGTGGCGCGCGGCGTTGCTGGTATTTCGTGACGCGCCTGTGTTCGGTATCGGCACGCGGAATTATACGCAAGGCGTGCAGAAATACGTCGACTCCGGCCAGGTCAACCCCGCCGCCGCCCACCATGGCCATCCGCATGACGCCTATTTTGACGTGCTGATGTCCCGCGGGCTAACCGGCTTTGTTATTTTTCTCGGCGTGCTGTTCTATCCGCTCTATTATTTCCTGAAGACGTTCCAGCGATCGCCGCATTCAGCAATGGCGGGAATCCTGCTGATCACCGGTTTTGCGATGTTTTCCGTTACCGACGCATCGACGTTCAACAAGGGCAATTTCCTGTCCTTCTATCTGCTTTTCCAGGCGGTGCTGCTGTCCTGGCATGCCGGGCAGGTACACCGGGAGGCCGGTTGAATGGCGCGTCTGTCGGCGGTGCTGATCGTCAGAAACGAGGCGCCGGTGATGGCCGATTGCCTGGCGCATCTTTCCTGGGCCGACGAGATTGTCGTGCTCGACAGCGGCAGTACCGATGACACCGTTGCGATCGCGCGGCGTTACACCGACCGCGTGTTCGTCGACGCCGACTGGCAGGGGTACGGCATACAGCGCCAGCGGGCGCAGCAGCGCGCGACCGGCGACTGGATACTGATGATCGATGCCGATGAGCGTGTCTCGCCGGCATTGCAGCAAAGTATCACCGAGGTCGTGCGGCGCGATGATCGTAGCCGGGCCTGGGCGATGGCCATCCTGCCATGGTGCTTCGGCCGCTTCATCCGCCACGGCGGCTGGTACCCGGCCTGGAAGGTGCGCCTGTATCCGCGTGCGGTCGCCCGCTATGGCGACGAACGCGTGCACGAAAAGCTCGGTTTTGATTCCGGCATCGAAACGGCCCGGCTATCCGGCGATCTGCTGCACTATACCTACCGCGATCTCGAACACTATCTGGTGAAGTCGGCGCGTTATGCGGCGGAATGGGCCGCGCAGCGTCAGCGCACCGGCAAGCGCGCGTCCTTGACCGGGGGGTTGCTGCACGGCACCGGCTGTTTTCTGCGGATGTATCTGCTCAAGGCCGGGTTCCTCGACGGTCGGCACGGGTTGCTGCTGGCGCTGTTGTCGGCGCATTCGACATTCGTGAAATACGCCGACCTGTGGAGCCGGCGGCAACCGCCCGCGTCAGGTCATTAGAAACCGTGAGCTGATGGCCGCGGCGGCGGTGACCACGTCGATCGCCGTCATGTCTTCGGCCGGCGCGGCATCCGGCGGCGAGAAGGCGAGCCGGTTGGCGTCGCGATTGATCGTCTGCCAGCGCAATGCCGTGGCCGACTGCCGCCGGGTATAAAACGCCGCGGTTGGCCGGTCGAGCGCGCCGGCGATGTGCAGCGGCCCGGTCGAGCCGCTGATAAACAGATCGGCGAGCGCGATGTGCTGGCTGAACCGCACCAGTCCCTGGGTGGAGTGGTAGACGATATGCGCGACGCCATCCAGTAAGCTGCTGACACGGCGCGCGCTGTCGATCTCGCCGGGACCGGCGCTGATGACGCTGCAATGTCCCCGCGCGGACCGTAGCGACCGTACCAGTTCAACGTATTGCTCAAGCCCGAGATTGTTCGCCGAGCCGCCGCTGCCCGGATGCACGAACACCAGCCGGGCGTGTTCGTCGATGTTGTGCGCCGCGCAAAACTGCAGCCGGGTTCGGGACAGAACCTCCGGTGCAAACGCGAGATAGGGCGGCACCGGCAACGTTATCGGCTCATGACCGATGCCGCGCAGATAGTGCAGCACCAGGTCCCGGTTATAGACGTATTCCGGCCGCGCCGACAGCGACCGGCGCTGCGTCAAACGCTTGTTGTAGAATATCCGGGCGATTTTGGTCGCCGGGGCCACACGGCAGGGTATGCGAGACAGCGCCAGCGCCGCGCCGATACGGCTGGTGGAGAACAACGTGATCGCGGCAGCGTAGTGTTCGTCGCGCAGCGCGCGGATCAGGCGGAGTTGCGCGGCGATACCGGCGCCGCTACCGGGGTCGGTGACAACACGGTCGATGGACGGGCAGATCGCGGCGATCTCCGCCGTGTAGCCGCTGACCAGCGCATGGATGCTCGCGTCGGGCAGCGCCTGTTTAAGTGTGGCGAGCGCCGGCCAGCCGAGCATGAAGTCGCCCAGTTTGTCGTTGCGAACAACAAGAATTTTTTGCGTTCCGTCGGCCATGGTCATAGCTTGCTCATTGTACGCATCCTGTCACCATAGCGGTACGCTACAACTCAGGGACAAGCGATGAAGTTCTGGTGCAAGAGCGGCGGCTGGGCAAGCAGGAAAGCGATCCGGACACTGGCGGGCATGACGCCGGCGGACGTCCGCAGCGTCGCCGTGATACGCCACGCCGCGATGGGCGATCTGGTTCAGGTGCGGCCGTTTCTGATCGAGACGCGGCGTTATTTTCCGAATGCCGGCATTACCCTGAGTCTGTGCAGCAATTACGTCCGTGGGGCGCCCGACGAGCTGGCCGACCGGATCCATGTCGTCTACGGCAGCGACCGCAAGGATGTAGCGGTCTCCGCCCAGTTACGCCGGGCGAGGGAGCTCGGCTACCACGATCTGGTGTTCGACCTGGCGGCGACGCCGCGCTCGTTCTACCTGTGCCTGCTGACGCGGGCAAAGCTGAAGATCGGCTTTCCCTATAAAGCGATCCAGGGCCGGCTGTTCTACGATGCGACGGTGCCGCGTTCGGACCTGCGTTACGAGACCGAGAACATGCTCGATATGCTGGCGCTGCTCGGCCACCGCTGGCAGTATCCGCCGGTGTTCAACATGCCGGGCGAGCCGGTAGTGCGGGACCGGCCGTTTATCATCTATTTTCCGAGCGCGTCGACACCGGTCAAGTGCTGGCCGCACGGCCATTTCGCCGAGCTGATTACCGGCATGGCAGCGCAATATCCCGATTACGAACATATCGTGCTGGAAGGCATCGCCGCGTGGGAGTCGGTCGCCGACATCATGGACAAGACGCAGCACCTTGCCAATGTCACCGCGTTGAAACTGGATGATCTCGACGGCACGGTGGCGCTCGTCAAGGGGGCGTCACTGGTGGTGGCGAACGACACCGGCATCCGCAATTTCGCGATGGCCTGCAACGTGCCGACCGTCGGCATCTTCTTCGTCACGCCGGTGTTTCGCTACTGGCCGCGCTACGGGCATCACGATGTGGTGTTCACGCCCGACGGCGGCGTACCGGACGTCGACAGTGTTTTCGCTGCGGCCCGCGCCATGCTGGCAGTGCGAGACTAGGCGTGCGTATCCTGCATTTGCTGTCGCAAACGCATCTGACCGGCCCCGAGGTCTACGTTGCCGCGCTGTGCCGCCGGCAGATGGCGGACGGCCACCATTGCTTCATCGTGTCCGACACCCTGTCGGTTACGACACCGGCGGAATACCTGGCGATGGCGATACACCACCGGTCGCTGGTCAGCCGCATCCGCAACATCGTGCGGCTGGTGCGTTTTTGCCGCGCCAATAACATCGACCTGATAAACGCGCACTCGCGCGCCGCCAGCTGGCTGGCGAACGTCGTCGCGCGTATCACCGGTGCCGCCTATGTCTCGACGCTGCACGGCCGTCAAAGCCGGCACGCGATGCGCAGGCGCACCAATATCTACGGGCGGCACATTATCGTCGTCTGCGAACACCTCGCCGGGCATGTCACGGACGAGCTGAATATTCGCGATGCCGATGTCCGGGTGATCCGCAATGGTCTTGAATAACGTCGCCTGGGTCGGACGGTTGACCGGGCCCAAGGGCGAGATCGCGTGGCGCATCATCAGCGAGGTCGCGCCGCAGTTCCCGAAAACGGTATTTACTATCGTCGGCGGGCCGGTCACCGAACGATTCCGCGCGGCGGCCGGGCATAACGTGCACCTCCAGGATTTCGTCAGCGATGTTGATGCGGTTTATCGCGCCAGTGATCTCGTCATTGGCGCCGGCCGCGTCGCGATCGAGGCGATGCAGCTGGGCCGGCCGGTGATCGCCGTTGGTGAAAACCGCTATATCGGACCGGTAGACGGCACCACCATCGCGTTGGCGAAGGCGACGAATTTCGGCGATTGCGACCGCCTCCATCCATTCGATACGGCCGCGATGATTCGCGACCTCAAAAGACTGGCGAGCGGCGCCATGGCATTGCCGGTCGGCGATTACCCGGGTTACCTCGATGACTATCGCCTCAATCATGTCTATCCGCGTGTGATGGCGGTCTACCGCGAGGCGCTGGTCGATGCGGCGCTGCAACCCTTCGCCGAGGTGCCGGTGCTGACCTACCACCGGGTGTTGACCGAAAGACCGGCGGGATCGAGATTCAACATCTATGTCACTGTTGATGAGCTGGAGCAGCAGATGCTGTCGCTGAAACAGCGCGGATTTCAGTTCGTCACCTTCCGCGATATCGCCGATGGAGTCAGGCCAAAAAAACCGGTAATACTGAGTTTTGATGATGGCTATGAGGACAACCACCGCAATCTGCTGCCGTTGCTGAAGAAACACGCGGCGCGTGCTGTGATCTACGTGCTGGGTGATCGCACCATAACCGATAATCATTGGGACATTGCGCAGGGCGAGCCGGCGGCCGCCTTGATGTCGGATGAACAGCTGCTCGAATGCCATCGCAGCGGTCTGGTCGAAATCGGCGCGCACGGCATGACTCACCGGAAGTTGACGCAGCTCGACGTTGCCGCGCTGGGTAACGATGTATCGGCGTCGAAGACGGCGCTGGAATCATTGATCGGTGATGAAGTGGTGTCGTTTGCGTATCCGTATGGTGTTTACGCCGATCGCGAGGTGGCGGCGGTCAGGTCTGCCGGTTATCTGTTCGGCGTCGGCACGGTCAATGGCCCGGTACGCATGGCCGACGACAGAATGCGTGTACGGCGCATCACCATGTTTCCCGGCACGGACCGGTTGCAGTTCCGGAAGAAGACCTCCGGCTGGTATCTGCGCTACTGCCGTCTGAAGGGCAAGGATTTTTGAAGAATAGCCTGAAGTCGATGATATCGTTCCCGCGGCGGCGGGAATCCAGTAACGTTAGGGAGACTCTGATTTATTCTGTCATTCCGGCCAATGGCCGCAGGCCCGCGAGCCGGAATACAGTAAAAATTATTGGTAGCCTGGATGAAGGCGCATAGCGCCGAAATCCGGGAATTTCAGGAACGCGACACAGACGTTAGCGAGATACTTCAATGAGCAACCAACTAAGAGAAATCGGCCGCAGACTTCGCGCACCATTCAACCGGGCCGCGGCGTTTCGCGAGCTCGAAAAATTCCACGCAAGGCCGCGCGAGCTTGAATCGATTGTCGATACCGCGATCAAATTTCCGAGCGAGGGACTGTTCCGCGTCGAATCGATACAGCAGCGCTCCGAGATACAGGCGCTCGCGCGCGCGGTCGCGGCGATCAAGCCGCGCAATATCCTGGAAATCGGCACGGCGCGCGGTGGCACCTTGTTTATCTGGGCGCATCTCGCCTCGCGCAAGGTGGTCAGTTGCGACATCGAGGACCCCGGCATCCGCCGGCCGCTGTACGAGGCATTTCCACCGCCCGAATCGCAATGCAAGGTCGTCCATCTGCACGGCAATTCCCACGAGGCCGCGTTCCGTTCACGGGTCGAGCGCGAGTTCACCACCGAGCCGGTCGATTTTCTGTTTATCGACGGCGACCATACCGAGCTGGGCGTCGAGGCCGACTATAACGAATACGAGCATCTGGTGCGTCCCGGCGGCCTGATCGCGTTTCACGATGTCATCGAGAAACAGGCACTGCCGACCAACCAGGTTTATTACTTCTGGAAGCGTCTCAAGCCGCAGGTCAATGCCGAAGAGTTTATCGACCATCCGGACCAGTGCGGTTTCGGTATCGGGCTGGTACGGGTCTGATGCAGAAATACGACGCGCCGTATGACGCGTGTCCGATATGCGGGGCGGCGAACCTGTCGACGATCCATAACGATTTTCGCGGTAACGACATCGTAAAATGCGCCCGGTGCACGGTGCAGTTCATGAGCCCGGTCTATTCCGACGAGCACCTTGCCGCCTACTATGCCGGCTATTACGGTGGCGGCGTCGGCGATGCGGATATTGTGGCAGGGCAGCTGCGTACCAACGATGTGAAGCTTCGCTATATCCAGCGCTTTATCCGGACGCCCGGCCGCGTGCTCGATTTCGGTTGCGGCAATGGCAATTTTGCGCAGGCGGCCCGCGACAAAGGCTGGGACGTGACCGGTTATGATATCGATTGCGATGCCATGCAAAAGGTCGCTGCGCGTCTCGGCATGCCGGTAAAGTGCGGGCCGCTCGCGGCGGTCGACTGGCAGAGCGAGGTGTACGACCTGATTCACGCTCACCACGTTCTGGAGCACCTGAAATATCCGCTGCGCGATCTTGGTATCCTGCATGATCGCCTGAAGGAAGGCGGGTATTTGTATATCGGTGTGCCGAATATCCATGCGCTATCGGCGAGACTCAAGTATTTTGCCGAGAAACTCGGCCTGAAGCGCCGCCATGCTGGCAAGTATTACGACTCGGATCACCACGTGTTCTTCTATACCCCTCGATCGATGAAGAATCTCCTGAGCCGTTGCGGTTTCGACGTGCTGTTGACCATGAATGGTTCCAAGGCCCACCTGGCGGATTCTGCACTCGCGCAGTTCTTCCTGTATCAGCTGCCCAACTACCTGTATTCAAGCTCGTCGTTCTTCGTCATCGCGCGCAAACCGTAGGGCCTGTGTCGCTTCGGACCGTGCCCTGGTATGGGCCTGGCGCACGACTGTTGAATTGACCACCGCCGTCGTGGCGCCGCTGACAGGGGTCGGGTTGCTCATATTCCGGACAGATACGAATGAGGTAAACTCTGGTTCGTGAAACCCGTCATCGATCCGGATCATATTCATCGAGTGCTGAGGTTGCTTCAGGCCAGCTCGTTACCGATGGCGGTGGCTTTTACCATCTCGTTCAGCCTGATCGCGGTGACCGTGTTTATCCATTTTTGGGCCGGTGTTCCTGTTGGTGATCTGACGCGTGACCCGGTCGCCGTGACCGGTGGCGCGGTTTATATCGGGTTTCTCTCTCAAACCGGTATATTTTTCTGGGCGGCATCGGCCGCCGTTTGCCTGTTTACCGCCCACGTGCTCGCCAGGCGTCCGGATGTCGCGCCGGCGCGAAACTTCTTCTTCGCCGCGGGGCTGTTGTCCCTGCTGCTCGGTATCGATGATGTTTTTCTGCTGCATGAAAGGCTGTTGCCGGGTCTTGGAATACCGGAACTGGTCGTCTATGGAACCTATGTAGCGCTGATCCTGTTATGGCTGGTGAGGTATCGCGGGATAATGATGCGATCGGAGTACGTGCTGTTGGGTATGGCGTTGGCATTTTTCGGAATATCGGTCATGGCCGATGCGCTGAATCCGGATGTGCCGGGGCGCGTGTTGTTGGAGGACGGCGCAAAAATTACCGGAATTGTCAGCTGGCTGGTCTATTTTTTTCGATGCGGGGCGCTTGAACTGAGGAATGACGCGGGGCGACCTGGCTCTTGGTAATTAATTCCCGGTGACCGCGTTTGTCAGCCGGTTTCATTGGGTGTCCATCAGCAAGCCGGCCCCCGGGGCCGGCGCCAGCGGCGTGTAACTTTTTCAGGATCATGGAACCGAGCCTGGCGATCCACTTGATGAACGGCCTGAGATCGTCGAGCGGATTTAGCGCGAATACCTTGCTCTTTGCGAAATAGGGCCGGAGAAAGTTGCTCGCCGAAAATCCCGGCAGCCGCCGTCTGCGGCGATACTCGTACAGGTCATCGGCCGGATTGATCCAGTACACGCCGGATCGATAGTCCGTATCAAACTCCTTGCGTTTCTCGACCTTGTCACGATACATGATTTCCGGGAAGTTGATCGTGGCGCTGGCGAACAGATGCGCATAGGACACCTGCCTGGTGTTGATTTCTATCAGCTTGTACTTGCTGTCCCGGTCGTCCCATTTGAATTCGGTCGTCGAAAAGCCGGTATAGGCATGCGCGCGCAGCAGGCTTAACGCGGCGTCACGCGCCTCCGCAATCATCGGGATGGTTCTCTTGACGACTCCGTAGCCGAAATCGGCCGGGTGCTGGCGTATCTTTTGTACACAGAGTTCCGCCAGAACCGCCTGGTGGTCATCGAGATGACAAATATAGGCGACGAGATTTTCCTCCGGCCCAGGAATGATTTCCGACACCATGACATCAAGGTGGTGCTGCTCGACGTCCCGGTATTGCTTGATCAATGACTCGGCATTTTCGGCAACAAGCGCCTTTTTGTTGTATATCGCGAAGAAGTCCGGTGTCTGGGTCGGCTTGATGATGCACGGATAGACGAGCTGCCCGGCAATCCGTGCCAGATCCTCCGTCGACTCATGGTTACTGATCCTCGGCGCGGGAATCCCCAGCTGGCAGGCGCGCTGATACAGCCGCTTTTTGTCGATTATCCCGTGCACGATATCCCATGGCGGGACGGTGACGTGGTAGCGGGCCGACAATGCGTCGTGGTGTTGGGAAACAAACACCACGCCCGGGTCATTCACCGGATCGAGCACGGCATCGGGCCACACCGGCAGTTCTCCGGTCAACAACCTCAGCAGGCCGGCGGGGTCGGTATCCGGCGACGGAACGACATACCTATGGGCGATGTAACGGGAATAACCGGCGATATCGTCTTTCTTTGTGGTCAGGTGTACCACGCGCAGGCCGGCCTGCGCGTAGCACCGGATCGTGCCCAGCTGGCCCCTTTCGATCTCCATATTTCGGCATTTTCCGGGCAGGCATTAGGCGGCGCCTGCATCCGGTGCCAGGCCGCATGGCTGTTCAGACGGAGCAGGCGAACAGGTCCGCTGTTCGATCGGTAATCGCAGTGCGAGCTGTCGGGAGGGTACAGCCGGTCAGCCTTGTTTCCGGGCCAGCTTTTTAAACATCGTCGTTGTTATCTTGCCGCAAGACTTGATAAACGGCCTGAAGTCGTCGCGCGGATCCAGCGCGAAGACCTTGTTTTTCGACAGGTACGGCTTGAAAAAGCGCTTCGCCGAAAATCCGGAATGCCTGCGTCGGGCGCGGTATTCGTATAGTTCTTCTATCGGGTGTATCCAGTAAACATCTGGACGGCAATGCGCGTTGAATTCCGTCTGGTGTCTGACCTTGTCCCGGAACATGATATCGGGAAAATTGATGGTCTTGTTGGCAAACAGGTGCGCGTACAGCACTTGCCTGGTATTGATTTCGATCAGCTTGTATTGGTTATCGCGCTCGTCCCATTTGAACTCGGTGGCGGAAAAGCCCGTGTAACCGGCGTCGCGCAACAGGCGCAGCGAAGACTCGCGTGCCTCGGGAATATGCGGGATGGTCCTGAGGACAGCACCGACGCCAAAGTCGCCGGGATGCTGGCGTATCTTTTGTACGCTCATCTCGGCAAGCACCTTCTGATTGTCGTCCAGATGGCATATGTAAATTGTGAATTGCTCTTCCGGGCCGGGAATGATTTCCGAGACCATGACATCGAGCTGATGGCTATCGACGTCACGGTACTGCCGGATCAGCGACTCCGCATCGTCGGCGACCAGCACCTTTTTGTCGTATATCGCAAAGAAATCCGGTGTCTGGGTCGGTTTGATGATGCAGGGATAAACAAGCTGCGCAGCGTCGCGCTCGAGCTCGTCTGGCGATTGATACTTTTTGATCACCGGCGCCGGCACGCCGATCTCATGCGCGCGCTGATAAAGCCGGCTTTTATCAACGATGCCGTGCAATACGCTCCACGGCGGCACGGTGACGTGGTAGCGCCCGGATAAAGCGTCATGATGCTGTGCCACGAAGACCACGCCGGGATCGTTAACGGGGTCCAGCACCGCGTCGGGCCACTCGGGCAGCTCTTGCATCAGCACCTTCAGCAGGCCGTCCGGGTCGGTATCCGGCGACGGGACGACATACTTATGGGAGATGTAACGGGAACAGGCGGCGATATCGTCTTGCTTTGTGGTCAGGTGTACCACGCGCAGGCCGGCCTGCGCGTAGCACCGGATCGTGCCCA
>VBWC01000006.1 GCA_006218035.1 Gammaproteobacteria bacterium
CTGTTTGAAAAATGGCAGTGCATCCATGCACCGCACGCAGGCTGTTTTTCAACAGCCTGTTAGCCGGTCGTTGAAAAACGCCCTTTCCCTTAGCGTGCGCCGCGAGTCTTACCGCGCCTGCCGTTTCCTGGTCGCGGCACCGGACCTGTCAGCGGCACAAGCGGCGCGCTTTCCCATGCCAGCATTGCCCGCTTGCGCACCGCTCCCCAGCGATAATCGCCGATCACGCCGGTTTGCCGGATCACACGATGACACGGCACCAGATAGGCAAGCGGATTCTGGCCCACCGCGGTGCCGACGGCGCGGGCCGCCGCAGGCTTGCCGAGCGCGGCGGCCAGACCGCCGTAGCTGACCAGCGTGCCCGGTCGCACCTGCAATAACGCCCGCCACACCCGCAGTTGAAACGGCGTGCCGCTCACATACGCGCGCAAGGCTGGCCGCGTGCCGGTGTGCGCCGGCCGTTCGAATATCCGACCGGCCAGCTGCGCGGCCCGGTTGTCGTTTCTATGCAGCGCGGCATTCGGCCAATTCCTTTTTAGCGTGGCCCATTCCGGGGCCTCCTGTTGAGATTCGATGAAGGCGAGATGACAGATGCCCCGCGGACCCTCGCCGATCAGACATCGGCCGAACGGGCTGTCGGCGTAACCGGCCGTAATCGTCCAGCCCTCGCCGCCCGATTTCAATTCGCCGGGCGATGCCGCTTCGAGGCTCACACACAGATCATGCAGCCGGCCGGGGCCGGACAGTCCCGCCGTCAGCGCGACGTCCAGCACGCTTTCCCCCTGGGCCAGCAATGCCTTTGCATGTGTCAGCGTCAGGCACCGCAGAAAATCCTTCGGCGTGACCGCCGCCCACGCCGAGAACAACCGATGGAACTGGTAGCGGCTCATGCCGGCGTAGTGTGCCAGCGTCGCCAGGTCGGGTTGCGTCGTGTGGCTCGCGTCGAGATAGCGAATCACCCGCGCGACGCGTTCGTAATCGCTCATCGCCGGATAATGCCATGAAGCCGCTGCCGCGCCCACCCGATTCTTGTGGGCGTGTATGGTTCACGCGCGAGGCTTAACCGCGGCGCGATTTACCGCAAGATTGTTCCGTGTTATGTCCTATTTTATCCGGCCGCGATTATAATGGCGGCCATTCCAGGCCCGTTGTCGTGGAGTTTCGGTGCAGCCCATCATCACTATCAAGGGTATCAACAAGACCTACACGTCGGGTTTTCAGGCACTGAAGGACATCAACCTGGAGATCCGCCGCGGCGAGATCTTCGCGCTGCTCGGTCCCAACGGCGCCGGCAAGACCACGTTGATCAGTCTTATCTGCGGCATCGTCACGCCCAGCAGCGGCACCGTGCACGTTGCGGGTCATGACATCGTGTCGGATTATCGCGCGGCGCGCTCGACCATAGGTCTGGTGCCGCAGGAAGTGGCGACCGCGGCGTTTGAAACCGTGGCGGCGACGATGCAGTTCAGCCGCGGCCTGTTCGGCAAGCCGCGCAATCCGGCCTATATCGAAGCGGTGTTGCGCGAGCTGTCGCTATGGGACAAAAGGCACGCGAAGATCGTCACGCTGTCGGGTGGCATGAAGCGCCGTTTGATGATTGCCAAGGCCCTGTCGCACGAGCCGCAGATTCTGTTCCTGGATGAGCCGACCGCCGGGGTCGATGTCGAACTGCGTCGCGACATGTGGGCGATGGTGCGGCGCCTGCGCGACAGCGGCGTGACGATTATTCTGACCACGCACTACATCGAAGAGGCCGAGGAGATGGCGGACCGCATCGGCGTGATCAACCAGGGCAGGATCATTGTTATCGAGGACAAGGCGGTGCTGATGAACAAGCTCGGCAAGAAGCAGCTCGCCCTGACGCTGCAAAATCCGCTGCGGCGCTTGCCGGACGAACTCGCCGGCCACCGGCTGGAGCTGTCGGCGGACGGCAACGAGATTGTTTACACGTTCGACAGCCAGGCCGAACACACCGGCATCCCCGAGTTGTTGCGCCAGTTGGGCAAACATGGCATCGACTTCAAGGACCTCCATTCCAGCCAGAGCTCGCTTGAGGAGATCTTTGTCAACCTGGTGAGGCACCGGCCATGAACCTGTATGCGATCCGGGCCATCTATATCTTCGAAATGGCACGCACCTGGCGGACGCTGATGGAGAGCATCGCGTCGCCGATCCTGTCGACATCGCTCTACTTCGTGGTCTTCGGCACCGCGATCGGCTCGCGCATCGGTGCGATCGACGGCATCAGTTACGGCGCGTTCATCATCCCCGGCCTGCTGATGTTGTCGCTGCTCAGCGAAAGCATCTCCAACGCGTCGTTCGGCATCTATTTCCCTAAGTTCACCGGCACCATCTACGAGGTGCTTTCCGCGCCGATCTCGCCCGTCGAGATTATCCTGGGCTATGTCGGCGCGGCGGCCAGCAAATCACTGGTGATCGGCGTATTGATACTCGCCACCGCGCGGCTGTTTGTTGACTACGAGATCGCGCATCCACTGTGGATGATCGGCTTTTTGTTGCTGACGGCCGTGACGTTCAGCCTGTTCGGATTTGTCATCGGTATCTGGGCCGACGATTTTCAGAAACTGCAGATCATACCGATGCTGGTGATCACGCCGCTGACCTTCCTCGGCGGTGCGTTCTATTCGATCGACATGCTGCCCGAGCCGTGGCGCACGATGACGCTGTTCAATCCGGTGGTCTATCTGATCAGCGGTTTCCGCTGGAGTTTCTATGGCGTGGCCGATGTCAGCATTGCGGTCAGCCTTGGCATGACACTGGTGTTCATGGCGCTGTGCGTCGCGACGATAGCGTGGATCTTCCGGACGGGGTACAGGCTCAAGACTTGAGGCATTGATGGCATCACTGACTCCGAACCCGTTACTTTTTTGCATTGTGGGCCGAGCATCTCAATATGAATAAACCTCGCCATATGAATCCAGGTGAGTTTATAAAGACTGGATTAAAAGAAGTTCTTGAGAGAATTCCGTCCAGAAATGGTCCCCCGGCTCTAGGGGTAGACGAAGGATTAAATGACAAGAAATATGTCTGGCCGTTAGTAAAGAGCCTGCAATCTAATCGTATCGTCGACCATGGCGTTGCTCTTTGGCATAAACAACAGCAATTAAAAAAAGGAAAAATATATAAACCCGCTGACAGTTTTCGGCCTCCCTGGGCAATTCCAGAGTTATGGGAAGATGTAAGGGGCGCATCTTGTCATGACGAAAATATCGTCTCTTCGCTTGTTTATTATTTTACAGCCCATGACAGGCTATGTTTATTAACAACCAATACAAAGAACGACAAGGGTGGGTTACGTTGGATCCTTGAAAGGGAAGTCCAGCCAGCGATAGCTGTGACCTTTCCCGACAGAATTGGGTTGTTGGTTCTTTTTCAAAAACCCGGCTCTACCTTGGAGCAGTATTGTACGGCGGTGGAAAGTTACTTAACTCAAAAAGGCGTTGGGCCCGGGTACAATTCCCAGATTATTGGATAACGACTGACGCTACAATTGAAACTCAATTTACATCTTTATAAACATAAGAAATGTGCTCGGGGGTAAACACAATGAGGTTAGTTTCGATTGCGGTCATCGTGGTGGCCATGGCGTCGTATGCGAACCACGCAGTTGCCAGTAATGTGAAGCCAACATTTCTCGTCGGCATATCCGGCGGCGGCGATGACCTGGTGACGACTTCGGACGGTGATCTGCAGGCCGGCGGCCTGCTTTATTTTGGTGCCGGGTTGACCTACGAGCCGGAAAATAATCCGCTGATCTACCGCACGACCATCGGCTACAAATTCAACTTTGTCGAGTTCGATACGCCGAGCGGCGAATCGACGCTGACTTCGTTGCCAATAGATGTTTTGGGTTTATACCGGACCGGCAGGACCATGTTCGGCGCCGGTCTGGTCTACGACGTCAATCCGGAGTGGGAGCTTTGTATCGGTGGTTGCGCAACCGTCAAATTCGATGACGCGGTCGGCTACGCGTTTGAGTTCGACTACGATCTGTCAGACACCGGCTTTTTCGGGCTGCGCTACACCGACATCGACTATGAGGCCAACGGCGCAAAACTCGATGCCAGCAACATCCGGCTGCATTTCGGCGCGAAGTTCAATTAAGGAAGCTCTGATTAATTTCTTGTCCTTCATTCCCGCGTATGCGGGAATCCAGTAAACCGTTGAATTCGTGGCACTGGATTCCGGCTCTCCGCTGCGCGCAGCCTGCCCCTGTGAAAACAGGGGGCCGGAATGACGACACATCAGAGGTTCCTTAACCGTCGATGCGCGCACGGCGTATTGGGCAAACGCCGTAATGCGGCGCACGGAGAGATAAATCACGCGGTGCAATCGCGGCGCGATTGCACCGATTACCCTGCATTACTCGCCGGCGGCGGACGCCTTCTGCCGGGTCTGCCGAATATTCGTCAGGCCGCTACCGCTGCAGCTTGCTCGTCAGTTCGTTGATCAACCGGTCGCAGACGGCCTCGGGGTCGTTGATATTGGTTTGCTTGTCGACCTTCACCCACAGGCTGTTTTCGGCGTCGTACTTGCAAGTGAGTGCGCTGGCGCCGCGGCCATCGCTCGATATGGTCAGCGTCTCGTTCTTCGGTGAATACTCTGCGTCCAGCAGGCCGCCGACAAAGAAGTTGTAGGTCTTGTCCTTGCTCTGCCACAGCGCAAGGTTGTGTTCGGTCATGCGCGACTTGGCAATTTCGACCACCGTGGGTAACGGCGCGACCGGCGCCAGCTTTTCCGCCAACGGTTTGACCGTCGCCGGCGTGTGCGCGGCGGCACTTGCCTGGGCTGCTTGCGCCGCTGCGGCTGCTTCCGCCGCCGCCGCGGCGGCGAGTTCTTCCGGGGTGGGCTTGGGCTGATGCACTGTGCCGAGTGCGGTGACGAGTTGCCGCGTCAGGCGATCACAGGTCTTGCTGGAATCTTTGACAGCGCCTTTCTGCGTATTAAACATGAGCTGGTTATCCATATCCCACGCACAGGTCAGCCCGCTTGCACCGGCGTCGTCAGGGCGTATCGCCAGCTTCTTGCCGGCTTCCTGGTACTCGGCGATCAGCGTACGGCCGATGAAATAGGTATAACTGTTGCGGGTGCTGGACCATACGGAGAGCCGGCTGCCGACCAGCGAGTCGACGATCTCCGACGTGTATGGCAACGGGCCATCGTATAGCGGCTTCTCGATGGCCACCACGGGTTCCGGAGCAGGTGCCGGGATCGGTTCTGCGACGACTGCCGTGGCGGTCGCTGGCGCATCGCCGACCGTGACCGTGACCACCTGATCCGCGGTACTCGCTATATCCTTTGCCGCCGGTTCACCGGTTGCCGGTGCCGGTTGCGCGACGTCTTCAGGCGAGGTGGTGATCGCGGCCGGTTTTTCTTCGCCGGAAACCGGCGACGATCCGTCAAAAAGCGCCAGTCCGTCTAGCGATATCGGCGAACTTGCAACGGCGACCCCGGGGTCTTTAGCCGCGGACAAGTCGTCGTCAGCCGACCGCGTCGCGCATCCCGGCGTAACCAGGAGCGCTGCGGTGATCAGAAAAAGATATGCGCGCCCGCTGTTCAAACTGCTGGTGGTCATACGTCAACCTCCCTATGGTGACATTGCCCAAGCCTCTAATAGCGCCAATGACAGCACATTTAGGGCCGCCGTGGCAATGCGGACGGCCGAAAAAGCCGGGTTTGTGTCGATATATTTGACGATAAGGGCCTACAGCAACACGCTCTCGATTCCGCCGCTCCTGGTCTGGGCAACAAAACGCTGCTGCCAGTCATCGCCGAGCATGCGGTTGGCGAGTTCGACGACGATGTAGTCGGTGTCCATGCCGGTGACATCGCTGTAGCGCGACAGGCCCTGCTGGCACGCCGGGCACGAGGTCAGCATCTTCACGTTGCCGTTTTTGGCGGTGTCCGCGCCGGTCAGGATGTTAATTCCCTTCTTCAGCTCTTCTTCCTTGCGGAAGCGCACCTGGGTGGCGATGTCGGGGCGCGATACGGCGAACGTGCCGGCCTCGCCGCAGCAGCGGTCGGACAAGGCGACGTCCTGTCCCATCAATGTCGCGGCGACCTTGATTGGGTTGTGTGTCTTCATCGGCGTGTGGCACGGATCGTGGTACATGTACTGCACGCCGCTGACGCCGTCGAGTTTGACGCCCTTCTCCATCAGGAATTCATGAATGTCGAGTAAACGGCAGCCAGGGAATATCTTCTCGAACTCGTATTTCAGCAGCTGGTCCATGCAGGTGCCGCACGAGACGATGACGGTCTTGATGTCGAGATAGTTCAGCGTGTTCGCGACGCGATGGAACAGTACGCGGTTGTCGGTGGTGATCTTCTGGCCGCGCACTTCATCGCCGCTCGACGTTTGCGGATAGCCGCAGCATAGATAGCCGGGCGGCAGTACGGTCTGCACGCCGGTGTCGTAAAGCGTCGCGAGCGTCGCCATGCCGATCTGGCTGAATAATCTTTCCGAGCCGCAGCCGGGGAAATAGAACACCGCCTCGGACTCGACACTGGCCTTGGCCGGATCGCGCAGGATGTGCACGACCTTGTCGTCCTCGACGCCGAGCATCGCGCGCATGGTTTGCAATGGCACCTTGGGCGGCAGCGGCCGTTTGACGAAATGCACGATCTGGGCCACGACGGGCGTCTTGCCGGTGGTTGACGTCGGCCGCTTGCCGTCGCGCACCAGGCGCAGCTTTCTGGCGATGTTATACAGCGCACGCTGCCCGGCGAAGCCGCCCTCGATGAGCGTTTTACGCATGAGCTTGATCGTCGTCGGATCGGTCGCATTCAGAAACGCCATCGACAAACGTGTGCCGATGTTGGCGCGCTTGTGGCCGCGGGCGCGCAGGATGTTGCGCATGCGTACCGACACGTCGCCGAAGTCGATGTCGACCGGACACGGTGCCAGGCATTTGTGGCAGACCGTGCAATGGTCGGCGACGTCGTTCATCTCGTCGAAATGGCGGATCGAAATGCCGCGCCGCGTCTGTTCCTCGTACAAAAACGCCTCGATGATCAGCCCGGTCGCGAGGATCTTGTTGCGCGGCGAGTACAACAGGTTCGCGCGCGGGATATGGGTGTTGCAGACCGGTTTGCACTTGCCGCAGCGCAGGCAGTGGCGAATATCGTCGTTCAGCGCGCCGAGCTCGCTGGCCTCCAGAATGATTGCCTCTTGCTGGACGAGGCGCAGCGACGGTGTATAGGCGCTTTCCAGAATACTGGCGTCGAGCAGCTTGCCGCGGTTGAAGTGCCCGTCGGGGTCGATGCGGTTCTTGTAAGTGGCGAAGGCCTCGACCGTACCCGGGGCCAGGTAACGAATCTTGGTGATGCCGATGCCATGCTCGCCGGAGATCACGCCGCCGAGCGCGGTGGCCAGCGCCATGACGCGGTCAACGATGCGCTCCGCCTCATGCATCATGGTGTAATCGTTGGAGTTGACCGGGATATTGGTATGCACGTTGCCATCGCCGGCGTGCATGTGCGTCGCGACGAACAATCGTCCGGAACGGATCCGGGCGTGAATGTCATCAAGGCGCTTGTGCACCGGCGCAAAATTGTGACCGCCGAAGGTTTCCTTCAGCGGCCGTTCGACCTCGGCGCGATAGGAGACGCGCAGGTCGCGGCGCAACAGTACGTGCAACAGCGTGTCGCCAGGCTGTATCGACCGCCGTGATTTCTCGTCGAGCAGCCGGTCGATGTCGGCCACCGGTGCGTCGAGCTGCGCCAGCAGCTGTTCCCAGCGATCCTGTACCTGTTCGAGATGTGTGCACGCCGCCGCGCGCTTGGCGGCGATAATCGCCGCGTCCTCGTCGCTCGCCTCGTATTCCGGCGTGCGGTGTATCTCGGCCAGATCGCCGGATAAATAGCGCTGTACTTCCTCAATCATGCGCAGCTTGTTGCGGGTCGACTGTTCGATGTTGATGCGCTCGATGCCTTCGGCGTAGTCGGCGAGCCGATCGAGCGGAATCACGACGTCTTCGTTGATCTTGAACGCGTTGGTGTGCGCCGCAATCGCCGCGGTGCGGCCACGGTCCTGCCAGAAGCGGCGCCGCGCTTCGGGGCTGGCCGCGATGAAGCCTTCCGCCTCGCGCAGATTCGCCTTGCGCACCACCGTCGATGCCGCGGTCGCTACGGCGTTTTCGCTGTCGCCGGCGATGTCGATCAGCAACACCATCTTCGGCAGTCCCGGCCGCGGTGCCTTGGTGCTGTACTTGATCGCGCGCAGATAACGGTCATCGAGATGTTCCAGCCCGGCGAGCAGCGCGTCGGGCAACGCATCGAGATAGTCCTTGATTTCAACGATCGCCGATACCGCCGGCCGCAGGTCGTTACCGAAGAATTCCAGACAGACGGTACGCACCGCCGCCGACTGGCGATGCAGCACGAATACGCCGGAGGTGATCAGCCCGTCGCAGCCTTCCTTCTGAACGCCCGGCAGGCCGCCGAGAAATTTGTCCGTGACATCCTTGCCGAGGCCGGCCTTGCGCAGCGAGCGGCCCGGCATGGTCAGAATTTCGGGTTTGCCTTGCGGCGTTTTGCCATCGGCCTTGAAGCGGGTGATGCGGAATTCGACCGTTTCCTGTTCATGGATCTTGCCGAGATTGTGGTTGAGCCGTTCGACCTCGAGCCAGTCCGCCTGCGGCGTGACCATGCGCCACGACACCAGGTTATCGAGCGTCGTGCCCCACAGCACGGCTTTTTTGCCGCCGGCGTTCATCGCGATGTTGCCGCCAATCGTGCAGGCATCCTGCGAGGTTGGATCGACCGCGAATACATAACCGTTGGCATCGGCCAGTTCCGAGACGCGCCTGGTGACGACGCCGGCCTCGGCGCGCACGGTCGCGACCTCGCGATCGACGCCGTCGAGGCGGCGCATGACGATCGCGCCCAGTCCTTCGAGTTTTTCGGTATTGATGACCGCGGTGTCATCGTGCAGCGGCACGGCGCTGCCGGTATAGCCGGTACCGCCGCCACGCGGAATAATGGTCAGGCCGAGCTCGATACACGCCGCCACGACGCCGGCCATTTCCGTCTCGCTGTCGGGCGAGATGACGACATGGGGATAGGCGACGCGCCAGTCGGTCGCGTCGGTGACGTGCGACACGCGCGCCAGACCGCCGAAATCGATGTTGTCCGCGCGCGTCACTTTCATCAGCCGTTTGCGCACCTTTTTGCGCAGCCGGCCCTGTTCCGGCAGCCATGCGGCGAACGTGTCGACGGCCGCGCGCGCGCTATCCGCCAACCGCAGCGCCGCGTCGTTGTTGTCGGCCCGGGCGAGAATCTGGTCCAGGCGATGGTGCAGCGCATGCGTCAGCGATCGCCAGCGCTTGGGATTCTCGATCAGATCGTCCTGGATGAACGGGTTGCGCGTGATGACCCACATGTCGCCGAGCACCTCGAACAACATACGCGCCGATTGTCCGGTACGGCGGGTATCGCGCAGGCTGTCGAGCACGTCCCACATCTCGCGGCCGAGAAAGCGGATGACGATCTCGCGGTCCGAAAACGACGTGTAGTTATACGGGATCTCGCGGATGCGGGTCGGCGTGTCGGCGGTCATGACGGTGCGGGTCGGGTAATCTGCGGCTGGTATATCAAGACGCGACAGTCTACCACCGGCCCCGCCTGACGTTAAGTTGCCGCTGATCGATCAGGGCATTGCCCGGGGGCGAGACAAAAAAAAGCGGCCGAAGCCGCTTAGATACAGGATTGTCATTATAGTTATCCTTGCTGTGCGTGTGCACAATTCGTCGATGGGTTCGACTGTATATGACCGGATGCGACGCCGTCAAGCACGAAGGGGCATGCGTTGTTTGCGCTGTTTTGGTTGTGACGGATCATGCCAGGTACGACGATGACCGACATGGTCTAAAATGTCGGGACCGCGCCAGGCGGCGGCAATAACCAATCAAGGGGTCGGGCAATGCTTTGGGTCAAGGCGTTTCACATCATATTCATGGTGACGTGGTTTGCCGGCCTGTTCTATCTGCCGCGCCTGTTCGTCTACCACGCGATGGCCGATGACCGCGTCGGTGGTGAGCGCTTCAAGGTCATGGAACGCAAATTGTTCTACGGCATCATGACGCCGGGCGCGGTACTGACGATTGCGTCCGGGCTGTGGATGATGATGGACTACGCGTGGGCGGCGTATGCGCACGCGGGGTGGTTTCAGTTGAAGCTGGTGTTGGTGTTGGTGTTGATCGCCTACCACGTCTACTGCGGCCGGCTGGTAGCCGTTTTTCGCGATGACAACAACCAGCGCGGACACATCTATTACCGCTGGTTCAATGAATTTCCGGTGCTGTTGCTGATCGCGATCGTCATACTGGTGGTAATTCGGCCGTTCTAGCCGGTAGGCGACCCGGTGAACCGCGCGCGTCCGGGCCGCTGGCGCCGTCATTTTCGTCGCCGGACCGGCCGGTTTCCGGCCCTTGACAATCCGTATCAGGCATGAGCTTATGCACAAACTTCGGCTGATTTCCCGCCAGCGGTCCGGGGCGCACCAAATTTTTACGTTATTTCGTAAAACTTCGTAAGCTGTTGAATTATGAAGTTGTTAATCGGCGTCTACTTTGTAGTCAAATTGTCAAAATTCCAAAGATTATCGAGACTAGGCGCGCTTCGACCCATATCATCCACAGAGTTATCCACAGCTTTTGTGGATAAGGGCGATTCCATCGGTCCGACAACGAGTTAGCCAGTATTCATGCTGAGTGCATCAAGAGTTGAAGCCAACCCCGTGTCGGGCAAGCCGGAGTCAAACGCATGACCGGAATTTCTCGGGTTTTACGCGTGGCGGTTCCGTCGCCGCTGTGCCGGCTGTTTGATTACCTGCCGCCGCCGGGTTGCGATATCGACAAACTTGTGCCTGGTATTCGTCTGCGTGTGCCGTTCGGACCGCGTCACACGATAGGCATGTTGATCGAAGTCGCGTCGGCAAGCCAGATCGATCCGCAGCGCCTGAAGGCGGCGCTCGAGATGATCGATGACGAACCGCTCGTTGGCCGGGATCTGCAACAGCTGCTGCACTGGGCGATCACCTATTACCATCACGCGCCCGGCGATGTGATGTTTACCGCACTGCCGGCGCTGCTGCGTCAGGGCCGCGCGCCCGATGTTGCGCAGCAGATGCTATGGCGCGCGAGCGGTGCCGGTACGACTGTGCGACCGGAGCAGCTGGCGCGCGCGCCGCGCCAGGCAGCACTGCTCGCGTTATTGCAGGGACATCCGGCGGGACTGACCGCCGCCGATTTGGCCGAGCAACTCGATTTTGACTGGCGTGCGGCGCTGCGCACGCTGACGGCCAGGGGCTGGATCGAACGACATGCGGTAGCTGCCACGAGCGACGGCGCGGCGTCCGGTGGCGCCGCCGGGCTGACTGCGGAGCGCGGACCGGAGCTGAACGCCGCGCAACGCGTGGGCGCAGACCGGATCGTGGCGTCGCTCGGCGGCTACGCGGCGTTTTTGCTCGATGGCGTGACCGGCAGCGGCAAGACCGAGGTCTACCTGCAGGCGCTCGCGCGCGTTGTCGCTGCTGGAGGCCAGGCGCTGGTGCTGGTGCCGGAGATCGGCCTGACGCCGCAACTGGTCGCACGCTTCGAGCAGCGCCTCGGCATCACGATGGCGCTGTATCACTCCGGTTTGACCGACCGCGAGCGCCTGCACACCTGGCTCGCGGCCCGCGCCGGCCAGGTGCCGGTGGTCATCGGCACGCGTTCGGCACTATTCGTGCCGCTCAAGCGTCCGGCGTTGCTGATTGTCGACGAGGAGCACGATCTGTCGTTCAAGCAGCAGGAGGGATTTCGCTATCACGCGCGCGATCTGGCGGTGGTGCGGGCGCGTAACGCGGGTGTGCCGATCGTGCTGGGGTCGGCGACGCCGTCGCTGGAGAGTCTGTACAACGTCGCCCAGGAGCGCTATCAGCACCTCACGTTGAAGGCGCGCGCCGGTGTCGCCGAACAACCGCCGGTGCATCTCATCGACGTGCGCCGCCAGCCGCTGCACGAAGGGTTGTCCGATAGTTTGTTGCAGGCGATTGCGCGGCATGTGGCACAGGGCAACCAGGTGCTGCTGTTTCTCAACCGCCGCGGCTACGCGCCGACGCTGTTGTGCCACGATTGCGGCTGGATGAGCAAATGCGAGCGTTGCGACGCGCACATGACGTTTCATCTGCGGCAGCAGCGGCTGCGGTGTCATCACTGCGGCGCCGAACGTGCGGCGGTCGAGCAGTGTCCCGGCTGCGGCGGCCAGGATCTGCTGCCGGTCGGCGAGGGGACGGAGCGCATCGAGCGAGTGTTACACGAACGCTTTGGGGACACCCAAATCGTCCGCATCGACCGCGACACCACGCGCCGCAAGGGGGCAATGCAGGAGTTTCTGGACAGCGCCGCCGCCGGCGGCGGCCGTATTCTGATCGGTACGCAGATGCTGGCGAAGGGCCATCATCTGCCCGGGGTGACGCTGGTTGGCATCGTCAACACCGATCAGGGGCTGTTCGGCGCCGATTTCCGCGCGCTCGAGCGCATGGCCCAGTTGATCGTGCAGGTGTCCGGTCGTGCCGGACGCGCCGACAAGCCCGGCGAGGTATTAATACAGACGCATCATCCCGATCATCCGTTGTTGCGCACACTGGTCCACCACGGTTATGCGCACTTCGCGCGCGAGGCGCTGGCCGAGCGCGAGCAGGCCTGCCTGCCGCCGCACATGCATCTGGCGCTGCTGCGCGCCGAAGCGGTTGACCGCGATCTGCCGCCGAAATTTCTCAGCGCGGCCAAGTCGCTGGCGCAGGATCTGGCCGTCGCCGGTGTTGAACTGCTGGGACCGGTGCCGGCGCCGATGGAGCGTCGCGGCGGCCGCTACCGGGCACAATTGCTGGTGCAGGCCGGGCGGCGCGCCGATCTGCACCGGTTGTTGACGCCATGGGTGCCGCAGCTCGAAACCGTGCGGCTTGCCCGAAAGGTGCGCTGGTCGCTCGACGTCGATCCGCAGGAAATGGTCTAGGGAAGGTCTGATTAATTCTCTTGACGTCATTCCGGCGAAAGCCGGAATCCAGCAACTTGCTGAATCCAAGGCACTGGATTCAGGGTCTCGACCATTGGTTCCCGACATGGTCCCGGTCCTTGCTCACGGCAGGACTCCACCTCGCCCGTCCGTGGACTCGTACCTCGTCCGTCCATGGCCTAGTGCGTGCGCAGCAATGACAACCCGGACATTCTGGCGGAGTTTCCTGTCAGGATACCGGCCGTGGTTGATTCTCACCGTGGTAAAGCGATAATAGTGCGCCTTTTCCCGACGCCATTCCGGCCATCAGCCGTGTACCCATGAAACAACCGTTACAGGAACTTCTGACCGGCGCGTTCGAGCGTCTGCGCAGCCAGGGCAGCGTGCCACCGGATCTGGCGCTGGACATACACCTTGAGCGGACCCGAGACCGTCAGCACGGCGATTTCGCGACCAATGTCGCGCTGACGCTGACCAAGCCGCTGAAACGCAAACCGCGCGAGATCGCCGACATGATCATCGCCGCGTTGCCCGCGTCCGGCTACGTGACGAAGGTCGAAGTGGCCGGTCCCGGCTTTATCAACTTCTTTCTGAGTCCCGCCGCGTACCTTGAGCAGGTCAGACAGGTGTTCGCCGCCGGCGAGGCGTATGGGCACAGTGACATTGGTGCTGGCCGGCGCGTGCAGGTCGAGTTCGTCTCGGCCAATCCAACCGGGCCGTTGCACGTCGGTCATGGCCGCGGCGCGGCCTATGGCGCGGCGGTCGCCGACCTGCTGGCCGCCGCCGGGTTTCAGGTGCACCGCGAATATTACGTCAACGACGCCGGCCGCCAGATGGATATCCTCGCGACCAGTGTCTGGCTGCGGTATCTGGAGATGTGTGGTGAAAAGATCCGCTTTCCGTCGGCGGGTTACAAGAGCGAAAACTACATCTTCGACATCGCCGGCGCGCTTTACAAAGAGAGTGGCGATGCGTGGCGCCATACGGCCGCCGAGGTGACCGAGGATCTGCCGCCGGATGGCGCCGCAGACGACAGCGGCGACAAGGAGGCGCATATCGATGCGCTGATCATGCGCGCCAAGCATCTGCTTGGCGAAAAACCCTACCGTCAGGTATTCGACCGCGCGCTGGATTCCATACTGGCGGATATCCGCGCTGACCTCGAGGAGTTCGGCGTTGTCTACGAGACGTGGTTTTCCGAACGGTCGCTGGTGGAGACCGGCGCGGTCGAGCGCGCGATCCAGCGCTTGCGCGACAGCGGTCATCTTTATGAAAAAGACGCCGCGTGGTGGTTTCGATCCACCGACTTCGGCGACGAGAAGGACCGCGTCGTGGTCCGCGAGAATGGCCAGAGTACGTATTTCGCATCGGATATTGCTTACCACATGGACAAGCTCGAGCGCGGCTTCGATCGCGTTATCGACGTTTGGGGCGCCGATCACCATGGCTATGTACCGCGGGTCAAGGCGGCGCTCGCGGCGATTGGCGACGATCCCGGCCGGCTCGACGTGCTGCTGGTGCAGTTCGCGATCCTCTATCGCGGCGGCCAGCGCGTGCAGATGTCGACCCGCAGCGGGGAGTTCGTCACGCTGCGCGAGCTGCGTAACGAGGTCGGCAACGACGCGGCGCGTTTTTTCTATGTGATGCGCAAGTGCGAGCAGCACATGGATTTCGATCTCGATCTCGCCAAGTCGCAGTCCAACGACAACCCGGTCTATTACGTGCAATACGCGCACGCCCGCATCTGCAGCGTGTTGCGCCAGATGCACGACAAGGGTTACACGCTCGATGAGTCGCTCGGTCTGGAACAGTTGACGCTGCTGCAAGAGGCGCATGAACAGGACCTGATGGTGGCGCTGGCGCGCTTTCCGGAGACAATCGAGGCAGCCGCGCTGGTCCACGAGCCGCACCAGATCGCCTATTATCTGCGCGAGCTGGCGACCGCGTTTCATACCTATTACAACGCGCACCAGTTTCTGGTGGATGACGCCCGGCTTCGCAACGCGCGTCTGTGCCTGATTGTCGCGACGCGTCAGGCGATACAGAACGGTCTGGCGTTACTCGGTGTCAGTGCGCCGGAGGCCATGTAGTCGTGGCGCAGCCGCGCGGTAAACGCATGGCCGGCAAGCGCTCATCGCGCAAGCGGCTGGCGACGCTGGGCACCTTCTGGGGCGGTCTCGCACTGGGTCTGGTGATGGCGACCGGCGTGTATGTCTATAGCTATATCAAAAGCTCGTCGCCAGGCGCCAAGGTCGAGGTTGCCGGACCGGCGCCGGTCGTGCCGGCCCGGCCGCCGGTAAGCACGGGCAAGATGCCGCCCGGGCCGGAGCCCGCGCGGCCGCAATTCGATTTCTACACAATATTGCCGGAACTCGAAGTTGTGGTGCCGGAGCCACGGGCCGCCGGGACACCGGATCGCGCGGTGCCCGGCACGCCGCCGCGTCAGGCAGCCAAGGTTGATGCGCCAGGTATCTACGTGCTGCAGATCGGCTCCTACAAAAACAGCAAGGACGCCGATCGCATGAAGGCCGAGCTGGCCTTGATCGGCGTCGAGGCCAATATCGAGACTGTGTCCGTCAATCAAACGAAATGGCACCGTGTGCGTGTCGGGCCCTACAGCCAGCTCGCCAGACTAAACAACGCGCGTTCCGAACTGCTCGCCAATAATATTGAGTTCATGTTGCTCAAGGTCAAGGACTGATCGCCCCCGGGTCAGCGGTATAGGTGAGATACCTCCCCTGATCAGCCGCCAGGCGTGACGCGGTTGGTGTATTCCATGTGACCTGGCGCACAGAAATTCGCGGTTTTGCGATATCGGTCACACTTTTACCCTGCCCCCGGGCCGATCTTTTGGCCGTCGTCGTAGTAGAACTCGCCCGGACGCAGTTTCGGTTCGCCGCCCGCGTTACGCGATGCCAGGTGATCCGTAAAGAGGGCATGAAGTGGTCAGGAGCAGTGTGATGTACGCGCCCGTCCGAAGTCCGGTTCTGTGGTTGTCCGCCATGTTGTGCATCTCTTCCATGGCCCACGCCGGGTCGCTTGAACGAGTCGGTACCGGCAGTACCGTCATCGACGCCGATGGCGCCAGCCGCGGGTCGGTGATGAGCGCCGATGGGCGTTATGTCGTGTTTCATTCGGAGGCGACGACACTCGATGCACGCGACCCCGACGTGACAGCGGACGTATACGTGCGCGACCGCCTCACCGGCACGACCATTTTGCTCAGCATCAACAACGACGGCGACAAGGGTAATTTCGACAGTTTTTGGCCCGCGATCAGCGGCAACGGCCGCTTCGTCGTGTTTTCATCGTTCGCATCGAATCTGGTGCCGGGCGATACCAATAATACGTCCGACGTGTTTCTGGCTGACCGTGATGCGGACAGCAACGGCGTATTTGACGAGGCCGGCGGCGTGCTGCTCCAGCGTGTCAGCCGTGCCGGCGATGGTTCACAGGCCAACGCTTTCAGTGCCGAGGCGACCATCAGCGCCGACGGTCGTTACGTGGCGTTTGCATCGGATGCGGACAATCTGGCGCCGGACGACACGAACCTCGTTTCCGACATCTTCCTCTATGAGGTTGCCACCGGCGCGGTCGAACGCGCATCGGTCGGCGGTAACGGCGCCCAGGCAAACGACATGTCATATGAGCCGTTCCTCAGCTCGGACGGTCGATATGCCACCTTTCTTTCGAGCGCGGACAACATCGCACCGGGCGACAACAACGGGGTTTACTGGCGCGGTGCCGATATTTTCGTGCGCGATCGAATCGCACGTAGTACCGTGCTAATCAGCATCAGCACAAGCGGCGCGGGCGGCAACGGCCGCAGTGAACAGGGCGCCATGAGTTCCGATGGCCGTTACGTCGTGTTCGTGTCGCGTGCGGATAATCTGGCCCCTGACGACATCAACGGCGCAGCGGACATTTTTCTGCATGACCGTGACACTGACGGAAATGGCGTCTTTGACGAAGCGGGCAGGTCGTCGACCGAGCTCATCAGCACGGCGTTTGATGGCCGTCGGGCGCTTGATGACAGCGAATGGCCGTCAATCAGCGATGACGGCCGATACGTCGCGTTTCAATCGCGCGCGACCAACCTCGCCACTGCATCCCAGGACGGATCGCCGGCGTGGCGCATATTCGTGCGTGATCGTGTCGCCCGATCGACGACGCTGGTCGGCACGGCCGGTGCCACCCGGACGGGTAATGACGACAGTATCTGGCCGTCGATCAATAGCAATGGCCGTTACGTCGCTTTTTCTGCTGACGCGGTCGAATCATCTGGCGATGGCGCCGATCGCATGACCGGTATTTTCATTCATGACCTTGTCGGTGGTAATGCGCCGCCGGTTACCGGCGGCGGGCTCCGGTCTGCGCCCGCCGCTGATCTCGCTGTTACGGCAGGTACCGACCCGGGCATCGACGAGATATAAGCGCGCGCTGGTGCTGCCGATATTCAACCGGTCACTAATCGACGACGCGGCCAGCCACACATAAATATGCCGCACGGTACGACGATTGCGTTTCCTGTTCGGTCGGTGGCGGCGTTCAGCTAGTCTTCGAGGTAGGTATATCCGGACAGGCCTTCTTCCAGCGCGGCGATATAACTGCGGCGCTGCGTCTCGGTGATCGTGGCGTTGCGGATTTTCCGCCGTAACTCATCCAGCAGGTGATCGCTGTCATGATGCACGTAGTCGAGTACCGAGCGTACCGTATCGCCGTGCATCAGCTCGGTCAGCTCATAGCCGCCGTCATCGGTCATCGTGACGTGGACCGAGTCGGTGTCGCCGAACAGATTGTGCATGTCACCAAGAATCTCCTGATAGGCGCCAACCAGGAAGATGCCGATCAGATACGGGTCACCGTCCTTCAGGCTGTGCAAGGCGAGCGTCGATCCTATCCCGTCGCGATCGACGTACTGGTCGATGCGTCCGTCTGAATCGCAGGTCATGTCGACAACAACGCCGCGCCGGTCCGGCTGCTCGTCAAGGCGCTGCAGCGGCACTACCGGAAATACCTGATTGATCGCCCAGACATCCGGGATCGATTGGAATACCGACAGGTTGAAGAAGTACTTGTCGGCCAGTTTATTGGTCAGCTCGTCATGGATCTCGCGGTGCGCCTGCGCGCGCGGATCGAGCATGGCGCGGATTTTGATGCAGGTGGCGAAGTAAACCGCCTCGGCGTAGGCCCGTTGCGCGAGGCCGATCATCCCTGCCGTATACAGCGATTGTGCCTCGGCGAGCCAGTGCACGGCGTCGTGATACGCCTCGATGACCGAGCGTTGGGTCAGCCCGCTGTAGTTTCCCCACAAGTGAGCCAGCGCCGCTGGATCGTCCGCTCCCGGGGGCGATACCGATACTATCGCCGGCACCTGCTCGACGTCGATGACGTTGGTGATCAGCACGGCATGATGCGCCGTCATCGCGCGGCCGGCCTCGGTAATGATCATCGGATGCGGCAGGCCATGTTTGTCGCAGACGTCGAGCCAGTTGCGCACGATATTGGTCGCGTACTCCTGCACCGTATAGTTTACCGAGCAGTAATTGCGCGAGCCCGAGCCCTCATAGTCGATACCCAGGCCGCCGCCGACATTGACCACGTCGATGCGGGCGCCGAGTTTGTGCAGTTCGGCGAAGTTGCGCACGGCCTCGTGGAGACCCTGCTGGATGTCGCGGATATTCGGAATCTGCGAGCCCATATGGAAATGCATCAGTTTCAGCGTTTCGAGCATGGCGGTCTCGCGCAGCCGCTCGACGGCGCGCAGCACCTGGGCGGCGGTGAGACCGAATTTCGACTTCTCGCCGCCGGTATTCTGCCAGTTGCCGGCGCCAAGCGAGCTCAAGCGGACACGCACGCCGAGCAGCGGTGTGATCGACATCGCGCGCGCCTCCTCGATCACCAGTTCCAGCTCGGCGAGCCGCTCGATCACGATATAGACGCGATGGCCGAGTTGCTGGCCGATCAACGCCAGCCGGATAAATTCGCGATCCTTGTAGCCGTTGCAGATAATGACGCCGCCGTCGGCATCGGAGAGCGACAGCACGGCCATCAGCTCCGGTTTGCTGCCGGCCTCGAGCCCGACGCGCCCCTTGCCATGACCGAGTATCTCGGCGACGACGCTGCGCTGCTGGTTGACCTTGATCGGGTATACCGGCGTGTACGGGGCTGCATACCCGGTCTCCTGCATCGCCTCGGCGAAGGCGTTGTATAACAGGTCAACCCGGTCGTGAAGAATGTCGGAAAACCTCACCAGTACCGGCAGGCGCAGATCCTTCCTGATCAGCTCCGCCGCCAGGTTTGGCAGGGACACACCGGGGTGCTCGACATGCTGGCCGGGGGTCGCGCGGAGCTTGCCATCGTTACCGACGTCAAAATAGCCGCCGCTCCAGCCCCTGATGTTGTACATGTCACGCGCCGTGTCTATCGTCCAGTTGCCCATTACGTTGTGTCCGGGATTGTTATAATGAAGGCCCCTATAATAAAGAAAGGCCCGGCCGGATTAACAGCAGAATTCGCCGGCAGTGGCAAATGACCCCGTCTTGCAGATAGACGGGCGGATTCCGCACAACGATAACGGACGTAGACGATGGCGCTTGGTGACGACTGGTATACCGAAATTTATCCGCAGGACGGCGCGGCGTTCTCGCTGAAGCTGACTGACAAAATCCACGAGGAGCAGACGCCGTTCCAGACGATCGCGATCTTCGAAACCGAGGGTTTCGGTACGCTGATGACGATCGACGGGCTGGTGATGCTGACCGATCGGGACAATTTCATCTATCACGAAATGATGGCGCATACGGTGCTGTTCACGCATGCCCATCCGCAGGATGTTGTCATCATCGGCGGCGGCGACTGCGGCACGCTGCGCGAGGTGCTGAAGCACGCCAGCGTCCGGCACGCCTGTCAGGTCGATATCGACGAGCGTGTTACCCGGCTGGCAGAGCAGTATTTTCCCGAGTTATGCGATTCGAACCACGATAAGCGCGCCACGCTGATGTTTGATGACGGTATCCGCTATATGGCCGATGCGAAGCCAGGGAGCGTCGATATCGTGATCGTCGACAGCACGGATCCGGTCGGTCCGGCCGAGGGTTTGTTCACCGAGAAGTTTTACCGCAACTGTCATCGGGCATTGCGGGACGGCGGCATCATCGTGCAGCAGAGCGAATCGCCGTTGTTTCATCTTAAACTGATACGGGCGATGCGCGATGCGATGCAGGCTGCCGGTTTCGCGGATCTGGCGACGGTCAACTTCCCGCAGTGCAGCTATCCGTCGGGGTGGTGGTCGGCGACCATGGCGGGAAAGAACATCAAGCTCAACAATTTCAGGAATGATGCGGCCAGGAAGCGGTCGTTTGCGACGCGTTATTACTCGGATGGCGTCCATGGCGCGGCGTTGAATCTGCCGCCGTTCATGATAACCGCGCTGGGATAACGGGGCTAGTTACACCATTTTTTGACGGCTTTGTGCGCTTCGTCGAGTTTCGCGACGCGTTCTTCGTCTGTAAACCAGTGCCGCTCGCCTTTTTCGTTTTCGGTAAAGAGGCGGCGCCCTTGCGAATCCTCGATGGATTTCACGACGCGGTGTGATTGCTCGCAATTTTTCTTGCGTAATGCGGGATCTTCGTTCGGGTTGGCGATACCAGCCGGTTTGCTGTCGTCTACGGCTTTGTCGCCGGCGGCATCGCTGTGCTTTTGTTCTGGCTGCGCGGGCGCCGGCCTGTCCGGTTTCGCTGGCGACACCACCATCGGCGTCGCTTGCGGGCCGGTGGGTGTGTCGCTGAAATGCACGGTGCCGTCCTTGTCCGTCCACGTGTAGACGCGTTCCTTGGCGATCGCGCTGCCACACAACAGCCCGCTGAGTACCAATATTAATATCGTGTTCTTCATCATGAATTCCTGGTCAGTATCTGCAAAAGACCCAGTTTATTTCGACCTGCCCCGTTTGGTTAGCGGCAAGGCTAGCTCAGGATTTAGTGTCGCGTCCGCGGTTCTGGCGCAGGCGATCCAGCCGCAATCGCTGGCGTTCATCGAACAGGCGCCGCGACGCCGAGTTGCATGCGTATCGATACGGCGGCGAGTGCCAGATCCAGCGGCGACAGTTCGATGAGACTCACGCGCCGGCGTCCTCGACCAGGCAGCCGTCGGCCAGTCGGTATGCGTGCGCGCAGACGCGTGCGCCAGCAGGCGTGCCAAAGCGAGCTGTTGCCGCTCGCGCGATCTGCCAATGCAGCACGCCGGCGTCAAAGCCCAGTTCGGTCAGCCACGGCGTGTCGTTTGTCGTGAAATGGTCGCCGACGGTATCGGACCCTCACTGGCTTTCCGCCGGCAAGTACGCGCAGCGCCGGCGCCATTCCGGTGCATTCATCGAGCTGCAAGCGTTCTCGTCGAGAAAGACCCCCCCGGTATGCGGGTCGAGGTCGGCGATCGCGCGCAATATTAATGTCTTGCCGCTGCCCGATGGTCCTGACAGGCCGATGGCCTTGCCGCCGGGGATGGTCAGGTTGATGGGTCCAACATGGCGTGTCCGCAGGTCGTCAATGCGTAGCTCGTTCAGTGTGGTCTCCGGTGTGCGTGTTTTTTGGGCTACACTAACGTATCAGGATACGCCAGCTAACCGGTTTGTTTCACAAGGAGAGGAATTATGGCAGATCCCGTGATCGCTCAAAAATCGCCGTATCTGAAAACGCTGGAGCCCGGTACCTATCATTGGTGCAGCTGCGGTCGTTCGAAGAACCAGCCGTTCTGCGACGGGTCGCACAAGGGCACGGAATTCACGCCCAAGGAATTCAAGGTCGAAAAGAAAGGTGTGTTTGCATTATGCGGTTGTAAACATACCAAGGGTCCGCCGTTTTGCGATGGAACGCATGGCAGGCTCTAGGAAAATGAAAGGGCGCCATCGGCGCCCTTTCATGTCACACAGGTTGGAAACGGAAATCAGAGGTTGTAGCCGCGCTCGTCGTGCAACGCGAGGTCCAGCCCCTCGGTCTCCTGTTCGTCACTAACGCGCAATCCCATGATAACGTCGATCACCTTGAGAATAATATAGGTGGCGATCGCACAGTAGGTTACGGTTGCCGCCACACCGACGACCTGTGTCCACACCTGACTGCCGATCACCAGATCGGTCTTCGATCCGCCCAGACTGCTTGCGGCGAATACGCCGGTGAGCAACGCGCCCGCAATGCCGCCGACCGCATGCACGCCGAACACATCGAGTGAATCGTCGTAACCAAAGGCACGCTTGAGTTTGGTGGAGGCCAGGAAGCACACCACGCCGGCGACAAAGCCGATCGCCAAAGCGCCCATCGGGCCGACGAACCCCGAGGCCGGTGTGATCGCGACCAGCCCGGCGACGGCACCCGAGGCGATGCCAAGCACGCTCGGTTTGCCGTGTAACAGCCATTCGCTGAACATCCACGCGAGCGCTGCGGCGGCCGTCGCGATCTGTGTTACCGCCATCGCCATACCGGCGGTGCCGTTGGCTGCAACCGCGCTGCCGGCATTGAATCCAAACCAGCCGACCCACAGCATCGATGCACCGATAAGTGTCAGTGCCAGGTTATGCGGTGGCATGGCGGTGGTGGGCCAGCCCTTGCGCTTGCCGAGCACCAGGGCCGCAACCAGGCCGGCGATACCGGCGTTGATATGCACGACGGTGCCACCGGCAAAGTCCAGAACGCCCATGTCCCAGAGGAAGCCACCGTCACCGCTCCACACCATATGGGCGATCGGCGCGTATACCACCAGTGACCACACGCCCATGAACAACAGCATGGCGGAGAATTTCATGCGTTCGGCAAAGGCGCCGACGATGAGCGCCGGGGTGATGATGGCGAACGTCATCTGGAAGGTCATGAATACCGTTTCCGGAATGGTGAGCGTGACGCTGTCGACGCCGACGCCATTCAGAAATGCCTTGCCCAGTCCGCCGATGAAGGAGTTGAGATTGGTTACACCCTTCTCCATGCCGGTGGTGTCGAAGGCGAGGCTGTAGCCGAACAACATCCACAAGACCGTTACCAGCGACGTGATGGCGAAACACTGCATCATCACCGACAGCACGTTTTTGGCGCGCACCATACCGGCATAAAACAACGCGAGTCCCGGGATGGTCATGAACAGCACCAACGCCGTGGAGGTGAGCATCCAGGCGGTATCGCCTGAGTTGATCGATGGCGCAGCCGCCGCTGCTTCCGTAGCGATAACGGCCGCTGCCGCAGTTTCTTCCTGGGCCATGGCCCACGGTGATATCAGGCACAGTATTAACAGAAGGCCGCTGAGTTTATAGTGCAATTTCATAACGAGACTCCTCTGGCGTTACAGTGCGTCCGGGCCGGTCTCGCCGGTACGGATACGGATGGCCTGCTGCATATCGAATACGAAGATCTTGCCGTCACCGATCTTGCCGGTGTTCGCGGCCTTGGTGATGGCCTCAATCGTCTGATCGAGCAGTTCAACGGGGACCGCCACCTCGACTTTTACCTTGGGCAGAAAATCGACGACGTACTCGGCGCCGCGATACAGTTCCGTGTGGCCTTTCTGCCGGCCAAATCCTTTGACTTCCGTGACGGTAACGCCCTGCACGCCGATACCCGACAAGGCCTCGCGGACGTCGTCCAGCTTGAATGGTTTGATGATTGCCGTAACTAATTTCATGGATATTCCTCCTGCCGCCACCCTGGTCGGGGCACTGCCCCGGTGAATTAATCGATGAGCCACATTTGATTGCGCACGAGACGCAAAGAGCATCAAGCATGCCAATGATATATTAATAATAAAAAACAATAGACTATAGCGGTATCTCCGGCGATCGGCACCACCGGAAGGCGGCTGGATGCCCCATGTAGGTTCAATAAATGGTGTTGGACGCACGGTATTGGTGCTATCGAAAATCAGAACCGGACGCCAGAATTTCATACACTATGCAGCTGGAAAACAGCGGTGGATAATACGATGGATCCGAAAATTTTCGATGATCTGGCCCGACGACTGGTCGATGCGGTACCCGGTACGGTCACCGATCTCAAGCATGACCTCAAGCAGAACTTTACATCGTTGTTGCAAGGCACGTTTGCGCGACTCGACCTGGTCACGCGCGAAGAGTTTGAGGTGCAGTCGGCGGTACTGGGGCGTACCCGCGCCAAGGTTGACGCGTTGACCAGGCAGGTCGCGGAACTGGAGAAGGGCTTGCTGGAGAAATCCTGACCGGCGGCATGCCTCCCGCTGACCGGTCGGTAGCGGCGGTGACGCGGATACAGCTGGCCGTGCGCAGCAGCAATACTTCCAGCCTTCCTTATATACTGCACGTCTTCGATCGTTGTCACAGGGATAGTCAGACGTGTCACTTGCTGTTCTGTATTCACGTGCGCAGGCCGGCATAAACGCACCGTTGGTCACGGTCGAGGTGCATTTGTCCAATGGATTGCCCGGGTTGTCGATCGTTGGCCTGCCGGAAACGGCCGTCAAGGAGAGCAAGGACCGGGTGCGCAGTGCGCTGCTGAACGCCAATTTCGATTTTCCCGTACGCCGCATCACGATCAATCTCGCACCGGCGGATCTGCCGAAGGAAGGTGGACGTTTCGATCTGGCGATCGCCATCGGCATACTCGCCGCTTCCGGACAGGTGCCGCGCGAACCGCTGGGCGATTACGAATTTGTCGCCGAGCTGGCGTTAACCGGTGAGTTGCGCGGTATCCGCGGTATTCTGCCCGCGGCGTTGCAGGCGCAGCGCGCCGGCCGGCAGTTGATGGTCGCCCGCGACAACGCGGCCGAGGCCGGCCTGGTGTCCGACATCGCGGTGTTTCCGGCAATGCATCTGCTCGATGTCTGTGCGCACCTGGCCGGCACGCGGCTGATCAGCGCGCATGTCAGTAGCGGCGACGCGCTGCCGGACCGTCCGGGTGATGATCTCGCCGACGTCCGCGCCCAGCATAACGCCAAACGCGCACTCGAGATCGCCGCCGCTGGCGGTCATAGTCTGTTGATGATCGGTCCGCCAGGAACTGGCAAAACGATGCTCGCCAGCCGCCTGCCGGGTATTCTGCCGCCGATGACGGAACAGGAAGCCCTTGAGACCGCGGCGGTGCATTCGATCAGCGATCTCGGTTTTTCCGCCAGCCAGTGGCGCCGTCGCGTGTTCCGCGCGCCGCACCATACGGCATCGGGCGTCGCGCTGGTCGGTGGCGGCAGCCAGCCGCGCCCCGGTGAGGTGTCGCTGGCGCACAACGGCGTGATGTTTCTCGATGAACTGCCCGAGTTCGATCGCCGCGTGCTGGAGGTATTACGTGAGCCGCTGGAATCGGGGCGCATCACGATTTCGCGCGCCGCGCATCAGGCCGAGTTTCCGGCGCGCTTTCAACTGGTCGCGGCGATGAATCCCTGCCCGTGCGGTTATCTCGGCGATCCGGACGGGCGCTGCAGTTGCACATCGGATCAGGTGCAGCGTTACCGGGCGCGGGTGTCGGGGCCGCTGATGGATCGCATCGATATCCATGTCGAAGTGCCGCGCGTCACCAGCGAGTTGGTCAGAAGCGCGGCGGCTGACGGTACTGTGGAGCATAGCGCCGTGGTGCGGGCACGGGTGGTAAGGGCCAGATCACGCCAGCTGGCGCGCAGCGGCAAGGCCAATGTCGGCTTGTCGAGCAAGGAAGTGGACGTGCTGTGCCGATTGAGCGAGCGGGACAATCAGTTGCTGGAGCAGGCCGTTAACCGGCTCGGCCTTTCAGCGCGCGCGTACCATCGTATCCTGAAGGTCGCGCGCACCATCGCCGATCTGTCGGGCAGTGATGCGATTGAAACGCCGCATTTGAGCGAGGCGATTTCCTACCGGCGTCTCGATCGCGCTGTGACGACGCACTAGCGGGCTGTTGGACGGTCACCCGGTCAGAACCATTGGCGACCCGGCGTCGAGGATGCCGTTGACCGCGGCGGTACGGATCCGTTGAGTACCACTGCCGCCGTCACGAGTCATACCGCCATCAGAGCGGTGAACCGCGGACGGCGGTGTCGAAGCTTTTCGCGCGTCCTCGAAAACTTTCCGCCCCTGGGCGCTCATCACCGCCAACGTGAACGCCGCAATATCGGCGTCATGATCTGCTAGAATTCCGCCATGGATGTTTCCGCTATTCTTGATCCCCTGAACGATGCGCAGCGCGAGGCAGTGGCCGCGCCGGCCGATAGCATGCTGGTGCTCGCCGGCGCCGGCAGCGGCAAGACGCGCGTGCTGGTGCATCGAATCGCCTGGCTGATCCAGACCGAAGGCCTGTCGCCGTACGGCATACTGGCGGTGACGTTCACCAACAAGGCGGCGGCGGAAATGCGCGCGCGCATCGAGCAGCTGCTTGGCGCGCCGCTCGGCGGCATGTGGGTCGGCACCTTTCACGGCATGGCCCACCGCCTGCTGCGCGCGCACTGGCGCGAGGCGCGTCTGCCGCAGACCTTCCAGATACTCGATTCCGAGGACCAGTATCGTGTCATCCGGCGCGTGTTGAAGGCGCTGTCGCTTGATGAGGGCCAGTGGGCACCGAAAAAGATCCAGGGTTACATCAACGGGCGCAAGGACGAGGGGCTGCGCGCGGCGCACATCGATGACCAGAACGATCCCTATCTGCAGCAGATGGTGCGCATCTACCGCGCCTATCAGGAATCCTGCGAGCGCTCCGGTCTGGTCGACTTCGCCGAGTTATTGCTGCGCGTGCATGAACTGTGGCGCGAGTGCCCGGACGTGCTCCAGTCCTACCAGCAGCGTTTCCACCACATCCTCGTCGACGAGTTTCAGGACACCAACACGCTGCAGTACGCCTGGCTGCGTCGCCTCGCCGGCGATAGCGGCAGGATGTTTGTCGTTGGCGATGACGACCAGTCGATCTACGGCTGGCGTGGCGCGCGTATCGAGAATATACACCGTTTCAACAAGGATTATGCCGGCGCGCGCGTCGTGCGTCTCGAACAGAATTATCGCTCGACCGCGACGATACTGCAGGCGGCCAACGCGCTGATCGCCCATAACACCGGCCGGTTGGGCAAGAAGCTGTGGACCAGTGGCGAAGAGGGCGAGCCGCTGTCACTCTATCGTGCCTATAACGAGATGGATGAGGCGCGCTATGTGGTGGACCGCATCGACGACTGGGTGTCCCGCGGCAACCGGCGCAGCGAAGTGGCGATACTGTATCGATCCAATGCGCAGTCGCGCGTCTTCGAAGAGGCGCTGCTCGCCAAGCGGATGCCATACCGCGTCTATGGCGGCCTGCGATTCTTCGAGCGCGCCGAGATCAAGAATGCGCTGGCCTATCTGCGCCTGATTGCCAACCGTGACGACGACGCCTCGTTCGAACGTATCGTCAACACGCCGACGCGCGGCATCGGCGAGCGCAGCCTGCAATCGGTGCGCGATCACGCGCGCGCGCAGCAGCTGTCGTTGTGGCGAGCGACACTGGCGCTGTGCGACGGCGGGGCACTGGCGAGCCGCGTGACGAGTGCGCTGCGGGTATTCATCGATCTGATCGATACCATGACGCATGACACCGACAGTTTCGAACTCGCCGAACGGGTCGATCACGTGATCCGCCGCAGCGGCCTGCTCGACGATTACCGGAACGAGCGCAGTGAAAAATCGCAGGCGCGTGTCGAGAATCTGGAAGAACTCGTGACCGCCGCGCGGCAATTTGCCTTTGACGCCGAAATCGGCATGCAGCCGCTGGACGCGTTCCTCGCCCACGCCGCGCTGGAGGCGGGCGACACCGAGGCCGAGGCCTGGGAAGACTGTGTGCAGTTGATGACACTGCACACCGCCAAGGGCCTGGAGTTTCCGGTGGTGTTTCTGTGCGGGGCGGAGGAAGGCCTGTTTCCGCATCAGATGTCGGTCAACGAACCCGGCCGTCTCGAGGAAGAACGCCGCCTGTGTTATGTCGGTATGACGCGCGCGATGCGGCATCTCTATATCAGTCACGCCGAGAGCCGGCGTATCCATGGCCAGGATACCTATCCGTCACCGTCGCGTTTTCTCGGCGAGATTCCCGCCGAACTGATGCAGGAGGTGCGCGCGCGGCCGCAGATCACACGGCCGGTATACGTGACACGCAAGAAGCCCGTTGACGACGCACCCACCGGGTTGCGTCTCGGTCAGCGGGTTCAGCATACGAAGTTCGGCGAGGGCGTCATCCTCAATTATGAAGGGCAAGGCAGTCACGCGCGTGTGCAGGTAAATTTCCAGGCGGCCGGCGCGAAGTGGCTGGTGGTGGCCTATGCGAATCTGCAGGCAATATAGTTGACAGGCACATCGACAGGGACGGGGGCCGTATCATGCAGCGGAACAAAATGAAACGGCGGCAGTTCGTCAAGACGCTGGGCGCGGGCACGCTGCTGGGTGGCAGCGTATTCTCAGGCGCCGGCGCCGCTGCCGAACAACGATTCAACTGGAAACTGGTTACCACCTGGCCGCCGAATTTCCCGGTGTTCCAGGACGGTGTCGAGCGTTTCGCCAAAGACGTCCGGCGCATGAGCGACGGCCGGCTGAACATCCAGGTATTTGCCGGCGGTGAACTGGTGCCGCCGCTGCAATCGTTCGAGGCGGTGTCGCAAGGCACCGTCGAGATGGGGCACGGTGCCGCGTATTACTGGGCCGGCAAGATACCCGCCGCACAGTTTTTTACCGCAGTGCCGTTTGGCCTGAATGCGCAGGGCATGAACGCGTGGCTATACAGTGGCGGCGGGCTCAAGCTGTGGCGCGAGGTTTATGAACCGTTTGGTCTGACGCCGTTCCCGATGGGCAACACCGGCGTACAGATGGGCGGCTGGTTTCGCAAGCCGATCAAATCGCTCGCCGACCTGAAGGGTCTGAAGATGCGCATACCCGGCCTCGGCGGTAAGGTCATGGCCAAGGCCGGCGTGAATCCGGTGTTGCTCGCCGGCGGCGAGATTTTTACCGCGCTGGATCGTGGCACGATCGACGCGACCGAGTGGGTCGGGCCCTATCATGATCTGCGCCTCGGGCTGTATCGCGCGGCGAAACATTACTACTATCCAGGTTGGCACGAACCGGGCCCGGTGCTGGAATTGATTATTAACAGCAAGGCATGGGAAGGCCTGCCCCGCGAACTGCAACTGACGATAGAGACCGCGACCGCCGCAAGCAATCTGTGGATGCTCTCGGAATTCGAGGCGCGCAACCTCGAGGCCTTACGAACGTTGCAAGAGAAGTACCATGTTGAGGTTCTGGAATTTCCGTCGGATGTCCTGGCCGCGTTGCGCGAGTTTGCCGACGTCGTTCTCGACGAACAGGCCGCCAAGGACGAGGTGTTCAGGCGAGTGCGTGACGCCTATCGTGCGTTTCAGGCCGACAATGCCGCGTGGAATGCGGTTTCCGAAACCGCTTATGCAAGATCACTGCGCAAGATAAAAGCAGGAATGCTGTAGTCCGCCGACCGTTACGGCGGCTGTAGCGCGGGGTGCACCACGACGGATTTTGCGCCGGGTCAAAAAATGCCGCTCAGTTGACCAGTGCGTCCGGGTTCATGCCCACGGTCGGCGCCGCTGCCGGACCATCGGCGTAATAGGTCCAGGTGCCGCGAGACTGGCCGGGCCCCGCTCCCGCGCTCCATGTATGGGCGCCCGCCGTGATGCGCGATGTCTGCGAGTCGGTGTGAATATCGAAATCGCCATCGCCGCCTACCGGGCCGGGTGTGGCGGCAATCGGGGCGTCCGGTCCCAGTAGCGTCAACGTGTTGTTGTTATTGGCCGGGTCGATCGCGGTCTTGTCGGTAAACGTCTTGTTGCTCATGTCGTTCATGAAGGTCAGTGACATCTCGTTCGCCACGTTATAGCGCTGCTCGATTTTCGGCTTCCGATCCAGTTCTGTCTTGTAAAACTGTTCGCAGCCGGCCGCGTTGACGGCGCAATCGCCATTTGCGGCCAGATCGCCGTGTGCCTGGTGCATGACCACGCGCTCGATGTTGGCGGTGCCGTTGCCGGAGATGGCGGGATCACTGTTCAACGGGTCGGAACGCGCATTGAGCGCGCCCGCGCTTGCGGTACCCTGCCCGCCCTGCCATACCGCGCCGCCCTGCCAGATATACATGTCGAGCACGAACCCGGAGCCGGGCGAGCCGACGATCTGATGGTAATAGGTCAGCGTGCCGTCGCTGACGATCTCGCTGAAGAACGGCGTGACGTTGTCGGTCTGGCCGCCCGCCTGATTGCCGCATATTGATATTGGCGTAACCGCTGATATTGCAGCGGGCCTCGAGGTTGCCGGCGACGTTGTCGATGTCGTCCGGCACGAAATCGAGGGCGAACGGTCCGGCCACAGCTCGGCCGGGAAGGTATAGGGCTGCGCCCGCCACCATCAACGCCAGTGCCACCTTATTGAATAGTGTCAGCACGTCAAACCGCTGGTTCGCGGCGGCGCCCGAACGGGGGTCGCGGGGCACTTGATGTCCATACGTTTTGTAGCGACGGACAGGGAACGGCTGTTAGGTACCGTTGAAACGCGGGCTTTTGTTCGAGAAAACAACAGGGTTCGGCGGGTAGCCGATGGCGCCCGGCCGTCGCGACGGGCGGAAACGGTTATTGAGGCTGGTTTTCGGGATAGCCCCAGGCGGGGTTCTGCGTGGGGTCGTAGAACGATTCCCAGTCGATATCATGGATGACCGGGTCAAAGCCGAAGGTCGGCGCGGCCGACGGGCCGTCGGCATAGTACGTCCATATGCCGTTGGCTCCGTTATTGAAGGAGCCCGGCGTAAATGTGTAGGCGCCGGCGGTTACGCGCACTTTCTGCCCGTTGACGTGTATATCGAAGTCACCATCGCCGCCGAGCGGACCGGACGGCGCCTCATTGCCCGGTGCGTCGGGTCCTTTGAGTTCCAGTATATTGGTATTGCGGCTGGGATCGATCGCGGTCCGGTCGGTCAGCGATTTGTTACGCATGTCGTTCATGAAGACCAGCAGCATCTCGTTCGGCATGTTGTACCGCTGGTCGATCAGCGGCTTCATCGTGAACTCGTCTTTGATAAATTGCTGACAAACTGCGGCCGCGGCGATACACGAGCCGCTACTATCCATGTCGCCGATCACCTGACGCACCAGGGTTAACGTGACGTTCGCGGTGCCGTTACCGGAGAGGCTCGGGTCACTGTTGAGCGGGTCGCGGTTCGCGGTGAGTTCGCCCGCACTGGCTGTTCCGAGGCCGCCCTGCCAGTTACGCGGGCCGAGCCCGATAAAGGTTTCCTGGACGAACTCTTCTCCGGGCAGGCCGATGATCGAGTGGTAGAACGCACCTATGTCGGTGCTGAGTACTTCATTGAAAAACGGTGTGACGGTATCAGCCTGCCCGCCGGATTGATTGGCACAATTGATTTGCTGTCCCGGGCGATTGCAGTTGGATTCCAGCACGCCGCCGCGGAACTCGACAGGATTGACAGGCTGAAAGTTGAGTTCAAACGTGGCCGCGCCGGCTGATGACACCGACACGATCAACAGCAATGAAACAACATGCCCGCCAAACGGCAACATTGATGTTTGTCCCCTCACCGTAAGTGTGTAACATTACCCGGGCAGAAAGTCAACAATTCATTGAAAGCAAACAACTATTCGTTCTCTTGGGGATTCTGTCGAATTTGGCCGGCGCCTTCACGATCTGCCGCCGCTTGTCCCGGCAGGGTCAGTTTTCTTAAGATCACATAACACAACGGCTAACGGTGCCGTTCGCGTGCCTCGTTAACTCTCAGGTTGCGGCCGCCGAACTCCTTGCCATTGAGCGCATCGATTGCGGCAAAGGCCCCATGATTCTCCATTTCAACGAAACAGTATCCGCGGGGTTTGCCTGTATCGGGATCGGTAATCATTTTCACCGTTCGTACCGCGCCGTGTTTCGTAAATAGTTCGCGAATGTCGTCCTCGGTCGCGCTAAAGGGCAGGTTCCCGACATATACGGATTTAAACATGCTTATCTGTCCACCATGGTTAACAATAACAAGTTCCGACTTGCCGCCTGGCGACAAGTCCGGAGGCCTGTGTGGTTCATCCGCTGAGCCAGGTCGTGAGTTTGATCAGGTATGTATCAGGCTAAACCAGCTTTTTATAACCGTGTGATTGGGCTGTCAAGTCGAAAATGGCGTATTCACTGGCTGTGCGGAGGGGCGGTCATATAAATTAACCCGGTCGGCACGTTCTGGTATATGGTTATCGTTACCGACGGTCGTTGAAAGCCGCAGATCAATTGCGGTCTGGATACTCGGGGATCAGCAGATTGCTTGTCATTCCGGATCAATCGAAAGGCATGAGATGACCAGAGATCCGCTTGCCGAAAACCGGGTGTTGCGCCATCGTCTGGAAGAGCTGATGACCCAGGCGCGACACAACGAGCGCAAGATGCGTCGCTTCCAGGCGCAGGAACTCAAGCTCATCGGTCTCAATTCGCTCTTCGAGTTGATCGAGACGATTCTCTATCCGGACCGCAGCGCATTCGATTGGGATCTCGTGACGCTGTGGTTGCTGGATACGGAATATGAAATCCGGCGCGCGCTTGAGGAAGAAGGTGTCGACCTGAAAGCACATCCGTCGTTGATGTTTGCGCGCGATCGCGATGACCTCGACTCACTGTATCCGATATCCCTGTTTCCGACGCTCGGGGCATACAAGGGGAAAATCCACGAGGCGCTTTTTCCAAAGTCCCTCGGCACGCCGGGGAGCGTTGCGCTGTTACCGCTGGTACGCCACGGCAAGCTGTTCGGCAGCCTGAACGTCGGCAGTTTTTATTCGGAGCGATTTGTCCGGGGTTTCCGCACGGATTTTCTCGAGCACCTGGCGGCGGTGGTGTCTATCTGCCTGGAGAATGCGGTCAACCTGGAGCGCATCAAGCGTCTCGGCCTGACGGACACGCTTACGGCGATCAATAACCGGCGTTACTTCGATCAGCGTCTGACGGAAGAGGTCGGTCATTCGATGCGCAATGCACAGCCGCTCTCGTGTCTGTTACTCGATATTGATCACTTTAAGAACGTCAACGACTCCTACGGCCATCAGACCGGCGATGAAGTGCTGCGCGAGGTAGCCGCGCTGAGTCGCGCACAGTTGCGCAGCAGTGATGTTTTGTCACGCTACGGCGGTGAGGAGTTCGCGGCACTACTGGTCCACACGAACACCGAAAAAGCGCTGGAGGTGGCGGAACGTGTCCGTGAAACCATCGAGGGCTATCGCTTTTGTGGGCCGGGCGGCGCCGGTTTCCGTGTCACGTTGTCGATAGGCACCGCGACATTTGATCCCGGGTCCGACCGGGCGGGACTGGGTATACGCGGCGAGCATTTGCTCGGGTATGCCGACAAGGCGCTCTATGAAGCCAAGGCGGGCGGCAGGAACTGCGTGGTATGCGCCGGCAATATTTCGGTCGCGGCGGAGGAATGCATGTAGCGGCGAAACCGCTGGTTTCGCAATCTGTGGAACCTTTCCTGCAAAAGAAATGTTACACTTTCGCCGGGGTTAAAATAATGTCGGCAATGCGAGCGACCAATCTGAAATTCAGTCATAAAAACAGCTTCACCCGCGAAGAACTGTTGGCGTGTGGCCGTGGCGAACTTTTCGGGCCGGGAAACGCGTTGTTGCCGCAACCACCGATGCTGATGTTTGATCGCATCGTCGATATATCGCTGGACGGTGGCGCCTATGGTAAGGGGCAGGCGGTGGCCGAACTCGGTATTGATCCCGACCTGTGGTTTTTCAAATGCCATTTCCAGGGTGATCCGGTGATGCCGGGTTGTCTCGGTGTGGACGCGCTGTGGCAACTGGTCGGGTTCTATCTCGGCTGGCTCGGCAGTCCCGGCCGCGGCCGGGCACTGGGCACCGGCGAGGTCAAGTTCAGTGGCCAGGTGACGCCGAAAAACCGTTTGGTTACCTACCGAATCGATCTGAAACGCGTGATTACCCGAAAGGTGTGCATGGGTATCGCCGACGGTGCCGTGGAAGTCGACGGGCGTGCGATCTACGCCGCCAAGGATCTGCGTGTGGGGCTTTTTACGTCAACCGAAAATTTCTAGGGTTACATCCGTGAGACGTGTCGTCATCACCGGCCTCGGAATCGTATCCAGTATAGGCAATAACAAACAGGAAGTGCTGGCGTCTCTGCAACAGGGTCGCTCCGGCATCGAGTTTACCCAGGAGTACACGGAGCTTGGTTTCCGCTCGCACGTCTGCGGGCCGATGCGCATCAATACGGATGAACTGATCGACCGCAAAATCCGGCGTTTCATGGGCGACGGAGCGGCATTCAATTATCTGGCGATGCAACAGGCGATCGCCGATTCCGGTCTTGGTGACGGCGATATTTCGAACCGGCGCACGGGCTTGATCATGGGTTCCGGCGGGCCATCGACGGAAAACATCGTGCAGGCGGCGGATCTGTTGCGCAGCAAGGGGCTACGCAAGGTGGGTCCATACATGGTGCCGCGTACGATGTCGAGTACGACCTCGGCGTGTCTGGCGACACCGTTCAAAATCAAGGGCGTCAATTATTCGATCAGTTCCGCCTGCGCAACCAGCTCGCACTGCATAGGCAATGGCAGCGAACTGATCCAGTACGGCAAGCAAGACATCGTATTCGCCGGCGGCGGCGAAGAAGTTCACTGGTCGTTATCGGTGATGTTCGATGCGATGGGTGCGCTGTCGTCCAAATACAATGACGCGCCGACGACGGCGTCGCGTCCGTATGATGCGACCCGCGACGGATTTGTGATTTCCGGCGGAGGCGGTGTCGTAGTGCTCGAAGAACTCGAACATGCCCGGCGGCGTGGAGCCCGGATCTATGCGGAACTGGTTGGCTACGGCGCAACGTCGGACGGTTATGACATGGTCCAGCCGTCGGGTGAAGGCGCGGTGCGCTGCATGCAGCAAGCGCTGGAGACCGTCGATACGCCGATTGATTATATCAATGCCCACGGCACCAGCACGCCGGCGGGCGATATCACCGAGTTGCGCGCCGTCAGCGAGGTATTCGGGGCAGCTCGGCCGCCGCTCTCGTCGACAAAATCGCTGACCGGTCACGCGCTCGGCGCCGCGGGTGTGCATGAAGCCATCTACAGTTTGCTGATGATGGAAAACAGTTTTATCGCGGCGTCCGCCAATATCACTGAACTCGATCCGGCTGCCGACGGCTATCCGATCGTCACCAAACGGCGCGATGGCGTCGCACTGACCACCGTGATGAGCAACAGCTTCGGTTTTGGCGGAACAAACGCTACGCTGGTGTTCCGCAAGGTCACGCGCTAGTCGCCGGCTGCGCGCTGGGCGCTGTCCAGATTCACACCGCTTAAATCCGCCGCCGCGCCGATATCGGTGCCGAAAAGCCTCGTTCCCAGCACGATTGCATCACGCATAACCGCGCCGGTGAGCCGCGCTCCCGAGAGGTCGGCGAACGCGAGATTCGCCCGGCTCAGATTCGCGCCGCTTAAATCAGCAAGGCGCAGATCGGCGTTGGCGAGATCGGCGCCGGACAGGTCCGCATTGCGCAGGTCGATCTGGATCAGATTCGCCTCCTTCAGATCGAGGCCCGCCAGACAGGCGCCGGACAAGGTTTCAGCGTCTACTCTCGCCAGTGCCGTAAAGCCCTTTCTATCGTAGATCGTGATCATTGTTTGTGTGACCGCAGATCGAATCCTGTCTGGCCGCATTTTTTCCCCGCCAGTTGGCAGCCTTGTTCCAGCGCAGCAGCCATATCCAGACCGCGTACGCGCGCATCGATATATCCGGCGATGAACGTATCGCCGGCACCGACGGTGTCGACCATCTGCAGCGGCGGACAGGCGGGCCGGTGGATCAGGTCGCCGGTTTCGTCGATGCCGTACGCGCCCTGCACGCCCCAGGTACAAACCAGTTCCGTGACCGGCCGCCGCTGGTGCGCGGTCGCCAGAAATTCCTCCGGGCCGCCGGCCCCCGCCGCGGTAACGTACGGCGTTGAGAAGAACAATACCGCGGGACCGTCGAACAACGATTCAATGCCGTTGCGGTGTTTCTCGATTTCCACGGATATCGGCGGCGGGTCCGCCAGCCGTCGCACATGGTCGAGCATTTGCCTAGCTTCAGGCACATTGCGTCCCTCAAAATGCAGCCAGTCGAACGCGGACAGGTCGATTTTTGCGAAGTCCCCGAAACTGAATTCAATCAGGTCACGGTAGTGAACAATCGTGCGCGTACCGTTGCGGCGATTCAGCGTGATATACGAGGTTGGCACCTTGCCGGTCGATGCCAGCCGCACGGTATCCATTTCGATGCCGAAACCGGCCAAGTCATCCCGTATCACCCGGGCCTCAGGTCCATCGGTCAGCACGCCACCCCAGCAACACCGGTGCCCAAGCTGGCTGAGTACGACCAGCGTGTTGGTGACGTTGCCGCCCCGCGCGATGCGCTGTTCCAGCGCGCGCACTTCATCATCTTCCCGCGGATAATCCGCGACCGTATTGATGATATCGAGCGCTGCGATACCAATGCCGAGTATGCGTGCCATGGTGGGCCGATTTGAACGCGGCCGGCCGTCAGCCCGGTTTCTTCTTCAGGCAGCACATTGGAACGTAATTCAGGCTGATCAGCTCGATCACCAGCCAGCATGGGAACAAATAAATCAGGTTCCAGTAGTTGCCGGTGAAATGGGCGATCGAGGGCCACCAGATCACATTCCAGATATGGAAAAAGTACACTACAACCATTAGATAGGGGTTCGCGCACAAACGCGTGCCGCAACTGGAGCAATGTGTCGTGAGCCAGAGATCCAGCCGGAATTTGTCACGCAGTAAAACGGTCTCTTTCTGGCAGCGTGGACACGCAAAACCGGGCATGTACCGTTTCTCCGCGAGTGATTAACCTTTACGGTGGCAGCGTGGCGCAAAGTCCCCCGCTGCTCCCGCTGCCGGAATTGGTACAATTATAGCGGCTTTCATTAATAAGGCGACAGGCAAAAACGATGATACGAATCGTGCAATGGATGACCAGTATGCTGCTGTTGGGGGCGCTGTATGGTTGCGACGGCAATACGCCGTTAATGAAGGACGTGGTTGGCGGCGATGCCGAGCAGGTAGCGGCCGCCATGCGCGCCGGTGCCGACGTCAACGCACAGAACAACTATGGCTGGACGGCGTTGATGCACGCGGCGCGTGCCGGGAACACGCCGCTGGTACTATTGTTGCTGGCCAATGGCGCGGCCGTCGACGCCCGCGACAATGACGGCTGGACAGCGCTGATGCGCGCCGCCGAGAAAGGCCGTGTCGCCGCCGTCGCGACGTTGCTTGAGCATGGCGCCGATGTCAACGCGCGTAACAAGGCGGACTGGACACCGTTGCATTGGGCGGCAGTACAAGGACATGAACAGGTGGTACGTGTATTGCTGGATGCCGGTGCCGACGTGAAGATCAAAAACAGCAGTGGCTGGACCGCGTGGATGGGAGCAATACGTGAAGAGCATGCCGGCATCATCGCCATGCTGGAGCAGGCCGGCGCGCGTGAATGACGAGGCGTTGGTTCGATATCAGCGGCTCAGTTGCTGATATGCAGGACGATTTCCCGTTGTGCTCCGGTGTGACGATGCTCCCACAGGTAGATACCTTGCCAGATGCCAAGGGCGAGCCGTCCGCCCACTATCGGAATCGACAGGCTCGTGGCGGTTAACGCCGACTTGATATGAGACGGCATGTCGTCGGGCCCCTCGCTGGTGTGGGTATAAAGCGGGTCATTTTCCCTGGCCAACCGGTTGAACCACCTTTCCAGATCGTGTTGTGCCGACGGATCCGCGTTCTCCTGTATGGTCAGGCTTGCCGACGTATGCCGGATAAACACCGTGCACAAACCATCGTCGATACCGAACGGGCCTATCGCCACGTCGATACTTCCGGTGATGTCGTGCAGCCCCTGTCGGTTGGTCTGAACCACGAACTGCTTGATCACGTATAGTCCTCACGCCTGCCCTGGATGGCGGGTATATTTATTTCCGCAGGTTAATATCCGGGGATTCGTGCGCCTATAATATCTGCATTTGGAATAGACCGGGGTCGCAGGTATGAATAGCAAGACGGGTAAAAAACTGCTCTTGTCCGGCACGGTGATCGTCGCCGGAGTCATCGCGCTAGCCGCCGTTGGGTCAAGCGCCGCGGTTACCCCGTCTGCGGCCGATAGCGATATTCATCACGAGGCACGGCGAAACTGCGTTTCATGTCACGAAAGCGGGGTTGCCGATGCGGCGCTTCAGGATAACAGCGGCAAATGCGCCGCCTGCCATCCGGCATCGTTTATCAAGGCGTCCACGGCCAGGGCAATAAAGGAGCAGACTGCCACGAAGGTCATGCCGGCGCCCAGTGACGATCTGCTGCCGGGCATGTCGGTACCGATGTATTACCCGCAGACGCGTATTGGCGCGGATCCCAATCCGATGGTCCGGATTCAGGCCGGAGAATTCACCATGGGCAGCGACAATCGGCTGCCGGACGAAGGGCCGGCCCATATCGTCAATCTGAAAGCATTCATGATCGATCGATACGAAGTGACCAATCTGCAATACAAGCAATTCATCGACGCGACCAGCCACCGTTCACCTTCGCATTTTCGCAATCGCACGTTTCCGCCGGGCAAGGCCGATCATCCGGTCACCTTCGTTTCCTGGTATGACGCGACAGATTACTGCGCCTGGGCCGGCAAGCGGTTGCCGACGGATGCCGAATGGGAAAAGGCGGCGCGTGGCACTGACCGGCGCACCTTCGCCTGGGGGAATGAATTCGATACCAACAACGCCAATACGCCAGTGCGTTGGGAACGTTTGAAACTCGAGGGCGATACCACGCCGGTCGGCGCATTCGCGGCAGGTGCGAGTTCCTACGGTGTTTATGATATGTCGGGCAACGTCTGGGAATGGACGTCGTCATGGTATCTCGCCTATCCGGGGAATACGCGGGCAACGGAAAATTACGGTGAGAAATACAAGACCCTGAAAGGCGGCTCGTGGTGGGATTGCTCTTTCTATCAGTGCGGCATATCGGCGCCGGTGTTCAATCGCAGTTTTTTCAACGCCAATGTGAAGAACTCCAGTTTCGGCTTCCGCTGCGCCCAGGACGTTACGGACAACGTGGCATCGTGACTGTGAGCGGACGCGATATATTACGAATTGCCGTTCTGGTCTTGGCTGTCGTCACGGTCGAAGGCGCTGTCGCCGCTTCGGCTGCGCCCGCCATGCCGAAGGATGTCGGCGAGATGGTGGTAATTCCCGCCGGCCACTTCATCATGGGCAGCGACAAGACCGATGTGGACAAGAAGGCGCAGGAGGTCGGTTCGGTCAAGCCATGGCACGTCGATGAACGGCCGCAGCGCAAGCTTCGTCTCGAGGACTTTCGCATCGACAGGCACGAGGTCGCCAACGCCGGTTATCGAACCTTTGTCATCAAGGCCAACTACTGGGTGCCGCCGGCGTGGGCGCGTAGCGGTTACCTGTTGACGCGCAGCATTCTCGACATCGCCGATGTCGACCAGTTACGTCATCTGGCCACGGAGGTATTCCAGCTTGATATGGATACGCGGGTCATGAGCCGCGAGCAGTTGCTCGATGCGATTGTGCAGCATCAGCAGGAAATGGACCAACTGCCGGTCACGGGTGTTACCTGGGAAAACGCACGCGAGTACTGCCGCTGGGCCGGCAAGCGTTTGCCTACCGAGGCGGAATGGGAGAAGGCGGCACGCGGGCCGGATGGCCGCGAGTACCCGTGGGGAGACCAGTGGGATGCGACACGGCTCAACGCCGGCGACGATCGGCTGTGGCCGAATCACGTCGCGCCGGTAACGGCATATGAATCCGGCAAGTCGTTTTATGGTGTTTACCAGATGGCCGGTAACGTCATGGAATGGGTGGAAGACTCCTATGGCCCGTATGCCGGATCGGATTATCGGAGCGTCGCATTCGTGCCCGGTAACAAGGTCGTGCGCGGGGGCGGCTGGGGCGGTGTCGGTCACTACGCGATCAGTCATCTGTATCGCGGCGCGTACCGTTTTTACCTGCCGGAGAATTCGATGTTCAATGATTTGGGGTTTCGCTGCGCTGCGGACGGCATGCAGGCCGCGCCGTAATCAGCACCGCCCCCTACCTGCCGGCGCCAACGATCGGAGTTTGTTGCTGGGCGCAGGAATAGAATACGTTAACGGCGTAGTCGTGTGGCGACCCTTCCCACAGATAGGCATCCAGAATCACCGTCAGCAGCGGGGTTGATAACCTGTTTCCGGCGGCCGCGCCGGTCCCCGCGCTTAGCGCCGCCATATCAAGCGCATGCTCCGCCGGCACGCCGAGGCGGGAATTGATCACGGAATCGAAGCCAACCATCGCCGAACCAAAACACCCGCTTGCCCCTCCACCGACAACGTGAATATCAAGACCGGCCGGTACCGGTGCCGACAGACCCAGCATTACCGCCACCCACATTGTCCTGATAATCCGTTTCATGAATCACCTCCATCGGGTGCCCATACTAGTTAGAGATATCTGTCAGCTCCTTGGTTCCTGGTTGACGTGCATTCAATGCTCAGCATTTCATCCGGTCTGTTATTACTATTGTCGGCACAGAAAACGTGGGTTTAAGGCTGGCGTGGCAGAGGGAATCAGCATGTGACTGAAATTTAGAGAGAAACAAATCGTACGCGTACCGCCGGCGAGTACAGGCGGCGCGGTAGTCGCTAGCGCTCTGGCGGTATCGTGCGCTTGTTGAAGTTTTCGTCGATGGCGACGTAGGTGAGTGTGGCGTCGGCGACCTTGTTGGAACGGTCGGTTGGCGAGACGTGACTGGCAAAGATGGTTATTTCGACCGTAACGGATGTGGTGCCAACATGGGTGACGGAACCATAGATGGTGACAATGTCACCCACCAGCACCGGTTTATAAAACTGAAACGTATTAACGGCGACGGTAACGACGCGCCCGCTGGCACGCTGCATTGCGACGACGCTGCCGGCCAGATCGGCCTGCGACATCAGCCAGCCGCCGAAAATATTGCCGGCCGCGTTGGTGTCGCTCGGCATCGGTATCACGCGCAGCACCGGCTGCGGAATTTCTCCTGGTAACTCTTCGCTCATCTCTTTAGTGACCTTCGTAAAGTTTCTCGATGATTTTCTGGTAACGCGCCAATATGGCAGGTCGGCGCTGTTTCATAGAGGGCGTTATCAAACCGTTCTCTATCGTCCAGGACTCGCGCAACACCGCAGCACGCCGGATCTGCGCATACCCCGGGAAGTGGCGCGTCGCGTCGCCGATACGTTTCAATACCGCATCGACTACCGGCGGGCTGCTCAGCGATGCCTCGGCATCGGCATCGACACTCAGCCCGCTGGCAAACCGTTGCCACTGGTCGTTATCGACTACCACCAGTGCGGCGAGATATGGCCGCGCCTCGCCGATCACCATGACCTGTTCGAACAGCGGATCGTTGCTGATTGCCATTTCCATGTCGGCTGGCGGCACCTTCTCGCCGTTCGCCAGCACAATGATTTCTTTTAAGCGCCCGGTTATGTAGATGTGATGGCGCTCGATCCGCGCCTGGTCGCCGGTACGCAGCCAGCCGTCGGCGTCGACGGCGTCGCGCGTGGCATCGGGCAGGTTCCAGTAGCCGAGCATGATGCCGGGGCTACGCACCAGCAGTTCATCATTTTCACCGGTACGCACTTCAACGTCCGGCAATGGTGCGCCGACACTGGCGGGATCGTTACTATCCTGACGATTCACGCTGATCACCGGGCCGGCCTCGGTCATGCCATAACCCTGCACGAGCGTGATGCCCAGCCCGATAAACAGTCGCGCCACGTCGGGTGACAGTGCGGCGCCGCCGCACACCGCGAGCCGCACGCGACCACCGAGGCGCTCGTGGATCTTGCCAGCGACCAGGCGTTCGAGCACCGGCCAGAGCAACAGCGACAAATGCCAGGACGCGCGGTTTTGCAGATAAAGAAAGCGCCGCCAGCCGATATTTTCCGCCGCCGCAAACAAGGCGCGTGCGAACGCAGGCTTCTCGGCAAGTTGCGCCTGTATGCGGCTTTGTACTCTCTCGAAGATGCGCGGCACCGAGATGATGATCGTTGGACGGACGGTCAGCAGGTCGTCGGCCAGCTGCGGGATCGAGCGCGAGAACGCAACCGTGGCGCCGGCCATGATCGGTGCGTAGTACCCGACCGTGCGCTCGAGGGTGTGCGACAGCGGCAGAAACGATAAAAAAAGATCCTCGCGAAAGATATCAAAACTGCGCAGACAACTGGCGGCGTTCCACAGCAGGTTGCCGTGACTGAGCATGACCCCCTTTGGCCGCCCGGTGGTGCCGGAGGTGTAGACAATGGTGGCGAGCGTTGCGGGGTCGATGTCTGCAACGTGCAAATCGCCGCCTCGTTCCGGTAGCCACACGGCGGACACGATCAGCCGCGAGTCCGCCGGCAGCCCGTCAATGACATTCAGCGAAACAACACGTCGACAGCAATCCAGGTCATCCAGCACGGGCACGAGCGCCTGCCATTGATCGGCACCTTCGATCAGCAGCAGTTGCACCGCCGCATCCTTGATAATGTAGGCGATATTTTCGGGGCGGTCGTTGGTATACAGCGGGACCACGACCAGGCCCAGGCCCAGCGCCGCCTGATCGAACATCACCCATTCCCGGCTGTTGCGCGTCATCACGGCGACGCGGTCGCCGGCGTGCAAATTCTCCTGACGCATCGCTGCCTGCCAGCGCGCCACCTGCTGTTCCATCGAACGCCAGGTGCAATCACGCCACTGCCCGCCAGGGCTGTCAAAGTAGCGGTAAGCAATATGCTCCGGTGTGCGCCGCGCGCGCTCGGAAAACAGGCCGCACAGCGTTACGGCGGTATCGGCGGGAATAACGTCGAGGGTATTCGCTGGTGTGCTGGTCACGATGTCAGACGAGTTGCGTCCATCCGGCATCCGGCGCGAAACGCTTGCCGTGACGCTGTTCCAGTTCACGCAACGTGGCCAGCAACTGATTGGCGCCCGCCTGATCGAGGTAGTGCAGCGGTCCGCCGCGGAATGGCGCGAAACCGGTACCGAAAATCACGCCGGCATCGAGAGCGTCGCTATTGTCGACGACGTTCTCGCGCAGGCAGGCGACCGCTTCGTTGAGCAGCCGCAGCATCAGCCGGTTAGCGACATCGCGGGATGGTTCGCGATCCTTGGGCAGTCGCGCCTTTACCGGTTTGCCCTTCTTGTAACGATAAAAGCCCTGCCCCGACTTCCGTCCCAGATGTTGGGCGGCGACCAGATTCTTCAACCGCTCCGGGATCGTTGTGGTGAAGTTGTTGCCGCCGAGGCCCTTCGACAGGATGTCCGCGACCGACAGGCAGATATCCAGCCCGACGGTATCGGCGAGTTCTATCGGGCCCATCGGCATGCCGAAATCCGTCGCGGCGCGGTCGATCTCGGTCGCCGGCACGCCCTCGCTTTCGAGCACTACCGCCTCCATCAGATAGGGCATCAATATCCGGTTGACGAGAAATCCGGGGGTGCTGGTGACCTGCAGCGGCAGACGGTCGATTTGACGGGCAAACGCGCTGGCCCGGTTAACAACGCCGGCGTCGGTGTCCGGTCCTGCCACGACCTCGATCAGCGGCATCTTGGACACCGGGTTGAAGAAGTGCAGGCCGACCAGGCGCGCCGGTGCCGCCAGCGAATTGCCGATGACCTCGAGCGGAATGCTCGAGGTGTTGGTGGCGAGTATCGCGCTGCCCTTTACCTTGCGCTCAATGTCGCGAAACAGTGCCTGCTTGGCGTCGGCGTTTTCAAAGATGGCTTCGATGATCACGTCGGCCCGCGTCAGCCCGTCGCCATTAACGTCCGGCATGAGCCGGTCCATCGCCGCCTGAACGAGATTTGGCAGTTTCAGGCGCTCCGTAAAAAGCTTGTGCGCCCGGGACAGAACCGCGCCCAGCGCCTCGATACGTTGATCCTGGATGGTGACGCGCAATCCCTGCAGCGCACACCAGGCGGCGATGTCGCCGCCCATGACGCCGCCACCGATGACGTGCACATGTTTCGCCTTGAAGTCGGTACCGCGCCCGTGTGTTTTCAGCTGGTTCTGCAACTGGAACACGCGTACCAGATTACGCGCGGTATCACCGATGATCAGCCTGGCGACCGAATTGGCTTCCTCGGTCAGCATGCGCTCGGGCCGATCACCGTACTGCGCCCACAGATCGATTAACGCGTATGGCGCCGGATAGTGTTTCCGATCGGCCTTTTTCGCCACATTGTATTTCAGAAAGCGGGCCAGCCCCGGCCGCAGCCAGCGGCGATCGAGCCACTGCTGCCAGCGACGTGCGCGGCGCGGCGGCGGCGGTTTGTGTATCATTGACCGGGCGCCGTTTTTCAGGTGACGCAGCGGTACCGCGTGATCGACCAGGCCGATCTTCTTCGCGGCGCGCGCACTGACCGTGCGTCCGGTCAGCATCAGGTCCATCGCCGCGGGCGCACCCAGCAACCGGATCGATCTGACCGTACCACCGAAACCGGGATGAATGCCGAGGCGGACTTCCGGCAGGCCGAGGCGCGTGTTGGCTTCATCGGCGGCGATGCGATACCGGCAGGCAAGGGCCAGTTCAAGGCCGCCGCCGAGACAGTAACCGTGGATCAGTGCGACGGTTGGAAACGCGAGTCGTTCGATATGATCCATGATGCCCTGGCCGCGCTGAATCAGCTCCAGCGCCCGGTTCGGCGTATCAATCGCCGTGAATTCGCTGACATCGGCGCCGGCGATAAAACCGGATGTTTTCGCCGATAGAATAACCAGTCCGCGTGGCCGTTCACCGGCCAGTTGTTCCAGGATAGCGTCGAGTTCCTCAAGAACCTCCCTGGAAAGCACGTTGGCGCCCGCGTCGGCCTTGTCGAAATACAGCCACGCGATATTGTCGTCGTCGGTCTCCAGTCGCCAGTGACGCGCGTTGTAGTTCATGATCCCGCCCCGGTGTCGTGTTCGACCAGCATGGCGCCGCCCTGGCCGCCGCCGATGCACAGGCTCGCGATGCCGCGTTTCGCCCGCTGTCGCGCCAGCACGTGCAACAAATGCAGGACGATACGCGCACCGCTGGCACCCACCGGATGACCGATGCTGACGCCGCCGCCGTCGACATTGAGCCGCCCGTGATCGATATGCCCGATAGCACCTGACAGGCCGAGCTCGGCCCGGCAATAGCCGTCGTCCGCCAATGCCGCCAGGCAAGCGATCACCTGCGCCGCGAACGCCTCGTTGATTTCCCAGTAATCGACTTCGCCGAGTTTGAGCTTGTTGCGCGTCATCAGCGGCGCAATGGAATGTACCGGACCCAGGCCCATCTGTGCCGGATCGACGCCAGCCCACTGGCTGTCAACGATGCGGCCGATCACCGGCAATTTATGCTTATACACGGCGTTCTCGCTGGCGAGAACCAGCAGGCTCGCGCCATCGGTAATCTGCGCGCTGTTACCGGCCGTGACATTGCCGAAGGGTTTGTCGAATACCGGCCGGAGTTTCGCCAGACCGTCAACGCTGGAGTCGCGGCGCAGGCCGTCGTCGTGTTGATACACATTGCCGCGCGTATCATAAATCGTTTCAATCTCGCCGAGTCCGTTGTTGTCCTGCCCGGCCGCCAGCCGTCGGTGACTTTCCACGCTGAACGCGTCCATTTCGTTGCGGCTGATGCCGAAACGGTAAGCGAGATTTTCAGCGGTTTGACCCATCGTCAGCCCGACGACCGGATCCGTCAGGCCGCGCAGCAGACCGATCACCGGTTTAAAATGTTTTGGCCGCAGCCGGGCAAATTGTTTCAGGCGCGCGCCTGCTGATCGTGCTGCACTCAGGCCGCCGAGCCACGCGACCATCGCGTTGTTGTACAGCACTGGCGCGTGGCTCATCGATTCGGTGCCGCCGGCCAGCACCAGCTCTGATCGTCCGCTGGCGATATTGTGGAACGCGCAGTCCAGGGCCTGCATGCCCGAGGCGCAGTTGCGCTGCACCGTCCAGGCGGGAACGCCATGCCCGCAACCGAGGCGCAGCGCCACGACACGGCCGATGTTTGCCTCGTCGGGTCCCGGCATGACGCAACCGAGTATCACCTCGTCGAGATCGGCCGGTTCGAATGACTGGCGTGCCAGCAACGGCCGGCCACACGCGATGGCAAGGTCGGATGCGGTGAACGGACCGGGCGTGCCGCGTGTTTTCAAAAACGGTGTACGGCTACCGTCGACAACGTAGACTATCCGTCCCGAGATGGCGCTCATGATGGGGGTGATACGCTCCTTGTCGCCGCTTCCGTTATGTCCGCTCGTCCGGTGTTCCGGACCCATTGTAAAACTTTTTCCAGCATCGTGTATTTCACAGGAGGTGCGCAGGTCACTTGAAATCTGCGGTGAAATCGTCGACCCGGATCACGTCCTTGCGCGCCAGTTCAGCCGCATGCAGTGTGCCTGCCTCGCTGGCATCAATGACACCCTTGTCGAGCCCGTCCGCCGCCAGCGCCTCGATATCGCGACCCGCGAGCCGGCCGCTTGCGGCAGCCGCGCGCAGTTTCTTCTCGATCGCTTCGGCTGCCACGATTTTTGTCAGCGCGTCCTCGATCCGACCGAGGGCCTCGTTGGGGTCTTGCGAGACAAAAATACCCGCCGTCAGTCGGTCGCGCACCGCGGAGGGTTGCAGCAAGAGGTCGGCGATGCGATGCCCCAGTTCATCCGACGGAGCACGAAACGGCATGCCGGTCGGAAACGCGATCAACCGCAGCAGCCACGCCACAGGACGGCTGGGAAGGTTTCTGAAGACACCGTTGAATGCGGTTTGCATCGCATGCAACGCGTCCTGGCACGCCCATTCCACGAGCGGCAGATCCTCGGCCGGCCGGCCCTGATTTTCAAAATGCTTCAGTACACTGGACATCAGATACATCTGCGCCAGTACATCGCCCAGCCGCCCTGACAACTTTTCGCGACGTTTCAGTGCGCCGCCCAGCAACAGCATCGTCACATCCGCGGTGATTGCAAATGCCGCGCTCATCCAGGTCAACCGCTGGTAATAGCGCCGGGTTGGGCCGGAAAACGGTGTCGGTGAGAGCCGCGCGCGGGTCAGGCCGAGGAACAGCGAACGCGCCGCGTTGCTGATCGCGAATCCGATATGGCCGGCCAGCGCGGTGTCGAAGTCGCGCGCCGAGCGGACCGGGTCCGCGTCCATCGCCGCTTCCATTTCCTCAAAGACGTAGGGATGACAGCGGATCGCTCCCTGGCCGAAGATGATCAGGCTGCGGGTCAGGATATTCGCGCCCTCGACTGTGATACTGATCGGGATCGATTGATAGACACGCGCCATGATGTTGCGTGGCCCCATGCAAATGCCGGCACCGCCCTGGACATCCATGGCGTCGTTGACAACCTTGCGCATATATTCAGTCAGGTGATATTTGACAATGGCCGACGGCACCGAGGGTTTCTCGCCGAGATCGACGGCACCGGCGGTCATCGTGCGCGCCGCATCCATGACGTAGGTGTACCCGGCCATACGCGCCAGCGCTTCCTCGACGCCCTCGAACTTGCCGATCGGCAAGCGGAACTGGCGCCGGATGCGCGCATAGCCGCCGACGCCACGGCAAGCCAGTTTGCCGGCCCCGGTGCTGAGTGCCGGTAAAGAGATGCTGCGCCCTGCGGCCAATGATTCCATCAGCATCCGCCAGCCCTGGCCGACGCGTTTCTGTCCACCGATGATCCAGTCCATCGGAATGAACACATCCTTGCCGCTGTTCGGCCCGTTCTGGAACGCCATGTTCAATGGCAGATGGCGGCGGCCGATGGTAATCCCCGGAGTCTGGGTCGGTATCAGCGCCAGCGTAATGCCGATGTCTTCCCGGTCACCCAGCAGATGATCCGGGTCATAGAGCTTGAACGCCAGGCCCAGCACGGTGGCGACCGGACCGAGCGTGATGTAGCGCTTGTCCCAGTTCAGGCGAATGCCGAGCACCTCCTTGCCGTCGAATCTGTCTCGGCAGACGATGCCGGTATCCGGTATGCCGCTCGCGTCACTGCCGGCCTCAGGACTCGTCAGCGCGAAACACGGTACCTCTTCACCACGGGCGAGCCGCGGCAGATAGTGCTTTTTCTGTTCGTCTGTGCCGTAGTGCAGCAACAGCTCGGCCGGACCGAGCGAGTTAGGCACCATGACGGTCACCGCTGCGGTGACGCTGCGGCTGGCGACCTTCATAACAACGCTCGAATGCGCCAGCGCGGAAAACTCCAGCCCGCCGTAGCGCTTCGGAATGATCATGCCGAAGAAGCCGTGCTGCTTGATGAAGGTCCATATTTCCGGCGGCAGGTCGTGGTCGGTATGCGTGATGCGCCAGTCGTCCAGCAGGCGGCAAAGTTCGTCGACCGGGCCGTCCAGAAAGGCCTTCTCTTCCGATGTTAGTGTCGGGGAGGCAAAGCGTACGAACTGCTTCCAGTCCGGTCGGCCGCTGAACAGCTGGCTTTCCCACCATACCGAGCCGGCCTCAAGCGCCTCGCGCTCGGTTTGGGACATCGACGGCATGATCTTGCGGAAGACACCCAGTAGCGGATCGCTCAGCCAGCGGCGGCGTATGCCGGCAACACCCAGGCACGCGACCAGCGTGATAAACGTCGACCAGAGTACGAAGGTGGCGAGATAGCCGGAATCGCTGGTGATCGTGATGAAGCCGAGCACCGCGCCGATCGCAATGATCCAGCCCGCAAGCGGGGCCCGGATATAGGCCAGCAACCACGATAGCCCCAGTATGACCGCAAGCCACAGGGTCCAGCACATAGGCAACGCTCCTTCGTTGTTTTCAGTCTACCAGTTCGGCGCGGTTCCGCCGCATCTGGCCCGCCTGGTTGTCGCCGGCTTCACGTTCGTGGTCGTTGGCGATATCCACCGCCGATTAGAACCGCCTCGCAACACGCCGTCAAACAAGCTATCCCGTTGTAATATCGGCAAGAATACCGGATTCTGTAGGCGTGGAATGTTGCGGCGACTATCGTTTGGTAGTCCGGAAACCGGTATTCAGACGGGCGACAAACCGGGCGCTTCGTGCGGTCGGCCGTGATCAAATATGCAGTATCAGCAGTATTTCGTAGGCAATCAGCAGGACATACAGGGAAAACACCCCGTACAGGAGATGCAGCACGCGGAAGCCGCCCCAAAGGTGGAACGTATAGTGCGTCACGAGAAAGATCAGGCCGAGTGATGTTAAGGCAAACTTGGTGGTGACGAATAACGCGATGTCTTTCTGGATCAGAAAGTCCATCATCCCGTTCGCTTCAATGGCGCCACGCTGCAACAGTTCCAGCGTCAGGAACGCGTCCAACGAACTCAGACACAGCGTCGCGATAATCGGCAGCCAAAGCGAGGGTTCATAGCGATCGACATAATGGCCGGCGACACGTCCACCGGCCAGCGTCACACGATCGGTTTCGCGGCGCAGCTGGCCGCGCCTGCCCCACAGGCGCTGGAAATTCATCAGCAGTTTCCAGCGTGACCGCGAGCGACGATCGACGGTATTTCGGCGTTCTGATTGCACAGCGTATTCTTCCCCCAATGACGCGCGATGTTCAAGCAGATTTCGTGCCACGAAAATTTGCGTCGCAGGATCAGGTGGATAACCCATACAGGCCGGCGGATAGCCAAAAAGTGGCAAGAAATCCGACAGCGTGAAGCAGCCGCGTACGGGTCAGCCTGGCACGACACCCGGCAGGTAGGTCAATGGGCCGGCCGGGCCCAGGGCAATTCCCAGCCCGATCCACAGCAGCAGCAGGGCGCTCCAGAGCAACGTAAAAACGATCGTGTACGGCAACATCAGGGCGACCAGCGTGCCGATGCCGCCGGTCGGCAGATATCGCTGCATGAATGCCAGTACGATGATGATGTAGGGATTAAGCGGTGTGATGACATTGCTGACGGAATCCCCGATGCGGTAGGCCGCCTGCGTCAGTTCCGGGCTGATACCGACCTGCATGAACATCGGCACGAATACGGGCGCGAACAGCGCGTACTTGGCCGATGACGAACCGATGAACAGATTGCCGGTCAAGGTCACCAGAATGAAAGCGCCGATCAGCGGCATTATCCCGAGATCGGCGCTGGAGAGCATCTGTCCGCCGGTAATCGCGAGCATTTCGCCAAGACGCGAAACCTTGAACAGCTCGATGAACTGCGCGGCGAAGAATGCCAGCACGATATAGGAACCGAGGCCGGCGACCGTCTGGCCCATCATTCTGGCGATATCCCTGTCGTTGCGTATGGTCCCCGCGCCGACACCATATGCCACGCCCGGAATCAGGAACACCAGAAACAGTAACGGCACCACCGCCTCGATCCAGCGGGAAAAGCGCTGACCTTCGCCCTGTAACGGCGCGCCGGGGACGAGAACCAGAACCGCGACGACGAGCAGCGTGACGCCGCCGGCGGCGATGCCGGCGATCAGGCCGCGGCGTTCGTTCCCGGCAGCGGGGTCATGGATGCTGGCGATGGGCGATGCGGTGGTGGCGGGGGAGTGGTCCCGCAGCAAACGCGGCTCGACGATCCGCGACGTGACAAACCATCCCGCCAACGTCAGTAACAGCGTCGAGGCAATCATGAACCACCAGTTAGCGGTGACGGCCACGCGATAGCCGGTGTCGACGAGTTGCGCAGCGGCCTCGGTCAGTCCCGCCAGCAACGGATCGAGAGCGGTGATAAACAGATTCGCCCCGAAGCCGGCAGACACGCCGGCAAACGCCGCCGCAAGCCCGGCCAGCGGCGGACGTCCGACCGCGTAATACAACGCCGCCGCCAGTGGTGGCAGCACCACATAGCCGGCATCCAAGGTCAATGACGATATGATGCCGATAAACACGATCGCGGGCGTCATTAGTACCCGCGGTGTCGAGCGCATGCCGCGCTTGATCAATGCGTTGATAAAACCGCTATGCTCAGCGATACCGATGCCCAGCATGCCAACCAGCACAATACCCAATGGCGGAAACGCCATGAAATTGCTGACCATGTGGCTTAACAGCCACCATAGTCCGTCACTGTTCAACATGCCGACCGCTGTCACGGTCTGGACCACTTGCAGGCGCTTTCCGTCGACGTCCTGGACGACGATCTTGTCGACGGCCCAGCCGAGATCCATCGCCAGCTGTGATAGCACCATGATCAACGTGGCACCAATGAAGAACAGCGTCGCCGGCGCAGGCAGACGGTTGCCGGTGTGTTCGATCCAGTCGAGGATGCGTGTTCGGTTCATGCCGCTGGTCATGTTACCGGGCGCGGTAGCGGCCTTGCTACCGATTTATTCTATGGAAGCGCTGATCAAGCGGCTTCTTGTCATTTCGACCGCAGGCGACCGCCATGGATGGCGGAAGATAGAGCAACGCAGGAGCAGTTGCCGGGAGAAATCGTGATGTGGTGGAATCGCCTCGAAGTTTTCACCACCAGGATTTCTCGCCAGCTCCCTCGCGACGCTCGGGACAGGGCTAGAAATGACAATTAATCAGAGATTCCCTATAGAAAATCGGGCGCAGCGTGCAGGTCAGTGGTGGTGCGGTGTATGGCCTAATCGCCAGTCGGGGTGATTTCGAATTCGAAAACGCGATCCATGTTATTGAACGTTTCCGCCAGGTTATGAAAGTTTATGGCTTCCTTGGTCTTGATCGTGGTGCTGTACCGGAAATAACGACCCTCACTTTCCAGCTGATAACTGGGATGGGTCAGGGTCGCGTTGTGATCCTTGAGTATCTGCCGCAGCTCTTCCTCCGGCATATGCTCGCGGCGCGCAAAGCGCACGGTGAGGCGCGCATAGCGCAACGTCGGCATGCGGTTTTCGAGCCAGCGAAAGAACGCGAGTACGCCGATCGATAAAACGCAGGTGAATGCTGCCGCGAAATAGAGACCCATGCCGATGACGATGCCGATGGATGCAGTTATCCAGATCGATGCCGCCGTCGTCAGGCCGCGTACCGTGAGGCCATCTTTAATGATAACGCCGGCGCCAAGGAAACCGATGCCGGTCATGATGCCCTGGCCCATGCGCGTCGGATCGACCCGTATCGTTTCAATGGGCGCACCCGCGAGCAGCTTCCACTGGAAGACGGTAAACAACATCAGCAGGCTTGCGGACATGCAGACCAGTGTATGCGTGCGGAATCCGGCAGGCCGCCCGTGATACGAGCGCTCAAGGCCGATCAGACCGCCGGCCAGCGCTGACAGTAACATCCGTGTCACCGTGGTGACGTACTCGTGTTCCATGAATATCAATGCTCCGTTATGTGGCAGCCGTTTTGCGCCAGGCTCGTTCCATAAAAAAACGATATCGACTGAACATAGTGCCCGGTATCCTAGGCCGGCGTTTCCCCGCCGTTCACCCCGAGAAAAGTCAGTACCTCGGCTTTTCTGTCCATCGTATCCTTGTAGCCGAGCGCCATCAGCTCCTCGCAGTACTCCTTTTCGAACAGCAGATAGCTTAGCAGGTTCGATCCGCCGCGATTCGGCGCCCCGACGCCCCGCAGCAGATACCGTACCGGCAGCGGCAACCGATGGGCGTGTCGTTGGGCGATCTTGCCGATGTCTTCACTTGGCGAAATCATCAGTACCTCGACTGGCCGCAATGTCAGGTCGCTGTCGTCGATATGGCGCGATGGAATCATCGCTACCGCCTTGTTGATGAGATCACGCCGCTCCATGTCGATCGCGATGTTATCCAGGAAAATACTGTTCAGCACGTGGCCGGCGATCAGCGCCATGGACGGGTAATTCATTACCCGCTCACGCGGCGCGACATCATCGGTTTCCTGGCGCACGCCGATCACGAATACCCGGTCAGCGCCGAGCTGCAGCGCGGTGCCGATCGGTTCGATATGGCGCATCGATCCATCGCCGAAAAATTCACGGTTCACCTTGATCGCGCGAAATACGAACGGGATTGCCGAAGACGCCAGCAGGTGATCGAGAGTGATTCTCGATCGTACGCCGCATCGTCGCACACGCTGCCAGGGCCGCAGGGCATCGACGCCCTGAAAGAATGTGACCGACTGGCCGGAGTTGTAGCCCGAGGCAGTGATACTCAGTGCGTGCAGCGCCCCCGCGTCGATGGAGTTCTGGATCTCGTCGAATGACAGGAGTTCGGTCAGCAGTTTGCGCAGCGGCGCGCGATCGAGCAGCGCATGAGGATTATGTTCGCCGAGTCCGCCGAGCATCATTGCCGACAGCCAGTGTAGTCCGCTCAGCGCGATACCCCGGGCATCCGAACGGAATACGTGTTGAGACTGGAAATTGCTCCAGACGCGGTGGATCTGGAATACCCCTTCGCGAAAACGCGTCGCATAAACCGCCAGCGCCGCGGCATTAATCGCTCCCGCCGACGCACCGCATACAATCGGAAAAGGATTCGGCGAGTTACGCGGCAGTAGTTTTGCGACGGCGCGCAGCACCCCTACCTGATACGCAGCACGCGCGCCACCACCGCCGAGTACAAGGCCGGTTTTTGGCGCTGGTGTGTCCTTTGATCCCCAAAACACTGCCGAATGTCCCGTACGCGGTTCCGTCCGAAGTCCGTTTTGGCGGGCTGGCCCAGGATACGACTAACGCTACTCCGGCTACGTTACATCAGTATCGACAAGCCCGAAATTAGTTGTTTTACCGGTAACTTATCGGCAGCGCACCGCCGCTCTGTAGCGGTGACGCTGGTAACGACTGTACAACAGTTCGGCAGTTTTTCAACATCACGACGAGTTTTCCCACGCGTCCGGGGGGTCCGGATTCGGACACGCCGTCGGAGTCGTCGTGATTGCCGTTCATGCTTTCCCTGGATTTTCAGCGGGCCCGCCATGTTGAACGCCGCATGGCGCGATCAACCGGAGTAACGCTGTTTCGGGCCACACCGACGGTTATCGGTGTGTCGATCGACAATGTCGCATTTTGCCTTGAAGCGGGAGCGCACTACCCAGTGTACGAGTGTTTGACCGACGGCGATCCGGGCCAAGTCACTAGCGTTCATCGGCAAGCCTTTCAGCGCTGGAACGGCGGCGCTGCCTCACGATATATTTTCCGTAGTGCGGTAGTGAGCGCCGAACACGGCAAGGCCGACGGCGCGCCGGCGCGGGTACGGGTCACCGCGCTGTCCTGGGTGGCCGGCATCGTTGAGGTCGCCGCGCGTGGAGGTTAACGATAACCATCATCCGGTATCGGCGCCGAACCCGGCCAATAGGGTATATCCCCCCGATGCCGTCCGATGTGGCGCCGTATCGAGATCAGGACGCAATTGTGATTTATAATCCTGATTCATCCATCCGGGAACAGTACCTCCGTGGGCGATCCAGAGGCACCGACATTTGATTTTGACGAGTGGCAGCGGCTGGCTCAGACCGATCCGGCGGCCTTCGAGGACTGGCGCGCCAGCGTAATCCGTCAGTTTATCGAACAGGCCCCGCCGGACAGGCGTCGCCGTCTGGAGGGTTTGCAGTGGCGTATCGATATGGAGCGGCGCAAATACCGTGATCCGCTCGTGTCATCCCAGCGGTTGTACGGGCTGATGCTGGATTCATATGTCGGAGAAGGCGGTTTGCTGGCCGCCGTAGGACAACTGACGGCATCGGGCACGGCGACGACCGGCCGCGCCGCTTCGCCAGCGAAGATATTGCCATTCAGAAATCTTGCTGCGACGGACTGACCCGCCGGCTCATGTCCACTGCCCTGACCATCGTTTGATCAGGTCTACCCAGAGTTTGCGCGGTGCCGCAGCAAATATGATCGCGGTATCCGCCTGTATCGCCAGCCAGTCGCCGCGGGATATTTCAACCTCGAGTTGCCCGGGCACCCAGGCCGAATAGCCGGAATATGCCCGCACGGAATCGTCCGGGCTCGCGTTGCTGAGTATATGGATCAGGGCGGTCCTTCCTGCAGCGAGCGATACGTCGGCGATAATGCGATGTTCGGTGCCATGTTCGCGCGGAGTGCGGGTCAACAAAAACACGGCCTGGGGGACGACCGGGCCACCGAAATGCAGCATGGCGGCGTTATCGGCAACGCTCGCCAGTTCCGGCAGCCGCCGCCCCAACTCGAAAGTGGTCGGTCGGTTGATGATTAACCCGATCGCGCCGCCGTCATCGTAGTCCGTCATGACTACGACAGTCCGCTCAAACATCGATCCGGTCAGTTGCTGCGTCGCGACAAGAAAGACCCCTTTTTTCAGCTGGCGGGCATCCGTCGGGTCTGCCGACACTGGCTCGTACGGTATGACACCGGCAAAAAACATCCCGACAGCAAAGCAGATCATCCGGGCGAGATACGGCCTGGTTTCCGCTTTGCAGGCGATGGCGACGGTCATTGACGAGCGAAATCCGACATTGTCCCCGCCACGGGGCTATACCACCGATCTTCTCGATGATCGCCTGCCGCGATTAACGGCGTTTGGCGGCCGTGTCGATAGAGGTACTGCGGAGAGCCGGTTTTCAGGTATTGATGCCCTACGGTCCACATTGTCGTAACGATATGAAAATCAGCCGATTGATTTTCGCTACATTAACCTCGAAATCGGAACGGCGTCTCATATTTTTGCTGTTTCAGGTCGATATCTAATTAGAAGAGTCGCGAGGAAATCCCGAAATGTCAGTTGCAGCGACAATTGTAAAGATGCTTGATAGCAGTCGGGTCACCTATGACGTGCTCGAACTGAAGCCGTTCACGTCTCCTCGCGAAGCAGCGGTTGCCGCCGGCATCGCGCCGGCATCGCTGATGAAGGCCGTTGTGGTTCATGATGGCGCGGGATTCGTCATGGCATCCATGCCGGCGAACCACGAACTCGATCTTCAGGTCTTCGGCGAACTGATCAACCGTCCGGTGGAGCACGCCTCCGAGCTGACTCTCCAGAAGAGCTTCCATGATTGCAGCCCGAAGTATCTGCCGCCGCTCGGCATCGCCTATGGCATCGCGACCGTGGTTCACAATGGCTTCTCAACACTCGACACCGTGTATTTCCTCGGTGGTGACCGGCGTACGGTCGTACGTATCGATCGACGAAACTTCCAACGACTTTTCAAGAAACAGAGTGGCGTGATATTCGCGGACCGGTATTCGCGGCCGGTATCAGTCAAGTTGGCGGTGTCAGCGCCGGGAGCGCGCACGCCGGCGACGCCGTCCATCAGCGACGCGCGACTCGGATCGTCGCGACTGAATATCAAGGAGCGCATCCGTAGTCTGGGTAAATTGCCGGCGATGCCGGAGATGGCCCAGCGGATACTGGCGCTGCGTGCCGCCAACGAACCCGAGCTCAAGAAACTTGCCGACATTGTCGAGGTCGACCCCAGCCTGGCAGCTCAGGTGATGCGCTACGCGCGTTCGCCGTTTTTCGGTTATCGCGGCGCCGTCGATTCGGTGCGGGTGGCAATGTCACGTGTGCTCGGCTACGACATGGTGATGAATCTGGCGCTGGGCCTTGCCACAGCGCGGCCATTCCGGACGCCAAAGACCGGTCCGCTGGGTCTCGACGCGTTCTGGCGCCACGCGGTGTACAGCGCGGCCCTGGCGCAAGCGTTGAGCGGCATGGTGCCGCCTGAAATCAGGCCGCCTTCCGGAATGGCGTATCTGGCGGGGCTGTCACACAATTTCGGACATCTCCTGGTCGGGCATCTGTTCAAGGAAGAATTCGTTATGTTGAACAAACTGGTCGAGGAGCACCCCGAACGGTCTGTTACATCCATTGAATTAGCGGCACTCGGTATCGACCATACCGAAGTGGGTAGCATGCTGATGGAATACTGGAAACTGCCGGAAGAGATCGTTGTGGCGATCAGGGAACACCATAACGAAAACTACCACGGCCCGCACGCGGTCTACGCGCAACTTGTGCTTATCGCCGACCGGATGCTGAAGCGTCACGATCTGGGTGACGCGTCAAGCACTCAGCTACCGGGCGGGATACTTGGATTTCTTGAACTCAGCGAATATCAGCTCGAGGCGGCTACCAAGCGCATCATGGAAGGGCACGAAGGACTCGAGATGATGGCACAGCAACTCGCCGCCTGAGCATACCCCGACCGTCCGGTCGATTACTCGCCGATCCAGTTTTGCAGCGCCTCGATGATTTTCTGCGCCTGATCCTTGCTGGAAATATTGAATTTCGACTTGGTCATATATTCGTTATTACGCTTCTGGTAGCGACGAATCGTGTATTTTTCGGGGCCGAACTCGCCCTTGGTCCGGTCCAGATCCTGATACTTGAAAATCACCGTCGCCCACGCGCCCTTGGACAGAATCACCTTGTCCAGTTCCTTGACGGTCTGCACGCCGGCATCCGTATAATTTACGGTCAGATCTTCAACACTTGCGGCCATCTCGTTCTCCAGAAATAGTGGTTCATACCGGCCAGTTTAGGTTTTACCTCAGCCTGGCATAAGTCTGGCGCATCATACATGAATCCCGAACAGCCCCGTCAGTCGATGGGGAGCGATATGAGGTTCTCGCGTTTACAACGACGCAGCGGGGATATTCCACGTGCCCTCGAACAGCATCTCGCGCAGCGGCTTGCGCGGCCGGCGGGTCTGATCGCGAGACCGGTATACACATCAAAGTCGCCAGGTACCTGATAGATTTGCCTGGCTCTGTCCGGTTCGATGCCGATCATTTGGTGCACGCTCAGGCCGCGCGCGGTTGCTTCCAGCGACAAATTTGCGGAGGCCAGGCCGAGATCATGCAGTGCGGCGCGGTTCGGTTGCCCTCGGTCAGGCACGAAAGCATGGTGGAAAATGCGCCGGCATCGTTTCGCGTAGCGAGCAGAAAGCGCCATGGTTGCTCGTTAAAAGAAGACGGCGCCCAACGAGCGGCCTCGAAAATCGCGTGCAAATCGTCGACGCTGACCGGACGGCGATCAAAAGAATAGGGGCTCCAGCGCCGCGCAATCAACTCATGCACCGGATAATCGGTTTTCGCTTGCAAGATTGGTATTCCCCCCGTTTGAATTGCGCTTTACGAAAAAACAAAGGCAGCCGCAGCTGCCTTTGCGCGGTTTTGTCAGTAGACCTTCATCCGCATTTGGACTCGCCGCAATTGAGGCATGTCAGGCAGTTATCCATGATGATCATTGCCTTGGTCATGCACTTGCTGCATAGTTGTGAGCCTTCTGGAAAACCACCGCTGTTGCCGGCATTCGCTCTTCTCGCCTCGAACTGCGCGCGCTTTTCGTCGATGAGCAGTTGCTGGCCCTCGCTCAACGCCTCGTCCTTGATCAGACCGATGACGCGCAGGTGATGCTCGATCACGTCGCCGATCTCGGCCACCAGTGACGGCATGAATTTACCACCCTTCTTGAAATAGCCGCCGCGCGGATCGAAAACCGAGCGCAGTTCCTCGACCAGGAAGGTGACGTCACCACCCTTGCGGAACACCGCCGAGACAATCCGTGTCAGCGCGACGATCCACTGAAAGTGGTCCATGTTCTTGGAGTTGATGAAAATTTCAAACGGCCGCCGCAGCTCGTGTTCGGTGCCTGGATTGAGCACCATGTCGTTGATGGTGACATACAGCGAATGTTCGGACAGCGGCGTTTTAAGCTTGTAGGTCGAGCCGAGCAGCGTATCAGGCCGCTCTACCTTCTCGTGCATTTGAATAACGTTGGATTCCGCCTTGGCCGGCGCCTCGATCTGCGCGGTTTCAGCCGGCACCGCCGCCGGTTTTATTACGCTGTATTTGGCGATCTTTTTATCGATTTTGATAGTCATGAACACGTTCCCTTCAAGCTGCTGTCTCGTTAGACGTTAATCTGCGCATTCTTGCCGCTAAAACTTGCCGTAGTAGCCTTCCTTGAGCGCATCGTAGAGATTCGCCGCCGAGTGCGTTTCACCGTCATATTCGATCTCCTCGTTACCGCGAGCCTCGACTACCGTGCCGTCCTCGAGCGTGAACTGGTAAACCGTGTTCTCCAGGTCGGCCTCCTTGACGAGCACGCCCTGGAACGCCTCCGGATTGAAGCGAAACGTCGTGCATCCCTTCAGGCCTTCTTCATAGGCATACATGTAAATGCCTTTGAAATCCTCGTAGGGATAATGGGTGGGTACATTGGCAGTCTTCGATATGGATGAATCGATCCACTTTTGCGCCGCGGCCTGTATATCGACATGCGCCTTGGGCGTGATGTCGTCGGCGGTGATGAAGTAGTCCGGCAGCAACTCGCCGTCTTTCTCCGAGCCGGGTATCGCGTTCGGATTGATCTGGCGACGGTAGGCGAGCAGTTCGTACGAATAGACATCGACCTTTTCCTTGGTCTTGCGACCCTCGCGGATCACATTGCGGAAATAATGATGCGCGAAGCTTGGTTCGATGCCGTTACTGGCGTTGTTGGCGAGTGACAGCGATATCGTGCCGGTCGGCGCGATCGAGCTGTGATGCGTGAAGCGTGCGCCGACCTCGGCCAGCTCCGCGACCAGCTCCGGTTCGACGTCGGCGATCCGCTGCATGTAGCGACTGTATCTCGCGTGCAGTACCTTGCCCGGGATCCGGTCGCCGACCTTCCAGCCGTCACGTTCCATCTCCGGACGTTTACGCAGCATCGCCGCTGTCACCTCGAACTCCTTCAGCAGTATCGGCGCGGGACCTTTCTCGCGGGCCAGATCAAGCGCCGCCTTCCAGCCGGTGACGGCGAGTTCGCGTGTCACGCTGTCGGTAAATTCCAGCGACGGTGGTGAACCATACTTCATGCCGAGCATGGTCAGCGTCGAGCCGAGGCCGAGGTATCCCATCCCGTGGCGCCGCTTGCCGAGGATCTCCTCGCGCTGCCGTTCAAGCGGCAGACCGTTGATCTCGACCACATTGTCGAGCATGCGTGTGAAAGTGGCGACGACCCGGCGGTACTCGTCCCAGTCGAACCAGGCGTGTTCGGTGAACGGATCGCGCACGAACTTGGTCAGGTTCACTGAGCCGAGCAGGCACGAACCGTACTCCGGCAGCGGCTGTTCGCCGCACGGGTTGGTGGCGCGTATCGTCTCGTTGAACCAGTTGTTGTTCATCTCGTTGACCTTGTCGATCAGGATGAAACCCGGCTCGGCGTAGTCATAGGTCGACGACATGATCACGTCCCACAGACGACGCGCGCGTATGGTTTTGTAGACCTTGCAGGCCACCAGGCCGGCTTCGTTGGACACGTAACGACCCGTGACCGGCCACTCGCGCCAGATCACCTGCTCCGGGTTGTCAACATCCAGCTGCTCTTCGGCAACTTCGTCCGCCGTGATCGGAAACACCAGTTTCCATGGCGCGTCGTTACGGACCGCCTCCATGAAATCCCGGGTCACCAGCAGCGACAGGTTGAACTGCCGCAGCCGGCCGTGTTCGCGCTTGGCCTTGATGAAGTCGAGTACGTCGGGGTGCTGCACGTCGAACGTCGCCATCTGGGCGCCGCGCCGGCCGCCGGCCGACATGATTGTGAAGCACATCTTGTCGTAGATATCCATGAACGACAGCGGACCGGAGGTATATGCGCCGGCGCCCGACACATACGCGCCTCTCGGGCGCAGCGTCGAGAACTCGTAGCCGATGCCGCAGCCGGCCTTCAGCGTCAGGCCGGCCTCTCTGACCTTGGTCAGAATGCCGTCCATCGAGTCCTCGACCGTGCCGGAGACGGTGCAGTTGATCGTCGACGTCGCCGGTTTGTGTGCCCAGGCGCCGGCATTGGAAATAATGCGCCCGGCCGGAATCGCGCCGTGGCGTAATGCCCAGAGGAATTCTTCGTACCAGAGTTCACGTTTGTCTTCGGCTTCGACATCGGCGAGCGCCCTGGCCACGCGCTTGAAGGTATCGTCCAGGGTATCGTCGATGACCGCGCCGTTTTTGCTCTTGAGACGATACTTCTTGTCCCAGATATCCAGCGAGGCTTCCTGAAATGGCGTGTCTTGTTGGCCGCTTTTCACTACCTTCAACTGCGTAGTTTTTTTCATGATTGACTTGCCCCTTCCTTGCTTACTGCCGGTTATTATTATTCCTGCACGATCAGGCTGACCTTCACAGGCCCGGACACAATATATTGTGAAGAACGAGCAGGGTATGATGATCAATCTATCCTGTCAAACGCTTTTACGCACGACGCCCGGTGAATATTTATTCTATATAAAACATAATATTAATTGCTGAGTTCCGTATTGACGCAGGATTATCGCCCTGTTCTCCAAGAGAAACCTGTCGTTGGCCATACCACAACATATTGTGGTAGCGGATTTTCAAAAAATGTCGCCTGATCGGCGCGGATTCCTTGAAATGTCATACGCCCGCGCCCATATACCGAGCAACTGCAACGTTATCTCAGGAGACCAGAATCATGAACTATAGCCACTACCGATCACCGTTTGACGAACTGCGCCATGAGATCACCAGCGCATTCGGTTTCAACGGCCGCCATGGCCGCCGAACCGCGGCTGCCGCAGTGTCCGGCTGGGCGCCGCCGGTGGATATCAAGGAAGAGGCGGACCGGTTTGTCATTTATGCCGATCTGCCGGGATTCGACCCCAGGCAGATCGATATCACGTTCGATAAGGGCGTGCTGATCATTAAAGGCGAGCGCGCCGCGCCTGTCCGCGAGGAACTGGAAAAGTACTCCCATCTGGAACGCCCGAAGCAATCCTTCGAACGCCGTTTCCGGTTGCCGGATACCGCCAATCCCGACGCGATCACCGCGCGCGGTGAATACGGAGTCCTGGAGGTAGTGATCGGCAAAAAACCGGTGGACGCCGCCCGCAAGATTGCCATTAAATAACCTGATCAGGCGGACAGCAAGGCGGCCAACCGGCCGCCTTGTTTTTTGGTGGCCGGTGGAGGTACTCCACACACCAGTGTCCGTAGTGGTTCCGGAGTTGTTACACTACGCGGGAAAACCGGAGGTAGTAAGTGAAAAGCATCGAACACGCGCTGGAGAGATTAATGTTCGGCAGCCGTTGGCTGCTGGCGCCGTTTTATCTCGGTCTGGTGTTCTGTATCGTGCTGCTGCTGGTCAAGTTCTCGAAAGAAGTAGCCGCGCTGGTGCCGGTGGTGTTCACCGGCGAGGGCAGCCAGGTCATCATCGGGATTCTCTCGTTGATCGATATCACGCTGGTAGCGAACCTGCTCATTATCATTATCTTTGCCGGTTACGAAAATTTCGTTTCGAAAATTCATACGGATAATCATGAAGACCGTCCGGACTGGATGGGTCACGTGAATTTTTCCGATCTCAAAATGAAAGTGATCGGGTCCATCGTGGCGATATCCGCTATCGAACTGCTCAAATCATTCGTCAATGTTCATGAATTGTCGAGTGAACAACTGGCCTGGAAGGTGGGGATCCATCTGACGTTTATCGTCTCTGGTGTGATGTTTGCCTTGATGGACTGGCTGACCAGTAAAGAATAATCCCGGGTTCCGGAGTAACGAAACCGCGCTCGTTCCGGCGCCGGAACGACAGGTATTCTTGCCGGCAATCGCCGGCGTACTGCGAGCAGGAGCGATACCGTCGTGGCCGTTCATGCATTCTTCCTGAACCTGTTGATCATCCTGCTGACGGCGCGCGTGTTCGCCGAACTTGCCGTGCGCATGAAGACGCCGGCGGTGATCGGCGAGTTGCTCGCAGGTGTCGTGCTCGGGCCCAGTCTGCTCGGCTGGATCACCCCCGGCGAAGTGATCAAGCTGCTTGCCGAGATAGGCATCATCCTGTTGCTGTTTGAGGTCGGGCTGGACACCGATGTCAGGCGGCTGATGCATACCGGCACGAAGTCGTTCGTCGTCGCCGTCCTTGGCTTTGGTCTGCCGCTGGTGCTTGGCTTTTCACTCGGCTACTGGATGCTCGATTTACCGTTGCTGGTATCCCTCTTTATTGGCGGTACGCTGACCGCCACCAGCATCGGGATAACGGTGCGGGTGCTGACCGATCTGAAGCGCCAGCACGCGCTCGAAAGCCAGGTCGTGCTCGGCGCGGCGGTGATCGACGATGTCCTGGGGGTGGTCCTGCTCGCCACGCTCTACGAATTCTCCGTCAGCGGTGGTGTCAGTATTGCCAATATCGGCAAGGTACTGACCTTTGTCGGCGCGTTTTTCGTACTCGCGCCGGCGGCCGCGAAACTGATGTCCGTGGTCATCCAGCGGTTTGACGCGACGAGCGACATCCCCGGGCTGATACCGACCACGCTGGTGTCTATGGTGCTGTTCTTTGCCTGGGCGGCCCATGCGATCGGCGCGCCGGAGTTGCTCGGCGGCTTTGCCGCAGGGCTGGCGCTGTCGCGCCGCTTTTTCCTGCCGTTCGGCATGGCGCTGCACAACGACGAGCGTTTTGCCCAGCGCGTCGAGGAACAGATGAAGCCGATTATTCATTTGTTTACACCGATCTTTTTCGTGATGGTCGGTCTGTCGCTGCATCTGCGCGACATCGACTGGGGGTCGCCGTTCATCTGGGGATTCTCGGCCACCATGTTTCTGGTGGCGATCGGTGGCAAGCTGATTGGCGCATTCGTCATCCGCGAACCGTGGCCGATCCGCGTGGCCATCGGTGTCGCGATGATTCCACGCGGTGAAGTAGGCCTCGTGTTCGCCGAGTTGGGCCGCGCCAGCGGCATATTCAATAACGAGATCTATGCCGGAATGATCATCGTCATAGCACTGACGACGCTCGTGCCGCCATTCGTGTTGAAGTGGATCTACGGCCGCTATGGCCAGCGTTTTGAGGTGATCTCGCCCTGATACCGGCGGCACGGGCGTGCGCACGGCGCCGGTGAACCCGGAGCAACGACAAGAACGGCCGGGCCGCTCCTGTCGTTGCTATCGGCGGGACTACTTCGCCGAATGTCCGGTCAGCTTGACCTCGACACGGTCCTCGTCAGCCAGTCCCGCGTAGTATTTACGCAGGATGTCGAGCACTTCCGGGCGGCTGAAATGCGGCGATACCTCTTCACCTTCCGACAAGGACTTGCGCAGCTTGGAGCCTGACAGCATCAGCCGGTCGGCTGCTTCGTGCGGGCAGGTCTTCATCGACGCCATGCCGTCGCATTTGCTGCAATGGAAGGTCCAGTCGATTTTCAGCGGTTTGGTTTCCAGTGCATCGGCCGGGATCTCGTCGAAGATGTGCTGCGCGTCGAAAGGACCGTAGTACTCGCCGACGCCGGCGTGATCGCGACCGACGATCAGATGCGAGCAGCCGTAGTTCTGCCTAAACAGCGCATGCAGCAGCGCTTCGCGCGGACCGGCATAGCGCATGTCCAGCGGATAACCGGACTGCACCACGGTGTCCTTGACGAAATACTTGTCGATCAGCACGCTGATCGCGTCGCGGCGTACCTCGGCCGGGATATCGCCCGCCTTCAGCTTGCCTAGCAGCGAATGCACCATGACACCGTCGCAGATCTCGACGGCGATCTTGACCAGATACTCGTGCGACCGATGCATCGGGTTGCGCGTCTGGAACGCGGCGACCGTCGACCAGCCCTTTTTCTCGAACAGCGCGCGTGTCTGCGCCGGCGTCATGTAGACGTCTTTAAACCGTGTCGGAAAGTCACCCTCGGACAGCACCTTGACCGGGCCGGCCAGGTTCACCTCGCCCTGCTCCATGACCATCTGGACGCCGGGGTGTTCCTTGTCGGTCGTCTTGAACACCATGGCGCACTCGTGTTCCTTGTCGATGGTGTACTTCTCGGTGACCATCATCGTCGCCATGACTTCATTGGTCTCACGGCTGACCAGCGCGACGTCCTTGCCGATCTTGATCTTGTCGCCGGTCGCCTTGTCGGTCGACAGCGTGATCGGGATCGGCCAGAACAACCCGCCGGTGGTCTTCATGCCATCGCACACGCCCTGCCAGTCCGCCTGCGACATAAAGCCGTCCAGCGGCGTGAAGCCACCGATGCCAAGCATGATCAGGTCGCCGGTCTCGCGGGAGCTGATCGGTATCTGCGGCAAGGTCTTCGCGCGCGCCAGTTCCTGTTCGCGCTCCTTGCCTGCAAGAAGTAACGGCTTCAAATTGGCCGCGCCGTGCGGTTTCACCAGTCCGGACATAGTACTGAACCTCTAGAAACGTGGATGAAATGTGTCGGAGTCACTCCGGGGCGCGCCAGTATAACGTAGTTGCCCCGTGATCTCATGACCCGCCCCGCCGCCCGCGACGATACCCGGTTATCAGCCCAGCAACATGCGGGTGCCGAGCACGGCCAGCAGGGCGGCGAACCACAACTTCAATGTCCGGCGTGGCAGCCGGTGCGCCAGCCTGGCGCCGAGCGGCGCGAACACCAGTGTCGCGGCGCCGATGCCCGCCGCCGCAGGCCAGTAAACATAGCCGGAGGTGTAGGGCGCATCGCCGGTAACGTTCCAGCCGACAATGATGAAGCTGATCGTGCCACCGACGGCAATCGGCAGCCCGCAGGCCGCCGATGTTGCGACCGCATTGTGTATCGCCTTGTTACACCACAGTAGAAACGGCGTGGTCAGCGTACCGCCGCCGATACCGATCAACGACGATACCGCGCCGATGAAGGTGCCGACCAACGACATGCCGGCGATGCCAGGCAGCGTCCGGTGCGGTGACGGCTTTACATCCAGCGCGATTTGCGCGGCAACCACCAGTTCAAATATGCCGAACACCCAGCGTAGCGCATTGGTCGACAACAGATTCGCGATCAGTGCGCCCAGCAGCGTGCCGATCAGCAGGCCTGGCGCAAGGCCGCGTACCGCGTCCCATAACACCGCGCCATGGCGGTGATGGGCGCGCGTCGAGGCGATCGACGTGACGATGATCGTCGCCAGCGACGTGCCGATCGCGACGTGTACGGCGACATCGGGAAACAGCTGCTGATAGCCGAACAGCATCACCAGTGCCGGCACGATGATCAGTCCGCCGCCGACGCCGAACAGCCCGGCGACCACGCCGACGGCCGAGCCAAGGACCAGATAGCTGACCAGGGTTAACAAGGCGGCTACTTCACCCAGATGGTTTTCACGTTAAGGAATTCGTGCATGCCATGGTGTGACAATTCACGGCCGTAGCCGGAGGCCTTGACGCCGCCGAACGGCAGGCGCGGGTCGCTCTTGACCATGCCGTTGACGAAGGCCGCGCCGCATTGCATGCCGAGCGCGAAGCGTTCGCCGCGGCCAATATCGCGTGTCCAGACACTGCCGCCCAGGCCGAACCGGCAATCGTTGGCGATGCGCAGCGCGTCGTCCTCGTCGCGTGCCCGGATAATACTGGCGACCGGTCCGAACAGTTCTTCATGGTAGGCGCGTGATCCCGGCGTAACGTTGTCCAGGATCGACGGCAGGTAAAACGCGCCGGGTCCCGGCGCCGGTACACAACCCGTGACTATGGTCGCGCCCTGCTTGACGCTATCCCGGACCTGCTGATGCAGCTCGTCGCGCAAATCCAGCCGCGCCAGCGGCGCGAGCGTCGTGTGCTCCTGCAATGGATCGCCCGGCCGCAATGCGCTGGCGCCGGCCGTGAATTTCGCGATGAACGCGTCGGCGATCGCATCGACAACAATAAACCGCTTCGCCGCGATGCAGCTTTGCCCGGCGTTGAGAAATCGTGCCACCACCGCGTTGCCGGCGGCGAGATCGATGTCGGCATCCTCCAGCACGACGAAGGCGTCCGAGCCACCGAGTTCCAGCACGGTTTTTTTCAGATGTTCGCCGGCGGTTGCCGCCACCTGGCGTCCGGCCGCTTCGCTGCCGGTCAGCGTCACTGCGTGGACACGCGCATCCTTGATCACGTCGGCGACTCCTTTTGCCGGGATCATCAGCGTGCGAAAGACATGTTCCGGCAGGCCGGCCTCGCGAAACACCTGCTCGATCGCCAGCGCGCACTGCGGCACGTTCGATGCGTGCTTCAGCAGGCCGGTATTGCCGGCGGTCAGTGCCGGCGCGGCGAAACGCATGACCTGCCAGACCGGAAAGTTCCACGGCATGATCGCCAGCACCGTGCCCAGCGGCTGACAGGCGACATAGCTGCTGCTGGCATCCGTGTGGATTTGTTCATTGGCAAGAAAGCGCGGCCCCGCCTCGGCGTAGTATTCGAATGCCGTCGCGCATTTTTCGATCTCGGCGCGCGCCTCCCTGACCAGCTTGCCCATCTCCAGCGTCACCAGTCGCGCCAGATGTTCCTTCTTCTTGCGCAACACATCGGCCACGGCACGCATCGACCGGCAGCGTTGAGCCAGTGGTGTGGCCGCCCAGCGTGGCGTTGCCTCCGCCACAGCGGCCAGCGCATTTTCCAGTTCGGCCGCACTCCAGTCGGCAAACTCGCCGAGTGGTTCGCCGTTGGCCGGATTGATGGATCGGAAGCCCATGTCTGCGTTCCTTAAAGTGCTATGATTTGTTTAATCTACACCAGCGCCGGCCGGGATGACAGATCGCGCACCGTCAGGCGCAGCGGTGCCAACCTCTTTTGTAACGTCTGCGTTTTTAATGACGCGAGGGCTGAGAACGACATGAAGAAGCGTGATATCTGTGTGCTCGGCGGCACAGGTTTTGTCGGGCAACATCTGGTCGCCGCGCTGTCATCGGCCGGGTGGCATGTGCGCGTGCTGTCGCGCCACCGCGAGCGCTACCGCGAACTGCTGGTGCTGCCGAATGTGGACGTTATCGAGGCCAACATACTCGACGAAGGTGTGCTGCGGGAGCATTTTCCCGGCGCTGCCGCCGTCATCAATCTGGTTGGTATCCTGAATGAGCGGCATCGCGGCGATTTTCAGGCCGTGCATGCCGATTTGCCACGGCGGATCGTGTCCGCCTGCCGGTTGCTCGGGGTACCGCGCCTGCTGCACATGAGCGCGCTGAATGCCGACGCGGCGACAGGCCCCAGCCAGTATCTGCGCAGCAAGGGCGAGGGCGAGGACGCCGTGCACGCGGCCGATCTGGCGGTCACGAGTTTCCGTCCGTCGGTGATTTTCGGGCCGGGCGATCATTTCTTCAATCAGTTCGCCTGCCTGATCAAGGCGGCGCCCGGCATGTTGCCGCTCGCCTGTCCCGGCGCGCGTTTCGCGCCCGTCTATGTCGGTGATGTGGTCGCCGCCTTCGTCAAGGCCATGACGAACAAGAGCACCTGCGGCCAGCGATACAACCTGTGCGGACCGGCGGCGTATTCGCTGCGGGAACTGTTTGAATTCACCGCGGCGGTGTCGGGTCGCCGTTGCACGGTGATCGGTTTGCCGAACGCGTTGTCGGCCATCCAGGCCCGTGTCATGGGGCTGCTGCCGGGCAAGCCGCTGACCTATGATAATTATCTGTCGATGCAGGTGGACGGTGTTTGCGCCGGCGGGTTTCCCGACGTATTCGGTATAACCCCGGCGTCGATCGAATCGATCGTGCCGCGCTATGTCGCCCGCAAAGGCGATCCGTTCGATGAAATCCGTCATCACGCGCGCCATGACTAGGCGGTTGCCGCCACCACGGCGCGGACGATATTGAAGATCGATGAAAATATATAGGGTCGGCGGAGCGGTGCGTGACCGGCTGCTCGGCCTGCCGGTGGTGGACCGCGACTGGGTGGTTGTTGGCGCGACGCCCGAGCAGATGGAACAGCTCGGTTACCGGCGCGTCGGCAAGGACTTCCCGGTATTCCTGCATCCCGACACCCGCGAGGAATATGCGCTGGCGCGCACCGAACGCAAGACCGGCCCCGGCTACACGGGTTTCGTCGTGCATGCCGCGCCCGATGTGACCCTGGAGGAGGATCTGCGCCGCCGCGACATCACGATCAACGCGCTGGCCGAGGACGACGGCGGCGCGGTGATCGATCCGTTCGGCGGGCGGGATGATCTGGCCCGGAAAATCATCCGTCACGTCTCGCCGGCATTCGTCGAGGATCCGTTGCGTATTCTGCGTGTCGCGCGTTTCGCCGCGCGGTTTGCCCCGCTCGGTTTCCGGGTGGCCGACGAAACGATCGCACTGATGCACGGCATCGTCGCCGCCGGTGAAGTCGACGCGCTGGTCGCGGAGCGTATCTGGGTCGAGGTGGCACGCGCACTCGGCGAGCAGCAGCCGTCGCGGTTTTTTGAGGTGCTGCGCAGTTGCGGCGCGCTCGCCCGCCTGTTTCCGGAGATCGACGTCCTGTACGGTGTGCCGCAACGGCGCGATTTCCATCCCGAGATTGATACCGGCAAGCATGTGATGGCGGTGCTCGATTGTGCCGCCCGCCTCACGCCGGATACCCGGGTGCGCTTTGCGTCACTGGTGCATGATCTGGGCAAGGGCACGACGCCGGCGGCCGACTGGCCGCAGCATCCCGGTCATGAGCAACGCAGTGTCGCGCTCGTCGAGGCGTTGTGCGCGCGGTTGTCCGTGCCGAATGACTATCGCGATCTGGCCATGCTTGCCGCGCGTTATCACAGCCACTGTCACCGCGCCGGTGAACTGCGGCCCGGCACCCTGCTCGACGTATTGCAGCGTCTCGATGCCTTTCGCCGCCCCGAGCGGTTCGAGCAGTTTCTGCTGGTGTGTCTCGCCGATGCGCGCGGCCGCGCCGGTCAGGAGGAGGCGCCTTACCCGCAGCAGCACCATATGCGTGCGGCATTCGCCGCGGCGCGCGCCGTCGATGCCGGGGCGCTGGCCGCCGCCGGGTATAGCGGCGCGGCCATGGCCGAGGCATTACGGCAGCGGCGTATCGCGGCCATCGACGCGCTCAAGGGCGATGGTCCACGCTGAATCCCGTTTTATCCGCATGGCCTTGAGTCGGCCGCTGGCTTCGACGCAGCACGGTCGGCAGCAACTTAAAGCGTTCTAGTTCAATAGACTAAGCGTGACTATCCGGCGCCGCACGGCACCATGATGTTCATTGACAGTCGCGCCGGGCCCATGAGACGCTTCGAACTGATCCCATACCGGTGGTTGCGGGAGTGGCCTTTGTAGCCGCGCTTCTTTTTGTTTCAGACAAATCGAAAGGGGGGTACCTGTCTATGTACGGTGCACGTCACGACCTGACTGAGGAATTTCCGGAATTCGCAAGAACCATCCACACACTGAAATCCAGCAATACCGACTTCTCCCGATTGCTGTACGAATATGACGGTACGGACAAGAAGATCTACGGCATCGAACAGATGATGCAACCCGTCTCCGACGCCTACATCGGCGAGCTGAAAAAACGCCGCCTCGCATTAAAAGATCGATTGTTCGCGATACTCCGGAACCAGCACTAGATTCACGCGACCCTGCGGGCTGGCCCGGCCGGTACCGCCCATACGCCCGACCGTTCAAGCCATCGCGGTGACACAGTAACCGTCACCGCGGCGGTTGCGTGCGCGTTGGCTATGTCAACCGTTCCATCCGGTAGCGCAGGCCGTTCCGGCGCACCATGCGGGCATCGCGCGTCAGCATCGACGGCGTGGACCGGCCGCCGGGGACGAATCTTGCCGCCGGCGCGGGAAGAATAACGGTCGGCATGCCCGGTAGTGCGGGGAAAACTTCGGGCTAAGTTGCGCCAAGGCGCGCACGTAACATCGCATCGACCTCGGCCAGGCGCTGCGGCGTGCCGACGTCTATCCACTGGCCGCGGTAATGTTCGCCGCCGACCTGACGCCTGGCGGCGGCATGGCGCAGCAGCGGCGCCAGCGGGAACCGGCCCGGCTGGCAGTCCGCGAACAGCGCCGGGTGGTAAACGGCGATGCCGGTGAAGGTCAGCCGGGTGGCGGCATCGACGATGACGCGCCCGTCGTTCAGGCCGAAGTCGCCGGCCGGGTGATGCGCCGGATTATCGGTCAGTACGAGAAACGCGAGATCCTTGCCGCGCGCGCGCAGGCGCGCGTAGGGATAGTCGGTCCAGATATCGCCGTTGACCACCAGAAACGGCTCCGCGCCGAGCAGCGGCAGTGCCTTGACGATGCCGCCACCGGTTTCGAGCGTCTCGCCGCCTTCGCGCGAATAGCGGATGCTGGCGCCGTAACGCGCGCCGTCACCCAGCAGGGCCTCAATCTGCTCGCCGAGGTGGCCGTGATTGATGATGACGTCGGTGATACCGGCCGCCACCAGCGCGACCAGATGGTGTTCGATCAAGCGCCGGTCACCGGCCACCAGCAGCGGTTTCGGCGTATGGTCCGTATGCGGACGCATGCGCTCGCCACGACCGGCCGCGAGTATCATCGCCTTCATCTTCGTCGACTGATCACGGCGTTTCCGCTTTCGGATCCCGCCCGAGCAGTGCCTGCACGGCATCGCGCGGTGCGCAGCCTTCATACAACACCCGATATACCTGCTCGGTGATCGGCATGTCGATCGCGTGTCGCCGCGCCAGCGTATGAATCTCACGCGCGGTCTGCACGCCCTCGATCACTTGGTCGATGGCGGCGCGCGCGGACTCCAGCGAGTGACCGCGACCCAGCGCCAGACCGAGGCGGCGGTTGCGCGACTGGTCGTCGGTACTGGTCAGTATCAAATCGCCCAGGCCGGCAAGGCCCATGAATGTTTCCCGGCGGCCGCCGAGCGCGATACCGAGGCGCATCATCTCGGCCAGGCCGCGCGTAATCAGCGCCGCGCGCGTGTTGGCGCCGAAGCCGAGCCCATCGGCAATGCCGGTCGCGATGGCGAGTACGTTCTTGATCGCGCCGCCGAGTTCGACGCCGGCGATATCACCGCAGGTGTAGGCGCGGAAACTGTTGCTGTGCAGGAAGGACGCCCAGCGGTCGGCATAAGCGGCGTCGGCGGAGGCGACGGTGACCGCCGTCGGCAGGCCGGCGGCGACCTCGCGCGCGAAGGTCGGCCCCGAGATCACCGCGGTACGATGCGTGCCGGCGAGTTCCTCGGCAAGCACCTCGTGCAACAGCTTGCAACTGACCGGTTCCAGCCCCTTGGTCGCCCAGGCCAGTCCGGTATCGGCATTCAGGAATGGCGCGGCCCGTTGCAACACCGCGCGAAACGCGTGACTCGGGACCGCCATCAGCACATCGGGGGTTGCCGCGAGCGCCTGCTCCAGCGTCTGGCAAAGGCGGATGTTGTCGGGCAGCGAAACGCCCGGCAGATAGCGCGCATTGACGCGGTCATGTTCAAGCGCCGTGATTTGCCGCGCATCATGGTCCCACAGCGTAATCCGCAGACCGTTGCGGGCCATCAGACACGCCAGCGCGGTGCCCCACGAGCCCGCGCCCAAAACCGTGACCGCCTGCGGCGTTGCGGTTGTTACCGCCACCGCGCGCGACCGGTCACCGCGTTGAGGTTAGCGCATGCTGGTGTCGGTGCGGTCACCTGCCATCCTCGGCTGTTCAGTGGGAGGTCGCCCTGGAGGCGCCTTCCTGTTTCTGGCGCGTGATATGTTGCTGGTACAGCGCGAGAAAATTCACCGGCGCCAGCAGCAATTGCGGAAAACTGCCTTTCGTGACCACGTCGGATACCGCCTCGCGTGCAAACGGAAACAGAATGCCCGGGCAATATCCGCCGACCATCTCCGCCAGTTGCTCGTCGCTGTGACCTTCCAGCGAAAAAATGCCGGCCTGGTGTACCTCGACCAGGTAGGCGACCTTGTCACCCAGTTTCGCGGTGACCGTGACCGACAGTACCACTTCATGGAAACCGTCCTTGAGTTTCTTGGCAGTATTGCGCAGCTCGAAGCTGACATCGGGCTTCCATTCCTGTTCGCCAAAGATATCCGGCGAATTCGGCGTCTCGAACGACACGTCCTTCAGGTATATCTTGTGGATATGGAATTTGCGCGGATCGGTCGTGGTGGCTTGATTATCGGTTTCAGACATGACGTTATTCCTTGCTCGTGCGGCCGCGACTGGCCGTGTTCAATAGCTTATGCGGTGGTCACCGGTGCATCGGCGTTCTTCCAGGCGAGCATGCCGCCGCCCAGCTTGAAAACGGGCTCGAATCCCCGGTTCTTCAGCATGACGCCGGCGCGCGCCGATTGCTGGCCGGTCTTGCAGACAACGACAAACGGCCGGCCCTTGTATTTGTCCAGATGATCGAGACGCCCGTCGAGCAAGGCGAACGGGACATGCACGGCGTTGACGATATGGCCGTTTTCAAATTCGCGATCGTCGCGCACGTCCAGCACAACGGCGTCCTGATGATTGATCAGGCGGATGACCTCGGCGGGCTTGATGTCCTTGAAGCCCAGCAGCGCGCGTTTGACCTCGCCGGCGATCAGCAGCACCAGAAGAATGATCAGCGCCCCGACCAGAAACGGATGATTAATAATAAATTCGACGATCACTGGTATAACACCATGGTGTTCATGTTGATAAATCCGGCGTTGACGAAAACGTCCAACGCGGGTTCCTGCGGCAACCCGCCGCGGCGGCGCTCGTCGTTACTGGAATGCAACATCGGTAGCAGGTCAGGTCGTCCGATCGTCTTCAGCTATCGCGGAGGCCGGCGTGCAACGGAAATTTTCAGCACCGCCGGATTCCTGGTAATTCTTGTACAAATAAATAATTTCAGCACGCTATAATACTGCGGTTGCCCCAGGGTTGCCAACGCGCCGCGGGGTGGTTTGCCGGTGCCGCGACAGTGGTCGCCGGCGGGCCGGCCGGATTGTCGAACGAATTAACGAATTACCATGCGACTGAAACACAAACCTCTGGTCCTGATCGTCCTTGACGGCTGGGGCTACAGCGAAAACACGCAGGGAAACGCGATACATGCCGCCTGCACGCCGGTCTGGGATGAGATCTGGCACAAGTTTCCCCACACGCTGATTCGCTGCTCCGGTGCCGACGTCGGCCTGCCGGCGGGGCAGATGGGCAATTCCGAGGTCGGTCATCTCAACATGGGCGCCGGCCGCGTCGTCTACCAGGAGCTGACCCGTATCAACCGGTCGATCAAGACCGGATCGTTCTTTACCAACAGCACGCTGACCGGCGCGGTCGACGCCGTGATCCAGAGCGGCAAGGCACTGCATATCTTCGGCCTGCTCTCCCCGGGTGGCGTGCACAGCCACGAGGAGCATATCCAGGCGACGATCAAGCTGGCGGTGGAACGCGGCGCCCGCCGGGTTTATCTCCACGCGTTTCTCGATGGCCGCGATACGCCGCCGCGCAGCGCCGAGGAATCGCTGCGTGCCGTCGAGCAGCAGTTCGCCGAGCTGGGCAGTGGCCAGGTCGCATCGATCATCGGCCGTTATTTTGCGATGGACAGGGATTATCGTTGGGATCGCGTGCAGACCGCGTACGACCTGCTTGCCGAAGGCGCGGCGGAGTTTCAGGCACCCGATGCGCTGACCGGCCTGAAGATGGCCTATGAACGCGGCGAGAACGACGAGTTCGTCAAGGCGACGGCGATCACCGGCGCCGACGGCAGGCCGGTAAAAATGGCCGACGGTGACGTCGTCATTTTCATGAACTTCCGGTCCGACCGCGCCCGGCAGCTGACCAAGGCGTTTATCGAGCAGGATTTCAAGGGGTTTAAACGGCATTACGTGCCGAAACTCGCATCGTTCGTCAGCCTCGCCGAATACAACAAGGAGTTTTTCTACGTGCCGGTCGCGTTTCCGGCCGAACGGCTGAGCAACGTGTTTGGTGAGTATGTCGCGAAGCTGGGACTGCGCCAGCTGCGTATCGCTGAAACGGAAAAGTATGCGCACGTCACCTTTTTCTTCAACGGTGGCGTCGAGCATCCCTACGAATGGGAAGACCGGATTCTGGTGCCGTCGCCCAGGGTGCCGACCTACGACCAGCAACCGGCAATGAGCGCGCCGGAGGTCACCGACCGCCTGATCGGCGCGGTTGAGTCCGGTCAGTACGACGTGATCATCTGCAACTACGCCAACGCCGACATGGTGGGGCATACCGGCAAGTTCGACGCCGCCGTGGCGGCGATCGAGGCGCTGGACCGATGTCTCGGCCGCGTCATCGCGGCGACCCGCAAGGCCGGCGGCGAGATCCTGATTACCGCCGATCACGGTAACGCCGAACAGATGGCCGATGAGCAGACCCAGCAGGCGCACACGGCGCATACCAGCAATCCGGTACCGTTTATTTATATCGGACGTCCGGCAGTCATGTCGCCGAGTGGTGCGTTATCCGATGTGGCGCCGACCATGCTTTATTTGATGAAGCTCAAACAGCCCGCCGAAATGAATGGCGAGTCGCTGGTCATCGTCAACCAATAGCGGTTGCCGCGCGATGCGCGGGCTGGATTTTTCACGGCGAACTTTGCATGCTGTCACCAGGCCCGACCGCCGCCGCGATGAACGCCCGTGAATCCTTGCCGACAACTCTTCCACCGATCTGAGCAGCATTGCTGCCGTGCCGCACGGTCGGGGCGCTGGCGCCAGGCCGTGTTCATGATGGTTGCGCTGGCGATCGCCGGTAACCCTTGCGCCGGTGAAGCGCCGTCGGTCAAGGAGGCCGAACTTGGCAAGCTGCGGCAGAAGATCGAGGCGCTACGCAAGTCGCTCGACGCGGATCGCGACCAGCACAGCACGTTGCGCGGCAAGCTCAAACTGGCGGAACAGGATATCGGCGCGTTCAACCGCTCGTTGCGCGCCGTCCGCGCCGAACTGACGCTGCGCAACCGTGATCTGGACAATCTGCAAGCAGAACGCCGCCAGCAGGAAACGGTGCTCGCCAGCCAGCAGGACCTGTTGGCCCGGCAGTTCCGCGCCGGCTATGCACTGGGGCGTCAGGGCTACCTCAAGCTGCTGCTCAGTCAGCAGAATCCCGCCACGGTCGGTCGGACCCTGACCTATTACGACTATCTGAACCAGGCCCGGTCCGACCATATCACCCGGGTGACCTCGGGGCTGATGGCGCTCAAGACCACGCAGACGGCGATCTCCCTGAAGAAGGAGCAGCTTGAGGATCTGTCGCGCAGCCAGCAACGGCAAAAGCAGGATCTCGAAAGGTCGGTCGGCGAGCGCCGCGAGGTCATCGCGAAACTAAACACCGAGATACGCGGCAAGGAACAACAGCTGAAGCAGCTGACCGACGACGAGAAGCGTCTGGAGCGGCTCGTCGGCGAACTGCAACGCACCTTCGATAACGTTCCCGCGAATCCGGGCAACCACGAGCAATTCGGCAGGCTCCAGGGAAAATTGTCGTGGCCGGTGAGCGGTCAGGTCACCACTGCCTTCGGCAGCCCGCGCCCGCCGGGCACGATGAAGTGGAACGGCGTGACGATCGCGGTGGCGGAAGGCACCGAGGTCAAGGGCATCTCCCATGGCCGCGTGGCGTTTGCCGACTGGCTGCGTGGCTTCGGTTTGCTGATGATCATTGATCACGGTAATGGTTACATGAGTCTTTACGGTCACAACCAGAGCCTTTTCAAGGATGTCGGCGACTGGGTCGAACAGGGGGAAGTCATCGCTACGGTAGGCAACAGCGGCGGGCGCGACAACGCGGCACTGTATTTCGAGGTGCGTCATAACGGGATACCCAAAAACCCCGCCATCTGGTGCGGCGCGCGGCGCGGCTAGCGCGCTCCCGGTCTTCACGCGCGGTATTTTCTGGTAAAGTGTCGCCCAGCACGTTCCGATAAGGTTGGTATTAATACGGAGTCACTGTGGTCGGCGGGACAGTCGCCGCGCGTTCTCAAGGAGCATTAGATGAAAACGAAGGTTCGCAATATTCTGTTACTGGCACTGGGGCTGCTTGTCGGTGTGTCGCTGACAATCGGTCAGGGGGTGCTTGCGGAACGCGAATCAGGTAGCGCAAGCCCGCTGCCGTTACAGGAGCTGCGCACCTTCACCGAGGTATTCGGCAAGATCAAGGAAGAGTACGTCGAAGAGGTTGATGACAAAAAATTACTCGAGGACGCCGTGCGCGGCATGCTGGCCGGTCTCGATCCCCATTCCGCCTTTCTGGACGAGGAAGCCTTCCGCGAACTGCGTGTCGGCACGTCGGGCGAATTCGGCGGCCTCGGTATCGAGGTCGGCATGGAAGACGGTTTCGTCCGGGTCATCGCGCCGATTGACGATACCCCGGCGGCGCGGGCCGGCGTTAAGGCCGGCGATCTGATCATCCGTCTCGACGAGGCGCCGGTCAAAGGCATGTCGCTGGCCGACGCCGTCAAGATGATGCGCGGCAAGCCCGGCAGCAAGATCCGTCTGACCATTGTGCGTGAAGGCGCGGACAAGCCGCTGGAGATCACCATTGTCCGCGACGTCATTCAGGTCAAGAGTATCAAGTCCAGAATCCTCGATGCGGGTTACGGCTACGTGCGCATTACCCAGTTCCAGAGCCATAGCGGCGAGGACATGGTTGAGGCGATCAGCGCGCTCAAAAAGGAAAACGACGGCAGCCTCAAGGGGATGGTGCTCGATCTGCGCAACAATCCGGGCGGCGTGCTGACGGCGGCCGTGACGGTGTCGGATGCGTTTCTTGAGCAGGGCATGATTGTTTACACGGAAGGGCGCCGCGACAGCGCGCAGCTGAGTTACAAGGCGACGCCGGTCGACGTGTTGAAAGGCACGCCGATGGTGGTGCTGGTGAACGGCGGTTCGGCCTCGGCATCGGAGATTGTCGCCGGCGCATTGCAGGACCACGGCCGCGCGATCGTCATGGGAACGAAGACCTTCGGCAAGGGGTCGGTGCAGACGATTTTGCCGATGGTCGACGGTTCCGCGCTGAAGCTGACGACGGCGCGTTATTTCACGCCGTCGGGCCGTTCGATACAGGCACAAGGTATCGAGCCGGACGTCGTCACCGAGAACGTCGTTGTCACGGCCGGCGAAGCGCCGGCGATCGAGCCGGTCAAGGAAGCGAATCTGTCCGGACATCTCGAAAATGGCACCGCCAAGCCGAAGAAGCCTGTTGAGGATGACGCGGCGGCGACCACTACACCCGCTACCCCCGCCAAACCGGTCAGTCTCGCGGCGCAGGATTATCAGTTGTACGAAGCGTTGAATCTGCTGAAAGGGTTGAACATCCTCAATAAACAGCGGTAAGGTACGCGACATGGAAGCGCCGCCCGATCCGGGTCTATACACCTCTGAACACCACGCATGGGATCGCGCGCGCTAGCGGCGCTGCTCCCTGCGTTGGTGTTGTCTGTATCCGTGCGCGCGGATACCCCTCCCGTAGTCGCGGTACGCCAGGACCTGCCGGTCATTGCACTGATCATCGACGACATGGGCGAGAGCCGCCCGGCCGGCCAGCGCGCAATCGATCTGCCGGGCGCGGTCACCTACAGTTTTCTGCCGCATCGCACACACGCCGTACAGCTGGCGGAACTCGCCCACGCGCGCAACAAGGAAGTGGTGTTGCATCTGCCGATGGAATCCATCAATCATCGTGCACTCGGTGCCGGTGCGATCACCAGCAAAATGTCCGAACAGGAGGTGATAGCGACGCTGCGCGACGATCTCGCCGCCGTGCCGTACGTCACCGGCATCAATAATCACATGGGCAGCCTGCTGACACGTCATCCGGTATATATGCAATGGGTCATGCGGGAGATTGGCCAGATCGGCAATTTGTTTTTCGTCGACAGCCGCACCACGTCGGGCTCGGTCGCCTACGAGGTCGCCGCCCAGTTCGGCGTGCCGAATCTCGAGCGCGATATTTTCCTGGACAACGAACGCTCGGAACAGGAGATTGCCGCCCGGTTCGAACAGCTGGTCGCGAAGGCCAGACAGCGTGGCGCGGCGCTCGCCATCGGCCATCCCTATCCGGAAACGCTGGCGGTGCTGGAGCGCTATTTACCGCGCCTGGATGAGTACGGCGTGCGGCTGGTGACGGTGTCCGAAATGGTCTCGCGTCAGAACGTCGCGCCGCCGGTGCGCATGGCGGGCGGCGGTGTTGCCGGCGAAGTGCGGCAACGCCGCGGTCCGGCCGGCCCGGTCACGACGCCAGTGTTGTTTCACCAGCCGCCCGAAAGCAAACCGCCCGAATAAACCAACTGTCGAGGAAACCGCCATGCCGCGCGTACTGGTGCCGCTCGCCCAGGGTTGCGAGGAGCTGGAAGCCGTTACCATCATCGATCTGTTGCGCCGTGCCGGCATCGACGTGGTGACGGCAGGGCTCGACGATCAACCGGTGATCGCCAGTCGCGGTGTGCGCTTGCTGCCCGACACGACGCTCGACGACGCGCTGACCCAGACATTCGACATGATCGCTCTGCCGGGCGGCGGCCCGGGTGCGGATCATCTCCATCAGGACCGCCGTATCCGCGAACTGTTGCAACGGATGGCAGGACAGGGCAAGTACACGGCGGCAATCTGTGCCGCGCCGAAGGTACTGGCTGCCGCCGGTCTGCTCGATGGCAGGCGGGCGACCGCCTACCCGGGTACGCTGGACGCGCTGGCGGCGCCGGGCATGACGGTCGCATCCGCCGCAGTCGTTGTCGACGGCAAGGTGATTACCTCACGCGGTCCCGGTACCGCCATGGACTTCGCGCTGGTGCTCATCGAACAGTTATCGGGGAAACCGCTGCGCGACAAGGTCGAGGCGGGGTTGGTGCGTGGTGAGTGACTGATGCCGGCGGCTGATCCGGTGGCCGTCGAGCCGCCTTGCCCGCGCAGTTTCAACAGGCGAGCGGCAACACCCGGCATTCACACAGCGCCGCGAGTACCGGAAACACGATCAATCCGGCGTTGCCCGGCGTGACCGGCTGGTAGCTGAAATCGGCCCACTCGAAATCCATGATGTTCGGCAGCAGTTGCGCGGCCGGCTCGTCAGCGGTTTTGCTATGGCAGGCCGCGCCGCGCCGTACGAACGACAGCCGGTAAAAGTGTCGTATTGGTGCGGTGCGCCGGTCCCCGAATAATGTTATTCCCTGACACAACAATCGATCGGGAACGTAACGCGGCGCAGAATCATGCACACGATCCTGTATGCGGGCGTTACCGGCGCGGCATCACGCCGACCGTACAACCGTCACCGGTACACTATGTAATAAAGAGGGGAAGTATCCAGAAAAGATGCAACAGTCACAAAACGATATTGCCGCAACCACTGTTTGAGCTACCGCCATGCGGCCGGCGCCGGCCGCATGGCGCGCGTACAGTTCAGGTCGTCTTTGTTGAGCGGAGCTGCATCGCCCGCTTCTTGTTACGCGCGACGTAGTTCGGAAAACTTTTCGTACCCGACCGCGAATTGAGATTCTCGGCAACCGTTTCGGCGTGCTGCTTGACGACCTGCATCGAGCCGCATTTGATGCCGTCCACCCGTGAATTGCCCTCGCCGATGACATAGCGATGCCAGATACCCGTCATACTCTCGGGGGCAGGGGTTTTTTCTACCGAGATCACGCGGTATTTCGGTTCGGGTGTAGTTACTTTGACTTCAGGGTTCATCACTTGTCGGCTCCGACGATTGGTTCGTCACACGGCGCGCGGTGTTGGTGGCACACGCTGCCGTGTTTTAGTGTTCGCTTGTTTGCGGCTGTCAACATGCCGGCCTACTGACGGCGTTTACTGCCGGCGGGCGGCGTCTGGATAATCCGATGAACGTGCTCAGGCATCATCACTATCGCAATCGCGCCGCTTGCCCAGGCGCCTGGTATCGTTGCGGTGTACTGTTGCCTGCACCGTTTACATGGCTGGTTCAGTCAGTCCCAGAATCTTATCGGGTTGACGAGACTGGAAATCCGGCCCGGTTCGATGGCGCGAGTATACGCCTTCGCAGTGCGATTAGATACCGGCGCGATCAGGACCGGCCGCCCGCTCCGGCAACAAAACCCGCGGGCAGGGTCGCCCCTGTGGCGATCTCACGAGAAATAGATATCAATTTCGCCCCCGGGGGCGTAAGGTCGGGCCTCCGCAAGCGCTGGTCTCGCGCCGGGCCGCTCCCGCCGCGGGCAATCACGATAGTCGCTACTGCCTTATCTGCCGTGTGGTCGTTACCCGACGAAGGACAACACTTGAGACGAAATTCCACACAGCGCACCTTTTCCGTCTCGTCCGTGGTGGTCGCAATGCTGCTGGCCGCCGCCGGGACCGCATTTGCGACGGATGACGCCAGTGATGTGCCGCTGAATGCGCGCGCCAAAGACTACGGCAGCGGCTGGGAGTGCAATCGAGGTTATCTGAAGGGTAACAACACGGCGTGCATCGCGATCGAGATCCCGGCCCATGCCTATCTGGATGCGTCCGGCACCGGCTGGAAATGCGACCGCCGTTATCGCAAGGACAGCGACGGCTGCGTGGCCATAGTCGTACCGTCGGGTGCCTATCTGGTCGATGGCGCCTACGGCCTGGGCTGGGAGTGCAATCGCGGTTACCAGCAAGTGCGCGATGCCTGCGTGGCCGTCGACATTCCCACGAACGCCTACCTCGACCGTTCGGGCAGCGACTGGAGCTGCGAACGTGGCTACAAAAAATCCGGCGCGACCTGCATGGCCCTTGCGGTGCCGGTGAACGCCCACACCGACTACTCCGGCAACGATTGGGCTTGTGACCCCGGCTTTCGCATCTATCGCGACGAGTGTGCCGTGCGCTGACAGAAGTACAGAAGTAGCGTTGCCGAAGGAGCGCTGATTAATTTCCTGCCTGTTATTCCCGCGGACCGGGAATCCAGTAACTGACTCATTCCTGGTGTCGGACTTCCGCTCTCGAATATATGTTCTGTGCAGGGCCTTGCTTCGCCCTGCGCAGACGGGGGTATGGCGAACCAGTCCGGGGTTCCAACGATTACTTTTTATCGGGCGCGGCCACGGCTCGTCCGACGAACAGCTGTTATGCTGTTATATCGATAAGGCGAAGAAAGATGCGACACGAACTCTGGATGGATGAAGGTCGGCGGGATATTTTCTGTCTCGCCGGACCGGACGGCAACGAAATCAGATCGTACTTGAGCAAACGGGCCAGATTGGTATGGACCGTAGAAGCGGCAAGTCATTTTGAGGCCATGACAAAATATTACGAATACAAGGGCCGGAACACCTACGCAACCGCGCACGAGGATGACTACATCCCCTATTGTGCATAGCCCCGCAGGACGGGTTGGCGCTTTTTGCGCAACCCACCAGACGCTTCGCCGCAACACAAACTATTCATGCGGCGCAATACGCTACGAGGCTGTGAAAGTATTCACCGAAACTTGAAAGAAGCTCAGCGTCCCTTTTACCCTCCGGGCGTAAATCCCTGTGGGAGCGGGAGCAAAAGCCGAAAATACTTTCACAGTCTCTACGCTATTGCACCCTGCAGTCCGGTAATTGTCGCGGCAAGCCACGTGCGCCTGCTGCTGCGCAGACACTGCGGCCGATATTCTGTCCCGTTTCGCGGCCAATCCCAAGTTGATTGATCGGCCATTTGAGCGAAGGCGGACTGAAGTGTTGCTATCTATCGCGCAGACTTTTATCGTCACGCCTGGCGGGTGCATTATGGTGATGAGCGGGTGTAAGTAACCAGTATCAGGCAATCACAGACAAGTCGCGCAAGGTGACATAACCCGATGTTGTGGCTGGCGTTCAAGATATTGTTTCAGGAGCGGGGTCGATTGGTGATCACGCTGGTCGGCAGCGTGTTCTCGACAGTGCTCACGCTGATGGATGTCGCGATCGACATCGGCATGATGCGCAACGCCACGGGCGTGGTGCGCCATACCGACGCCGACATCTTCATCATATTGTTTGTCGTCATTGTGCTGACCTGCCTTGTCGCCGCGTATGTTTCCGTGCGCAAGGTCAAGGCACTCGACCCGGCCATCGTCTTTCGGGAATGATCGCCATGCCATCGCCAATTCTCGAAACGCAGTCCGTCACCCGAACTTTTGGTGAAGGCGGCGCCCGGGTCGTCGCACTCGAAGACGTGACCGTGACGCTCGCCCGTAAAGAAGTGCTGCTGATCATGGGCCCGTCAGGGTCTGGCAAGACCACGTTATTGTCGATCATGGACTGCAACTGCGTCGGCGGCCGCGTTATCGTCAACGACAAGGATGAGTGAACTCGGCGAGAACGCATTACCCGATATCCGGCGGCAGTATTTTGGTTTCGTGTTTCAGGCGTTCAACCTGTTCGGATCGCTCACGGCGCTGGAGAACGTCGAGGTCGTGTTGCGCATGAAAGGCGTGGACCGCGTGTCGCGGCCGCGTAAGCCATGGCCTTGCTCGAGCGCGTTAGCCTCGCGCACCGGGCGCGATGTTCTTATGCTGCTGCGCACTCTGGCGGAAGAGGCGGGCCAGGCCGTCGCGATTGTCAGTCACGACGCCAAGGCGCAAGACGCCGCGCATCGCGTAATCGTTCTGGAAGACGGGAGAGTGTCATCATGAAGCGGATATGGATTGGCGCCGGCATCGTGGTCGTGGTGCCGATCGCCTATGGGCTTATCGACTATCCGGCGTCTCGCCCGCGCAGGTGAATGCGTCGTTACGGGCTGCCTGGGTTACCGCGGAAGGCAAAGTGGAAACCATGCCGGGCTTCGATGTCGATCTCGGTACCGGCGAACTCAGCGGAAGAATCGCGAAGATTCTCGTCAAGCCAGGCGATCAGGTTGAAAAGGGACAGATCGTGATCGTGCTGGACAACGCGGACTTGCAGGCACAAGTGCAGCGAGGTGAACAGGAGCTGGTAGTAGCAGAGCGGCGGTTGACGGAAATAAAGTCCGGTGCGCGCACCGAGGAAATCCTTGCCCTCGGCGCCAGCCTGGACGGCGCCAATGCACGCATGGAAGAGGCACAACATCAGCTCGACCGAAACCGCGAACTGCATACCAAAAACATGGCGTCGCAGGCGATGATTGACGAACGCGAGGCAGCGCTCAAATCCGCACAAGCCGCGGTCAAAGAACTCAATCAGCGCAAGAAGCTTCTCGAAGAAGGCGCAAAACCGGAAACCGTACAACGTTATCGTGCCGAGGTCGGGCTCGCCAAGGCCGCGCTCGATTACGATCGCAAGCGCCTCGAAAAAACGATTATCCGCTCGCCTATCACCGGTACGGTCATCGAGCGTTACATGGATGAAGGCGAAGGCGTCACGCCCGAAATTCCGATCCTGGCGATCGCCGATCTGACCAAAATCTGGATCAATGCCGAGGTCGATGAGACCGATGGCGGAAGAATACACGTTGATGATATCGCCAACGTGAGTTCCAACGCCTATCCCGGCACGACATTCAGCGGCACCATACGCGAGATCGCCGATTACGCCGGCACCCGCAAGATCCGCCCAAGCAATCCCGCCATCAACCTCGGCCTGAAGGTGGTGCAGGTCAAGATCGGGCTACAGGAGCGCTCACCGCTGCGTCTCGGCATGACGGTGGATGTGCGGATTACGCCGGGCGGATCGCAGGGCGGGGCTGCGAAAGAATGATGCGCAGCTCGAGGTTCTGCTCGGTCGCAACCCGGCCCCGGGCAGCCCGGCGATGGCTATAAACTTTAGGAGGCTCTGAATAATCATCTTGTTGTCATTCCCGCGAAAGCGCGACTGCATGGATGCAAGAGGTAGAGCGGCGTCGGGAACGGCCGCCGAGGAATCCAGTAACACCCTGTTTCGAAGGCACTGGATTCCGGGTCTCCGCTACGCTCCGCCCGGAATGACGACACATCAGAGCCTCCTTTAATTTGTCATTCACTTGGTGCTATCCTCGCGGCCCGACCTCGAACGATGATCTGTTGTGGACATATTGCTTTACCTCAAGGCCGCGCTGCTCGGCCTGCTTGAAGGGGCCACCGAGTTTCTGCCGATTTCCAGTACAGGCCATCTCATCATCGCCGCCGATCTGCTGGATTTCACCGGCGAACGCGCCAAGACCTTCAATATCTTCATCCAGCTCGGCGCCATCCTCGCCATCGTCTGGCATTACCGCGCCAAGGTAACGAGCGTGGCGCGCGGCGTGGGCCATGATCCGGCGGCGCGGCGCTTCGTCGCCAATCTGTTCATCGCCTTCCTGCCGGCAGCGGTGCTGGGTTTGTTGCTGCACTCCACTATCAAGGCCTATCTGTTCAATCCGGTGTCGGTGGCCGCCGCGCTGGTGCTCGGCGGTTTCGCGATTTTGTGGATCGAGTCGCGCCAGCGCACGCCGCGTATCGAACACGTCGACGATATGCGCTGGCAGGACGCGCTCAAAGTAGGCGTGGCGCAGAGTTTCGCGTTGTTTCCCGGCGTATCGCGCGCCGGCGCCACCATCATGGGCGGTTTGCTGAGCGGACTGTCGCGGCAGGCGGCAACCGAGTTCTCGTTTTTTCTCGCCGTCCCCACCATGTTCGCGGCGACGTTGTACGACCTCTATAAAAGCCGCGACCTGATCCACACCGAAGAGACCGCCTTGCTGCTAACCGGACTGGTATGCGCTTTTTTCAGCGCGCTGGTCGTGGTGAAGGCCTTTCTCGCCTTTATCGCCCGTCACGATTTCAGATTCTTCGCCTGGTACCGCATCGTTTTCGGCGGCGTGGTCCTGGTGCTGGGGCTGACCGGCGTGGTGCATTTCAACTCGTAATGCCTTGCCCGCCGGGTTGGTCCCGGCCGGCAGATATTCCGCGCCGTTACGATTATTTAATAGGTAGCCTTGTAGGGTAATGGAATGGACGCCCACTTTCTAAAACGGCATCTAGGTGCCAAAGTGTG
>VBWC01000057.1 GCA_006218035.1 Gammaproteobacteria bacterium
ACCTCACTCAGTACTCGGACTGGGTGGTCGACAATACGAGGGGCTCGGCCCACGTGTCAACATCAACGACCACGCTCGCTACCAGTTCTGCCGCGCCGGTGCTGAAAGCTGAACCTCTCGATTCGAGCAAGATGCCGCCACCTATAGCCATACCCGAGCGCCGGTCGGACCCCGCGGGGGATCTGAACAACAATCCGTTCCGACTGCGTGCGGCTGCGTTTGGCGGTTCTGTTCTCGATCAGGCGAAACAGTGCACCGCTGCCGAGATGATGCAAGCGATGCAGGCGAACCGAGTTCGATCGGCTACCTCGAGCAGTACCACCTCGATCGACATGTTTCACACGCCGACGGCTGTCATATCGGAGACGAGGAGCGATCTGCCGCCAGTTAGAGACCCCATCAGAAGCAGAGAACGCGCCGATGACGAACGAGCAACTATCTGCGGCGGCGTTGAAGTGGGCCGGAACGAGCGCTGATGCGAGACCGAATGCGTCTTCGATGCGCGGGTCTGGTACCTCTTCCGCGAATGGCGCCGGATCACCGTTCGATCGCACACCCCCTGGTCAATCGGAAACACCTCCCTGTGCCGAACCGGAACCGGAATCTGACGATAGCCGCGATAGCATCATGCGCGAACATGGATTTGTGCACGCGGCCCCCGACACCGACAACGTGCGCAGTCTTAGGCGGTCGTCCGAGCCGCCCAAGTTCTCGCCGCCAGCACCCGTGCCAGGGATTCCAGCGCTGGGCACTCGCCGGGGTACCCCGCTAGAACCCTCGCCACCCCCTCAAGCGAAAGCGGTCAGGCGGGGCATGCAGCCCTCGATCGTGGACGAGATCATGCGGACAGCGAAAGCCAGAGCTGGCTTGCCGAGCGGTGCGTCTGCGTCTACGGCCGGGCCGGCCGCCTCGTCGACGGCGTCGCAGCAGAGTGAGAGTTCGAGCTTGCCGCAGCAGCGCGCAACCGGCTCGACGCCGCAGAACGCCCTGCTGATGGGGCTGTCGCGCCTGTTCAAGCAAGCCGAAGAAGACGAGCGGATTCGACGCCACAAATGAAAATTTTGTGACGTGCGTCGGGAAATTGAGTTTGTTGGTTTGGGGAT
>VBWC01000007.1 GCA_006218035.1 Gammaproteobacteria bacterium
ACCGGGCGGGCCGGCGGCGACGTTGCCACGCCGCGGTCGGGCTGCGCCGCGGTCATCGCTATGGCCAGCGGCGCCGCACGGCCAGGGTCTGCCAGCAGCAACGCCTCCGGCGGCCACAGCAGCGCCATCACCACGCCGTGCGTGGCGAGCGAGACGAGCAGAAAAACCGGCAACCGCCGTTTCATCGCCGCTATTTCGCCTGGTAGTTCACTTCAACATAAGCGGAGCGCTCGGCCGTGTTGAAGCCGGACGCCAGCTCGTAGGTCTTGTCGAGGACGTTCTCGATGCGTGCCGAGATTTTCAGCTCGTCGCTGATCCGGTGGCCGACACTGAGATTCACCAGTCCGTAACCGGGCAGGGTCACGTTGCCGATGTCCTGGCGCTCGGCATTGGCGGCGAGTTCGGCGCCGAGGTAGGTTTTTGCGCCGAGGTCGCGGCTGGCGCGCACGGCAAGCTTGCGATCCGGCCGGCGCAACAACGGCGCGTCAGTCGCCTGGTCCCGTGCCTGCTGCAGCGTCACGCCGGTGTGCAGTGCCCACGGTCCGTCGGTGAGTCGATAGGCCGCCTCTGCGCCGGTGATATTCGCCTGATCAAGGTTGATCGCCTGCGAGTTGGTGCCCTGAAACACGATCAGGTCGTCGACGTCGGTCCGGTACAGGCTCAGCTCGACCTGCGACGACGGCGTGACCGCGAGCCGTGCTCCTAGCTCTGCGGTTGCCGAGGTCTCCGGCTTCAGGTTTGGATTACCGGCGAAAAAGCCGCCGTATCCCGGGTGAAAGAGTTCGTTGATCGTCGGGCTGCGAAACGCGGTGCCATACGAGGCGAACGCACGCAGGTCATCGGTCAGCAACCGGCCCCAGGCAATATTGCCGGTGGTCTTGTTGCCGGCATTCAGATGATCGTCGGCACGCAGGCTGAGCTGGTAATCATTCTTGCCGAACGCGGACTGCCAGCCCGCGAATACCGCGCGGTCCGAGGTGGCCTCGTCAAATACGTTGGTCGCGGAGACGACATCAAGGTTCACTGCCGTATCGCGTACCAGACTCAGGCCCAGCGTCAGCAGTGCCATGTCGCCGACGCTGATATCGTTCTGCCATTCGATCATGCGGCGGTGGGTATCGGTTTTGGACGGAAACGCCGAGCGGGTATCCAGGTCGTCCTGGATGAAGCCAATCCGCACCGTGTGCGACCAGATGTCGGTCGCGCGTGTCTTGATCGCCAGCGAGAAGGTCTGATTCAGGCTGTCGAGTACGCCGTCATCGAATTCGGTTTGGCCTCTGCTGGACCATGCGCCGAAGTCGAATTCGATATCGTCGCCGATCGGGTAAACGATGCCGGCGGTGACGCTGCTGTTATCGTAACCGTCGTTGTCCGGGTCGAACGAAAAGCCATTGCTGTTCTGCGACGAATAGCCGTCGGTATGGCGGTTTTCCAGATTGACCGTGAGGCGCCGCTTGTCGCCGATCGCCAGCGCGGTACCGAAATTGCGCGTGCCGAAACTGCCGGCTTCGGCGGTCGCGCTCCATGTGTCCGGTTTGCGAGTGAAGATATGGATGACGCCGCCGATCGCCTCGGAGCCATACAGGCTGGCGCGCGGGCCACGCACGATCTCGATGCGCTCGATCTGCGACGCCGACAGATGCGTCCACGCGAACGCGCCCGTGGTCGCCGAGGCCGCGCGCACGCCGTCGATCAGCACCAGCACGTGATTCGAGTTGGTGCCGCGCAGGAACACGCTGGTCTGCTGGCCCGGTCCGCCGCCGCGTACGACGTCGACACCGTTTTCCAGACGCAGCAGTTCCATCACGTCGTGCGCGCCGCTGCGCTCGATCTGGCGGCGGGTAATCACCGATACCGCGGCGAGAGATTCATCGGCAGCTTGTGCGGTGCGGGTGGCGGTCACCACGACCGGAGAGGTTTGCTGAACGTCTGCCCAGACCGCTGAACCATACAACAGGACCAGCGCCGGGATGGCGCTCCCGACACGACCGATAAACGTATGCATTTTTTTCTTCCTTGCCCAGCAGGCACACACCCGTGCCGAATGAAAAACTGAGTGGCGCGGAAGGAAGACAAAGGTCAGGAAGTGAGTGATTCCTGCCGTGTCGCCCGCCGCAACACTCGCCGTCGCTGTGTCAGGCCGGTCTCCGGGCTCACGAGCAGGGATCACTCCCCTGGTTGGCGCCTTCCCGTGCCGATGGCACAGTGGCATTTCGCCAGCCAGTATCTCGTCTACCGTTGCGGGGGCAGTGTCGGGTTTGCCAGTGTTGAATCACTGGCGCACCGACTTCCCGTTTCATTCCGTGGACGGATGTCCGTGGAACACCTGACACGCATGGTCGTAAACGGGGGTGAATCTACGGGCATGGCGCCGGCCGTGTCAAGGCCGGAAATTTTTCTCTTGACGAAGCAGTGGGTTGCTGTGATCCAGCAGACAGCTGAAGAACTATTTCCCATGTAACTTTAATTTCACCTACCATGGAGCGCGTACCAGGCCTCCGCGCCGTCGCTGTTCAGACGACGCACAGTTAAGCAGCGATAAACAAAGCGACATATCCGGGAGAGCGCACTTTCTGATGAATGCGCGGATTTCACGCATCGTCTGTTACATCAATGCACACTATCGCGACCCGGTCACGCAGGCCAGTGTCGCTGCGCGCTTCAGGATACACCCGGATTATCTAAGCCGCCGTTTCAAGATCGAAGTCGGTATGCGGTTTCATCAATACCTGTTGTGGAAGCGTCTGGAATACGCGAAGGGCTTGTTGACCAATACCTCCAGCAGCATCAAACAGGTCGGTTACGATTCGGGATTCAGCTGCCCGGAGACGTTTTCCAAGACATTCCGCCGCGCGATAGGCTGCTCGCCGCGTGCGTATCGCAATCGGGGTGGCCTGGTCTCCATGGCGCCGCGCGCTGGCGGCGTGCCATCTCTTCTGTCGACACGTTCAAACTGATCACCCGCCGGGTTTCCGCCGCCGCCGGATATGTCAGTTTGCGACATGCGATGCGTATTGCGGCGCCACCGGCATGAAACCACAATCGCACTTGTCCGCGCCGCGTCGAGGCGCAGGGGCGGGATTGTTAAAACGTTGCATTTTCGCGTGCCGTTGACGGAACCGGCGGTGGTGCTCTTCGCATACGATGTTACCGGCCGGTCCATGTCACCGCATGCCAGCGAGGTGATGCCATGCTTAAGACCATGCACAAATGGGGTTGGCCGATAGCGTTGCTGGTTTCGATGATGGTGCTGACGACCGGTACGAAGGCCGCGCTGACATTCGGGCCGAGCGTCAAGGTGTCATCGTCGGTAGCCGACGACGATGAGGATCACGCGATGGTGGTCGATCCGGTCAGCGGCAATCTTTATGTCGTCTGGGAAGGGGCCGCCGGTTCGATAATGTTCAGCCGGTCCACGGATCAAGGCGCCACATTCGATATGCCGTCGCTGCCGGTCGACGGCGGCTATACCGGCAGTTTCGACAGCTTCAGGGTGTCGGTGATCAAGGCGGATCGCCGGGGCGGCACTTCCAACGTGTCCATCGTCTGGGACTGTAACGGGGTCTGTTTTACGCGGTCCGAGGACGGCGGTGCGTCGTTCGCGGCCGTGCCGGCGACGCAGCTGAGCGCGGACGCTTCCGATCCCTTTCTGCAGGTCGATGACGCCGGGAATCTGTACATCGCCGCCGAGGACAATGTCTCCGCCGACTACGTGCTGTTCAAATCAACGGACGGCGGACGCAATTTCGCGGGACCGGTGTCCATGCTCGGCGCCAATACGCCGGACGTGATATCTGACGGCGAGATACCGCGCATCATCGCGCGGGGATCGAACGTCTATGCCTACATGGAAGGCTTCGATACGGTCGGATCATTCAGGGACGCGTATTTCGCGAAGTCCACCGACGGCGGCGCCAGTTTCGGTCCGGCGATGCCGCTGTCCGGACCGAAGACCTATACGACGTTGCCGCGTCGTACCCGTGGCATCGAGGTGGACGCCGCCGGCAACATCAACATCGTCTGGACGGGCGACAGCGATCTGGTCGGAGTTCCATCCGCCGACGAGGACCGCTATTACATGCGCTCGGTCGATGGCGGCGCGACGTTCTCGACACCGCTGAACATCAGCGGGACCGGCCAGGCCCGCTCCGGGCACGTCAACATGGGCATTGATAGTACCACCACCAATATCTATGTTTCGTGGCAGGATGACACCGAGTGCGTTGACGCGAACCAGCATGCGCTGCCCGGGGAAACCGTCGCGACCTGTCTCGGTTCCGGTGGCGCCGATGCAATACCGTCGTCCGACCGGCCACAGACGTTCTTCACGCGATCACTGGACGGCGGGTTGACCTTCGAAACGTCGAAGCTGATTTCCACGCGCGGCCCCGACCGCCTGCACATCCCCGGCGATACGATATGCCTGGAAGGCGAGGTCGACGGGCAGGGCAATATCGTCGCGGCCTACAGCAACGATGGGCCGCCGAATGACACGATCCAGGTGACCGTATCAACGGACCTCGGCGTGACGTTTTCCGATTCGTTCGTGATGGACAACTCGATCGACGGCGACGAGGCCAAGGTCGTGTTCGACGAGCCGCGGGGGATCATTTACGTCGGCTGGCACGCGGACGCCGACAACGATGCGCGTGACGACGTCTACGTCACGAAACTGGTATTGAGCCAGGTGATTCAGGTGGCGATCGATATTCGCCCCGGGTCGGACGACAACAGCATCAACCTCGGCTCCGGCGGCGTCGTGCCGGTCGCGATCCTCAGCACCGCCGGGTTCGACGCACGCACGGTGGATCCGGCCACCGTCACGCTCGCCAATGCGGCGGTCAAGCTCAAGGGCAACGGTTCGCCGCAGGCGTCGTTCGTCGACGTCAATAACGACGGCCGGCTCGATCTCCAGGTGCACATCGTCACCGATGCGCTGGCGCTGACCGATGGTGATACGACAGCGACATTGAACGGCCAGACGTTCGGCGGCAGTCCGGTTCAGGGCTCCGATTCGATACGCGTCGTGCCGTAGCGGCCCGTCATTGCGCGTATGGCCAGTGGAAACTCGGCCGGATCGAGCCTCGCGAGATCCGCCGGCCGGTCGAGGTCCCATTTCGTGTCGAGCTCGGTCCAGCGCCAGCCGAGTTGCTGAAGGCGCGTGCGCGTCTCGTGCATCACCGTCCACGTGCTCCACGCGATGCCGGTGAACAGTTCCGTGGCCGGCCGGCGCAGGCCGATCAGCGCGTACCCGCCGTCGCGCGCCGGATTCAGCACGGCATCGGCGCCACTGCGCAAGCCATCGATCGCCGCCTCGAGATCCGCCGCGTGCAGCGTCGGACAATCGGTGCCGATCAACAATGCACAGGCGCTGCTTTTCAGCGTATCGCTGAAGGCGTTGTGCATGCGTTTGCCGAGATCGGCCCCTTGCTGATCGTGTAGCGTAACGGCGTACTGTCTGCGGCAATTTTCAAAGAATGCGTGGTGACGTGATGGTGTGCAATGCAGTTCGACCGGGGCCAGCGCCGCGCCGGTCGCCATCGCCAGCGTCCTATGCACGAGTCGCGCGTGGAGTTCGGCGGCCTGCGCATGCGTCAACGGCGGCACCAGCCGCGTTTTCACTTCGCCCGCGACCGGCGCCTTGGTGAAAACAATGATCCGTGCGTCGGGGTATTGCATCGGACGCCGCTCAGGGCCGCTGATACAGGCGGGCGAGCTGTTGCGGACTGGCGCCAAAAAAATAGGCCAGCCGCAGCCGCCACATCATCAGGATCGTACGCAGCACGCCGCGCTGTTCCCAACGGCGGCTTGAAGTGATCACCTTGGTGTGGATCAACGCCGGGGCGCTGTGTCGTTTAAGTGTCCGGCTGAGTGTGATGTCTTCCATCAACGGGATATCGGGAAAGCCGCCGGCGGCGTCGAACAGTTTCCGCGTCATGAACATCGCCTGATCGCCGGTCGCGATGCCGGTCAGGCGCGAGCGCCAGTTCATGAAAAATCCGACGACGCGCAACGCTGGCCGCGAGCCGGACAGCCGCACGTCAAACCGCCCCCAGCGGCGCCCGGTGTTGGCAAGCGCCGTGGTCAGCAGCAGGTCCGCTGCTGCCGGCAGTCGGGTGTCGGCATGCAGAAACAGTAGTACATCACCGTCGGCAACGCTGGCGCCGGCATTCATTTGCACCGCGCGGCCGCGCGGCGTGGTGATGATGCGGTCAACCAGCGGTCTCGCCAGCTCGATTGTTTGATCGCTGCTGCCGCCGTCGACGAGGATGACCTCGTGACCGCGTGCGCGTAACCCCTGTACTCTCGACAGGCTTTGCTCGACGATCCCGGCCTCATTCAGGCAGGGCATAATGACGGTGATCTTCATATGACGTTGCGCATGATCAACCCGGCGGTTAACAGCAACCCGACTCGTCGTCACAGGCCGCGGTGCTGTAGATCGCACCCCTGGTTTCCGCTGCCGGGCGCCGCGTGCCGGCTGGCGCGCACCACGTCACCGGTTCACGCGCATCGGCCGGCGTAATGCCGATGAAGTTGTCGCGACAGGGCCCTTCGGTCAGAAACTCGTAGGTGCGTTCGCACACCGCCATGCGTTCGCCGCGCGGAAACACGTGACCTTCATCGTCGGTGACTGATGCGTACGGGCCACGGTAGATGACCGCCTGGCCGATATCGAGGCATGGCCGATCATCGCCTTTGGTCGCGGTCAGTGTCGCCGACCGAAACTCGATGTCAGCGACGACCCGCCAGGGCTGCGTGTCCCATTTGTCGTAAGCGATGGCAAGAAAACCGGCGTTACGAAATGCTTCCAGGAAACCCTGCTCGGTGAACGCGCCGGATATGCAGCCGCTCCATAATTCGGCATTCGCCTTCAAATGATCCGGCGCCGGCTCGTCGCTGACGATATCCGAAATAGCAACGCGGCCGCCGGGCTTCAGCACGCGGAATATCTCGTTGACCAGTTGCTGTTTCTCGGTATCCCCGACGAGATTCAGCACGCAGTTCGATATCACCAGATCGACGGACTTGTCGGGGATCAGCGGTTGCGCGGTGCGCTGCTGTTGTTGCCAGGCCTGCAGTGCCGCCAGATCGGCGGCGTTACGCACCGGATGCCCCGCCAGATACTGTTCCATCGCGGCGACATCCAGTGCGAGATCCTGGATATACCCTTTGACAAAGCGGACACGGTCGCCACCGAGTTTCTGCGCCATCGCACGCTGATACTTGCGCGCCAGCGCGAGCATGTCATCGTTCATGTCGACGCCGATCACCCGGCCGTTCTCGCCGACGATCTGCGCGGCCATGTAGCAGATCTTGCCGCCGCCGGAGCCGAGATCGAGCACGGTATCGCCGGGGCGCACATAGCGCGACGGATCACCGCAGCCGTAATCCTTGCGGATGATCTCGTCCGGCAGCAGCCGCAGCAGGTCCTTGTCGTAGTCGATCGGGCAACACAGTGCCGCTTGCAGGACCTGCGCGCCTTCGGAGTATCTTGCCAACACGGCGGACTGTACGTTCATGGTTACTGTCTCTCCTGCTGTTCTGCTATGGGAGCTGTGAATAATCCGTCATATCGGGTCTCCGCTACGCTACGCCAGGAATCCCGCGGCAGCAATTCAGCCGCTACTGGATTCCGGCTTTCGCCGGAATGACATTAATGAAATCAATCGAGCCATCATTAGTATGATCGCTTGGAATCATGAATTCAGTGCGCCGCCACAACTGCTGCCCTGGCCGGCGGTGCAACCGTAGCAGTGATCCTTGACGTACACCGGCCGGCCGGCCAGATCGACGTCCATCAATTCGCTCAGATGCACCCGCGGCAGGCCGTCGACCAGTACAGGCAGGCCGAGCATCTGGTTGAAATCGCAATCGTAGACGTAACCCTGCCAGTCGATGCTGATCAATGACCGGCACATGACGGTGGCGAGATTCGCTTCATTGTACGAATTGCGCAGCAGCTGCATGTACTCGCCGAACTGGCCTTTGGAGATCAGCGTGCTGCCGAAGCGCTGGATCGGCATGTTGGCCAGCGTGAACAGCCCGTTGAACGTGACGCCGAAATTGTCGAATAGGTGGCGGTGATAGTCGGCCTCGAGTTTTTGCTGCGGCGGCGGCAGTGTCGGCCCCTGCGGGTTGTAGACCAGATTCAATACCAGATCGGAATCCGCTTTGCCGTAGCCGAGTTCGTTGAGCATCCGCAACGCCCGGATGCTGGTGCCGAAGACGCCCTTGCCACGCTGGCGGTCGACATTGTCCTCGAGATAGCACGGCAGCGACGCGACGACCTCGACGCGGTGCGTGGCGAGGAATGCCGCGAGATCTTCGTGGCCGGGTTCGAGCAGAATGGTCAGGTTGCAGCGGTCTATCACCTGCTTGCCGGACGTCGTTGCGCGTTCGACGAGGTAACGAAAGTGCGGGTTCAGCTCCGGCGCGCCGCCGGTGATGTCCAGCGTCGAGGCGCCGGACGTGGACAGATAGGCGAGCACCTGATCGATGGTATCCCGGTCCATTGATTCGGTACGGTCCGGGCTGGCATTGACGTGGCAGTGCAGGCAGCGTTGATTGCAGCGGTAGCCGAGGTTGACCTGCACGGCGTCGAGTTTGCCGCGCGATAGCGCCGGGAAGTCGCTGTCTGCGAGTAATGGAAGTGTTGCGTGCATAGGGTGTTCCTTGACTATATATGGTTAAGCGACCAGCTCGCGAGCGCCGCTATTGCCGCTGCCACCGGTAGTGTAACGACCCACCCGAACAGGATCATTTTTAGCGCGTCGGCATGATTCGGACGGGCTTTCTGTGTCCAGCGAATGCCCATCAGCGAGCCTGCGCTGACATGGGTGGTCGACACCGGCAGGCCGAGCGGCGACGCCAACAGCACCAGCGCCGACGTGCCGACATTCGCCACCAGTCCGCTGCTGGCGTCCAGTGGGGTCACGCGGTGCGCCATGACATTCAATATCCGTAACCCGCCCCACAGACTACCGCCGGCCATGGTGACAGCAACGGCAATGACAGGCCACGCACTGTTCAATGGAGTGGAGACGTCGCTGACGTTGGGGTATAGCGCCAGCGCCAGCACCAGAAACGCCGCGATTTTCGGCACATCGTTCAGTCCTCGCGCAAAGCTGGTAGCGCCGCTCGACAGCCAGTGCAACGTGCTCCAGATTCTTTCCGGGCGACTGAGCTGGCCGGGCGTTTTCCGTTGCGGCGCGCAGGCATAGGGATTTCTGCGCCACTCCGGCTCGTCGCAACACCCGGGTGTCCATGCCGGCACCCGTTTTGCCACATAACGGGTTACCAGCAGTAGTGACGCGCACAAACCAATGGCGATTAACGGGCTCAGCAGCAACGGCAGCAAGGCTTTTTGTGTGACCGCACCGGCGTGCAGCGCTGATGGCCCGGCCGCGACCAGCGTCGCGCCGACGACACCGCCGAGCAGGGCGTGCGTCGTCGATACCGGCAACCCGAGGCGCGTCGCGGCAAACACCCACAGTGCAGCGCCTCCCAGCGTGGCGGCAAGGAAGATGACATCGACGTGGAAATCCGCGCTGAGGTAACCGCTGCTAAAGGTCTTCATCAGTGCCGTGCCCCACACGATTGCCGTCAGACCGCCCAGTAGCGTCCACAGCGTTCCCCAGAGGATAGCGCGCCGCGCGCTGGCGGTGCCGTTACCCACCAGTGTCGCGACGCCTTTGGCGATATCGTTCGCACCGTTGGCCCATGCGAGCAACAACACCAGTACGAAAACCGCGATCATGCTCATCATGTCGATGCTGCTCCTCGATCGCGAAAAAATGGCGGATTGGCGCCGGTGGGCGGCACGCGATACGGTTTCATCGCGCCCGGTCACCTTCAGGCAAACGAAATACCGCCGTGTCGGGATGAAAGGTATACCACGCAAACCAGAACGCCGTGATACCGGTCAGCGCGTTTCCGCTTTCGTCAGCGATCGTCGCACTTTGATGCCGCGCGCTGTATTGCACATGCACGGTTTTGCCGCCCACGGTATCGGTGATCACCCCGCCGGTTTTGGCCAGCTCACGGAAGGGGTAGGCCTTGTACCGGCCGTTGATTCCGATACCGATGACCCAATCCTTCGGCTGATAGCGCGGATCGGTGCCGGTCACCGGAAAGAACAGCCGGTTGCTGCCGGCGTAGCCGAGATACGGGTCGCGATCATAGTCGCGGTGAAAGCCGGTGTCCGTCGATAGCACCAGGGTCTCGGGGTGGCGGGAACGCCAGTCGGCCCAGGACGTGTGCGCCAGCGGCACCGGGGTCAGCGTGGCGCCCCGCTGCGGCCCGCTGACAGCCTGCATCATGATCTGCGACCAGAGCGACTCGCTCTGCCGGTCATAGAGCAGTACGTCGCTGTTGTACAGCAATCCGGAGACACCGAATGCGCGCGGCCGGCTGTCGATGTCGGCCAGAAACGCGATGCCGCTGCCGCACAGCGGGCAATAGGTGATCACGACGGGCTCGTCGCCGAAACGGTCGTTGACGACCTCGTGCCAGTTCAGGATCGCGATGGGATAGGCCTTCGCGACGCCGTTACGCTTCAGGCCGAGCACGCGGCCGGCGTCGGCCAAAAACCCCGCCTGCGATGCCGTTACGAACGCCGGCGCATCAATCGCCGGAATCCCGTCGCGCGTCGGCCCGCCGCTCAGGATCTCGTCCACGGGAATCAGTGCGCCGCTCAGGTCAAAGCCGTTCAGCGACTGCGCCAGCGCCGTTTCGGGCAGCAGCGCCGCGACGAGCAATACCATCGCACAAAGACGTCGTTGCGGTCCTGTCGTCACACGAAGTTCCTTTTTCCCGCTGGCATGAAACCGGTTTACAGGTAGTCGCGGCACGCGGGCCAACCTTGCAGGCCGTTGGCCCCGGGGTCGCCAGATGCCAGGACAACGCTTCGTTGCGGTCGGCCGAACGCCGGCGGCGGGTTGACTATATTCGATCAAGCGTATATACGTTAAAACGAATATGAAGACCGATACCCTGTTCAAGACCCTGGCCGATCCGACCCGGCTGCGTTCCATCGTGCTGCTGGAGCAGGAGGGCGAGCTCTGCGTCTGCGAACTGACCCATGCGCTGGGCGTTGCGCAGCCCAAAATCTCGCGGCACCTCGGCGTGTTGCGCGCCGCCGGGCTGGTGCTGGATCGTCGGCGGGGGCAGTGGATTTACTACCGTATCGATCCCGCGCTGCCCGGCTGGGCGCATGCCGTCATTCGTGGCGCCGTCGACGGGGCGGCCGGCGCCGCGCCGTTCGTCACCGACCGCGCCGCACTCAAAGAGATGCCCAATCGCCCGGGTGCCCCGTGTTGCGCCTGACACCCACCATATTTACATAAGGAGCCATGCCATGAGTCGCTTTCATGTCCATATCGCCGTCGACGACCTCGACAGGAACATCCGGTTTTATTCCGCCGTGTTCGGTAGTGAGCCGGGCGTGCGCAAGACCGACTACGCCAAATGGGCGTTGACCGAGCCGGCGATCAATTTCGCGATCTCCGCCCGCGGTCGACGGGCCAGCCTCGATCACGTCGGTATCCAGGCCGATGACGCCGGGGAACTGGCCGTTATCCGCGAGCGTCTGGAGGCCGCCGGGATTGCGGGCCTGGCGCAGGAGGCCACCACCTGCTGCTATGCGAAGTCCGACAAATATTGGGTGCAGGATCCGCAAGGCATTGCCTGGGAGACCTTCCATACGCTGGGCGACGCGCCACTGTTCGGCGCGGTCGCGGCCGACGTGACGGCCGGCGCCTGCTGCGCGCCGGCGCTGTCCAGCCGTTGCTGCTGAGGGCGCCGCGATGAACCTGCTGTTTCTGTGCACCGGCAACTCCTGCCGTTCGCAAATGGCCGAGGGCTGGGCGCGGCGGCTGGCGCCGCGCTGGTTGCAGGTCGACTCCGCCGGCATCGAGGCCCATGGCAAGAATCCGCGCGCCATCGCCGTGATGGCCGAGGCGGGCGTCGATATCTCGCAACAGGAGTCGACGAAACTGACGGATGCGATGCTGCAACGCGCCGATTATCTGGTGACGGTGTGTGGTCACGCCGACGAACACTGTCCGGCGCTGCCGCCGGGCACGCGCAAGGAGCACTGGCCGCTGGACGATCCCGCGAAAGCGACCGGCAGCGAGGAACAGGTCATGGCGGTGTTCCGCGCGACGCGCGACAATATCCGCAAGCGCGTCGAGGATCTGATCACGCGTCTGGCGCGCGACCGGTTCCGGCACGAGGACGACGTATGAGCGCGCCGGCCGCAGCCGAAACAACAGCGGCCGGCGGCATGGGTCTGTTCGAGCGTTATCTGACCGTCTGGGTGCTGCTGTGCATTGTCGCCGGCATCGCACTGGGTCATTTGTTTCCCGACGTCTTTCAGGGCATAGGCGCGCTCGAGGTGGCGCGTGTCAACCTGCCGGTGGCGGTGCTGATCTGGCTGATGATCATCCCGATGCTGCTCAAGATCGACCTGCGCGCGCTCACCGGCGTGCGCCGGCACCTGCGCGGCGTCGGCGTGACGCTGTTCGTCAACTGGGCGGTCAAGCCGTTTTCGATGGCGCTGCTGGCGTGGTTGTTCATCGGCGGGTTGTTCCGTGACTGGCTGCCGGCGGAGCAGATCGATTCCTATATCGCCGGGCTGATCATACTCGCCGCCGCGCCGTGCACGGCGATGGTGTTCGTCTGGAGTCATCTGTCGCGCGGCGAGCCGCACTACACACTGTCGCAGGTCGCGCTCAATGACGTGATCATGGTGTTCGCGTTCGCGCCGGTCGTCGGCCTGTTGCTCGGGTTGTCGGCCATCACCGTGCCGTGGGACACGCTGCTGCTGTCCGTGGCGTTGTACATCGTCGCGCCACTGATCATCGCCGGTCTGTGGCGCCGCCGGATATTACAGGGTGAGCATGGCTATGCGCGTCTCGACGGATTGCTGAAGCGATTGCATCCAGTTTCGCTGGCGGCGTTGCTCGCCACACTGGTACTGCTGTTTGCCTTCCAGGGCGGGCAGATCCTGGCCCAGCCGCTGGTGATCCTGCTGCTCGCGGTACCGATCCTGATCCAGGTCGTGTTCAATGCGGGACTCGCCTATCTGCTCAATCGCGCCGTGCGCTCGCCGCACTGTGTGGCCGGCCCGTCCGCATTGATCGGCGCGAGCAATTTTTTTGAACTGGCGGTGGCCACCGCGATCGTGCTGTTCGGCTTCCAGTCCGGCGCGGCGCTTGCCACCGTGGTCGGCGTACTGATCGAGGTGCCGGTGATGCTCGGCGTGGTTGCCGTCGTCAATCGCAGCCGCGTCTGGTACGAACGCCGCGCCGGTGTGCCGAGCTACGAGGAATGCTGCCCGGCCAGCGTGCATCTGTACGCCAGTCATTGACCGGCGCAAGCCGGCCGTCGTCCCTCGGGAGGCGAACCGGCCGGTAATGTTTTTCCACCCGGGAGATTCCTGATGCGAACCGCCGCCGTATTTCTACTCTGCTCCACTACGCTGCTCGCGGCGCCCGTCCATGCTGCTGAGCATGCGCACCAGCCCCACGGTTCCGCGTCTGATGCCGCGGCGCCGCTCACCGCGCCGGGCAATGACGCCTTCGCCGCGATTCAGGAAGTCGTCGGGAAACTGCTCGCCGATCCCGACACCGACTGGCGGCGCGTCGACCTCGAAGCGCTGCGCCGGCATCTGGTGGACATGCACAACTTCACGCTCAACGTCGAGGTCACGTCGCAACACGCCGTTGACGGCGGCGTCGAGTTCACCGTGGAACCGGCGACGCCGGACGCCGCCGGTTCGCTCGATCGTTTGTTCAGCGCGCACCCCGCGATCCTGAAACAGGAGTCTGGCTGGGACATGACCGCGAAGAAAAACCCGGACGGCGGCTACACCGCGCGCGTCACCGGCGCCATGCCCGAAGACACAGCGAAGATTCGCGGCCTGGGTTACATCGGCATCATCGCCTTCGGCCAACACCACCAGGCCCACCACTGGCAGATGGTCACCAGTACCGATCCACACCGCGGACATTGATACGCGGTTTGTGCAATTATCGCGGCGGCTGGAGTGGCCGGGCGCGGGCGTACCGCGACGCCGCCAATACGACGGTCTACGAACTGCACGGCCCGTTGTTCTTCGGTTCGGCGGCGCGCTTTCACGAGCTGTTCGATCCGAAGAACGACTCCGACGACGTGCTGGTCGAGTTCCAGCATTCCAAGGTCTGGGGCCACTCCGGCATCGAGGCCATCGACGCGCTGGCCGAGCGCTACAGCCGCGCCGGCAAACGCCTCCACCTGCGCCATCTGAGTCCCGATTGCCGGGCCCTGTTGCACAAGGCCGGCGATCTGGTCGAGGTGAACGTGATCGAGGATCCCCGCTACCGCGTCGCCGACGACGCCCCAGGCTAGCCCCCGGCCGCCGCGCCGGCCTGGCGGAGCGTCCGGCAAAGCGGCGGTTGCCCCTGATGGCGGCCTTCGCTATGATGCGCAGTTTCCGCGTGCCGGGGTGGAAACTGCGCCGGTTTTGTGCCGGAAAAACCATGACTTGCGAGGCGACGCACGGTCGGTCTCGCCATGGTCCCGGCCGCCGGGTTCAGGAACGCAGGACAAATAACACGGGTCCAGTATTTTCAGCCTTTGCCCGTCAGGACCTTGCGCCGTAGGCGCCGCGCCCCGCGGTCGGAGTTCAGCATATCGGGCAGGAGATTGGGAGAGGAACAGGAATGTCGTTACGCTTGGGGGTCCCCAAAGAGATTACGTCCGGAGAGCGCCGTGTCGCGCTGGTGCCCGACGTGGTCGCGCGCCTGGTCAAGAAAGGTTTCACGGTGGTGGTGGAAAAGGACGCCGGCAAGAGCGCGTTTTTTAGCGACGACGCCTACCGCAATGCCGGGGCGGAAATCGCTGACAATGCCAGCGCTGTCTACGCCGCAGCGGATATCGTCCTGCGTGTGCAGCCGCCGTCGCTGGAGGAAATCGGTGCGCTGAAGGGCTCGTCGATTGTCATCGGGCTGATGGCCGCCCATGCCAACATCGATCGTGTCCGCCGCATGCAGGAAAAAGGCCTGACCAGTTTTTCACTGGAACTCGTGCCGCGCATCACGCGCGCGCAGGCAATGGATGTGCTGTCGTCCCAGGCGACCGTCGCCGGCTACAAGGCCGCGCTGATGGCCGCCAACATGACCGGCCGGTTTCTGCCGATGCTGACGACCGCCGCCGGCACGATCCGGCCGGCGAAAGTGCTGATCATGGGCGCCGGTGTCGCCGGCTTGCAGGCGATTGCGACCATGCGCCGGCTCGGCGCGATCGTCGAGGCCTATGACGTGCGCCGCGCCGCCGGCGAGCAGGTGCAGTCGCTCGGTGCGAAATTTCTCGCGCTCGAAATCGACGCCGAGGGTTCCGGCGGCTACGCGCGCGAATTGACGGCCGAGGAAAAGGTCCGTGAGCAGGAAATGCTGGCGCGTCATGTCGGCGAGGCGGATGCGGTGATCACCACCGCGCAGATCCCGGGCCGGGCGGCGCCGCGCCTGATCAGCCGGGCGATGGTCGAACGCATGAAACCCGGGTCCGTGGTGATCGATCTGGCCGCCGAGAGCGGCGGCAACTGCGAGCTGACGAAGGCCGGCGAAGTCGTTGACCATCACGGCGTGTCGGTTGTCGGCCCGGTAAATATCGCGGCCACTCTGCCGGTGCATGCCAGCGAAATGTACGCAAAGAATATGATGAGTTTTCTCGGGCTGTTCAGTGACGACGGCAGTGCGCTGACCATCGACTGGAACGACGAGATTATCAAGGGCAGCGTGGTGACCCGTGAGGGGCGGATTATGAATGAGGCCGTGCGCAAGCTGGCAGAAGGAGGGTCGTCATGATCGAAGGCATCTGGGCCGCGCTCTTTATATTTATGCTGGCCGGATTTACCGGTTACGAGGTGATCAGCCGTGTGCCGGTCATTCTGCATACGCCACTGATGTCCGGCTCCAATTTCGTTCATGGCATCGTCCTGGTCGGCGCCATGGTAGCGCTGGGCCATGCCGAGACACCGGTCGAGCAGGCGATCGGGTTTTTCGGCGTATTGCTTGGTGCGATGAATGCGGCCGGTGGCTACGTGGTGACCGAGCGCATGCTCGAGATGTTTGAAAAGAAGAAGCAAGGCAAGGGGGGCGGCTAGTGGTGGAGCACTTAATTCAGGCCGCCTATTTCCTGACGGCGCTGCTGTTTATTCTCGGTCTGAAGCGCATGAGCCGGCCGCACACCGCGCGCAGCGGTATCGTCTGGGCCGGTGCCGCGATGGGGCTCGCGGTGCTGGTGACGTTGTTATCGCCGGGATTGCATAATTTCGGCCTGATGATCGCGGCGATCGTCGTCGGCGGCGCGCTGGCGTGGATATCCGGCCGCAAGGTGCCGATGACGGCAATGCCGCAGATGGTCGCGATCTACAACGGCATGGGTGGCGGCGCCGCCGGCGCTATTGCCGCCGTTGAGCTGCTGCGCGGGCAGATCGAGAGCACCGGGCTGATCGCACTGGCCGTGACCGGCGGTCTGATCGGCGCGATAGCGTTCAGCGGCAGCATGGTGGCGTTCGCCAAACTTCAGGGCCTGATCAGTGAGCGCCCGATGGTTTTTCCGCTGCAACAGGTCGTCAATTTTATTGTGCTTGGCGCATCCGTGGTATTGGGCGTGATGCTGCTGACGACCAGCGATAACGTCACGTTTATTGCGGCGTTCTTTGTCGCGACCCTGTTGTTTGGCATTCTGATGACCCTGCCGATCGGCGGTGCCGATATGCCGGTGGTAATTTCACTGTATAACGCGCTGACCGGCATGGCGGTAGCTTTCGAGGGCTTTGCACTGGGCAATGCCGCGATGATTGTCGCCGGTACGGTGGTCGGCGCGGCCGGTACCTTGCTTACCCAGCTGATGGCCAAGGCGATGAACCGTCCGCTGTCGAACGTGTTGTTCAGCGGTTTCGGTCAGGAGTCTGCCGCGGCGGCCGGTGAGGTCAAGGGCAGCATGAAGGCCATCGAAATCGACGATGCCGCGATCATGATGGGTTACGCGAACAAGGTGATCATCGTGCCCGGCTACGGTATGGCGATGGCGCAGGCGCAGCACAAGGTCTATGAGTTGATGAAACAGCTGGAAGAGCGCGGCGTGACGGTCAAGTTTGCGATACATCCGGTGGCGGGGCGCATGCCCGGCCATATGAATGTGTTGCTGGCCGAGGCGGGTGTGCCGTATGAAAAGCTGTTCGATCTCGAAGAGATCAACGCCGAGTTCCAGACGGCCGGCGTATCCATTGTCATCGGCGCCAACGACGTGGTGAATCCGGCCGCCAAGACCAGCCCGGGCAGCCCGATCTTCGGCATGCCGATACTGGATGTCGAGGCCTCCGAGAACGTGCTGGTGATCAAGCGCGGCAAGGGTAAAGGTTTCGCCGGTATCGAGAACGAGCTGTTCTATCGCGACAATACGCGCATGGTCTATGGCGACGCGCAGGGCGTGGTCAATGATCTGGTGCAGGCGCTGAAGAAACTGTAACGGGCGTGCCGCCCCGGCTACCGGGATTCCCTGATCTTCTGCGTTAACCGTTGTGCGGCATCGGCTGTGAGTACCGCCACCGCGTCGCCCGGTCGCGGGGCACGCTCGGTGTACATCGTGGCGGCCCGATGCAGGAATTTCAGCTGCTGTTGGTAACGCGAGCACATCTTGCAGAGCAGCAGGTGAAACCGCAGGCCGATCCGCCGGGAGACCGGCAGGCGTGTATCCAGTGATGTCGACAGCAGGTCGCTGACTTCTTTGCACGACGTCATCACGTTTCTCCACTACCCCGCCCGGTAAACCAGTTCGCCTCGAGGCAGTCTCGCAGGCGCATGCGGGCGCGGGACAGCATTACCCACACGTTGTTGGTCGTCGAGATATCCAGCGCCTTACACAGCTCCTCGCCGCTCAGGCCGTCCATCTCCTTCAGCAGAAACAGCCGGGCCATCCTGGGCGGGAGTCTTTCTACGCACGCTTCGAACACCCGCCAGAACTCGTCCTTTTCCAGCGCCAGGTCCGGGTCGCTCCACTGGGCGATTTCGGCCCGCCAATGTCCCGATTCATCAAACCTGTCGGCAAAATTATCCGCGATCAGCGCGATATCCTCGACCTGCATCCCGTTGCGGGCCCGGTACACCTGGTCGATGAGCTTGTGTTTCAGAATGCCGACCAGCCAGGTTTTTTCGCCGGATTTTCCGGAAAAACTCCCGCGTGCCTTCAGCGCAGCGAGAAATGTCTCCTGCACAAGATCCTCAGCGACCGCCGGGTCACGGACGCGCATCATCGCGTAGCGATACAAGTAGTCGCCGTGCTCCGCGACCCAGTTATCCGGATCCGACAATGCCGTCATATTCCCAGTCTCTGTCTTCGCGCCGCCGATTATTACTCAGGAGTCAGACAGTAAGGGGTGTTTCCTTACTTTCTGACTCCTGAGCAAGAACCCTTTTTTACTCTACCCCCACCCTGTCCCCCCCCCTGCACAGGGGTCGGGAACCGGGGGAAGTGTCGCCTTAATAACTGACTTCTGAGTAATTACTGTTTTCAGCAAATTATATGCGTATGTCGGGTGTCGCGGGGTCGCCGGGCGTGTTCTCAAGCACCCGGCATGGTAGCCGCTATATTTCTTATCTTGCCGGCGCCTGGTCACGCGCGGGATATTGTATGGGAAATCCTGAATAAATTCGCCGAGTGACGCGCGACCGGACACAGGCTGGCATGCCTGATCGCGGCGACCGGTAAACCGGCTCGGTCTGATCGGAAAATCGTGTGAGGAGGGGATGCGCAGAAAATGGATGGGCAAGCTCAACACAACACGGACGTTCACGCCCTCCTCAGGTCAATGGTCGAGAAGAGCGCATCCGATTTGTTCGTCACGGCCGGGGTGTCGCCCAGTCTCAGAATTCACGGCCGGGTCGTGCCCGCCAGCCAGCACGTACCGACGCCGGAGCAAGTGCGCGGTATGGTCTACAGCCTGATGTCGGACGAGCAGCGCGATATCTTTGAAACCACGCATGAATGCAATTTCGCCGTTAATCCCCCGGGCGTCGGCCGGTTCCGTGTCAACGTGTTTCAGCAGCAATATAACGTCGGTATGGTGGTGCGGCTGATCGCAACAATTATCCCGACCATCGACCAGCTCAAGGTCCCGTCCGTTCTGAAAGATATCGTGATGGCCGAGCGCGGGCTGGTGTTGCTGGTGGGGGCTACCGGTTCAGGAAAATCCTCGACGCTTGCCGCGATGATCGGTCATAGAAACCGGCACAGCACGGGTCACATTATCAGTATCGAGGACCCGATCGAATTTGTTCACCAGCCGGAAGGCTGCATTATCACGCAACGCGAGATCGGCGCCGATACCGACTCCTACGAGGACGGATTGAAGAACGCGCTGCGTCAGGCGCCGGACGTCGTTTATATCGGTGAGATTCGCAGCCGCGAGACGATGGCACATGCGCTAACGTTTGCCGACACCGGCCACCTCTGCCTGTCGACATTGCACGCGAAGAATGCGAGTCAGGCGCTGGACAGGATCGCCAACCTGTTTCCGCGTGACCGGCGTGATCAGCTGTTGATGGATCTCTCGCTTAATCTCAAGGCAATTATTGCGCAGCGACTCGTTCCGGTCGGCGAGGGCGGTGGCCGCCGTGTGGCGATTGAGATCCTGATCAATACGCCGCTCGTGGCTGATCTGATCCTGCGCGGCGAAATTCATTTGTTGCGGGACGTCATCAAGAATTCCGGTCACTATGGCATGAAGACCTTTGATCAGGCCGTCTACGATCTTTACCGGGACGGGCTTATAAGCCTCGAGGATGCGCTGCAGTATTCGGACTCTGCGACCGACGTGCGGCTCATGATAAAACTCGGTCCGGATGCCAATATCGACGACCTGAATGCATCGATCGCCGATTACACGCTGGTGGAGCCCGAGCTGCAAACCGGCATCAACGTGCGCCAGAAATTCTGATAGCGGCACGCTTGCCGGTTATGACCGGTGCGGTTTTGCATCCGGCACATCCATTGCCCGTCTGACCAGTCCGCAGGTTTGTGTTAAATCATTGCTGTGAATGCTGTAGCAGCGGCATTGCTTCGCAATGGCGATGGCCGCGTCGATACCGCCCTGCGGGTGGGCGAGAAGATTCAATGTATTCGCATAGAGGCGCGCGCTGGCCTCGGCGGTGTTGAGGGCGAGGATCGTCGAGCGGTCCTGGTCCGGCGTATACCGGAGAAAAAATATTGCGAAAAGCGGAACGGCGTGCGGTACGGCAGCGGCCGGAAGCGCGTCGACCGGCACGTGCAGGGTGCCGGGGGTTCTGAGCGTTGATTCTGGCAGTGGGTACGGTGGTGGGGGATCGCTTTTTAGATTGAGCGCATGGGGATACGGCTCAATCTCCATGGTACTCAGATCCACCGGCGCCAGTTCGTCGCTGAGATAGCGAAACCCATGATGCAGCAGCGCCCATGTCGTTGTGGATTTCCCGCTGCCGGACGGCGCCACGATCATGCAGGCCTTGCCGTTGAATTCCAGCGCGGCACTGTGCAGGAAATACAGATCGCGCCGGATCTTCTGCAGCTCGATCGTCATGTCCTTTTCCACAATGAACAGCAGGTCGGCTACATCGTCCGCAATCAGTGGCGGTTGATCGCGCCGGGTAACCGAAAAGGTTTCGCGCGTGCTGTCGGCCTGCACCGTGAATTCGAGATCGAACGTCTCAACGTTCGCCGCCAGGAACCCGAAATTCCTGCGCAACAGTTGTTCGGTCTGCGGATCGGTAAGAATCGACACGTTGGTGTCGAACACGCGCAGCGATAGTAGTTTGGTTTTCATGTCTCGGCACGGCCGATGCCGGCCGGTGTGCGTCTTGCGATCAGGCGGGAAGCCCGGCACATCATAGTCAACCATGCCGCCTGGCGAAAAAAAAGACCCAGGTTTTAGCCGGGTCTTCTTCGCTACTTGCTTGTCCCCGTCGCCCGGCTGGTTCTTGCTGACATCCTGCCCGGCCAACGGTTCGCGTCGAAATGATCAATCGTCTTTCTTATTGTCCTTCAACTTTTTGGCCTTGAATTTTAGTGAGCCGGCCGAAGCAATCGACGGAATTGCCGACAGCGTAATGATTGCTGGCGGAACAAACGCCATCTTCTTGATAAATCCACGACGGGATTTATTAATACCTGTGTTGTCTACCATATACATCTCCAGTTATTGAGCCACTAACAGATCAAGTTCCTGCAGTTGGGCTATCAAACTGACTACCTCGTTTCTTGCAACTTCCGGCTCGACTTCAAACTCGTGGATCACAAATTCAACGATGTCGTCTACCGAGTACACTCCATCGCACTTACCCCAAACAAAACTTGCAGTCCGGTTCAGTTGATGCACCTGCATACCATCCGTGCCCACAAGAATTGTTTCATCATCGACAATCCGTGACGTTACGTTTTGCTTTTGATGAAAAAACCTGCTGTCCGGCACAAGATACACTCTACCCCGATGCGGTCGCATATTGCAATACGACCGTGGGCCATGCGGCGCGTTCGCCCGCTTCAATTGTGAAATTGTGTTAAGTGCTGGCAGTCAAAGCGCACAACGTACGCACGCGGCGCACAAAAACGCATAAAAATGTAAAAGTTTCCGACACAAAATCGAGCGCGGGGAATAGTGAAAAAAGCGGTGACGCTCGTGCCTCGCTGGCTAGTCAGGATCGCCAATCCAGCGTTTCAGCGCAGCTTCGTTTTTGATGCGTATCAGGTGCCGCCGCAGCCGTTTTCGTTTGCCCAGCCAGATAAACGGGTAAACCAGGTAGTACCAGTAAATCTTGTCGGCACCCGGTGCAACGCCGAACCGTTGAGCGAGCCACGCTTTCGCTGGAAAGATGATCGAAACCAGATTGGTCATTCTTTCGCGAACCGATTCGCCACCCATGGCGCCGAATCCCGCCCGTGTGAGTGGTGAAGCGGCATCGTCGCGGTTGAACAGGCATTCGCCGATCAGGTTTACCATGTTCTGATCCTCGGTGGAAGGTTCGAACATCGGTTGGGCATCAAGTGGAATTTCGCTGATGCCGCCAGGTACGGTTGTCATCGCAAGCGCCATAACGGCGCCGGTAAGGCTGTCCATACGGTAGGCTGCGGTGTCGTGCTTGAGTTGCGACCAGTCAAGATGGTTTTGCTCACCTCGCGCCACGTTGGCGATATCGCATAGCTGAATGAGCCCTCCCGTGCTGACAAATCCGAGGCGGGACATCGCGAAGCGGCTTTTGAGAAAATGCTGACACAAATGAAACAGCGTATCCGCCGGCCCGAGTGTGCGCGCCTCCTGATCGGCGACGACAAACGGGCGCGTTCTCGTCCACCACGCATTGATCAGCGTATCGTCGGCAATCTGCACGCGCGTCGCCAGCCGGTGATGCGAGATGTGCCAGTGCAGGTCGATAAGCACGTCCTGGCCGGGCACGCCGTAGGCCAGCTCATAGTGATGCTGTAACGCCCAGTCCCGCTCGACCGCGCCGTCCAGCTCGAAGCCCATGTCAATCAGCGCCGACTCGGCCCTGGTCAGATCATCACGGCGGACGAGCAGGTCGATATCACCCATCGGCCGCAACGCCGTATCGCCATACGCCAGCTTCGCGAGCGCCATGCCCTTGAGCACGATACAGTCGACCTGTCTGGCGCGAAACTGTGTCAACACGCGGCCCAACAGCGCCTCGAGGACCATGTTGCGCATCAGGTTGTCGTGATAAAGCCGTTTCAGGCCGGCGAGAAAATCCGCGGGGACATGGCCGCCGCTATCGACCGACTTGAGGTTCCGGTACATCAACGGTGCGACGCCGTGCCAGGCCGCTGCATCGATAATTTTCTGCCAGTCCAGCGTCGGTGTAATCAGCGGCTGCAGGGTTGCGCCAAAGGCGGGTGACGGGTTAAGCGCGAGGCATTCCCGTATGAAACGATGTTCGTTGGACAGTTGCATACGACCGGTGTCTGAGCGCAATTCCCTGCGGAGCCTTTTGAATAGCTAGATGAGCAGTATGCAAATGATTCGCTGTCGCTGGCAACCCAGCGCCGGCAGAATCCCGGTGCGCTAACGCCGTGTGGACGGATGCGCGCTCAAAAGAACACGCTGGTCGCGTCGAACACCGGCCCATCGACGCAGACGCGCTTCATCGCCGGACCGGCAGGCGTGTTGACCGGCACCACGCAGCCGGCGCAGCCGCCGACCGCACAGGCCATGAATTCCTCCAGCGAAACCTGACAGGCGATGCCATACCGTTGTGCGAGTTTTGCCGTCGCCGCCAGCATCGGATGCGGGCCACAGGCGAAAATTTCGACGTCCTTGCGTTGTGGCGGTGTCAGCGCGTCCAGCCAATGCGCCGCCAGTTGCGTGACATAGCCCTGATAACAACCGGCAAACTTCTGCTGGCTCGCCAGACGGCTGGCGATGCGCCATTGCTCCAGCAGCGGCATCGCCGTACTGGCCTCGGCGGGAACACCGCCGACGTCAATGGCGGAGCGCTGCGGCGTGAACGGAAACGGGGTCTCCGATCCCATCAACACCAGCGGTTGCTTGTGCGGCTGGTGTCGATGTAGCCATTCGGCGAGAAACACCATCGGCGGTATGCCGACGCCGCCGCCGATCAACAGCGGCCGTGAACGCGTCTGGTCCGGTTCGAAATGACGGCCGATGGGACCGAGCAGGCTGATGTCGTCGCCGACCTTGCGCTGTGCCAGCAGACGCGTGCCGGTGCCGACCGCGCGATAGAGAAACTCGACCCAGCCGTCACTGCCACTCGTACGCATGATCGACAGCGGTCGCCGCATGGGCAACTGCGGGTCGCATTGCAGATGCGCGAAACTGCCGGGGGTGGCGTGTTGCGCGCAACGCGGCGCATGCACGCGCAAAATATACTGATCGCCCGCGTACGCGTCATGGGCGAGTACGCGCGCGGCTTCCACAAAGATCGTGTTGCGATGCGTCGTTTTAGCGGTTTTCACGGCGATGACCACAGTTTCTGTTGGTGCGCTGGAGCCGCGCACAGCGGCTCAGCTAACCGCCTTCGGGCCGAACACGATTTTACCATCGAGCAGCGTATGCGTGACCTTGCCGGTGAATTCCCAGCCGGTAAATGGCGTATTGCGCCCGCGGCTCACCATCCTGTCGGCCGACAGCATCCAGGTCGCGGCGGGGTCGAAGATGCATATGTCCGCCGCGTCACCGACCGCCAGCCGGCCGGCCTTGATGCCGAGTATGTCGGCCGGCATAAAGGTCAGCCGCGCGAGCATTTCGTTGAGTGACAGTACTTCGTCCTCCACCAGCCGCAGGCTTAGCGGCAGCAGCGTCTCGAGCGCCGATATGCCGGGTTCGGTTTCCGAGTACGGTGCGAGCTTGGCGTCCGATTCGTGCGGATAGTGATCGGAACACACGGCGGATATCGTGCTGTTCGCGACGCCCGCGCGCAGGCCGTCGCGGTCACGTTGTGTCCTGAGCGGCGGACGGACGTGGCTCATGCTGTTGAACAGGCCAAAATCCATTTCGGTCAGATGCAGGTGATGCGCCGTCACGTCGGCGGTAACCGCCAGGCCGTCATACTGTGCGCGTCCCAGCATGCGCACCGCGCGCGCCGTCGACAGGTGGCAGAAATGCGCCTGGGTGCCAAGCTCCTCGATCAGTGCCACGTGCTGCGCAAACGCGACGCTCTCGGCGGCGGCCGGGTTGCCGTACAAGCCGTAGCGCGTGCTGATAACGCCTTCATGCACGCAGGCGTTATTGCGCAGCCACGGGTCCTCGGCATGTATGAATACCGTCAGATCGTGGGTCGCGGCGTACTCCATCGCCCGGCGCATGATCAACGTGTTGGATATCGGCAGCAGCGCATTGCTGACGCCGACGCAACCGATCTCTTTCAGCGCGCTCATCTCGCTTAGCTGATCGCCGGCGAGACCGCGCGTCAGCGCGCCGAGGGTGTAGATCTTGGCCTTGCCGGCCTGGCGCGCCCGTTGATAAATCAGCGTCGCCACCGCCGGCGTGTCGATCACCGGAGTCGTGTCCGGCAGGCAGCATAACGAGGTGATGCCGGCGCTGGCCGCCGCCGCGGTCTCGCTCGCGATCGTCGCCTTGTGCTCCTCGCCCGGTTCGGTCAGATGCACGCGCAGGTCGACAAGCCCCGGACAAACAATCCGGTTGGTGGCGTCGATCTCGCCTTCGACGACGAAGCCGTCCGGCGCCTTGCCGAGCGCGACGATACGGCCCTTGGCGATGAAAATATCCTGAACGCTGTCGATGTTATTCGCCGGATCGATGACCCGGCCGTTACGTATTCTCAGCTTGAGCTTCTTCATTTCTCACCCGCCCCGGCACCGACCGGATGGCGCTGCATCGCCATCGACATGACCGCCATGCGCACGGCGATGCCATGCGTCACCTGCTGCAGGACGACGGACCGCGGGCCGTCGGCGACGGCGGAATCCATCTCGACGCCGCGATTGATCGGTCCCGGATGCATCACGATCGCGTCCGGCTTCGTCACCGCGAGTTTTTCCCCGGTCAGCCCGTATAACCGGAAGTACTCGTGCTCGCTCGGCAGCATCGCGCCGAGCATGCGCTCCTTCTGCAGGCGCAGCATGATGACGACGTCGACACCGCGCAGTCCCTCGCGCAGGTCGTGATAGACATGCACGCCGAGCGACTCCGGCTTGACCGGTATCAGCGTCTGCGGCCCGATCACGCGGATTTCAGGCACACCCAGCGTGGTCATCGCATGTATCTGTGAGCGCGCGACGCGCGAATGGAGGATGTCGCCGACGATGGCGACCGTCAGCCGCGTGAAATCGGGCTTGTGGCGGCGGATGGTGAACATGTCGAGCAGCGCCTGCGTCGGATGGGCGTGCTGGCCGTCGCCGGCGTTGATGACGCTGGTATGCGGCGATACATGCCGGGCGATAAAATGCGCGGCACCGCTTTCGGAGTGCCTGACGACAAACATATCGCAGTGCATCGCCTCGAGATTATGCAGCGTGTCGAGCAGCGTTTCGCCCTTGCTGGTGGCCGATGTCGACAGGCTGAGATTCAGCACGTCCGCCGACAGGCGCTTGGCCGCGAGTTCGAAGGTGGTGCGCGTGCGGGTGCTGGCCTCGAAAAACAGATTAACGATGGTTTTGCCGCGCAGCAGGGGGACTTTCTTGACGGATTGCGCGGTTACGCCGGAAAAGGATTCGGCGGTATCGAGGATTTCGGTGAGCAGCGTGCGGCTCAGGCCTTCAATAGTCAGGAAATGGCGCAGCCGCCCGTTTTCGTCCAGCTGGATATCCTGTTGTATCATGCCTCGTCTGAAGAATCGCGACCGGTCACCGCATTGTGGCGGCCCATTGTAGCGGTTCGTACTGAAGTTTTCACAGGGTTTTTGCCGGCTATTTTTCCGGCGCCGCGCTGATGCTGAGCGCGAGTCCGTCGGGACCGGCGAGCTTGATGTGCTGGTCCGGCCGGAGAGCGATGCGCGTACCGGTGATATCCGCCTGGATCGGCAGTTCACGCCCGCCGCGATCGACCAGTACGGCGAGCGTCACCGACGCCGGCCGGCCGTAATCGAAGATTTCATTCAGCGCCGCGCGTATCGTCCGGCCGGTATAGAGCACGTCATCGACCAGCACGATATGGCGGTCGTCCACAGTAACCGGCAGGTTGGACGGTTTTACCTGCGGGTTCATGCCGATGCGGGTGAAGTCGTCGCGGTAAAACGAGATATCCAGCGTGCCCAGCGGTTCGTCCAGCGCGAGCAGGCGATGCAGTCGCTCTGCCACCCATACGCCGCCGCTGTGTACGCCGATCATGATCGGCTTGTCGATGTGCTGCTCGCGAAGACGCGCGCCCAGCGCGTCCGCCATGCCGGAAATCAGCTGCTTGACATCGTTCGGTATCGTCATCGGTCAATCCTGGTGCCGGTCGTCGGCGCTGTCATCGGTCGCGCGCAACGACGGCTCGTTGTGCGGGTCGGTCAGCCACGTTTGCAAAATCACCTGCGCGGCGACCATGTTAACCTGATCCCGGTAATCCGCGCGATTCTCCGCCGATCGGCCTTCGGCGGAGCGCAAGCGGTACTTCGCCTCCACCGACGACAAACGCTCATCGGCGGTGTGTACCGGCAGCCGACAACGCTCATGCAACTGGTTGGCGAAGCGTTGCGCGGCGCGGGACATGCCCTGGACGGTGCCGTCCATATTTAATGGAATACCCACGACCAGCGCATCCGGGCGCCAGGTCTGTACCAGTTTTTCGATCGCGCTCCAGTCCGGCTTGCCGTTCTGCAGCGTCGCGACCGTGGCCAAAGGGGAGGCGGTGCCGGTGAGTTCCTGGGCAACGGCCACCCCGATTCTGCGCCGGCCGTAATCGAACCCGAGCAGGGTTCGATGGCCGCGCGTCATGCGTGCCCGACCTCCCCGGAAAGCCGGGTCAGATCCACGCCGACCAGCGCCGCCGCCGCCGCCCAGCGTTTGTTGGTCGGCAGGTCGAACAGAATCTCGGCATTGGCCGGGCCGCTCAGCCACGCGTTCTCGGCGATCTCCTTTTCCAGCTGCCCCGGCCCCCAGCCGGCGTAGCCCAGCGCAATCAGCGATCGCTTCGGGCCCTCGCCAACGGAGATCGCCGCGAGGATATCGCGTGAGGTCGTCAGGCCGACAGTCGCGCTGATCTCCATCATCGAATCCCAATCCCCGGGCAGTTCATGGATGACAAAGCCCCGCTCCGGCTGGACCGGCCCGCCGAGGTAGACCGGGCGGCTGGCGATTTCCACGTCGCGGACCTTGATATCCATCTGCTCCATCACGTCACCGAGCGCCAGCTCCATCGGATTGGTGATGACAATGCCCATCGCGCCTTCCTCATTGTGCTGACAGATATAGGTCACGCTGTGGAAGAAGTTGGGGTCCGGCAGCGCCGGCATCGCGATCAGAAAATGATTCGTCAGTGTGAGCGTTTCCTTCATGTCGAATAGTATGTTGGGTTATCCCGCCAGCCGCAACCGGGTGTGGATACAAGGCGCAGCGAAACAACCGTGTTGTGCGCGCTGCCGTCCGGCAAATCTCTTTTCCCATCAATGGGCATGGCGGCGCCCCCCAAAACCGGACCGACCGAGCAGGATGATCGGTCGATGGAGGTCGCGCGTTGAACGGCAAACGAATCAGCTCGGAGAACATCATCGGCATGCCGAAAGCGCATGGAGCGGGGTGACGGAAACCGGGTACGGCGGCGTGGTGAAAATGGTGCCACCCACCGCAACACTGCAATAATAGTGTCTTGCATGACGACATCCTGTCGACAACGAATGAGCCGGCGATTGCGAGGCCTGACCCGCGGATTACGAGGGCCTCGTCGGGTGCGCTCCGTGTATCCTTCTCTCTCTGGGAGTGCCGCTTGGTTCCCGCGCCGTTAGCCCGCACGAGACCACCAGAAAACGACCATGATTGCGTAGAGGACAGGTGCCCATGTTCGAACAAGCCTTCAAAAATATCGACGACGTCCTGTGGGAAGAGGCGGCTGCACCAGCGAACTCGATGCCTGCGCGGGAATGACGGGCTTTGAGGCGGCTTGACACAAAACTTGACTTATACTTGACACTTAATTAGCCTTTTCCCATGGCTTATGTTCCGCAATTCACCATCACCCCAGCCCTGCTTGCTGAGGTAGAGCAGGTGGCGGCGTTGCGCGAGCGGATACAAAGCGCCGTGGTGGATCTTGCCTGGATACCTGCGCTCCAGAAAGACACACGCACGCGCAACGTTCACGCGTCGACGGCTATCGAAGGAAACCCGCTGACCCTCGAACAGGTGCGCGCACTTGAGGAAGGGCGCGAGCTTTCTGCTTCCGGTGCGCGGCCCAGGCGGGAAGTCCTCAATTATTTTGCCGGGCTGCGCTACGTGGAAAAAAACGCAGCCAAGAAAAACATCCGTCATGCGGACATTCTGGAGTTGCACCGGATTTTGGCCGGGGAGGTGATGGATCAGGGCGAGGCCGGGAAATACCGGATGATAAACGTCCGGGTCGGGCAGTATCGTCCGCCCCCGCCTGATGCTGTTTCCGGGCTGATGTTTGAGTTGCTGGAGTGGTGGAACACGGCTGCAAAAAAACTTTCGCCGGTTCTCAGTTCAGCCATTCTGCATTACCGTTTCGAGGCTATCCATCCGTTTGCCGATGGCAATGGGCGCACAGGCCGGGCACTCGCCTTGTGGGAACTCTACCGGCGCGGCTTCGACACGCATCACATTTTTTCGGTGGATGAGTATTACTGGGAAGACCGGCCAAAATATTACGCCGCGCTGCAAGGTGTGCGCGAGGCCGGGGAAGACGTGAGCGCATGGCTGGAATATTGCGCGGCGGGATTGCGGCAAACACTGGAGCGGGCATGGCTGCGGATACAAACCTTGCAGGTAAAGTCTGCGGACAAGCTGGTTTTGCGCCCAAGGCAGGAGCAGCTTCTTCATCTGCTTCGCGATCACGGTGGTATGGCTCCCGCTGAAATATGGGAGGCGCTGGGGGTGTCCAGACAGGGGGCGATGGATTTATTGCGCCCGCTGCTGGATGCGGGAGTGGTCGAGAAGGTCGGTGGAAATAAGACCGGGCGTTACGTTTTGCGAAAACCATGAACAAAGCCGAAACTCGCGCTGAGGGCAGCGGGCCGGGGTGTGGTCTAAGGCAGTCGCATCCGGCGCGAGTATCCGAATCCCGCCAGCCGCAACCGGCTGTGGATAAAAGGCGTAGCGAAACAGCAGTGTTGCGTATGTGCTCCCGCGCATCCGTGTTACGCGTCAATGCGTCTGACGGCGCCCCCGAAACCCGGACTGACCGAGCGGGGCTCCCCCCCTCGTTCCGGCCGGGAGGTCGTGCATCGAACGGTGCGCGGATCAGCGCAGAGAACATCGTCGGCATGCCGAACGCGCTTCAAGCGGGGGTGACGGCAACCGGGCGCGGCGGCATGGTGCCCACTGCAATAATCAATAATAAAGTGTCTTGCATGGCGACATCCTGTCGACGCCGGATGAGTGGGCGATTGCGAGGCCTGCCCGGCGGACTACGCACAAACGCTAGTGCATGCCGCGGACTGACCTCTCGGCTGATCCATCACCGCGTTGTCATTCCCGCGAAAGCGGGAATCCATGGACGGGCGAGGCAGAGCGACGTCGGGAACAGCGGCCGGGGAATCCAGTAACGCACTGCTTCGAAAGCGCTGGATTCCGGGTCTTCGCTACGCGCAGCCTGCCCCTGCGAAAGCAGGGGCCCGGAATGACGACATATCAGAGTTGCCTTAGGGCGTAATTACCGGAGGAACAATCCGCAAGTGATTGCTTTGGTTTTGACGACCCGGATGCTACGTACCATACTCGCGCAAAACAACGCACGAGCTAGGGTGTCGAACACATGTTGAGCCACCGCTCTACGCTTCGCAGTCGATATTTTTTCAAGAAATTTTGCCGGTATTGCACAAAGGGTGCGAGATTCCAGAGTGTGGCCCAACCCTGAGTTAGAGTCTACACGCGGCTCAAGTACAGTGACACTCTCGTAGCGTCTTAACCACGTGGCGATCAACTACGTTCGTTATGTGTTTGGTGGAGTTATTTATTTGTGGCAATAAATGACGATGACCTGGAAATTTCGATATTAAAGGAATATATCGAACAATATGAACTTATCGGCGATAAGAATAGCAACAAGTGCGCACGTGAATTGGATATGAGGGAAGTTCTAAAAAAGATAACGGGTGATGCCGATCAAAATTTAGAGTCGAAAGCTTTACTTTGGCATATTCGTTTAGCGCCTCGAAATCCTGGCAAATCTTTAGGCGTCTTAAGGCCATGTAGCGATAGTACAATAATGAATACGTCTCATAAATATCGCGCGCGTGCTTTTACAGATCCAATAAATAGCCAACCAGCCCCTGCGTGGGATCGAATTCGTGAGCTTCAGGGGACGTCGCAGGTAGGACGGGACAAACCAGAGGAATTGCTCCAACTTAATCCAAATCTCTATGGTATTGGGTTAAATTTGAAAGAAGCATGGAGACGAATTGTCAAATTTTTTAAAAGAAATACATAACCAACGGCTCAAGCACAACGCGCAAAAAGCGCGCGCGTCTTAGCCGAGCCGTTAGGCGACAAGATACGACGCATATGAAGCGCGCATACCTAGAAACAAATGCAATCTCCCGCGCCGCTGATGAATTCATATCAGGACAACAACTGCGTAACATATTACGGTCGCGTGGGTTCACGCCGGTAATTGGGTTTCACACTATTTACGAGCTCGCCAAGACATTTCTTAACGAAAGCAAAGGTGAAGTCGCTAAAGAGCTTTTTCAAATTGTGGTGGCTCTTGAAGCCGAGTATTGCGAGGAATCACGCGAGATACTCAATCAAGAATTCAATCATTGCTTTGAAAGGAACCCCATTAACCCGTTTCTTGATGGTTGCAAAAAAACGGATACACTGAGTGAAGTGCGAAAACTCGCTGACGGAGTCTTTGATGATTGCGCCAGAAACTTTATTGAGGCGCGTGAGAAAAATTTTCGCATAGACCATCCACAGATATCTCAGAACAATATTCAAGATTTTGCTAAAAATCCACCTACAAATCGGTTGCGCACGTTCGAAGAAGTCTTGGCCTACTACGCCAACGACATTCCTTCCATGGTCATACAAATTTTCGGGGGCAAGCCGTCACACGAACAAGCGCAGGGAGTTTTTAAATTGCTAGAGCACTACCCGGCAATAAGAGCAGCCGTCAGAGCAAACATGTTTCTCATTTACGTGCAGGTAGTACAGAAAGTTGTACCTGCCACGGACAAAGTCGACGACCATCGCCACGTAATTGAGGCATCGTATTGTGACGCGTTTATCACGAGTGATACTCAATTGTTGAGAAACTTGAAGAAGATAAATCCGTGTCTCGAACCCGTATCATGGCAAACTCTTAGGTAGCGGGTTCAAGCTATGAGCGGCCGGAGACATCGGTTATTCCTGCGCGTCAGTCGGACACGCGCAAGCGCGCCGCCGTGCCAGGGCGCTGGGTATCCTGAAACAGTAAATCAAAGCGTCTCCACAAAAGAGCACGTGTCGTTCGGGAGAATCGCAGCGCACGCTGCTGATCGAGTCCTTCATGTTCACGGTAGGCGGGATTCTTCCGCCCGCGAGCTTGGACAACCGCGTGAGCAACCGCTACGCTTGCGTTCAACCAGGAACGGAGGGCTGAACTGTGGAATACGATAATTTTGTGGATGGTATTACCCCAAAGGCGATGGACTCGCTGAGGCTTCCGTTGGCGTTCGATGAGGCCGCCCATGCGACGGCGCTGGACATCGACGCCTTTCTCAAGCAGGACGAGCGACCCGCTGCCGCGCTGGATGCCAAGGTGGCAGCCTATCGAGACGTCACGCTGACACACCTCCTGTCGCACCACGGGAAGCAGTCATTCGACACCAACCTGTTTCGTTGGCCGCCCTCTCTCTACATTCCCAAAAGCGCCAAGGCCAGTGACTACTGGATCAGCCCCGCGCCTGACGATCACCGCTATGGCCTCGACTGGACGTCACCGGCAAGTGCCACGGCCAACCGGGCGTCGCGTAACGACGGAACGCTGTTCAGCTTCAGTCAGCTGGATAACCAAAACGCGCGTAGCGCCCAGTCTTCCGAGTCGGGCCTCGGGATTTTCTATCAACCGCCAATGACGTTGGGCGTCATCGATTTCCAGCCCCATGTGGACTGCTCGGGGACGCTGCGCACCTTGCTGGAGTTTTTTCCGGAGCTGGCCGCCGGCTACGTCGAGGTTAAAGCCCAGCTGCTGCTGGCCGCATGGCAGCAGATTCCCGGCGGCTTTGATCTGCTGGGGTTCAGGCAATTCGACGTGGCGAGTTCCGGCCGACGCGACCAGACCTTCGGACCCGAGTTGCGTCCGTTCATGACCTCATTCAGCGGCCCAAGCCTGTCGGCCCCCTTTGTCGTGCAGCGTGGCCGTACCTATTTGCTTGGCGTGGTGAACCGCGTCAGTGTCATATCGACGCTGACATCCAACACCGGTAAACCGCTGCCGGCGATCAGCAACACGCTGCTGCGCGTCTGGGGTTCGATGAACTGCGTGGTACCGCAGATCGACGTCGTAACAAAGCGGATCGACATCCCCTAGGCCGCGCGGGGCGTGTGGCGACCGGCGGCACCACGACAGAAAAACTTGCAATGGAAGGTACGTCGCTGCTGGTTTGGGGAATGATCTTCGGCTCTATCGGCGTCGGATTTTTTATCTATGGAAAAAAGCAACGGGCAGTAGTGCCATTCGTGACGGGCATCGCGCTGTTTACCTTTCCTTATTTTATCTCGAATGTATACGTGCTGGTGATGGTCGGCTGTGCCTGGGTGGCGCTGCCGTATTTCGTGAGGATATGACGCTGGCTGAGGCGCGGGAAAAAATTGGGTCAGTGTCGAATGGCACTTACTTCAGTGGTTTCACAATCGATGCAGGGCGGGTTAGGCGCGTTGCGCGCCGTAACCCACCAACCGTGCCGTTAGGCGCTCGTTAAAAAACAGTTTGTGTGCTTCGCACGCCAGGTGGGTTACGCAAAAAACGCTCACCCACCCACATTTGGCTTGAGTAAGTGCCATTCGGGTCAGTGTCGATTTTCTTTTGGCGATCATGGCAAGTAGTCTTGATAAAAGTAACATGCAACTCTCACGCGATTTATTCCTATCAAGCAAGACTGCGTCATGCCGGAAACGGCGTAGCTGTTATCCGGCATCCAGTAGTTGAAAAATCCTGGATTCCGGCTCTTCGCTACGCGCAGCCTGCCCCCGCTCAGGCGGGGGCAGGAATGACGTTGTGATTTTGTTAAGTCTCATGTCACGTTTCTAAAAAAATCCGGGATACTCGTGAGGCCGCTTTTTTACCATGAACAATCCTGCGTTTACGGACCGTAGCCGGTAAGAATAAACCTACTCGCCGCTAAAGCGATTCCCCGCCTGGAACTGCCAGGTGCGGGTGATGTGCAGCACGTCGGTGTCTTTTCGCATCCCGTCCGAAAACGCGGCATAGGGCGCGGCCAGCTGGACGATGCGTTTGGCGGCGTCGTCGAGGATCTTCGAGCCCGACGAGCGCCGGATGTCGATGGTGATCGGCGTGCCGTCGGCGCGGATCGCGACGTGCAGGATCAGGCTGCCGGACAGGTTGCGGCGTCTGGCCTCTTCCGGGTAATTGAGATTGCCGATCTGTTCGACCTTCTTGCGCCAGCCATCGAGATAGGCGGCGTCGCGGTATTCGCGCGTGTTGGACGAGATGTAGCGATGACGCGGGTTTTTGGAATAGGACTCAAGCGATTCGTTGACTTCGGCGGTGAGATTGGCGATCTCCATGCTGCGCTGCATCAGCTCGGCCGCCGTCACGGCGGTCTCGTGGTCGGGTACCGGCAGTTCCTCCAGCGCGATGGCCCGTTCCGCTTCCTGCTGAGTCAGTACCGGCACCAGCGGCGATTTTACCGGTCGCGGTGCCGCGGACTGAAGCTGGATTTCCGCCGTGTCGCCGGGCGTCGATTTCAGCAGCGGCGCGTTCGCCGGGCTGGAGGAGCGGTCGCGCGCCTGCTTGTCGCCGCCGCCCTGTTGATTGGCCTGCGCCAGCAGATCGGCATCGTCGGGCGCCTTATCGCTGCGATCCTGCGCGAGCGTGATGTCGAGCGTCGCGGTGATCGGCGGGGATTTGTTGTCGAGCGGCCCGAAGGTAATGCCGAGAATCACCACCGCGTGCACGACCACCGCGCCGAACAGCGCGAGGCCGAGCCGGTCGGCCGGCCTAATCTGCGGCGGCAGCGGCTGGATGGCGGCCATAATCCGTATCACTCAAACGATCCAGAACGGCGCGGGCGATGACGCCGGTGACCAGGCCGGCGATCACCGCAGCGGTCATCAGCACCGGCAGCAGGTGAAACAGCGCATCGTGCGGAATGAACAGCCAGTAGGCGATCCAGAATTGCGCGGCGATATGCGTCATCGCCGCGAGCACGCAGTAACCGACCGGACCGACGCCACGGCCGGGCAAGCGGCTGGCGATGCCGAGCACAGCCAGACTGGCGACGGCGCCGCCCAGACTCAACATAAACGTCGGTGTCAGAAACGTGCCGACCAGCAGGCTGCCGACGACGACGCGCAACAGTGCCACCCAGACCGCCGTCGTCCAGCCAAACTGCATCAGCACGATGATCGTGACGATATTGGCGAGCCCCGGTTTGATGCCGGGGATCGGGCTCGGCAGCGCGCTTTCCGCGATATGGATCGTGATCGCCAGCGCCGCGAGCCAGGCGATGCGGTGATCTTCGCGCGTGGTTTGCAGGGTCAGCTGCATATTCAGAAATTAATCGTGTCGTAGCGATTGTTCAGGCCGGACACCACGAGGCTGACGCGGTTCGGCAGGCAGGCGGCGAACTCACCGCCATGCTGCAGCCAGCCGGTGTGTACGCACAGTTTATTGGCGCACGGCGAATCGGTGAAGCGGACCTGGCCGCCGTGGACCTTGATGTGGCTGGTGCCGAGCGGGCCGTCGACGGTGAATTCCGTGTCAGTGGCCAGCGACGCCGCCAGAACCTGCTTGCCGTTGACCAGTACCAGCACCCGGTCGCCGGGCGCCGCGTTTCCCCAGTACAGCGCATACAGAAATGGCAGCAGCGCGACGGCAGAGATCACGATCACCCAATCGGCGCGCGTCACGGCGGGTCCGCCACAATGACTACGGACGGCGCTTCGCCTTCGAATTGGACGCGCTGGGCCATTTTCAGCGTCATATGAATATTGTTGCCCTTATCCACCAGCATAACGTTTTCGATACCCATTTGCCGGGCGACGTTGGCCCAGTGTTCGGGACCGGCGACGAGCAACGCGGTAGCCGCGGCATCTGCCGTGGCGCCGTTGGTGTGAATCACCGTCACCGAGGTGGCTCCGTCGGCGGGATAGCCGCTGCGCGGATCGATAATGTGATGATAGCGCGTGCCTTCGTAATCAAAATACCGCTCGTAGTTGCCCGAGGTAAACACGCTTTCGTCACCCGTGACCTCGACCGAGGCCAGGATGCCCGGGCCGCCGGGGTTGCGGATGCCGATGCGCCATGGCCGCCCGCCATGACGGCCGATCGCGCGCAGATCACCGCCGGCGTTGACGATGGCATTCTCGATGCCGGCGGCGCGTACGATCCCGATCGCGCGGTCCACCGCGTAGCCCTTGGCGAATGCCCCCAGATCGAGTTGTACGTCAGGGTTGCCGCTCGTTACGGCGGTGTCGCTGAATGTCAGGTCCGACATCTGCGGGTTTTTGGCGACCAGTTCGGCAACCACTTCGGCTGGCGGCGGCGGGCCCTTCGGCGCATCGTCCTGGTGGAATCCCCAGAGCCCGATCAGTTTGCCGACGGCGGGATTGAACAGCCCGCCACTGGCGATCGACAGTTCCTGCGCGCGGCGCAATATCCGCATGCCCTCGGCATCGACGATTGCGCCTTCGCCGTGCGCGAATCTGTCGTTGATTGCGGTGAGCGTGCTGGTTTCCCACGCGTGCCAGGTACGGTGGAGCCGGTTCAGATCGGCGGTGATGCCGGCGCTGGCCCTGGCGATACTTTTGTCGTCGGCGTCGAATATGGTGATATCGACCAGCGTGCCGAACACGACCAGTTGTTCGTGATGCTCGTGCGGTCGGTGGCTGCAGGCGGTGACGATCAGGGCAGCGGCGAGCAACGTTACGGCGCAACGAAACGCCTGCGTTATGCGGTTGGCGGTCATCGGTGAGGTGCCCGTGGTCATTGCGCCAGCTTTCTGGCGATGCAGTCCATCAGCTGTCCGGCGATGTCGAGCCCATGGAGTTTGTCCAGCTCGCGTATGCAGGTGGGACTGGTGATATTGATCTCGGTGAGGTAATCGCCGATCACGTCGAGCCCGACGAACATCAGGCCTTTCTGCCGCAGCAGTGGGCCGACCTGCGCGCAGATCCAGCGGTCGCGCTCGCCGAGCAGCCGGCCGATGCCCGTGCCGCCGGCGGCCAGATTGCCGCGCGTCTCGCCGGCCTGCGGCACTCGCGCCAGCATAAAGGGCACGGGTTCGCCGTCGATCAGCAGGATGCGTTTATCGCCATCGACGATCTCCCGGATGTAGCGCTGCGCCATCACCAGCTGCGTGCCGTAATGCGTGATGGTCTCGATGACGACGCTGATGTTCGGATCGCCGGGCCGCAGGCGGAAGATCGAATGGCCGCCCATGGTATCCAGCGGCTTGAGGATGACGTCTTCGTGTTCGAGCAGAAAATCGCGCAGGCGGCGCGCATCGCGCGTCACCAGTGTCGGCGCGGTGCATTGCGGAAACCACGCCGTCGCCAGTTTCTCGTTGGCGTCACGCAGCGTCTGCGGCTTGTTGACGACCAGTACGCCGGCCGTTTCGGCCAGCTCGAGTATCTGCGTCGTATAGATGTATTCGATATTGAACGGCGGGTCCTTGCGCATCAGGATCACGTCGAGACTGTCCAGTGCGATATCGGCGGCATCGTGAAAGTGATGCCAGCGCCCCAGGTCATCGAAGACTTCCACCTGCCGCGCCCGGGCGCCGGCGCGACCGTCGCGCAGGAACAGATCGCCCTGTTCCATATAATAGAGCGACCAGCCACGCCGTTGCGCGGCGAGCAGCATGGCCAGCGTGCTGTCTTTTTTCGGCTTGATGGACGCGATCGGGTCCATGACCACACCGAGTCTGATGGTCATGGGCGGGTGCTCGATTGTTGGCCGCGGTCGCGCACGTATCGTAAAGGCACTAACGGCGGGTTCAGGGTGAGCGGGGCTTGCGGTCCGCCAGCTCGCGGGCGGCGGCGACCAGCGCCAGCCGGCCGATCACGCCGTAGGCATAAAACCGGTTCGGGCTGGCGTCCGGCGCCTTGCGCTGGTCGGGATTGCTGCATGTTTCGGCAAATGACAAAGGCTCGAAGTGCATGCCCGGCGCGTTGAGATTTTCCTTTGGTCCGCGCTTGGTGTGTACCCGATAGAATCCGCCGACGACGAAGTGATCGATCATATAGACCACCGGCTCGGCGACCGCGCGTTCCACACCCCAGGTCTCGAAGGTCGGCACGCCTTCCTGCAGGATGACCTTGGTGACGCCCTGGCCGCCCTTGCTTGCCGCCATCTTGGTGCGCTGCTTGCGGTTCAGTTCGCGGATCTCGTCGGTGCTCTGTACCGTCATGATGCCCATGCCGTAGGTGCCGGCGTCGGCCTTGATCACGACGTACGGCGCGGCATCGAGCTGGTACTCATCGTATTTACGTTGTATTCCTGCCAGCAAGGTCGTGACGTTTTTTGCCAGGCAGTCCTCGCCCTCGCGTTTCATGAAATCGATCTCGCCGCATTGCCGAAACAGCGGTTCGAGCAGCCATGGGTCAACGTCGAGCTGGCTGACGAATTCGTTCACCACCTCGTGGTAGTGCTGGAAATGCACCGATTTCAGCCGCGTCGACCAGCCGAGTTCCAGCGACGGCACAACCGGCTGATCCAGGCCCTGCAACAGCGGCGGGCGGCCGTCGGACAGATCGTTGTTGAGTAACACCACGCACGGATCGAAATCGTCCAGCCCGACGCGGTTGCCATCGCGAATCAGCGGTTCGAGGCGGATGCGCCGGCCGGAGGGTAGTTCGATATCCTGCGCGGTGGTGATTTCCTCGATCAGCGTACCGATACGCACGTCGTAGCCGGCGCGCATGACGATGTCCTGCAGCGTCGCGAGACTTTCGAAGTACGGAATGTTACGCGTGTGATTTTCCGGCACCAGCAGCACGTGGCAGGCGGTGGGGCAGAGGCGCTCGAACGCCGACTGGATTGCGTGTATGCACAGCGGCAGAAACGACGGATTCAGATTGTTGAAGCCGGCGGGAAACAGATTGGTGTCGACCGGCGCGACCTTGAAGCCCGCATTGCGCAGATCGACCGACGAGTAGAACGGCGCCGGCGTTTCCAGCCACTGCGCCCGCAGCCACGCCTCGATCATGGACTGGTGGTCGAGGAAATGGCGTTCGATCTTCTGCAGCGGGCCGGTCAGCACCGTCGTCAGGTGCGGCACGGCATGAAGTTGTTCTACGCCCATAATTCGATGAAATCCTTGCCGTTATGGTGCGTCACTATAACGCAGTTCAGCGCCGAAAGCGTAATGGTGCCCCGGTCGATCTGCGGTCGCCTCTCGCGGGTGGCCCGCCACAGCGCGCATCAGCACGGGGCGCGTAAGCGGCTGTCGCTGAAGGTTAAGTGCCTGACCCGCAAGATGATACTCGCCTGACCGATGGTGCGGTTGACTTTTCAAGTCACGCTGCAACATAGTCGGGGGATCGCGGACAGTCGCCAACGGGTCGAGGTGGAGGGAGCCTGTGGACACAGAGTCAGCCATTGTTCTGTCGGGAATCAAGGCGGTCGTGGTGGACGACAATCGGGTGATGTGCCGCGTCATGGCGGCGATACTCGAGGGCGTCGGCTGCGACGTGGTGACCGCGTCGGACGGATTTTCGGCGCTGGGCAAGATTGTCGATCACACGCCCGACGTCATCGTGCTTGATACCAGTCTGCCCCGGCTGGACGGTTATCAGGTCTGCGCGGTGATCAAGCAGAATCCCAAATTTCGCCAGTGTCCTGTGGTGCTGGTGTCCGTATCCGGCAGCCTGATGGATCGCGCGCAGGCCCAGGCCGTCGGCGCTGACCGGGTGCTGGTCAAGCCGTTGGTGCGCGAGGAGTTGCTCGCCGTCGTGGGGCAGCTGACGGCGCCGGTGCATCTTGAGGAAACGCTCGCGATCCGGCATGGCGGTTGATCCGGTATTGACGGCCTGGACCGGGGAACCGCGCGCAAGCCCGCTGTATTCAACCGTCGCCGATGTCATGCGCGGCGAGCTCGCCGACGTGCAGCAGACGCTTGGCGGACTGGAATCCCAAACGACGCTGGCTTGGGGTGCGCTGCAGAATATCGAGCGGCGGTTGGTGCAGCTCGCCGGGGTTTTCGATTTGCTGGGCTGGGAATCGATCCGCCAGGCGATGACGGTGCAGGCCGAGCGCGTCGTTCGTCTGGGCTCAGCCGATGCGGCCGAGCGCCGCGGATTATTCGAGGGTATCCTCGCGGGTCTGCTCGACATTAATGTGCGCCTGGGTGACGCGGGTGCGGCGGCCGCGTCACATCCGCACCGCGCGGACGAGACGCTCGCCGGCCGGTTGCGTGGCAGCGTCATCGCGCAAACTCGCAACGAACTCGATGTTCTCGCGACACTCCTCGACGACGGGCCGACCGGGCGGTCGCCGGCCGACCGCGCGGATCTGGTCAACCGGGTGACCAGCATTGCCGGCAGCCTGTCGTTACTCGATATGCCAAGAGCGGCGCTGATGATCGACCGTTGCCGCCGGCTGGTTGATGCGACCGCCGATGCTCCGGCGGCGCAGGCGCCGGACGCGATAGTGAACCAGGTGACCGGGGCGCTGGCGGCGGTGCAGGGGTATTTGCGCGCGTATGTCGTGGATCCGGCGGCGGCGGACCAATGGCTCGTTGCGGTCGAGGTGCCTTGGCAGGACGCCGTGTCCACCGGTTCTTCGGCGTCGGCCGACGCGACGACCGGCATGCCCGCGGCCATCGCCGTTCACGCAGTGGATGACGATGAAACCGTGTTTGCGTACGCCGCCGCAGACCTGATCGCCAGTGCTGCGGAATTTGCCGGACAGTGGCGCAGCGGGTCGGCCGCGGCCTTTCCCGCCGCGCGGCTGGTAGCGCTGCTGCGCGGCTTGTCGGTGGCCGCCGATCGGGCCGGCAAAGACGATATTCGCTATCTCAGTCAGGATGTCGCGATGGTCGTCGATGCAGTGGCGAGCGGCGACCGCGAGTTGTCGCCGCATTTGTATGAAACGATCGAGTATTCGCTGTCGACTCTGACCGGCAAGCTGGCAGCAACGAAATACCGTCATTAGCGGTCGCCAGCGGTGCGCCGGGTGCACGCCGTTAACGGAAGTATAAACGCAGCGGAATCAACGCAAGCTTATCGCGGTTCGCACCGGCGACTTACCTGCCCTGGGGGGATGTGTTATCGTCCGCTGTCCAAAACGTTCTTGTCTCATTGCCGTTGAGCGTTCCGTGAGTGTTTCCGCCTGGGGCGGTGCGCTCGTTGCGGCGAATAATTACGCCCTGGTACCCGGATAATGGATGCATCTCCCCGTCGATCGGCCCGTGTAGCGATATCCGCCTGTTCGGTGGAGCAGCGCTTCCGTCTGGAAGAGATGCTCGAGCGCAACGGCTGGTATGTCATTATCAATGCGCCATTGAAAACCGCGATACTGAGCCGGTTGAACGATGTGCGGCCCGACGCGCTGGTGGTTGATCTGGAAAATGCCTCCGACCACGACCTGGAAGTGCTCAAGTTCTTGCTGCCGCGCTGTACGATACCGGTGCTGATTACCGACGACGAGATCCGTCACGCATTGACCAGCGAAACGGAGCTTGCTGAACGTTTCAACGAGAAGCTCGAGGCCGTGATCGAGCGGCGCTTTGTGCCGGACGCATTCGACCGGAAAAGTCCTGAAACAGCGCCAGCGGAAGCAGTAACCGCGGCGGTGCCTCTGTCCGTCGAGCCATCACCCGCCGCGATGCCGGCGCCGGTGACCGCGCCGCCGCAGGCAGCGGAGACTCCCCCCGTGGTGCCGAGCAACGTGATTGAAACGCCTTATTTTACGGTCGGAACCCTGGCGCGGGCCGAGCCGGAACCGGCCAGGGCGGTCGCCGATACCAAACGGGCCGGCACGGGCCGCCCGGGCAGCGTCTGGGTATTGGGGGCCTCGCTGGGCGGGCCGCAGGCGGTCGCGCGTTTCCTGGGCGGTATTCCACCGGAACTGGATGTCGCCTTCGTGCTGGTGCAGCGCATCGGGCCGCAGCACGTGCCGATACTCGTCAAGCAACTTAACAACCGTTGCGCATTCGATGTGTTGGCGGCGGCGGACGGTCATATCATCCGCAGCGGTGATGTGATCGTCGCCCCGGTTGATCAGCGCATTTCACTCGGCAAGGACGGCAAGGTGAAGCTACTGGCCGCGGCGCAGGCGGTCGGCGTGAGCGCGCTGGACTACGCCATGCAGGCGATCGCCAGGCGCTATCGCGCCCATGCCGGCGCCATTGTATTCAGTGGCATGGGCGACGACGGCATCAAGGGATGTCATGCGGTGCTGGATCGTGGCGGTACGGTCTGGACGCAGGACCCCGACAGCTGTGTGATCGACAGCATGCCCAAGCATGTCCGGCACGCGTGCACGATCGAGATCAGCGCCGACCCGGAGTCGTTGGCGGTCCATCTGGTGGAAAAACTGTCGGTGCAGGATTATGTCCGCGCCGGTAGTGCCAGCGGCTGACGCCGGCAACCCGTTCGCTCTGTTCGAGCGGCCTGACCGGTCGGCCTATCCCAGGTCTCCCCACCAGCTCTGCAACACCGCCAGTACCGCGACCGGGGCGGTCTCGGTGCGCAGCACGCGCGGCCCGAGGCGCAGGCGCACAAAGCCGCGCTCTTCGGTACGCCGGATTTCCGTATCGCTCAAGCCGCCTTCAGGACCGATCAGCAGCATGACCGGCGTGCCTGGCGCCGGCGGGGTGAGATCCGACAGCGACTGTGTCGCATCGGGATCGAGCACCAGCTTGAGCGGCTTGTCCGACGCATCGGCGCCGGGGGGCGGATCGATATGCAACCAGTCCGCGAGTGTCGTCGGGTGGTGAATCGCCGGCACCGCGGTGCGGCCGCTCTGCTGGCAGGCGCTCGCGATCAACGCCTGCCAGTGCTCGACGCGCCTGGCCAGACGCTCATCGCGCAAACGCACTTCGCAGCGTTCGGTAAACAACGGCACGATGTCGGCCACGCCCAGCTCGACCGCCTTCTGCAGCGTGTAATCCATGCGCTCACCGCGCGAGATACCCTGACACAGCGTAATCCGCAGCGGCGATTCCCGGTTGCAATCAACAAAGGCGTTCACGTCGACGGTGGCGAGCTTGCCGGCCGGCGCACCCAGGACGCCATCGTATTCGCCGCCGCGGCCGTTGAATACTGTCAGCGGTGCGCCGGGCGGCAGCCGCAACACGCGTAAAAGGTGCTGGCTGGCTTGTGCATCCAGCGTGATGCGCTGGCCTGCGTGGAGCGGTCCGGGGAAATAGATACGTGGTTTGTGCATCGGCGTTCGATATCAGTCGGCGGTCGCGATGTCGATGCCTGCACGCGCGACCTCGGCCAGAAAACCGATCTCGCCCTCGGTGATCACGTACGGCGGCATGAAATAGACGACGTTGCCGAGCGGTCGCAACAGCGCGCCGCGGCGCAGCGCATGCTGGTAGACACGCAGGCCGCGGCGTTCCTGCCATGGATACGGCACACGTGCGTTTTTGTCCCGGCACATTTCCAGCGCGACGATCATGCCGGTCTGTCGGACCTCGGCGACATGGGGGTGATCGCAAAACGGTTGCGTGGCAGCACGTAACGCCTCAATGAGTTTGGCGTTGTTACGGATGACGTCGTCCCCGGCAAAGATATCCAGCGTGGCGAGCGCGGCACGGCATGCCAGCGCGTTGCCGGTGTAGCTGTGCGAATGCAGGAACGCCTTCAGTGTCGCGTAATCATCATAGAACGCTGCATAGACGGTGTCAGTGGTGAGTACCGCCGACAGCGGCAGATAGCCACCGGTCAGGCCCTTGGCGAGACACAGGAAATCGGGCGTGATGCCGGCCTGTTCGCAGGCGAACATGGTGCCGGTGCGGCCGAAACCGACCGCGACCTCGTCGGCGATCAGGTGTATGCCGGCGCTGTCGCAGGCCTCGCGCAGCAACTTGAGATAGACAGGATCGTACATGCGCATGCCGCCGGCGCACTGCACCAGCGGTTCGATGATGACCGCACAGACCTCGTCGGTGTGTTGCTCGATCGCTGCCCGCATCGGCTCAAACCGCCGCTCGGAGTACGCGCACCACGATTCGCCTTGCTCGCGATGGAAGCAGTCCGGCGACGCGACGGTGATGACGTCCATCAGCAGCGGGCGATAGGTTTCCTTGTACAAGGCGACGTTGCCGACCGCCAGCGCGCCGAGTGTTTCGCCGTGGTAGCTGTTATCCAGCGTGATGAACTTGGTCTTCGTTGATCTGCCACGGTTGCGCCAGTAGTGGTAGCTCATCTTCAGCGCGACTTCTATGGCCGACGAGCCGCTGTCGGCATAAAAGCATCGCGACAGCCCGGCCGGTGACAGCGCGACGAGACGCTCGGCCAGCTCAATCGCGGGTTGATGCGAGCAGCCGGCGAGCAGCACGTGTTCCAGCGTGTCGAGCTGGTCGCGCAGAGCGGCATTGATGCGCGGGTTGGCGTGGCCGAACAGGTTCACCCACCAGGAACTGATCGCATCCAGATAGCGCTTGCCGTCGAAGTCCTCGAGCCAGACGCCGTCGCCACGTCTCATCGGGATCATGGGCAGTGACTCGTGGTCCTTCATCTGCGTGCACGGGTGCCACAGCACGGCGCGGTCGCGTTCGATCAGATCACGGTTGTTCATCGGTGGCCGGCTCCCGGCGCAGTAGCAGAATGGTCGGGGGTACGAGCGTACCTGCTGGCGGAACCGGGCTCAATAGGGCGGGGGGCCTTTACTGCCTTTAGCTTTTGCTGCGTTTCTTGAACTCGCCGAGATTCAGGTTGTTCCAGATCGCGAGCGTCGCTTCGCTGCTGTTCATCGTGTAGAAATGCAGGCCGGGCGCGCCGCCGTCGAGCAGCTGGCGGCACAGCACTGTAGTAACCTCCAGGCCGAAGGCGCGGATCGCGTCGATATCGTCGCCGTAGCCCTCGAGGCGCTTGCGTATCCAGCGCGGGATCTCGGCGCCGCAGGCATCGGAAAAACGCGCCAGCTGCGTGTGATTGGTGATCGGCATGATGCCGGGCACGATCGGCAGATCGAGGCCGAGCTTTTCACAGCTGTCGACGAAGCGGAAATAGGCATCGGCATTGTAGAAATATTGTGTCAGCGCGGCGTCCGCACCGGCGTCGACCTTGCGCTTGAAATTCAGCAGGTCGGCCTGCGCCGACGGTGCCTGCGGGTGAAATTCCGGGTAGGCGGCGACTTCGATGAAGAAATGGTCGCCGGTCTCGGCGCGTATGAATTCGACCAGTTCATTGGCATGGCCGAACGCGCCGGGATCGCGTAGCCCGGACGGCATGTCACCGCGCAGTGCGACCAGATGGCGTATGCCCTGGTCGATATAATTCTTGAGAATCTCGCGAATACTTTCTTTAGTGGACGCGACGCAGGACAGATGCGGTGCGACGTCGATGCCGGTGTGCTGCTTGATATCGATGACTGCGTTGAAGGTTCTTTCCCGCGTGGTGCCGCCCGCGCCGAAGGTTACCGAAAAAAAACACGGGTCCAGTTTGGCGAGCTTCGCCCCGACCGCGCGCAGCTTGCTGGCGCCCTCGTCCGATTTGGGCGGGAAGAATTCGAAACTGAACGCCACGGGAAAGATTTTCTGGGATTGCATCGCTGTCCTGTGTCGCGGGTTAGGGAGAGCCGCTGCCGATGGGCAGCGGCTCCAGCCATCAATACCGGTAATGATCCGGCTTGTAAGGCCCGGCGGCGGCGACGCCGATGTATTTGGCCTGTTCCGGTGTCAGCATCGTCAGATCTGCGCCGACCTTCTTGAGATGTGCGCGCGCCACCTTTTCATCAAGGTGCTTGGGCAGAACGTAGACCTTGTTCTGGTACTTGCTGCGGTATTTGAACAGCTCGATCTGCGCGAGTACCTGGTTGGTAAACGAGTTGGACATGACGAAGCTCGGATGGCCGGTGGCGCAGCCGAGATTCACAAGGCGGCCTTCGGCCAGCAGAATGATGCGCTTGCCGTTTGGCAGCTCGATATGGTCGACCTGCGGTTTGATATTGTCCCAGGTGTACTTGCGCATGCCGGCGACGTCGATTTCCGAGTCGAAATGCCCGATATTGCAGACGATGGCGTTGTGGCGCATGCGTACCATGTGATCGTGAGTGATGACGTCGACATTGCCGGTCGCTGTGACAAAGATGTCGGCCTTGTCGGCCGCATAGTCCATCGTGACAACGCGATAGCCTTCCATCGCTGCCTGCAGCGCGCAGATCGGATCGATTTCGGTGACCCACACGGCCGCGCCGAAGCCGCGGAACGCGTGCGCGCAACCCTTGCCGACATCGCCATAACCGAGCACCAGTGCGACCTTGCCGGCGATCATCACGTCGGTCGCGCGCTTGATGCCATCCAGCAGCGACTCGCGGCAGCCGTACAGATTGTCGAACTTGCTCTTGGTGACGGAGTCATTGACGTTGATCGCGGGAAACGGCAGGCGGCCGTCCTTCTCCATCTGGTAAAGCCGGTGCACGCCGGTGGTGGTTTCTTCCGTCACGCCCAGGATGTTGGCCAGCACCTTGCTATACCAGCCGGGTTTGCTCTCGATCCGGCGCCTGATCGCCGCGTACAGTACGGTTTCTTCCTCGTTGGCCGGTTTGTCGAGCAGCGACAGGTCTTTTTCCGCGCGCGCACCGAGTGTGATCAGCACGGTGGCGTCGCCGCCGTCATCGAGAATCATGTTCGGCGTACCACCGTCGTGCCACTCGAAGATCCGGTGTGTGTAATCCCAGTATTCCTCCAGTGACTCGCCCTTGTAGGCGAACACCGGTATACCGCTTTTAGCTATCGCAGCCGCCGCGTGATCCTGGGTCGAAAAAATATTGCACGAGGCCCAACGTACCTCTGCGCCCAGCGCCGCAAGGGTTTCGATCAACACCGCGGTCTGGATCGTCATATGCAGCGAACCGGCGACGCGCGCGCCTTTCAGTGGCTTTTGTCCGGCATATTCCTCGCGCAGTGCCATCAGGCCCGGCATTTCGGTTTCCGCGATGGCGATTTCCTTGCGACCCCAGCCGGCCAGCGCGATATCCGCGACCTTGTAGTCGGCTTTGAGGTTTTTTACTGGCTGCGTGCTCATTAAATACTCTCCTTGACTGAATTCCTGGTGTTGGCTGTGGATTGTTTATGACGCGCGATCAGGCCGCGGACGACAGGCCGGCGGCGGACCGCAGTACGTTAACCTTGTCGGTCCGTTCCCAGCTGAACCCCGGTTCTTCGCGGCCGAAATGGCCGTAGGCAGCGGTGTTGCGGTAGATAGGCCGCAACAGATCCAGCATCTTGACCAGGCCTTTCGGGCGCAGATCGAAGTGTTCGCGGACCAGCGCGATAATCTGGTCGTCATCGATCTTGCCGGTGCCGAACGTGTTGATGCTGATCGATGTCGGTTCCGCGACGCCGATTGCGTAAGACACCTGGATTTCGCATCGGTCCGCCAGGTCGGCCGCGACGATATTCTTGGCGACGTAACGTCCCGCGTAGGCGGCGGAGCGATCGACCTTGGACGGATCCTTGCCGGAAAACGCGCCACCGCCGTGCCGGGCCATGCCGCCGTAGGTGTCGACGATGATTTTCCGGCCGGTGAGACCGCAATCGCCCATCGGGCCGCCAATGACGAAGCGGCCGGTCGGATTGATGAAAAACCGCGTATGTTTGTTGATCCATTCCTTCGGCAGTACCGGCAGGATAATCTCGTCCATGACGGCTTCCTTCAGCGCCTTGAGCTCGATGTCCGGGCTGTGCTGGGTCGACAATACGACGGCGTCGATGCCGACCGGCTGGTCGTCTTCATAGCGGAACGTTATCTGGCTCTTGGCGTCGGGGCGCAGCCATGGCAGCGTGCGGTTCTTGCGGACCTCGGCCTGGCGCTTGACCAGGCGATGCGCATAGGTAATCGGCGCGGGCATGAAGACGTCGGTTTCGTTGGTGGCGTAACCGAACATCAGGCCCTGATCGCCGGCACCCTGCTCGTGTCCCGCGGATTCATTGACGCCCATCGCGATATCAGGCGACTGTTTGCCGATAGCGTTCAACACCGCGCAGGATTCCCAGTCGAAGCCCATGTCCGAACTGTTATAGCCGATCTCGCGGATGGTCTGGCGCACCAGTTCCTCGATGTCCACCCAGGCGCTGGTTGTCACTTCGCCGGCAACCATTACCATGCCGGTCTTGACCAGGGTCTCGCAGGCGACGCGTGCCGGTGGATCCTGAGCGAGTATCGCGTCAAGTATCGCATCGGAGATCTGGTCCGCGATCTTGTCGGGGTGGCCTTCGGCAACCGATTCCGATGTAAATAAGTAACTGTTCGACATTCACTGATCCCCCGTAATTCGTAATGCACCAATATGTTGGAAAATGATAGAAACCGGCGTTGCCATACAATAAATCAGCTCGTACGCCCGTTTCGGCGCGGCAAATTCTTCGGCTTGCGCTTGCAGTCCCCGGAAATTCTGCCGCCGCGTCCGGGATGCCTCATGTCGCAGTTCGGGCCGCGGGATTTCGTCTATTGTTCCATCGATTCGGATATAAAGCGGCGCATTTTAACGTATCCGCCACCGTGATCGCCAGCCGCCGTTGTCGCTGCCGTCGTGCAGGCAGTTTGGGCCGCCCGTTACGGCGGGAGAATATGGCCCTCTCTGGCACTTCGCGGTTCATCGAGTATAATGGCCGCCCGCTGACATCCGATCGCCAGTGCTATATATAAAGGGATAGTAAAACAGGCGGTTATACCGACGCACTATTGCTGAATGGTGTGGGCGGGGTAGAATATATTGTTCGGCTCCGCGATTTTGGGGTGGCTTGCTGGTCGGTTCGGTTGGGGAACAACAACATTCGAGGATTAGCCGGATCAAGCCTGCAATCGCGCGGTCTTCCACTGGTTTAGCAAGATAAACGCGCCAGCACTATTCACGCGGATTCCTTGAGCGCAGGTGTGGTTTCCGGGGCCGGTCGGATCGGGTCGCCGGTGTTTGGGATTTTAACGAGAACATTCCGGGAGTGTCGTTTGTATGGGTTTATCGATTTCACCTAAGGAGAGAAACATGCCCTCTCGCAGAGATTTAGCCAACGCTATTCGCGCGCTCAGCATGGATGCTGTGCAGAAGGCCAATTCGGGCCATCCGGGTATGCCGATGGGTATGGCGGACATTGCGGAAGTCCTCTGGAACGATTTCCTGACGCACAACCCGGCTAATCCGCACTGGGCGAACCGTGATCGATTTATTCTCTCCAACGGCCATGGTTCGATGTTGCAGTACTCGCTGCTGCATCTGTCCGGCTACGATCTTTCGATAGACGATATCAAGAATTTCCGCCAGTTCCATTCGAAAACACCCGGTCATCCGGAGATCCATTACACGCCAGGCATCGAGACCACCACCGGTCCACTGGGTCAGGGCGTCACGAATGGCGTCGGTATGGCGCTCGCCGAGAAGGTGCTGGCAGCCCATTTCAACCGTGACGGCCACGCTATCGTGGATCATTCCACCTACGTTTTCCTGGGTGATGGCTGCCTGATGGAGGGTATTTCCCACGAGGCGTGTTCGCTGGCCGGGACGCTGGGACTGGGCAAGCTGATTTGTTTTTACGACGACAATGGTATCTCTATCGACGGCCATGTCGAAGGCTGGTTCACCGATGACACGCCGAAACGGTTCGAGGCCTACGGCTGGCATGTGGTGCGGGATGTCGACGGTCATGACAGCGATGCGGTAAAGCGCGCCGTTACCGAGGCGCGCTCAGTGTCGGACAAGCCGACGCTGATCTGCTGCAAGACGATTATCGGCTGGGGCGCGCCGAATCTGGCCGGGTCGCACGATTGTCATGGTGCGGCACTGGGCGATGAGGAAATCGCCGCGACGCGCGTGAAGATCAACTGGCCGCATGCGCCGTTTGTCGTGCCGAAAGAGATCTATGCCGGTTGGGACGCCAAGACGAAGGGCGGCAAATCGGAAGAAGAGTGGAACAAGAAATTTGCGGCCTACCGGACCGCTCATCCCGAGCTGGCAGCGGAATTCGAGCGGCGCATGTCCGGCGCACTGCCCGCTGACTGGGCCGAGAAGTCGGTGGCCTTTATCAAGGCGGTCAACCAGAAGGCGGAGAAGGTCGCCACCCGCAAGGCCTCCCAGAACACCTTGAACGGATTTGGCCCGCTGGTGCCCGAGCTGATCGGCGGTTCCGCCGATCTGGCCGGCTCGAACCTGACGCTGTGGTCGGGCTCGAAGGGTGTCTCGAGCGATGACCCGGATGGTAATTACCTGTATTACGGTGTGCGCGAGTTTGGTATGTCGGCGATCATGAACGGTATTGCGCTGCACGCCGGGTTTATTCCGTATGGCGGTACGTTCCTGGTGTTTTCGGACTATGCGCGCAATGCCGTGCGCATGGCGGCGATCACCAGGGCGCGCAGCATTTTCGTCTACACCCACGATTCGATCGGTCTGGGCGAGGACGGCCCGACGCACCAGCCCATCGAGCATGTTGCGTCATTGCGCATTATTCCCAATATGACGTTGTGGCGTCCCTGCGATGCCGTCGAGACCGCCATCGCCTGGAAGGCTGCGATCGAAAATGACCAGGGACCGTCCAGTCTGATACTGACACGGCAGGCGCTGCCCCATCAGGTCCGCAGCCAGGAGCAGATAACGAATGTCGAGCGCGGCGGTTATGTGCTGGTGGACTGGCCGGGCAAGCCGGATGCGATCATTATCGCCACGGGTTCCGAAGTGGCGCTGGCGGTTGATGCCGCCAAACAGATGAGCAGCAAGGGCACACGGGTCCGCGTCGTGTCGATGCCGTCGGTGGAGATATTCGCCCGCCAGGATGCCGCGTATCGCGATGCCGTGCTGCCACCGGACGTTACTGCCCGGCTGGCCGTGGAAGCGGGCGTGCCGGACGGCTGGTGGAAGTATGTCGGGATGAAAGGCAAGGTGATCGGCATGACGACGTTCGGCGAATCCGCGCCCGCCGGCGATCTGTTCAAGCACTTTGGATTTACCGTGGATAACGTGGTCAAGGCCGTTCGCGACGTTTTGTCCTGACGGACCGGAATCGGCAGACGATAGTAGAGTAAATAGAAGAAATAACGGAGGCTCAGGTTATGGCAATTAAAGTCGCAATCAACGGTTATGGGCGCATCGGTCGCAACGTGCTGCGCGCGCTTTATGAAAGCGGCCGCACCAGGGAAATCCAGATTGTCGCGATTAACGATCTGGGTGACGCGAATACCAATGCGCATCTGACCCAGTACGACTCGGTTCACGGCAAGTTTCCCGGAACCGTTGCCGTTGAAGGCGATTATATTGTGGTCAATGGCGACAAGATCCGCGTGTTCGCCGAACGCGATCCGGCCAAGTTGCCGTGGCGCGATCTCGGCGTCGACGTCGTGCACGAATGCACCGGGTTTTTCACCAGCAAGGCCAAGGCATCGGCGCATATCACCGGTGGCGGCGCCAGGAAGGTGATCATTTCCGCGCCCGGCGGCAGCGATGTTGATGCGACGATCGTTTACGGCGTCAACCACAAGACCCTGAAGGCGTCGCACACGGTCATTTCCAATGCGTCCTGCACGACCAACTGTCTGGCGCCGTTGATCAAGCCGCTGCATGAGAAAATCGGCGTGGTGAACGGGCTGATGACGACGATTCATTCGTACACCAACGACCAGGTGCTGACCGACGTTTACCACTCCGACCTGCGCCGCGCGCGGTCGGCGACGATGTCGCAGATCCCGACCAAAACCGGTGCCGCCGCCGCCGTTGGCCTGGTGTTGCCGGAACTGAACGGCAAGCTCGACGGTTTTGCGATCCGCGTGCCGACGATCAATGTGTCACTGGTCGATCTGACCTTTCTGGCGGCACGCGAAACCAGCAAGGAAGAGATTGACGGCATCATGAAAGAGGCGTCGCAGGGCAGCCTGAAGGGCATCCTGGCGTACAACGACAAGCCGCTGGTCTCGATCGACTTTAACCACGATCCTGCCTCGTCGACCTATGAGTCCACGTTGACCAAGGTCATGGAAGGCAAGACCGTCAAGGTGCTGTCCTGGTATGACAACGAATGGGGTTTTTCCAATCGCATGCTCGATACCACGGTTGCGTTGATGGCGGCGAAGTAGGGCCGGGCGGAAGTTTGGCGAGCAGCGGTCCGCGCGGGGCTTCCCCGTTGTTCGCCAGCTCACGTAGCAGGAGTGTTTGCGCTGTTTTCGGATTGCAGGGAGTTTGGAAATGTCCGTAATCAAAATGACCGATCTGGACCTGACCGGCAAGCGTGTGCTGATCCGGCAGGATCTCAACGTGCCGTTGAACAACGGCAAGGTTGCCGATGACACGCGTATCCGCGCGTCGTTGCCAACGATCGAAATGGCGCGCAAGGCCGGCGCTCGCGTGATCCTGATGTCGCATCTCGGTCGGCCGGAAGAGGGTGTCTATGACGCGGCGTTCTCGCTGAAACCGGTGGCCGATCATCTGTCGGGCATTCTGGGCAAGCCGGTACGGCTGATCAAGGACTGGTTGAGCGGCGTGGAGGTTGCCAACGGTGAGGTAGTGATCTGCGAGAACGTGCGTTTTAACAAAGGCGAGAAAAAGAACGACGATGCACTCGCCAGGAAAATAGCCGGGTTGTGTGACATATTTGTCATGGATGCCTTTGGTACCGCGCATCGGGCTCACGCCTCGACGCATGGCGTAGCCAAATATGCGCCCGTCGCCTGCGCCGGGCCGCTGCTGGCGGCGGAACTCGATGCGCTCGAAAAGGCGCTCGCCAAGCCGGCGCGGCCGATGGTCGCGATTGTCGGCGGATCGAAAGTGTCGACGAAGCTGACGGTACTCGAGTCCTTGTCGAAAATCGTCGACCAGCTGGTGGTCGGTGGCGGCATTGCAAACACCTTTATCAAGGCGGCCGGAAACAACGTCGGCAAGTCGCTGTGCGAGAACGACCTGGTCGATACCGCAAAGTCGTTGATAGCGGCGGCGCAGGCGCGCGGCGGCGATATCCCGGTGCCGACCGATGTGGTTTGCGGCAAGGAATTTTCGCCGGACGCCAAGGCAACGCTCAAGCGGGTAACCGAAGTCGCCAACGATGATCTGATTTTTGATATCGGACCGGAGTCCGCCGAGGAGTTACGGGAAATTCTGCTTAAGGCCGGGACTATCGTCTGGAACGGCCCGGTCGGGGTATTCGAATTCGATCAATTTGGCGAGGGTACCCGGGCAATAGCGAATGCCATCGCCGAATCGCCGGCGTTTTCGATTGCCGGTGGTGGTGATACATTGGCGGCAATTGCAAAGTATGGCGTTGGTGACAAGGTGTCTTATATTTCGACGGGAGGGGGGGCGTTTCTCGAATTTCTGGAGGGCAAGAAACTGCCGGCGGTTGCGATTCTCGAGGAGCGCGCCGGCAAGTAAAACTTTATGTTGAGGCGAACCAAAATAGTAGCGACGCTTGGACCGTCGACGGACGATCCCAAGGTTCTTGATGAGATCATTGAGGCGGGCGTCGACGTTGTCCGGTTGAATTTTTCGCACGGGACTGCCGAGGAGCACAGCAAACGTGCCGAGGCGGTGCGCAATCGTGCCCGTGCGCACGGACGCCAGGTAGGCGTGCTCGCGGATCTGCAGGGACCCAAGATCAGAATCGAGCGTTTCAAGGACGGCAAGGTGCTGCTGGTAGAGGGTGCCAGATTTGTTATCGATACCGCCTGCGATCCGAAAGGTGGGACGCAGGAGCGCGTCGGCACCAGCTATACGGATCTGAAAAATGACGTCAATCGCGGCGACACGCTGTTGCTGGACGACGGGCGCCTGAGTCTGTGGGTTGAGGAGGTTGAAGGCAGCGAGATTATTTGCCGGGTAATTACCGGCGGCGAATTATCGAACAACAAGGGTATCAATCGTCAGGGCGGCGGCCTGTCCGCCACGGCGCTGACCGACAAGGACCGGCGCGACATCCGGACCGCCGCGGAACTGAAGGCGGATTACGTCGCGATTTCCTTTCCTCGCAGCGCGGCTGACATACACGAGGCGCGCGAACTGTTGCGCAGCGTCGGCGGTCATGGCGGCATTGTCGCAAAAATCGAACGTGCCGAAGCGCTGGTGGCGCTGGAGGATATCATCGCGGCATCGGATGTTGTCATGATTGCGCGCGGTGATCTTGGTGTCGAGATCGGGGATGCGGAACTGCCGGCGGTACAGAAGCGGATCATCAGCCTGGCGCGGTCGATGAACCGGGTGACGATCACGGCGACCCAGATGATGGAAACGATGATCGAGAATCCGATTCCGACCCGTGCCGAGGTCTTTGACGTTGCCAACGCGGTGATTGACGGTACGGATGCGGTGATGCTGTCGGCCGAAACGGCGACCGGCATGTACCCGGGCAAGGTGGTTGCTGCCGTCAACCGGATTTGCCGCGCGGCGGAAAGGCAGCGGGAGACGCAGAAATCCCAGCACCGTCTCGACACGCGTTTCACGCGTACTGACGAGGCGATTGCCATGGCGGCGATGTATACCGCCAATCACTGGAATATTGCAGCGATTGCTGCCTTGACGGAGTCCGGCGCGACGCCGTTATGGATGTCGCGTATCAGTTCCGGAATTCCGATTTACGCGCTGACTCCCAGCGTGGATACCCGGCGGCGCGTGACGCTCTACCGCGGCGTCTGCCCGGTCAGTTTCTCTCCCGATTCCGATGATCATCGCGTGATCAACAAGGAAGCGGTCGAGGAGCTGGTGCGGCGGGGCGCGGTGCGGGAAGGTGACCTCGTCATCATCACCAAGGGTGATCGTGTCGGTAAGCACGGGGGAACCAACGCAATGACGATATTGAAGGTTGGTGAGGACGTGGAGTAGCACGGGCAGGTTGTCACTGTATTTCATAGTGATGAATTCCCGGGTTGGCCCGAACCAGAATATCAACCAGGTAAGTTGTAATTATTAATTAGCTTAAGGAGATTACTATGGCACTAATGACCCTGCGCCAATTGCTCGACCACGCTGCCGAACATGGCTATGGTGTGCCCGCCTATAATGTGAACAACATGGAGCAGATGCACTCCATCATGCAGGCGGCGGCCGAGACCGACAGTCCGGTGATCGTGCAGGCGTCGGCTGGCGCGCGTAGCTATGCTGGCGCGCCGTTCATACGGCACCTGATGCAGGCTTCCGTGGAGTTTTGGCCGGATGTGCCGATCGTGGTGCACCAGGATCATGGTGCTTCGCTTGGTGTTTGTCTGCGTTCTATCCAGCTCGGTTTCACGTCGGTGATGATGGACGGATCGTTGAAAGAGGATATGAAGACGCCGGCCAGCTATGAGTACAATGTCGACATCACCCGTCGGGTCGCGGAATTGGCGCACGCCGGCGGCGTATCGGTCGAAGGCGAACTGGGCTGCCTGGGGTCGCTCGAATCCGGTATGGCCGGCGAGGAAGACGGCTCGGGTGCCGAGGGCAAGTTGTCGAAAGAACAGCTGTTGACCGATCCCGAGGAGGCGGCCGATTTCGTCAAGAAGACCCAGGTGGACGCGCTCGCCATCGCTATCGGCACCAGCCATGGCGCCTATAAATTTACGCGTCCGCCGACTGGTGACATTCTGGCGATCGAACGTATCAAGCAGATTCATGCGCGTATACCGGACACCCATCTGGTTATGCACGGGTCGTCGTCGGTGCCGCAGGAGTGGCTCAAGATCATCAACTCCTATGGCGGTGACATGGGTGAAACCTATGGCGTGCCGGTCAAGGAAATCCAGGAAGGCATCAAACATGGCGTGCGCAAGGTCAACATCGACACCGACTTGCGCATGGCCTGCACCGGCGCGGTTCGCAAGTTCCTGGCCGAAAATCCGAAGGAGTTCGACCCGCGCAAGTTTCTGAAGGCCGGTACCAAAGCCATGAAGGATATCTGCAAGGCCCGCTACGAGGCATTCGGAACCGCCGGTAACGCTTCCAAGATCAAGGTAATCGACATGGAAGACATGACCAAGCGTTATACCAGCGGTTCGCTCGCTCCGCGCGTGAATTGATTAGCTGGCGCAGCAAGACGACAAAAAGGGTGGCATTAGCCACCCTTTTTTATTGTAAGCCACCATTTCGCGCTTCTCATCATCGAAGGCAATGGCGGTGCTGTGCGGTGTATACCGTTAGACGTTGCCTCGCCCAATCGCGTAGTAGGTAATCCCTTCCTGTTTCATGAGCGCCGGATCGTAGAGGTTCCGTCCGTCAAAGATCAGCGGATTTCGCAGCGTCGATTTGATGTGCTGGAAATCGGGGCTGCGGAACGAATTCCACTCAGTGACAATTGCCAATGCGTCGGCACCTTGTAGTGCTGCCTCGGGCGTGCTACACAGTTTGAGGTCTTTCCGGTCTCCGTAAATGCGCTTTGCTTCGTTCATCGCCACCGGATCGTAGGCTTGTACGGTCGCCCCGTGGCTCCATAGGGATTCCATTAGTTCACGGCTGGAAGCTGCTCGCATATCGTCGGTATTGGGTTTAAACGCCAGCCCCCACAACGCAACGGTGAGCCCCTGCAATTTCCCGTTGAAATGCTTCATTATCTTTTCGAACAAGATCTGCTTTTGGCGATTGTTGACGGATTCAACCGCGTCAAGTAACTCAGCCCGGTAACCGACTTGTCGCGCGGTGTGCTTGAGCGCCTGGACATCTTTCGGGAAGCAGGAGCCGCCGTAGCCGCATCCGGGATAGATGAAGTGATAGCCGATGCGCGGGTCCGAGCCGATACCGATGCGTACTTTCTCTATATCCGCGCCCAGATGCCCGGCGAGATTGGCGAGTTCGTTCATGAAGCTGATTTTCGTCGCCAGCATCGCGTTTGCCGCATATTTCGTCAGTTCAGCCGATCGAATGTCCATCGTTATCAGCCGGTCATGCTGGCGGTTAAAAGGCGCATATAAAGCACGCAATAACTCGGTAGTACGCGGGTTATCTGTTCCAACAATCATGCGATCAGGCTTCATGAAATCCTCGATCGCAGCGCCTTCCTTGAGAAATTCGGGATTTGAAACCACATCAAACTCAACCGTTGCCCCACGTTTCCTTAAGGCTTCGTTGACGCCAGCCCGCACTTTTTCCGCGGTGCCTACGGGAACGGTCGATTTGTTGACAATAATCCGGTAGTCGCTGATGTGCTCGCCGATGCTGTTGGCCACTGCGAGCACATATTGGAGGTCGGCCGATCCATCCTCGTCCGGTGGTGTGCCGACCGCAATACACTGGAAAAGGCCGTGAGCCACTCCTTCGGCAACATCGGTAGTAAAAGACAGCCGACCCTCGCGGGCATTGGCCTGCAGCATTTTCTCAAGGCCAGGCTCAAAGATCGGGACCTCGCCGCGCCTGAGCATGTCGATTTTTTGTCGATCAATGTCGACGCATACCACGTGATTTCCGACCTGAGCCAGGCAGGTGCCGGTGACAAGACCGACATAACCGCTCCCGAATATGGTTACTTTCATTATATTTTGATGACGTTCTTCGCAGAATGAGCGGTTGTTGTTGATCTGGATGCAGTTAGCGATATCAAGATCGCGGGTAACAATACCAAACCGGTGGATTTTCGTCACGCTTCGCGTGGCGGGAAGTCGTCACCAACGACGACCCGCGGCGCGCACCACACGCGGCTCTCCTTCCGTCAGCCAGAATGATGGGCTGCCCCGAACAGCAGGATTTTTAAAGCTTTTTGAAATCTGCCCGATAGGTATATCCAGGTATACCGGGGTGACGTTACCCACGCGAACGAGCACCTGCGCCGCCAAATTCGGAGATGTGCCTCAGGGACAGAGCATTGTGTTTCTCGTCACCAAGATGAATGTCAGCAACGCCATAGTGGCTCGGCTGTGCCGCGCTTGATGCTATGGATACCGGGACGGATAACGTAGGGACAATCGGCTATCTGGCGAGCGCAGTCGCCTATCTGGCGCTTGCGGCAGCACTCATTTTTTCGTGGCGTGGCCGTTTCGATCGCGTGCTGCTGTCGTTTGCAATGTTGATTACCGTCGTCTGGTCGGCGTCGGCCGGCTTCCTTGGCGCGCCGCGCGGCGGTCTTCCCGTGGTTGCGTTGGAGGTTGAGGTCTTCCGGGATGTCGTCTGGTTGATATTTTTGTTGCAAGCACTTGGTGCCCGATATCAAAACGTGGCCGGTCCAGCGACGATGCTGCGATACGCCGCAATCACCGCCGGTTCCATTGCCTTCCTGTTGCTGATCGGGCTGCTGACGAAGGACTTGACCGGTGCGTCAGAGCCGACACGTACGGTGTCTGCGGCGTTTAACGTCGGCTTTACGCTGCTTTCTGTGTTCGGCCTGGTATTGGTTGAGCAGCTTTTCAGGGGCTCGCGTCCCGAGCGACGCCGGGCAGTCAAGTTCCTCTATATCGCAACAGCCGGCATGTTTGTCTATGACTTTATTCTTTACGCCGACGCGCTGGTATTTGGCGTATTGGATGATTCGCTATGGGCAGCTCGCGGGATGTTTATGATCTTGCTGGCACCGCTGATGGCCGTCTCGACCATGACCGGCGCTCCACGCTGGTCGCGGGACATCTACGTATCGCACAGCGTGGTCTTCTTCACGGCGGCTCTGTCGTTCTCCGGCATTTATATCATCACGCTGTTTGTCGGTGCCGAACTGGTACGGATGTATGCCGGCAGCTGGGCCAGCGTCATCCGGTTTCTGGTGTTGGCAGGCGGCACGCTGTTGCTGATGGTATCGCTTAGCTCGACGCGCTTGCGCGCCCACATGCGGGTATTTGTCGGCAAGCATTTCTTTAATTATAAATATGATTATCGGGAAGAATGGCTACGCATAATCCGCACCTTGTCGAAGGGAGGGGCGGGCGCGCATCTGCTCGAACGTTCCATTCAAGCGATTGCGCAGATTGTGGACAGCCCCGGCGGAGTGCTGTGGTTGCAGCGAGACCACGGTTACTGTGAGCCTGCGGCACATTGGGAAGTGCCACCGATGATTGGTGTGCGCGAGTCCGTGGACGGTTCTCTGGTCAGATTTCTCGCGAAATGGCAATGGGTGATCAGTCGAGACGAGTACCGGGACGAGCCCGATCTCTACCAGGATCTGGTATTGCCTGAATGGTTACACGCCTACCCCAAGGCATGGCTGGTCGTGCCGCTAATGCTGGACGTGGAGCTACTCGGTTTTATCGTGCTGGCGAGGCCTCCGGTGCGTCGCGACATCAACTGGGAAGACCGCGATTTGTTGAAAACCGCCGCGCGGCAGGCCGCGACGCACGTCGCGCAGTTGATGGCCGCCCAGGCGCTGATCGAGGCACGCGAGTTTCAGGCCTTCAGCAAGCTCTCTGCGTTCGTCATGCATGACCTGAAAAATCTGATCGCCCAGCTGTCGCTCGTGGTATCGAATGCGGCACGTCACAAAAACAATCCGGCTTTTCTGGAGGACGCGATCAAGACTGTTGATAACTCCGTGACCAAGATGAACCGGCTGATTACGCAGCTCAGGGCGGGAGAGGCCCGGGTCGAGTCCGTCAGCGAAGAGTTTGATTTGGCGGATATTGTTCGGGAGGCGGTTGCGGGCCGTTCCGGGCGTAAACCGGTGCCGGTTTTCTCCAGCGAGGTTGGCGGCGTCCGAATGCGGGCCAACCGGGACAGAACGACAGCGGTTCTCGAACATATTATGGAAAATGCCCAGGATGCGACGCCGCCGGACGGCAAGGTGGAAGTTCGATTGAAGTTCGAGCAGGATCATGCCGTTATCGATGTCAGGGATACCGGTTGCGGGATGGATGCGGATTTTATACGTAATCAGCTGTTTCGACCCTTCCGCTCCACGAAGGGCTCCGGTATGGGGATCGGGGTGTTTGAGAGCCGGGAGTTTGCTCGCGAGCTTGGTGGGGACATTGATGTGGTGAGCCAGCGGGGCCGCGGAACCACTTTCCGAATCCGTCTACCGGCCGCGAGAGCGGAGTAGTTTTAGATGCTTTTTCCGATTACTCATGTGGAAGTACCTGACGTCGCGGCGACGTTTCCGGCGCTGAGGTGATTTGATGACCGAGCCAAAGAAACACCTGATGGTGGTTGAAGATGATCCCGGCCTGCAAAGCCAGTTGCGCTGGAGTTTCTCAGACTACGAGGTACTGATCGCCGGGAATCGTGAAGACGCTTTGGCGCAGTTGCGGCGCCACGAACCGCCCGTGATTACCCTGGATCTGGGTTTGCCGCCGGATGCCGACGGCGCTAGCGAGGGTCTGGCGACGCTGGAGCAGATATTGAGCCTCGCGCCCGATGCCAAAGTGATCGTCGTGACCGGAAACAGCGATCATGAGAATGCTGTGAAGGCGATCGGGCTGGGCGCTTACGATTTTTACCAGAAGCCCATAGCTCCCGAGATTCTCGCGCTTATTGTCAACCGGGCATACCACGTCTATGCGCTTGAAACAGAAAACCGCAAGCTGACCAAGCACAAGATTGGCTCGCCCTTGCCGGGACTGATTGCGGCAAGCGCTCAGATGACCAAAGTATGCCGGACGATCGAGCGGATCGCGTCGACCAACGCCACCACCCTGCTGCTGGGCGAGAGCGGTACCGGTAAGGAGTTATTGGCGCGCGCGCTGCATGACCTGAGCGCCAGGGCGAAAAAACGATTTGTGGCAATTAATTGCGCAGCCATTCCGGAAACGCTGCTTGAGAGCGAGCTGTTCGGTTACGAGAAAGGGGCGTTTACGGGCGCTCATAAGCAGACTATTGGCAAGATAGAAAGTGCGGATGCCGGAACGCTTTTTCTCGATGAGGTCGGTGACTTGCCGATGGCCATGCAGGTCAAGCTGCTGCGCTTTCTGCAGGAGCGCGTTATCGAACGCGTCGGTGGTCGCAAGGAAATTCCGGTAGACGTGCGCGTGGTCTGTGCGACTCATCAGGACCTGCCGGCGTTGATCCAGGACGGGAGTTTCAGGGAGGATCTGTATTATCGGATATCGGAAATCAGCATCCGGATCCCGTCGTTACGGGAGCGTGATGGCGATGCTGTATTGTTGGCCCGGGCATTTCTGGAGTCATTCAAGGAGCAGCAGGGTCTGAATCGCTCGCTGCGCGGATATAGCAAAGATGCGCTCACGGCCATTTCATCATACCCGTGGCCCGGCAATGTTCGGGAGCTGGAGAACAAGGTGAAACGGGCGGTAATTATGGCGGACGGTCGGCATGTTACCGCCGAGGATCTTGAGCTTGATATTGCCAACAATGAACCGGAGATGCTCAATCTGCGCGCGGTAAGGGATCAGGCTGAGCGCCAGGCCCTGCAAAAGGCGTTGACGCTGTACGACAGCAATATTTCGCGGACGGCGGAAGTGCTGGGTGTCAGCCGACCCACTTTGTACGACTTGATGAACAAGCATGGCATTAAGTAATGCCGGTGAGCTCGTATCGTTTACCGCGAAAAATAATGTAGAATAGCCCCGTTCTTCAGTATCTCTTTTTGATACAAAAAAGCCCCGAGGCAGAGATTTTGTTGCTCTCATGTACGAATCTTTCTATAAGCTGAGTGCGAAACCGTTCGCGCTGAGTCCGGATCCCCGCTTCTTTTTTGGGAGTCGCACCCACAAGAGGGCGATGTCCTATCTTCGTTACGGACTTACTCAGGGCGAAGGATTTATTGTGATTACCGGCGATGTCGGTGCCGGAAAAACGATTCTCGTCCGCACGCTTTTCGCCGGTCTTGCCAAAGAAAATATTATCGCCGCACAGCTGGTGACCACACATCTGGATGCGGACGAGATGCTCAAGCTGGTTGCCGCATCGTTTGGTCTCGCGCACGAGGGCTTGAGTAAGGCATCGTTGCTCAAAAATCTCGAGACCTTTCTGATCACGAGGACCCGGGAAGGCAAGCGTGTTTTGCTGGTGATCGACGAGGCGCAGAATCTTCCACGGCGAGCTATCGAAGAATTGCGCATGTTGTCTAACTATGAGCTTGCCGGAAAGATTCTTCTGCAGAGCTTCCTGCTCGGACAGGCTGAGTTCAGGAATCATCTGCAAGATCCGGAGATGGAGCAGCTGCGGCAGCGCGTGATCGCCGCTTACCATTTAACGCCTTTAGATTCGGAAGAGACCAAGGGGTATATCGAGCATCGCCTGCGCCTGGTCAATTGGGAGCGGAATCCGGATTTCACCGCGGCGGCTTACGATGCCATTCATCAGTATTCGCGTGGCATACCGCGCCGTATCAACCAGATATGTGACCGGCTGCTTCTATATGGATATCTTGAGGAGCTCCGTGAGCTCGACCGGAAAGACGTTGTCACGGTCGCAGACGAACTCGAAGAAGAGGTGGCCCATCTTGAGCCAAGACCCGCCGCCAGTCCGAGAACGAATGAGGCGGATCCCCGTAAGCCTCAACCTGCCGAGTGGCGCGGTCAGCCGGAAAACCGTCGTGCCGGAGACGTTGCACACGAACCGGGATCTGAAATTCGCGCGGGCGATGACGATAGCGCTGAGGCGGGAGAAGGCAAGCGCAAGGGTAAAGGCACCAGAAAACGTAAAGAACATGAGGTGACGACCGGAGCCGCTCCGTCGGTGGAGGACATCGACCTGGTGACTGGAAAGGTCGATGATTTTGCGGGGCGACTCGAAGCAGTCGAGCGTAAGCTTGGTGTTCTCGATGAGGCGGTGCATGCTCAGCAAGACCGCCTTCGAATCAGAAGTGAATTGGAGGAGCAGTTAACCGCGTTAGAGGAGCGGACCAACGCGCTGGAATCGGCGTTGCGTCGTCAGCAGGATCGATTGCGGAGCGCCTTGCTGACAGAGGAAGATCCGTCGTTAAATTAATGTCCATGACGATGGACCGCCGCCTGGCGCTTACTGCAGCAAAAATCGTTGGATTGCTTTTATGTAGTTGTCGACGCGGCCAATGTCGATGTATGGCTCGTCCGATACATGCAAGGCTTTTACGCTGAAATTTTTGTCTACCGCCGCCTGAATCACATCACCGAGATGTAGTTCGCTTGCGCCACCGTTAGCGGTTGCTGCCGCACCGCTGATATTGCGTCGGTAGTCGCGCAGGAACTGGTGCAGAAAATCAGAGAACGCGGGAGCCCATACCGCGATGCCCCAAGTATATTTTAGGTCAGTTTGTGTCGGCTTTATGACGATTTTGCGCACCACGTGATGGTTGTCGTATTCGACGAGATCGGAATGCTCGGGTTGGTCGGCCGGAAACAAACCGAGCACGATGTCCGCGCGATCTGCTTCCAGGTGATCAAGCAGTTTTTTAAATGCTTGTTTTTCATTAAAAAGAATATCCGGGAAGCCGACGGCAGTCAGCTTGTCGTGGACAAATGGATAAACCTGGTCGACGGTGTATGGAACCCCGGGTGTTCCCCCATTCACCAGATAGGCGATGTGGCCGTTAGATGACGGAGGATATCCCTCGAAATATGCCGGAATGTCCCATTTTTCTTTGCGGATCACCATATAAATGGTATTAATTTCTGCGCATGCCATATTTTGCAGCAGATATTCGCATGCTACTTTCAAGCGGGGCTTTTGGTCTGCATCCTCCCGGTGTACCGCCACGGGCAATATTTCCTTGCTACAGGGTGACCGCAACAAACGCGTCGCGCGGCCGCTGGCCGGGATGATTCCGATGACTTGGGGTTCGCGCGTGCGGCGCGGTTGTTTCGGCATAGTTTACGGATATAGGAGCCCGTGTCGGGTTAATTGACAGTTCTAGTATTGAGAAGGCGTTTAATTATAAGATTAATCAACAATTTTGAATAGTTTGGTACACTTAGCCGGTGAGATTCTTATGGTACGAATCTTGCCTTAGGTCTGGATGGTCTAACGTCTGCATCGATTAACTGAGAAGCATAGGGACAAGTGCGACTTGCGATCTAGCAAATCCCCGGATTCGGTTCGTTATATTGAGGGGCCCGCGCGTGGGCCGGCCCCAAGCTGAGGTATCCAGTTAATGGTTGATCAAGAACGCTCGAAGCAAACCGGCAGCCACATTTCAGTCGCGCCGACTGCGCTAACATTAATGCTGTTGACGATCATCATGTTCGGCGACCCCGTGTCGGCTGCGGAGCCGATCGGAATGGACCGGGCGTATCAGGTTGGTCCTCAGGACGTACTCGAAATTCTCGTTTGGGAAGAGAAAGATCTGCAGCGTACGGTATTGATCCGACCGGACGGGCGTTTTTCGTTTCCGCTTGTTGGCGAGATTGAGGCGTCGGGCAGGTCTCCTGGCGACATACAAAAGGAAGTGAGTGAACGCCTGAAGAAGTATATTCCGAATCCGGTGGTAACCGTTCTTGTGACGGAAATTGCTGCGTACAAGATTTACGTGATCGGACAGGTGAAGCAATCCGGTGAGTTCAAGGTCGGGCGATACCTGGACGTTATGCAGACATTGGCCTTGGCTGGCGGCCTCACCCCGTTTGCCGCTGAGGACAAAATCATTATTTTGCGCAGACAGAATGATACGGAAGTCATTATTCCGTTCAAATATGACGACGTAAAAAAGGGCCGTAATCTTGATTCCAACATCATATTGCAGCGGGGCGACGTTGTTATCGTCCCCTAGCCGTGATCGTTGTTTTGGATCGGGACATATTCAGGATTTGATGCGGTGAGCCAATATTGCAATTTCGGGTTTTCTCGACGGTGGGCGGTCGTTACTGTTGCAGGGCTGCAACTGTCATGGGCTGCCGCTGTCCATGCGGATGAATGGATTTTTGCGCCGGCCGTCAGTACGTTCGCCGAATACGACGATAACCCGCAGCTTATCACCACCAGGCATGACTCCAACACCGCGTTGATCCTGACTCCACGAGTTCGTGCGGCGCGCTACACGGATGTGACCAAGATCGACGTTGGCGCCGTGCTTAGTATCGCCAATAACAACAACGACGTTATTGACGACGAATATTCGCAACGGGTGGTTTTTCGCGTGAATCAGAAAACAAGCCCGCTGAATACACTTGTGTTAGACGCCGATATCAAGCGAGACACGTTGCGTCGCGACATCACGGGTGGTGGCGACGTAATTGCGGATACGCGTGCCGATATTGACAGCGGGCTGATCGTGAAGGACGTGATGCGCAACCGATTACGATTCACACCGGCGTGGCGCCGCCAGCTGACACAACAAAGTACGCTGCGGCTGAGTTATGACCTGACCGACGTCACGTATTCCAATGATTCGGGGACCGGGCTCGTCGAATATGTGCAGCATGCCGTGAGTACTGGTCTTGGTTATCAATTGACCGAGAGAAACAGTATTTTTGGCGCTTTGGGGTATTCTGCGTATCGTCCCGAGAGCAACGATACAACGGACACCGTGACGCTGACCGGTGGTTTCGGACAATCGTTCACGGAAACGTCGGAAGGCAGTTTTTCGGTGGGGCTTCGAGACACTACGACGACGACCGGGTCAAAAACGGATAGTTCTACCGGGTTTGTCCTCAGAGGATGGTTCAATCAGCGTACTGAGACAGGCTCTGTGGCGGCAAACGTGGAGCGATCGGTTTCGCCAAGCGGGGTCGGCCGATTGCTGGAGGCCAGTCAGCTTGATTTTCAGTGGCGTAATCATGTGACAGAAAGGATGAGCACGCAGACCAAGGTCAGCGCGTATCGTACCGCAGAAGTGGACAACAGTTTGCCATCGTCATTACGCCGGTATGCCAGTCTGGAGCTGGGAGTATCCTGGGCACTGGCCAGGAATATTTATCTCGACTCGCTATATCGATTCCGCCGGCAGGGAACGGAGACTGTGAATTCTGCGGCAAACAGTAACGCGATTTATTTTGGTATCAACTATGGAACCGTCGAGAATGAAAGATTCTCCGGGGCCCTGACCTACTAAGGGATCAACGTCTGACACATGCAATCCAGCCATCAAGAGTCATGAACGTTCAAGCGCAAAAAAATATTATCCCGATAGGTGACTTCATGGGCATCCTGAGGCGCAGGAAGGTCCAGTTTGTCGTGCCCGTCATTATAATTTCGGCAATCGCCGCCGCGCTCGCTTTCGGATTGCCGGCGGTATACCGGTCGGCGGCGACAATTTTGGTCGAGGCACAGGAAATTCCACACGAACTCGTGCAGTCAACGGTGACGAGTTACGCTGCGGAGCGCATACAGGTTATTAGCCAGAGAATTATGACCCGTACAAATCTTTCGGAAATCGTTGAACGTTTTGATCTATTTCCTCAGGAAAGGGCTGAGGGAAAGAACGACGACATCATTCAGAAGATGCGCGAGAATATCAACGTGAGGATGGTGAGTGCCGACGTCGTCGATCCGCGTAGCGGCAGGTCCGGGCAAGCAACGATCGCCTTCGAATTATCCTTCGATAGTGTCAAGCCCGAGTCCGCGAGGGATGTGGCAAGCGAGTTGGCCTCGCTGTACTTAAGCGAGAATCAGAAGCTGCGTACCGAAAAAGCGGAGACCACTTCCGTCTTTCTGGCGGAGGAAGCAGACCGCTTGCGAAAGCAGATCGCGGATTACGAAGAGAAACTGGCGTCATTCAAGGAAAAGAATGTTGGCCGTCTTCCTGAGCTCATGCAAATGAATCTGGATCTAATGAACCGTACTGACCGCGAGCGAGAGGATACCGAGCGCCAGGTCGCCATGCTCCAGGAACGAAAGGCGTATCTCGAGTCTCAGCTTGCCCAGATCGAGCCGAACACGGGTACCAGCCCCGCCGCGAAGTTGCGCGATCTTCGCACCGAGTATTTGACTGCCGCAGCGCAATATTCGAAGGATCATCCACGGATAGGCAGGTTACGGCGAGAAATCGAGGCTCTGGAAAAGCAGACAGGTTTTGTCGACGAGTCGCGTTTGATTGCCGATCAGGTGCTTGCCGTCAGGGCAGAGCTCTCCTCAGCACGGGAAAAATACTCGGCTGACCATCCTACCGTTGCCAGGCTGGAAAAACAGCTTGCAAGTCTGGAGTCATCGCTGAAAGCGAGTGCGTCAGCTAACGGTGTGTTGACTGCTATTCCGCCGGATAATCCCGCCTATATTTCAATCCAGACCCAACTGGAGGCGGCGAATCTCAGTATCAGGTCCGAGATAGAAAAACGTGCGCGGGTCAAGGAGAAACTGGCGGAATATGAGAGCCGCCTGGTTCAGATTCCGCGGGTCGAGCAGGAGTATCTGCTGCTCAAAAGAGATTACGAAAGCGCTGTGGGTAAATTTTCCGACATCAAGCAGAAGTTGCTGCAGGCGGAGATTGCCGAGCAGCTTGAGAAAGAAAGCAAAGGCGAGCGGTTTTCTCTGATTGATCCGCCGCAATTACCCGATAAGCCGATTAAGCCGAACCGCCTGGGTATTTTCCTGCTGGGCATGCTGTTATCGCTCGGTGGTGGTTTAGGTATGGCGACGTTCGCCGAATATACGGATAAAACAATTCATGGTGTGCGTTCGATTGTGAGTGTTCTGACGTCGCCGCCGTTAGCCATTATTCCGCGCTTTATATCACCTTCTTCGGTGGGTGGGAGTCGTCGTATCCCCTGGGTTATCGTCGGCTTGTCTGTATTGACGGTACTTCTGATCGCGGCATTACTCTACAGTATGATGGTGACCCCGGGTGATACTCTCGTTGGACCTGAATAGTGAGGCGCCAAACCGGGTGAGTATCTAGATAGCTCGTTGGATTTGAGCGGATATGGGAGTGGTTTAGTTGGTGGATAAATTTTCAAAAGCAATTGCCCGCGCTCGTGAGCAACGGATGCGTGTCGCCAACGATAGCAACCCGGCAACGAGCGTTACTGTTGGCGCGCGTGCGATTTCCATAAAAACGCAGCCGGTATCTGCCGGTGTCCTGAAGCGGCATCATTTGATCACAGCGGATCCTGATGATGACCGTTTGTTTCCGTACAAGGTGCTGCGCACGCGTATCTGGCGAGAGATGCAGGAAAATAAGTGGAGTTCGCTTGCGGTTACCAGTGCGAAACCTGGGGAAGGCAAGACCGTCACCGCAATTAATCTCGGCATTAGTCTTGCAATGATGGGGGAAGACTACACGGTAATCGTGATTGATCTGGATATGCGCAGACCCAACGTTAGCAAGTGTTTTGAAATTGTTCCTCAGCACGGCATTGCGGATTACCTGCGGGGCGAAGTCACGATCGATGAGGTATTGATCGACCCGGGAATAGCCCGGCTCCTGATATTACCGGGCAACAAGGCAGTGTCCAAGTCGTCCGAGCTGCTTTCGTCGCGTCGTCTGAGCGCGTTGTTTCAGGAGTTGAAGGCGATTTATCCGGCGTCTATTGTGATCGTTGATCTCCCGCCCCTGTTGTCGACCGACGATGTGCTCGTGGTGTTGCCTCATGTGGATACCAGCGTGCTTGTCGTTGAAGACGGAAAGACGGGAACAGACGAGTTATCAAAGGCCGTGTCGATACTTCAGCAGATTAACTTCCTGGGCACGGTGCTTAACAAGGTTGATGTAATGGAAGGCAATTATTACTAGGGCTATTGGCAGATCATTGATGGTTAGCAAGGTATAAAGATGTACGAGGCATATTACAAATTCAAGGAAAAGCCGTTTTCGTTGTTACCGGACCCGGGCTTTCTTTATCTTAGCGAAAAGCACCGGCTTGCGATTGCGATGCTTGAATACGGCCTGATGAATCAGGCCGGGTTTACAGTGTTAACGGGTGAAATCGGCTCGGGAAAGACCACGCTGATTCGGCAAATGCTCGAAAAAGCTGACGCAGCGTTAACGATGGGCCTTGTTTCCAACACGTATAGCTCGTTTGGCGAGTTGTTGAAATGGATTCTGCTGGCATTCGATCTCGACTACCGGAACAAGGACAAAGTCGAGTTGTTTGATACGTTTTTTGAATTTGTGGTTAATGAGTATGCCATGAGCCGTAAGGTCGTTCTGATTATTGATGAAGCACAGAACCTGAGCGAGAGCGCCCTCGAGGAGCTTCGCATGGTGTCGAACATCAATTCGGGGAAGGATCAGCTTATTCAGATCATTCTCGTCGGACAGCCGGAACTTCGGGATCGCTTGCGCCGGCCTGAGCTGACGCAATTTGCGCAGAGAATCGCGGTGGATTATCACTTGCAACCGCTTGGGATCCAGGAAACCGCAGAATATATACGCCACCGCTTGTCGTCTGCCGGTGGCGACGTAAATCTGTTTGATGCTGCCGCTTGCGTCGCGATCTTTTATTACACTCGAGGCACGCCGCGCCTGATTAACGTTCTTTGCGACGCCGCTCTGGTTTGCGGCTTCGCGGACGAAAGGACAAAAATAGACGCGGATCTTGTCCATGATGTTGTGCGGGATAAGACCCTTGGCGGTATCGTTCCGGTCTGGGAGTATCGCGAGGACAGAAGTGATGTGGTTGTGGATTTGCGCGCGGAAAAGAAAAAGCTGCCTTAGCAGGCCAAGCCGTAATTGATAATATTTTATTTAAAGTAAGTGCGGACCAATATTTGGTGAGAAAGATAAGTAATTCGTTGGCTTCCCTTTAGGAGCACAAAGAATAAGCGACTTTTTAGGATCATTTGTCGTGCGGATGGTTGTCCGCGCTGAGCATGTCAAATGAGAGACGGAATTAGCGAGACTTGGAGAAACAACAGGTGAAAGTAGTAATACTCGCAGGTGGCTACGGTACGCGTATAAGTGAGGAGACCCAGCTTAAGCCGAAACCGATGGTCGAGATCGGCGGCAAGCCGATACTCTGGCACATAATGAAGATCTATTCGGCATATGGCCTGAATGATTTCATTATTTGTTGCGGTTATAAGGGATATGTAATCAAGGAATATTTTGCCAATTATCTCCTCCATATGTCTGACGTCACGCTGGATATCAAAAACAGCAAAATGGAGATTCATCACAATAGTGCTGAGCCATGGAAAGTGACCTTGGTGGATACTGGTGACGGAACGGGGACCGGCGGACGTTTAAGGCGTGTGAAGAAATTTCTCGACAACGAAACGTTTTGTATGACGTACGGTGATGGCGTTATCGATGTAGATATAAATGAACTTATTAACTTTCATAAGGTGCAAAATACACTCGCCACGCTGACCGCAGTGCAGCCGCCCGGAAGATACGGCGCGTTTAGTTTATCCGGTGACCAGGAAAGAATCGCTCATTTTAGGGAGAAGCCAAAAGGAGACGGCGCATGGGTTAATGGCGGATTCTTTGTGCTTGAGCCCGCTGCGGTTGACTATATTCAAGGTGACGATGTTTTTTGGGAGAAAGAGCCGCTATCAAACCTGGCAGAAAATGGCATGCTGGCTGCGTATAAGCACTCAGGTTATTGGCAAGCTATGGATACTCTCAGGGACAAGAACGTTCTCGAGGACCTGTGGGCTTCGGGCTGCGCGCCTTGGAAAGTATGGTGATAAATATAATGGACGAGTTCTGGGTTAATAAAAAGGTTCTTCTAACGGGGCATACTGGTTTTAAAGGTGGCTGGATGTCGTTATGGTTGCAGCAGTTGGGCGCGAAAGTCGTCGGATTTTCTCTGGAACCACCGACGAATCCGTCTCTCTTCGAAGTGGCCAATGTCGCTGATGGTATGGAGTCTGTTGTTGGCGATATCCGACATTACAATCAGCTCGAAAAAGTTATTTCAGAGTTCCAGCCTGAAATCGTGATTCATATGGCAGCGCAGGCGCTAGTTCGTAATTCTTACGACGAACCTTTACAGACGTATGCGACCAACGTAATGGGCACCGTGAATTTATTAGAAGTGATTCGTAAGTTAGGCGGTGTTAAGGTTTTTTTAAACATAACAAGCGACAAATGCTACGAGAATAAAGAATGGGTATGGGGTTACCGGGAGGGTGAACCCCTTGGAGGGCGGGATCCTTATTCCAATAGTAAAGCGTGTTCTGAACTGGTCACGTCGGCATATCGCGACTCTTTCTTTGCAGGTGGTGTTCGTGGTGAGAATAGAGTTGCAGTAGCAACTGCTCGGGCAGGTAACGTTATAGGTGGCGGAGATTGGGCAAAAGATCGCTTAGTCCCGGATATTATGAAGGCTATAGTAGAGGGGCGGCCAGTTGAGATACGTAATCCCGCGTCCATTAGACCTTGGCAACATGTGCTTGACCCACTGGCTGGCTACATGACATTGATCCGGAAATTGTGGACGGATGGTGAAGGTTTCGCTGGGGCATGGAATTTCGGGCCTAAAGAAGATAATGCGAGGCCCGTTTCCTGGATTGTTGAGCGGATGATAAAATTGTGGGGACAAGGTGCCTCATGGAAAATGGATCGAGGTAAACATGCCCATGAAGCAAGATATCTTAAGTTAGACTGCTCTAAGTCCAAAGCCGATCTTGGTTATTCTCCGCAACTAACTCTGGCTGCTTCTCTTGATTGGGTCGTTGAATGGCTTCAAGCATATCAGAATGGCTCAAATATGCGTCAATTTACCTTGGGGCAGATTTCAAGTTATGAGTCGTTGAGCAATCAGAGTCAGGAGTCAGTCTGATTGGCATCTGGCGATACTAACTTTATTCATGCCGCCGTGCGGAGCCGGATATCAAGTTATATTTTGGTAAATAAGCGCCGCATCCTGTCGATCTTATCGATTATAAAAGAGAACGTATTATGACTCAAAACAAGAGTGCCTGCAGGTTCTGCGATTCTTCTTTGGAACACAGTTTTGCGGATTTAGGTATGTCGCCGCTATCCAATTCTTACCTTAAGACTGAGCAGATCAATATGATGGAGCCGTTTTTTCCGCTGCACGCATACGTGTGCAAGTCTTGTTTTCTGGTGCAGTTGGAGGAATATCAGAGCCCTGACGAAATCTTCAGTGATTATGCTTATTTCTCATCGTACTCGGAAAGTTGGTTACGGCATGCCAAGAGCTACGTGGAAAAAATGGTGTTGCGCTTTAAGCTCGGTGTTAACTCCCAGGTGGTTGAGATTGCCAGTAACGATGGGTACTTGCTTCAGTATTTTGTTGAAAGAGATGTTCCTGTTCTAGGCGTGGAGCCAGCTGCCAATGTCGCAGAGGTTGCAAGGGACAAGGGCGTTGAAACAATAGTAAAATTTTTCGGGGTGCAAACCGCAAGGGAGCTGGCCCAGGATAACAGGAAAGCGGATCTGATAGCGGGAAATAACGTTCTCGCCCATGTTCCGGATATTAATGATTTTGTTAAAGGTTTGTCGATCCTGTTAAAGGATAATGGGGTAATAACTATGGAGTTCCCGCACCTGGCGAGGCTAATGGCGGAAACCCAGTTTGATACGATTTATCATGAGCATTTTTCGTATCTTTCACTCATTGCCGTAGAAAAGATTTTTGCTGCACATGGCCTTGTAATTTTTGATGTAGAAGAACTGCCGACCCATGGTGGGTCTCTGCGTATCTACGCCTGTCACAGTGGTAGTCGGCTAGATGAGGTAGGTTCCACCGTAGTGGACCTGCGAAACTATGAATTTGAGCAAGGTTTGGCAGTGATCGAGACATATGACAAATTTGCTGAGCAAGTAAAGGAAGCTAAACGTAAACTGCTCGAGTTTTTGATTCGAGAAAAACGAAGTGGTAAATCCATTGTCGCTTACGGTGCTGCAGCAAAAGGTAATACGTTGTTGAATTATTGTGGTGTGCGAACAGATTTTATTGAATATGCCGTTGATCGTAGCCGTTACAAGCAGGGGATGTATTTGCCAGGCACGCATATTCCAATTTATTCGCCAGATAAAATTAAAGAAACCCGTCCGGACTATATTCTGATTTTGCCATGGAATTTGAAAAATGAAATTATGGAGCAGATGGCCTACGTTAGGGAGTGGGGTGGCAAGTTTGTAACCCCGATACCAGAAGTTACCGTGTACCAATGATATTTCAGGAAACAGCATTAAAGGGAGTTTTTATTATTGAGCCTGAGATTATCGGTGATGAACGAGGGTTCTTTGCGCGAACATGGTGCGAACGTGAGTTTAAGGAGAAAGGGCTAAATCCTCATTTGGTGCAAGCCAATATTTCATACAACAAAAAAAAAGGAACCTTGAGAGGTATGCATTATCAGGCAGCACCCTTTGAAGAAACAAAATTGGTGCGATGTGCCAGGGGCGCCATGTATGACGTCGTTATTGATCTACGAGTTGATTCGACAACTTACTTACGATGGTGTGCGGTTGAGCTTGATGCGGAAAACTACAAGATGGTGTACATACCGGCTGGCTTTGCCCATGGCTTTCAGACGACAGAAGATCATACCGAGGTGTTATATCAAATGTCGACAAATTATGTACCAGAGGCGTCGCGGGGAGTGCGATGGAACGACCCGGCGTTTGGAATAGTATGGCCCGTTGCCGAAAGCAGGTTAGTGTCCGACAAAGATAATAACTGGCCGGATTTCAGTGAATAGCGACCCTTTGCCACGATTGAAATTTCTATTGAGAATGATATGACTATTGACCCTGACAAGCTGCCAGTCACCGTAATCGAGGGATCGCGTTCCTGGCAACTGATAAATTTCGCTGAGCTGAAAGCTTACCGGGATTTGGCCTACTTTCTGGTATGGCGTGATATTACCGTTATGTATGCCCAGACGATACTGGGCGTCGCGTGGGCGATTATCCAGCCGCTTGTTCAAATAGCGCTTTTTTCGATTATCTTTGGCAAGATCGCGAAAATACCTACCGGGGATATCCCGTATGTATTGTTTGCAACGGTCGCGATCATTCCGTGGACATATATCTCGACGTCAATGATGCAGTCGAGCCAGAGTCTGGTAGCGAACCAGCATATGCTGGGTAAGATCTATTTCCCGAGATTATTGTTTCCGATGACGCCGATAATCGCGCAGCTTCTTAACTTCGGCATATCGATTATTCTGCTTGTCGCTATCATGATTTACTACCAGGTAACACCGACCTGGAATCTGGCCTATCTGCCAATATTTATCCTAATGATGATGTTGATTCCGGCTGGCGGCGGACTATGGTTGTCGGCGTTAGCCATTAGATATCGCGACGTAAAGTTTGCAATGCAATACGTTATTCAGATGCTGATGTATACAGCGCCAATTATCTACTCTGCCTCCAGTATTCCGGAGCAGTACCGGATATTTTATTCGTTGAACCCGATTGTCGGTGTTATAGAGGGGTTCCGGGCTTCTCTATTGGGGGCGGATATTCCGTGGCTTTATGTAGCGCCAGGCATGGTAACCGCCATATTGCTGTTTGTGACCGGAGCGATCTATTTCAAAAGAATGGAACGCGTATTCGCCGATGTTATTTAGCGCCACGTATTATTCTCTCTAAAAGATCATTGTAAACATGAAATCTGATGAAATAGCGATTGCTGTTAAGGACGTTAGCAAGCTTTATCGCATAGGCCGCAAAGAGCACGCTAGTGATAGCCTGGCGGGGGTGTTCATTGAACTTCTCAAGAGCCCTGTCAAAAATTTTCGCAAATATCGTTCGTTGTACAATTTTTCTGACGTCGATATTGAGAACCCGGACAAGGAAAATGAAGACTCTGACATTATCTGGGCGTTAAAGAACGTGTCTTTCGACGTCAAGCGTGGCGAGGTGGTCGGAATAATCGGTATGAACGGTGCCGGAAAGTCCACCATGCTAAAGTTACTTTCGCGCATCACTCCGCCGACGAAAGGAAGCATTACCATACACGGGCGAGTAAGCAGTCTGTTGGAGGTGGGGACCGGTTTTCATCAGGAGCTCACCGGCCGGGAAAATGTATATATGAACGGAACTGTCCTGGGGATGAGAAAGCACGAAGTGGACAGCAAGTTTGATCAAATTGTCGACTTTGCCGGGGTAGAAAAATTTCTTGATACGCCGGTTAAGCGTTACTCCAGCGGGATGCGCGTGCGGTTGGCGTTCTCTGTCGCGGCGCACCTTGAGCCTGAAATCTTGATTGTTGACGAAGTGCTTGCAGTGGGTGATGCGGCATTTCAGAAAAAGTGTATGGATAAAATGCAGGACATAGGTGAGAAGGGCCATACTATTTTGTTTGTTTCACATAATATGAGAGCGGTAACCCGCATGTGCGAGCGAGTTATACTGCTGAATAACGGCAGAAAATTTCTCGATGGATCGGCGCACGAAGTAGTAAGCGCCTATTTAAAAGGCGACAGACAGACAACGGCAAATCGTTCCTGGCCTGCAGACGAGGCGCCAGGCAGTGACGTGGCGCGCTTGTGTGCGGTGCGGGTGCGCACCGAGGACGGTGAAAACACGGATGCGATCGATATCAGAAAGGCGGTTGGTATTGAGATCGAATATGAAGTGCTTAAACCCGGATACGTCTTTATGCCGTCCTTCGCGCTCGTCAATGAAGAAGGTCTGAATGTTTGCGTTGCCATTGACCAGGATCCCGATTGGCGAGGAAAGCCGAGACGTCCGGGGCGCTACGTAAGTACCGGATGGATCCCTGGCAATTTGTTGTCTGAAGGATTGTTTTCGGTAAATACGACGCTTTGGACCCTCGAGCCGACCAGGCAGATGGAATATCATCAGATGGATGTTGTCGCCTTTCAGGTCATCGATACCCTGGAGGGGGATTCTGCCAGGGGAGACTGGATCGGCGATCTGCCGGGGATAATCCGCCCGAAATTAAAATGGACGACCAGTAATTAGGAGTCGATGTGTTCGTCACCCTATAGATGCAGCTCCCGGCCGGCGCTGCATCGTCCGCAGGAGACTACCGCGAAACCGGACTGAGCACGGCCGCAGGTATTGGGTGCCGGTACTGGCGACAGATCAATGACCATGAGCGCGATCAATACAAATATACAGGTAGCATTGGCTGATAATGGCGTTGGCGAGGAAATATATCGCCTTGTACAAACATTGTTTCCTATATGCCGGAGTATTACAGGGGATGGCGTCCGTGAAACCCTGAGCCACGTTCGCAACTACATACCGATCGAATTAATTGAAGTGCCGACCGGGACAAGCGTATTTGACTGGACGATACCGCAAGAATGGAACATACGGGACGCCTATATCAAAAATATCGATGGCGAGCGGGTTGTCGATTTTAAGAAATCAAATCTGCACGTGGTCGGTTATAGTGAGCCGGTGCGAGCCAGAATGTCATTGGATGAATTAAAGAAACATCTCATAACGCTCCCCGATCAACCAGACCTTGTTCCGTACCGTACTTCCTATTACAACAAGACGTGGGGATTCTGCCTCAGTCACAATCAGCTCAAATCGCTGGCCGACGATTCGTACGAAGTATGTATAGATTCAGAACTGAAGGATGGTCATCTCACGTACGGTGAATTCGTGCTGGAAGGCAGAGCCACTGAGGAGATACTGATATCGACCCATATATGTCATCCATCTCTCGCCAACGACAATTTGTCGGGTATAGGGCTGAGTACGCTTCTCGCCCGGAATCTAGCAAAGAGTGAGCGGCGCTATACCTACCGTTTTGTTTTCCTTCCGGGAACAATAGGATCTATTACATGGTTATCGCGAAACGAGGCGGCCGCGGCGCGTATCAAGAACGGGTTGGTAATCTCATGCGTCGGTGACCATGGAGGGCCCACCTACAAGCGCAGCAGAAAAGGTAACGCGGAGATCGACAGGGTTGTCGAGCATGTGCTGAAGCATCGTGGTATGCCGGCAGTTATAGAGGATTTCTCGCCGTATGGTTACGATGAACGACAGTATTGTTCCCCTGGGTTCAATCTTTCAGTAGGCCTGTTTGAACGAAGCAAGTACGGGACATTTCCCGAGTATCACAATTCCGCCGACAATCTCGAGTTTGTTCGGCCAGCATACTTGAAGGAATCGTACGATATTATCGCCCGGGTGATCAGTGCTCTCGAGAACAATCATACCTACTTAAATCGCAATCCAATGTGTGAGCCGCAACTCGGGAAGAGGGGGTTGTACGCGACTATTGGCGGCGACAAGGATGCGGCTCGTAAACAAATGGCGATGCTGTGGATTCTGAACATGGCCGACGGCAGTCGCTCGCTGCTGGATATCGCAGAGCGTGCCAATATTCCTTTTCAGATTATTGCCGAAACCGCCGCTGTCCTCGAGGACAGCGGCCTGCTGAAGATGGTGATTTGAGCAGCGTTGTTCTTGATTTCCGGCCGACCGGGCATTGTAACTCTGGCGCAGTTGCATTGCAGGTAACAGAATCGATAGGCGCTGAGTGCCGGGCTAGCGGCGGAACGAGGGTATTTTCCGACGAAGTGTTTGAGCGATTCTTTTCGTTATATTTGGCCCGCCAGGCTCGCTGAAATTGGTTTTTATAAAATTTAGCGGAAATATATGTCCGTATGATTTACCCGCGCTTTGGCCGGCATGGTTTTTTATAAAGGATTCTTCGTTAAACCACTGATAATCGTCATACCAGGTCCAGCACTTATTTTTTTTATACAAATTATGCAGTTCGGATGCCAAGGCGCCATTGGTTGGTAAGGTGATGTAGTCCGATGAGAAGCCTGACACACGGTGTAGCATTAGATCGACAGAACGATTGCCGCAATAGTTGGAAAACCACAGATTAAAGTTCATTTTCCGCTGCAACGTTTCAACCGTTCTAAAAACTTGAACGTGATCTTCGTGCCCGTACTCGCCCCATGGGTTGTGAGTAAAAACATTGTCGTAATTTTCCAGGATCGGCAACAGACTGTTTTCCAGCCTAGAATAGTTCTTTCTATAGCGTGCGTTGACGGCTCTACTTTTCGTGATGCCTATCCCGTAGGGTGTTTCCACCGGGTTTTTCCAATCGGCCATGTTGAATGAAAGAGACTCTGCGATCCCCAGGCTGGAAACATTGGGTAAAGGGTATTCGGATACCGCTTTTCGCCTGCCAGGCCCAAGCTCAGGCGCATCGGCGCAGTCTTCAAAGCAGAAGACGACTTTATCGACCTTGTTAACCGCAGAGCTCAGCCATAATATTTCGTCGTCTGGATGCGCGACGACAATGATCGATTTATTGAATATTGCGATGTGTTCGTCAATCATGGCGACATTGTCGGATTGGACAATTACGTCGGGGCAGCGTCCGCTTTTCTCGGTCGCAACATGACGCAAGATGCGCCATTAATTGTCGATTCCCTGCCGGGTACGCAGTTGTTGTTTCACTAATCGATAGGCGTGCAGCAGCCCCTGTTTCAGCGCCGACAATCGACCTTTGATTTTTCCTTTACGTTTTATCGCAAAGAACCGCTCGGCGGTAAGCCACTCACGAAAATTCCAGTCGTTTTGCGGCCGAATGGCGATATCCCATGGAAATATATCGGCGCCACGATGGGTGTCGTGCTTGCCAGCCTCAAGACCGTCGCGAATCTCGTCATAGGAATACCCAAGGGCTTCAATAACGCGATGTCCCAGGACGTCGAGATACGAGATAGCGAAATGGCGAGCCTGTGGATCGCTCGACATGTTCCGCCACTTGTCTACGCTTGCCGCACTCGGGCGGGTATGCTGGTCGATGCCAACGGGGTCATTCATGCTTCCTATCGGTTTGGGCGTCTTGTCATAGTTGAGCATCGATTCGTGATAGGTGATGCCGAGTTGATTGCACAGGGCGGTAATGCTCTTCTCCGGGGTTCTGACAAAATCCTCATAGCGAATAACGACTGCGCTATCGCCGAGCAATTGTATGCCATCCAATAGATATTGAGGGGCATGTATAAGATCCGGCCGAAAGATTCCCAATACCTTCCAGTCGCCGTTGACGTAAGTGGAAAGTTCGGAAGCGAGTACCGCCATCGGGTTCCTAATCAGAAAAATAAACTTGGCTTTTGGAAAAAGGCGATATAACTCGGGAATGATAAAAAAATACCGGGGCGTTTTGTCCAGAAAATATGTCTTCCCGCCTTTTGCGATGGCATTACCGTAAATAATGCGAGCCCACTCGCGTATTGCGTCCAGATGGACTTCCTCGCCATCTGTGTAATGCGTGAGAAACTCCAGCATCCCTTGGCGGGAAAATTTTGCGTTATATTCAGTGTCTATCCCGGAATCCTTCAAAGCATAGACAGGGTGTAGCATCATCCAGGTTTCCGCCGAGGTTTGTATCTCCGGGTGTCCGGCAAGCACGCGCTGAAGCAACGTTGAGCCGGAGCGTGGCTGGGAGATAATGAAGATCAGGTTTTCACCCAGAAAATATTGGCTCATTTTGATCGAAACTAAGGTCCCAGGTGGTTGGATGGAGTTTCAGTCACATTTTCTCGCAATGACAGGACCCCAGAATACTGTGCGCCGTCATCGAAATAAAGTGTCTCGCGCCAGGTCGCCAATAAACGAGGGTCTACTGGCGGAGGTGCTCCGGGGCGCATGCACTGAAGCATGTGCTTACCAACGTTGCAGGTATTCGCTTAGTCTGTAGAGGGACGCAGTTGGTTTTCCAGCAGTCCATCGTTGTTGTTCGGCTATCACTGGACCGCGGTCTCGTTGTGGATGAGGAATTGACGGTTATCGCTGCCTGGATCCTTGGCCAACAGGAACTGTTGTTTGAGTTTCTCCCCCGTCGGAAGCGTTACGATGACATCAACGACGACCGTGTCGTTTTCTCGGGTGGCGAATTGATCAAATTGGACCCCGACATTTCGATAGACCTCGACCAGGTGGCTCGGGTAGGTCGGATTATCGAGCAGAAGCGCCCTCTTTCTGAGCAGGTCACCGCCTATCAGAGAGCGTAAGGTCGACGTATCGCCTTGACTTAAGGCGTCGAAATACCGGGTTAGGACTGTTTGAGCGTCCTGCTCATTCTGCGATAACGTTTGAGATATGGCGACCTGTATGAACAACAAGGAAGCGCAGATCAACAAAAAAAATCGGGTGTATTTCATAAACTGATCCTTCTAATTGGCAACCACAATAACAACGTAGTGTGAGTCGGCGCCACTGCTGCCTGCGGCGGAATTACCGCCAAGAGTGACGGGGCCGGCGCTGAATGACTGACTGTACAGATTCAATGTCGGCGAGAACGGATCGGTTGTGCTTAATGTCAAGCCTGTGCTGGTAAACGTGCTCATCCAGCCTGGCAGCGCAGCGGCACCGCCGTCATAGGCAATGTAAACCGTTACCGGCCGATCCGTGGAAAAGTTGATATAGCTCGCCGACGTATTGCCGGTATCGCCATTGGCGGCCATGATCCAGCGCCCGTTGTTCAACGCGGCCGGAATGGCCGTCAGTATGTATGCCGCGTCCACATAGTAGGTGTCACCAGTCTCGAGCAGATTTTGTTTGACGTAAGGGGTCGTCGTCGATGGCACGAGGCTATCCAGCACAAACGGAAGGGCGGCCGGCGTGGCGGGGTTCAGGGTGTTATACCAGAGCGCGGCGATAGCCGTATAACCGAGCGCGTTAGGATGCCAGACATCGGAAAACAGACTAAACCGATTCTGGCCTGCACCGAGGAAATAGGAATACAAGTCAGGGCCGAGCTGTCTGCCGGTTAGTTCAGAAAGTACCACGCTGTTGTATGCGCTGATGTAGTTGGTATTCAGCGTCGCTGTGGCCGGGTCCGCAAACGGTATCGGTCCGCCGGAACCGAAAACCGGCGGCGGCAGCGCGGTATAGACGGTCTTGCCGGCGGCTGTCATGGTGTTGATCAACGATTGCATATTACCCTTGTAAGTACCGTTGCAGGCAGTTCCCGTGCAGCCACTCCCGCTTGGCACGAGCGCCAGCGCGTCGTTAGTACCGAGCATAACCAGCGCCTTGTTACTGTTCGAGTGGCGGGCGAGGATCGAGCCGATACGATTGAACGCTGTGTCGACCGATTCGTCTCCGCCTATACCTTCGTTATACACGATGACCGGTTTGCCCTGATTCCCTTCCAGCAACACTGAAAGATTGGTTTCGTATCCCTGGAAGCCCAGCATTCGGGATGACAGATTGTCAGTGGCGTAATTATCGCCACTGCCATTGGTAATGCTGTCTCCCGCCGCTATGTAGGAATCTCCGCCGACGCCGACCAGGGTATTGGTATCGCGGGCCAGTTCCACGTTACCGGCATCACGTACGATAGCCTCGACGGTATGATCGCCTGTGATGAGCCCGCTAAATGTGTTGCTATAGGGAGCGGCATTGTCAAGTATCGACGTGACGCTATCGAGCAGAAACTCAACACCACCTCCGCCGGGGATATTGGTACTAATTGCGGTCGCGTTGATTGCGTTATCAACGATGACATCCCGGGCCAACGGGGTTGCGAGCGTGACAGTCGCGGTATTCTCCGGGATGTGGATCACAACGTTATCGAAAGACGCCTTGTCCTGCGTATACAGTGCCACGGTACCTGTCGACAAGCTGCTGTCATTCACGGCAAACAACGGGTCGTCATTGACCGTGACCTGGATCGAACTACCGTTAAGGTCAATCGTAAACCTCAACAATTCACCGGAATTGTAACCTCGTGCGTTTACCGCTAGCGGGGTAAATACGCCGCCTGTTTTTTTCTCGAGGCGGGTGAATCCGAAGCGGGAATTCATCGAGAGGCGGTAGTAATTGTTGTTGTTCTGATACCGGAACATGATGCCGATATCATCCGCCAGACCGGCGCCGAGAAAGATAGCATCGGTACTGAAGCGGTAATTCGACAGTGACGTACCGGCGGTGTAGTAGGCGTAGGTACCTTTGTGAGAGCTCTGGTCGAAGGCATTAACGCTCTCGACACGGTTTTCCTGCCGCAGTGCCCCGCTGACAACTGCCCATGATGACGCTGTGCCGCTGTCATTCACTATCGTCCAGTTGCCCATGCCGCTACTGAAATTTTCCGTGACCGGGAGCGTCACCGGAGGAGGCGGCACGACGAGCGAAGCGGCGGCGAGAGTGATATTACCGGTGCCGCCGT
>VBWC01000032.1 GCA_006218035.1 Gammaproteobacteria bacterium
GCGTCATTACAATGAAGTGCGGCCACATTCGTCGTTGGGGTATCGGCCGCCAGCCCCGGGCGGTTCTGTTCCCCGAGCGCCCGGCTGCGCAACCCCAGCCAGCTCCGCCGGGCGCTCAGCCGCTGGTTCAAATGCCGCTCTTAACATCCGAACTGGATCCCCCGATGGGGGCCGGCCAAGCGGCGGCGGTGAGGCGCATCGGCATCACTTAGCCTGGATGTTCGAGCCCACCCCATTTCTGAAAGCCGCATGAAACCCAGTTAATTTATCGGTCCCGCTGGCGCGAATGCGGGGCAGGGCCGATCACGTTTGGAAAATGCGTCCCGCGCGCTGCTTCTTTTGTCTGAGTCTGTGCACTAGCGCGCGACTGGGTGGCTGGACGGAAAACGTTCTAACTACGCCGGAGCCAAGCATTGGGCGCGTAGGTGAGGTTGTGGCCGTAGAAATCGCAAAACGTCGCATCGATGACGTAACGGCGTCCTACGCGCCCGAGAAATTCGGCCACTGCGCGGTTGGGGCCGTCGTCGAGCTTGCGATAGACCTCTCCTTCAAGGTCGGCGAGCACGCCATCCTCGATGACAAGCATGTCGCCCGACTCTAGCTGGCGGTCGAAATATTCGAGCACCGCGATCGTGCTGTCGCGCGCGTGTGCGCTGTCTTCGATGACGAGCCAAGGATGCGGCGACGAGGCGATAGCTTCGGTCGGAAAGGTTGTGTTGGGATCGAAGCTATCGCCTCGATAGAAGCGGACGTTCGCGAGTTCGATCGCAGGCGGGGCAACGTCGATGGCAATTAGATTTGTTTCGGTGAGCCCCAGGCATCGGCACTGGTCGATTAGCCAAGCGGCGCTGCCGCCTTCTGAAGTTCCGACTTCGATGATGGTCGCGGGGCGCAATTGCTCGATAGCTTGCCTGTAGAGCGCAAGATCGAACGGATCTTTGGCAAGCCGAAGCCCCTTGTAGCGGGTCCGCAAGGTCCCCTGCTGTATCTTGCCGAGCGCGCCGGTGGGCAGGTCTACGCGAAAATGGCGACCACGAATTGAATGGGCGTGTCGCAGCCTGTCGAGCAGGCGCGGGAAACCTTTATCGAGGCGCGCCGGATCGAGCGTGCCGACGAAATGCGCCTGGTATTTCGGCGTCGAAAACGATCGCCCTTTGATCTTGACGTATTCGTCGTGCATCGTGGCTCGGTCGTCGGCCGAACCGTTGGTCGCGGCCCCGCCATGCACTTGGTGGAAGGTGCCTTCCCCTAGGATCATCCACGGATGGTGGCCGGATTGAGCAACCGCTCGTTCCCACAACTCGAGATTGACGAACCCTCCTCCAGGTGCCTCGAATCTTTCGTCCAGCCCTCCCAGCGCGTTCCACAATTTGCGGTCCATGAAGATGCCATTTGTCTCACCAATGCAGCCGAACCAGCCCGGCTCGGACGATCCCGCCAGCACGGAAATGTCGAACAGTGCATAACCGTCCTGTTGCCAGGGAACGGACGCCAGAAGGGCGTCCTCCGCGGCGGCATCGTAGCCTTGGGCGACGGTCCTCATCTGGACGTCGGGACCGAGATGAAAGGCAAGCGTGCCGATCACGCGCGTTTGGTCGGCCCGCCAGGCTTCCATTGCAAGGCGAATGACGCCTGGCGAGACCATGCGCGCGCCGTCAATCCAAAGCGCGAGGAGCCGCCCGGTCAGCCGGCCCATGGTCTGATTGATCGCAGCGGCCGGAGAACGCCTGATCACGTCAGGCCGCACAACCCTGACGCCGGGCAGAACCGACTGCAGCGCACCCTCGTCGACGGGTGGGTCTGATCCGTTGTCGAGCACCACGACTTCCCAGTCGATCGCCTCCGCACCACGTTGGCCAGTGTGCGCCAGCGTCTGGAGCGTGCGCGGCAATTCGCGAGCCATGTTGAACGCGCAGACGAGTATACTGAGGTCGGGTCCGGGAGCAGAGGTCATCGGCCGCTCGCCGCACGCAGGTTCTCTATTGTAGGCTCGACCGCATCCGTTCGCGCCAGCACGCGATCGGGAGGCTGCGCCCCCGCTTCTTGGGCCAGCCGTCGCATTTTGGGGTTGTAGTCGTCCCACATGGCCCTGGACGCGGGGTCGAGACGGGAGATGACCAGCAGCCCGGTGGGCGATGTGTCGAGCCAGGTCAGTCGCAGGTCGGCTCTCTCCCTGGCAAGGTGTTCGGCAAAGCGCCAAACGTCTCCGGTCCACACCTGCGAAACGCGCTCACGGCTCGCCTGAATGGGATGGTTAGGTAGCACGTCATCAATGACCACGACGCCTCCGGGACGCATGATCCGCTCGACGTTCATGAAGTCGCGATAGACATATTCAGCTAGGTGCATTCCGTCGATGAACGCTAGGTCCACCCGCCCCACGAAGTCATGCTCGCCATGGAAAAAGAAGAAGTCGTCGCTGGTGCAGCGATGGAAGTGCACGGCGGGGGTGGTGGCGATGGCCAAATCCGGATGCGGGTCGGGATCGATCGCGACCGCGGAGCACGACGCAAGCGCAAGGCTCGCTCCCCTCCGCACTCCGACCTCCAAGTAGACGTCTGGACTAATCAGGGCGTGCAAGTCGCGCAACACTTCAAGATAAGGACGCGCCCCGTTGCGGGCTTCTACCGAGGGGTCCCAATGAGGCTTTTGCCGGTCGTTCGACGAAACTTTCACTGCACGCGGCGCAGTCACCGGCTGCAAGCTTTCGCCTTTCTGGAACACACCTACGAGATCGCACCAGGGGCCGCGCTCATCGCGCCAGCACTGGACGAGACGCAGTCCCGACCATTCGGCGAGCGCCTGGTACGAGTCTGGATGGAAACGATAGCAGTCGACCGGATAGCGATGCACCGGGCCGGCCGAAGGCGCAATGACGAAGGCGAGTCCGTCAGGCTTGAGAATCCGGAAAATTTCCTTGAAGACTCGCCAGAACTGTCCGGAATGCTCGAGCATTTGTCCGCTCAACACGACATCGAACGAGCCGTCTGCAAACGGCAGTTGATATGTGTCCGAGAGCGTAACGTCGACGCCCGGTCCCGCCTCGAGATCGACGCCGACGTATTCCACAGTCGCGGGCAGCAGTTCTCGATATGATCCGTTGACATTCATCGCCCCCAGATCGACGATCCGGATCCTCCCCTTCGGGAGGTACCAGTCCGAGCATCGGCGCATATTTTCCATCGAAGATGCGTGCAATTGTCCAGCCCGTTCGCCAGTTGCTCACTCGCAAGTCAATGCCATTTTCGGCGAGTCGGCCACCGTACGGCCAACAGATCAAATCGCAAAAAGGTGGTTACCATCTGAAGGTCGGAGCGACAACCGCACCGACGCGGGAATGATCCAAATTGGGCTGATCACCTGACGACCCCATTCTCGCAACCTCTGCGGCAAAGTCCGAGATGACGTCGAACCATCTGCGAGACTTCGGCGGCTTTCGGACTTACTCCAGGACTTGGCCCGGGGGCGCTTCCCGACCTAACCGCCGCGTGAATGCCTGGCCATCCGGATCAATCGCAAGCTTAACTCGACGGACGTCATTGGCCTGCTGTCCGATCTGTTCATTCTGCGCGGCGTCCCGGGCCATGTGCGATCAGACAA
>VBWC01000021.1 GCA_006218035.1 Gammaproteobacteria bacterium
CCATATTGCAGACCGGCATTCATTACAGGCGACGCATTATTCGGATCGGTAATGTTCAGCGGTTCAACTTCACGGATAGAGACACCCGCCATCGCGGCGAATACATCATGGGAAAGACCGACGGCATCGGAATTGTTATTGCCCTGTAACAGCGCCCGCCATTCCGCCTGACACGCCGCCCAATGCGTCAGCACGGTAATGTGCGAGGTGATGGCCTTTCCGGATTCGTACCGGATCAGTGTCGTCAACGCCTGGCCGGGTTTTAGGGGTACCGAGGTCCCGGTGGCCTCTTCGGTGTATCGCCCTCCGGTGGCCTTGAGGAGTAAATAGGCATCCTTGTAGCTGGGATCCAATGTGTAATGACCGGCACTGTCGGTCGTGGTTTCCGCAATCACACCGGAAACGATATTCCCTTTGTCCCACTCATAGGCGCGAATCGTAGAGCCCACGAGGACGGCGTCGACGGCCTTACCACCGACAACTCCAGCTGGCCGGACGCCCGGCAACGGATTATCGTTGCCGCCGCAACCCACGAGCAGCAGCAGCCCGAGAGACATCAATAAAAGGGGTGATCGCCTTCCCGTCAGTGTCATATCGTCTCCGTTCGTCTAGTAAAGTAAAATAACCGATGCCGACAGCCCGTCCACGCCATCGTTAAATCCCAGGTCGTATTTGAGGCGCAATGCGATATCAATCGCATCGTTAAACGCCCATTCGTGCATCGCATCGAATGACAACACAAATTGCGTCACGTCTCGATTGGGAAAGGTGCCGGTTAAGAATCCGCCACCATCGACAGTATGGCGTCGGGTGAACTCCTGCTGATAAACGCCGAGCCCGGCCCCGACCCACGGCTTTAGCGTAGCGGACAAGCGTAGCCGCTCTTGTAGCATTGCTCGAAATCCTGTCGATGACACATCCTGGCCGATGGTCCCGCCGCTGGCAGTGATTTCGCTCTCAATATGGCTAAACTCGGCGTAGTACTGCGTATCGCGCCACAGTTTGCCGACATAAAAGAAGTTGAGATAACCCAGCGCGATGGTATCCCCGCCATCGCCATTCGGATCGTCGACAGTGAGCTGGTTGAGCGTTAGCCCGTAGCCGAATCGGCCAATGTCGGCGGCGTAGCCAGCAGAGGAATAGGCGTATAGCAAAAGACTGGCGGAAACCAGACAGCGGAGAAGCGTTCTCCTTCTATTGAAGTGAGTTATCACGTCGTGTACATGAATCCCTTACCCGAATACGCAGGTATGACGACAGCCAGCAACACAATAGGGGAATCTGGTAACCTAGTCAACAACAAAAGGAGGAATTATAGTTTTCCTCGCTTTATGTAGTTCCAGAATTCCTGGCTGGATATCGGCCGCTTCAGCGCCGCGTTGGCGGCGCGTCTGACAATGCGGTAGAAATCCGTATGGTGCATCGGTTTCCCACTCGGAAATACAAACGCCGGGGAACTTGGCGCTTTATCCTGCAACAAATCTAACACTTCGTCTCGCCAGAGGGTCATTTCCTTGGGAAATTTTATGCTGACGAGATCCCCGACCGTGAAACTCACCAGATCAGGGACATGACGACCGCTCGCAATCAAGTACAGAACCAACCGTTGTCGAGCACTTTTTCGCGTAAAGAATTGTTCAAGTCGCTTATATTCTTCTTTTTTCATCTCGAGCGGACGACCGTTAAAATGACTGTGAAACGAATATTTTAACGGATTGGCGTGATACGTAGATAACATATTCGTCCGCCAGCTTTTTACTGACAGCGCCCTCCCCTTCGCTCAGCAGCGTATTGGCGGCGGCATTGGCGCCCGCGCCGAGGGGATTATCATTGGCGACCAAGTTCACAGTCGCCCGCGTCGCCGCCAGTAAGCCGGTTTGCACACCGCCGGTGGCGACATCTTTCTTTTTAACGATCCCGTGCAGTCCCGAGACCTTTTGCACATCATGCACCACCCCGCGCACCGCAAACTCCTTGCCGGCGGGGGTCACACCGCTGGTAATGACCAATTCCAGCCGTTGGGTCGCATCGTTATAGCGCTTCTCCGCAAAAAGCTCCGTCCCCACTTCAAGCTCGCGATACCGGCCTTGCGCGGGCTTTATCACGCGAAAGGCGGCCACCCCGAGTTCCGCGTTGCTGGTATCGCGCAGCAATTCGGCCTCGATCCATGAGCCAACCCGGATGCCATAGCGTAGCGAATCGGCCGCCACGGCATCCGTGGTCACGGCGCTGTCGCCGGACGCGCGCGGCGGCGGCACATACTCGAACGCAGGCGTTGATTTCACCAAACTCGACCGCTGCCCGCCGGCAGGCGCCGCATCGACAATAGCGCGGGACGCTTTCGGTTCACGTGGTGCGTCGTCCCGGGTGTACTTCGAGGCCTTCCTGTCGGGGACGACCGGCGGAGAGTTGCCCGGCGCAGGCGTCTCTATCGCCTGTGGGCTGGCCACCAAGTCCGACAGATCGCCGTTCTGAATACGGCCGGCCTTCTCGCGATTTCCCCGGTCGGCATCCCCGGACAATAGCCGCAACTCATCCACCGTGATGAATCGTTCGGCGCCGATAGCCACCGTACCGATCAGGCACGCCAGTAGCGATAGGACGGCCCGTCTTACCATTTGAGTTCCGCCGTCCCTTTGTCGGTCAATACCACCAACTTGAGCGAATACATATCCATGATGTTGGGATGATCCACCGATACAGACCCCGTGATCGTATCCCCGGGCTCCAGACGCCGCGTCATATGGTAACTCGCGGGGATTTCCTGTTCCGGCGCATCGCTCGACGCCTTCCCAAACAGCTTGGTATCGATAATCTGTACCGCCCCTACCGTATTGGCGGTGATCTCGACGGGTATGACCGAGAATGGGCCATAGCCCCGGACGGTATCCACGTACAGCACCAATTGATCGCCATTGGGAAAGACCTGCTTGGCTTTCTCACGCACGCGTGATTCCCGCGCCCCTTGCATCGCCAGGTAGCCGACCTTGGCGAGCGCCCGTCGCTCCGCTTCCTTGTCGAGGTCGGCCTGTTTGCGCCGGAATTCCTCTTCGATAACGCCTGACCGTCGCCGGACTTCGTCATCGACCAGACGCTGACGATCATCCTCGGACAGATCGAAAACCACGTCGTCATACTGCTTCCGCCAATCCTTCACCGTGCGCAATCGGGCCGTGATGTTGTATCCCGCCACGGAAATAAACAGATCGCCCAAATAGCCGCTCATATCGCCGCCATCGGCGGGCGGCGGCGCGGTGATCACCACGATATTGCGTCCCGGCTGGCGATCCGCATGGAAAACCGGATTCGTAATATTCATCGTGAACGGAATCGCGCCGTCTTTTCCCGTTTCATCCAGGACAAAAGGAAAAACCAGTCGTGTGCCAAGGTCCGGCACCAGGTCAATCGTGATCGTGGTAAATTCCTGCAACGCGACATGTATTTTCTTCGGTGAATTCTCGGCCGCGTGAGTCACGCTCGCATACAGCGCTACGAATAGTAAGACTGCTTTTCCTCGCCCGCTCATCGTTAGTTATCCATGACTTTGGTGATTCGAAATCCCGTCGTCGCCAGGGTGGTGCGCGGTACCGAGCGCATTTCCAGCGAAATATCAAAGGGGCGCTCGACGACGTTATTCCCCGCCTGGGCCACCACGTTCCCGCGCACACGCAACATCGACAGCTGCTCGCGCCGCCATAGGATTTCCGGCGGATGTTCCTTATCAATGTCCAGATGCGAAACGGTATTGGCATTGGCGATACGGGTGAGATAATTATTCTCCAACACCCCCGCGAGCTTCTGCTCACGCAGGGATTCCTCCATCATATTCAAGGCCTCTGTGTAGTCGTCCATGACAAAAGCGCTATTCGCGCTGAGGTAATGGCGCAGAAAGGCGACAGACCCGGCCACCACTTCATTATCGGTGCGCGAATCCGGGCTGAGGTATTCAAACTGCCCCAAAATGCGCCCTTGCTCATCGACCGCCAACACCGGGACCGGCATAAGCTTGTCGACGAACACATACGCGACCAGTACCAGCAGCAAGACCCCCGCCAATCCCCAGCCAAGCAAACTGTAGCGCTGCAACCGCGCGATCAGGCCGCCGGTGGGTCCGTGCATTTGCAGCAGCTCTTTGGTGGGTATGTGTTTAACTTTTTCCATCGCCGGCCACCTATTTATCTACTTGTTGTCGAATAAAATGCGCGCGTCGGGACTCTGCTGCGCTGCGCTTGCGTTTCCGCCGCGCCGGTTCACGCCGGACCTCGGGCGCCTCCCCACGATCCGGTATGCCGGACTCGCCGGCTTGCGCGGCCGCCGCCACCTGCTGTCCACCGACGGCCACGGCGGCAAGCTTGGGTTTACTCTGCGCCCCGCCGCCACCCGACGCTTCGGCAGTAGCGCCCGACACGGCTGACGCCGATGCAGTGACGGCGGGCGTCGCCGGTGCGCTTGGCGTCGATCTCACGCCGCCGGAAATCGGGGTGGCGGACCGCATCGGCGATGCAGCGGCAGGCCCGCTACCCCCAACGCGCTGACCGCTCATATACGCCTTAAGTCCCGTCGCGCCCGCGACGGTCGTATCGCCCATCGCACTCCCCATCGCCCGCGCCCCACCGGTGAGTCGCGCGCGAGTCGATTGGAGGGTGGCGGCGGTCGCCGCCAGCGCGCCACCGACAAATGGCATCACCAGACTATTCATCGCGCTGTTATTGGCCGCCAGCGCACCCGCGATGAGCGGCGCGGCTGCCAGCAGGGCGCAGATGAGAAAGTTCAGCACGGTGTACAACAAATAGACGCTGGATTTTTCAGCAACGAAACTCCCGGCATCGCCGGAAATCAGATGGTGCGCCGCATTCGTGAGTAGCGGGGCAAAAAACCAGATCAGGATGGATTCGACAATCGGCCACAATAAAATGGCGCCCGCGAAAATCCCCCAGCCGCGCAGCACTTTCCATTGGTTGGTGATGGCGAGCGGAATGGCGATCAATCCCCATACAAACGCCAGCCCATACCCAATCGCCAGGGCCTGACGCATAAAGATCAGCACACAGACGACCAACACCAGCGAGACATAATGAATGAGCGCAGCGGTACCGAGCAGCGGCAGCGCTGCTATCGCTGCCACACCATTCACCAAATGATCTAGAGGACCATCGTTTTCCGTCTTATCCATCGCATTGATCGCCTCCATGAAGTGCTGCATCTGGGCAAAGACCACCTCAAAAGAGCCTTTTTCGTTAAACATCCCGTAAAAGGTATTGAAGGCGTAGCTAACCAGCGACCCCAAGGCGAAATAGCTGGCCAGTAAAAAGCCATACCAAAAGCAATCCCGCACTGCCATCGCGTACCGGGACTGGCCGGTAAAACTGTCCAACTGCGTTTCGGTCAGCCGTATCCACATGGCGATGATGACCAGCACCGGCGTGACATGGGTCAACACCCACGTGGCGATAACGTCCACGTTGGCATAGATATCGCCGGGCTTAAAAAGATCGATGAGGGAAACGACCGCATCCATGATTCGCTATGCCCCTATTTCGCCGCCGCGCCAAACACGGCGGCGTTGTTATTGAGAATTTTCTCGGCCCGTACCGCATCGCCAAGGCTAGCCCGTTCCTGCTCCGCCTGCCGCCGGCCTTCGGCTGCGGCGAGCGCGGCGTAGATGGCCGCGGATTGGGCCGCAATCTGCTGGGCCTCTTTATCGGTCACGCCGTCGCTGGCATTTTTAAGGTTCTCGGCGCTCGCTTTCTCAAGCTCCCGTAAATACTGCTCACGCTCGATGGCCTGCTTTTGCTCGGCCAATAACTGTTTTTCCGCTGGCGAGTCGGCGGCTCGTATGCGCTGGTCCAGTGCACGACTGAGCATCGTCAGTTGCTCGTCAATCGATTTCCCGGAGAAGTCATACGGCGACGCGAGCGCATCCACATCCCGTGCCACCCGCTGATCCAGATGCCTTAAAAACGTATTCTGCACGGCATCGCGTTCTTCCTCGATTTGCTTGATGCCCTCATTAACGCGCAGCAGGGTTTCGTTTTGCGCCTTCGCTTCCTCCACCATGGTGATCATTTTGTTGTACATCGCCTCTAACTGAGTGACCATTTTGGCAAGCGAAACGTTTTCCTCGCCAAACATCCCGGCGCTCGCGGTAAAGCTCATCAGCAACAAAATTATGGATAACACGGGACGCATGGCGTGTTCCCCTATGAGGCTTGCTGTAGCAATAAAAGACGTTCCAGCGGGTCCCGGGTGGAGAGACCAATCGACGATTTGAGGTCCAGAATCGTGGGATCGGTATTCGCCAGGTTCAAAACCCGCTGGGGAAATGTCAGGTACAAATCAAAGTACTCGTCGCCGACGGAACGCATCGACGGCCGCCACGGAAAGTTCATCGGATAAGGGTACGACCGCCAGCACTGTAATGCGCCCGCCTTCATATTGAGGCGCTGCGCGATATGATCGTGCTCATCTTCGCGATACATCAAGGACCGTATCGCGATGGAATTCAGGACTTCGGATTCTATCGCATCGATCTCGGTGATGCCCTGGGTCACCAGATCGATACTCGCGTTATCCTTACGGCCCATTCTCGCTAACTCGGAAATCAGCCGTCCGACCACCTCCGGAGCAATGGCCACGAATTTATGCAGCTCATCGAGCAGTACCCGCGCGGGACGCCTCCGCGCAAAGGCCATGTGGGAGAAACGCAGCGATAGAAACACCAGATAGAATTTCAATAATTTCGGGGAGGCCTTGTCGACATCCTTGAGATCCACCCCGGTAATCCCGTCGCTCAGCAGCAAATTGTCCTGGCACGCAAACAACCGCCCTTCCGTCGTATTCAGGAAACTGTCCAGGTTCTCGGCCATGGCCTTGGCGGCCTTTTGTTGCGGCGCGCTGGTGAAATTATCCATGTCCTCCAGCTCCACCAGCAATTGATCGATCGTCGGCGCGGACTGGCGATCATCGATTGCCGCATACAACAATTGCAGCGCCGTTTGCGCGGCGGCCTCCTGATGCACATCCAGCGCGGTCTTACCGTCGGCGAGCAGGAACGCAAGTGCTTGCACGGTGCTGCCGGCCAGTGTGGCATCGAGCGGCAACCCGCTCGGATCGGATGAGGCAAGCGCATACGGCGGTAATGGATTAATCACGGTGGTATTCGGATCGACCTTCGAATAGATGCCGCCAAAGCTTTCCACGATCCAGCGATAGGACTCGCCGATTTCCGCAATGTACCAATCGATCCCGAAGGGATAGGTCTCCAGGATCGTCGCGACCTTATCGACCCCCTTGCCCATGCCCGTCTTGGCCCCGGTAAAGGCGTGCGAGAGTTTAAGCGTGGTGTAATTAAAACCAATCAGCTGGCCCGCCACCCCGAGTCGCAACGATTCCGGATACCGCTCGCCCGTCCGATAGACCTGCACCGGCAGCATATCCGCCACTTGCCAGGTATCGTCGGGCCGGAACATCGGTGAACGGTAGCCCTGTCCCGGTTGGGCCGCGCGAAAATACGCCAGCTGGATATAGTCCGCCGCCCGTACCTGGCCGTCGTGGTTCTCGACCCAATCGGTGATATTGGCGGCGGCCGCATCGACTTGTTCGAGCGTGCCGTGCAAGTGCACGATATAGGCGTTACGGTAAATGCGTAAATTATGCTCTGCAACGAACTGGCGGAAGGCGGCCAGATCGTTCAGCCCCTTGGCGGAATAATCCCGTCCCCTCCGCGACATCAGGCCATCGGTCATGTCCGACTCGGCCTCGGTTTTTCGCATCGCGTCCTTGGTGTCGACCGCCTCGACAATCTGCACCACGTGCATTGGGCACGAGATCGCCGCCAGCCCGGTAAACCAGGCGGGCGTCGCGTTGGGGTACATATAAAAAAACAGTACTTTGGTATGGGCATCGCCGAAGGCGACGGCGCGCTTCACTTCGGGTATCTCGCGCACCCACTGTTCGCGTAAGGCGTAGCGCGCGTCCATCACCGGGGTATGACCGGCGGAAAACGCCGGTCGATAGAAGCTCTGTTGCACCCGTTGTGCATATTCCTCGACCGAGGCGATACGCGCCGCCGGCAAATAGCGCAACAAGCCACGCGCGTACTCCACGAGCGCCAGCGCGTCCCTGGACTGATGGACGAGTTGCCGCCGCACAAAAAATGGCCTGCGTGTGGGCCGATGGGTGATGACCAGGCCGACACGGTTGGACATGGCCATCGCGCCCAGGTGCTGCGCGATATCCTCGCGTAGCGGCGCGGCAATCGCTTCCCCGCGCACCATGGCCTTACCCTTTTCCAGGTACTCGGCCGCGAGACGATTGTCATATTCGCGCCATAAATGGAATTCGAACACATAGCCGCGTTCGAAACGATTGAGCAATTGGTAGAGCTGGGTGAATTGCTGTTCGCGCTCGCTCGCCGTCAGTAGTTCACTGTCGAAGCCGCCCCATTCCACCAACAGCGATACCGCGCCATCGGTATGCGCAATCACCGCCTCCGTCAGCGGGTGACTCCAGGTGTAGTGCTCGTGGTAATACGTCATGCGCGGGTATTCACCTCGGCGGGACGTCCGTTTCGCTCGCGCGTCGCCCGTAAACGCACCGATAGAAACGCCACATCATCACCCAACGCAAAAATCGCCGTCATCCCGATAAAGAACCCCATGCCGGCCAACCCCAACAAAACCTTGAGCGAGAGCCACGGCAATACCAGCGCCATAAAGCCACAGACCAGCGCAACAAGGCCGCTGATCACGCCCCACAGGGGTAAGCCGAAGAGTTCCTTGGGCCGCAAGCGGGCGTTATACGCGGGCATGTCAGGTCACCAGCGCGGCAATTCCGTAGACCAGCCCGGCGATGATCAGCGCCACGATCCCCCCGGATAGCAGCTGCCAGCCACGGTCTTTGTTGCCCACCGCGAAGAAACCGGCGCCCGCCAACATACCGAGAATGGCCAGTATGCCGACCGCGAGCGCAACAAAATCGGTCACCTTTTTCCCGATGCTCTGGGCCTTGGCATCCGCCGCCCCACCGCCGGCATAGCTCGGGAGCTTGACCTCGGCGTAAGACATATCTGGAACGGCGCTGATCACGCCGCCGAGGATCACCAACAACAACAAAAACTTTTTCATTACCTTCTTCTCCTTTTAGTGTCTTGCGGCTGTTGACTTCAAATCATGGTCCGTCGTCGACGCCCATGAACTGATAAAAATGATCGCCTTGCCCAAGCCGTAGGTGACGGGCAACAACAGCAAGGTGAGATCAATCGAAATCACGAGATGCAGGATCACTTCCTGCGCGAAACTCGCTTGATGATCGAACCAGGCCACCAGCGCCTGGCCGGCGGACTCTGGCAACACAGGCAGCGCGACGTGATTAACAAACCACTGACGTATCACGCCGCCGTTAAACACCCGCCCCGCCAATTCGACGGTAGGAAAGCAACCGACCAGAAACAATGGGAACAACGGCGCGGGCAAGACGATCCAGACCTGTACCCAGGTCAGCATCACACCACCTCCCGGTATTGCTCAGGATTCGCCACCCGGACCGCGTCGGCCTGCAGGGCCGTAAGCGCAGCGGGGTTCATATACTTTAACCAGAAGTTAAGCCCACCGGCCGCCGGTTTACCGGCCGGCGCTGGCATCGACACGGCTTGCCAGTCTGTGAAGTCCGGCAACGGCAGCCGTGTCTTGAAGATCGGATTGAGGGTTTTACCGTCGACCTCCATCAAGGTCGACAGATAGGCCTCGCCCGGGCTGAGCTGTTTAAAGTCCTGTGCGGACAGACGTGGAATCGTGCGATTCATCAAGCTGACGCCATCGCGTCCACCCAGATCGGACGATCCGACCTCGACCCGTTCGTATTCCCCCATCAACCGCGCCGCGTAGCGTGAGGTGCTATCGCCCATCACGCGTAACACGATCTTGTTGGCGATCGTGTCATCGAGCACGTCCTTGAACGTGGGACCCACGTTCTCAAGCTGTCCGATGCTCTGGAACGAAAAAAACAGCGGCATCGCCGCACTCCGGCAGCGGGCCGAGAACGGATCGAAATTGGCATGGAAAAAATCCCCCCAATCGTCCATGAATAACGGAAACGGCCGCGACCCGTCCGCCCCGGCCAGCTGGCGCTTGCGCGCCTCGACGTGAAACATCTCCACCAGCGCAATTGCCACGGTCTTGGAAAACTTGGTGAGCGGCAAGTGAAAGTAGACGCTCTTGCCGTAAGCGACGATGTCATCCACCCGAATATCCGGGTGGTAGTCGTTGAGCCGGTCGGTATGCGGCCCATATACGAACGGAAATAGCCGATTTAAAAGCCCCTGCAGCGCGCCCCGGCGGGCCAGATGATCGTCGCTCTTGATCCAGTCCGCATAGAGCGACAGCGCGACCGGATCAACGCCAGCGGCCTTCGCCTGGCGCAATAAATCCGTTTCCGCGTCTTCACTGGCCACCGCGACATACAGATCACGCAGATTCACCGGCACACCCAGCCCTTTCAGGATGGGCACGACCAGCAATAATTTGGACAATTGTTCATCGCTGTAGAACGTCGTCGAGACGGTGGTGCCGATAAGGCTATGGGCGAGGCGGTCCACCACGTCGCTCGCCTGGCCTTGCATCAGATTGGTGGTATGCGTGCCGGCGAGTTCGGATGAAAAGAAATAATCGGTCGGCCCGGTGCTGGCCACCTTCTTTTTATAAATATCGATGTCGCCCTTCCCTTCAAACACCGCATACCCGGAGTCGGGCCAGAAGGCATCGAGCTGATCCAGAATACCCAGTAACACCGATTCGGTTTTACCGGCCTTCGGCGATCCCAAACACAGCGCGCCGAGCGACATATAGGCCGCCGGCACAATCGCATCGTTCACAATCACCGGTTTATTCGGATCGGAAATTTCCACGGCATTCCCGATGCGCCAACCTTCACCGTGGAATTTGGCCGGATTCTGGCGAAACCAGCGCCGCAGTAAGGTCACGCCAACGCCCACCATCACCACACCGGTAAGCGCCGCGCCCACCGATTGGAAAAACCAACTACCTAAAAACAGATTCGCCGCCAGGCCAAACAGCATGATTAACGCGATGATCTGCACTAGCGAATATCCCATAGGGGCGGCGTGTAATGGACGGCGACATCATCCGGCAGGCTGGCGTACGTATCGATGGTCGCAACCGTGTTCAACCCGTGGGTATGCCGAATGGTGGAGCGCGCCACCCCCGCCGCCACCAGCTGTTTAATCGCCTGGCACTTCTCGATGAACGCCTGATGGCGCGCGACTTGATGCTGATCCGTGGCGAACACGATCAGATGCTGGGCGAGGTCCTGCCAGTGACGACTGGCCGTCTCCGAATAGTAACGGGGATTCGGCGCATGCGGACGCGTCCAGCAATGCGCAATGCGGCGCGGCTCCATCAGATAATCGTCAATCAACACGAGATACAGATTGCCATCGGCATCCGAGCCGCCGTGCTCGCCCCGGGACGGGTTGAGCCCGCTCGCGAAGGCATATTTGCGACTGAAAAACGTAAATCGAGGGATGGTCTTTCGAAGTTCCAGCTCGACCGCGTTGCGGCAGCAGCGATGCGCCATGACCGGCCAGGACGTGTAGCTCTTACCGGAAGGCAGCGGACGATTCACCACTGCCCCGCCTTTATGGGTTAAGGCAACGACATTGGGCCGGGTATCGTCGACGACGCTAACCAATCCCATGGTGGTCAGGCGCGGCAACATGCGCGAGATCGCCGACTGCGGCAGACCCCACTGCTCCAATTGGCGCGGTGTCGCGTACATGACGCGGCCAAGGATATCCAACAGCGTCATTTCACGCGCTTTTAACGTAGCACTCAAGAATCGTTGCCTGAAATCTCTACCGTGTCTTGTAGGCGTGCAATATCTCGCGCGCCCGGCCATTCAGTGCCGCGATCAATTCTTTCCGCACGGTTTTATTATTTTGCCGGGTGACCTCAATAGCGTTCAGATTCAGATCGGCCGCCAGTCGCGTCAGCAACTCACACAGCGCCTCCCCCGCCTCCAGTGACACCGGCACGCTGATTTCCCGCTGCGGTTTCTCCCGATCCGCCGTCTTGGCCGGCTCGGTGTACCCTTGCTCACCCGCCGCCGCTCCCGCCGGCGGCGCGGGTTCTTGCCACGTGTCCCGCGCCTTGAGCGCGTCCAATACCGACAACTCCCCCGCCGTGACCTTTGCCGTCAGGCCATCCGGCATCGCCGCGACAATGCCATCGACGAGTTTGTCTTTCTGCGTCAGCGCCGGCCGCGCGCCCACTTCGTTGCGATTCACCAGGTACTGTAATTCCGGTGACAGGGTTAACAACTCCAGCCGCCGGGTGACATAGCTGCGGCTTTTTTTCACCAGCGCCGCGAGCGCCGCATCCGTCAGATCGCTTTCTTCTTTGGCTTTAAACAACGCCTCGGCTTCTTCCAAAGGCGTTAATTGCTCGCGCTGTATATTTTCCGCGAGCTGGCGCAGATGCTTCATCGTGTCGTCGTACCGACGCACCGTCGCCCGGATCATTTGATGATCGATATTGCTCGGGTCACGCTTCTGCAGAATCTCTTTCGCGCGCAAGCGGCGCTCGCCGGCGACGAGTTCCCATTGTTCATTGTTTAACGGGCGCACAATAATCGAGTTGTCTTGACCGTGCGCCTCGATATCGTCCGCGAGCTGCTCCAGCGCGTCCGCATCGAAGTACTTGCGGATTTGTGGGCGAACGACGACATCGGATACCTTGATAATGACCGCGTCCGGGTCCTTGTTGTTGTCCACCATCAAGCTCGCCAGCACCTTCGACGGCGGCGGGTTGACCGGTGTCGTCATGCCCTCGTGCGTTGGAGTCGACTGCCGCGCCGCTTGCTTTTTCTGCTCCGCGACACGCCGTTTGTGTTCGAGACGTTGTTGTAGGTTCATGCGGATTTCTGCTCCCGTAGTAGTTCGGGGAAGAGTTCAACAAAGAGTTCCTCGTAGGCGCGACTCACACCACAGTGCGCGTCATACAGCACCACTGGCTGTGACACCAGCGCCGCCTGTTCGATAACGGTGGATTTTGGAATCATGGTATTCATCACGAGTTGATCGTCACCGACCGTGGCGCGCACATCGTTAATGTTGATTTTGGTCGCGACCGTGCGTTCATCCACTTCGGTAAAAAATAAACCACGTATGCTGATCGGCCCCTTCTTGCCCCGATAAGGCGTTAGGTACCGAATCAGTTCGAGTAAATCGGGGAGCTCTTTGACGGACAGTCGCGAAGGCCGTAACGGCACGATCACGTTATCCGTCGCCATGAGGCACGCCGTCAGCAATCGCCAGCGCGCGCCCACGGTATCGATCAGGATCAGGTCATACTTGGACAAGGCCGTATCGGAATCGATTAATAGACTCAGCCGCTGCTCGCCCATCGGCAGTTTACCGATCATGTCCTCGGCGGTAATGAGATCCGACCCGGCCGGTATGATGTCGTAACCACACGACGTCTCAACGGCAATCGACGATGGCAGCACCGACGCTTCACCGAACATGGCCGATGCAAAACTGGTGATGGCATCTTCATTGACGCCGGAAATATCCGACGCGGACGCCTGCGGATCAAGATCGAACAACAACACCTTGAGGCCATGCCGGGCAGCGACCGCCGCCAGATTCGCCGTCGTTGTCGACTTCCCGACCCCGCCTTTCGGATTCGCAATGGCGACAATCAGCGGTTTCTTAATACTCATTCCGCACCCCCCTTTTCTACCGTCGGTATGACCACCCTATAAAGTATGGGTGATGCCGGTCGTGCAGGTCCATTATCGTATGTCACTGTTCATTTGCCCGGTGCAACGGCAAGTATCGCATAGGGGAAACAATAAAACTAGCAATCTGTTAAACAAGCGCCGGCACGCAGAGTCACACACGAATAGCACTCACACGCCCGGACAAGGGCACCACGGCCATCGCCTTGCGCGGCTGTATCCAGAACTGACGCACGCCCGCCCAAGCCTGCTGCTTCTGCCGTATCTGTGTCTTGGTGTAATGCCCGCTATCGGCCTCGATAAAGATCACATCGCCGTGCGCACTCGTCGCAATCGCATCGGGCGCGGTCCCCCCGAATAATAATTGATCTTCACGGGTAAATTGATGGGCAAGTCGAAAGTGAGCCGGTCGACCCAATTCGAAATAGGCGCGGCCGGCCAGCATTTCATGATAATGGCTGCGGTTCGTACCCACGCCCGGCACATCCCCGCCCCAGGCCCGGGCCACCGCTTTATTCGCGAACTGCCACGCGGTCGTTTTCTTCATCCCCTTCGGCGCGCCGATCTCGATCCGCGCCAGTATGCCCGCGGCAACCAACTTATCCAGACGCCGGCGCGCGCCCTGCAGACGATCCGCGTAATGCACCGTATCCGCGATGTGCGTATCGATAATCAGCGCCTTGGCGAGATCCCTCAGAAACGCTCGATCCGCCGCCGACAAGCGCAGCGTGACCGCGCTCCCCGCCTTGGCTAATAAACGCCCGGTCCGTGGATTTTTGTCCATGCCGCCTCCCCTCATCCGCCAGCCTTCATCCGTTCCAATGGCGAAAAACACCCAAACGCCATTAACTAATTCCTATATATTTCAACGTTGTGCCAATGGCACAATGCAGAAGATCGGGTTCCAGAAAGCGGAATGGGTCGAGGGCCGCCCCATTCCGCCCTGCCCTAATGAAGCGCCGGGCGGGAACCAATCATCCACCGCGCGCCCGCAGGGTTCAGGCTTGACGGCCCGTCCGAAGCACCCAACACTGATCATCGCCGGGAGTGAACTGCACCGGACGGGAATCGAACCCGCACCCCCACGTGAGTCAGACATGTGCTCTATCCATTAAGCTACCGGCGCCGCCCGCCGCAGCGGTGTGAAGGACGGGCCGTCAAGCCCGCGCGGCTCCTTAACGGGTGGGCGCGAATAGTATCTAGGCACGTTGACACCCCCTGCCCCTTTCCCTATATTCAGGTCGTACGTGAGTCAGACGTAAGCTACCGGAAAAGGCCCGCTAGGCATTGGCGGGCCTTTTTCTTTTCCGGCTCCCGTCGCCGCCCCGCCCCTCGAATAGCTTCATAAAAGCATGGCGCTGCCAAGCGCCATTCATTGACCCTGCCCCGGCAGGGTCCCGTTCCGCCCAGGAACACAGTTTCAATAAAAATGTGGCGGCTTTAGCCACCACGTCCCTGGATTGCTGTGAAGCGTAGCGCAACAGGAACGAGGGCCTCACTCGGCGGGCGCAAGCCCACTTAACGTCGCGCGCGACGTTAAGTGCCGAAGGGAGGCGCCATGACGAAGTAGCTGTTGGCGCGTAGCGACACACAGATGCTTCGTCATGGTACTCGTTCCTGTTGTTAACGCGCATATCCATATCTAATATTCATTAGATATCACAACAAGATATTGCCGTCAATCTGCATATTCTATTGCATAGATAGCACCTATCGAAATCGCCCGCCCGTGCGCCGCACGGGCCGCGTAGCGGGCGTTAGTAAATATTGAATCGCAACGGGGCTAGGATTCAGGGAGGAGGGCGGAGAATACGATTGTGCCAATGGCACAACGTTGAAAGTATTGAAAATAGTGGGCAGTAATCGGGCGTAGCGGTCGACGAAATGTCATTCGACCCCGAATCGGTGCCAGAGGCAGTGAGAATATTGTTATGCGGGACAGGGCGGCGGAATTCTGGTGCTATCCGCGTGGATAGCCGTCGGTCATGGCCTTGATTTCTGGCCTCGGTATATCCATTGTGCCATTGGCACAATGTTGAATTACAAGGATTATTGGGGCAGGGAGCAGGGGAGAGGTCGAACCGGCCTGCGCCAGTTCGCTAAAGCCGCATGATTATTTCACCGGGTTGGCGCGTCAACACAATAATCCGATTTAAATACAAAATTACATCGAGCGGTATATCAACCGCTAAATCCGGATACCCCTTTTTTCGGATTTTTAAATAGTCGTTCATCCCATTGAATGTCTTCTGGCGCACTTGACGTAATTTGGGAAAACTCCGGATGCAGCGGATTAATAATCAAATTCCGGTCATGCAATGCGATGACTGACGGGACGATGAGGGCGACGGATCGCTTACTCGTGAGCCAGGTATCGCCAAAGGCACGGCTAACTCCCTGATTACGGTGGTTCCAGCCCGGGAGGGCGGTAAGGCTCACCGTTTCTACATTGAGATTAGCAGGGATCTCAATTTTAATGAGCTTATGATGTTTTGGTACTTTACCAATATTGGTCTGCGCCAATATTTCCAGCATGGCACAGGATTGAGACAGTGAGGCGTAAATCACCGGGTACCCTGGCGAGTTCCACCGGCCACCCTCCAGCATCGCACCACGGCCATCGAAAAGCGGAAACCGGCTATCGGCGATCCGATAGGCGGCGAGTGGGGTAGCGGAAGGCGGGGGCTTACGCCGGGAGGCCATACTTAATGTTCGACAGGATTTGCTCGATCTGACGCGCCCCGAGTTCAGTAAACGCGACATCAATGGGACGCTTCTGATTCAACATGGCATGCGGAGCAAATAAGAACTGCCGGGTATCGTCATCGTCGTCCCAGACATCCAGCGCAGTGGCGTAGACACGCGCCAGGCGTTCCACGCGCTCACTCTCTTGCGGACTTAAGCGCGTCTTCCGTCGCTTAAAGGTGGCCGGGGGCACGAGTTGGTTACTAATAAGCTTGGCCGTCTCACTATCCAGTGTGAGATGCTTGATCGTAGCTTGTAGCGCTTTTTTAGGGAGCCCATGTGCCACGGTCTCGGCCAGATCAAATAACGAGTGAATCCGACAGGTGACGCCCATCACTTCTGCAATCTTTTCCGCTTGGATCATCATTTTCTCCTCTGGATAGGTACTGTCTCATACCTACTGTATCGGATCAATTGAGCTTAATATTAACACCATATGATCCCTTTTCCAAGTTAATCGACGAACTGTTGAGTCTTATCAGGCAATTTTTCTATAAAAAAAGCGCGTAGCGCTCCGGTGGACGTAGCGTAGCGAAGTCGGTTAACCCAACCGCCAGACCTGGTTAGAACGATGGTCTATGGGGATTGGCACGCTCTATTCGAGGGCCGCGCTTCTAATACCTGTAGACCTTTTGGGGGAGGCCGCGCGGCGGGGGCGTAGCCCCCGAGAGCGCTTAAATGTGATCTGTTAGGTGGTGGCAATGTGTTTGTAATAAGGGTAGTGGTGAGTAGGATGGGGATACGAGCGGAGCGAGTTCCTTATAGGCCACGCGAAGCGTGGGGCGGAGCGAGCTTGCGAGCGTAGGGTAGGGGGTGGGGCTTTGGTTTATTGAAGGCAATAATGATATCCACAGGCCAAAAGGCGTATTTCTTGTTTATACTTGTTTTTATCTTGTTTTTAGGGTCGGATTATTGAAATAGAGTCAATGAGTTAGCGCTTGGTTGGACGACAGAAAGGGACTGGAAAGACGACATCAAGGGGGTTAGGAACGACACCCAGGGGGTTAGGAACGACATCGGGGGACTATTATCCACAAGGGTGGCGACGAACCACGACAGAAAGGGACTCCTGCTCAGCACCAGCTGATCGACGACAAAAAGGGACCTGCCTAGTCCGGCTAACAACGACAAAAAGGGATCAGCGCTCAATTCCGGGGGCAATAACGACAAAAAGGGACCCGCTCTGCTGGCCAGCTGATCAACGACAAAAAGGGACCCCGTCGTAACCATACACGCCAGGAACGACAAAAAGGGACCCGTGTTGGTCACCCACCCAACCACGACACAAAGGGACTGGCGTCTGTTTTTCGACGCCATCGACGACAAAAAGGGACCCGTCTGCCTGCTCTGTTGATCGACGACAGAAAGGGACTAGTGCCCGAATTCTGACGCCATTAACGACAAAAAGGGACTGGTGCAGGCGCTATCCCCACCGCGAGCGATATCCCCTGCAGGCGAGCGCATCGACCCAAAATCACGTGTCATCGACGACAAAAAGGGATCGACGCACAAACGCGTGGCCCATCAACGACAAAAAGGGACTCGCGCGGCTGGCCGGCTGATCAACGACAAGTAGGGACTACGAGAAACGACAAAGACAAAAGATTGTCGTTGACAGCGTAAAGCGACACCCTATACTTGTTGTCGTTGTTGAGTAGCCTTCACGAAACCGGGGGGTATGCGATGGCGGAGACGGCACTGAAAGTCACAAAGTCAAACGCGCTCGTTGAAGCGAGCTATCGGCTTACGCTCAATGAACAACGCCTGGTCATTCTAAGTCTCGCCCATATCGATAGCCGCAAACCGATCCCCGCTGAAATACGCATTACGGCAGAAGAATTCTCGGAAACCTACCAGATACCCATCCACAAGGCCTATGAAGAATTGCGCGAGGCGACAGACAATTTGTATGAGCGCGACATACAAACCTACGATGGCCGCGAAAAGGAACGATTTCGCTGGGTGGAGAAGGTCAAATACCATAATGGTAAAGGGTATGTGACCATCAATTTTACCCGTTCCGTTGCGCCCTACATTTCGATGATCCACCGTAACTTCACCAGTTACCCGATGAACAACGTCTCAAGCCTCCGGTCCGTGTATTCGATCCGCTTGTTTGAAATGCTCATGCAGTACAAATCCACCGGCATCCTCATCATCGATGTGGAAGAATTCAAGGAACGGCTGGAGATCACCGAGAAGTACCCGCGTTTCTACGATCTCAAACGGCGCATTATTGATCCCGCCGTTAATGAGCTGGAAACCAAAAGCGAACTGATCATCAAATGGCGGCCCAACCTGAAGAAAGGGAAGAGCATCGTTCAGCTGCGCTTCGAATTTAAGCCGGCTCAGCAGCTACGCCTCGATCTGCCACCAGACAAGAAAGTGCCCGCCATGCCAACAGAGCAGGGGATAGACGAATACGACGAGGAACGACACGCGGCCACCGCGTGACAATCGATCGCGTGCTCCCTCTTACCCACCCGAATCGGGGTCAAGGGTACGACCCGAACGCCTAGACTCTATCTCGGGATCTGATCGGCCAATCGCTATGGCCGACAACTCCATTCTAGACTTGCCACGTGGCAACCACACTGAATATAGTACGGTCTTATGAAAGAGACCGTACAAAACATCCCAGTGGATCGGATATCGCGCTGTCGATTTCAGATGCGCAC
>VBWC01000022.1 GCA_006218035.1 Gammaproteobacteria bacterium
TATCCCGTATCTTGCTGAATTGTCACGCGGGTATGTGGGGAAACCTCAGGCTCTGAGCCCTTTAATCCGTAAGCCATACCCGATCGGCACAGGTATCGGCGAAGAATACGGCGGGGGTGGTGCCGCCATTGCATTTGTCGAGACTTGCGAGACCATCGCCATCGTTGGCGTCATCGGTACGAAATTATAGGGGTAGCGTCCCCTTATCCCCCGTTACCACCTTGCTATCAACCATATTAACGATATAAATGTTAGCGCACTATATAAAATCAACCCCATTGCCGGATCAGATGTTTTTGATTCCCGATGCTTGCGCATGTACGGTAAGAAATTAACAACTATTGCTGCGAGAATATATAGAAGGAATGGGAACCACCACGCAACATGTATGAAGCCATCAACGAAGGCAGCGATAAATGCAGCAATCAAGAAAGTACCGACAAGTAAATTTAATAACCGACCTTCGGCTGACAGGAAAAACAATGGGCCTTCTGCTGGATTACTTTCAATAATCCTTTTTGCGCAAATTACTCCTGCGAGCGATACAAGAATTACAACAAATGAAGGGTCGAATTTATCCATTATTTTTTATCTTTATCACCTAGCGGCTCAGCGTAACCGCGCATCGACGCGCGAATGCGCGACGGGTATCCAAGAACGACGCTCTTGGAGCAATCCGGTTCACGCTGTTGTTGGGCGTCGCGTCAGTCTTTCCCCGTCCACGGTGGAAGTTCACCACCAATCTCCCTTGACACACGCTCATTGAACTCATCGCGTTCGCAAATCTTCGAGCGGACGAATGCAACCGCTTCGTTCGGCGACATGATCTGCACGACATCGCGTAACTTGTCCCGATTCCCAAGGATGCCTCCTGGCTGGGATTTCGATGCGCCGTCGCTGGTAACAAGGATAGCTCCGTACTTCGCGGCCTCACAGACGATCCGGACATCGTTCTGTTGATTCTGGTCGGCTGCCCCATTGGGGAACAAGACCGATTCGACACACTTGAAGCGGGGATCGCGGTCGTTGACGGCGGGTGTGGTGGTAAAAATCTGCTGACTGGCCTTCCTCAACCGGCGCCTATCGCCGTCCGCTTGCGCCTCCGCATACGCGGTACCCGACATGTTGATCAGCATAACTCCGTCTTCGCACCACCTTTCAAGCTGGTTTACCGCATTGAGCTTCCGTCTAGAATTAATCAGATTGGTGTCAATGTGGAGGATGGGGATGTAGAGCATCCGACGCTCCATGCGAATAATCATTGCTCCCCCGACGCCCAACATTGAACTCAGGCCGCGGCCCATCAGGGCCGTCGCGTCTGCAACGCATTTTTATGTGCCAAACAACTTGCTCGCACGGTTTTCCAGACGGAACGCCTCGAATTCGTAGGCATGCACCGGACGATCACTCTTCTTCGGTAACACCGCTGGGTCTGTGTACATGTAGAAATGGTGCCTACCACTGGAATGTTGTTGGGCGTACTTCTGTACCTCGGCATTGGACATAACCCAAACAGCCTGCGCCTCAAGGTTTACGAACGCAACCAACTCCGCGGGTGAGCTTTCGGGAAGCCACCAGTCAATTGCCGCCTTACCTTTTCCACCACCGGGTTTTGGCTTGAGATTGGTCTTGACTTGAATTGTGGCCGGATGGGTACGCGAGGGTGCATATGCAACCAGATCAATCCCGATGTCCGTACTCATTGGCGCAGACTCGATGCCAAGCAACAGAAGCCGATATTGAACAAGAAGTTCACCGCACTTTCCGATTTGTGCTGCTGAGAGCCTCACTGGACTCTCCCTGGCACATAACGTCGGAGCTTAGCCGACGCGAAACCGCGCAGCAGTTGAGCGGTCGGCTGGAGCGCCTTGTTCGGCGCCCTTAACTTCATTTGTCCAGCTTCTTCTTAATGCTTGACTGCACATACCAACCAAACAGGCCGGATAAAACTCCGGCCACGCCATTTTTTCCGTCGCCTATAGCCATTCGTATAAGTGGATAGATCAATAATGCTGGAGCTAGAAAAAAAGAAATCGAGAAATACAACACGCCTAAGCGCGCGTTTTGATCGGTGGATAGTTCGACTGCTATACCGATGAGTCCGATAATAAATAACGCTAAAGCAGAATAACAAAATATCGACCCGGGTATTTTGAGATCGGGCGCTTCGTGCGCTTGGGTTACGACGCCATCATCAGTGTCGCATCCACGCGCTTTCCACCATTGCCTAGTTTTCGTGTCCATGATCGTTTTTATATCGCACCTAATTTGTATTCGACATCCTGACAGGTGTCTTAATTTACGCCAGCATGGCGTGTAGCATCTAACGCGTCAGTTAAAGAACAATACCTTAATAATAAAATCCCCGGGAATTACACCCTAAATGAACCCGGGAAGTACACCAAAGGACAGCTCAGGGTCGCCACCCTTTTTCATGGCCATGTTGTTACCGGTCACGCTTATGCCGTTGACCGGCGATCATCACCAGACATCTGAACAGCAGCACGATACGCGCGGCTAACGCCGCATCGTATAGAGACCGCGCGCGGCATCGTATGCGAGATCCTCCTCGGCACGCGCGCCGTTGAAGGCCTTCTCAAAAAAACCGCTCACGGTTTTGTTGCGCAGCGGCGCGCCCTCGAAGTAAGCGTGCGATTTTTGTACCCATGGCGCACTGGTGAAATCCACATAAACGGCCTGGCCCGACCGCAGGTTGTACGGATAATGGCCGAGCCTCGCCTTCTGCTCCTCACCGGCCTTCATGCGCGACGCCATCAGCGCGGCATCGTCCTCGTTGATGGTGATGTAGATGCGCCGGCGGCAACGAATCTGGTCTACCCATTGTTCGTGTCCCTCGTTATTCGTGTCCGCGGCGACCATCACCACATTGTCGAATAGCAGATTCTTTCCCCGGTACACCGACGACATCAAGGTTTCCTTGTACAGATAATTACCCATACTGTGCAGCGCCATGTTGACCGTGAACGGACAGCCTTCCTCGGTCATCTCGGTAATGTATTCGTCGCGCGCCTCGCAGTTGTCCGGAAACTTTTTCAGCGCGCCGATGGCGATGGCGCGATGGCGCTCGGCGTTAAAATCATTCAGATAGTCAGCGATCTTCGCCAGCGCGCGGTCCAGCGCGCCGACCGATGCGCGCGCGTCGCGTTTGTCGCTTTTGTAACTTGCGACGCCGTGCGCGCCGCCGCCATTTGCGGGCCAGCTGAACGCGACGACCTCGACACCGTACTGCTTCGCGAAGCCGTCGGCACGATCCAGCATCGCCTCAAAATCGTTGTTGTAGCCGTGCACGAAAAACAGAAAATTTCTCTTCTCGCTCCTTACCTGACCCAGCAATCGGCGCGCGACGTAGCGGCTGGCGAATACCGGTCCGGCATCCTTGATGCCTGCCTCGCGCTTCATTTTGTCGGTGATGGTATCGGGGAGTATCTCGATACCCCAGCGCCCGGCCTTTTTCTGCGCTTCCACCAGTCGCAGCTCATTCGGCCCCTCGCCGTTCGGTTTTGCGCCGAGCTTGTTCAACCCGCTCGCGGACTCGTCAATTGCACGGTTGGTCACGATAAACATTGCACTCCTCCATGGTCCATGGCGCCGGTCGAGATCATGTCTCCCTGGAACTCAATTTACAACGTGTGGCGCCACCTCGTCACGAAACCGTAACCGCGCGTAGCGGTGTCGCGGCTATCGCAGCCGAGCAAAGGCCGCCGGCCGCTGCGAAGAAGCGTACATTGCGGCCGGGGTACTCTTCCGGCGGCCTGTCGCGCCCGCCGACGGGAACGGTATTCGCCATTGCATACAGTCAGTTATCCGATGCCACCGCGACGGGACTCATCTAAATAAAGGCGCCGTTCAGCCGATACGTGTTTTGCGCCGCCCCGATACCTCGCGGGGTGCGTGAACCTAAACCGGCATGGTAGGACTATGGACGCTGCTAAAAAGTCGCTGACGAGCGACCTTCTGAAAAACTTTACGCCGCTGAAAGGACTGGCGCCGGAGCGATTCGCGGAGGTAGTCGAGAAGATCAACATCCATGAGGTCGCTATCGGGCGTTACCTGTTCAAACACGGCGACCGGGACAGCAACACCTACTTTGTCATCAAAGGCGTCGTCGCGCTGCTGGATCACGAGGACGTCGAGATCGCATCGATCAAGGGCGGCAGCAAAGACGCCTTCGAGGCGCTCGCACCGAAACAACCACGTACCTGCTCGGCCCGGGTCATCAAGACCGCCACCATCGCGACTATTGGCACCAATCTGCTTGAGGTTCTGATCGGCAGCGACTCGCTGTCCGGCTTCGAAGTCGGTGCAATCGACGAGGGCGATGACGACGACTGGATGTCGCTGATGTTGCGCTCGCGTGTATTTCAGAAGCTGCCGCCGGTGAACATCAGTCGCCTGATCACCGGCATGGAACCAGCATCGCTACGGGCAGGAGAAAAGGTGTTCAGCGAAGGTGACAATGGTGACTGCTGCTACACGATAAAATCCGGACGCTGCAAGGTCAGCCGCAGCGGCGCGGGCGGTAAAGAAACCGTTCTTGCCGAACTCGGCGTCGGCGACAGCTTTGGCGAGGACGCACTGTTGTCCGATGCCAAGCGCGGCGCCACGATCACGATGCTCACCGACGGCGTGCTGATGAAGCTGCCGAAGAAAGCGTTTCTCGAGCTGCTGAACCAGCCGTTGGCGACGGACACCACCTATGAGGAGGCGGTGACGTTCATCAACGGCGGTGCGAAATGGCTGGACGTCCGAACGGCAGAAGAGTATCAGGCCAGGCATATTGCAGGAAGCATAAGCATGACGTATGCGACGCTGCGCGACAACGTCAACTCGCTTGAGCCGGGCACTACCTATATTGTCTGCTGCAATGACGGGCATCTGAGCAACGCCGCGACCTTTTTTCTGAATCAGAAAGGCATCGATGCGCGAGTGCTCACCGGCGGCCTTAAATCAGTTCCCGTGGAAAATTCTGCGCGCGCGGCGGACGTGATCCCGATAGTAAAACCGCCAACGTCACCCACCGAGCCGTCAGGAAGGGCTGCCGACGGCGCGGACGCGGTTCCGAAAAAGACCTATAAAAAGGCAGTCGAGGCGCGTCTCAACGCCGAAAAGGAATTACTCAAAATCAAAACCGCCCAAACACGCATCCAGCAGATGCTGCACGGCGAAACAGAGGCTCGCGGTAACGCCGAACGCGAAGTCGCCCGCCTGACCGGGGAATTCGACGCGCTCAAACAGACCCAGGCAGACGCGCGGGAAAATACCGCCGTTACTGCCGCGAGAATCGAACAGCAGGCGCGGAATTCCACGGAAAAACTCACCGCTGAACTCGCCGCCGTGCGCGCTGACCTCGACGGCCGCAGCCAGGCGCTCGCCAAGTCAGAGCAGAACCGCGGGCTGCTGGAACGCGAGATCGCGTCGCTGACGCAACGGCTCTCCGAAAACGAAGGATCGTCTAACGACACGGTCACCCGGCTACGTAGCGAACTCGGCGACCTTACCGCGAAATTGCGTAGCGCAACCGACAAACTGGATGCGGCGATAGGCGAAAAGACGGCTGCCGTTACCAGCAGCCGGCGCATCGAGGCTGAGCTTGACGATCTGAAACGTCAGCTGGATGCAACGGCGAAAGGCGGCGAGGCGATGGCGGCACAGATCCAGCAGGCGGAGCAGGCAAAGCGCACTGCAGTGGAAGCAGCAGAACGGCTCCGCGCCGAGCTCGACGCACTGCAGCGGCAGTCGCAACTCGACCGGGAGGCATACGATAAAGAGCTGGCGAACCGCCAACGTGAGCTGAAACAGGTGGTGGAATCGCAGGCAAGTACCTCGCAGCATGCCACAGACGCGCAGGCCCGAGCGGAGAAACTCGAACACGAAATTTCTGAATTGCGGCGGACGACCGATGCGGCGCGACGCGATGTCGACGCTGCCGGCACGGAGCTGGTCCGGGTACAGCAGGCCCTTGACGACGCCAGCAGTCATAGCGCGGCACTGGAACGCGAGATCGCGGACCTGCGGAAATCCGCGGAGGGCGCGCAGCACGATGCAAACACCAGCGGCACGGAACTGGTCAATATCCGGCAGGAGCTGGATGACGCTCAACGGGATTCGGCGGGGCTGCGCGATGAGGTCGCGTCCCTGACACGGCAACTGGGCGAGCTCGCCAGTAAGCGGACTGAGGCCGAGCAGGGCCACAACTCGCTGCAGAAGGAAGTTGAGGAGCTGCGTGATCGGCAGGAACGAACGGCAACTGAGCATAAGGAGGCTACACGGCAACACGCGGCAGAGAAGCAGGCGCTGGAGACCGAACTGACGAATAGCCGCACAGCGATCGATCAGCTGCAACAGGATAAGCGGCAGGCCGACGCGAAGACTGTGTCGTTACAGCAAACGGTTGACGAACTCGCGGAGGGTTCGACGAAGGCGGCGGACGGCCTCGCCTCCACAATACAACAACTCGAGTCGCAGCGAGACCAGCTAAGCGAGCAACTTGGCGACGCACGGACCCTGGCCCAACGCCATGCCGACCGCATCGAGGAAATCGAACAGCAGCTGGACACCGCCTCGCGCGCGCAAACATCGCAAACCGATGAGATCGACAGGCTGCGCCAGGAACTCGATGAGACGCGCGCCGGGTCGGCCGCAGCAGCGCGCGGTGCCGATCAGATACAAGACGATATTAATCAGGTGCGGCAACAGCTCGAGCAGACATGCGGCGAACGGGACACGGCAAGGCAACAGCTGACGCAGGCCGAAGCCGAGATCGAATCGTTAAAGAACGAGGCGACGGCGACGGATGCCCGTGCCGGCGAGTTCGCGGGTAATGCCGAACGGTTGCAAGGCGAAGTCGATGAACTCGGCGCGCGACTGGCGGCCGCTGAGCAGGATACCCGCGAGCGTATCGAGCGGCTCGAACGCGAGCTGTTGTCGGCACAAGAGGCGCGCGAGTCTGCCCGCCGGGAGCTTGCCGAGCGCACCGCGGCGGCCGCGGCCGAGATATCGGAAAAGCGTACCAAACTGGCCGACCATCAGTCAGACGCGGAAGCGATCATCGAGAAGATTGAACGCGAGTCGGAGTACAAGCTCGCCAAGTTGATGCGCGAGGGCGAAGAACTCAAGGCCAGGCTGCAGGCGCAAACCGATAAGGCGGAGGCGTTGGCGGCACGGGACAAGGAGACGACGAAAGCGCTGGCCAGGTACGAGAAGGAGCTTGCACAGTCGGAAAAGCACCGCGGCAAACTCGAGGTGGCCATCGAAAAGGCCAAGCAGATTCCGTCCCACGCAAGCACCGGCATGACCACCAGCGTCAGCGGCCGTGTCGCGAAGGCAAGTATCGCGCTATTGGTGATTGCCGGACTGGTCAGCGGCGCGTGGATCTATCTTGGAAAACCGTTACCGCAGGCGCTATCGACAGCGCCGCATACCACCGGCCAGGACGATACAGACAAGAATTCCGGAAACGGCGAAGGGTCGCCAACGGCAGACGCAACGCCAGCGCCGGGGCCGATACGATCGTTTCGTGACCGGCTGGTCGATGGCGATAGCGGCCCAACCATGATCGAACTGCCGGCTGGCGACTTTGAAATGGGGGCCAGCGGCGTTTCGCAGAACTTTAACGAGCGTCCACAGCACCATGTAACAGTATCGCGCTTCGCGATTTCAAAATACGAGGTGACGTTCGCAGACTACGACAAGTTCGCCGACGCTACCGGCAGGCAACGGCCGAACGACGAAGGACGGGGCCGTGGTAACCGTCCGGTGACCAGGATCAACTGGCACGATGCCACGGCCTACGCAGACTGGCTGTCGCAACAAACCGGTCACGCGTACCGGCTCCCGACGGAGGCCGAATGGGAATATGCTGCACGCGCGGGCAGTATCACGTATTTCTGGTGGGACAGTGACGTCAAACCGGTACCGGCCAACTGCCTTGACTGTGGCGGCGACTGGGATCGCGACGGTGCGTTTACGGTCGGGAAGTATCAGGCCAATGCCTTCGGCTTGCATGACACCGCAAGCAACGTCGAAGAATGGGTGCAGGACTGTTATTACGAAAACTATCAAGGCGCCCCGACCAACGGCAGCGCCCGGACGACATCGGCATGTCAGGAACGGGCCGCGCGCGGCGGATCGTTCATGACCACGATCAACGACCTGCGCTCGAGCAAACGGTCACACTACACCGTAGACACGCGCAGCAACCGTATCGGTTTCCGGCTGGCGCGCGCCCGTTGAAGCACTCCTGTCGGTCCGCGTAATCGCCAGGCAGGCCAACCGGCAACGGCAACGCACACGGTCGATATCCGGATATTTTCATTCCCGCAATCCCGTGATAGGCGGAACACGCCCATCTCGACGGCTTACTCAAGCGCGGCGCGCTCTCAGCCAACTCGCTGATCGTCACCTCCGGAGACATGACCAGTACGCCGGACGCGTTCTCGATAAACTACGCGGTGGCGCCACCGGTAAATTTGGCAACAGCGGGCATGGTCTGTTCACCATCGCGACACCGGCGGTATTCCAGGCCACGCAATCCGACTCGCTGCATGACGCAGCGCACCGGCGCGAACAACGCCAGCATCATGATGCTGATTGCGCTGGATAGCGCCGACCCGGACTGGGCATTAACGAGAACGGCAGGCTGGCCGAAACGACGATTGATGCGACGCGGACGGCACTGGCGGCCGCGCAAATGCATTAACGATGGAACACTAGCCGGGCAAACGGTCGCTCTGGCCGGCCGGCTTTGATTCGCTGCAACTCTTGCAGCCGCCACCGCTCTTGCGCTTGCCAAAGCCAAGTTCCCGGACAACCCAGCGCGTCGCCAGCGCGAGACACACCAGCAACACGACCGCAAGCAACGCCGTTTCCAGAAGACCCATCGAGTTCACGCGAACAACCCTCCGACCATGATCACAAACAGCGCCATCAGCCAGGCGAGCGCCAGACTGAGAACGATCGAGAATGCTGCCCAGCCCCATGTGCCCGCCTCGCGGCGTATGGCCGCGATAGTCGCGAGACACGGCATGTAGAGCAGCGTAAAGACCATGAACGCCAGTGCCGTCAGTGGCGGCATCGCGCCGGCCAGGGCCGCACGCAAACTGTCGTTACCGGCGTCGACATCGCCGCCAACGTTATAGAGCACGCCAAAGGTCGATACGACGATTTCCTTGGCGACCATGCCCGTCATCAGCGAAATCGTGGTCTGCCAGTTGAATCCGAGCGAATCAAAAACGGGCTGGACCGCAATACCGATCTGGCCGAGGTATCGCTCCTTCTGCAATTCACGCGCTTCGGCGTTCTTTAATTGCGTTATCGCCGCCTGCTGTGCCTCCGGTGCCGCAACCGTCGCGACTACTGCGGCACGTTCGGCCACGTAGTTGCGGCTGAGCTCGACGTCACGCGGAAACGCCTGCAAAAACCAGATGATGATCGACCCGACAAACACGACGCCGGCAATCTTGCGCAAGAAATGCACCGCCTTGTCCCACATGTGCATGATCAGCGAACGGATCGTCGGTAAACGGTACGGCGGCAGTTCCATCACGAACGCGTCGCCTTCGCCGCGGAACAATACCGTGCGCAGCATCAGCGCGGCGCCCAGCGCGACGGCGACGCCCGCCACATGCATACCGAATACGACGGTGCCGGCCCAGTCGGCGAAAAATACGCCGGCAAACAAAACATATACGGGCAGGCGTGCCGAACAACTCATGAAAGGTGCAATCAGGATGCACAGCAGCCTGTCACGGCGGCTTTCGATGGCGCGCGTGGCCATGATGGCCGGCACGTTACAGCCAAATCCCATGATCAACGGAATGAACGCCTTGCCATGCAGACCGATGCTGTGCATCACCTGGTCCATAAGAAAGGCGGCGCGCGCCATATAACCGGTGGTTTCGAAGAATGCAATGAACAAAAAGAGGATCATGATGTTCGGCAGGAAAATCAGAATGCCGCCGACGCCGCCAATAATACCGTCGACGATCAGATCGCGCGTCAGACCGGCTGGCAATATCGCGGTCAAGGTATCGCCCAGCCAGACGACGCCCGTATCGAGCCAGGCCATCGGATACTGGCCTACCGTAAACGTGGCCTGGAACATCAACCACAACGCACCGAGAAACAGCGGCAGCCCAAACACACGGTGCAGCAGCAGGTTATCCACCATATCGGTGATATTGACATGCCGCAACGCGCCGGTCATTTCCACCGTTTGCTGCATCAGGCCGGTGATATATCCATACCTTCCGTCCGCCAGCAACACCGCCGCATCGTCACCGTGCATGCGCACGATATCCTGGCATTTGTCTTCGATGGCCGTGACCAGGGACTCATGATCGCTTTCGCGCCGCAGCACCACCTTGTCGCCTTCCAGCGCCTTGATCGCCAGCCAGCGCGCGTGCCCGGCGGACATCGTTTCGGGATGCAACTCCTTGACCAGTTGCTGTACGCCTTCGATTGCCTCTTCCAGATGATCGTCGTAGGCGATCGCGACATTGTGATATTTCCGCGCGGACTCTATCGTATCAACAACGGCATCCAGCATCTCTTCCACACCGCGGCGGAACCGCGCGACAGTTTCGATGATCGGCCCGCCAAGCTTCATCGACAACGCTTCCATATCGAAACGCATGCCCCGCATATGCGCCTCGTCGCTCATGTTCAGCGCGTAGACACGCGGCACGCCCATTTCAATCAGCTGCGTCGTCAGAAACAGGTTACGCTCAAGGTTGCCGGCATCGAGCACATTGATCACGACATCCGGCTTGTCCAGCATGATGAAGTCACGGCAGATGATTTCGTCAGGCGTTGTCGACGACAACGAATAGATACCGGGCAGATCGACCACGCGCATCCGCATCCCGGCATGATGGACGATGCCAACTTCCATGCGGACATCCGCGCCGGGGAAGCGCACATCCTGATGGTGCCCGCCGCTTAATTGCTGAAACAGCGTCGCCTTACCGATATTCGGGTTGCCAAGCAGGGCGACAGTAACCGTCTTGGTGATCGATGAGGCGGAAACCTTGACGTCCATGCTTACGCGTCCCGGCCCGATCCCGGTACGCCCGCGTATGACTCGAGAATCACCTTGTCCGCGTCTTCATTGCGCAGGCTGATTCTGTAGCCGCGCACCAGATAGGTTCGTGGATTGCCGAACGGCGCCGTGTGCGCAAGACCGACGGTCGCGCCTTTGGTAAAACCCATTTCGGCAAGCCGCTGCTTGACCGGGCCATGGCCGTCGATACGTGCGATCACGCCGGTGTCGCCGCGTTGCAGTTTAAGAAGTGTTAACAGACTCGCAATAGCATCCATTTGGCGTTCTTTTGTAATCTTGCGAATAGAAAACGCGAATCCCTACCGCCAGACGCTATCACGCCGATAGTTGCATCGCAAGGGTATTCTCAAACACGCGCCGGTATCCCGGCAAAACGCAAAAAGCATTAATAACCGTATGAAAAACTGTTCGTTTCAAATGTGACGGCCCTGCCGAAGCGTGTGTGTTTTATCGGCGCCGCGGTTCAGCGACCTTCGGCGCGCGATCCCGGACGGGTGGAGGCGCGAACTCGTTACGCGCGCGATGCGCGCAACTGCTGGACGGAACTACCGATGACATGCACCGCCGAACGCAGAAAGATCCCGGCGATCACTACGCCAATGATAATGTCCGGCCAGCGCGACTGGATCGCCCACACGCCGACGGCGGCAATCAGCACCCCGGTGTTGGCAATGATATCGTTGCGCGAACACAGCCAGACGGAACTCATGTTCAGGTTGTCACCACGGTGAGTCCATAACAAACGCAGGCAAGCCAGATTAGCGGCCAATGCAAGCAATCCGACGATACCCATGGTTTCCGCGACGGGAACCATGGGCATGGCGATTTTGTATACCGCCTCCGTCAAAACAAATATCCCGAAAGCCGCCATGATCGCGCCCTTGAACAGCGCTGCCATCGCCTGCCAGCTGTCGTCGCGATTGATCACGTAGAGACTGAAGCCGTATACCAGCGCATCACCGAACATATCCAGCGAATCAGCGAGTAGCGCAGTTGAATTCGCGATAATGCCGGCGGTCATTTCGACGACGAACATCACCGCATTAATGACTAGCACTATCACGAGCACGCGCCCCTGGCTTTCCTTCAGGGCCGCGATGTCGCAGGCCTTGTCTTCGCAGCAGCTGCCCATGAAGATTTCCTCGTCAGTCAGTCAACACAACAGTGATATCAGATCCTTCCGATATCGTCATTCCTGCGCCCACTCGGGCCCAAGCCGGAGGGGAGTCACGGATCAAAGCCCTTCGCGATATTCTCGAACAAGACGGCGCAATCTTGCAAGCGCGGTCGCCATCCTGCCCCTGGGCACGCTACGCGGGCGCGGCAGCGGCGGCACGAATTCGGGCTGCAGCACCTGGTCGCTGACAAACTCGTCGATCATCCGGTGTATCTCATCCGCCCCCAGATTCTTGTGCTGGGCCAGCAGCACTTCCGCGACCGCGATCACGCCGTCACCGGTAATGCGGTCATACCGGTTGATCACCTGCACGCGCACCGCCAACCGCTGCAACATCTCCCGCGCCGACACCCGTGACAGGTTTGCCATGCGCGCGACCAGATTCAGATAACACCGCTGAAACTCACGTATCCTGCGCCGGCGCCAGGCGGTTATCTGCCGGTCCTGCAGGTCCGTATAATTGGACGCCATGATTTCCATAAACACATCCGCGTCAACCGGTTTAACGTCGTTGGCCAGATAGATGCCCGGGAGTTCACGCAGAACATCGCGCATGCAGTAGATCGCATCCCAGGTGATGCCATCCATCACCTCGCGCGGCCCGCGGCAGGATTTTGCCCGTTCGAAAAACGAGAAGACCTTGCGAAACGCCTGCGACGCGGCCGCGGCGGTTCCATCGGCCATCATCCGCTCGCACAGGCGCCGGTCAGCGCCAGTCTTGTAGAGTAGCGCCAGATTCTTGGTGCGCTCGAAAACGGCGTCAAACTCCTGCAGGATGCGATGCCTGCCGAACTCGCGGATGCGTTTCTTGTTGCCGGTAATCAGAAAGTCCACCATCTGGGCAAACGTCTGCACGATGTATCGCGCCTTGTTACGCTGCTCGGTAATCGTTGTCGAGTAGCGATCGACATCGTCATAACGGTACTCGTGATGATACAGACCGAACTGCCGCAGCGATCCGTAGTCGATAATGCCGGCGTCACACAGGATATTGTCGCCGTCCCAGTCCAGCCAGCAGAAAATGTACTCGCTCTCGAATACCGCTGCGGCCTGCGCAAAGCGGTGACAGACCGCCTCGAGAAAGTGCTGGTACTTTGCGGCCGGCGAATTCATGCGCGGCCACTCGCCATTGCTGACACGACGCTCGATATAAAAGTCGACGGCGTTTTTCAGCGCGGCGATATTTCCCTGTTTCAAACAGGCGAAGAAATGGGCGGGCCGCAACAGACTCCTGGCGGCGCGCACATTGACCGCCGTGCCGTCGGGATAGGCGACGATCGCCAGTGTACGTTCCGTCGCGATACCGTTGCGATGCATGATCTCGCTCATCAGCGCGGCGCTGACGCCTTCGAGCAGATCGGCTTGTCCGCAACCGTAGGACACCGACGGATCACCGGTCTGGAAAAAACGTTTCTGGTTTGCCGTCGCCGGACTCAAACAGGTCGCACCGGTACCGCAGCTCGAAATGTCCCACGTCACGCCGCGACAGGAAAAACAGCCGTTCCAGATACTGCGCCCGTCGCCGGACGTCTTGCCAAGCCTGCCGGGATGCTGCGGCTGCAAATATCGGGTTGCCATGTACCGACGGGAACGGATGTCCTGATCGTCAACCGGCGTGTTATGGATAATGTCGTACTCGTTAATGATCTGCAGACCGAACGTCTGCAGCAGCACGTCACTCAGTTCACGGCTCAGCACATGACGGTGGTCGGACGGCAACAGGCCCATTTCCTTCGCCAGATCGAAATTGAGATAAAACACCTCGCCCTGGTGACGCGTGCGGACAAAGTAATCGACATACCCGTTCGGCACCGCGTCGCGGTACGGATGCCGACCGTCGATCGCTGCAAACGCCGTGTAACCCGTCTTCGCCCCGGAACGCGCGGCATGCACCGCACCGGCTTTTTTCTTCCCCATGCCGGCTGTATCGGAACCGGCACGCCGGTCTTTAGCGCCAAAGAGCGCTAAGCACAGGAATCACAAGAGAAAACCCGGTAGCGCCCGGGACAATTGGGGAAACGTCGGGCAAATCAGCGCTCGCGCGCGAAATATTCCCGGGTCAGCGCAAAAACGACGGGGCTCAGCAACAGCAACGCGATCAGGTTCGGGACGGCCATCAACGCATTGAGCGTATCCGCAAGCAGCCAGATGAAATCCATGTCGACTACCGCACCGACCGGTATGGCGCATATCCATAAGATCCGAAACGGCAGGATCGAGCGCACGCCGAACAGGTATTCGGCGCAGCGTTCGCCGTAATAGCTCCAACCAAGCAGCGTCGTATAGGCAAACAGCACCATACCCAGTGCGACGACCGTGGTGCCGACGCCCGGCAGCATGGCCTCGAACGCTGCTGAGGACATTGCGGCGCCATTGGCGCCGTTGGTCCATACGCCCGAAATCACAATGACCAGCCCGGTAATGCTGCAGACGATGATCGTGTCGATGAATGTGCCGAGCATCGCGACCACGCCTTGTTGTACCGGGCTGTCGGTCGTCGCAGCGGCGTGCGCGATCGGCGCGCTGCCGAGCCCCGCTTCGTTGGAGAAAACACCGCGCGCGACGCCGAAGCGTATCGCCGCCCAGACCGCCGCGCCGGCAAATCCACCCTGGGCGGCAACCGGCGTAAACGCGCTCTTGACCACCAGCCAGATCGCACCCGGCACGGCTGAAGCGTTAAGCAACAGGATCAGCAATCCGGCGGCGACGTAGGAAATCGCCATGAACGGCACCAGAACATTCGCCACTTCGGCGATACGCCGAATGCCACCGATAAGCACCAACCCCGTTCCCACCATCAGAATGACGCCGGTCAGCCACTCGTGCACGCCAAACGACGACTGCATGACATGCGCCACGGAGTTCGCCTGCACCGTGTTGCCGATACCGAAGCCTGCCACCGTGCCGAATACGGCAAACGTCGCGCCCAGCCACGCCCAGTTCTTACCGAGGCCGTTCTTGATGTAGTACATCGGTCCGCCGACGTGCATGCCGCGCTCATCGACTTCGCGATAGCGGATGGCCAGCACCGCTTCAGCATACTTCGTCGCCATGCCGACCAGCGCCGTGCACCACATCCAGAACAACGCACCGGGACCGCCAAAATAGATTGCCGTCGCGACGCCGGCGATATTGCCGGTGCCAATCGTCGCCGATAGCGACGTCATCAACGCGCTGAACGTGCTGATGTCGCCTTCGCCCATCGGCGTGCGTCCGCGCCACAGCATTTTGAATCCATACCCGATCTTGCGTATGGACACGAAGCGCAGCCCGATACTCAGATAGATACCGGTACCAAGAATAATGACGAGCATCGCCGGACCCCAGACGACTTCATTGATCGAGGTGACCAGTTCCGTCATGGCGACAGCAACCCTAGATCCGGATACAACGGTGATTCAGCACAGGTAAAACAGGCAGGACACAAACCGGAAGCATCTCACACGATCTCCGCGGAACAATACCCGGAACCCCTGGTCCGGGTCCATCGACAACCCGGCAGACGAGACAGTCTCCACATGCGTCCCGCGCACGGTCTTAGCATCACAAGCCAACGCCCGCCGGTCTGGCACCGGCGGCTGGCATGCCGGTTATTCTTCTTCGCTATGCTCGCTGTGGCTTTTGTACGCGTAACCAACCAGTAACGCTATCGCCGCCATCGCCAGGATCTTCATTACTCGGTTCATGTGTCAACTCCCTGTCTGGGTACCGCCACCAAAACCCCGACACTGCGTTCGGGACCACCTTAAGACAAGGGCTATTCTGCGCCCGGGCCCCGGTCAAATCAAATGCTCATGGACCGATGCCGGGCTGCCACAAATCGCCGATCATCACACTTACTTAATAAATCGGAACGACAACGGATACCGGTACCACACGCCATCGTTGGCCTTGACCGTCGCAATCACGATGCTGATCGCGTTGAAGACCACCAGTATCAGCAAGAACAACGAGCCGACCGACAGAAAGAACAGCATCACGCCGATCAAAAAACCGACAAACACCGTGATCTGGAAGTTCAATGCCTCGCGGCCCTGATGATTGACGAACGGCATGTCGTCTTTCTTGATCAACCACAGCACCAGCGGCCCGACAAGGCCACCAAACGGAATGATAAATCCGGCGAACGCGGCCACATGACACAGCATCGCCCAGGTGCGTTCAGCTCTGACAATTCCGCAACTATCCACCGCTGAAGCCACCGTAACTTCCTCCCTGACACACCCTGCCGCCAGACACCGCCTGCGATCGGCAGGTGACGCCAAACAGTATACGCCCGTCGGCGCATGGCCCGTCAAACTCACGGAACCGCATGTCCCGGCGGGCTGGCCGAAATATTTCGTGCGGCCCCGATTTCCTTATGCGCGCGTAAAATCCCGTCCGCGAGCCCCCGTGCACCGCGGACATTTAACAGGGAGGGAGTGACCACGTGTCGTGCCTCCCGACAGCCAGACTGGTTGGCGTGATTGCTCACGATGCCGATGAGCAGCGGAAGATTCGGCAGGTAAAACCGTCACTGCAGGCGACTTCTTTTTGGCCGCTTCTTTCCCGTCGCTGGCGTTGATCGTTGCGGCGTCTGACACGGCTGACACCGCGCTCACCGATGCCCGCTGACAGGCCGTTCCGGATTATGCCCATCGGGGGCGTTAACGCGAGCCGTTAACGTTCGGGCGATCATCAAACACTATTCCAACAAGAAGCCGTCCTATTGCCCCATTTCCCGCTTGTATCGTTGCCGCGCCTCATGTTCCTGGTACGCGGCGTCGACCTCCCGCATGACGCTGTCCACATCCGCCGGTTTCTCGTTGCGCTCGAAGCGCCCGGTCAACTCGCTCTCCGGATGCAGCGTGCCGTTCTCGTAGAGCGACCATATCTCCATGCCATAGTCGGTAGCCAAGAGCTCGGGAGCGAAACGGCCCAAGTAAGCTGCCAGGTTGGTTATGTCCCGCTCCAGCATGCTGCGGGCGTTGTTGTTACCCGCCGCGTCGATGGCCTGCGGCAAGTCGATAATAACGGGCCCTTCGGCGCCGACCAGCACGTTGTATTCGGACAGATCGCCGTGGATAACCCCGGCGCAAAGCATGCGAACGACCTGCGTAATCAGTGTGCGGTGGTACTCGCGGGACTGCTCTGCCGTTAGCACCAGTTCACCGAGCCGCGGGGCGACGTCGCCATTGGCGTCGGTCACCAGTTCCATCAGCAGCACGCCATCAGCGAAGTTATAGGGTCGCGGGACGCGCACGCCAGCGGCGGTGAGACGGTACAAGGCGTCCACCTCGGCGCATTGCCATGCATCCTCCTGCGCTTTGCGTCCATACCGTCCGCCCTTCTCCATGGCGCGGGCACGACGGCTGTTTTTCACCTTGCGGCCTTCCGTGTAACCAGCGCTCTGGCGGAAACTGCGTTGGTTGGACTCTTTGTAAACCTTCGCGCAGCGGATATCTTCCCCGCAGCGGACCACATAGACCATGGCCTCCTTGCCGCTCATGAGCTGACGCATGACCGCATCGACGAGACCGTCCTCAACCAGCGGTTCAATTCTTTTTGGGATCTTCACAGGCGCCGTTCTACGCTGCTTCGGCGCACAATGAAAGCATGAGTGGATTTTTTCGGCATTGGGGTCTGGGGGTTTGTTGAAAAACGCTTTGTCACCCGGCGAAAGCCGGGGTCCAGAATATTAAAATCAACAATATCATTATTGAGAATTACCAAATGACGTGACAACACATCGCGACCGTCATTCCGGGCCCCTGCCTTCGCAGGGCACTGGATTCCTCGGCGGCTGTTCCCGACGCCGCCCTGCCTCCTGCATCCATGCAGCGCTGTAGGGCGGGCACGTTTTTTTGTGCCCACGCGAACGGCATGAGCGAACCAAAGCAGGTGGCTGGTAGCGCCATGATGGAACTGCGCTAAGCATGTCACATTATCGACGCGCCGATACCGCCGGCGGCACTTACTTTTTCACCGTGGCGAGTTATCGCCGCCAACCGATACTGTGCGACGAGCCGGGGCGTCGCGCAATGCGTAAAGCGAAATGTAAACGACCTTCCGCTTAAATAAGCGATTCCATAAGATGGGCCGTCCTGACCCCTGGCCCGCGTCCACCACCGGAGAATCCGTCATGAAGCTCTATTACCACCCCGCCTCGACCACCAGCCGCATCATCATGATGTTCGCCGCCGAGGAAGGGATCGCGCTCGACTACGGTGAGCACCTCAAGCCCGAGTACAAGGCACTCAACCCCAACTGCCTGGTCCCGATGCTGGATGACAACGGGTTTCGCCTCGGCGAGAGCAGCGCCATCATCCGCTATCTCGCCGGCAAATCCGGTTCGGCCGCTTACCCCAGGGATCTCAAGGAGCGGGCGCGTGTCGACGAAGCGATAGAATGGTTCTACAGCAACTACTACAAGGATCATGGCTACGGCCTGGTCTATCCGCAGGTGTTCGCGCACCACAAGCGGCCGACCGAGGAAGCCCACGCCGGCAGCGTCGCCTGGGGCAAGCAGAAGGCGCAGCACTGGCTCGGCATCCTCGACAAGGACATGATCGGCCCCGGCCGCACGTTTCTCTGCGGCGACAAAATCACGCTCGCCGACTATGTCGGTGCCGAGATGGTAACGCTGGGCGAGCTGGTGCAATGCACGTATCAGGATTATCCCAACGTGCGCCGCTGGATCAGCCACATGAAGGCCCTGAAACACTGGGCCAAGGTGCACGAAGTGGCCGACGGATTTACCGCTTCGCTCAAGGACAAGAAGTTCGTATCGATCTGAGCCGGAATACGGTATCTACGGCTATTGACCACCGGCCCGGTAGGGTAATGGAATGGACGCCCCTTTCTTTGGTGGTTTATATGCAATCCACACTTTGGCACCTAGATGCCGTTCCAGAACCCGCGTCAGAAGGCGGTTTCCAGTTGGGCTGTCCAGCGACTTTCCCTGGTGGATTGACTATCGGTGTTGTTGCCGTCAAACGACTCGAGCATGCCTTGTAATGTAACGTTCTGCAAAATCGCCCAGTACGCGCCGACGCCATAGCCGGTGACGCTGTCGTTGACCGGATCACCGTTGTCATGCCACCCGATGGAACCCAACAGATGAACCGCACGTGTCATGCTGTATTCCACGTCGAGTCCCCAGCCGGCAGGCGCGTCCGTAAATCCGCCGTTAAACAAATTGACGCGATTACCTGAACTCACCTCGTCATCACCGTGCACGTACATAAAGTAGAGCCCGAGATCCTTGCCGGCGACCGCGCCCTGCAACTGGGCATCAATAAACCACGCGCTGGTCGCGAATTCGGTACGCGCGCCAACGACGGGGCAATCCGAAGGACCAGCGGCGCAGGTGGCATCGGTGTCGCCGGAGAAGACTCCGACACCGATACCGGTATCGAGTCCGTTGAAGGTCGGCATCCACGCAGCGCGAAAATAACCGGCCAGATGCCCGCCGGCGTCCATATCGGTCAGTCCTGCCGCCGCACTGTCCGGGATGAAGCCCGACACCGACGCAAACCAGTCGGCATCCGCCACGTGCACCGAGACGCCGGTCGCCGCACCCGACAGATTAAGGCCGAAATTGCCGAGCGAGGGCTGCGCCGCGCGCTCGAAGGGGCGCACATTCGCGACTGCGCCGGTATTCATCAGCTCGAAGCCAAACGGCGCGCCAATTCCATCGGTCGCAAACACGGTGACGCCGGCAGCGAGGCTGTCATGCAGTTGCCGGGTCATCGACACCTTGTACGACAGGATGCCTTCCGACATTTCGATGAACCCGCCGATGCCGTCACCAAGACGGCCACCGATTAATAACGCCGCTTCATCGGGAAACGCATAGGTCGCGTCACTGCTGACACCCACATCGTTCGTTTCGGTAACGTGAGTCTTGAAATAGACGCTGGCATTCAGAACAGGGGGGATACTGAGCCTATCGCCCTCGATCAGCTCCTGGCTCGTCTGCGAATATCCGTTACTCTTGAAGGCACGCCCAAAGGCGTTCAACTTCGGATAATGCTGAAAGTGACAGGCAGCGCACTCCATCTTGACCTGCCGGGCATACGCGGGCACAGCAGCCGCCTGTTGCGGCACCATCAGACTCAACCACAATCCGGCAAACGTCGCCAGCCACAACCATGTTTTTCCTGAACAGCCGGTAGCTGTGTCCCTCATCGCATTTCTCCCTTTGGTTATTTTTTTTCGCAAAGCCACGCGGCGGCTGGCCCGGGCGATGACGCACCGGACACACTTCTTTTAAATCGACTACGTGGATTGCTTGCTAATGCGAATTCAGAACTACCGCACTCGCAGAAATTCTAAAATGTCCGCGCGGTAAAGTAAATACGACGAAAGAAGTTCGATAAGCGATGCTGATGCATCACTTGCAATACTACGTGCTAGTAACCTGCCAGCTCGACATAACCGGCGCCGCTTACCGGACTGCCGCCGGACGTACCATTGATTGACACTGCGCCTTCCCAATAGCACACCGACAGATCGAGTTCCTGATCTTCTATAACCGGCGTGATGTCGAGCGACAAGGATTGCGATGGCAGCTGCACGCGCCAGCGCGATGGATAGCGCGTGCCGGTGCGCGGGCTGCGCCAGTGATCCTGCTCGTCGATGACCACGTCATCAGAGGCAAGTTGCTGTACAGTACGATTCGGCGCGACCAGCGTACCACCGCTGAAGTGGCTCGCCGAACCGTCTTTATTGCGCAATCGATAAAACATCAGGTCGCGGCCGTCGTCCAGTTGCAGCGCGAACCAGTCCCAGCCGGCCTGTTCCGGACCGAGCGCCGCCGTCGACCACTCGCGATCCAGCCAGCTGTTGCCGGCGACTGCGACCGTTCGGCCATTGACGGTGACCTTGCCGGTGGTCGGCAGGCGTGTCGCCGAGTAGTAATACGACGCGTTCCCCGGTTGCGCGCTCTTGCGGCTAAAGCCGTTATCAACCTGCGCGACGAATGCCTGGCGCCGCTCAAGGTGCAGGTCGATAGCTATACCATCCTGCATCGCGGCAAGTGTCAGCGGAAACATGTTGCCGGCGCTGCCAGTCGCCTGCCAGTCCTCCAGCCAGACATGAAACGGCTGCGCCTGCGCACCGGCGAGCCCGGTAGGGTGGGCACGTTTTCCGTGCCCACGCAGCGTGCGTGAATAATCCGAAGCCGGTGATTGGTAACACCCTCATGGAACATGCTGGTCCAATGGACCGCGCTCGACCCTGCGTTGATAAGCCAAGGAGGGCAAGTATCCAGAATAGTGGGCCGCCCAACATGGAATTTTGAAGATAGAAAATTCGGAGAATAAGGAACGCGTGGGCACGGAAAACGTGCCCATACATGGACGCCCACTCTTTGCCAAGCTTTCACTCGGTGATGCCAGAAGGTAAAG
>VBWC01000058.1 GCA_006218035.1 Gammaproteobacteria bacterium
CGCGATTCACGGGCTACGGCAGACGCCTACAAGCTACGCGACAACGAATTGGACAACGTAGCGTCTCGCGGCGCAGCTCGTGCTGGTAACGCTGCTCCATCCAAGTTCCCGGCCGACAAAGCCGGCGGTGTCGTGCCCTCGCGTACGAACGCTTCTCGCGCTGTGTCCGCAGCAGTCATCGAACAGGACCAAGCGTCGATCTCGACCGTGTTTGTCACCGGCCAAGATGCGATGAGTGTGACCGGCCGTTCCTCTCAGACAGGTCACTACGCGGCGGACGATCCGAGTCAGATAAGATACGCTCGCACGAAGCGGGAGCGGCGTCAGGCGCTCGGACCAGACGCGCCGCCTTCAGCGAGCGGTGTCGGCGTGGAACAGCACGCGCCGCCTTCAGCGAGCGGTGTCGGCGGTGGGCGGGAACCGCTCTCAGCGAGCGGTGTCGGCGACAGGCGGGAACCACTCTCAGCGAGCGGTGTCAGTGCCGGTAGTCGTACGAAGTCGAACGACGTTAAACCGAGTCGGTCAGCACGGCCGGTGCAGACGCATGTGCTACAGACGCAATTTTCAGACGGTCTGCTATTCGGCCAGGTCGACTCCTCGAGAGATCGTCTGCCGGAATCGGACCCCCTCTTCCACGCTCCGCGGTTTCTGATTCCCGCAGCGATCGGCAGCACGACGTTTCGCGCCTTACTCGACACCGGCGCGACGTCGAACCTACTCCCTTTCTCAGTGTACGAACGGCTACTTGAGAAACCTGCGTTGTGGCCGGCCGAGGTCAAGTTCATGACGGCCGACAACAAACCGCTCCGAATCGCAGGGCGAGTTGTAACATCAACACGATCGAGTCGGTTCAGGACGACGGTTGTGCAGTGCGCACTTCTCACGCGTGTGTGATCGGAAGGATGACGGCTCAGGTCGTCTCCGCCAAACTGATGGCCCGACGCGATGTGCGCGGCGTTGTGGAGGCGGTTCCCGATCTCTTGCGTAGGAAGTCATGCTTGCTAGCAGCGACATACGTCCTCCCGGACGAGCTCGAGCAGGGGGAGCAAATGCAACTGATCCTCGTCAACACTTCG
>VBWC01000059.1 GCA_006218035.1 Gammaproteobacteria bacterium
ACGACGAGCTTTACGGCCTGCCGCGCAGCATTTTCGACGTGCCCGACGCCGCGCTGCCGCACGAGGACGCCTTTGCGGAGGTCCCATGCCGGATATGATTCGCAACGGCGTGACGACAGACGACAATTTCGCCGAAGCCTTCCCCATGAGCGGAGGGGTATGCGCGTTATGCTATCGACGACAGCGGCGCTCCGGACGGTGGCATCGAGACAAGGATGCGCTTGTAATCGACGGACGCTTTTCGGGCGCGACACGGGAGTGCCCGACAGGACCTTAGAAGTGAGTGAAGAGGAGACTGCTCCGATGGGACACTTCGACAAGTGCCTTCTGCTCTTGGTTCGATCTGATAGTGACATTCCCCGCGCTTGCAGGGAAGCTGGAGAGTTTCTAGCATTTCGAGACGCGCGATTCCCGACAATTCATGAGGAGCACGACGAGGAGTTTGTCGGAATATGGGTCGACACCTTGGTGGTTGATTCACCCCCCGAGCTGTTGGGCCGCACCTCGGCATATGGCCATCGTGCATTCCGGAGCCGCGGGTCCTTTGGTTCGAGCGGAGTATGGCTTTTGTGTTGGTTAGATGCTGCACTTGGAAGCAGTTCAGTGGATCTCGGAGCTTTACGTGATCACCAACATCATACTACTCCGCAGTTCGCTCCAATCTTTAATGCGGCCGACGGGTGGTCGCATATTTGTTTTCAGACGGAGCGGCTGCGCATATTGTTTCCAGAAGTTATTGGCGAGCCCCTCACATGGAACAGAACGACAGGAGTTCTGGGGCGTGTGAACGAATTTGAGCACGCAGAGGCCGGTAGCGACGCTGCCGATCTGAATTGAACTTTATGGATCGATCGTGTTTTCCGCGGTCAGACGAGTCCGCCTAATCAAGCGCCATCGAATAGGAGCTCCGAATGAGAATAAGAGAAATGTCGGCGGCGGCGGTCGCGCTTGCCGGACTCTTCTTCCCGCTGGAGCCCGCGGCGGCGCGCGACAACTTTGAATTCGGAAATCCGCGCGCTCATTCCGGCGCTCATGGAATCAAGAGCCATCGCCACAATGGCGCCTGGATCGATAACGACCGCGGACATTGGGGCGCCGACCGCGGCCGGCGCTGGGGCCATGGTCACGATCACTTCAGCCCGCGGGGACATGGCGGCCATCATTGGGGCTGGTGAGGCGCGTGGCGCGGACTCTGACCGTTTTCGACTCAAGGCGGGACGCTTTACGCTTTAGATTCGTCGCCGGACGGGGGCTTCCCAAGCAGGCGCTTGAGTTGTGCGACGGCGGCTTCGATCAGTCCGCTGCGGGCGCGCGCCGGGTCGATCTCGACGGCCGCCATATTCGCCATCACCTTGGCGAGATTACCGGTTGGCAGTCGCCACGACTGCATCCGTCAATGCCCGCAGTTCTGCATCCTGAATGTTCAGCGCGGGAGTGAGGTAGATGCAGTCCGTCAACGTGCGAATCCATACGCCCTGCGCGAGCAGACTGGTTCGGACCCTTGCGTGATCCAACTGGCTATTGAATTGCACGACACCAATCGCTCCTAGCACTCGTACATCGATGACTCTTGGTAGATCACGGCAGGGTTCAAGGTCGCGCTTCAGCGCGAACTCTACTCGCTGCGCCTGCTCCAACCTGGGCTCGCTCTCGAATAGATCCAGAGATGCGTTCGCGGCGCTGCAAGCGAGGGGATTTGCCATATAGGTCGGGCCATGCATGAGGGCTTTCTGGTGATCGTCGGACCAGAACGCCTCGAAAACATGAACACGAGCGAGCGTGGCCGCCAACGTAATTGTGCCTCCA
>VBWC01000023.1 GCA_006218035.1 Gammaproteobacteria bacterium
ATTTCACACGCCAGCGGATAAACTTCAGACCAGTGTTGCAATGACCAGTTGAACCTACGGCGGCCTTTTTTAAAATGTCACGTTCCTCGGTGACGCGCCTAAGCTCGGCCTTGAGCCGTTCAACTTCGCCTTGCTGATCCAGCGGTCTGCGCCCGGCGCCGCGGAATGCCACGTCATTCTTGGCATTCAATTCCTTCTGCCACTTGTAGAGTTGATTGCGACGTATACCCAGCTCCAGCGCCAGTTGTGCCGCCGGCTTTTGCCCAAGCTCTAGTAGTCTTACCGCTTCCAGTTTGAATTCTCGGCTGAACCGCTGCCGATGACGTTCCGGATTAACTCTTGCCCTTTCCTTTCCCATCTGACACCTCCAAGCGTAGTATGACTCCACTTAAAAGTGTCCGAAATACTCGGGGCAGCTCACTCTGACCCCGTTTCCAGAATCCGTCGCATAGGGAGATGACATGTCCACAAAATATGGATTAACTAAAATAGTTGTTGCCACTTGCCTTATGTGCCGGGTCTGTTCCAGTTGGGCCGAAACACCGGCTGAGTTTGAGCTGCAGAAGCTTCTCGCTTCGGATGGAAGCGCAGGGAATCTGTTGGGCATTTCTGTTGCAGTGGACGGTGACACAGCGGTCGCGGGACCCGAGGCGAAAGAATCGGCCTATGTCTTTGTGCGCGACGGGAGTGGTACTTGGGTCGAACAGGCCAAGCTGGTCGCGTTCGACGGAGTCCAAGGTGATGCGTTCGGTAGACGCGTAGCGATTAGCGGCAACACGGTGCTTGTTGGCGCGCTAGCCGACAATGACAACGGTTCGGCATCGGGTTCTGCCTACGTCTTTGTTCGCGACGGGATTGGTAACTGGACCGAGCAAGCCAAACTTCTTGCTTCCGACGGGGCGGCGGGTGATCTATTCGGCGTCGCCGTGGCGTTGGACGGCGACACGGCGATCATCGGCGCTGGTGCTGATGATACCAATGGTTCGAACACAGGTTCCGCTTACATATTCGTCCGCGATGGGAGCGGTAACTGGACCGAGCAAGCCGAACTCCTCGCCTCTGACGGCGCAAATGCAGATCGGTTCGGCAACGCTGTCGCCCTGGACGGCGACACGGCGATCATCAGTATCAGGGAAACGGTCGCAAAGGGTGCCGCGTACGTCTTTGTTCGTGACGGAAGTGGTAACTGGACTGAGCAAGCCAAGCTTCTCGCCTCCGACGGGGCTCCAGGAGATTCGTTTGGCTTGTTCGCTGTGGCGCTGAGCAATGATACTGCGATCATTGGTGCCCGGGCGACTGTTGACAACGGAGCGAACTCCGGTTCGGCCTACGTATTCGTTCGCGATGGGAGCGGTAACTGGACCGAGCGGGCCAAGCTACTTGCCTCCGACGGGTCGGCCGGCGACGTGTTCGGGTTCTCTGTTGCAGCGGATGGCGGCACTGCGATTATCGGTGCGCCGCAGAATAATGATGCCCGCGCTCCCTCGCCCAATTCAGGTTCCGCGTATCGATTTGTACGTGGTGGCGGCGGTGACTGGATCGAGCAGACCAAGCTTTTGCCATGCAGCGGTTCCGCGGGCGGAGCTTTTGGGCAGTCGGTCGCAGTGAGTGGCAGCACGGCGATTGTCGGCGCCATACGGGATGACGACAACGGCGCCAGTGCTGGGTCAGCATATAGATATGCGCTGGGCACGGTCGGTGCACTTGTTGCTAACGCGGGTTCCGACCAGGTTATTAGCGAAGGCGCTCTGGTAGAACTGGACGGTTCGGCAAGTGCCGGCGGTTGTAGCCCGCTAGCCTACCAATGGACCCAACTCCCTGGCGGCCCGCCAGTCACACTGAGTGTGATCGATCCCGTCCATCCGACCTTCAACGCGCCGGGCATTCCCGTCAGTGGAGCTACGCTGACCTTTCAACTCGTCGTCAGCAATGGCATCATTAGCAGCGTCCCCGACGCTGTCAACATCACCGTCAAGAACGTCAACAAGCCGCCGGTGGCGGACGCCGGGTCGGATCAGACCGTTAACGAAGGTTCGCCGGTGACACTGGACGGTACCGGCAGCTTTGATATGGATGCCGAGGTACTGACCTACAGCTGGACCCAGACAGCCGGAGCTCCGGTGATACTGGACATCAGTGATCCGGAAAAACCCGAGTTCACGGCGCCACTGGTTGGTGCAGCCGGCGACACACTGACATTCAAACTCGCGGTCAGCGACGGTATCGATACCGCGATGGACACCGTAAATGTCATCGTTGATAACATTAACCACCCACCGGTCGCGTACGCCGGAATGGACCAGACCGTGGCTGAAGGCGCGCTGGTCACGCTCGATGGCAGCAACAGCAGCGATCCGGACAGCGATTCGTTGACGTATCAATGGAACCAGAGCGGTGGCACGACAGCCCCACTTTCCGATTCGCATACGGTAATGCCGACTATCACCGCACCGCAGGTGAGTGTGGGCGGCCAGACCCTGATGTTTGACCTCGCGGTCAATGATGGTGTGCTTACCAGCGGCATCGATACCGTCAACATCACCGTGCAAAACATCAATGACCCCCCGCTGTGCCAGCTGGCGCAGGTGGGGCCGGGCGTCTTGTGGCCGCCGAATCACAAGCTTATCGCGGTCTCCATCAGCGGAATCAGTGATCCGGACAACGACGGCGTCACGCTCAACGTCACGGGCGTGACCCAGGACGAGCCAACCAACGGACTCGGTGACGGCGATACCAGTCCGGATGCCGCAGTGCAGGGCGACACGGTCCTGCTACGGGCCGAGCGCTCGGGTACTGGCAACGGCCGTGTCTACCGCGTGCTCTTCACGGCGGATGACGGCAAGAGCGGCAATTGTAGTGGCAGTGTCACCGTCAACGTGCCGCACAGCAAGAAAGGTACGGCCGTTGACGACGGGCAGTCGTACGATTCGACGCAGCTTTAGTGAGTGCCTGAAGGATAGGCCCGAGAGCCCCGCCCCGGGCTTGTCCAGCGGGGCAACAGCTTGAACAATGGCGTGTAATCAATATGAGGGATCAATCAGTGCGAACAAGCATATTAGGCATCCTAACGCTTGTCTTTTCGTTGTTCGCCGGGTTCTGTTTCGCTTTGAATTCGATGAGTTGATGGTACCGTTTTCCGGTCGTCGATAATCCAGTCGCAACATACATGACAGGGAGGGATCAACATGAGCTTTTCGGGTGTCATTGAAAAGATCGCCGAACGCATTTCCCGCGTCGATCGACTACAGCAATTCAGTAATGGATTTACGCGGGCACGGAACACGGTAGATGCCAGAATCCGCGCGTTGCAGGCCACACCGGCCCCCGCTGTTCCGGGGCGCGGCATACTGACACCCAGCGTCCGGAAAAAATACACCCCCTGGTCATCGCATCCTGTCCCGCCGTGTGACATTCCGGGCATGATTAGCGAGGAAGAATGCCGGTATTACAGTTTCATTGGTAAGTACTATACAGGTGTTGGTGAAGTGGTTGAGCTTGGCCCATGGCTGGGGCGGTCTACGTTTTATATTGTCAACGGACTGGCGAATAATCCGCACTTCCGCAAGCTGCATGTCTTCGACGATTTCACATGGCGTGCCGATTGGATGGACAAAAGCGTCAAGCCGGAAGAACGTTTACCCCATCACGCCGATTTCATGCCCTTGTTCGAGAAATACACTCAAGGCATACGCGACCAGATCGTGCCGAAAAAGCGCAAGTTCATTACCTACGACGGTAACGACAGCGTGGAACAACTCGCATGGAACGGCGGACCCGTGGAGATTCTCTACGTGGATTGCGGGCGCCATTTCGAGGCCAACGAAGCATGGTGGCGCATTTTTCAGCCGTACTTGATTCCTGACGTTACCCTGATCGTGCTGGAGGATTGGGCGAATCATCGGGAAGTCCCGGTTAAGTGGTACAACCAGATTGTGCAATGGGTGGAATCGAAAGGCGCATCGCTACAACTGGTTCATGAGCTGGCACAAGGCGGTATTGCAACGTTTGTTTTTCGTCGGGTATGATGACTGGCATCGGATGAATCGGAAGAGAAAATATGGAGTCAGAATGAGCCACCCCGTACTTCAGTTCCCTGCTTCAATTTACTCTGATGGCGCCAGCTGTTACATCACTTCTTGAAGCAACGAGTCGAGCACGGACCCCATCACGAGGCCGGCATGTACCGAGGGCGCCTACGATCCGGAACGCATTCAAATCTTGCCTGGTTGGCGGAGAACCCGCGAGTCCGCCGTTCCCTGACCATCCTGGCGCTGCCGTCGGCGCCCTTGAGTTCGGCATGAATGGCGCGGATCAGCGTCAGCATCCGGCCCGTTGAGCTTACCCGCATCCGCCGCCTTTACCCAGTGGCGCAGCATCTGCTCGATCAGCCCCAGTTCCTTGGCCGCCGCGCCGGGTGTCAGCCCTTCCTTGACCCGCTTGACCGCCAGTTCCTCTAACTCGGCCGTGTTTTCCTGCTTCGGTATCGTCATCGTCTTGCTCTCCAAAGGATCGTCTATTTCACGTCACCCTTGGAAGACGAAATCTCGGGGGAAGCTCAAAGATCTAAAACCTGTCGGTGAACTGCTGGGAAAGTAACCTGGGTGTCTGCGCAACCCGGACGATATGAGAAATAACACGCTTTCTTGATACCGATCAATGGTCAAGTCCCATTACTGCTGTAATTTCGAGAGCGGGACACAGGTTTAATGGGTGACTCGTTCTGGGCGGTGAATGCGTCGTGCAGTTCACTGCGCAGCGAGTCCAGTTGCTTGCGCTCAAAATCGTTAAGGAAACTCTGAACAAGTAACGAATAATGGCGACGCAACTCGCATATGAGCATTTACTGTGTAAAAAATCGGCTGCCAGGCCAGTGACTCATCGCCCGCGGGGCCGTTTTCGGCCCGTCGGGCGCACTACGCCCGCGAAAGGCGCAACAGCCGCCGGCGCATCATGTCCAAATTGGCCAGCGCGCAGGTGACGAACAACCGGTGCGCGTTCTTCGCCAATCCCTTGTAACGGGTCTTCACAAAGCCGAATACCCGCTTGATGACGAAGAAGGCGTGTTCGACCTTGGCCCGCACACTGGACTTGGTTTTGTTCTTCGCCCGCTCGACTTCATCGACACGGTCTTTGTAGCGGTAGCGGCGGTGGGTGAAATCCTTCGCCTTCGGCGCATGCGTGTGAATCACCTCGCCCTGCCCCTGATAGGCCGAGTCGCCCCACACGCGGGTCTCCTCCCCGTGCAGCAGGTCCGGCAGGCAGGTGGCGTCGTGCACGTTGGCGGGAGTGGCGGCCACCGCATGGATGACTTTGAATTTGCTATCCACGCCGATATGCGCCTTCATCCCGAAGTACCACTGATTGTCCTTCTTGGTCTGGTGCATGTCCGGGTCGCGGCTCTTGTCCTTGTTCTTGGTCGAGGGCGGGACGCTGATGAGTGTGGCGTCCACAATCGTGCCGGTGCCCACCTTGATACCCTGGGCCTCCAGATGGTGATGCACTTGCTGGAATATCTTCACGCCCAGCGTGTGGCGCTCCAGCAAATGGCGGAAGCGGCGCATCGACGCCGAGTCGTAAAGGGCCTCCTCCACGCCCGGATCGGAGAGGTTGAACCACTCTGCAGGAAATAAATCCGCCGCATTATGTCGAGTTCCTTGGGCGGACGCCCATCACCCGCCTTGGGATAGTGCGGCGCAATCAGCGCGCAGAGTTCCGTCCACGGCACGATGCGGTCCATCTCGGCGAGGAATTTCTCCCGGCGTGTGGTCCTGGTGTACTTCTCAAAGCCCCTCGTGCCTAACGTCATTTGTTTGTTCATTCTTGTCTCCGACGGGTTGGGTTGTGCTTGCTCCTCAGATCGGGGATTTTTGCAGAGGTTCCTTAGGACCTGAGGCAGGTGAGACCCGGTAGCGCCGCGTCCCTCCAGGCAATCACGGTGACATTCGATTGAATTATCTGCTGGTTGTCGCTAAACGTCGTTGCCTTGGACAGCATCTGGTCTTGACGTGTCCGACATTCATTTCTAGTTTTATGTCCAGTTCCACGCTACTCTGCATGAGACAAGGTGCCATGAACATAACTGCTATCTCATCTGTTGCCCCATGAATCCTGAACCGCACGGCGGCACCGAAAATCACGCTGGAGTATCGCTGGGCGGCAAGGGAGCGGTCGTGCCGGATGTTGCTCCGCAGCTCGCTGTCCACGCGGCGGCGGATGGGCGCAGCCTGTCGCTCGTGCTGCTCACGGTGCTCGCGGTCGTCTTCGTGCTGCATTGGGCCCGTGCGTTTTTCATCCCGCTGATGTTTGGCGTGATGATCAGCTATGCGATTTCGCCACTCGTCAACCTGATGCAGCAATGGAGAATTCCCCGCGCTATCGGGGCGGCCGTGTTGTTGATCGGTATCGTGGGTGGGGTAAGTTCGCTGGCATATTCGCTCAGCGATGAAGCCGCCGCCACGATAGAAACCTTGCCCGAAGCGGCGCAGAAGTTTCGCCAGACGCTGCGCAAGGAACGGGGAACGTCCGAAAGCGCGATCGAGAAAGTGCAAAAAGCGACCACCGAGCTGGAGCGGGCGGCGAGCGATACACCAATGTTGTTTCCTGCCCCACCACGTGGGGTGACCCGGGTGCAAATCGAAAAACCGAAGTTTGATATCCAGGAGCATCTTTGGGCCGGAACGATGGGTGCGGTCGGCTTCGCCGGTCAGGTCATCATCGTATTGTTTCTCGCGTATTTTCTGATGGTTTCCGGCGACAGTTTCCGGCGCAAGCTGGTCAGGATCAGCGGACCCACCTTTAGCAAGAAAAAAATCACGCTCCAGGTGTTGGATGAAATCACCGGCCAGATTCAACGTTATTTGCTGGTACAGCTATTCACCAGCTCTCTCGTGGGTGTGGTAACCTGGCTCGCGTTTCTCTGGATCGGCGTGGAGCATGCGGCGATTTGGGGGATCGCCGCCGCGATACTAAATACTATCCCCTATCTCGGTGCGGTAATTTTTACCATTGGCACGGCGCTGGTCGCTTTTCTCCAATTCGGAACAATAGGCATGGCGCTCTCGGTCTCCGGGATTGCACTGGTCATCACCAGTGTCGAAGGTTTCTGGCTGACACCGTGGCTTACTAGCCGGGCAAGCCATATGAACGCCGTGGTGATTTTCGCGGGCGTGCTATTTTGGGGTTGGTTGTGGGGCGTGTGGGGTTTATTGCTTGGCATACCTATCCTCATGACCATCAAGGCCGTATGCGACCATGTGGAAGATTTAAAGCCTGTTGGCGAACTGCTGGGAAAGTAACTTGGTTGTCTGCGCAACCCGGACGATATGAGAAATAACACGCTTTCTTGATACCGATCAATTCTCTTTCAGAACCAATCCGGCGATAATGCAAGCGAGATGTAACGCCTGCATGCTAGAGTGCGTAGCGAATCCTTTCAAAAGTTGCTACCTGTGTTGTGGCCGCCTGTGAGTTTGCTTCCGGAGCGGCCTGGCGCTGGTGCTACCGGGGAATTAGTGAGATGTGGAGCCGATGATGGTGTTGTGTGACTGGCGGTATCACGGCTGGTTCTGGCAAACCTGTCAACAAGACATGAATTCATCAAGGAGTAGGCTATGGTTACGGAAACATCCTCTGCACGGGACAGACTGGTCGATGATTTCAAGGCGGTGGTGCGCGACGCCGAAGAACTGCTGAAGGCCACTGTCGGCCAGACCGGAGACACCATCAGTGCGGCGCGCGCGCGGACCGAGGAAAGCCTGCGCGAGGCGCGGCGCAAGCTCAACGAAGTGGAGGGCGACGTGGTTGACCGAACGGTGGCGGCGGCAAAGGCGACCGATCACCTCGTCCGTGAAAATCCCTGGCAGGCGATTGCCGCTGGCACCGCAGTGGGCTTTCTGCTCGGCATGTTGATCAGCCGGCGCTAACGTCGTGGCGTACGAAGATACAGGTGCCGAACCGGCGCCGGGTCAGGTGACCGGGGTGCTGGCTGCGTTGCAGCGGTTGGTGGCGACATTCGCCGAGATCCTGCACACCCGCATAGAGATTCTTTCCACTGAACTGGAAGAGAGCGGCGGAAGGGTTCGGCAACTGTTCGTGTACGGATTGGTGTCGATATTTTTTCTCGGACTGGGCCTGCTGCTCGCTACCATGCTCATCGTGGTGGCCTTCTGGGAAAACCACCGGCTGTATGTGCTGGCCGGCTTCACCGTCTTGTACCTGGGTATCGGTGCCATCGCCGCACTGGTGACGCGTCATAAGATCAAGACCCGGCCACGGCTGTTTTCCGCCACCCTGTCGGAACTCGGCAAGGACCGTGAACGGTTGACATCCCGGTCATGAACGCGCGCATGAAATTTCTGCGACGGCAGCGTGAGTTTTTGGTGTCGCAGGCGGCGGCCCAGCGCAGTGAGGTGGCCTATGTCGCGTCCCACCTGCAAAAAAATCTGCGGTTGCTGGACATGGGCTTTGCCATCGTACAAGCGGTGCGCGTCCATCCGCTGCTGGCGGTGACGAGTGCCACGCTGCTGTTGCGCGCGGGCCGGGGCAAGTTGCTGTTCTGGGCCAGCCAGCTGTTCACCGCCTGGGAGCTATACGAAACCGCGCGCAAGCAGTGGCCGCGACGCCAGGCCTAGCGCGACTTATGCCAATGCCGACTGGGCCATCCCGGATAAAGACGTGTGGCTTGAATTTTTAGTGTGCGTCTGTTAATCGGGACACGGAAAAACGTATGAGCAACCTGCCCAATTGCCCCAAGTGCAGCTCGGCATACACCTACGACGATGGCACCATGTTCGTGTGCCCGGAATGCGCGCACGAATGGTCGTTGGATGCGGCGGCCGCCGGCGGTGATGAGGCGCGTGTGATCAAGGATGCCCACGGGACGGTGTTGCAGGACGGCGATTCCGTCACCGTCATCAAGGACCTTAAAGTCAAAGGCTCATCGCTCGTGGTGAAGGTCGGTACCAAGGTGAAGAATATCCGGCTGGTCGAGGGCGATCATGATATCGACTGCAGGATAGACGGTGTTGGCGCGATGAAGCTGAAATCGGAATTTGTGAAGAAAGCTTGATCAGGGCAGGGCCGATGGCTACCGACCTGGACTCTACCTCGCCCGTCCACGGGCTCGTACACCCTGCATCCATGTCGCGCGTGCACCGCTGGCGAGCGATGGTCCCGTCGTACTTCAAGACTTGTTGCAACCCAATGAGAAATCCGGCCTGACTTGTTATCCGGTCAATAAGCGAGCAAGCAATGCGCGGAACCGCGGACCGGCATGTATTGCGCCGATGGAATAGCGAAAAGCCGGATGGGCGGAGTAGTAACCTATCGGGAATTACCAAATTACGTGACGACACGTCGCGACCGTCATTCCGGGCCCCTGCCTTCGCAGGGGCAGGCTGCGCGTAGCGGACGAGCCCATGGATGGGCGAGGTACGAGTCCTGCCGGGAGCAAGGACCGAGACCACGTCCGGAACCAGTGGTCGAGACCCGGGATCCAGCGGTTGTGAATGGCAATGGATTCCCCGCGAAGTTTACACCCGGAGGGGGCGGGAATGACGTCCGTTGGACGTGTCATGCTTATAGGTAATTGTCGATAGACACCGGCGGTTTCTGCAAATTAACTTCACTCTGCCTTCGTTAAAACTGCTGCGGTTTCACTGTGCAACAAGTTGTTGCCCCATACATCCCTGATGGATGTATGGGGCAACGATGTTTCAGGTCCTATTGAAGGTCGGGGTAAACGAATGCGGGCAGGCTATTGAGCTGCTCTTTCCCCGCTGGATAAACCAAAATATCAATATTCTTCTCGCGTTGCATCTTGAGGTTCTCAAAGGGTACTGCTATGAGTTTGTCGCGGAGACCAAGGAATCCGCCTACGGAAATGACAGCGCGGTATTCGGTAGCCTTTTGTGACGCACCTGCCTTCTCAAAAAAGGGGCCGTAGCTCTCGATTACTACGTCGTTTATAGTGCCAATTTTTTTGCCGTCGTGATTCTTTACGGTTGCGCCAATAAAATCGCTCATGCGCATAAAATAGACGCCCTCGTCCGGGAGAGAGTAAATTATCTGTTTCGCCAGACTGGGCACTTTCGCCATAGGTTCGTCACCCGCCGGGTGTTCCACAGGGGTGCCGCGCGTCGTCGCCGTATCCGCGTAAACAAACTGACCCGGTATGATAAGAAGAGCCAGGGATGCAAAACCGAGTGATATAAATGCGTTTTTCATGACATTATTCCTTCCTTGTGGTGAGTCAGTTTTTCAATTAAAAAACTTTCCGAGTTGCCTCTCGCAGCGTCCTTCCAGAGGTTGAGTAACGTTGTTTTCTGCGTCGATGTGATGGGTAAGGCTGCTTCCAGTGGTGTATTTTGAAGTAGTTCAATTTTTCTCTCTATGCGTTAGCGCACAGAGAGAGTCTTGATAAGGGGGTACTATCAGCGTGCGGGGTATTTCGCATCGGGGTTGTCCAGGAGGCGCAGGCAAAAACTTCCTTAATCGTTTCCTATATCAATACACCGGAATAACATGCCAATTTGATCGCCGATAGCAAGCAGCAGCCTGAAGAAGAGAATAAACATGTTACTGAGTTGAGACGCGTCGGGTTTTTCAGACGCGCCACTCAAGGCGCGCTTTTTTAGAGTCATACTGCATCAGCCACTTGGCTATGTTAGCCCGATGTAATTCGCGGCCATAGCAAGGTGTATCTTTAAGTGACGTGTCCGAAAAACCCGGGGAGGTTCTCTCTATGCCAACCTTAGTGCACGACTCAAAGTACTAAAATAGTGTGGGCATTAATTCGCTCGTTCGCTATTGCGGCAAAGGTCAAACATGTCTATGTTGATACTGGTGGCGTCCCTTTGTGCTCAGAAGCAATGCCACGTCCCTGATGATTTCACTCCACTGAACTTTCGTGCTTTCCAGATGGTGTTATAAACCGGATTCGGAGGTATATGAAATGAAGAATGGATGGATTCTTGCAACATGTTTTGTAGCCTTTAATGTTAATGCCGCAGCCAAGCCGGAGCACAATCCGCTTGCGCCGCGAGTGCCGCCGGACAAGATAGCCGCAGCCAAGGCCCTCAAATCCCCGGTTCCAGGAACACCGGAGAATATTGCGGCAGGGCAGGTGATGTTCACCACGAGCTCGACATGCTGGACCTGTCATGGCAAGGGAGGGAAGGGCGATGGTCCTGCAGGTCTGGCAACGGCGGTCGGCCCGCGAAATTTTACGACCAAGGAATTTCACACTGCGCGCACCTGTGGCGAGATGTTCTGGGTGGCTGCTAACGGAACCCACGGAGATTTTTCCAAGGCGGGCGCGCCCAGTCATCCCGACGGATCGGGAATGGTCTCGTATCTTAAAGGCCATACTTCCGAACTCGGCCTGAGAACGACACCCTCCGTTGCCAGCGAAGAAGATCTCTGGAAAATCGTACTTTTCGAGAGAAGTCTGGGAGGGAATGTTGACTGTAATTAGCCCCGTCTGATCCGGACGGGTCGGTTATTCACACACTTCAATAGGGCTCATATCGTGCGCGCCACGGCGCGCACGATTGGGGCGATCGTTGATACGCCCTTAATTACCGCTTTCGCTTTGCTACGCATCTACTCGTTCTTCCACGCTGTTATGCGGCCTTGGCACCCGGGGGCCGATGCATTGGTGTTGCGGTGAAGGTCATGGGCAACATTTAGAATTGGTGCCTCTGTTTCTCCGCTGTGTCTGCACCGGTGGACACGGCACGTCACCCCAGGAACAAAACACGCAGCAGTCGCCAGTCTTCGGACGCAGCAATTCGCCGCAGCGCTTGCATTCATAGTAAAACTGGCACGCGTCGGTTGGCATGGTCTCAGTGGCCGGGTGACCGCAACACGGGCAGGTCAGTGTCGATTCCAGTATCAGCATGGCGTTTCCTTCCGGGTAAATCCGTACGCGGTGAGTCCGGCAAAGAATATCAGTGCCGGCAGCAGCACGACGTCCGCCGCCCACAGCCAGGCGGATACGCCGAGCGTACCCGCCAGTATTACAAGTGCCGGCGTGAAGCAGCAGACGGAAGCAAGCGCAGTACCGCTGATGCCGATGAGGGTTTTATTTGTCATCCGATCTGCCGGGCTAACTATTGAGCATTACCAAATGACGTGACAACACATCGCGACCGTCATTCCGGGCCCCTGCCTTCGCAGGGCGGTTGTGAGTGCGCTGGATTCCTCGGCGGCGCCCCTCCTGCCTCCATGCAGTCGCGCTTTCGCGGGAATGACAGCCGTTGGACGTGTCACGCTTATAGGTAATTCTCGATAATTCGCGGCGTAGACCTGGACCGCTGCCAGTGTGTCGGTAGCTGCTGTTGTAAACGTCATCACCATTCTCCTGAATGGACAGAAGGCCTATGCTACGACCTCCAGTGGCTGGAGGTGCAAGAGGACGTCATGAAAAATTCCGTTGTCGAATTCACGATAGGCGAGCTGGCCGGTGAAGCGGACTGCAAGGTCCAGACGATTCGTTTCTACGAGCAGATCGGCATACTGCCGAACGCGCAACGCACCGACGGGGGGCACCGGGTCTACGGCCGCGAGGACCTGCGGCGGCTGCATTTCGTGCGGCGCTGCCGCGGCCTCGGCTTTTCGCTCGACCAGATACGCGTGCTGTTGACCCTCGTCGACGGCGGCGCGTATACCTGCGGCGAGGTGCTGGCGCTGACGCTTGAGCATCTGGCGGAGATTCAGGCAAAGCTCGCCGATCTCAAACGCATGGAGCAGGCGCTGGAGGATATGGCGGCGCAGTGCAAGGGTGGCACGATACCCGCATGCCCGGTGATCGACGTGCTGCTCGACGCGTGAGGCAGGCAACAGGCGCATGTAACATCCCCTGCCGGCATGAAGACGAAGCAATCGAACCATGAGTTATATAAAGAGCTGCTGAGTGCCGTCGCGATTGCACTTACATTTTTGGCATTCTTCCCCTACATAAAAAACCACCAGGCCGGCGCGCCGCTGCTGTATTACCGCGATCACCCTGATGCGATTCCCTCGGACAATCTGCTGGCGCGCCCGCGCTACACGGCCGGTCCGGACGGTCCGGTGCTGCCGGCCTAGGCGCCGCGCGGCGTTAATGCGACGGTAAACGCCGCCATGCCCTGGCGCAGTGCCGTCAACAGCCCGCTTTTCCGGATGATCCCGTTGCGCCCCGGACCGGTAAAATCTGCGGATATGAGCGTTGGTTAACCGGTTATTGGTAAAACAGTAATGGCGCTAGGCGGTGGCGGCTCCAGCGCCCGGACGGCATGCTGTCAGTTTGTTCCGCGACTGGACCCCGATCCCGCGTGGTGGTCGGTGGCCCTGGCCAGCTCGGCGGGCTTGATCAGCGTGAGGTGGCCGCGATGTACGCTGATGAGTCCGGCGTTTGCCCAATGGCGCAGCTGGGCGGTGACGACATCGCTCGGCACGCCGGCGATCCTGCCGAGCTCGCGATCATCGAACGGCACATCGATACGCAGACCGTTGCGGATGTTCTTGCCGTAAGCGCCGGCGATGTTACGCAGCGTCTCTGCCAGGCGCGACGCTACATCGGCGTATAGCGCATCCTTGAGCAGATCGTCGGTCGCACGCAACCGTTTCGACATGACCGCCAGCAGTTGAATCGCGACGCGCGGATGGATTAACAAGAAAGCCTTGAATGCGTCCCGGTCGATCAGCAGAAACCGGCACGGTTCGCAGGTGACTACCGATGCGGTGCGGGGTTGCTCGTCAAACAGCGCGATTTCACCGAAGGCCTCGCCGGCGGTCAATTCGCCGACGGCGATTTCCTCGTCATCGGCCAGCCGTATCCGTATGCTGACCCTGCCGCTGACGATGATGTACATATCGCGGCCGGGATCGCCCTGCCGCAGCACTGTCTGTCCGGTAGTAACGGACTTGTGCCGGGTAGTGACGACGAGATCGTTCAGATCCTCCGGCGCCAGTCCTTCAAACAGTGGATTGGCGCCCAGGAACATGCGCTTGTCTACGAGCGGCCGCATGGTCATGGTAGATCCTCGTCAGCGCAGTGGCGGACAAAGCGTGTCGACCGGCAGTTACGATTGATGTTACCGCCATTGTTTCCCAAAGCCGGCGTCGTTGCAAATGCCAGGCTTGGTGTCGATGCCTGTCCGGGCGATGTATGCCCCGACAACTGGCGCCAATACCGATGAACCCACACGCAGGATACGGCCGGAGCTGGTGGTACATTATCACGCCGCGCCGAAGAAGCGGCGCTTGTCATGATCACGATTTCGGTTGATGCGGAAGGGACTCCCGGCCGTTCGGCACAGGGATGTGCCATTTTTACGCTATGGACCTGACCGCTGTCTACGCCTCGCGCTTGACGACCAGCCCCTGGCCGGTCGGCAGTTCGAGTATGGAATAATCGCGCGCGTCCATGAACGCGTTTTCCTGGTCCTTCTGCGCGCGATACGCCTGCCAGCCATAGTCATCGAAAATGATCATGCCGCCGGGCACGACACGCTCAAACAACACCTCCAGTGCGCCGATCTCGGCCGTGGCGGAGTTCATGTCGATATGCAGAAAGGCGATCTGGTCCGGCACTTCCTGTACGCTGAAGACATCCGGCACCCGGCCCTTGATGACGCGTACATTCGGGTGCGGCCGGAACCGCTCGCATACCTGTTCGTAGAGATCCGCTTCCTTGTATGAATCCTTGTCGACCGGCGAGCCCTCGAGATGGTCCACCGGAATGCCTTCAAAGGTGTCGTACAGGTAATAGCTGCGGCTCGCCTGCGCCGTCGAGAAATCGAGGTAGTCGGTCAGTACGGCGCTGCAAAATCCCTTGTATACGCCGCATTCGACAAAGCTTCCCGGCAACCGGCTGCAATGCCGCCCGGCCCAGGCCAGTGTATGCAGACGCCACAACAGGCTGCGCTCCTGCCGGTTCCGGACATTCTTGTTGTACGCAGCCATGAATTTCTGGTCATCCAGAAACGCCATGCAGCGCCCGACAGTGATCAGGTGATCGCCGGCAAAGATGCGCGGATACAACTTGTTGATGGTATCCAGCGCCTGGTCGAGAAGTTTGAGTTCGTCGTTGTTCAGGCCGTAAAACATGCGTGGTGTCCTGCTGTTGTGCCGGCGCCTCGGCCAGCGTTGCCATGGCGTGGATAGTAACGCATCGGCGCGAGGGCGTCGCCGTCAGGAGGGCGAAAGGCGAGCGCGCGGTTGCGGCCACGAACGCCATCACCTTCTCCTGACCACCCGAACGTCTATGCTAGGTTTCTGATAGTCACTGGAGGTGCAACCAGGTGTTATGAGTAAATCCGTAGTTGAATTCACGGCTGACGAACTCGCCGCCGAAGCAGACTGCAAGGTGCAGACGATCCGTTTTTATGAACAGATCGGCATACTGCCGGACTCGCAACGCACCGGCGGCGGGCACCGCGTTTATGGGCCGCAGGACTTGCGGCGTCTGAATTTTGTGCGGCGTTGCCGAGGGCTCGGGTTTTCGCTCGATCAGATACGGGTGTTGTTGACGCTGGTCGACGGTGGTCAATACACCTGTGGCGAGGTGCAGGCGCTGACACTGGAGCACCTGGCGGAGGTCCAGGCGAAAATCGCCAATCTCGCCCGTATCGAAAAGACCCTGGTGGACATGGCGGCGCAGTGCAAGGGCGGAGTGATCCCTGCGTGCCCGGTGATCGAGGTGTTGCTCGGCGCCTGAATCCGGTGACTGCCATGACGGAGCTGCCTTGCCGGCGTTAATTTGATTCGATAATAACCGCGGCCGCGACGGCGATAGCTGGCAGGCGGAGCATTTCGTCGTATTGCACGATGAGCTCAACGGCTGGCCAACGCCGCACGGTAACGGCGCCTATCCGAATGACGGCCGCGAGCTGGCCGGCATCCCCGACTCCGCCGATTTTACCTTTCGCGACACGTTTGCCGACGGCCTGGTGATCCGCAGCCCGCCCAACCAGCTGGAACTGGTGATACAGCCGATCGACCATACGCTGACGACGGCGAAGGGCCTTAGCCGCTTTAGCCTCGGTACCGCATCGGCGACGCTGGTATGGAACGGCCGGCGCCTCGAGGGCCGCGTCATCCGCGAATATCTGTTTCTGCCGGCGTTCAACCGCTTGACGCGCAAGTACGCCGGTGTCTTCGATAACTTCCATGGTGTTTACGCGCTGGCCGGCGATGCCGGTGATTTCTACTTCCACGATCAGCAGGGGGACTTGCTAGGCGAGTTGACCGGCAACCGTCTCGGCTTCATCGTCAAGGACGGCAGCTTGTCCCCGCTGGAGGATTCCGAGATAGCGGTGCCCCGCGCGACGCAGGCGTTTGGTTTCTATCGCTGGCCGCTGGCTTGGGCCGGCACGTTTACCGCCGGCGACCAGCGTTATCAATTCGAGCTGGCGCTGGAGCAGAAACACAATATCGCCAACTGGGCGCTGGGCGGCTTCGCCATGGGCGTCGTCACGGGCCAGCTGACGACGGATGGCGCAACCCTGCCGGTGTACGGCCTCGGCGAACTGATCATCTGATCGGACAAGTTTTGCGGCGTCGCCCTGTCACCGCCGGCGACTACGGCGTGCCGGCTGCACCGTGCCGCTCCCGGCCATGCACCAGCCGGTACAGCGCCGGCAACACGAGCAGTGTCAGCAGCGTCGACGACAGGATGCCGCCGATAACCACCGTGGCGAGCGGGCGCTGGACCTCGGAGCCGATGCCGGTGTTCAGTGCCATCGGCACAAAACCCAGCGCGGCGACCAGCGCCGTCATCAATACCGGGCGCAGCCTCGTCAACGCGCCGTGAACAATCGCCTCATCGAGCGGCTTGCCATGTGCGCGCAGGTCGCGGATGAAGGCGACCATGACCAGCCCGTTGAGCACCGCGATACCGGACAGCGCGATGAAGCCGACCGCCGCCGAGATGGAGAACGGGATGTCGCGCAGCAGTAGCGCCAGCACACCGCCGGTCAGCGCCAGTGGCACGCCGGTAAAGATCACGCCGGCGTCGCGGATCGAGCCCAGCGCCATGACCAGCAGGCCGATAATCAGCAACAGCGTCACCGGCACCACGATAGACAATCGCGCAAGCGCGGACTGCAATTGCTGAAAGGTACCGCCGTACTCCACCCAGTAACCGGGCGGTATGGCGACGTCCTGTTCAACGGCGCGGCGCACATCCGTGACGAAAGAGCCGAGATCGCGACCGCGCACATTGGCGCTGACGACGACGCGGCGTTTGCCGTTCTCCCGGTATATCTGGTTGTAGCCGCTGACGACGTTGAAGTCGGCCAGCTCGCCGAGTGGCATGTAGCCGTCCGGCGATAACGGCACCGGGATGTTGGCAAACGCATCAGGATCGGTGCGCAGCGGTTCCGGCAGGCGGATGACGATATCCGCGCGCCGATCGCCTTCGTGCAACTGTCCGGCGACGGTGCCGCCCAATGCGGTGGCGACCAGCTCCTGGAGTTGCAGCATGGTCACTCCATGGCGGGCCATCACGTCGCGCCGCGGCTGGATCGTCATCACCGGCAGGCCGGTGGCCTGTTCGGCCGCGACATCGGCGGCGCCGCGCACGTCGCGGATCGTGGCCTCGATTTCCTCGCCGAGCCCGATGAGCCGGTCGAAGTCATCGCCGAACACCTTCACCGCCAGTTCGGCGCGGACACCGGCGATCAGTTCATTGAAGCGCATCTGGATCGGCTGAAGAAACTCATAACGGTTGCCGGGAACCGGTGTCACCAGCGCTTCCAGCTCCGCGACGACCTGGGTCTTTGGCTTGCCGGGGTCCGGCCACTGGTCGCGTTCCTTCAGAATGATGAAGGTATCGGCGACGCTCGGCGGCATCGGGTCGGTGGCGACCTCGGCGCTGCCGATCTTCGAGAACACGCGCTCCACCTCGGGCAGCTTCTTCACCTCCATTTCCAGCTGTTCTTGCAACGCCAGCGCCTGTTCGAGCGACGTGCCGGGGATGCGAAGCGCGTGCATCGCGATATCGCCTTCATCGAGATTCGGCACGAACTCCGCGCCCAGCTGCGTCGCGAGCGCGCCGCATATCACCACCAGCAGCGCCGCCAGTGCGAGGACGCTGCGCCGGAAGCGCAGCGCGGTGACCAGCAACGGTTCATACAGCATGCGGGCCGAGCGTACCACCGGGTTTTCCCGCTCCTGCACCGGCTGGCGAAACAGCAGTGCGATGCCGGCGGGCACAAAGGTCACCGATAGTATCATCGCACTGACCAGTGCGATGATCACGGTGAGCGCCATCGGGTGGAACATCTTGCCTTCGACGCCGCTCAACGCAAAGATCGGCAGATACACCGCCGTAATAATAAACACACCGAACAAGGCCGGTCGCATCACTTCGCAGGTGGCGTCAAACACCACGGCGAGGCGTTCGTTCAGCGCCAGCGTGTTCTGTCGGCTCGCTTCGCTCAGGCGGCGCAGGCAGTTTTCGACGATGATTACCGCGCCGTCGACGATCAGGCCGAAATCAAGCGCGCCGAGACTCATCAGGTTGGCGCTGACGCGGCTGTGCACCATGCCGGTGATGGTAATCAGCATCGTCACCGGAATCACCATGGCGGTCAACAGGGCCGCGCGCATGTTGCCCAGCAACAAAAACAGCACGACGATGACCAGCAGCGCGCCTTCGATCAGATTGGTCCGCACCGTGGCCAGTGTCTTGTCGACCAGCACGGTACGGTCATAGACTGCCGTCGCGCTGATGCCCGGCGGCAGACTGGGCCGGATCTCCTCGAGTTTCGCGGCGACGGCGCTGGCCACAGTCCGGCTGTTTGCGCCGATCAGCATGAATACCGTGCTCATCACGACCTCGCGCCCGTTCTGCGTGGCCGCTCCCGAGCGCAGCTCGTGCCCCGGGCCGACGGTCGCGACATCGCGGATGCGCAGCGGCACGCCGTTGTGCCGGGTGATCACGATGTCGGCGAGATCATCGATGTTGCCGGCCTGGCCGGGTATCCGCATCAGCACCTGCGCGCCGTTGTGCGCAATAAAACCAGCACCGCGGTTGTCGTTGTTCTGTTGCAAGGCCGTCAATACCTCCGCGAAGGTCACACCGAACGCGAGCAACTTCGCCGGATCGGGCGCGATCAGAATTTCCTTCTTGAATCCGCCGATCGGGTTGACTTCGACCACTCCGGGTACCCGCATCAGTTGCGGGCGGATGATCCAGTCGTGCACCGAGCGCAGGTCCATCAGTGTCACAGGGCTGCCGTCGGCATTGCGCGCACCGGGCTCTGCATCGACGGTTAACATGAAGATCTCGCCGAGCCCGGTGGAGACCGGACCGAGGCCGGGCGCGAGCGATGCGGGCAGATGCTGCTTGACCGCGTTCAGGCGCTCGGCGACCTGCTGGCGTGCAAAATAGATGTCGGTGCCTTCTGCGAAAATAACCGTGACCTGCGACAGGCCGTAACGCGACAGCGAACGCGTGTAGGACAGTTTCGGTAGTCCCGCCATCGCGTTCTCCACCGGGAAGGTGATGCGCTGCTCGATTTCCAGCGGCGTGTAGCCCGGTGCTGCGGTATTGATCGCCACCTGCACATTGGTGATGTCGGGCACCGCGTCGATCAGCAGTTTTGTGAAGTTCAGGACGCCGAGTCCGACCAGCGCCAGCGTGAGCATCAGGATCAGGCCGCGCCGGGCCAGTGAAAACCGGAGGATATATTCAAGCATGATCAGGCCTCAGTGGTCGTGCGCCGCGCCGGCTTTTTCAATATCGGCCTTGATGACATAACTGTTGTTGCTGACATACCGGGTGCCGGGCTCCAGTCCGCCGAGCACCTCGACCCGGTCACCATCCTGCCGGCCGATTTCCAGCATGCGCACTTCGTATTCGTCGCCGATCTGCGCGTAGACCACGGTGAAATCGCGGAACGCCTGCAGGCCGCTGCGCTGCACGGCCAGCGGCACCTGGTGTGTCGCCACAGTCACCTGCGCCGTCACATAGGTGCCAGGCGGCCACTGCCCGCCGCTGTTGTCCAGTACCGCGCGCGCGGTTACCGCCTGATTGCTGTGCGCCAGCACGTTCACCCGGGCAATACGGCCGGTGGCCGCCGGACCGCCGCTGGCCGCGGCCAGCGTGACGGGCTGGCCGGCGCGCACCCGGGCGCGATCGGCGGGAAACACCTGGAGATCGGCCCATACCGATGAGACGTCGGTGATGGTGAACAGCGCTCGCCCGCCAGTAACTTCGCCCGGGTTGGCCTCGCGTCGCGTGATGACGCCGCTGATCGGCGCGTCGATGGTGTAGGTCTTGAGACTTTCGTTGCTCTCGACCGTCGCCAGCGGCTGACCCTTGTGGACCGTGTCGCCCAGCGACGGATGCACCGACTGGATCACGCCGTCGAAGCGCGCGCTGACCTCGCGGACACGCTCGGCGTTGGCCTCGATGCGGCCAAACACCGTGATGGTTTCCCGCAGGGTGGCAGGTCCCGCAATCGCCGTCTCGACGCCAAGCGCGCCGGCGACCTTGGCGCTGATGGTAGTGCGTCCCTCGAAGTTGTCATATTCCCAGCGATGGGTGTTGCCGTCGTGGCTTGCCTCGATGCTCACGACGAACGAATGCGGTTCGTCGATCACCGTATCGCCGCGCAGGAAATCGCCCTCCGGCCGGAAGCCGATGGCGTCGACGCGATCGCCGAGTCGCGTCAGCGTGATGTGCAGGCTTGCGTCATCCGGTTTGACGGCCCGGCCGCGTTCGGTCAGCCAAGCGCGAAACTCCGGCGGCACGCCGGTTTCGAATATCGCCAGTTCGAGCGTGAAGTTGCCGTCGCTCAGCAAGCGCCCGCCATGCGGGCCTTTAACCGGCTCGGCCGCCGTGCCCGGCCCAGCACTCGCCGACGAGCGTGAATCGGCGGGATCGCCGCCGCAGCCGCTGAACAAGACGGCCAGCAGCACCAGGGGAAATAACCGTGATCGTGTGTCCATTGCGTGCCTCAACGTGACGTGGGTTGCTGCGTGACAGATTGTCCTGTCAGGCGTTCGAGTTCAATGATCCGCAGATGCGCGTCGATGATGGCCTCGACCAGATCGCTGCGCGCTTCGAGCAATTCCGTTTGTACGCTGCGCCATTCGAAGTAGCTGTAGCGCCCGTGCTCGTAGCCGCGCTGCATCTCGGCGAGCGCCAGTTCGATGTGGGGGATGACGTCATCGCGCAAGGTTCTGGTGCGGTGCAGCGCGTGCTCCAGTTCCTGGTGCATGACGAACAACGACGTCCGGATACTTACGCGCGCGGCGGCGGTGTCGGCCTCGGTCCCCGCGGCCTGTGCACGGGCGGCGGCGATGCCGCCCTGGTTCTGGTTGCGCAGCGTCAGCGGCATGCTGATACCGGCAACCAGCGCCTGATCGTCGGTCGCTGCCAGCCGCCGCACACCCGCCGATACACGCCAGTCGGGTTTACGTTCCGCTTCGGCCAGGCGCAACAACGCGTCGTCCAGCCGTTGCTTCGACAGGAAACGCGCGAAGTCGGGGTTCTGCTCGATGCGCGTGGCGAGACTGTCGAATGAGGTTGTGCGGGGCAGTAATAACAGATCGCCACTGACGCGCGTGAACGCAGGTTCGGTCTCGCCCCATTGCGCTGCCAGCCGGTGGATGGCGGATAATAATTCGTGCTCGATATCTTCCCGCCTGAGTTCGGTGCGCGCCTGTTCCGCCTGCGCGCGCGCCAGTTCGGCGTGTGCCGATCGGCCGGCCGTTACCCGTTGACGTATGGCCTCGACGGTTTCCCGGGCGAGTTGCACGGCCTCGTCGGCGTTGGCCATGCGCGCCTGGCCGGCGAGGCATGCGACAAAACGGCGCGCCGTTTCGGCGGCGGCGTCAACGCGCATCACATCCGCCTCCGCGGCGAGCAGCGCTGAACCGGCGCGGGCTGTGTCGACACGCCGTTGCCGCGCGCCGCGTTCCAGTATCCACGCGATGCTCAAGGTCGTTTCCGCGCTGTCGATGCCGGCGAATTTGCCGCTGCCGAGCGCATTTTCCACTGTCAGTTCCAGCTCCGGATTGGGCGGCAGAGCGGCCTGCTGTACCCGGGCGCCCTGCGCCTCGAGCTGATAGCCGTAGCCGACCAGCGCCGGATTGCGTGCCAGCGTGCTGGCAATCGCCTCGTTCAGGTGTATCACCGGGCCGGCGTTGCCCGGTTCGGGTTCTGCATGCACCGTTGTGCAGAACAGGCACACCAGCAGATACGCACCTGTACAACGTGCCAGCGGGTTTTGCATGGTTACATCTCCAGGTAGCGCGCCGTCGCGCGTCAAAATCAAACAAGATGCAAGACTGTATGTGTCGATACGGCAGTCAACGACGGCCTGTCCGCGCCTCCCGCAGTGCAATGGAACACACGTGACGGGGCTACGGTAACCAGCACACAGCGCCGGTCATGACCGGTCAGCCGCAGGCGGCGATGTGGTTTAGTGTGGGGGAGCGCGCAGAGGCGGGAGGTATGAATGCCACCCGGTAACAGGATGTATATTCCAGGTACGGCGCCGCAGGGTCGTCGCGAGCACGGACGGCGCCAGCAGCCTGATCGCCGCCGCCAGCAAGGCCATGACCAGCGATCCGGACAGCAGATTCTTCAACAGACCGGCGGGTGTGATATCAATTCCCGACATGGCCTCGTCGGCATGGCCGGGTCCCGCTAAATCATGTGCGGAGTGCGCTTTATTATGATGGGCATGACCCATGACGCCGGGCTCATGGCCGCTGTCGTGGCCATGGCTATAGGTGTGCAGGTGCAGTTGCACACCCTGGACAAATACCAGGGCGACGGCCAGGTAAACCACCGTAAGGACTTTGCCGCGCATTGTTGCGGGTCGCAGTTTGAGCATCGGCGACGAGTCTAGCGCAGGCTAACAGGCGACACAAGGTAACGTCACTAAGGAAGCTTTGAACAAGTCCGTTGGCCTGTTGATGTCGCTCAATATGCTGATCGAATTCGGCGATGCCTTCGATTACACCGGCGCGGATTTCCGCGCGTGGTGCGGCGAGGCGGGCTTCAAGCGTTTTGAATTTATCCACCTTGCCGGCCCGACCAGCGCGGCGGTGGCGTACAGGTAGCGCGGGCAACGGGCAAGGGGGATTCTGTCTGGAAATTGTGCGCTGTCGACGTCAGCGGGATTCTGCGGTAAGGTACGGCGGCAATTGTCGCTGTACCGGTTCAGACAGGGAGGCCGTTGAATGAAGTACGCGCGGATAGGGTTGTACCTCATCGTCGTATCATTTCCGGTGACGAGTCCCGCGATGGCCATCGACGATCTGGTCGTCAGCGGCTTCTTTACCGTGGGCGCGACCAAGGCCGGCTCATCGGCGACGACGGACAATGGCGGCATTACCGACGATGTCGGATTCGAGAACGATACCCGCATCGGCCTGCAACTGCTGACGCATATCAATCCGCAGATGACGATGACCGCGCAGATGGTTGGGCGCGGCAGCGACAACGGCTACGCAGCGGACTTCGAGTGGGCCTATATCGACTACGCGTTAAGTGACTCGTTTAATGTCCGTGCCGGCAAACTCAAGTTTCCGACCTACCTGATTTCGGATTATGTCGATGTCGGTTATGCGTACCCGTGGATACGTCCACCCGAAGAGGTCTATTTCAGCAATCCGCTGACGACGATCTCCGGCGTCGATGTCCTGTTCCGAACGCGCGCCGGTGACATGGATCTGCTCGTGCAACCCTATATCGGGTCCAGCAAGGGCGAGAGCGGGATCGTGCCACAGGAAACCCTGATGGGTATCGATCAGGCCGTCACCAATGCGCTGATTCCTTCGCATCCGTTACAGGGCACGGTGGGTACGGTGCAGCGGGTGGATTTCTCCGCCGAGAATTTCATCGGCATTAACGCCAGCATCGGCAACCAGTATTTTACGGCGCGCGCGGGTTACCTGGAAACCGATGTCACCGCGGCGGCCTTTGGCGTGGTGGACGATAAAGCGAGCTTTGGCAGCGTCGGCGCGACTATCGACTGGCGCAATACGGTGGTTTACAGCGAGTACTTCGAAAGAGAGATACAGGGCGGCGCGAATATGGCGTTTCCAAACCAGAAGGGCTGGTATACGACATTGGGCTACCGGTTCGGTAACTGGCTGCCGCACATGACCTATGCCGAGGTCGGTGACAACGACAATCCGGCGGCCGGATGTTCGGCGCTGGGTTGCGGTGTTCCGATAAAGCAGCACTCCACAGCCGTCGGCGTGCGTCACGACTTCGCGCGGAATGCGGCCCTGAAGCTGGAAGTGAAGCGCGTGTCCCCCGATGCGGCGGTCGCCGGCATGCCGAAACGCGGATTGTTCCTGACCGCGCCGGGCGAAGACGTCAATATCTATAGCATTGCGCTTGATACAGTTTTCTAGGCGGACATATGAGCATCATAAAAATAACATCGATAATCCTTGCCGGGTTGCTGCTGGTTTCGGCGTATGCCCGCGCGGATGTTGCCGTCATAGTGCATCCGGATAATCCGCTGACATCGATCTCTGTCGATGATCTGCGTAACCTGTATCTTGGCAAGGTGCGGACCTACCCGAATGGCCATCAGGCAGAGATCATCGACCTCGGCGATGGGACCCCGTTGTGCACGCAGTTTTACGCGGCCGTTTTGAACAAGACCAGTGCGCAGCTGAATGCCTACCGGGCGCAACGGCTGTTCTCCGGCAAAGGCCTGCCACCGAATACTGTCGCCACGGATAGTGAGGCCGTGGCCTGGGTTGCCCGCAACCCGCAGGGGCTCGCCTACGTCGACAAGAGCAAGGTGAACGGCGACGTTAAAATCCTGATGACGATTCAGTAAGCCTGCCTGACTCTGCGACAGGCGCGATTCTCCGAGCCTGAGCGTGGCGATTCCCTGGCTGAATCCGGCGGTCTTGCCGGATGGAGACGCCCCATGATCACATGCAGTCCGATCCGTTTGCAGCAGAAAGTCCTGTTCCAGTAGCGAACCATCTACGTCTGGCAAATGAAAAAGGAATGGCTTACCGTTTCTCAACGGGACCGGAATAGTAGAAGGAATCGTGCACTTGACCGATCATCCGGTCGCTCTGGTAAAAACCGCCTCATACACACTGTTCGCGCTGGTGGCCTTTGCAGCGAATTCGGTGCTGTGTCGGATGGCATTGGGCGATGACACCATCGACGCGGTCAGCTTTACGGTGGTGCGGCTGTTGTCGGGCATGGTGATGCTGGTGATTATTCTAAAAATCGTCGGGCATCAAGGCAGCGCGTCGACGAAAGGCAGCTGGCTGTCCGCGCTCATGCTGTTTCTCTACGCGGTTGCATTTTCCTACGCCTATATATCGCTGGATACGGCGACCGGCGCGCTGGTGTTGTTCGGCGCCGTGCAAATCACCATGGTAGTGGTCAGTGTCATGACAGGCACCCGGTTGCATGTGTCGGAGTGGTTCGGATTGTTAATCGCGTTCGCGGGGTTTGTCTATTTGATGCTCCCCGGGGTTACCGCGCCTTCATTCGGCGGGTTCATTCTGATGACCGTGGCTGGTATGGCGTGGGGTGTATATACGCTCAGAGGCAGAGGCTCTGCGTATCCACTGAGCGATACGGCATTTAATTTTGCACGCACCGCACCGCTTGTCGTCGTGCTGGCGTTGATTGCCATACCGACCGTACAGCTATCGTCTCAGGGAATTATTCTGGCGGTTTTGTCGGGAGCGGTGGCATCGGGCGTCGGCTATACGGTCTGGTATATGGCGCTCAGCGGTCTTACGGCGACGGAAGCGGCGGTCGTCCAGCTGTCGGTGCCGGTGATCGCGGCGATCGGCGGCGTCGTGTTGGTATCCGAGGCGATAACCGTGCGGCTGGCGGTCGCCGGGATAATGATACTGGGCGGAATTCTCGCGGTGATATCCGGCCGCTATTATTTCGTGCGACGAAACAAAACGGCGCCGCCCGCCTGAGCCGGGGGAAACGACGCGCACGGTTGCAAATGCACGTGCCGGAGGCGGTGTTGCTGTTGCCGTTCGTCTTTTTTTATTCCCTCCGGGGGAGTCCCGGGATATTCCAGCGGTCTGGGTGGCAGGCGTATCGTGATGCCGGCGGTCTTGATGTCGTTCTTGCTCGTGCTGATCGTGTTTATTATTATCGACCCGAACCGCCCGAAGCGCGGGCTGATTACGGTCGATCAGGGCCCGATGCCCGAGCTTAAGCAGGGTAATCACCAGGAAGCGATCGGCAATATACCGCGGGGCCGTGGTGGGCGCGACGCACCGGATTGCCGTTTGCGCAGGCGTGACGTCGATCGTGGCGTTGACGTTTTAGGTTTTTCCGCCGCTGTTTGGCACGCCGCGGCGTACATCTGCACGCGGAGTCCGGTTCGGCCGATCCGCGCGTCGCGGACTTAAGCGGGGAAAGAACATCATGAGCACCGTGCGACACAAGGACCGGGAATTTGCCAGCCATGTAGTCGAGCTGATGCAATCGATCGGGCCGGTGAGCGCGCGGCGCATGTTTGGCGGGCACGGGTTTTTTCTGGAAGGGTTGATGTTTGCGTTGATGGCGGACGGCACGTTGTATCTAAAGGCGGATACGCGAACGGCAGGGGATTTCGAAAGACTGGGGCTGGCGATGTTTACCTACGAAAAAAAGGGCCGGGAGTATTCGCTGTCCTACTATCAGGCGCCTGAAGAAATACTGGAGAGCCCGGATGAGATGAACGTCTGGGCGAACAAGGCGTATGGCGCTGCCCTGCGGGCGCCGGCGAGGAAAGTGAAGAAGCGGGCATGAAGCATCGGCCGGAATCAGCGACTGCTCTTTCGTATTGGCGACGCCGTGGCCGGTTGGGTCGCGGACGAGGTCCGGCGGCAACTTACCTGCTGATACACGCGCAAATCCGGTCATGACGACACTACGCTTCACGCCGAATCTTCACCGCCTGGTGGACACGCCGTCGGCACGGGTTGCAGGCGCGACAGTGGCGCAGGTGCTGGCGTGTTACTTTCTGGCTAATCCGCGCGTGCGTGGTTACGTGCTTGACGACCAGGGCGCGGTGCGCAAGCATGTGGCGGTTTTTGTGAATCAGGAACTGATCCGCGATCGTATTGGGCTTTCCGATCCGGTCGGGGAGAACGACGACATCTTCGTCGCGCAGGCACTGTCCGGAGGCTGATATGAGCGACTGTTTGTGGGTGGGGACACGCAAGGGGCTGTTTGGCATCGCACGCGATAACCGCGGCCGCTGGCGGATAGCGGGCACGTGGTTTCCCGGCGATCCGGTGTCGATGCTGTTACCGCAGCGCGGCGGCCGGCGCATTCATGCCGCACTGGATCTCGGCCATTTCGGCGTCAAGATGCAGCGCTCCGACGACGGCGGCAAGACCTGGCGCGAGACGCCGGCGCCGGTGTTTCCGCCCAGGCCCGACGGACTGGAAGACAAGGACCCGATGCGCGGCATCGACATTCCGTGGAGCAGCAAGCTGATCTGGGCGCTGGAGCCGGGCGGTGCCGGCGACGATTCCGGTGAGCTGTGGTGCGGCGTGATTCCGGGCGGCCTGTTTCACTCGCGCGATGGCGGTGACAGCTGGACGCTGGTGCGCTCGTTGTGGGATCACCCGTTACGCAAGAAGTGGATGGGCGGCGGCTACGACTTCGCCGGTATCCATTCGATTATGGTTGATCCACGCGATGCCCGGCACGTGACGATTGCCGTGTCGACCGGCGGTGTCTGGACGACCAAAGACAATGGTGGAAGCTGGGCGTTGATCGGCAAGGGTCTGCGCAATGCGTATATGCCGCCGGACATGGCGGGTGACCCGTTGCCTCAGGACGCTCATCGTGTCGTGCATTGCCCGGCAAAGCCTGACCGGCTGTGGATGCAGCACCACAACGGAATATTCCGCAGCGACGACGGCGGCGAGCACTGGCAGGAGCTGCACGATGTGCCGCCATCCAGCTTCGGCTTTGCCGTCGCCGTGCATCCGACGGAAGCGGACACCGCCTGGTTCGTGCCGGCCACAAAAGACGAGAGACGTTTCCCGGTCGACGCTCGCCTGGTGGTGACGCGCACCCGCGACGGCGGCAAGCACTTTGATGTTTTGAGCAAGGGCCTGCCCGATGAACCGGCCTACGACCTGATCTATCGCCACGGCCTGGCCATCGCCGCCGACGGCGAGCGGCTGGCCTTCGGCAGCACCACCGGCTCGCTGTGGGTCAGCGAGGATCAGGGCGACTCGTGGCAGAACGTGAGCAAGCATCTGCCGCCGATAGCTTGCGTGCGGTTCGAGGCGTAGGCCGGGATCTGTGCTTGTGCGCTTAAGGAACCTCTGATGTGTCGTCATTCCGGGCCCCTGCTTTCGCAGGGGCAGGCTGCGCGTAGCGGACGAGCCCATGTTTATGCCCGGAGGGTACGGGAATGACGAAAAGATGATGAATCGGCGGTTCCTTCAGTACGAAAATTTCTAGAATAAATATTTTTCCAGCGGTCACCGGTACGGGGTGTCGTTATGAGCTTTAAATGTATAAGCGTCGATGCGGCGCGCGAATTGATCGAGCGCAACAACGCGCAGGTGATCGACATCCGCGATATGCGTTCCTATGAAGCGGGCCATATCGCCAACGCCGAGCGTATCGACAACAGCAACGTCGAGGGCTTTATCCAGCGCGCGGACACCGCGCGCCCGCTGATCGTCTGTTGTTACCACGGCAACACCAGCAAAGGCGCGGCGGAGTACTTTGCGAGCAAGGGATTTGCCGAGGCCTACAGCCTGGACGGCGGTTATGCGGCGTGGCGGCTGGTGTCTCGGGAATGAACGCGCACTGAATGAGTGGAAAGTCTGATCAATTTCTTCTGATGTCCTTCCGGCGAAAGCCGGAATCCGGCAATTTGCTGAATTTAAGGCACCGGATTCCGGCTCTTCGCCATGCTAAGCCGGGGAGGACGAATGAATCACCATTTCCTGGTGTTCCGAACGGGGATGGTCCCGCGCAGATCGTGAACTCGGTGGCTTGAAAAAAACGGCCGGGCCGCCGCATGCCGGGCGGAAATAGTTCGCCCGTGCCGCGCGCTGGTGGGTATCGTCGTCGTATGCGTCTGTAGCCGGGCTTTCTGCTAAGCTGGCTCGCCGAAATAATCGGCGCGCCGGTAGCCGAAAGGAAGGGTGTGTGGATATCGAATTGTCGCTCAATGAAACGCGGGTGATCGCCAGTCTGATCGAGAAGGAACTCACGACGCCGGAGCAATATCCGTTGTCGCTCAATGCGCTTACCAACGCCTGCAATCAAAAAAGCAACCGCGATCCGGTGCTGACGCTGGATCAGGCCACCGTGCTGCAGACCGTCGATGCGTTGACGAAGAAGCGGCTGGTCAGCGAAAAAACCGGGTTCGGCAGCCGTGTGTCGAAATACCAGCACCGGTTCTGCAACACCGAGTTCGGGCTATTGAAGTTCACCGAGCAGGAACTCGGTATCGTCTGTGAGCTGTTCTTGCGCGGGCCGCAAACGCCGGGCGAGCTGCGCAGTCATGCCGCGCGTTTGGCGAAGTTCGCGGATATTCAGCAGGTTGAGGAATCTTTGGCGCAACTGGCGACGCGGCCGGACGGTCCATTTGTCATGATGCTGGCGCGCGAGTCCGGAAGGCGCGAGTCACGTTATATGCATCTTTTCAGCGGGGCCGTACCGGTAGCGCCTGTGTCCGGGCCCGTCAAGGTGGCGGGTGCGCGTGGCGCCGCCGAGACCGATCGGCTGGACCGGCTGGAGGCGCTGGTAACGGCGCTGCGTGATGACGTCGAGGCACTGCAGCGCAGGCTCGACGGGCCGGACCAGCACTAGGCTTCCGGACGGCGGCGTCCGGCCCGGTGCGGGGCGTTGCCTTCAAATGTGGATTCGCAATACATCGTTTGCGGCATGCGCCGGTCTGTCCGGCCGGAAGGCTGGCGACGGTGGGGGGTGCTGGCGAGCCATAAAATGAGATACCATTAGCCGGTGTAGCCCGCGCGTTAACGGCGCGGCTACCAAAAAAGTGCCAGCGTAAGGTGGCGGATTATTCATACAGGAGAGTTAGGAAATGGCAGGTAAAACGGTTACGGGTACGGTCAAGTGGTTCAACGACAGCAAGGGTTTCGGTTTCATCGAGCAGGAAGGCGGGCAGGATGTGTTCGTGCATCACAGCGCCATTCAGGCTGACGGATTCAAATCGCTGAAGGAAGGCCAAAAGGTCACGATGGAAGTCACCAATGGCCCGAAGGGACTGCAGGCCGAAAACGTCAGACCCGCCTGACGCATCGGTCAGTGCGGCGCATACCGGGTGCAGATATGGGTGGACGCCGATGCCTGCCCCCGGGTGATCAAGGAAATTTTGTTTAGAGCGGCGGAACGTGTAAAGGTGTCGTTGACGCTGGTTGCCAACCATTCGCTGGCGACACCCCCATCAGGCTACGTGCGTTTTTTGCAGGTTCCGTCAGGTATCGACGTCGCTGATAACGAGATCGTTAAACGGCTCGCCGCGGGCGATCTGGTCATTACCGGCGATATCCCGCTGGCCGCCGAGATCATAAAGAAAGGCGGTCACGCGCTCAGTCCGAGAGGCGAGTTGTACAGCGTGGATACGATTCAGGAGCGTTTGAACATGCGGGGCTTCCTGGATACGTTGCGCGCGAGCGGTGTCACTACCGGCGGCCCGGCGGTAATTAGCCAGGCCGACCGGCAGTCTTTCGGCAATCAACTCGACCGGTTTCTGATCCGGTATACGGCGAAGGTCTGAATTTTTTCCAGGCGGTCATTGCCGCATCCCCCCGCTTATAAACGCCGCGAGAATCCAGTCCTGTTGCGCTGGCGCGGACGCCGCCGCCGGGCCAAGGTGCTCTTCGCGTGTCTTGCGACCTTGTTGGTTCTGATGCCGCCCGTCCCTGTGAATACCCGCCAGGGCCGGATGTGGGCGGCGCAGGGTAGGCGGTGGTGCCGGGATGGAGGCGGGGGAGCAGTCGTAAATCATGCGGCGGAATACGCTGACGCTATTCCGCCCTGCGTGAACTGCGCGCCTGCCGCAGAGCGCTCGCCGACGCGCAAGGCGTACCCGCCTACGTAATTTTTCATGATGCCACGTTAATGGAAATGGTCGAACACCGACCGGCCAGCGCCACCGAACTCGCCCAACTCTCCAGCGTCGGTGCCCGCAAACTCGACGCCTACGGCGCGCACTTTCTCGCGGTAATTCGCACGCTTGAGGCCGGACGGGTGGAGACTGAAGTATCACCGGCGGACGACCCGAGGAATTTGTGATTGGTGTCGGGGCTCGTATCTCGTATGGGGCGATGCGATGGTTGTTTCCCGGATTCTGCTTGCGCTACATTCGGGCTACTTGCTACTTTGTGGTCTACTTATGCCGATAAGGGGCAAGGGGTAGTGAAGACGACGAAATATTTTCAGGCTACCAGGATCAGGCCGGATCGGGAGGCGATCAAGGATGAGTGATTGCATATGTTATCCGGTGTCCTGAACAAGAGAGTTTACAGGCTGATGGCCGAATACGGCGATGGGCTAGAATCAAAGAAACGGATGGTCGCTACCTGCGGGTAATTTTGTTACCGGATGGCGAAACCGGACACAATGCGTTCTTTGATAGAGGATATAAATCATGAAAGTGAGTTACTTCGAAGACACTGACACGCTATACATCGAGTTCCGCGACAGCGGCATAGCGGAATCCAGAGATCTGGATGAAAACACTATTCTTGATGTCGATGCAAAGGGCAACGTCTGCGCCATTACCTTCGAGCATGCGAGCCACCGAACTGACGTAAGCCATCTTGTCGTTGAAGGTATTGCGGCATAACACCCCCCCAGTCTGTGTAGGGCGGAATAGCGCAGCGAATTCCGGCGAATGGAGACGTCCCGAACAGGCAATTGCGCATAAGATTTCCGCCATGCCCAACTATCGCCGCAGCAGAATCCCGGGCGGTTGTTACTTTTTCACCGTCAATCTTCTCGAACGCTATCCCAATGATCGCCTGGTTCGGCACATTGATGTGCTTCGGACGGCTACGCAATACGTGCGCCGGAAGTATCCGTTTCATGTCGACGGTTGGGTGGTAATGCCTGATCATGTCCACTGCATCTGGACATTACCCTCCGGCGATGACGACTACCCGACCCGCTGGCGTTTATCAAAACGCTATTCGCGAAACAACTGCCCGCTACCGAGCGGCGGTCCGACGTGCGCCGCGAAAAGGGAGAGCGAGGTATTTGGCAGCGACGTTACTGGGAACACCAAATCCGCGACGATCGGGATTATGCCGCCCATATGGATTACCTGCATTACAATCCGGTCAAACACGGTCTTGTGAAACGTGTCGCCGACTGGCCGCATTCCACGTTTCACCGGTTGGTGAAGGACGGTGTATATTCGCCGGATTGGGCGGGTGGTGACGACGGGATGGAGGCGGAAGAGCGATGGTAAATCATGCGGCGGAATACGCTGACGCTATTCCGCCCTACGTGAACTGTTAGGCACCTATGTACCTTAATTTCAAAACTGATGCAAAAGATCGATACGTATATCGAATTACAACTGTTGAACGGCTGAAGGAACTGTTCCTATCGAGAAGCAACACGCTGGTGAAGCCTAAGTTGTGGAATGATCCTTTTGAGAACTTCATTTTGAGCTCAAAGGTGCGGATGAAGTCCGGAAAAATCGTGGAGTACAACTACCACGAGAGAATGTATGGTCAGTGCTGGACTTTTCACAAAGCATCGGATGCTATGTGGCGTATTTATGCACCAGAAGAAAACGGGGTACGCTTGCGCTCTACGATTGCCACATTGAGGCGTGAACTCGATAGGGCTCATCCGGAACATACCGATGTGAAGTGCTGCGTGGGGCGGGTTCGGTATCTCTCGTCCCGGAAAATGAAGCAGGTAGCGAACAATACTTTTGACAACTATGGAATCGGAGTGGACCGGATCTTCAATAGTCTTCTTGTCAAGCGGCCAGCATTTTCGCACGAGCGAGAATTGCGATTGCTTTACTTCGAGATGGATGATTCCAAATTGGACGAAGAAACATATAGCTATAAGGTAGACCCTCACGTCATGATAAGTCAGATCATGCTAGATCCGCGGCTGCCACTTGATGCGGTCGAATCCATGAGGGAAGAGATTCGTTCAGCTACAGGGTTCGAAGGACCGATAAAAAGATCGCTTCTTTATGCTCCTCCACTAAGCAGCATATTAGATGTTTCTGATTGGAAGCCATAAATATGTGATCGGCTGGGGAGATAGCACGCGTAGGGCGGAATAGCGCCAGCGTATTCCGCCGTATGGAGCGTCTTCGTCGGGCATTGCGTCCGATAGTGGCAAACTGGCGCTATCCGCCCCCACGTTAACTGTGGCATAATGCCAGCCCTTTATCCTGCCGCCGCCGATTCTTGCGCAGTCATTCGTTAATCTCTGTTCTGGAAACCTATCTTGATCTCTACAGCCAACATCACCATGCAGTTCGGGGCGAAGCCCCTGTTTGAAAACATCTCGGTCAAGTTCGGCGGCGGTAACCGTTACGGGTTGATCGGCGCCAACGGCTGCGGCAAGTCGACGCTGATGAAGATACTCGGCCGCGACCTCGAGGCGAGCGCCGGGACGTTCAGCATCGATGCCAACGAACGCGTCGGCAAGCTGCGCCAGGACCAGTTCGCATTTGAGAATTACACGGTGCTCGATACGGTGATCATGGGACATGCCGAGCTGTGGCGCGTCAAGCAGGAACGCGATCGCATCTACGCGTTGCCGGACATGAGCGAAGCAGACGGCATGAAGGTCGCCGCGCTCGAAGTGGAATTCGCCGAACTCGACGGCTACACGGCCGAGTCCCGCGCCGGCGATCTGTTGCTCGGTCTCGATATACCGCTGGCGCAACACGCCGGCCTGATGAGCGCCGTGGCGCCGGGCTGGAAGGTGCGTGTGCTGCTTGCGCAGGCACTGTTCGCCGATCCTGAAATCCTGTTGCTCGACGAGCCGACCAACAACCTCGACATCAACACCATCCGCTGGCTGGAAGACATGCTCAACGCGCGCAACAGCACGATGATCATCATCTCCCACGACCGGCACTTTCTCAACAGCGTCTGCACGCACATGGCCGATCTCGACTTCGGCGAGTTGCGCATCTATCCGGGTAACTACGACGATTACATGACCGCCGCAACGCAGGTGCGCGAACGCCAGTACTCCGAGAACGCGAAGAAGAAGGCGCAGATCGCCGAGTTGCAGGCCTTCGTCAGCCGCTTCTCCGCCAATGCGTCGAAGGCCAAGCAGGCGACGTCGCGGGCGCGGCAGATCGAAAAAATCAAACTCGAAGACATCAAGCCATCGAGCCGCGTCAGCCCGTTCCTGCGTTTCGACCAACAGAAGAAACTCTATCGGCTGGCACTGGAACTCGACGGCGTCGGCAAGGGCTATGACGGTAAACCCTTGTTCAAGGGTTTCGACCTTGCGGTCGAGGTCGGCGAACGTGTCGCCGTGATCGGCCCGAACGGCATCGGCAAGACCACGCTGCTGCGCTGCCTCGCTGGCGATCTGGCGCCGGACAGCGGCATAGTCAAATGGTCCGAGAACGTCAACATCGGTTACTTCGCACAGGACCACGCCGCAGACTTCGCTACCGCGATGACCTTGTTCGACTGGATGAGCCAGTGGCAACAGCAAGGCGACGACGAGCAGGCGATACGCGCTACGCTCGGGCGGTTGCTGTTTTCACAGGACGAAATCAAGAAGTCCGTCAAGGTGATCTCGGGTGGCGAACAAGGCCGTATGCTGTTCGGCAAACTGATGTTGCAGAAACCGAACGTACTGCTGATGGATGAACCGACCAATCACCTCGACATGGAATCGATCGAGGCGCTCAACCTTGCGCTGGAAAACTATCCCGGCACGCTGATCTTCGTCAGCCACGACCGCGAGTTCGTTTCATCGCTCGCCACCCGCATCATCGAACTGACCCCGCAAGGCATCGTCAACTTCAACGGCAGCTACGACGACTACCTGCGCAGCCAGGGCGTGGAACTAAAACGCCGCGCCGCGATGGCGTAGGCGCGGCAATGGTTTTTTCCGCTTCACCAAGGAACGGCTGAGATAATCTGACACCGTCATTCCCGCGAAAGCGGGAATCCAGCATCTCTATAGGGCGCCCCAGGCGCGCTAACATCCATCCGCAAGATTTCGGATCGCGCTAAAAGAAACCCTCAATAATGCATATTTGCTTAATGAAGCATTATTAAAACGGCGAGTTGCATTAGACGACACGCGGATTTACAGTTTGTGTCATCTAATACTAGTTAGGCCTCGGTCATCGACCAACCACGATGGGTACAGTGCAAACAGTCGACGTCTATGTTCTCTACTTTGACGTACGTGGTTTCGTTGCTCGTTTTCTATCTGAGGGACAGCACGCGCTCGATCAACTCCGTGGCTTCCAAAAGGCAGCGCGCGCGGGCTTTGAGTTCAGCCGACCGCATAGTCTCGTAGTCACTCTGTATGACAACGTTTGGGCACGAGTGAACGCCTCTCAACCGGGTGCTCCCTCTCTCGTCTTGGACTACGCTGGAAAGGTTATGAGCGCCGCAGAGGAGTTTGGTTACCCAAACTTCTATGGTGCCGTCACAAGAGGTCTGCACGACTTCGATCCAGATGACCGGATGCTCGTCGCGAAGGAGTCGTTGGAGGATATCACCGAGCAGCACATGGACATGACTTCCGAGCCACACATCCGGGCTGTACTGGCGGAGAAATGCCTCAAGCGCCATACAGAACTCGGTAACGTCGTCTGGGTATCGTCAGAAGTTCTCGGGGCCGAATCCCTCGACGCACTCTTGTATCCTGATTCCACCTTCCAGGCGCGAGGAGATCCCGTTGATCTTCGGCACATCGTGGACACCGACAGTCACGGCTGGTCGTTTACTCAGTCGCTCTTCTATCCGATACGCCCGAGAAGCCCGCGTGGGGCGCAATAACCGAAGAGACTGTGAAAGTAATCCTGAAATGACTACACAAAGGGACCGTCATTCCGGGCAGAGCGCAGCGGAGACCCGGAATCCAGCGGTCATTAGATGGGCTGGATTCCTCGGTTGCTGTTCCAGACGCAACTCTCGGTCGTTGCTCCCGGCAGGACTCTACCTCGCGCGTCCATGCGCTCGTACCTCCTGCATCCATGCAGTCGTGCTTTCGCAGGAATGACGTTCTCGTTCTCTAGGTATGTCGCGCGTACGATGAAGAGCGAGTGATGTTGATGGTCGACCGAATACTTTCACGGTCTCGAAGGGCATTGCGCCGCATGTTTTGCCGCCATCATTCGGCACATTATTACGAACGACCAAAATGCCCCCACATTTAAATAACGTCCGCGCACGATGAAATAGCGAGCGTGTTGCTACGCAATCGTCCCAGAGTCATTGTTTCGCCGGAGTGTATATTCGGCAAAAATTGGACCGGCGGTGATGTTGACGCGGAGGCGGCGGTAGATTTAAATCTTACGGCGGAATACGCGGAGTTTATGTCTGCAAGGGTAGTATCCCGATCTGTGTACTGTCCCGAGGATCACGTCGGGGCCCGGGCGGAAAGGGCGTTGACGAGGTTATCGCGCCCGAACATCGAGCGTTAGGCAGTTATGCTACATCAAGGATGCATTGTTCGTGACGCGCGGCAAAGTCAACGTGCCGCCCGGCGGCATCCAAATTGACTCTCCTTACGTATATCGATGGCGGTTCTTCACAACAAAAGACTGGAGGAACGGATATGAGCACAACGAGCACTGTCGTTAAACAGGCGTACGAGGCTTTCAATCGCGGCGATGTACCGGCGATTTTGAATTTGGTCTCCGATAAGGTCGATTGGGAATTCGTCGGCTCGAAGGGTTTGCCTTATGCCGGACGGCGGAAAAATCGGGAAGAGGTGGGTGCGTTTTTTGCGGACGTCGCACGTGCCGACAACATTCATGCGTTTGAACCCCGTGAATTCATTGAAGCTGGCGAACACGTCACGGTACTCGGTTGGGAAAAATCCGATGCGCTGGATACCAAACAACAATTTACATCCGAATGGGTCCATGTGTTCACCGTTAAACAAGGCAAGATCACCCGCTGGCGCGGTTTTTTCAATACGGCCGCGCGCTACGGGATGTAATCAGATCAACCCTGCTTGGGGTCTTGCAGGCTTCGATCCGCTTCCGCGTTACGTCTACGACGGGCTAACAGCGGAAGCGGATTTATTATGTAGCGCGGGCGTGGCGGATTGCGCGGGCGCTATTCCGTGCTGCGTAAAGATCGATACGGTATGTTCGCCAAAGTCCGAGATGTTCTATTGGGTGACGATTATGTTTTCCCAGACCCTGGGCACCGCAGTCGGCGACTGGACCGCCGATACGGCCGGCCTTGGCTATGCTGGAAGCGCGATGGTGTTTGGTGTTCTGCTGGCAGTCGTTGCTGCGGCGTACTATCGGACAACAATATCCCATACCTTGCTGTTCTGGACCGCGTTCGTTCTCACTCGACCACTAGACGCCGTGGTCGGCGATTTCCTTGATAAGCCTTTGGGCGAGGGCGGGCTGGCACTAAGTCGCTACTCGGCATCCGCGGCGCTGGTCGTGTTTGTCGTGGTCTGTATTCTTATCGTTCGGCAGAGGGCGGCAACAAGGGGCCATTGATTAAAGCGCGCAGGATTCGGTGAGGTACGAACCGTATCGCTCCCGGACGTCCGGGAAATTAAATTCGTTGATCGGGCGGCATGGCACGCACGATGCGGTTCACGGCGTTCACTGCATGCTACGGGCTACGTAGCCCCCGGTTTTGCGCGGCGGGCGACGAAAACGACGATGGCGATCGGTAGCACGATCACCATGAAGATCGCGAGATAGATCATCGCGCCGGAATCGGAGGCCCGGATCAACAGGAAGATCATGGCGAGCGTCGCGATCGTGTATCCGGCCAAGCGGAGCAGATCTTTCATCTAGGAGGTACCTGGTGGCGCCTGGCGACGCCAGGCAGAAACGGAGTATACCTGAAGCAGGCAAGCGGCGGAAAAACACTACGTAATCGGGAATTGCCGCTGGATGACGGTGTGTCATCAATCCCCGGACTGCGCTTGCGCTACATCCGGGCTACCGGGGCGCTACAGCGGTTTTCCTGCCGGCATCGAGCGATGCGGTTCACGGCGTTCATCACATCCTGCAGGCCGCGATTTCTCCGCTCGTTTTTCACACGCCAGCCATGGTCGTTGCTTGCGGCGCGATGCGACGTTGCCTGCTTGCGTGCTGGCACGTCTTGCGACGCTGGATTCCTCTATCGTTGCTCCCGGCACGACGCTACCTCGCCCGTCCAAGGGTTGGTAATTCCTGTATTCATGCAGTCGCGCCGGCGCAGAAAATCGGAACAGGAGTATTTCAAACGATTACAGCGACGTCCCCCCTTCTTGAGTAGCACATGGATTTAGAGTCCAATCCCTAACCGGAAGGAGATTGGACATGAAGAAGCGTTTTACAGAAGAGCAGATCATCGGCTTTCTGCGTGAGGCGGACGCCGGGATACCGGTCAAAGACCTGTGCCGGCGGCACGGATTCTCGGAGGCCAGCTACTACCTGTGGCGCGGCAAGTACGGCGGCATGAACGTTTCGGACGCCAAACGCCTCAAGACTTTGGAATCGGAAAACACCCGGCTCAAGAAACTGCTGGCCGAGGCCATGCTCGAACAGGAGGTGACCCGCGAGGTACTGCGAAAAAAGTGGTAACCGCACCGGCGCGTCGCGAGGCGGTGCGGGAGATGTGCACGAAGGGTCTCTCCGAGCGTCATGTCCTGCGTGTCATGGACATGAGTGCCAGCAGCCTGCGCTACCGGCCGGCCCCGGATCGCAATGTCGCCCTGCGCGAGACCATTGTGACGCTCGCCCACCGACACCGGCGTTACGGGGCCGGCATGATCTACCTGAAGCTCCGCCAGCGGGGCATGGTAGTCAACCATAAACGGGTTGACCGGCTGTATGCCGAAGCCAGGTTGCAGATACGCCGCCGCAAACGCAAGAAGGTACCGATGAGCGATCGTCAGCCGCTGATACGTCCCGATGCCGCCAACGAGGTCTGGTCCATGGACTTTGTGTTCGACCGGGTGGCCGGTGGCCGTGCCCTGAAGTCCCTCACCATCGTCGATGACGCCACGCATGAATCAGTGGCGATCACCCCGGACCATGCGATCAGCGGCCGGCACGTGGTTCGGATACTGGAGCAGCGGCGGCTGGAACGTGGGTTACCCCGAGTGATTCGCACCGACAACGGGAAGGAATTCACCGGCAAGGCGATGCTGAGCTGGGCCCATCAACATGCCGTGAGCTTGCGCCTCATTGAGCCTGGCAAGCCCAACCAGAATGCCTACATCGAGTCGTTCAACGGACGGCTGCGCGATGAATGTCTGAACGAGCACTGGTTCCTGAATCTCGCCCATGCCCAGGCTGTCATCGAAGCCTGGCGACGGGAATACAACGAGGAGAGACCGAAAAAGGCATTGGGCGGACTGACTCCCACTGCTTACGCAAGACAACTTGCCGAGCGATCGGCTACAGTGGCAACCGGACTCTAAACGCAGATGCTACTCAAATTCGGGGAGACGTCGACAGGATAACGGACGCGGAGTTTTAGTCGATACGACGCGACCTGTGTCGCGCGCGGCCGGAGCCCGGGACAAGGCGCCGCCTTGTCCCGGGTAGCGTCACTGCGAAGGATTGTTCGCGCGCGGCAGTGTCGCGCCGGGGCGGCCCAGCCAGGCGGTGGTGCGGCCTTCGTCGAGGTTGATGGTCATGAACATCTCGCCGTCCCAGGCCAGGTGTTCGTTCATCGTGCGGAACACCTCGGCAGGATCGCTGGCCGTCGAGCTGGCTTCGAGTTTGCACAGCGTCGATGCGCAGACCAGATCGTTAACCGTCAGTTCGGCGCTGACCTTGCCGAGCCCGGTGCGTACCTGGTCTTCGGCGGCGACGCTCCAGTCGGGGTCGCGCGCTTCGGCGACCAGTGTGGTTTCGAGCAGTTGCGTCTGCACGCGGCGTTGCTGTGCGGCCTGCGCCTCGATCTGTTCTGGCGTCAACGTTGGCGCAGCAGCGGCGGCGGGGTTTGCGGCGACCGGCAGATTGCGCGTGTCGTGCAGACTGGCGATCTCCTGTTGCAGACGGGCCATGTCCTGCTGTGCGCGGGCAATGTTGTCGCTGACATCCACGGTCGCCGTGACCGGATTGGCGGAGCGCAGTTGTGCCAGTTGCTCGTCGAGCGTGTCGGTGCGCGCGGCCAATCGCTGCTCAAGGTTGTCGACGCGGCCGGCGAGGGCTGCGGCGCTGGTGTCGATCTTCTGGTTCATGGATTTCAGTTCGGCGAGTACCGCGCTGTCGCTATTGCCGGACAGCGCATAGACGAGTCCGGATACGCCGACGACCGTCAACAGCCCGGTGACTGCAATTCGTGCATGGCTTGCGTTCATGTTGGTGCTCCCCCGCTTTTAATGAGAGTGCCTCACGGGCCAAGGCGGACCGTGAGGCACTGGTGGTTACTGATTGACGTAGTAGGTAACGAGCGTGCTGTAGTTACCGGCGTAGGTCGGCGGTATAAGACAGCTGAAATACAGATGTGACGCGCCGTTTTCACCGTCCAGACTGCCGGTATTCAACACCTGAGCCTGATTGCCAGTGCCAGCGGTGTAACGGGTGCCGGTGGCCCAGAATGAGGCCGTGCCGTCGGTGTTATGCGAGTAACTTATCAGACGGCAGGAGCCGTTGCTGGTGTAGTGGCGGTCGACCATGCGCACCCAGCTGCTCTCGACGCCGGCATCATGCAGGAAGCTGTCGAAGTCGGTCCGTGTTATCGGGCAGTCGACCCGTAGCCACGCCGTGCTGGAGGGGTTGAGTATCTCGCTGTAGCTGAGCAGCGGCTGTGGATCGCCGGCGCTCCATTTGACGCATGCCGCGCCGGGATAACTCGCTTCACCGGCGTACGCCTGGCCGCCGATGAAGGCCACGGTCGCCAGCAACAACGCCGCTATGTTTGGTTTCTTCAACATGTTTCTCTCCTTTATGTAGATACACTCGTCCCATGGATGTGCACCAAAAAAACAGGTGCACATGCGGAGAGTAGACGGGCAGGGCTGGCGACGGCTGTGGCGTATGTCACCGGAGTTTTGTGCGGTATTCACTAACGCGCGGTGATGCGGAGCAGAGTTCGTCCGCCATTCCTGCGCAGGCGGAAATGCAGAAGAGCATTCGAAACAGGACGATCCTCAGTCCGTTATTCCCGCACCCTCCGGGTATAAACGCCGCGGGCATCCAGTGAACGCTTGAATTGTCGGTGCCGGATTCCGGCTCTCCGCTGCGCGCAGCCTGCCCCCGCGCAGGCGGGAGACCGGAATGACAAGTGCATCGGATTTTGTGGGAACGCGCCGTTTTTCCCTAGGGAACCTCTGATGTGTCGTCATTCCGGCCGTAGCGCAGCGGAGAGCCGGAATCCAGTGCTACAAATTCAACGGTTTACTGGATTCCTCGGCGGCCGTTCCCGACGCCGCTCTACCTCGCCCATCCATGGGCTCGCGCTCGCGCTTTCGCGGGAATGACAATATCAGAATAAATCAGAGCTTCCCTAGCGCGGCGGATCGATCGTGTTGCCCACGGTATTGTTGATACGGAACCAGCCGGAAATACTGTAGCGCGGCTGGTGGGCGGTCGCGACCTCGTGAGGAAAGTCCTCGCTGAGGAACAGCACCATCGTGCCGTATTCGGGCGGGATGCGTGCGATCGGTACGTCGCCATCCGCAGGGTAGAGCAGCAGCTCGCCGCCGTCCTGCGGCGTCCACTGCGGATTGAGGTACAGTGCGGTGGTGACCACGCGGTTTGCATCGCCCTTGAAGGCATCGACGTGCCGTTTGTAAAACGCGCCGGGCGGATAATACGCATAGTGGCATTCGTAATCGAACAGACCGAGAAACAGCCGCCGATTGAGTTCGAGGCGCAGGTTTTCGGTCCATGCGAGATAGCGCCGTACTGCATCGTCATTATTGTCCAGCCAGTGAATGCTGTCACCGCGCACCGACCGGTCGAGTTGATGATCGTGCGCGCGGCCGATTCCGGCCGGTCTGAACGCGGCCGGGTCCAGCGATTTGACGTGACTGAGCAACGTGTCCGGCAAACCCGCCGGCAATGCATTCGCCACTATCGCGTAACCCTGTGTCGCGAGGCCAGCCGCCATGTCCTCGTACAGTTTCCGGTTCGCGGGGGAGTCCGGGCGAAGTGGTAAAGACGTGCTCAATCGTGCTCCTCGTGTTTCAGGTGTCGCGATGTATACCTTAGTCCACCCGCTATTGGATAGGGCGCAGTATCAATATCCGCTGGATTGCGGACTTCTGGTATCCGGGCGGCGTGCCCGGCGGGGTTTGCTGCCGGAGGCAACCGACCGATCGCCGGCCCGGATGGCGTCAGGCAAACCCGCGTGGTATCGGCGCAAATCCATGTCCGATGGTGGCCGGCCGATGTTTGAGGTCGGTCCTGCCCGTGTGCCCAGGCAAGGGATTGCAGGAGAGACCCCGCGCGTTTTACATCGCTTCTTTCATCAACGGATATCGCAGACGGATTTTCTTGCGGCAGGGTTCCCCGATATCCCGACCATGTCACTCCGTTGTTTCTGAAAGTCCGGAAGCGCCAGTATCAACGGCGTAAGGTTTATCTAACCGGTGGGGAGGCTGTCCGTCGGCCGGAACGTACCGCGGGTTGATTTCGCAAGGCGAGGCGTGAAGAATATTGCCGTGTTGGCGCTTGGGGAGGCTCCGATGTGTCGTCATTCCGGGCGGAGCGCAGCGGACGAGCCCATGGACGGGCGAGGTAGACTACGTCCGGAACCAGTGGTCGAGACCCGGAATCCAGTGCTTTTAACACAGTGCGTTATTGGATTCCTCGGCGACTGTTCCCGACGCCGCTCTCGGTCGTTGCTCCCGGCAGGACTCTACCTCGCCCATCCATGGGCTCGTACCTCCTGCATCCATGCAGTCGCGCTTTCGCGGGAATGACAATAAGACGATTAATCAGCGCTTCCTTGGTATCTTGATCCAGACGTTTCTCGGAATCACGCTGCATCTGGAGGTTGAAGGACGCCGAGCGTGGCAGCAGTCAGCGTGGTGGGTGTAAATTCAGGGCGGGGTCGGCTTGCGGCCCGGGTTGCTAATATGGAGTACCGGCATGGAGCGTGACGAACGGGTCAAGGTATGGGATATCGGCGTCAGGGTGTTTCACTGGTCGCTGGTGGTGTTGTTTTTCGTTGCCTATTTCACGGGCGAGGATGACAGCCTGGTACATATTTACGCCGGGTACGCCATCATCGGTCTGCTGGTTTTTCGCATCGTCTGGGGCTTTATCGGGACCAAACACGCGCGGTTCAGCGATTTTATCTACGGGCGTGCGGCCGTGCTGGGTTATGCCAGTTCATTGATACGCCGCCGCCCGATTCACTACGCCGGGCACAATCCCGTCGGTGGCTTGATGGTCATTCTTCTGCTCGTGCTGCTCGTCGGAATCAGTTGGAGCGGGCTGGAGGTATACGGTGCGCAGGGTCATGGACCGCTTGCGGGAAACAGCCTGACGATGATTTCGACCGCGGTGGCGGATGACGATCATGAAGGTTCCGGTAAGGATTCACCGGCCGAGAAATTCTGGGAGGAGATACACGAGGCGTTTTCCAACGTTACATTATTCTTCGTGCTGATACACTTTTCAGGGGTGATCGTCACCAGCCTGGTTCACCGCGAGAATCTGATCAGGGCGATGATCACTGGTTACAAGCAGAAGCGATAGCGGTTGGGCGTGATCCCGGGCCGGTTGCACGGCCCGGCGCCGTGTCAGACCGTCAGCGGCCAGATCAACGGAACGACCAGCACCGTCACCACGCCGCACAGCAGGTTCAGCGGCACACCCATTTTCACGAAGTCGCTGAAGCGGTAGCCGCCGGGGCCGTAGACCATCAGGTTGGTCTGATAGCCGATTGGCGTGGCAAAGCTCGCCGACGCGGCCATCATGACCGTGATGACATAAGGTTCCGGATTCAGACCGCCACCTGTCGTCATGGACAGTACGATGGGCAACGTAAGAAGCGCCGCCGAATTGTTGGTGATGATCTCCGTCAGTAACGTTACCATCAAGTACGTGAGCGCGAGCATTACCCACGGATTACCGTTGCCGAATTCCAGTAACTGACTGGCGAGCAATGCGGCAACGCCGGTTTTCTCCAGTGCGGTTCCAAGCGCAAACGAGGCGGCGATCGACAGAATGACCGGCATATCGAGGCTGCGCCGCGCGGTGTGCGCGTCACAGCAGCGCGTGATGATCATCGCTGCGGCGCCGATCATCGCGGCTTGCAGCATGTCGACAAGGCCGGTCGCGGCAATCAGCACGATGGCGAGCAGTATGGTCCATGCGAGCCATGCCTTCGGGTGCTCGGGACTTTCTTCCTCGGTATCGCTGATCAACAGAAAGTCGCGGTTGTATTGCTGGCGGTGGACGAACGCCGGGCGCGCTTCGAGCAGCAGTGTGTCCGCCGGGCTCAGTCGTATCGACGCAAGATTCCCCTCGATACGCTCGCCGTTACGCGCAACGGCGATGACCACTGCGCCATACTGATCGCGGAAACGGCACTCGCGAATGGTTTTGCCGATGGCGCTGCTGTGCGGCGATATGACCGCCTCGACAATACGGCGTTCCGGAGCGCGGCGGGACAGCAGCGGCGTTTCCTCGGTCGATGGCAACAGTCCCTTGATGCGCTGCAGTTCCAGTACCGCGCGGATGTCGCCGGCGAATACCAGTCGATCACTGCCCTGCAGCCGCTCCTCCGAAGCCACGGCTGTCACGACATGATCGCCACGGACGATCTCAACAACGTACAGCGTGCCGAGGTGTCGCAGTCCGGCTTCCTGTATCGTCTTGCCGACCAGTGGTCCGTCTTCCGCGACCGCCATCTCGACCGTGTATTCACGCGGATTGGCGAAACTCTCGGCCACCCGGTCCCGGGACGGCAGCAAGCGCGGACCGAGAAGAATAACGTAGAGGATACCGGCCAGTGCGACGGCGATCCCGACCGGCGTGATATCAAACATCGAGAAGCCCTCGGAGCCGGTCAGCTTCTGGTATTGGCCGTTCGTGACCAGATTGGTGCTGGTGCCGATCATGGTCAACGTTCCGCCAAGTATCGCGGCATAGGACAGCGGCATCAAAAAATGCGACACGGGCATATTGATGCGTCGTGCCCAGCGCACCACGGCGGGAATCAGCGCGGCGACCACGGGCGTATTGTTGATGAATCCGCTCACCGCGATGGTTGGCAGCATCAGCCGTGTCAGTGCGCGTGTGGTTGTGCGGGGTTGTTTCAGCACATGGTCGATGACCAGGTCCACGCCGCCGGTGTGGCTTATGCCGGCGGCGATCACGTACATCAGGGCGACCGTGATCAGGCCGCTGTTGCTGAACCCCCCGAGCGCCTCGGCGGGGGTCAGAACGCCGGTGACACTCAGAATGACCAGCGCACCCATCAGCACCATATCGGTACCCAATCGGGTAACCATCAGAAGAGCCAGAGCAACACCGGTGACGGCAATACTAATCCACGCTTCAATAGACATGTTTCTTTCCGATTAAGGGAGGCCGACGGCGCGGGATGCTACGGCAAAACCGATCCGGCGACAAATACTCAAAATAGATAATACGCGGTGAGACGGTTATATGCGTCCCGAGGCGAGGCCGGTTCCCGCAGGCGGCGGGTTCGGCGCGCTGGCGAATGCCAGCTATTTCAGGAAATTCGATTTTCTTGCTTGCGATTGTGTCGCCTGTTCCAGGTCGACCAGCTGGTCGCTCAATGGACGCGGCTTGCCCAGCCCGAATCCCTGGCCGTAGTCGACCTCAAGTTTTTTCAGGCATGTCGCGATCGCATCGTTCTCGACAAACTCGGCAACCGTCTTCAGACCCATGACGCGTCCGATACGATGGATAGCCCCAACCATTTCATAGGACAACGGATCATGAGCCATCTCTTTGACGAAACTGCCGTCGATTTTCAACACGTCCACCGGCAGGGTTTTAAGGTAGGAAAACGAACTCAGTCCGGTACCGAAGTCATCAAGCGAAATCTTGTGGCCGCGTTTTCGCAGTGCGCCGATCAGCGCGGTGGCCGTTGCAATGTGCTTGACCGCGGCGGATTCGGTGACCTCAAACCCTATCGTTTGCGGCGGAATGCCGGAATCTTTCACGAGGTTGTCTATGTAGCTGAGCAAGTCGTCGTCACAGAGCGATTGCCCCGACAGATTGATCGACAGTTCGATATCGGTGCAGGTAAACAACGAGCGGTGATTGCGTACCTGCCTGAGCGTTTCCTTGATCACCCAGCGGTCAATCGCCGGCATCAGCTCGTAACGCTCCGCGGCCGTCATGAAGCTGCCGGGAGAGAGAATGCCTTCCCCCTCGTTCTGCAAACGTAGCAGAATCTCATAATGGTACATGCCGGAAATTGGCGTAAACGGGATGATCGGCTGGCAGTAGACGATGAACAGATTGTCCTTGAGGGCGCGCTGGATACGATTTACCCAGTGCATCTGGTCCTTGCGCCGGAGCATCTCGATATTGCCGTCGTTGAAAATCTTGAGGCGATTCCGGCCGGTTTCCTTGGCGGCATCGCAGGCAAGTTCCGCAGCATAAATGCTGGCGGCGCCGCTGTCGTTTTCAGCAAACATGCCGCTCATGCCAATATTGGCGCTGATGCTGAAATCGCGGTCTTGCCACGTGAACCGGTCTACGCTGATGTTGGCGCGTATGCGCTCGGCGACCTGCTCGCCGACATTACCCGGGCAGTTCTGCAACAGAACGCCGAAAATGCCGCCGCCGAGGCGGCCCACAAAATCGGACTGCTTCACCTGCCCGCACAGCATACGGCCGACATGCACGATCAGCGCGTCGCCGGCCAGGTGCCCCAGCGTATCGTTAACCACCTGCAGCTGGTTGATATCGACATATAGCACGCAGTGATTCCAGCCGGTTTGGCGGGCATAGTCGAGTAACCGCTCAGCCTGCCAGGTGAAGCTTTCACGATTCATCAGTCCGGTGAGAGAATCGTAATTGGCGTGAATGATCGCCGCGGCGGTCCGTGAGATCACCTCGATGATATGCTGGTCATTCCTCGAAAAGTCACGGCGGTCCCGGGTGTTCACACAGACAATCAGGCCCTCAAGCTTGCCGCGAATATCGACGACGGGGCAGGACAGCAATTTATAGTCCATGCGTATGCCCGCCTCTACGCGGACCGACTCATTTGGTTCGTTGCTTAGCAGGGACTTTCCGGCTTTCTCTGTCCATGCGTAGAGCGTCGACGTCAGTTGAGCGGTTACCTTGTCGGGATTGTCGAGCGGTGTTCTGGTGTTATATCGCGGGATGGTCATCTTTTTTTCCGGCAGATACAGCACGACCATATCGACGTTCATATACTCGACGCACTTGCTGACCAGCTTGGTGAGCCCGCTGTGGGCATCCTGTATGGTCTCGAGCAGATTACTGGTTTCGTAGATCAGGTGAAGTTCTTCGTGGCGCGCATCGAGGTCATCCGACAGCGTGCCGAGATCCGTCAGGATGCGGTATTCATCGACCAGGCAGTCAACAATCGCGGACATGGCGGCTTGAGTGGTCGCCCGGTTCTTCAGACCCCTGGCAGATTCATGCAACGTGACGATCAGTCGTCCGAGCGGAATGTTCTGCGGCGCCGATATCAGCATATCGCAGGCCACCAGGTTATTGCCGATCGAATAGGTTTCGAAAGGCGATGGGCTCGCGTCGCGTGTTGCGTTTAATAGTTGCAGATACGGTGCGATGTCGACGGTGGAGCTCTTGCCGTCGCAGTGGTTAATATAAAGAGGCGCGCCATCAGCATTGCAAAACACAATGGCATGCACCTGTTCCAGTGTTTCGCGCAGCACGACTGCATATCTTTTATAGGAAAGCTTCTGTATGACGGTCGGGCTCATCGCTTTTCTTGTTCATCCCCGTGGAGCAGATATAAACGGTCGATCCCCGGGTGCGGTTTCGGCCAAATCCGCGCCCCAGTACCCGGTCTGTACTATGTCGTCCCTGAATTGATTTGTTCCGCGGTTGCGGTTCAACTCAGGGTATCGGACCGGCGAGGCGAATTCTTTAACGGCGCAGTCCCGGTCGCGGGGCGGAAAAGTGCCCTGAAAACAGTTATTAAAAGGTGCGTCCGGGCGCCGGGCCGGATCGCGGCGGCCGCTGTCACGCCGGGCCCTGTTGCTGGCTATAGCGAGCGCTTTCCGTCCAATGTGCGGCTGATCCGGCGTCCGTGGGGTACCGTATGAAGGGCAGATATCCGATGCTGCGGTCACGCCGGCGGTACGTCAGACAATGTCGCCCGGGCATGCGCATCAGGAGACGGATGAGGTATCCTGCGATGAAGCCGGCGTGAGGTACGAGAGTTGGGTAGCGCCGACGGGAAACAGCGTGGGTATAGCCGCCGGCTTGTTTTTCGGCAAACAGATCGGTGTATTCGTGTTTTGCTGGCTGGGCGTCAAACTCGGGATTGCGCGGCTGCCGGACAAGTCGAGCTGGCTGATGTTGTGTGGCGTGGCAGATTATCTGCGGAATCGGATTGACGATGGGTCTGTTTATCGGTTCGCTGGTCTTCGAGGAGATGGGGTCCGTCAAGGTGTTCGACGAGCGACTCGGGATCGCGATCGGCTCGCTTTGTTCCGCCGTTGTCGGATATCTGGTACTGCGCTATGCAACGTCGCGCTGGACTTCGTCGCTGGCCCACTATTGACGATTACCTATAGGGAACCTCTGATTAAGTGTCATTTCGAGCGAAGCGAGAAATCCGGGTGGTAAACACTTCGCGGCGATTCCACCACATCAGGATTTCTCCCTGCGGTCGAAATGACAAAAAGCCACTTGATCAGAGCGTCCATAGGCACGACATGTCTAAAGATCGTCATTCCCGCGAAAGCGCGAGTCCACGGACGGACGAGGTAGAGTCCTGCCGGGAGCAAGTACCGGGAGCGGCGTCGGGAACAGCCGCTTGGGAATCCAGCCCGTCCGGTTGCGACTGACCTACGGGTACTGAATGCAGTGGCTCCGATAAGAACTGGATCCCGGGTCTGCGCTACGCTTCGCCCGGGATGGCGGCGGTGAGAATACCGTCGTTCCCGCGACTGCTACGCGCAGCCTGCCCCTGCGAAAGCAGGGGCCCGGAATGACGGCCCTCACGTGTTGTGGTCAGGTCATTTGGCAATGCTCAATAACAGAATTTTTCGTTGAACAAGGAACCTGCTATGGAATCGCTCCCCGCGCCCGTGCCCTTCGGGCAGGCCGTGCTTTACTGGCTTAAGCTTGGGTTCATCAGTTTCGGCGGCCCGGCCGGTCAGATCAGCATGATGCATCAGGAACTCGTCGAGCGGCGGCGCTGGATCTCCGAGCAGCGCTTTCTGCACGCATTGAACTACGCGATGGTGCTGCCCGGCCCTGAGGCGCAACAGCTTGCCACCTATATCGGCTGGCTGATGCACGGTGTGCGCGGCGGTATCGTCGCCGGTGCGCTGTTCGTGCTGCCTTCACTATTTATTCTTATTGCGCTGACCTGGGTCTATCTCGCCTACGCCGATGTGCCGGCGGTGGCCGGCGTTTTGTACGGCATCAAGCCGGCGGTGGTGGCGATCGTCGTGTTCGCGGCGTGGCGTATCGGCTCGCGCGCACTGAAGAACAATGTGCTGCGGCTCATCGCTGTGCTCGCGTTCGCGGCGATATTCATGTTCAAGATGCCGTTTCCGTATATCGTGCTGGCGGCCGGTGTGCTCGGAATGATCGGCTCGCGGATTGCACCGGACAAGTTCAAGGCAGGCGGGCACCACGCGGCTTCCGTTAAGACCTATGGCCCGGCGTTGATTGACGACGATACGCCGATACCCCGGCACGCACGTTTTCGCTGGTCGCGTGTTGTCGCGGTACTGGCTGTCGGTTTCGCCATCTGGAGCGGTGCCCTCGCCTGGCTGGTGATTGAGTACGGCTGGCAGGGCACGCTGACCCAAATGGGCTGGTTCTTTACCAAGGCCGCACTGGTCACGTTCGGCGGTGCCTATGCGGTATTGCCGTATGTCTATCAGGGCGGTGTCGAGCACTACGGCTGGCTGACGGCGACGCAGATGATCGACGGCCTCGCGTTGGGCGAAACGACCCCTGGGCCATTGATCATGGTAGTCGCCTTCGTCGGCTTCGTCGGCGGCTGGACGAAGGAACTGTTCGGGCCGGAAGCGCTGGTACTGGCCGGTATCGCCGGCGCCTGCGTGGCGACGCTGTTTACGTTTCTGCCATCGTTCATGTTCATACTTCTCGGCGGCCCGTCGGTCGAAGCTACACGCGACGATATCAAGTTCACCGGACCCCTGACCGGCATCACCGCCGCGGTGGTCGGCGTCATCGTCAATCTGGCGGTGTTCTTCGCGCACCACGTGTTCTGGCCGGCAGGGTTTGGCGGGCCGTTCGACTGGCTGTCGCTGCTGATCGCCATCGCCGCTTTCATCGCGCTGTTTCGTTTTAAGGTCGGCATTGTTCCGGTCATCGCAGCCAGCGCCGTCGCCGGACTGTTGTATTCGTTCGTTTCATAACATGATGAAGCAGCGATTCATTCGCGGTATACCGGCCGGTGTCTGGGCGCTCGGCTTCTGCTCCATGTTCATGGATATTTCCTCCGAGCTGATTCACAGCCTGTTACCGATTTATTTGACCACAGTGTTTGGTGCAAGCATGGTCACCATCGGTTTCATCGAGGGCATCGCCGAGGGCACGGCTGCCATCACAAAAGTGTTTTCCGGCGCTCTTAGCGACTATCTTGGCAAGCGCAAATTTCTTGTCGTGCTCGGTTACGGACTTGGCGCACTGACCAAGCCGGTGTTCCCGTTAGCAACGTCCCTGTGGTGGGTATTCGCCGCACGCTTCGTCGATCGCGTCGGCAAGGGCATCCGTGGCGCGCCGCGCGATGCACTGGTGGCCGACATTACGCCACCCGGGTTACGCGGCGCCGCCTATGGATTGCGCCAGTCGCTCGATTCGGTTGGCGCGTTCACCGGTCCATTGCTCGCCGTGGTCCTTATGGTGTGGCTGGTGGACGATATTCGGGCCGCGTTCTGGGTCGCGGTGGTGCCCGCGTTCATCGCTGTGACGTTGTTGATCGTTGCCGTGCGCGAACCGGATTCGGTTCCGCGCCGGCCGGGACAGGGATCGCCGATCACGCTCGCCGCGGCAAAACGACTGCGGTCACGTTACTGGCAGATTGTGTTGCTTGGCGCGGTCTTCACGCTGGCGCGGTTCAGCGAGGCGTTCCTGGTGCTGCGCGCGCAAAGCGTCGGTCTCGGCATCGCCTACGTGCCGGTCGTGATGGTCATCATGAATGTCGTGTACGCCGCCGCTGCCTATCCGGCGGGAATTGCCTCCGACCGCATCAGCCGCCGCGCATTGCTGCTCGCCGGGCTCGCGCTGCTGGTACTGGCGGATCTCGTATTGGCATCGGCCACAACACCGTGGCACGTATTTTCTGGCGCTGCGCTATGGGGCTTGCACATGGGACTGACGCAGGGATTGTTCGCCAAACTCGTGGCCGACACCGCGCCAGCCGAACTGCGCGGTACGGCGTTCGGCATCTTCCATGTTGCCAGCGGTGTGGCGTTGTTACTCGCGAGCGTCATCGCCGGTGCGCTGTGGGACACAATAGGTCCGGCGGCGACCTTCATCGCCGGCGCGGTATTCGCCGCAGTGACAGCGCTTGGCCTCGTGATCTATGGCGCGCGGCGTCGAATTACGTAACGGGCACCATCCCGGTTGGCGATGACGGCCGACACACAGGCGCACCCGCCATGCACGGCAGCGGACAGGTCAGAGACCTAAGAAAAGCGGCGTGATACAGGGGACAGCGATTCCTATATTTATAGGGAACCTCTGATTATCGAGAATTACTTATAGGCATGACACGCCCAATGGCCATCATTCCCGCGAAAGCGCGACTGCATGGATGCAGGAGGTACGAGCCCAGGGATGCGCGAGGTAGAGTCCTGCCGGGAGCAACGACCGAGAGCGGCGTCGGGAACAGCCGCCGGGGAATCCAGTGTTTCTAACTCTGGCAGGGTACTGGATTCCGGGTCTCGACCATTGGTTCCCGACATGGCCTACCTCGCGCATCCCTGGGCTCGTCCGCTGTGCGCAGCCTGCCCCGGTGAAAACAGGGGGCCGGAATGACGAATTATTGAGAATTACCAAATGACGTGACAACACATCGAGACCGTCATTCCGGGCGGAGCGCAGCGGAGACCCGGAATCCAGCGGTTGTGAATGGGACTGGATTCCTCGGCGGCTGTTCCCGACGCCGCTCTACCTCCCGCATCCATGCAGTCGCGCTTTCGCGGGAATGACGAACAAGAAATTATAAGAGCTTCCATAGTATAGAGAAAGAACAGAAACCCGTCTCCGCACTCACTGCAACGGCCGATGCCGACAGTCAACAAAGGTCAAATACAGGCAACCTAACGAGATTGACAATAACAACGCTGCCGTCTGACAATGCCGCGCGGTACCCGCAATAGGTACTGGCGACGGAAAAGAAGACAAACAGAACAAGAAAAACCGTTGCCGTTATTCGACATCCGGAATCGAAAACACCGTCATTGGCAGGAAGCCAGATCAGCGACAGCGACCCCCGGCGGGGGAGTGGTGTGCGGTAGAGTATGTGCGAAAGTAAAACGAACGGCGTGCTACCAAGAAAATAATATGCAAACGATAGAGAAAAACAGATGCCGCCGGAACGCACCCGGCTGCGTATCGTCTCGTCGCATAGAATCGGTAACAGAAACTAACCGTCAGCATGTGAATGCTGCGTCCCCTCAACTGGAGAAACGCATGAAAAGGATGGCCCACGCATTGCTGATGTCTCTCTATCTGCTCATTCTGCCCGCCTCTTTGCTGGCGGCGCCCGCCGACGGATCGTCCACTGCGCCGACAGACCCGGTGTTGGGTGCGGAGGGCAAGGTCAGTGTGTGGACCTACAGCAAGGCCTTTGCCAAGCGGTTCAACCTGCCGGAAATGGAAGAGGAGGGATTGCCGCCGGATATCCAGGCGATGGAGTTGCGATTGGTATGGCGGGACTTGGGAAACGATTCATCGTTTTATGACTGCGAGCTGCACGCTTACGTTAACAACCAGCTGAAGATTTTTTATCCGGAAGGGGATGTTGGGTCGATTGAGACGTTGAGGATGGGCGAACCTGCGCATCCGACGAAGATGTCCAATATGGAAGATCGGGACTATTTTCACGAAAAATCGAGTGCATATGGATTGAAAGCCGTGTTCTCGAGCGTAAGTAAGAGGAACTCGTTGGGTGGGGGTATTGACTATTTGTACTACAGAAAGTACTTGCTGAGTGATCTCGCTTATTTAACTTTCACCTTGCATGGGTGTTCGGCATTTGGTGCTCCGGATGAATACAAGTATTCATTGTGGATTGAGAAAGAGGGGGGGCGAGATTATCGTCACTGGACGAAGTTGGATCCCGCAGAATTTTTCCAATTCGAGATTCCAAAACCCCTCGTGCAACGTTTCTACCCGCATGCAAAAAAGGCGGAAGAAAAAAGCGGCGACCGCATTGACGCAGAAAACAAGGCGCGCCTCGACAAACTGCAACAGACGCAAAGCGACCAGCCACGTGGAGAAGCTATTCAAAAGGAAATAAACATGATGACTTCCGATTTATTAGAGCAGCGTGGAAAGCAGCTTCGTGCGGCAATTGAGCAGACTTACAAGAAATTGAGTGATGCGAAGGCGCTGAAACCGATGGGAGCTAGTGACATTACAGAAGTGGTTGTTCAATACATACCCGTTGGGACATCGTTCGATGACGCTGAAAGCATACTGCGTAACGCAGGATTTAAAGTTGACCCACGCCCGAGTGCCAACCCAACAGGCAGCCGCCCGGACAGGTATGACGTAGTGGGGTCAATTGTGCCATTCGTTCAACTATTTCTGTCCAGGGTTAATGTCTATATATCTCTCAGTCCGATGACACCAGGCGACTACAGCAAGGTCAGTAAAGTCAGTGCAGGCATGACTTTATCAACTCTTTAAAGGCGAGGAAAAAATGTCGAACGAAACAATTCATGTCGTATATGAATACTTGGGGTCTTTTGCAGGCTTGGACTATTACCATGAAACATTGCTATACACTAATGCGAACGGGCAGCAGTTCTTGGCCACAGCCGGCCCGACAGGAAGCCCGCCACCAGAAAATAGTAATAGCTACAATGTATCTCAAGCAGCAAGCGCTGCGGCCAATAGCACATCATCGGTCTACGGGTCGTTGGATACAAAAACTGGCGCGATATCTACTTTTGAGGATCAATGGGTAAAACAGTTACTCGGGACACCTCAAAATCCCAACCCCTCAGAAGTCGTGGCCACAGGCGCCGACCTTAGCCAGCAATGGAACAATATCGTCCAGACTGAACAACAAATTGCCAACCGAGGTTTGCCCTATTCGCCAGTCACGCAAAACTCAAACTCGGTGGCCAGTGCGGCATTGGCCGCAGCGGGAATTGCTCCGCCAACCGACAATGGCCCCGGAAGCGATCATTGGACTCCTGCTGCCGACAACCTGCTCGATGTTCCGCCCCTAACGCCACAGTGGGCGCAAGACTATCAAGACTTTCTTAATCAGGAACAAATATGTCGAATCGTTGATCCCGTCGTCTCAACGTCCTACACCTCCTCCCAAATCTGGGTCCCCCGCCGCGACCCGCTAGTATTCGACCTCGACGGCGACGGGTTAGAAACCACCGCCCTCAACACCAGCAATCCCATCCTGTTCGACCACGACGGCGACGGCATCAAAACCGCCACCGGCTGGATTGGCAGTGACGACGGCTTCCTCGTGCTTGACCGCAACAACAACGGCACCATCGACTCCGGCCGCGAACTCTTCGGCGACGCCACCCTCATCCCCGACGGACAAGGCGGGCAGCGCAACGCTATCGACGGCTTCGAAGCCCTGGCTGCCCAGGACACCAACAACGACGGCCTCGTCAACAGCAGCGACACCAATTTCGCCAGCCTGCGCATCTGGCAAGACCTCAACCAGGACGGCCTCAGCCAAGCCAACGAACTCTTCACCCTTGCCCAGAAAGACATCGTCGCGATCACTGTCGCCAAAACCGAAAACAACACCGTACTTCCCAACGGCAACGTCATCGCCGACCTTGGCACCTATATAAAGAGCGACGGCACCACCGCGCTCACCCCCGAAGCCCAGACACTGCCGACGATGCAGGGCAGCGGACAGGTGCGGGAGTTGTGCGAGGCGGCGTGACGTAAGCGGATACTCACTCGTTTATTATCTGATGTACAGAGAATGGATGGAAGAATTGGAAGAACGAAAATGAAATTACTTGGTGGAAAGAGGAGTGATCTATGAGGCATATTTTTAGGATTGTTTTATTGGCATTTCTGCTTATTGAGACATCGGTTGTTCTCGGAGGCTCTCCGTCGATCTATCAGGAACAGGCGCTTAGGCTGACACAGAGCGCTAAATCCATATTGATTAAGCATCAGTTATGTGTCGACGAGAACGATTGTACAAAGAAACAATTTGTATTTTTCGTAAGAACGTCTAAGGGTGTCATTCTGAATATTTATGATATTTCGAACATCCAGGTTATTTCAGAAATTATCGGTGCGAGCGTAGATGAGTACGAAAAAAACGCAAAAGCCATGTCGATTAATGTGAAGATCTATAACGAAAAGCATGAGGACGCGGTAGGTTTGATTAATTCACTTCTCGCTGCTCCCTATATCAAGCTTTATTTACAAGGAGAAGAATAATGTTAAATGTGGAAATCAGGATTTATAACGGCGGAATCGACTTGAGTTCCGGTACCTTAATCCCGCCACATTCATTTCTTGTTGTCACAGGTCCAGACGGCATTGAACGGGGATATGGTTTTGCTCCTGATCCATCTGGTTTAGTTCAATACGGACATGTACAAGATGATACCCTACATGACTCGGATGTAAGCAGCGGCTCAGTCGGAATCACTGAGGAGCAATACGTTAGTCTGATGAATTACATCAGCACTACTACTGTAGCTCCACCCGTGTATGCAGCTTTCTACGGTTCCCAGTGTTCAACTTGGGTCGCGAACGCATTGGCACAGATGGGAATGATCCCTCTCCTTCCCGTGCCAAATATGCAACCGCAGAATATGTTGGTTGATTTTCTCGAATCGTTGATTTTTAACCCTTGGATGCAAGGTATAGGGATAGGAGTTCATAACTTCTTCACCTCCTCCCAAATCTGGGTCCCCCGCCGCGACCCGTTAGTCCTCGACCTCGACGGCGACGGCCTGGAAACCACCGCCCTCAACACCAGCAACCCCATCCTCTTCGACCACGACGGCGACGGCATCAAAACCGCCACCGGCTGGATCAGCAGTGACGACGGCTTCCTCGTGCTGGACCGCAACAACAACGGCACCATCGACTCCGGACGCGAACTCTTCGGCGACGCCACCCTCATCCCCGACGGACAAGGCGGCCAACGCAACGCTATCGACGGCTTCGAAGCCCTGCAAGCCCAGGACACCAACAACGACGGCCTCGTCAACAGCAGCGACACCAATTTCGCCAGCTTGCGAATCTGGCAAGACCTCAACCAGGACGGCCTCAGCCAAGCCAACGAACTCACCACCCTCAGCCAGAAAAACATCGTCGCGATCACTGTCGCCAAAACCGAAAACAACACCGTCCTGCCCAACGGCAACGTCATCGCCGACCTTGGCACCTATATAAAGAGCGACGGCACCACCGCGACACCGCCCAGCTCGGCGACGTCGACCTGCGCGAAAACACCTTCTATTCCAGCTTCACCGACACCATACCGCTCACTTCCGAAGCCCAGACACTGCCGACGATGCAGGGCAGCGGACAGGTCAGAGACCTCCGAGAAGCCGTCTCCCTGTCACCCGCCCTCACCGACATACTGACCCAATTCACCCAGGCCACCACCCGCGCCGACCAGCGCAACCTCCTCGATGCCATGATACAGGCGTGGTCCGACACCAGCCCCATGGCCACCAGCGCCAGCGGCGCGTATGCCGGACATCCGCTCACCCTCACCTTCGCCGGCATCACCAGCGGCACGCCCGAATACCAGGCATGGCTCGACAAACTCACCGTCCTCGAACACTTCAACGGCAGAACCTTCCGTCAAGTACCCACCGGCACCGACCCCGTCACCCTGACCTGGACCAGCGAACAACTGACGTTGCTCAACCAGAGCTACACCGCCTTGCAGGAATCCGTCTACGGCGCCCTCGCGCTCCAGACTCGCCTCACGCCCTACCTCGACGCCATCACCTTCACGTATGACGGCAGTGCGATACGGATGGATGTCAGCGCGATGAACAGCGCGCTCCTGACCTACGCACAGACCGATGCCTATAACGCCGTGGCGGATCTGCTCGACCTGAAACGCTATGGCGCCACCATGCTCGACACCACCGGCTGGACACCCTTCGTCACGCTCAGCCACTTGCTCGACACCGCGACGCTGACACCGGAGATTCAGGGCCGGCTGACGGCGGAGGGGATTCAGTATATCGGGGCGGCGGCCGCCAGTTATTCCGTGGCGACCACCAGCGGCGCGACCGTGCTGGGTAATAGCCTGGCCAATACGCTGAGCGGCAATAGTGGTAATGACACGCTTGAAGGCGGCGACGGCGACGACGTACTCACCGGCAACGACGGCAACGACGTACTGGTCCTACGAATACAACCTCGGTGACGGCGTCGACACCATTAACGAATCCAATGGGCAAAGTTTTACCGACGTCGTGACGTTTGGCGCTGGCATCGCGGCCACCGACATCAGCGTCGTACGCAACGGCGTAAACCTCGAATTGCGCCATACGAACGGCGTCGACAAAGTCATCCTCAACAACTGGTACAGCTCGACCAGCGACTTCTACCAGCTCGACCGGATCGACTTCACGGATGGCACGCAATGGACGCGTGCCCAGCTCAACAGCTGGGGCCTCGACATCAGCGGCACGGCGGGCAACGACGTCCTGACCGGCGTCCCCGGCTGGGGCAACACCCTGCGGGGCCTCGGCGGCAACGACACCCTGACCGGCGCGGTGACAACGGTGACGACCTGCTTGATGGCGGGGCGGGTAATGATTCGCTCAGTGGTGGCGCGGGTAATGATACCTATGTCGTTGACAGTGCGGGCGACGCAGTGTCAGAGAGTGCTAGTAGTGGTGCGGATACTGTTCAGAGCAGCATCACTTATACCCTCGGAGCGAATGTCGAAAATCTCACTCTGATTGGAGTGGATGCGATTAACGGTACTGGCAACGATCTGAATAACATTCTGACCGGTAATAGCGCCGCTAATATCTTGACCGGTGGATCAGGTAACGACACCTATCAATTCGGCCGCGGATATGGGCAGGACACGATCAATAACTACGATACGTCGGTAAGCAGGCTTGATACCGTGCAGCTCGTGAACCTGTTGCCCGCTGAGGTGACGCTGTCGAGAGCGGCAAATGATCTGCGGCTGTCTATCAATGGTACGCCGGATACGCTGACGATCAGCAGTTACTTCCTCAATGAGGGTGCCAGTAATTACCGATTGGAACAGATCGTCTTTGCGGATGCGACGGTATTGAGTCTGGCCAATGTGGTCAGTATGTTCCCGCCAAATACAGCCCCGGTTGTGGCAGCGGCGATCATCGATCAGAGTGCGACCCAGGGCCAGGTATTCAACTTCGCACTACCGGCGGGTACATTTTCTGACCCCGATGTGGGTGATAGCCTGTTTTTTGCCGCGACGAAGGCCGACGGTAGCGCATTGCCTTCCTGGCTGACGTTCGATGCTGCAACGCAGAGCTTCAGCGGCACGCCAGCGAATGGTGATGTTGGCACTATCGACATCAAGGTCACCGCGACCGACCTGGCTGGGGCAAGCATTAGTGACAACTTTATTGTTAATGTCGCTAATGTGAATGATGCGCCGACCGTGGCGAGCCTGATTGCGGATCAGGCCGCGATCGAGGATCAAGCGGTTAGCTTCACATTGCCGGCGGGCATCTTTGCCGACGTTGATGCGGGCGATGGCTTAACGCTCACTGCCATGAAGGCGGACGGTACGGCTTTACCGGGCTGGTTGAGCTTCAATGCTACGACCGGAGCCTTTACAGGGACGCCTGCCAACGGAGACGTGGGCTCGTTAGATCTCAAGGTCACTGCGACCGATCTGGCCGGAGCTTCGGTGAGTGACAGTTTTGTTATCACCGTGGCGAATGCCAATGATGCACCGACGGTTGCCGCGCCCATCGTCGATCAAGCGGCGAATGAGAGCCAGCCGTTCAGCTTTACCGTTCCGGTGGGCACCTTCGCTGACATTGATGCCGGGGACACGTTGACGCTGACGGCTACTCAGGCCGATGGTAATGCGTTACCGGGTTGGATGAGTTTCGATTCAGCGACTCGAACCTTTAGCGGCACCCCTGCTATTTCGGATATGGGAACGCTGACGATTCGTGTCACCGCAACGGATACCTCGGGGGCCCAGATAGCGGATGATTTCCTGATCAATGTGACTACCACGCGCAACGTCGTTTCGGGCACGGGTGGCAATGATGCATTGTCGGGCACCAGCGCTGCCGATCTGATGTATGGCTATGCGGGTAATGACAGCCTTGACGGAGCCGCCGGCGCTGATGTGCTGATCGGTGGACTGGGGGATGACACCTATGTGGTCGACAACACCGGCGACGTCGTGACCGAAAATGCAGGGGAAGGTGCCGACCTCGTACAAAGCAGCGTCACCTACACGCTGACTAACGTGAATGTCGAAAACCTCACGCTGACCGGCACTACCGCCATCAACGGCACGGGCAACGCGGCCAACAACGTCCTGACCGGCAACAGCGCCGCGAAGTCCTGACCGGCAACAGCGCCGCGAACACGCTGACCGGCGGTGACGGCAACGACACCTTGAGTGGCGGCGCGGGCGCCGACACCATGGTGGGTGGACTGGGCGATGATATCTACGTCCGTGATAACACTGGCGATGTGATCACCGAAACCGCCGGCCAGGGTACCGATACGGTGCAGAGCTCGCTCACCTATACGCTCGTGTCCAACGTTGAAAACCTCACGCTGACCAGCACCACCGCCATCAATGGCACCGGCAACGCACTCAACAATGTCCTGACCGGCAACAGCGCCATCAATACCCTGACCGGCGGCGACGGCAACGACACCCTCAATGGCGGCACAGGTGCCGACACGATGGTGGGTGGGCTCGGCGATGATATCTACGTGCGTGATAACACTAGCGATGTGATCACCGAAGCCGCCGGTGCTGGCACGGATACGGTGCAGAGCTCGCTCACCTATACGCTCGTGTCCAACGTCGAAAACCTCACGCTGACCGGTACCACCGCCATCAATGGCACCGGTAATACCCTCAACAACGTGCTGACCGGCAACAGCGCTGCGAACACCTTGAGCGGCGGCACGGGCGCCGACACCATGATCGGTGGCGCAGCTAACGACACCTACGTGGTCGACAACACCGGCGACGTCGTGACTGAGAATACGGGCGAAGGCACCGACCTCGTGCAGAGCAGCGTGACGTACACCCTGAGTAACGTCAACGTCGAAAACCTCACGCTGACCGGTTCGACAGCCATCAACGGCACGGGCAACGCGGCCAACAACGTCCTGACCGGCAACAGCGCCGCGAAACGATACCCTGAGTGGCGGCGCGGGCGCGGATACGATGGTAGGTGGCGCTGGCGATGATGTCTACGTACGTGATAACACCAGCGATGTGATTACAGAAACCGCCGGCCAGGGTGCCGATACGGTACAGAGTTCACTCACCTATACGCTCGTGTCCAACGTCGAAAACCTCGCGCTGACCGGTACCACCGCTATCAATGGCACCGGTAATACCCTCAACAACGTCCTGACCGGCAACAGCGCCGCAAACACCCTGACCGGTGGCGATGGTAACGACACTCTGAACGGCGGCGCGGGCGCCGACACCATGGCGGGTGGTGCGGGTGATGACGTCTATGTGCGTGACAACACCGGCGACGTGATTACCGAAACCGCCGGCAATGGTACGGACACGGTGCAGAGTTTGCTCACCTACACGCTCGCGTCCAACGTTGAGAATCTCACGCTGACCGGCACGACGGCGATCAACGGCACGGGAAATTCACTCAATAATGTACTGACCGGCAACAGCGCCGCGAATACATTGACGGGTGGCACAGGGAGCGATACCTACATATTTGGCCGTGGATACGGTGTCGATACCGTGGTGGAAAACGACGCCACGGTTGGCAATACCGATATCGCCTCGTTCATGTCCGGTATCGCCGCCGACCAGATCTGGTTCCAGCATGTCGGCAACAATCTGGATGTCAGCATCATCGGTACCCCGGATCACATGGTGATGCAAAACTGGTATCTGGGCAGCCAGTACCATATAGAACAGCTGAAGACGGCGGACGGCAAGACGCTGCTGGACAGCCGTGTGGAAAATCTGGTGTCGGCGATGGCCGGTTTCGCACCGCCCGGCGCGGGGCAGACAACGTTGCCGCCGGATTACCAGAGTGCGCTTAGCAGTACGATCGCGGCGAACTGGCAGTAGGATGATGCGGCGCGCGGGTGGTTGGCCTTCACCCTTTCGCCTGAAGTCCGGAATGGATGGTTGATGTTATTGACAAGATGAATCCTCAATGGCGCCATTTGTATTTCGAATGGCGGTGACGAGAGGATGGATTCCGGCATGCGCCGGAATGACGGGTGATGGGGACGCGTTGGAATCCGGCGCATAGCGGATTGACGGGGGTGGTAGGGGTATGGAATCCCGGAAGGCGTCATCAGTGGTAAGTTTCGTATTCTGAATGGCGGTGACGAGAAGCTGGATTCCGGCATGCGCCGGAAAATGGCGGTGACGAGAAGCTGGATTCCGGCATGCGCCGGAATGACGGGTGGTGGGGATGCCTTGGACTCTGGCGCGTGCTGGAATGACGGGGTATGAATGACTGTGAGTCGTAAAAAGGTGAACAAGTTATTGTTGTCTCGTCATTCCGGCGTATGCCGGAATCCAGGTGTGCTCGCAGGGGATTGTTATGGAGCGACAGCCGTGTGTGTACCTGTTGGCAAGCAAACCAAACGGGACACTGTATGCGGGGGTAACCTCCCATCTGGTCAAGCGGGTTTGGGAGCACAAGAACCACGCCGTTGAAGGGTTTACCCGAAGATATCGCGTGAGTACGCTGGTCTGGTATGAGGTGCATGAAACGATGGACGCCGCTATACGCCGCGAAAAGGCGATTAAGAATTGGAGGCGGGCGTGGAAGATCGATGTCATTGAGAAGATGAATCCTCAGTGGCGCGATTTGTATTATGAATTGTTGTGACGAGAGGCTGGATTCCGGCCTACGCCGGAATGACGGTTGATGGAGAGGCTGGATTCGTCACGTGCCGGAATGACGGAATCACGGAGTGACGACACAGCGATTATCCGAAGTTTTCTTACGTAACCGGCGCGGGTAGCGCCGGGACTGACATGAAGTACAACCCTCATCGAAAGGAAGTGGGGAGGGTTGTTGGCAGTAGCAATGAACACAAACACCGATACTGATCCTGCGAAATCGAGCGCTTCCGTCGAGCCAATCGATACCGGCCTGGCCTGTCTGGTCATGCTGGCACGGTTTCATTCGGTGGCGGCGGACCCGGATCAGCTCAAGCATGAGTTTGGCGACGGCGGGCGGCCATTCGGCGTCAGCGATATTCTGCTAGCGGCGAATAAGCTGGGTCTCAAGGCGAAAACCGTTCGTGCCGAGGCCGCGCGTCTGGGCAGTACGCCGCTGCCGGCGATCGCGATCGGCAACGCCGGCGACTATTTCATTCTCGCCCGTGCCGATGCGGACAAGGTGTTGATCCACGATCCGCGCGTGGATCGGCCGCAGGTGATTCCGCGTGCGGAATTTGAAAGCCGCTGGGCCGGTGAATTGATTCTGTTCACGTCGCGCGCATCGATGACGGGGGAACTTGCGCGATTTGATTTCAGCTGGTTTGTCCCGGCGATTGTCAAATACCGCAAGCTGCTGGGCGAAGTGCTGCTGGTATCGTTTGCGTTGCAGTTTTTTGCGCTGGTCACGCCGTTGTTTTTTCAGGTGGTCATGGACAAGGTGCTGGTCCATCACGGCTTGACGACTCTGGATGTGATTGCCGTCGGACTGCTGGTTGTCGTCATCTTTGAAGTCGTGCTGACCGGACTGCGCAGTTACGTGTTCGCGCACACGACGAGCCGGATCGATGTCGAGTTGGGTGCCAGGCTGTTTCGCCACCTGCTCGGTTTGCCGCTTGCCTATTTCCAGGCGCGTCGCGTCGGCGATTCCGTCGCCCGTGTGCGCGAGCTGGAGAACATTCGCAGTTTCCTGACAGGAAACGCGATCACCATTGTGCTCGACCTGCTGTTTTCGGTGGTGTTTATCGCGGTGATGCTGTACTACAGCGGCTGGCTGACGCTGATTGTGCTAGCGTCGCTGCCGTGCTACGTGCTGCTGTCGATTGCCATCACACCGGCGTTGCGCGCGCGGTTGCACGAGAAGTTCAACCGCGGCGCGGAGAATCAGGCGTTTCTGGTTGAAACCATCAACGGCGTCGATACCATCAAGGCGATGGCGGTGGAGCCGCAGCTGACGCGGCGCTGGGACAATCAACTTGCCGCCTACGTGTCGGCAACCTTCCGTGCGTCGGTGTTATCGACGTTCGCGAACAGCGGTGTGTCGCTGGTCAGCAAGCTGGTAACGGTGGGTACGTTGTGGCTCGGTGCCCGGCTGGTGATCGATGGCGACCTGACGGTCGGTCAGCTCATTGCGTTCAACATGCTGGCGAATCATGTTGCAAGCCCGGTAATGCGCCTGGCGCAGTTGTGGACGGATTTTCAGCAGACCGGAATCTCGGTACAGCGGCTCGGCGATATTCTTAACACACGTACCGAGATCGCCGGAAGCAAGAGCACTCTGCCGGCGTTGCACGGAAAGATCGAATTCGATCAGGTGACATTTCGTTATCGTCCGGATGCGCCGGAGGTATTGCGTGACGTGAGCCTGATGATTCAGCCGGGTGAGGTCATCGGCATCGTCGGTCGCTCGGGATCGGGCAAGAGCACGTTGACGAAACTGGTGCAGCGACTGTATCTGCCGGAGCGCGGCCGGGTGCTGGTCGATGGCATGGATCTGGCGCTCGCGGATGTGTCGTCGCTGCGCCGCCAGATCGGCGTCGTGCTGCAGGAGAACGTGCTGTTCAACCGGACGATTCGCGAGAACATCGCGCTGGCCGATCCGGGCATGCCGATGGAGGCGGTGATTCAGGCGGCTCGGCTAGCCGGCGCGCATGAGTTCATCCTGGAATTGCCCGAGGGTTACGACACGCTGGTCGGTGAGCATGGCTGCACGCTGTCCGGCGGACAGAGGCAGCGTATTGCGATCGCACGAGCGTTGATTACCAATCCGCGCATCCTGATTTTCGACGAGGCGACCAGTGCGCTGGACTATGAATCCGAGCGCATCATTCAACAGAACATGAAAGCGATTTGCCAGGGGCGCACCGTGCTGATCATCGCGCACCGGCTTTCCGCCGTGCGCGATGCGAACCGTATTGTCGTTCTGGATCGGGGACGGATCGTCGAGCAGGGAGCGCATGCCGAGTTGTTAGGTCATGAGGCCGGGCATTACGCGCGGTTGTACCGGATGCAGCAGCGGTAGGAGAAAGCTTGGGGCATTTTGCAGCTTATTCTATGGGATCCGGACGCTCGCGTGAGTATTGTTGAGAATTACGTTCAAGCATGACGTGTCCAAAGGCCGTCATTCCCGCGAAAGCGCGACTGCATGGATGCAGGAGGTAGAGCGGCGTCGGGAACGACGCTCCGCCCGGAATGACGATTGCCATGTGTTGTCATGTAATTTTGGAATTCTCAATATTTGGGTGATAGGGTTTTGCTTCTCTCTCCCAAAGGGAGAGGGATTGAGGGTGAGGGGATGAGATAATGAAATTCACGGTGTTTGGTTATTCGGTGGTCATTGAGCGCTTATGTCCGGATCAATGAAATTATGGTTTCGCGCGATGGGTGATCTCGCGCAGCGTTACACACGGGTGTTTCGTCATTCCTGGCGCGAGCGCAAGAAGCTCGACCCGATACCGCGCCAGCCGCATGAAGTGCAGTTTCTGCCGGCGTCGCTGGCGTTGCAGGAAACACCGGTATCCCCGGCGCCGCGCGTGACGATGTGGTTGCTGATGACCTTTGCGTTGATCGCGTTGTTGTGGTCGGTGTTCGGGCGCATCGATATTGTGGCGACAGCGCGTGGCAAGATCATTCCCGACGACCACAGCAAGGTGATTCAGCCGCTGGATAGCGCGACGGTCAAGGCGATTCACGTCGCCGACGGACAGCCGGTCAAGGCCGGCGACATGCTGATCGAACTGGACGCGACAGTCACGACGGCGGACTCAGAACGTATTGGCAACGACCTCGCGACAGCCCGCTGGCAGGCGGCGCGTGCCGAAGCGCTGCTCGGTGCGATCAAGACCGGCAGGCCGCCGGTTCTTGTGCAACCTGACGGTATCGCCACGGACCGGTTTGCGCAGGAGCAGCAGGGGCTTGACGGGCAGTACGCGGAATTTCGCGCCAAAGCGGAACAAATCGATGCCGAGATTGCCAGGCGGGACGCGGAATTGCGTTCTATAACGGAGATGGTCCACCGGCTTGAGCAGACAGTGCCGATTGCGAAACAGCGCGCCGATGACATGAAGGCGTTGGCCGATAAGAATTTCGCTGCACGGCATGGGTATCTCGATCGCGAGCAGGAACGCATCGAGCAGGAATCGGAGCTTGTGGTGCAGCGCAGCCGCGTCAACGAAATCACCGCGGCGTTGAACGAGGCCAGATCGCAACGCGTGACGCTGGTGGCTGAGATCCGCCGGGCAACACTCGATGCATTGAACGACGCTAAACAGAAGGCGGCGGGTTATTCGCAGGAACTTATCAAGGCTGATCAGCGCGGCCGGCTGATGACGCTCACTGCGCCGGTTGACGGGATTGTCCAGCAACTCGCGGTGCATACGGTGGGCGGCGTGGTGACGCCGGCGCAGCCGTTGATGGTGATAGTGCCGACCGATCATCCGCTGGCAGTCGAGGCGTTTGTCGAGAACAAGGATATCGGGTTTGTAAACCAGGGTCAGAATGTGGAGGTCAAGGTCGAGACGTTTCCATTCACCCGGTACGGCACGCTCGAAGGGAAAGTGACTAATATCTCGCATGATGCGATCAACGATGAGACGCGCGGTCCGATTTACGCGGCGCGCATGCAGCTTGACCGTGCCACGATGCAGGTCGAAGACAAGCTCGTCAACCTGACGCCGGGCATGGCGGTGACCGTAGAGATCAAGATTGGTCAGCGGCGCGTCATCGAATATTTCCTCAGCCCGCTACTGCAGCATACCAGCGAAAGTCTCGGCGAGCGGTAACCCATCGAATCACACGTTTATTTGCTCTTGAGCATCCCGACAGAATCACGTAGCGTGGGCACATTTATGTGCCCACGCGTAGCGTTTGATCGGGATTTCAACATAAACGCGTGGGCACGAAATTAGAAAGTGGGCGTCCATTCCATTACCCTACAGGGGCGTTGTCATGTATTCATGGGGAATGCAGATATGAAGATCGGAACGCCGTTGAAGGAGAATGCGACGCGCGTGCTGCTATGCGGCGCCGGTGAGCTGGGCAAGGAGCTGGTCATCGAGTTTCAGCGGCTCGGTGTCGAGGTGATCGCGGTGGATCGTTACGCGAATGCACCGGCGATGCAGGTGGCGCATCGCAGTCATGTGATTAATATGCTGGATGGCGCTGCGCTGCGTGCGGTGATCGAGCAGGAGCGGCCGCATTATATCGTGCCGGAGATCGAGGCGATCGCGACGCCTGAATTGCTGAAGCTGGAACAGGAAGGTTTCACGGTTGTGCCGACGGCGCGCGCGGCGCGCCTGACGATGGATCGTGAGGGAATACGCCGGCTGGTGGCGGAGGAGCTGAAGCTGCCGACGTCGACTTATCGTTTTGCCGACACCGAGGAGGATTACCGAGCGGCGGTAAGAGAAGTCGGCATGCCGTGCGTCGTGAAACCGGTGATGAGTTCGTCGGGCAAGGGGCAGAGTGTAGTACGCATCGAAACCGATATTGGCAAGGCTTGGAGCTACGCGCAGCAGGGCGGACGCGCCGGCAAGGGGCGCGTGATCGTCGAGGGGTTTATCGACTTCGATTATGAGATCACGTTGCTGACCGTGAACGCCGTGGACGGCATCCATTTCTGCGCGCCGATCGGGCATCGTCAGGAGGACGGCGATTATCGCGAGTCGTGGCAGCCGCAGCCGATGAATTGCAATGCACTCAAACAGGCGAAGAATATCGCGCGTACGGTTGTTGAAAATCTCGCGGGGTACGGCATCTATGGCGTGGAGCTGTTTATCAAGGATGAGGATGTCTATTTCAGCGAGGTATCGCCGCGGCCGCACGATACCGGCATGGTGACGCTGATCTCGCAGGATCTTTCGGAATTCGCGCTGCACGCGCGCGCCGTGCTTGGGCTGCCGATCGGATCGATCCGGCAGCTGGGCCCGAGTGCGTCGGCGGCGATATTGGCCGAAGGTGAGTCAACGCAGATAGGTTACAGCGCTCTTGAACAGGCGCTCGCGATACCGCATGCACAAGTGCGTTTATTTGGAAAACCGGATATCGCCGGTCGCCGTCGGCTGGGAGTGAGCCTCGTAACCGCGGATTCCGTCGAAAGCGCGGTGGAGAACGCAAAACACGTTTCTGCTACAGTGCGTGTTGAATTGTAGCGGTCGAAATTATCGAGAATTACCTATAAGCAAGACGCGCCCAATGGCCGTCATTCCGGCGAAAGCGCGACTGCATGGATGCAGGAGGTACGAGCCCAGGGACGGGCGAGGTAGAGTCTTGCCGGGAGCACGGACCGAGAGCGGCGTCGGGAACAGCCGCCGAGGAATCCAGTGCCATTCACAACCGCTGGATTCCGGGATCCAGTGCCATTCACAACCGCTGGATTCCGGGTCTCCGCTGCGCTCCGCCCGGAATGACGGTCGCGATGTGTTGTCACGTAATTTGGTAATTCTCAATAAGTGTCGGTATCCGTAGTGGCCGGATTGCGATGTACAACGTTGCCGTTTTTGAAGATCATGCCGAGGACTACGACCGCTGGTTTGACGACAACGCGCCCGTTTACCAGGCGGAACTGGACGCGCTGCGGTGTTTTCTGCCATTGGCGGGCCGGGGACTTGACGTCGGTACCGGGACGGGACGTTTCGCGGCGCCGCTTGGCGTCGATGTTGGTGTGGATCCCGCGCTGGCGATGTTGCGCGTCGCAAAACAACGCGGCTTATCTGTCGTACAGGCTTTCGGTGAGCATCTGCCGTTTCGTAATGGTCGGTTCGATTACGTGCTGATGGTGACAGTGGTCTGTTTTGTCGCGAGGGTACCCGTGTTGTTCGCCGAGGCGCGCCGGGTGTTGAAAGCGGATGGACAGCTTATTGTTGGCTTCATCGACCGGAGCAGTGCGCTTGGCAGCCTCTATAAAACGCGGAAGAGTGAACGAAAATTCTATCGGTCGGCACGCTTTTATTCCGTTAACCAGATCGCTGATGATATCCGTCGTGCCGGTTTCAATGAGTTACGATTTTGTCAAACCATCATTGGAATTCCCGTAGAAGGAACGGTCGGTTATCGTGTTGAGCAAGGATTTGGCGACGGGTCATTTGTGGTGGTGAGTGCGCGGCGAACGTGATAACCCGGGATAGAGAGAGATCGTAGCTTTACGGACGAGCAAGATAGAAAGCGCGACAACGGTGTGCGATGGAACCTGGTATTGTTGTCTGAAACAGACCCGGGCAGTCTTCTTTCAGCTTGTTCGGTACAGCAGCTTCAATCAGAGAATGTATATTCAAAGGAGATCAGTGGCATGGCAAGGGTTTGTGGATCGGTTGCGGTAGCGATAATTCTCGCTGGGATCAGCGGCCGGGCAAATGCGGATCATCCATCAGTGGACGCCGGGCAGGGCATGGCTGGTCCGGTTACGACGATTTCCGCCATGCCTTTGCCGAAGGGAGCAGTGGTGGCCGGTGCGAGATTTGAATACGTAAAGCCGGACCAGTATTCCGACGATCAGTTGGAGCAACTCGCCGGGCAGCATATCCATGCGCATAGTTCGGATTATCTGATGAGCACCTCCGTTGGTGCGGGTTACGGCGTAACGGAGCATCTTATGCTGGCGGTGAGTCTGCCGTATGTGTATCGCAGCGATATACGCGCCGGCCATCACGGTCACGGGTCCGGCGGTGTCGCTATCAATGCGGTCGAGGAACACGGCGATTCGAGTGGTATCGGTGATCTGGTGATGCTGGGTAAATATAGTCTTCCGGCGACCGAACACGCCGATTGCCGGACAGCGCTGCTGTTCGGGATCAGAACGCCGACCGGAGAAACCCACGAATCGGATGTATCCGGAGAACGTCTTGATGCCGAGCATCAGCCGGGATCGGGCTCGTGGGATCCACTGGCGGGCGCGGCATTCACATACCGTTTCGATCGCCTGACGCTCGATGCCAGCCTGCTCTATGCGTTTACAACCGAGGGTGCTCAGGACACCGAATTGGGTGATCGAGCCTCCTATAACGTCGCTGTCTCGTACCGTCATGGCGGCGAGGTTCATCGTCATGACGATAATGCCGGCACCTTGCACCGGCATACTGAATGGGATACAACGATTGAGCTCAATGGCGAGTGGGAAGATCAACACAAGGTCGGCGGGGTGAGTGAGGAATATAGTGGCGGCAATACGGTCTATTTGTCACCTGGCGCGCGGTTGACAACCGGTGACGGCTGGGCGGCAAGTGTCGCTGTCGGTATTCCGGTGGTTCGAAATGTGCGAAGCTCTCATCCGGAAAATGACTATCGCTTGATCGCCGGTATCGGCAGGGCCTTTTAGCACGGAGCGAATAACAGCTCAGATGGATGCCATGTTCAAAAAATTCATATATGTCGTATTGTTTGGCCTGCTCGCCGCTTGCGCGACGTCCCCAACCGGCCGCCGGCAACTGGTGTTGCTGCCGGAGTCGCAGATCGTGGTGATGGGCGTGCAGTCCTTTCACCAGCTGCAGGACAATACCCCGATTGAAAAGAAGCCGGCAGTCAATGCCTATGTGCAGTGCGTGGCGGATGCCATTACCCGGTTGCCGCCGGTGCAGGAGCAAAGTACGGACTGGGAAGTCGTGGTATTTGATTCCAAAGACGTGAACGCGTTTGCATTGCCGGGCGGCAAGATCGGCGTTTATAACGGACTGCTGACCACGGCACAGACGCAGGATCAGCTCGCCGCTGTCATCGGCCACGAGGTCGGACATGTGCTGGCGCGTCATGGCAACGAGCGTATGTCGCAGCAGTTTGCCGCGCAACAGGGGCTGGCACTGCTGGATACCTGGATGACGGCGAACAATAGCGGCAGCCGTCAGACGGCGATGGCATTGCTGGGTATCGGTGCCCAGGTTGGCGTGCTGTTGCCGTTCAGTCGCATTCAGGAAAGCGAGGCCGACAAGATCGGGCTGCATTTGATGGCAATGGCGGGTTTTGACCCGCGCGAGAGCGTGAAGTTGTGGCAGAACATGAGCAATAGCGGTGGCGGAAATCCACCGGAATTCATGTCGACGCATCCGTCGCATGACACCCGCATTCACGATCTTGAGGCAGGCATGGCGAGTGCGGTGACGCGTTATGAAGAGGCGCGGGCCGCCGGCCGCCGACCGGCCTGCAAGGCGCCCGCCTGAGCGCGGCCGGTTTTTTGCGGATGCATGGCGAGCCGCGGCTCACGCGAAACGAGGTGTACGGGTGAGAAAGAAAACAGAGTCTTACGTTGGTATCCAGAACGAGATACACGGTGGCATGACAGAGATCGGCCGGATTATCCGCGATGCATGGGTGTTCGGGATTATTCCGGAGACGGAAACCTGCGAAGGATGGTTGCTGAGTGGTATTCAAAGTCTGGTTGAAAAGGTTAATACGCGTTGGGAAGAATACGGGTGTATGGTGAGCCGGCTGCCGGATGACCTGCGCGAACGTCACATGCGCATACACGACGAAGCGATAGCGCGTGCCCGCAAGGAAGGCTGGGAGCCGGAGATGTACTCGGAGTAAGGCCACTCTGCCGCCGTGCCCGGCCGGTTGGCGTGTGCATGGTATCGATAGTGTTCATTCGGGGCAGTTCTGGCAGGTTCTGGTATTGTTGGCCACGGGTAGCCGGCCGGCGAGCCGGGTTCCGGTAATATCCGGGAATTTCCGGAGTCCCGCGAGTTTATGCCCGGAGCGTACGGGAATGACAATACTGGAACGAATCAGAGATTCTTTGGTTTAATTTTTTGTGAACAGAGTGGAGAAGAAAATGACGTGTCGCGGTGTAGTGGTGGTGGTTGCCCTGTTGGTTGTGGCCGGTAGTGCGAATGCTCAGGACAAGTTCGGTGTCGGCATCATCGCCGGCGAACCGACTGGAATTACCGTGAAGAAGTGGCTCGACAATCGCGTCGCCATCGACGCCGCGGCGGCATGGTCGTTTTCGGACAATGACTCGTTCCAGTTTCACATGGATTATCTGATTCATGACTACACGGTGTTCCACCCCAAAGAGCTGAAAGGCAGGCTGCCGCTTTATTATGGTGTAGGCGGTCGGCTGAAACTGAGGGACAACGACAACAACAAGAACAAGAACAACGACGACACGCTGGTGGGTATCCGCGTGCCCGTCGGGGTCGCCTACCTGTTGCCAAACGATCCGTTCGAGTTTTTCGCGGAAATCGTTCCAACCCTCGATATCGCACCGGAAACCGATCTCGATATCAATGCCGCGTTGGGCTTCAGATACTATTTCAATTAAGGAAACTCTGATCAAGTGTCATTTCGAGCGAAGCGAGAAATCTCTCTGGTCAAAGATGCACAGCTATTCAATCACATCGAGATTTCTCCCGGCAACTGCTCCT
>VBWC01000060.1 GCA_006218035.1 Gammaproteobacteria bacterium
CGAAGTCCGCATCGTCGATGTCCGTGACCGCCGCGGTGAATTCAATCGTGTCGTTATCGGCACCGCCATCGACTGTTGCATCGGTATCGAGTTCCGCACCGGATGCAAACCGGAAGGTATCAATGCCGCCTCCGCCGATAAGACTGTCGCCACCCGCACCGCCGGTGATCGTGTCGTCATTGACACCACCGGTAATCGAGTCAGCCTGGTTGCTGCCCGTCAGCAGGTTAGCGCCAGCGCCGCCGCTGATTGTCACGGCCTCGCCAAGGGCCGACGCGTTGATTGTGTCGTCCCCGGTGCCGCCGGTAACGGTCAAACTCGCAGTCGCGCTCGCGGCGTTGCTGCCAAGGGTCAGGCTGTTGGTCCCGTTCGCCAGCGTGATGGCTTCGACCAGTGTCTTGTTCGCGAATTCGGCATCCGCCACCGTCTGCGCATCCGCCGTGAACAGGATCGTGTCCGTGCCGGTACCGCCGGTGACCGTGTCACCTGCGATGAATTCACTACCACCGAACTGGAAAATATTCGTCCCGTTGCCGCCAACGAGCTGGTCGTTGCCAGCACCGCCGGTGATCGTGTCGGCGTTAGCCCCACCGGTGATCGAGTCAGCCTGGTTGCTGCCAGTCAGTACGTTGTCACCGGCACCACCACTGATCGTGACGGCCTCGCCCAGCGCGGCGGCGTTGACGGTGTCGTTACCGCTGCCACCAGTGATGGTCAAGCTGCTCGTTGCGCTTGCAGCGTTGGTTCCCAGCGTCACGCTATTGGCGCCGTTCGCCAGCGTGATCGCTTCGATCAGGGTTTTGTTCACAAACAATGCGTCGGTGAGCGTCTGCGCATCTGCCGAGAACAGGATCATGTCCGTACCGGTACCGCCGGTGACGGTGTCGTCCGCAATGAACTCGCCGGCGCCGAACTCGAACCGGTTGGCGCCATTGCCGCCAACGAGGCTGTCGTTGCCGGCACCGCCGGTGATCGTGTCATCGCCGGCACCACCGGTGATCGTGTCATGGCCACTGCCGCCCGTCAGCGTATTGGTGCCTGCGGCGACCCCCGTAATCGTGGCCGCTGCTGTCACTCCGGTCAGGTTCACCAAACCCGTGGCGCTGCCACTGCTGGAACCCGACAGATCGACCGAATTGAGATCGTTTCGCAGCGCGTCGCTA
>VBWC01000033.1 GCA_006218035.1 Gammaproteobacteria bacterium
GGTGAGGTTGACGACGTTGTTGCTCGGCATGGCAACACTCTGGCCGGTGAGTTGGCCGGGGGCGACCGGGTTGATTGTCACGGTAACGGCGTTGGAGTTTGCACTGCCGACGTAGTTGACGGGTTGTACCGCAAATGACGTTGCCGAGACAAACCCTCCGACCGGTTGGCCGTTACCGCTAACCGCGATTGTCGCCTGACCGGTACCGATCGCCTGAAAGGTGATGCGGCCAATCAACAGCGGGCCCGACAGTCCACCGGCGCTGGGCGATCCGAACGATAATCCTTTCAACAGGCCGCTGAGAACCTGCGGCTGCCGGCGTAACAGCGGCTCATCGACCAGTGACGGATCAAATGTGAACGATACGAACTGAAGGCGTTGCGGATCAAACGCAATGTCGGTGCCGCCACCGAGTGTCGGTTGATTATGGAAATCGATGGCGATGTCGACCAGCACGTTGGCGCCGGTGGTCACGGTCGATGAGGTCGCCACCAAGGCTACCGTTGGTGTGGCGCCGTCTGCGGCTTGGGCGCCGTTCGCCACTACCAGCAGCAGTATGAGCAGCGCGGTGACAACACCTGTTATACGGTAGCGCACGTCAATCGGTTCCTGTCGTCACGGTCATGGCCGGGCCCTTATTGCGGGTACGCCGGATGAAACGTCAGCGCATCGCCGATGACGTTTACCACCCGCGCCGGGTCTCCGGCCGTCAGGTAATTGAAGGTGTGAAAATCGCTGCTCTCCGATACAAACAGATTTTCCGCCCTGTCGATCGCCCAGCTACCCTGCGACCACGGCGCGAAGCCGGGAGAGAAAAACGTGGAGTATTCAAAAGCGCCGGTAAACTGGTACGGCGCATAGCCGGACGGCGACCATATCGATCCGGCGTTGGTCGGCCATGCCAGCGTGAACACACCGGTATCCATGACGCCCGTACCATGCCGCACCCGATAGTTGCCTGAAAACAGTGTGTAGTTGTAATTGGGATGCGACAGGCTGTAGGCGAACAATCCGCTACGCAGATCAAGGTAACGCACGTGCGCCATAACCCAACCGTCCCCTGACGCGTCATAGTCGCCGGAATAAATACCGTCATTGAACGATGTGGAACTGGCCAAGGTCGAGCCGGCAAAACAGGCGTGCTCGGGGCTGGGGTCGAGATTTCCATAACACCACGCACCCATTTCCTCGCTGCTGAACAGACGCTGCCCATCGATCGTCAGCCAGTCCGCCGCGCTTAGTCGCAGGAATATTTCGTTATTATCGCGATAATCCACCGCGATAATCGCCGCCACATACAGGCCGCGCTCGCCGCCGTGGTTGACGATAGCGACGGACTGAGCGCCGCTGATCGACAGCTTGTAACGGTCCATCACCACGACCTGGCGCGGCACACCGTTGATGGGAATGGTCTCGTTGGCAAAGCGTACCGTCTGCGCCTCGGTGCCGCTACCGTTGAAGAACCACGCACTGTCCTTAAACGCGAGATTCGCCGCGAGCGGCACGGTCGCCAGCAACTGCCATCCCTCCGGTGCGGTCTCGGCGTCATACAGATCAGTGGACGGGTTCAGCGTGTTGGGACGCCGGTAGACCAGGTCGGAGGTATTGTCCCGGCAGATGACGACGATCCACTCTTTGGCGGCGGTATCCCGCGTCAGCGCTGCGCCCATCACATTGCAGGGTGCGGCCGCATACAACGCGCCGTCCTGATACAGGCTGGGCGTAAACGGCGTATCCTGGTGCCGATCGAAAAAATACCGCGACTTCGGTCCGTCCCACGATAACACACGCGTCGGCTTGCCGCCTTCGTACCACCCTTTCCAGTCAATGTTGCCGCCCGTCAGACCGGTTTCGTCGGTGACCGCCCAGACGCGGGTCGTGTCATCGATATGGATATGCCGCGTGCCGGCAATCTCGTCGACCGGTAAATAATTCGGCGTGACAATAAACCCGCCGGACAGCGGCACATCGGTCATGCCAATCGCAATCGCGTCGTCCTCGTTCCCAAGCTTGCCGCGAAAGATCAGACGAATGCGAAAATCCCTGGCATCGGCCGGGATCGGCTCATCGTAGGTAAACGTATAACTTTCGTTCGAGCTGGCGTCGGTCGTGATCAACTCGTCCGCAGCGATGGCGGCCTGCTCGGTAGACGTGCCGAACACCTTCTCGCCGGTGTTGTCCTCATACTCGTAGGTCACGATCAGCGTGCCGGGCTGGCCGAAGGAGTTTGTGCCGTAAATGCTGTCGCGTACCGTGCGGTTCTTGAATTTGAGCGCAATCATCGACGACGTACTGGTCTCGATATCCAGGTCGAGCTTGCCACGGAAAAAGTAGTTGATGATCCCGGCGCTGTAGGCCACGGCGCGCGGCAGCAGCAGTGTGGCCATGTCGTCATATACATGCTGGTTAAACGAATACGTATTATTGACGTGCAAACGCTCCCACATACTTTCGATCGTCAAACGCACCGTCGTTGATCCTCCGGTCAACGAATCAGGTACCGCGCGGCGATACATGCGGGATTTAATACTACCGGGGACGACGATTTCCAGATTCTCAACTATATAGGATGGATCTGAAGTATCGCGAGGTGGCGCGTTGTAAATATTCCCGGCATCACCCAGATTGGTTCCCGCCGAGAAGAAGCCTCGATTGCTGTAATCCGCCAACCCTTTGCCGGACCCTCTGGTACTCCAGTAATCGCTGTACTTATCGAACGTCGGAATCGGGTAGCCCGCGCTCAGAATGCCATTGAGTGACTCGGGCGACCCAACAGCCGTCCCGTCAACTTTAATGCCCGTCGTCCCGACAGCGCGAGCCTCGATATACGCCTCGTACATACTCTTGTGACCACCGCCGAATAGCGACGCCGGCATCCCGGCATGCGGATCATTACGCGTATGCTGCGGCTGCGCCATGTCTTCAACGAGGTGCACGACATCACCGAGTGCGCGGAAGGTCGTCGCCCAGTAGGCATTCCGCTGTTCCTTCGTTTCTGCCACCGGCGTTCCGTCCAGTCTGTGCCCGGTCAACGCCCGGTACA
>VBWC01000024.1 GCA_006218035.1 Gammaproteobacteria bacterium
GGCAGAGCGGCGGTCTCCAAAACCGCAGGTTGGGGGTTCGATTCCCTCCTGGCCTGCCAGTGAAAGGCAGGGCGTAAGAGTCACCGGCGTAATTATGGCAGACAAGATTAAACTGGTGTTGGCGGTCCTGGTGCTCGCAGGGGCGGTAGGCGCGTTTTACTATTTCGGCAACGAGTCGGTGCTGCTGCGGGTATTCGGGATATTGGCTGGCCTTGCTGTGGCGACTGCGATTGTGTACCAGACAGCGGAAGGGCGCAGGGCCTGGTCGTTTCTCGGCGATTCAAGAACCGAAATCCGGAAGGTCGTCTGGCCGACCGGCAAGGAAACCAACCAGACAACGTTGCTGGTGATCGCGATGGTGATCGTTGTCGCGATCCTGCTGTGGCTCTTGGATATGCTTTTATTGTGGCTGGTCAGGATGTTGACCGTATCAGGAGGCTGAGTGCATGGCGATGCGTTGGTATGTGGTTCATGCCTATTCGGGTTATGAAAAGCAGGTGGTGGTGTCGTTAAGGGACCGCATCAAGCTGCGTGGCATGGAGGACAAGTTCGGCGAAATTCTTGTGCCTACGGAAGAAGTTGTCGAAATGCGTGGTGGCCAGAAACGCAAAAGCGATCGGAAGTTTTTCCCCGGCTACGTACTTGTCCACATGGAGATGGATGAGGATACCTGGCACCTGGTCAAGGATGTGCCCAAGGTGATGGGTTTTGTCGGTGGCACCAGTGACAAGCCGGCGCCGATTTCCGAAAAGGAAGCCGACCGGATCCTGCAGCGTGTCCAGGAGGGTACGGAAAAGCCGCAGCCCAAAGTGCTATACGAGGTTGGCGAAGTGGTGCGCGTTATCGACGGTCCGTTTGCCGACTTCAACGGTGTCGTTGAGGAAGTGAACTATGAGAAGAGTCGCGTGCGTGTTTCAGTATTGATTTTTGGTCGTTCCACCCCGGTTGACCTGGAATTCGGCCAAATCGAAAAAGGTTAGGGGCGATCAACCACGGGAAGGCGCAGTCATCTGCGGCTTCTCAGAACACGGGGAGCCTTGCGGCGTTTGAACCCGAACAGAAGGAAGCGGTGATGGCAAAAAAAGTTCAGGCATATATCAAGTTGCAGGTTAAGGCAGGTCAGGCGAACCCGAGTCCGCCCGTTGGGCCGGCGCTGGGTCAGCATGGCGTTAACATTATGGAGTTCTGCAAGGCGTTCAATGCCCAGACGCAGGGTCTGGAAGCGGGGATGCCGATCCCGGTGATCATTACCGTTTATAGCGATCGTAGTTTTACCTTTGTTACGAAAACTCCGCCGGCGTCGATCCTGTTAAAGAAAGCGGCGGGCATTAAGAGCGGCAGCAAGACGCCGCATACGGACAAGGTGGGTCACGTAACGCGAGCGCAGCTGGAAGAGATCGCGAAGACCAAAATGCCGGATCTGACGGCGGCCGACCTGGATGCGGCGGTACGCACCATCGCCGGAAGTGCCCGCAGCATGGGCGTCACGACGGAGGGGGTCTGATCATGACGACGTTGTCGAAGCGTATGAAAAAGATTCGCGAACGGGTGCAGCCGGGTCAGCAGTATTCCGTCGACGAGGCGCTGGGCCTGCTTAAGGAGCTGTCGTCGGTCAAATTTGACGAATCCGTTGATGTCAGCATCAATCTGGGTATTGATGCGCGTAAATCGGACCAGGTAGTGCGTAGTTCTACCGTGTTGCCGCACGGCACCGGAAAAAAGGTCAGGGTGGCGGTATTCGCGCAAGGCGCGAACGCTGATGCGGCGCGGAATGCGGGTGCCGATATCGTCGGGTTTGAAGACCTCGCGGAGCAGATCAAGGCGGGCAGCATGGATTTCGACGTGGTGATTGCGACGCCAGATGCGATGCGCGTGGTTGGTCAGCTCGGGCAGATCCTCGGTCCGCGCGGCTTGATGCCGAATCCGAAGGTGGGCACTGTCACGCCGAACGTGGCGGCGGCGGTGACCAACGCGAAGGCCGGTCAGGTAAGGTACCGGACCGACAAGGCCGGCATTATTCACTGTACGATCGGTAAGGCGAGTTTTGACGTTGTGGCATTGCGTGAAAATCTTGGTGTGTTGCTGGCGGATCTTCACAAGGTGAAGCCGAGCGGTGCCAAAGGCATTTATTTGAAGAAGATCAGTGTGTCGACGACGATGGGACCGGGGGTCGCCGTTGACCCCGCTTCCGTGGTTGCCAGCGACGCGCACAGCTAGACGAGCTTTGGGCTGCCGGAATTTCCGGTAGCCGTCAAAGACCGCAGGTGCTTGAGGCTTAATCAGGATTGCAACAACACGTTGAATCCTGCCTGCGCAGACGGTGGCGCCCGAGACAGGTTTTTTCCTGCCTACGGCCTCCGTGACAGGGCAGCCGCCGGTGCAGACCGGCTTGGCTATTTTGAAACGGTGATCGCGCCCGTGTGGCGCGATTGATTATAAGCATGAGGAGGTAGGCATTTGTTAACACGCAAGGACAAGCAGGCGATTGTCGAAGAGGTGGCGGGTATCGCCGCCCGGGCGCAATCTGCCATTGCCGCGGATTACCGCGGCTTGTCCGTAGCCGAAATGACAGAACTACGGGCGAAGGCACGAGCCGAAGGGGTGACAATGCGTGTGGTCAAAAACACGCTTGCCCGGCGCGCGCTGGAAGGCACCGAGTTTTCATGCATGAGTGATGGACTCGTTGGCCCGTTGATTCTGGCTTTCTCTTTGGATAGTCCGTCATCCGCTGCGCGGGTTTTCAGTAACTTTGTCAAGGACCACGTAAAGCTCCAGGTCAAGGTCATTGCGCTCGGCGGTAAATTGCTGGACCCGAGCGAACTCAAGGCACTGGCCAGCATGCCGACGCGCGATGAGGCGATCAGCATACTGATGGCGGTGATGAAGGCTCCGATAGAGAAACTGGCACGGACACTGGCTGCGCCCTCGACGAAACTGGTGCGGACGCTGGTCGCGGTACGCGATGCCAAGCAGGCCGCATAAACACATAATTTATTGAATGAGGTAATTTGCAATGGCTGTATCAAGTCAAGAAATTCTGGAATCGATTTCCAACATGAGCGTCATGGAGGTTGTCAACCTGATCTCCGCGATGGAAGAGAAATTCGGCGTGTCGGCAGCTGCCGTGGCAGCGGTTGCGGCCCCGGCAGCGGCCGGCGGTGCGGCAGCGGCCGAGGAGCAGACGGAGTTTAACGTCGTGATGACCAGCTTCGGCGCCAACAAGGTCGGCGTCATCAAGGTAATACGGGTTATTACCGGCCTGGGTTTGAAAGAGGCCAAGGACATGGTGGAAGGCGCGCCTTCCACGGTCAAGGAAGGCGTTTCCAAGGCAGAGGCTGCGGATCTCAAGAAGCAGCTTGAAGAAGCCGGCGCTTCGGTTGAAATAAAGTAACAGCGGAATAGAGTTCTCTGTACCGGAAAAACGTTGTACCAGGATTGGGCTGGTGACACTGATGTCACCGGCCCGTTGCTGTTTGGAGAGTAAACCCGGTCGACGGACTTTATTGGTCGGCCACTAATTTAAAACTGTTGAGGAACGCACATGGCTTATTCCTTTACTGAGAAAAAGCGGATTCGCAAGGACTTTGGCAAGCGTCCTACGATACTCGAAGTCCCCTTTCTGCTGGCGATGCAGATCGATTCGTTCAGCAAATTTCTGCAGGCCGATATGGAGCCGGCAAAAAGGGCGGACGACGGGTTGCACGCTGCCTTCAAGTCAGTGTTTCCGATCGTCAGTTACTCGGGAAATGCGGAACTCCAGTACGTCAGTTATACGCTCGGCACGCCTCCGTTTAACGTCAAGGAATGCCAGCTGCGCGGATTGACCTATGCGGCGCCATTGCGCGTCAAGTTGCGTCTGGTGATATACGACAAGGAAGCGCCTGCCAACGCCAAGCGGGTCAAGGATATCCGTGAGCAGGAAGTCTACATGGGCGAATTGCCCCTGATGACGGATACCGGTACGTTTGTCATCAATGGTACGGAACGTGTCGTTGTCTCCCAGCTGCATCGTTCGCCGGGTGTCTTTTTCGAGCATGATCGGGGCAAGACCCACTCGTCGGGCAAGCTGCTGTTTTCGGCGAGGATCATTCCATACCGCGGTTCCTGGCTCGATTTCGAGTTCGATCCGCTCGATTGCGTTTTCGTGCGTATCGACAGGCGCCGCAAGTTGCCGGTGACCATACTGCTGCGCGCGCTCGGATTCAACAACCAGCAGATACTCGGTGTGTTCTACGAGAACGACACGTTCACCTTTGCCAGTGACGGTATTCAGCTTGAGCTGATTCCCGAGCGGCTGCGTGGTGATACCCTGTCGTTCGATATCAAGGCGGCGCGCGGCAAGGTGATCGTCGAGGCGGGGCGCCGCATTACCATGCGTCATATCGCCGAAATTGAGAAGGCCGGCCTGAAGTCGCTGGTCGTGCCGACAGAATTCGTGATCGGCAAGCGCCTGGCGAACGATATTATCGATAAGTCCAGCGGCGAGATCGTCGCCAACGCCAATGACGAGCTGACCGTTGAGTTGCTCGACAAGCTGAACAAGGCCGGCATCAAGCAGATCAAGACGTTGTTCACCAACGATCTGGATCGTGGTGCCTATATCTCGGATACCCTGAATATCGATCTGACGCGCTCCGATCTGGAAGCGCAGGTCGAGATCTACCGCATGATGCGCCCGGGTGAGCCGCCGACGAAGGACGCGGCGCAGCAGTTGTTTCACAACCTGTTTTTCTCGTCGGATCGCTATGATCTGTCGCCGGTCGGTCGCATGAAGTTCAATCGCCGCGTCGGTCGCAGCGAGATAGTCGGCGCAGGTGTGCTGTCGCAGGAAGACATTATTGATGTGCTGAAAGTGCTTATCGATATCAAGAATGGCCGCGGCTTTGTCGATGACATCGACCATTTGGGCAACCGTCGCGTGCGCAGTGTCGGCGAGATGGTGGAAAACCAGTTCCGTGTGGGGCTGGTGCGCGTCGAGCGCGCCGTCAAGGAGCGTCTGAGCCTTGCGGAAACCGAAGAGCTGGTGCCGCAGGAGCTGATCAACGCGAAGCCTGTGTCGGCCGCGATCAAGGAATTTTTCGGTTCCAGTCAGCTGTCTCAGTTCATGGACCAGAATAATCCGCTGTCGGAAGTCACGCACAAGCGGCGTGTGTCGGCGCTTGGGCCGGGCGGATTGACACGCGAGCGTGCCGGCTTCGAGGTACGCGACGTGCATCCGACCCACTATGGCCGGGTCTGTCCGATCGAGACGCCGGAAGGCCCGAATATCGGTCTGATCAATTCGTTGTCGGTCTATGCGCGTACCAACGAATACGGGTTCCTTGAAACCCCGTATCGCAAGGTCGAAAACGGCAAGGCGACCAGTGATATCGAATTCCTCTCGGCGATCGAGGAAGGCCAGTACGTCATCGCCCAGGCGAGCGCGACGCTGGATAAGGCCGGGAAGTTCGTCGACGATCTCGTCTCGTGCCGGCATCAGAACGAGTTCTCGATGTTTACGCCGGATCGTATTCAGCATATGGACGTTTCACCGCGACAAATCGTCTCGGTGGCGGCGGCGCTGATCCCGTTCCTGGAGCACGACGACGCCAACCGTGCGTTGATGGGCTCGAACATGCAGCGTCAGGCGGTGCCGACATTGCGTTCGGAAACGCCACTGATCGGCACCGGGATCGAGCGCGCTGTTGCGATCGATTCGGGCACCGCCGTTGTCGCCACGCGCGGTGGCGAGGTCGACTTTGTCGATGCCAGCCGTATCGTGGTGCGGGTCAATGACGATGAAACCGGTCCGGGTGAGCCGGGTGTCGATATTTACAACCTGATCAAATACACGCGTTCGAACCAGAACACCTGTATTAACCAGCGCCCGCTCGTCAGCAAGGGCGATGTCATCGCCAAGGGCGACGTGCTGGCCGACGGCTCCTCGACGGACATCGGTGAACTCGCGCTCGGACAGAACATGCTGGTCGCCTTCATGCCGTGGAACGGCTATAACTTCGAGGACTCGATCCTGATATCGGAGCGCGTCGTTGAGGAAGATCGTTTCACGACGATTCATATCGAAGAGCTGGCCTGCGTGTCGCGTGACACCAAGCTGGGGCCAGAGGAGATAACGCCGGATATTCCGAACGTCGGTGAGGCCGCACTATCCAAGCTCGACGAGGCCGGTGTCGTGTACATCGGCGCCGAGGTGAAGCCGGGCGATATCCTGGTCGGCAAAGTAACGCCAAAGAGCGAGACGCCGCTGACGCCGGAAGAAAAGCTGTTGCGCGCGATATTCGGTGAGAAAGCCGCCGAGGTGAAAGACACGTCATTGCGGGTTCCGTCCGGAATGAATGGTACCGTCATCGACGTGCGCGTGTTTACGCGCGATGGTGTGGACAAGGATACGCGCGCCCTGCAAATCGAGGAAAGCGAACTGGCGCGGGTCAAGAAGGATCTGCACGACCAGTATCGTATCGTCGAGGACGACACCTATCAGCGTGTTGAAAGGTTGCTGGTGGGCAAGACGGCAGAAGGTGGTCCGAAGAAGCTGAAGGCGGGCACCAAGATCATCAAGGGCTATTTGGAGGAGATTCCGCGCGAGAAGTGGTTTGAGGTGCGATTGCGCGGTGAAGACGTCAACAAACAGCTCGAGCAGCTGCGCGATCAGCTCAAGCAGCAGCGTTCGCAGCTGGATGCGACCTACGAGGAGCAGCGCCGCAAGTTAACGGCCGGCGACGATCTGGCGCCGGGCGTACTGAAGATGGTAAAGGTCTATCTTGCCGTCAAGCGCCGGATCCAGCCGGGTGACAAGATGGCCGGGCGCCATGGCAACAAGGGCGTCATTTCGATGATCGTTCCGGTGGAGGATATGCCTCACATGGAGGATGGTACGCCGGTCGATATTGTCCTGAATCCTCTGGGTGTACCGTCCCGAATGAATGTCGGCCAGGTGCTCGAGGCCCATTTGGGCTGGGCCGCCAAAGGGTTGGGTAACAAGATCGCGAAAATGCTGGAAGATCAGCGAAAGGTCGCTGAGGTGCGAAAGTTCCTCGACCAGATATACAACTCCAGCGGTCGCAAGGAAGACCTCGACGCGTTCTCCGACAACGAGATTATCGTGCTCGCTCGCAATCTGCGCGAGGGGGTGCCGATGGCGACCCCGGTCTTCGATGGTTGCAGTGAAGGCGAGATCAAGAAAATGCTGGCGCTCGCTGATCTGCCCACCAGCGGTCAGACGACATTGGTTGACGGCCGTACCGGAGAGGCCTTCAGGCGCCAGATCACCGTCGGTTACATGTACATGTTGAAACTGAACCACCTGGTCGATGACAAGATGCATGCCCGGTCCACCGGTCCGTACAGTCTTGTCACTCAGCAGCCGCTCGGCGGCAAGGCGCAGTTTGGCGGACAGCGTTTCGGTGAGATGGAGGTGTGGGCGCTCGAAGCCTACGGCGCCGCCTATACCTTGCAGGAAATGCTTACCGTCAAATCCGACGACGTCAGTGGTCGTACCAAGATGTACAAGAACATCGTCGACGGCGACCATCGCATGGAAGCCGGCATGCCGGAATCCTTCAATGTGCTCACGAAGGAAATCCGGTCGCTGGGTATTGATATCGAGCTCAGTTGAACACGTATTGGCTGATGGCTGCGACGGATGAAATTCGAGGCAATTGCCGAGCGCATCCTACTAACCAGGCAGCAGGAGAACGACCTTGAAAGATTTAGTGAACTTTTTCAGGCAGCAGGGGCAATTCGACGAGTTCGACACGATCAAGATCGGGTTGGCTTCGCCGGCACGCATTCGCTCGTGGTCGTACGGCGAGGTCAAGAAGCCCGAGACGATTAACTATCGTACCTTCAAACCGGAACGCGACGGTTTGTTCTGCGCCAAGATATTTGGACCGGTCAAGGACTTCGAGTGTCTTTGCGGCAAGTACAAGCGGCTGAAGCACCGCGGCATTATCTGCGAAAAATGCGGTGTCGAGGTGACGCTGGCCAAGGTGCGCCGCGAACGCATGGCTCATATCGAGCTGGCAAGTCCGGTGGCGCATATCTGGTTTCTCAAGTCACTGCCGTCGCGCATGGGCTTGTTGCTTGACATGACATTGCGCGACATCGAGCGCGTGCTTTATTTCGAGGCGTTCGTCGTGATCGATCCGGGTATCTCCCAGCTCGAGCGGGGACAATTGCTGTCCGATGAGGCGTATCTCGAGGCGATCGAAGAGTACGGCGACGAGTTCGATGCGCGTATGGGCGCCGAGGCGATCTTCGAATTGATCAAGACGCTGGACCTGAAGACGGAAGTCGTCAAGCTGCGCGAGGACATCGGGGCGACAGGGTCGGAATCGAAATTGAAGAAGCTGAGCAAGCGCCTGAAACTGATCGAGGCGTTTCTTGAGTCCGGCAATCGTCCCGAATGGATGATTCTGACCGTGCTGCCGGTATTGCCGCCGGAACTGCGGCCGCTGGTGCCGCTGGACGGCGGTCGTTTTGCGACGTCCGATCTTAACGATCTCTACCGGCGCGTGATTAACCGCAACAACCGTCTCAAACGTCTGCTGGATCTGAATGCACCGGATATCATCGTGCGCAACGAAAAACGCATGCTGCAGGAATCGGTTGATGCGTTGCTCGATAACGGCCGCCGTGGCCGTGCCATTACCGGCTCCAACAAGCGGCCGCTGAAGTCGCTGGCGGACATGATCAAGGGCAAGCAGGGCCGTTTCCGCCAAAACCTGCTGGGCAAACGCGTCGACTATTCCGGCCGCTCCGTGATCGTGGTCGGGCCGACACTGAGACTGCATCAGTGCGGATTGCCGAAGAAAATGGCGCTGGAGTTGTTCAAGCCGTTTATTTTCAGCAAGCTCGAGTACCGCGGACTGGCGACGACGATCAAGGCGGCGAAGAAGCTGGTCGAGCGCGAGGGTCCCGAGGTTTGGGATATCCTCGAGGAAGTGATTCGCGAACACCCGGTAATGCTGAACCGCGCGCCGACACTGCATCGTCTTGGCATCCAGGCATTCGAGCCGGTGCTGATCGAAGGCAAGGCGATCCAGTTGCATCCGCTGGTCTGTACCGCATTCAACGCGGACTTCGACGGCGACCAGATGGCGGTGCATGTGCCGCTGTCGCTCGAGGCGCAACTGGAAGCGCGTTCGTTGATGTTATCGACCAATAACGTGCTGTCACCCGCTAACGGTGAGCCGATCATTGTGCCTACCCAGGACGTCGTTTTGGGCCTTTACTACATGAGCCGCGAGGGCGTGAACGTCAAGGGCGAAGGTACGGTATGCAGTGACACGTCTGAAGTCCATCGTGCCTACGAAACGGGATCGCTGGACCTGCATGCGAAGATCGCGGTTCGCATCCGCGAAGTGCGTATCGACAGTAACGGCGAATCTCACGAATCAATCCGCCGGGTCAACACGACGGTCGGGCGGGCGCTGCTATCTGAAATCGTTCCGGACGGATTGTCGTTTGATCTGGTCAACCAGAACATGAACAAAAAGTCGATCTCGCGATTGCTGAATACCTGCTATCGGCGTCTGGGCCTGAAGGCCAGCGTTATCTTCGCGGACCAGCTGATGTATATGGGATTCCATTATGCGACCGTCGCGGGGGTATCCATAGGCGTGGACGATATGGTGATTCCGGAAGGAAAAAACCGGATCATCGCCGTCGCGGAACAGCAGGTCAAGGAGATCGAGAGGCAGTATACGTCCGGCTTGGTGACTAACGGCGAGCGTTACAACAAGGTGGTGGATATCTGGTCGCACACCAACGATCAGGTGGCCAACGCGATGATGGAACAGCTTGGTACCGACATTGTTACCGCAGCGGACGGCGCCAAGGTCAAGCAGCCGTCGTTTAACTCGATTTTCATGATGGCCGATTCAGGCGCGCGCGGCAGCGCGGCGCAGATCCGGCAGCTCGCCGGCATGCGCGGATTGATGGCGAAACCGGACGGATCAATTATCGAAACGCCGATCACCGCCAATTTCCGTGAAGGGCTGGACGTGTTGCAGTACTTTATCTCGACACACGGTGCCCGCAAAGGCTTGGCGGATACCGCGCTCAAGACGGCAAATTCCGGTTATCTTACCCGCCGTCTGGTCGATGTTGCGCAGGATCTTGTCGTTATTGACGAAGATTGTGGCACGACCAACGGCCTGTTGATGATGCCGCTGATTGAGGGCGGTGACGTTGTCGAGCCGTTGCATGAGCGCGTTCTTGGTCGAGTCGTGGTCGAGAACATCATGGTTCCGGGCAGCAACAACAAGGTGGCGGTCGAGGACGGCCTGATGCTTGATGAGCATCTCGTCGAGCTGCTGGAACAGCTGCGCATCGATCAGATACGGGTGCGTTCACCGATCACCTGTGAATCGCGCTACGGCGTGTGTGCGGCCTGCTATGGCCGTGATCTGGCACGGGGGCATCGCGTTAACCTTGGCGAGGCGGTCGGGGTGATTGCGGCGCAGAGTATCGGTGAACCCGGTACGCAGCTGACGATGCGTACGTTCCATATCGGTGGCGCGGCGTCACGTGCTGCGGCGGCGAATAATGTCACCGTCAAATCGAGCGGCAAGGTCCGGTTACATAACATCAAGCTGGTGCAGCGAATTGGCGGCAACAGTGTCGCGGTTTCACGTTCCGGCGAGCTGACGGTTCTCGATGAGAGCGGTCGCGAGCGGGAGCGCTACAAGATTCCTTATGGAGCCGTGATCAATGTCGTGGAGGGGAATGACGTAACTCCTGGTCAGCTGGTAGCCAACTGGGACCCGCATACCCACCCGATCATCACGGAGGTGGCCGGTCGCCTGAAATTCAGCGACTTTATCGAGGGCATAACGGTCGAAACCCAGACCGACGAGGTGACGGGGCTGACGAACCGCGTGGTGACCGATCCGAAGCAGCGTGCGTCGACGGCGCGTGACCTGCGGCCGATGGTCAAGCTGGTCGACGACAAAGGCAAGGATCTGTGCATCGCCGGGACCGATATTCCGGCGCATTACTTCCTGCCCTCCGGCACCATCGTCAGCGTCGAGGATGGCGCCAAGGTGGATGTGGGTGACGTTGTCGCGCGTGTTCCGCAGGAGTCGTCCAAGACCCGTGATATTACCGGCGGTCTGCCAAGGGTGGCCGATCTGTTCGAGGCCCGCAAGCCGAAGGAGTCTGCGATACTCGCGGAAATCAGCGGTACCGTGAGCTTTGGCAAGGAAACCAAGGGTAAGCAGCGTCTGGTGATTACCGGCAAGGACAGTGATGAACGTCACGAGGAGTTGATACCCAAGTGGCGGCATGTGACTGTTTTTGAAGGCGAGCATGTCGAGCGTGGCGAGGTTATCGCAGACGGCGCACCGAATCCGCACGATATCCTGCGTCTGCTCGGTGTCACGGCGCTGGCGGGGTATATCATCAACGAGGTTCAGGAGGTGTATCGCCTCCAGGGCGTCAAGATAAACGACAAGCACATTGAAGTCATCGTGCGCCAGATGTTGCGCAAGATCGAGGTCAACAACCCCGGTGACACCCGTTTCCTCAAGGGCGAGCAAGTCGATCGCGCGCGCGTACTGGAAGAGAACGATCGCATGGTGGCCGAAGGCAAGACGACCGCGACGATCAATCCGATGCTGCTAGGCATCACCAAGGCGTCGCTGGCGACGGAGTCGTTTATTTCCGCGGCCTCGTTCCAGGAAACCACCCGGGTGCTGACAGAAGCGGCGGTCAGCGGCAAGGTCGACGATTTGCGGGGCCTTAAGGAAAATGTCATTGTCGGGCGCCTGATACCGGCCGGTACGGGCCTCGCGCATCATGCCGAGCGTCGGCGTATGCGGGAAACCAAGGTAAAAGAACCGGTAGTCGAGGAAACGAAGCGATCGACAGAAGATGTCGAAGCGGCGTTGAGTGAGGCGCTCAGCGCGCAGCAGGCGTAGTGCCGGTAGCGGGAATGCGCGGTGGCCGTGCCGCCCATTCCCGGATTACGCGCGGTGGCGAGTGAAAGATGGGAAAGAAATATGTAAATTAAACATGGAATTCGCTTGACAGGTCCCTGGCAGGATTCTAGAATTTCGCCTCTTTGGTTAGGGCTATGCAACTCCCCTGCCAAATTCAAATTCAAGGTTTAAGCGTTCACCCGTTTCGTCCCGTAAATCGCGGGCAGAAAAATGGCTGAGCGCTTAAATATATTTTGGGTAGAGCAAAATACGAATGGCTACAGTTAATCAATTAGTAAGAAAGCCTCGGGAGCGCCAGACGGAGAAGAGTAACGTGCCGGCGCTGCAGGGATGTCCTCAGAAACGTGGTGTGTGTACCCGCGTCTATACTACGACGCCGAAAAAACCGAACTCGGCCCTGCGCAAGGTCGCACGCGTGCGCTTGACGAATGGTATGGAAGTAACGACCTACATCGGTGGCGAAGGGCATAATCTTCAGGAGCACTCGGTTGTTCTGATTCGCGGCGGGCGCGTCAAGGATCTGCCGGGCGTTCGCTATCACACAGTACGGGGAAGCCTGGATACGTCGGGTGTTGATGGTCGGCGCCAGGGTCGTTCCAAATATGGCGCAAAGCGTCCGAAAGCCTGATCGAATCCTAAACATCGCTGGGAAGAACGAGTAAGCACACATGTCACGCAGAAGAGTCAGTGCAAAACGGGTAATTCTTCCCGATCCGAAATTTCACAATGAAATTCTCGCGAAGTTCGTCAACGTCGTGATGAAATCGGGTAAGAAATCGGTCGCCGAGCGCATTGTTTACGGTGCTCTGGATGAGGTGGCCAAGAAGGGTAGCGAGGACGTACTGGCGGCCTTTAACAAGGCGCTGGACAACATACGCCCGGTCGTTGAGGTGAAGTCGCGGCGCGTGGGCGGGGCGACTTACCAGGTTCCGGTCGAGGTGCGCGCATCCCGCCGGACAGCGCTCGCGATGCGTTGGCTCGTTGAGTCGGCGCGCGGACGCAGCGAGAAGACCATGGGCTCGCGTCTGGCGAGCGAGATACTGGATGCCTGCGAAAGTCGTGGCACCGCGGTCAAGAAGCGCGAAGACATGCATCGTATGGCCGAGGCCAACAAGGCATTCTCGCATTTCCGCTGGTAACCGTTACGTAGATCGATAAAGGGCAGATCGTGGCACGCAAAACACCTATAGAGCGTTATCGCAACATCGGCATCATGGCGCATATCGATGCCGGTAAGACGACGACGACAGAGCGTATCCTGTATTACACCGGTGTTTCTCACAAGATCGGTGAGGTGCATGACGGTGCCGCGGTGATGGACTGGATGGAGCAGGAGCAGGAGCGCGGCATTACGATTACCTCGGCGGCGACCACCTGTTTCTGGAAAGGCATGGAAGGGCAGTTCCCCGATCATCGAATCAACATCATCGATACGCCGGGGCACGTTGATTTTACGATCGAGGTAGAGCGCTCGTTACGCGTGCTGGACAGTGCCTGCGCGCTGTTTTGCGCGGTCGGCGGCGTTGAGCCACAGTCCGAGACCGTATGGCGCCAGGCGAATAAATATCATGTGCCGCGGCTTGCCTTCGTCAACAAGATGGATCGCGCCGGCGCGAATTTCCTGCGCGTCGTTAAGCAGATCAAGGAGCGGCTCGGCGCGACGCCGGTGCCGCTCCAGTTGCCTATCGGTGCCGAGGAGAATTTCAAAGGGGTCGTCGACCTGATCAAGATGAGGGCGATCTACTGGGATGACGAATCCAAAGGCATGCGTTTCGAGGAAAAAGACGTTCCCGCGGATATGGTTGTGGCGTGCAAGGAGTGGCGCGATCGCATGGTGGAGGCGGCCGCCGAGGCCAACGAGGAACTGATGGAGAAGTATCTCGACGGCGTAGAGCTTTCCGTGGACGAAATAAAGAAGGGGCTGCGCATTCGCGCGCTGAAGAGTGAAATTGTGCCGACCCTGTGCGGTTCGGCGTTCAAGAACAAGGGCGTTCAGGCGATGTTGGATGCGGTCATCGAGTTTCTTCCGTCCCCGGCCGACGTGCCGGCGATCAAAGGACACCTCGATGACGCCGCTCAGACGGAAGCAGAGCGTCACGCCACCGACGCGGAGCCGTTTTCTGCACTGGCGTTCAAGATCGCTACGGATCCATTTGTCGGTACGCTGACCTTTTTCCGCGTCTATTCCGGCGTGCTCAAGTCAGGCGACACCGTCTATAACCCGATCAAGTCCAGGAAGGAGCGCATTGGCCGCATTCTTCAAATGCATGCCAACTCCCGGGAAGAAATCAAGGAAGTCCAGTGCGGCGATATCGCGGCGGCCGTCGGGCTGAAGGACGTGACGACGGGCGATACGCTGTCGGACATGAATAACGTCATAGTGCTGGAGCGGATGGAGTTTCCTGAGCCGGTTATTTCGGTGGCCGTGGAGCCCAAGACCAAGGCGGACCAGGAAAAGATGGGTGTCGCGCTCAACAAGCTTGCCGCGGAGGATCCGTCGTTTCGTGTGTCCAGCGATGAAGAGTCGGGGCAAACGATTATTTCCGGCATGGGCGAATTGCACCTTGAGATTATCGTGGACCGCATGAAGCGTGAATTCGGTGTTGAGGCCAACGTAGGTGCGCCGCAGGTAGCCTACCGCGAAACAATACGCGCCACCGTCGAGCAGGAAGGTAAGTTCGTTCGGCAGAGTGGCGGGCGTGGTCAGTTCGGACATGTCTGGCTGCGTATCGAGCCGCTAGAGGCAGGCGCCGGCTATGAGTTTGTCAACGAGATTGTCGGCGGTACTGTGCCAAAGGAATATATTCCCGCCGTTGACAAGGGCGTGAAGGAGCAGTTGCAGAACGGCGTAATCGCCGGATACCCGGTCGTCGACGTCAGGGTCGCGATTATCGACGGGTCGTATCATGAAGTCGACTCCAACGAAATGGCGTTCAAGATAGCCGGCTCGATGGCCTTCAAGGAAGGCGCGCGCAAGGCAAAGCCTGTGCTGCTCGAGCCGATGATGAAGGTTGAAGTCGTTACGCCTGAAGATTACATGGGCGACGTGATGGGTGATCTTAGTCGTCGCCGCGGCATGGTGCAGGGTATGGACGACGCGCCGGCCGGCAAGATTATTCGTGCGGAAGTGCCGTTGGCAGAAATGTTCGGGTATGCGACATCGCTGCGGTCGGCGACCCAGGGACGTGCGACCTATTCGATGGAGTTCCATCGCTATACCGAGGCGCCCTCTGGTGTTGCGGAAGCCGTGATGAAGAAGGCTTCTTAAGGTTTCCGTCCGATAAATTCAGACGTATATAGTTAAAGGGGTAGAGAGTCGTGTCCAAGGAAAAATTTGAGCGAAAGAAGCCGCACGTAAACGTAGGCACGATCGGTCAC
>VBWC01000061.1 GCA_006218035.1 Gammaproteobacteria bacterium
CAGTACGTGGACCAGAGACCCGGTAAGTCCCGAACGCTGCAGATACGGGAGGATCTGGCAAGTACGTTTATTAACACGCTACGCCTTGCCACGAATCTGGGTTGTGACAGCATTGCCATTCCTGCGGTGAGCGGGATGAGCTACGGAGTACCGCAGCTCGAAGTGGCGCGGGCATTTGTAATGGCCGTGGGCCATTACTGCTACGAGAGACCGACGTGGGGCCTGCGCGAGATCCACTTCGTGGACCTTAACGCGCAGATACTGCACCTGGTGAGGGCGCAGATGTCGGAAAAGACGGACCCGGGGATGGGACCACGCGCGGTCCAACCCGGACCGGTGGAACACAGCCAGGTGGCCTGGTGGAATAGGACTGAGTCCGTGGGCCGCACGCCCTCGTATGTGGGCGCGCTGCGACTCACGACAGGATCACCGGCCCGTGCGGGGGTGGTTCCTGCTGTCCTCTCTGATGTTTTCAGGTCAACCGCAACGTTGAACGTCGCTACGAGCCCGCAAGGGGTGACCGTGTTCACCCCGGCCACGAGCGCGACCGCAACCGCAGCGACAGCGGCCGCCGACTGCAAGTCGACCGCCATTGTCGTGAACGAACCGCAAGTCGTCTGCCGCCCGAACTCGGACTCAATCAAAGCCCGTAGTTCCGCCGCCACGACAGCAGGCGCTGTGGAGACAGGGGGAGCCTGTCCTGCAGTCGACTGCAACCACACGGGGGATGTGTATCCAGAACCCGGGGTGGACTCCCTCGCTCACACAGCCAGTCCCCCGGGCAGCCACCCTTTCCCGGAAGCACGCCAGCGGACACCTGTGTGACTGCACCTGCAGGGGGTGCAGACAACGCGCAGACCGGCACCGCAGTGCCGGCGGTCGTGACTACTCGTAATCGCTCGGCCCTTTATAAAGCCGAGTTGAAAACGCTCGTAGTGCACGCGCAATTGCCGCTTGACAGCGCCCCGATGGACGCTTACGAATTCGCGCTGATACCCGGTCTCAAACTGTTTGTTTACAGTGCAGATCTCGCAACGACGCCACTGGACGCAGTGGTGAACGCGACCGACTTCTGGCTGGAGAACGCAGTGGAAGGCACCGGCTCCATCAGCGCGGCGGGCGGCTATGAGTATCAACGCGAGTGTCGCGAGAACTACTACCGCTATTTGCAGATTGGCTGCAGCGAACCCCGAGCCGTGGTGGCCCGTGGCCGGCTTCCGTGCCACCGTGTCATCCACGCCGTCGGACCCGGTTTGGAAACCAAGACGTACCGCAACGCCCGCATGGCGCGCATAATGCGGGAGCAAGTGCCAAGACGACTGGTGCAGTCGCATTTGAGCGTACTCAAATTGGCCGCGAAACTGAA
>VBWC01000025.1 GCA_006218035.1 Gammaproteobacteria bacterium
GTGCGCATCTGAAATCGACAGCGCGATATCCGATCCACTGGGATGTTTTGTACGGTCTCCTTCATACGACCGTACTATATTCAGTGTGGTTGCCACGTGGCAAGTCTAAAATGGAGCTATTGTCACAGTGGAATTGGCTACTACGCGGCTATCAATAGAGATCGGACATTGCCTTGCACGGCTTCTGATATCCGCCATCCTTGCAAGCATCGCTACCCGCTGCGTCGCCACAAACGACAGGCATGGCGAGTGTCATTTTTCTCATTACCTGCCCCGCTGATCTTCGAGATAGCGTGACACCTTGGTAATTCCGCTCAGACCATGCTCAGTCATTTCTTCCAGCGGCGTCCGATCGGCAAAGGCGCGATTCCGGCGCTTTATCCATTGGCTCCGGAGTTCTGGGTTTTGCGGAAACAGCAGTCGCAAGGTCTTATAGATGGCCAATAACCACCCTACCCTGTCCAACATATCGCGGCTCGTGGACAATGGTTCACCGCGCCGACACCGAATCAGCTGCGCCTGGTCCGATTCGCTCAAGCCCAGCAGGTTTAACTGGATGGTGGTATCGAGTTCCCAGCGGTCGAACAAGCGAGTCACCAACCGGGTCAAGGCCTGACGCGATTCAGGCGTCTCAAGATCACTCGTCATCGCAGGCACTGAGTCCAATTCGACCTCCCTCTACCGCTTCGTTAGAACGAATAAAGCGTCTCGGAACGTTCATAGACCTCGGCAATTTTCTCACCATTCCAGACATAGACCAAATGCCGTCCCTGCATTGGCAGACTCACTGCCGGCGGACGAAAGGCCGCAACACATTCGCCACCGTTGTGATGGACGCTGCGATACAGCAAACCCCAGGACTCCTGTTGCCGCATGATCTTGCCAAAGGCCTGTGCCTCGGGATGTTGCTCCGGACGTGGAGCCGAATCATGCAGATGTTCATATCCCTCGCCACGGATATCGTGCAAGGCCTTCTGCACGGTCCCGATCCAGACCCGCATGCTGAATTCCGTCGGCGACAGACGGGCATCCTGGGCAATAATATTACGATGGTGAACAGTTTCCCGAACGGCGGTCTCGATCTTCCTTCCCGCGTAATACACGCCATAGGAGCCGTCGCTAAAGCGTGTTGCACGACCAATATGGGTAAAGGACGCCATGACGATGCTCGCACCGGGACCCGAAACCCGGTCATCAGGCATCACCAGCTTGAGATCGCCGGCCTCCTGCAGTAAACGCGGATTCGTCTCGGCCTCAAGGGCGTACAAGGCGTCCAGCATGGCGGCTGGGACGTGTTTTTCAAAGATACTGATCGGTGGATGCTGTGTCGCGATGATCCGGTACTGGTCCCCGCGTATCCGAGCCGTCGGTGGTGTCGCCATCACCTAACCGCGCGCGTGATCAAGGTAACGTCGTACCTCGTACAACGCCGCTAACCGGCCGTTCAACAGGTAATCCAGCGGTGACAACCCACCGAACAGAGGGTCGGCGTTCGGGTTCGTCAGCCACTCCTGTGCCGTCTTTTCGGTAAACAGAATATGGAGCGCTTTGTAGATACCGAGCAGGTAACTCAGCCGATCAATGGTGTCGCGGGACAGCTTGCCGTGCCGGGTCTTTTTCCAATCAAAAAAGGTGGTGCGACCGGGATCACCCAACAATACTCGCTGTTGATCGTTGCTGAGGCCCCATTCGTCGGTGATGGAGAAAAACGCGGTTAACCCTGCTGTGGCCTTTTCGGCCTCGGTCGGTGTCTTGACCATTGCTCGAATACGCTTGCTTGATGTCGCCATATACTCACCATTAGTGGCTAACAGTCCACTTATGTACTATATCGGCATAATAGTCCAATAACGTACTTTTCTCAAGTAATAGGTCGGCTATTTTGGCGGATCCATTCCGTGAGCTGCCGCTCGTCCACACTTCCCATAGCAAGTCCATGGATCACGGTCACCGCCTCGGGCTCCGAAGCGATTAATTCATGGCCGTTCATGATAAGAAAAACATCGATGGCAGCTAGCGCAATGCGTTTGTTGCCATCGGTAAAGCAGTGGTTTTTCGCAAAGCCAAATCCATAGGCGGCCGCGAGGGTGAAGGTGTCCGGTTCGGGATCAGTATAGGCGGCATGCTGTTGTGGACGGGCTAAAGTCGATTCAAACAGCGCCTTATCCACGCTGCCCACAGCTCCGCCATGTTCAGCCATGAGCTCCTGATGCATCGCCAGGAGGGCCTCCGCCGGGATCCAGTAGGGCATTTACTTGGCGAGTTCTTTAAACGCGTTCCGGTACTTGCGACGGGTACGTTCAAACGCCGTCATCGCCACTTCGAATGCGGGGTCATACGGCGTAAGCTGAATACCCGCAGCGCTTTTGGTAACAAACACGGTATCGCCCTCTTTGATATGTAATTCGCCGAGCAATTCTTTGGGTAAAATTAAACCCGTTGAATTGCCTATTTTCCGAATTTTCAGGGCGCGCGCGCTCATCGTCTTGTCCTCATACCCAGTGTATCGACGGGTCAATGTTATAACATTAGTTATAACTTCTCAATGACGAATTTTGCTTGGTCTGACACGGCAATACGCTATACTTGATCCTAAAGAAATATATATTTATATATATAAAACATCATCTTATGAGGAAAATTGCCAATTGGCAATTTTCTAGCAGTGCTCATCCACCAGCCGCGCCAGGGCGTCTTTCAGCTCTTTCTTGGCGGCGCCGTTGTTTAGCAGGATAGAGCAAACCAGCTCCCCTCCCCTTTTCTTGGTTACTTTCACCATGGGCTTGCCTGTAGTGGTCTCGTACCGGGCCAAAATCTCTTGCGGCTCCTTTGGCTTGGCCACCGCTTTTTTTAGCTCTGCAAGCACCTGGCGGCCTTCCAGCGGCTTTTCATGCAGACTCTTCGCCGCGGCCAGTAGCTTGGTGCATGCCTTGCTGTCTTTGAGCCACTTGCTCAACTCGCGGTAATGGTTTTCCTTGATTTCGGTGACATCACGATAGGCACTGACGATCTCCGGCGGCATGTCGGCCAGGGCCAGAAACCGCGACAACCAGGTCACGCTGACTTCGAGCCGTTCGGCCATCTGTTTTTGACTGGAGTAATACAGCTGTAGCGCGCCTCGGTAATCCTGGGCGCGCTCGAAATCGGAGATGTCCTCACGGGAGCGATTCTCGATGTCCGCGATACGGAACGCCTCCTCGTCGTCCATGTCCCGTACCTCGACCAGCAGCTTCCAGCCCAGATAGGTCGCGGTCCAGTGGCGCCGCGCCCCGCAGATCACCTCATACTGGATGTCGCCCGCCCCTTCCACGCGCCGTACGACGGCCGGGAACTGCTGCCGGCCCATCGCCTTGAAGCTTTCGATCAGATCGGCACAGCGGGCCTCGTTTAACAGGTCGTAACGCCGGTTATGGTGCGACCACATGCGGCATTGCGACGGGTCGGCCATGTACTGGATCTTCTTGATCCGCTCCCCTTGCATCAGCTCGCGGGTCTGCTGCATCCTGTCGTCGAGAATACCGGGCATATGCACCTTTCTACTGGCGCCCTTCTCCCGTCCTTCGTGCATGCTCTTCTTGGCGGCGTCCGCCAGACTTTTATTCAGGTTCGCCATAACGCCCTCCTCTGTGTCCTTTACATCAACCCGGCTTTCCGGAGTTTTCTGGCGTGACTGGGCCAGCTCTTGCGAATCAGCAGTTCGATTTCGCCATTAATCGCATCCAGCACATTGAGACACCGCTTGTGCACCCGCGCCGAGGTCGTCGGCTTGTCGAGTTCATAGACGGTGCGCTGCAGGTTCCCGGCCGTCACGATCTCCGCCGATTCCTTGAATTTCGCCGACAGCATGGCATTGCCCAGCTCGCTCTCTGACAGGTCCACCAGCGCGGCTTGCGCGCTCTTGTTTTCATCAAAGCGCGTAATCGCGATCTTCACGAACTTATAGTCCACGCTGCCGAGGCGCTTCTCGATGATGCTCATGGTCTCGTACAGCATGGTCAGAAACGAGATCGTCGACGAGAAATCGTACATCGCCGGCGGCATCGGGATGATCAAGGCATTCGCCGCGTACATCACGTTCAGCGAGATCATGCCGAGCGCTGGTGGCGGATCCATAATGATGATGTCGTAGCGGCGCCCGATGCCCCGAATGCCTTCACGCAGCATCGAAAAGGTCTCCGGCGTGACGTTATGCGCCAGTTCGTATTCGGCCTGATACAGCCGCAGGTTCGACGGCAGCAGGTCCAGGCCGTCCCAGTAGGTCGGCCGAATCGCATACTCCAGGCTGTCTTCCTCGTCGCGCAGATACGGCAGCAGCGTATGTTCTTCCTCGAGATCGTCGTCGGGCAGATAGCCGAAGGTACTGGTGGCGCTGGCCTGCGAGTCGCAATCGATCAGCAGCACCTTGTAACCGGCGCGGGCCAGGTATTCGGCCAGATGGGTGGAGAGCGTGGACTTTGCGGAACCGCCTTTGAAATTCGACACCGCCAGCACGATCGGCTCGTCGCCATCGGTGATCGTGGGCCGGGTCCCGAAGACATCCCGCATCTTGTTAATCTGGGACAGCGTAAAACCTTGTCGGCGCCCGTTCGGTCCTTTCTCAGGCGGATCCAGCCGGCCATCTTCCTCGGCGTCGCGGATTGCCTGGTGGGAGCGGCCGACCATTTCCTCGGCCTCCTTCATCGAATAGCGCTTTACATCAAGCTTGATATTATCGGGGGTGAAGTTATGATCCCTGAAAGCACGTCGCAAGGCCTCGGCCCGATGCACCAATTCCTCAATCAGCTCAGTTCCTTTCGCCATTTCCCCCGGACTCCCTCACGCGCAAACTTGAGCAAAATTATATAGTCTTGCAATTAATTAGCAAGGATGATAGAAAGTATTGAGGTTTAGCAAGTTATAGCTCATTAAAACTAGAAAAGCGGGGCAGGGCGCATGACAGATTTGCGCGCAGCGATGCAGGGCCTACAAGAACGTGCGATTCGCGCGAAGCAGGCCCGCGAGGAAGCGGCCAGCGCGGCCGCTGAACCCCCGGCTCCCGCCGACCACCGGCAGTCGCAACATCAGATCCGTCTCAGTATCGAGCAATTCCAACGCAATTTGGTCCATCGCGAATTCGACGGTCGCTTCGAGGCCTATCCGATTCGACCCGGCTCCGAGTTTCCGACCTTCCTGACGCGCATCCCGATCTTTCTGCCGACCAAGCGCGGCCGCAATAAGCAGCCGCTGGATGCCGACAATGCGCTGACGTTCACGACGTCATGGGGGAGGGGGCGCAAACACGGACCGCCGTTGACCATATACGATGAAGACACACTCATCGCGCTCGCCCGGTTACGCAAGACCCGCCTGCAGGGGCAGCCGCAGCACATGCCGATCCCGCTGTCGGCAGTGCAACCATCACAGAACATTAATAACGACATCGCCGTCCATGTGCTGTCATGCACGCTGTCGGACGTGCAGGCCCTGTGTGACGACTCGACCGGCGGCGCCAATATGCAACTGCGCCTGGCCAGCCTGAAACGGCTCGGCGCGACTGTCATCGAGCTGGACCGCCAGACCAAGGACAAGATTGGCTACCGCGGCACCCAGTTCAAGTTCCTGGATATCGCCTGGGATGTCTACGAAAGGGACGCCATGCTCCTGATCCAGTTCTCGCCGCTGATGGCAGCCTGGTTTGAACACGAATACACCTTCGTCGACTGGACCGTCCGCCGCGAACTCTCCGATACCGGCAAGGCGCTGCACCGCTTCCTGTGCTCGCAACCCAAGCACTATTCCATGCTGACGCTGAAGCTGATGCCGACCATTGGGTATCAGCGATCCTACAAACATTTCATGGACGACTTACGCACCACCATGAAGAAAATGCAGGCGCTGGGCTGGCTGGACCATTGGGAAATCACCGGCACCGGGCGCAAGCAACCGCACAAGCTCACCCTGTCCCGTTAACCCGTCCGCCGGCAAAGCAGGGTAGGGTAGAACGGCCTTCATCGCCGTTAATGCACGGACTGAATACCGCCTTTCCCACGCCATCGCACTCCCCAGGCCATGCATGCCCCCGAACGTTCTGCGGATCTCCGCTTTTCGGATTCACTGTTTATTGCCGAATTATGTGCCACTTATCATGCGACACGATGGCGATCGCGGAAAATTGCCAATTGGCAATTCGACCGTTAACGTACGGACCGAACGGATGTTTTTGACCAAAAGACGCGGAAGAGGGGGATTGTGGCTGTCTCGTTACTGTACGGACCGAAGCATATTGCCACGTGGCAAGTCTCGACCCAAATGCGATTTCCACAGGATACGGTAATGCACAGACCGAAGGCGTTACCACTCCGACCTAATACCGTTACTGTGCGGACTGACCAATCGTTAGTGTCCGGACCCAAGTGCGTTACTGTGCGGACCGTTGTCTGCCGCTAATTGCTATATTGTTATTAATTAACAAATGGTTGCGACAGGCGCACGGGAAGGGTAGTCCTCTAATAATCCTTTCTTTAGTAGTACTCCTGTAGTCCCGCGCGAGAAGGGCGCGCGTCTCAACCTATTTTTTCTAATTTAGAACCTCAAAAACCGGTCCGGATGCCGTGATCACCGCCAACGGTGTGCAGGTACGCCGCGGCTCATACCTACCCTGACGCGGCCGATAGCCGTATTAATGGTTGCATGAGAAACGATTATGCTTTATTCTTTCTCTAGAAAGTTCTATAGTGGTGCCTCATGACGCAAGACAACGTGATGGCGCAAGACGACCGGCGCCAACAAGTGCTGACCAAGGCGGTGTTCCGTGCCGCGGAAATCCTGGGGCTTACCCAGGCGGCGCTGGCGAAGGTCATTGGCATCAGCGCGGCGTCGGTGTCGCGGATGCGCGCGGGGGATTATCAGCTGGATCCCAACGGCAAGGAGTGGGAATTGTCGGCCTTGTTGGTGCGCTTGTATCGTGGCCTGGATGCCATTATGGCCGGGGATGAAACGGCGCTGCGCGCCTGGATGCGCAACCCCAACAGCGACCTGCACAAACCGCCCGTCGAGTTGATTGCCAACGTCACCGGCCTGACGCAAACGCTCGCCTATGTGGACGCCTACCGAGCTCGCGTCTAACGCCCGATCCTTAGGCGGAACCCTCTGGCGCGCGGTCGAGCACCAGTACACCGTCTCCACCCGGCGAATTGTCGATCGGATGGACGAGCAGGCATTGCTGGAAGATATCCTGGAAGAAACCAAGCCTGTCTATCCGCCGGAGGCCGACGGCCTGCATTACTTGCTCAAGACCCCGTTTCGTTACGACGCGCCTTACCCGAACGGGTCCCGGTTTCGCCGTTCTGGCCCCGGCGCCGGCGTCTTTTATGCGGCAGAGAAAATTCGTACCTCACTCGCGGAATTCATCTCCTGGCGGCTGAGATTCTTCAAGGCCTCACCGGCGACACCGTTCCCGAAAAACGAAGGACGCCTAACGGTATTTTCAGCCAACTACCAAACAGCAGCGGCGCTTGATTTAACCGTCCCGCCGCTTGATCGGGACCGATCCCTGTGGATGCAGCCACGCGATTACAGCGCGACGCAAGCACTGGCGGATACCGCCCGGGCGGCGGCGATCGAGGCCCTGCGCTATGAGTCCGTGCGCGATGTTGAAGGTGATGCCAATATTGCCGTGTTAACGCCCCGGGCCTTCACTACAAAAGATCCCGTTGAACAACAAACCTGGTTCCTCTACATGGATGCGAGCGAGGCCAATTGTGTACGAACGAATCAGCGAGGGGAGGACAAACTCTGGACCTTTCCGCGTGACCAATTTGATTAACCGGCTACCGGCGTCTGTGCCCAGGCAACGCCTGGCGCCAAGGGGCTTCGCGAAAGTTTCTCTGAGAAACTTTGCGGAGTTTCCGCCCTGACGGGCCGCTGCGCGGGAAACCCCTGGCGTGCTGGCCATTTTCATTGAATGTTCCATGCAACGAAATTAACCAGCTAATAACGCACCAAATACTTTGTGCATCCCTGCACGCGCACCTGTGGGAACTCGGACAATGAAAAGGTGCTGCGCACGCGCTACGCGCCTTTTCATTGTGCCTCGCAAAGCCAGTTACCTACGGTAACGCGCGTTGCGCTGGCTTGCTCCGGCCCTCGTTCCAGCCCTGCGGGCTTTCAGCGCGGTACATCCGTGTACCGCGTTTCCCCCGCCCATCCTGCCGTCTGCCCCCAGGGGCTCCCTAATGACGGACTCCTACGGAGCCTGGTTTTTATTTGATCTGAAGTTTCTCAGAGAAACTATTGGAAGGCAGGCTCGGAATAAGCGCTCCCAGCTCCTATGCCTTAATGATGGAGATCTGCTGGTATTTTATGCCGGGCTGCGTCCAGTCGGATCTCGCGCCGCGAGCAGAATGATTCAGAGCATGAGCCGGCGTGGGAATTGTTGGGACAACAGTCCGATGGAGCGTTTTCGGTCAAGGGCAGCTCCCCGTAGCGGAGCTTGTAGTGGGCCAGATTCAACGCCAGCAGACGGGCGCATTCTGCGATGTCGTCCTTTGTGGCGTTCTGGAGCCGGGAATCCAACGCTGCACTGGCCTCCGAGAAGTCTTGTAATGGGTTTCCCATAGCGCACCTCGGGATTATAGTGGCGGTTCAGAGTACCAAACTCTGACGATTAAGGGATTATGTGGCTTGATATAACCATTCAATCCATCGGACTCGAGTTATGCTCGCGCCAGTAATCTCGCTTGTAAAATTTCATGAGAGCAATGTTTCCTATCCCGCGTATCACAGAGTCGTTCATTGACGGCGTTATCGAAAACCTCGGGTGGAGGAGGTATGTAGATATTCGAGAACCACTGGACGGGGAGATGAACGTCGATTACGTCTCGCCACACGAACTTATGGAGTTGAAGATATTTGAAGAAGAAGGGCTTCAAAAATCCGAGCGCCAGACAAAGATTGCCGCCCTTTATAGAGAAGTCGCTTCGGCAGGTGCGATTGTTGACATAGAACTTGATCATGTGCCGGACGATATTCGTCGGGAGTTTGAAACGTTGGTATCGAGGCCGCTTCAATCAGCTGTGAAGAAAGCCGCTAAGCAAATCCGGAGCTCTTCGGCGACACTGGGCATGGAAGGCGGTGGGATTCTAATCGGCGTAAATAATGGCTATTCTTATTTGAATGCTGATAACTTTGAAAAGCTCCTGGTCCGCCGCTGCCGCAATGATTCAACGCATATCGATCATGCAGTGTGCATTTCAGTAGACTACCACCAAGGCGATTTCCACGCTTTCGTTTTCTGCACAGTGCGCTGCCATGCTGTTCGCGGTGGACCCGAGTGGGGTGAATCCAAACGATTTCAGACAACTGTTCTTGACGCCTTCGATGACGCGATGACCCAAATGATGCGTGATCAAATGAATCCAATATTGTGGGACCAAGGCTTAAGCCCCATTGCAGACATACGGTTTGAGCGCGGCGGTGTCGTGTATGTACGGGAGGCACCATACATTCCTGATTCAAGATTCTAAAGAAGAAAAAGGCCCACCAACACTGGTAGGCCTCCTCCGATAGTTTACTTCTGACCAAAGTGCATCCTGAAGAGAAGAGGTTCCTGTTTCCATTTTCGGCGCGCACCTGCCCACCCAATTCGGAGCGACGCAGGCTTAACAGACAGTCCTTCACTGTGTGCTGGTTAGCAGAGCGGGGAGGGTAGAACCGCGCACCCATGCTCCGCATGCGTTGGCGTCGGTTCGGGTGCCGTTCGGTGGCTTTGTTGTTCAGCGTCGACGGTTCCACGGTTTCGGACTGCCTGTTAGGCCCACGCCGCAGTTTATCTGTTCCCACCCGGTGCGTTACTGCGCCAGGTTTCTCCTGTGTTTTTCACCGTTGTCATTATGGTGTCGTGCCAGTGAATCCCTTTGTCGGTCATATTTGCAGAATTGCATAATTACATAAATATATATTAATAAATAAAGAAAATACTCTTTACTATAATTCTATATATTTATATAATTGCATCCTTGCTAAGGTGTGTCTGGCGGCGGCCTGTGGCCGCTACGGGTGTCTCTCAGAACCATCAGGAACCGGGACGTGAAGAATCCGCGGACGAGAACACTGCTGAAACTGACGGGAGGAGTGGCATCGATCCGGTTGCTGGAGGCGGACCGGTCATTCCTGCGTGACCTCGCGCGGGTGGGTTTTATCGATGCGCCGACGGCATCGATCCATCATTACGCCCATCTCAACAATGGTTGTGAACGCTCATTGGCGCGGCTGGAGCGGGCCGGGCTGATTCGGAGCAAGCGGGTGCGAGCCAATGGCACGACGGTCAAAGCCTATGAGTTCGCCTCGCGGGATATCGCCAAGGCCTGGGGTGGGGCAATACCGGTCGTCGGGGCGCGGCGCTCCGAGCTGCACGAGCTGGTGACATCCCGTCTGTACTACGCGCTGGGGTGTCCGGCCGATTTCCGACTCGAAGCCCATTTCTCCGAAGCCGATCAACGGCTGGTTGGGCTTGACCAGAAATTCAAACCCGATGCCATGTTTACCGATGGCGACGGCCAGATTGTCTTCGTCGAGGCCGATTCCGGCCATTACAGCAAATCCCAGATACGAAAAAAGATGACGCGGTGGCGCGGCTTCAAGCAGGTGTGGGGGCAGCCGGCGACGGCTAGCGCCCGTGTGCCGATCGAGGCGAACGTCGCGGTGGTGCGGGTGTAGGGGAGGGTGGTGCGATGAGGCGAGTTGAGCTGGCTGACGGAGGTGAGGCATGAGCGTGTTCCAGACACGATTGGCCGAGGTGAAAGCCGCCGCGGCCGGGAATGCGCCGGCGGTCGGCGAAGAAGCAGCGGAACTTGCTGCGGACAAGGCCGTGATGACCGACCTGGCCGGGCAACCCGTTGTCGAGAAAGCCCGGGAGTCGCAGGCGGACAAGTATGCGTTGATTCTGAAGCTCGATCAGATTGAACCGGACCCGGATCAACCGCGCTCAAGCTTTGCCGAGATCCAGGAGAAGGCGGATTCAATCCGCGCCCACGGCCAGTTTCAGTCGATCACGGTGGAATTCATCGGGCCGCATCGCTATCGCATTATTGATGGCGAACGCCGCTGGCGGGCGATGCAACTGCTCTGTGAAGAAGATCCGGTACGCTATAGCACAATAGACGCCAAGCTAAAACGCATCGACGCCGGTGACCGTTTGCTGATACAGGTCAATGCGAATGAGTTGCGCAATAGCCTGACCCCGATGGAACGGGCGCGGGCCTATCAACGCATCATGATGGAGAAGCAGTGTACCCAGGAGGCTTTGGCCGGGCTGGTGCACAAGTCCAAGGGGTATGTTTCGAAGACCCTGAAATTGCTGAAGCTCTCGGCCGACGACCAGGCCCGCGTCGAGACGGGGGAGCTGTCGGCGCGGGATATCCGCGAGGGGCAGGAGACCGGCAGCGCGAAGCCACCATCCTCGACGCGCGAGGCGCGGGTGAGTGTCCCGCTGGAGACGGCGCTGCATACGGTGCGGCTGCTGCAGGTATTGGCGGATCGTCATGGGCTGGCGCCGATTGCCGTTGCTGACGCACCAAGCAAGAAGGAAGTGCTCGCGATTCTCGAGTCACGCGGTGCCGAGATCCTGGCCGCTGTGGAAGACAATGCGTAACCGGCCGATCCAGTTGAACGAGACGCAACGGGCGGTACTGCAGGCACTGGCGCGACTGCGGTTTGCCACGCTCGATCAACTGACCTACTGGGTGGAGGTGCAGCGACCGGCGGTGACCAAGACCTTGCAACGCTTGCTTGAGCAGGGGTTTGTCGAGGTCGAGCGAGGGTATCGGCCGCATATCTATCAGGCCACGACCAGTGGTATACGCGCCGCCGACGGTGTACCCCCCGGTGGGAACCGGTATTACTCCTTTCCGGTGATGGCGCATCAGTGTCACTGCAACGCCGCTGAAATCCGGCTGCGCAAGCACTACGCGGGCTTTACCTTCCTGGGCCGACACGAGGTGTACAAACTGGGCTTGAGTCCGGCCATCGGCGAGCACTTTGGCCGGGGTGACGACGGTATCGGTACCTTCGTCCTGCTCGATGACTATCTGATGCAGCCGCAGCGTATCACCCACAGTTGGCAGCGCCCACATACACCGAATACCCGTTACTTCGATCTCGATCAGGGAAAGGTGCGGCGTTGGTCCGAGGTCGCGTCACGCTTTGTCGTGGCGGCGACTGATCGCTATCAGTACGAACGCCATAAATCCTATGTCGTGAAGATTCCGGACAATCGCCCCGCACTCCTGTTCGTGGAGGGACTCTGGGCGCGATGAAGGCAACCCTGGTCCTGTGGTTCGTTGTTGTGCTGATCGATCTCGTCGTGGCCGCGTGGTTCTGGCGGTTGTGGTGGCTGGCATTGGCCGCCGGCGTTCTGTCGATCATCGGCTTGGGTGTCGTTCTCGTGCGGCGCCGTCGCCGGCGCGAAATACGGACCGAGTCCGGCTGGTCGCTGGGCGCGGCGCTGGAGATATCCAATCCGGATGTCCCGGCTTTTGTCCCAGAGGCGGTGATTCCGTCGCCGGTGCTGAAGCTCGGCATGCTGGCGCTCGGTGCGCCCGGCGCCGGCAAAACCGAATCGGTGTTGCTCGGCTATCTGCAAGCGTTACCGGAGCATTCTCCCGGCTCCGGATGTGCGGTCTTTGAAGGCAAGGGCGATATCGACATCTACAAGAAATGTGTCGCCATGGGGAGCGTGCCGGATTATTTCTTCTCCACGGAGCTTGCCGGCAGTCACACGATCAACCTGATGGAAGGCGAGTCCCATGAGGTCGTGGATCGCATGACACGGTTGTTGATCGGGCACACCGATTCCACCTCCTATTACTCCGATGCGCAACGCGCCGTGTTGTCATGCGTCATCCCGTTATTGTCCGGATTGAACGTGCCGATCAATCTGCGTGATCTCTATACGGCGCTTGCGATACCGGATGCCGGTCTGGAATTACTGGTGCGCGCCCGGGACGCGGGCGTGGATCCGACCATGGTGTTGCTGGCCGAGCAGTGGTACGGACAGAAGCCGGCGACGCGGCTCGGTGAGATTCGCGGGCTGCTCAACAAGCTGTTCATTTTCTGCCATGGGCCGCACGCCGACCGCCTGAACGCCTACCAGCCGGATATCCGCGTCAATGACGTGGTCGCGAACAATCGCTTCGTCTATTTCCACCTGCCGCTCTCGGCGTTCACTCGCGATGTGGCGATCGCCATCGTCGAGATGTTCGGGGTGGAGGCGCGGCGGCGCCAGCTGGCCGGGCCCGAGCAATACACGATGTTTCCGCTATTGATGGACGACTGGGGCGGGTTTTTCTATGAAGGCTTCGGGCCGTTTTCGGCGCGATGCCGCTCGGCCGGTATGCCGCTGTCGTTCTCGTTTCAGTCGCTGGCGCAAGTCAAGGCGATCAGTCAGACCTTTGCCGACGAACTCGACGACAATCTCGCGACCAAAATCATCCTGCGCGTACAAGGTGAGGACACCGGCCAGTTTGCATTGCGCCTGCTCGGTGAATACGACGCGCTCGAGGTTTCCACGTCGCTGCTGGGTGACCGTGATGGCACGTCATTGGGTACCGTGCGACGTGCGCGCCTGCAGCCGCGCGACCTGCGCGAGTTGATGCCGGGAGAAGCCTATATCTCAACGCTGTATCAGGCCAATGACCGGATGGTCAATCCGCTGTGGCGGGTGCGTCTGCCACGCCTCGATTTCGATCACTGGCAGGCGGTCGCGATGCCGATCGCGCGGATCCATGAGGAAGGGCGGGGGTTGGGTTTGTGGCGGCGTTATATGGATCCCACGACGCTTGCGACCCTGAAGCGCGAGACGGCCGTGATGGATAACGATGTCGACGTCGCGCCACGGGTGGTGGAGTTGTGATCAGCTGGATTCAATTATGGCCGGTGCTGGTCATCCCGTATGTCGTACTGTTCAGTGTCGGGGTGTTGCCGACGATCGCGCTGTACGGCCACGCCATTGGCGGGTCTCAGGTGCGGGAGTGGTTACTCAATCATGTGGCGATACCGCTGTTGCCGAATTCGGCGGCATGGTCGCTGGTGGACTGGTTCGGCACCGCCGGTACCGCGCAGGAGATCGGACTGCATGCGGTGCTGTCGCTGAATGTGTACGCCATTGCCTTTCCGCTGTTCTACCTGATGGGGGTTGCCATGATCCGTCTGTCGGCCTGGTCAGCCAGTCTCGATCTCAAACAAAAACGTCAATCTCTAAAACGATAAGGAGCGTAATCCATGAAGAAACTGGTTTTTGCTGTTGCCCTGGTGTCACTCGGCGCGTTACTGATTCCGGAACTGTCGATGGCCGAGGTGAACCTGCCGTCGTGGGCCGGTAACCAGAATCTGGAATCCGAGTTATCGAGCCGGGGCCAACGGGTCTCGACGATTATCTCGGCGCTGGTGGGCATTCTGGCGGTGATCGGCATGCTGGTCGGCGCGGCATTTTTCACGATGAAGAAATTCGACGAGGGCAAGTTGTGGTTGGGCGGTGGCGCGGTCGGCCTGGTGGTCGCGGCGCTCGTCTTTGGTATCGCCGGCGTCTTTGTCTGATTCATGAGCGCGTTCAACGCCCGCTTGCGGCCCAAGGAGATCTTCGGCATTCCGCTGTATGCCGTGGGCTGTGCCCTGCTGTTTTTACCGGCGGCGGCACTTGCTACGCTGATCGCGATTCCCGCCATCAAGGTGGTCTGCGGCGTGTTGGCGGTGGTGGCATTGGTCGCGGCGGCCTTCTTTCTGGTGGTGGGGGCGGATTTGCCCTTTTTGCGCGTGATGTTGCAGGCCAACAGTGAGGATCGGTGTGTGACGGCGGAAACATGGACAAGCGACTAGTCAAATACGAGCGCAATTTCACTTGGTCGCACCCGCTGGGGGGCGAGGTCATCGCGCATCAGGACGGCGCGGTCTCGCTGATGATCGAGTGGGACGGGCTTGATGCCGAGATGTTGACCGAGCAGGAGCGCGGTCTGCAGTGGTTGTCGTTCTATCGCGCGCTGCAATCGCTCGGCACCGACTGTACGGCGGAATTTCATTGGTGGCGTGAACACGACCACCGGCTGGCGTTGGCCTATCTGGAAAAAGGGCAGGACATGGTGCGCGGCGGTGAGATCGCCGTGGCGGTCCGCCAGGCCCAGGCCGACCATCTGGCGCAATACGCGATGTGCAACAGCGTTGCCGTGGTGCTGACCCAACACCCGCGCAAGCACTGGTTCACCGGCGCGCGACGCGCGTTGAAACACCAGGCGATAGCGGCGGCCGCGCTACGCGATTCGGCCCGCGCATTAACGAAGTACCTTGCCGGCGGGCAGATGGTCAGTCATGAACGGTACGCGGCGCGTATTCAACAAAGCCTGTCACGCGCGGCGCACCTGCGTGGCGCGACGGTCAGGCATGATCCGAACTTCCTGCTCTCCGAACAACTGATACGCGAAGCCCCGGTGGTTGTGAACAAAGCGGTGACGCTCGGCGGGCAGGTAACCAAGGTGTTGCTCGTCTATCTCTATCCCGACAGCCACCCCGGCTGGTTTCTGGGGCTAGCATCGGTGCCGGCGGCGCTGCATGTCTCGCATATCGTGCGGCGTGTCGATACCAAGTCGGCGATGCAACGCGCCGAACGCGAATCGGATCTGCTGGAAGGCACGTTGAGTCGGCGGGGTCGTGACTATTCGGAAAAGGGGATGTCGGATCTCGCCGCGTTTCGCACACTGGTGGCCGAGCACAACCTGCAGATCTTTCATAACGCCTTTATTGTCCATGTCCACGGCACCCATCAGGCGGTCAACGATACCAGCGAACAGATTACCGACTGGATCGAGAAGGGCGGCGGTCAGGTGCGTGATGCCGATTACATTCAGTTGCCGTATTTCCGCGCCGCGCAGCCCGGGCAGGGCTATCGTGTGCCGATGCTGCGGCCCGACCATACCTGGCAGGTGGGGGACATGCTGCCGGTGCAGGTCTATCGTACCGGGGATAGCGTTCCGGAATCCTTACGGTTGGGACAGGCCGGACAACTGATCGGCTTTGGTCTGTCCAACCAGCCGGTATCGCATTCCTTTACGGTCGCGATGACCGGTTCCGGCAAGGGCGTGGACAAGGTCGCGACGATTGCCGAGACCTTTCCGTTTGGCATCGATTGGTATATCGCCGAAGTCGGTAATTCCTACCAGTGGGTCGTCGAGGCCTTCGGCGGCACCTATACGCGCATCGATCCGGACAAGAACGTCGTCAATCCGCTGCCGCCGTTTGCCGTGGCCGACATGCATGCCGACATGCCGCTCGATGCGAAACTCGCCGGCGGCACCATTCAGGCCCTGTCGTTTTTATTGACCGACGGCAGCACCAAGCTCGATGTGCACAGCCGCTCGGCGGCGCAGATGGTGTTGCAGATGCTCTACGCCCGGCCCGATGCGGCGCGTAACGCGCCGACGCTGCCGGATTATTTCAACGAAATGCACCGGGCGGACTATTTCGATAACACCCAGCAACGCGAGGCGGCCAAACGCATGGCCGAGAACCTGCACAGTTTCCTTTCCACCACCGAAGGGCGGTTGTTTACCCGACAGGACAATCTGACGCTCTCCAGCGGGATCACCGGGGTCGATCTGAAAGAGGTCGGGCAGGCAAGCGAGCAGTTGCTGAAATTCTATCTGGTTTTTATCAGTCTGCGCATGGCACAGATGGCCTTTTATCAGTCGCGCAATCCGGCACGCATCCTGCTCGATGAAATGCACGAGTTCGTGCGGGTGTTTCCCGAGGTGACCGGTGCGCTGATCTCCGGTATTGCGCGTATGGGCCGTAAGGAAAATGCTGCAATCGATCTGGTGACGCAAGGTATCAAGGAGATCGATGTCATCGAGACCGAGGTGCTGAACTCGATGCCGTTGCGCTCCCTGATGTATCGCTCGGATGAATGGGACGCGATCGCCGCGCGTATCAATATGCCGGCAGGACCGCTCGAGGCCTGGCGCAGGTTCCCGTACCCGATGAATCTGCCGTGGCGGCCGGCGCTGCGCTCGGTCGGGCCAGAGTATTACCACCTGCATCTGACCTTCCCGGACCTGATATTGGATCTCGCGGCGACCAGTCCTGACGATCTGATGTTAAAGGAGGCGATTGCGCCGATGGTTCGTGATCCGCTGGAACGCCTGCAGCAGTTCCGGGCGACACGTGAGAGGAGGCAGGCCGCATGAGAGCGTTGATCACGCTTGCCTGCCTGGCAGTGCTCAGTGGCAACGTCCAGGCCGCCGGCTTTTCGGATGTCAAAATCATCGCCGAGCTGAAGGCGATGTATGAAAAGCTCAACGAGCAGCTGCAGACGATGAAAACGACCAATAGCGCGATGAATGATGTGCGGAACCTGTACCGCGAGTCCGCCGAAGCCTATGACGAGGTGGTGAACTTCGATATCGAGCATATCGAGAACCGTCTACGGCGCGACTTCGGTAATCTGACCGCACTCGATGATATGAACGGCAGGCCGCTGCGACAGCAGCTCGATACGATCGCGAGAGAGCTGGATCGCCGTGTCGCCGAAGCGCCACCGGAGCAAAAAGAGGCCGTCCAGGCGTCGGTGAATCGTCAGAAACAACTGCTCAGCCGTTACGAGACACTGGCGGCATTGCAGGGCGCACTGATGAATAACCTGGAGCGTTCGAAAAAGGACATCGATGTGCGCACCGCGGCACAGATACAGGCACAAAACGATTCCATTCTCGCCATGCTGAATGCCCTGGAGGCCGAGCAGCGGCTCACGGAGCAAATGGCGAAAGAAAACGCCGGGATGGAACTGAGCGACTTCAACAACAATAACGCGCCCGGTGTCTACCGGGCCATGGAAAAAAGCGGCTGGTGAGGAGAGCATTGCATGGATATCGGTTCTGTCATTGAAAGCCTGTCACCGAACGTCATCTATGACGGCGGGAAATCGTTGGCACAATTTATCGCCACGTTCGTTACGCCGTTTCTACTGGCGCTGGCCATCGGCATCCGCACCCTGGAGACCCAGGTGGATACCATGGTGCAGGGGCGCGGCAAATGGGGCGGCTTTATTAAGGACATGGGGATCTGGATCACCGTGCTAGCCGTGTATTTCGCGCTGGTGATGCTGATTAGCGATGTCTTCAACGCGCTCTACAATACCTTTTCGTCGGCCGGGTCGTTATCTGGCCTGATGGCGAAATTTAACGCGTTGATGGAGGGTATTAGTAATAATGCAGGAGAAGGCGCGGCGGCGACCTTCACTAATATTTTTGCAAGCCCGGTCTATTTGCTCGCCTGGGGTGTGAATTTTCTGTCGCTGTTGTTGCTGGCGTTTGTCGCGATCTTTCTGCAATTCGCGCACGCTCTCGCCTATGCGATGGCCATTAGCTGGGGGCTGATCGCGATCCCGATGTCGATCACGACGTCTTTCAAATTGCTGGCAGGCTGGGGAAAATATACGGGCATCATGCTGGTCTGGCCGATTATTCACTACATCGCATTTGCAATATTTACCCCATTGTTTGTCAACGCAACTGGTAACTTTAGTATGGGAATTGACGGTGCGGTTACTTTGGACAAGACCGGACTGTACTTCGTACTAACGGTCATTAATCTGGTCGCCTGCGCCATCATGATTGCCGCACCGTTTGTTGCACAGGCCTTGGTCAACAATTCCGGCGCGATTACCGGTGTCGTTGCGCCGTTCGCGGCCGCTGGCATGGGGGCCGCCAGCGTGGTATCCCGTTTTTATAAAGACCGATTTGTCGGTGCCGGTCGCAGCGCGGTGGAGGGTTTGCGTAGCAGTGCCAACCAGGGTGTGATCAATCAAGGATTGCAGACAATCGCCCACAGTATCGGTGTGCGTGCGGGGGGCGCTCCGGTTCCCGCAACCGGTACGGCGGGGTTTTCTCCCCGGCCCGTGGCGATCACCCCGTCGGGGGGTACGACTCACTCACCGTCTGCCGTGGTACCGCCGCCATCCACTCCGGATAAAACGAGCCCACGGGTATCGCCGGCCAACATGGTCACGGCAAGCGCGGCGGGATCGGACGCGGCCTCGACAACGGCTTCAGAATCCCGTGTTACAGGAGAGCGGAAATCGGCGAAACCCACGCAACAACGCCGAGGCGCCATCATCAATCAACAACGTAAGGCCAAGCAGACATGAGTACGAATATCGACACCGTTATTGCGGTACCTGTGGAAGTCACACCCAACGACCTGGTCGGTCAGCATGGGAAAACCGGTTGGTTAATCCAGCGGCTGCAGCGCTATGCAATGATCGGCTGGCTCGCGTTTTTTGCGCTCGCTGCAGTATTTGTCGGGTTTCTGGTGGTCGACAAGCTGATACCGGTTCCTGTCCTTGCTGTCGATGAAAGCGGCAGGGTGCTTGGCGCGTTTGAATACCTGAGTCCGACATCCCGTACCGACAGCGAGCTGCTTGCTGGCGCGATATCGTTTACCGAGCATTATCTTTCAGTCAATAGTGACACTGTCTACCCCGATTACGCGGCCGCGCTGAGTATGATGTCTGAGGAGCTACGCAGACAGACATTGGAGGACGTTAAACGGACCGGGTATCTGGCGCAGGTCGAAAAAACGAAATCTCGCTCGTATGTCGAGTTCTATCACGGGGATAAGACCCCCAAGATTGTGTCGCGTCGCGACCTGGATACCGCGGTACGCCTGCAGGGCCGGCTGGTGATCACGATGAACGATCAGGAGATCGAACGTCCCTTTGATATGACGGTCGATATGACCACGATCGCGCGGAACAGCCTGACTACCGCCGGATTAGTGATCAACGCCATAAGGAACAACTAGCGATGCGATCTGTCTGGCAAATCGGCGTAGCGTGCATATTATTGATGGCGGCCTTGAGCGCGCAGGCGGTCACGCCAAAGATCAAGCGCGTCGCGCTGGAGGAGTTTACGACGCTGACGCTGAAGGTAGTGCCAGATCTCGGTGTACGGTTCGTGTTTCCCTTTATTCTGGATGAACAGGATGATTACGTGCCGTTTACCCTGAATATCACCAATCCGATGTTTAGTCACGATCGCAAGAATGGCCGGAATTCCTTCGTCGTCACCGTGCCGCCTCCACCGCAAGGTGGTCAGATCCCCACCTATTATTCCAACATGTTTATCACCGTTGCCGGTTACAACATTTCCGTGACCCTGACAACGACCAGTGATCTGACGCAGCATGTTTCCGACGTCGTGTTTGATTTAACGGAATCGGCGCGTCAGGACCTGATTCAGCAGGCCGTGGAGAAGCGCATCAAGGCGATCAAGGATGAGTACGCTGCCAAGGAGAGTGCGCTTGAGCACGTCGCCAGCGACATGACGTTAAAGCGGATCGGTGGGCTGGCATTGAGCGGCCCCAGTCGTAAGCGGATCAATGAAGAAACGACGACTACCACACTGAATGGCGACCGGCTCGTGCTGTTTCTCGACGATTTGCAACGTTACGGCGAGTTTCATCTGTTTTCCTATGAAGTCCAGAATGACAGTTCGCAACCGTTACGTGTGAATGACGCGGCGCTGTTCCTGGTCGATGAGGCCGGCATCGAGCAGCGTATCAACACGGCCAACACCGTGCATGCGACGATTGACGCGGAAAGTACAGTACGCGGCGTCATTGTCACGGACGATGTGCGCGTGCTTGATGGTAAACATATCAAGTTCTCGGTATTGACCGACCAGGGTCCTCTGGAGGTCAAATGGTGAGGGTACTGGCTTTTGTTGCGATGCTAGTGCCCGTGACTGCGCAGGCGATCAGTTCGGAGGAACTGCGTTTGCTGGTCGGGGATGCCGAACGCGAAAAACGGGTGCGGGCAAGCCGCGTCGATCCCAACGATCTTTCCACACTGTTACCGGTTGAGAAACCGAGCACCACGACTCGTCCCGTCGTCCCGGCCAAATCCGGACCGGTTACCACTCCCGCGCATGAACCACCGGTAAGCCGAAAATATGCGACGGCGCCGAGCGCAACGGAGACACCTGACCGCCGACCAATCTCGCCAACACCGTCCGTCACGCCGGTCAAAAAGAACGATAACGTGTATGTGCCGCCGGCACGTTACACCGCACGCAACAATCCGGTGACAAGTGACGCGGTGATGATCAACCAGCGACGCTTCGGCATTCGTATGGGGTCCTGGGTTCAGGCCCGTTTACGGCGCGATACGACCAGTGCCGACCCCGGACTGGTGGAAATGGAGCTTGCGGCGACCGTCGAAGGGGATGTCCGCGAGTTGGCCGCCGGCACGCTATTATTTGCCGAAAAGGCGTATAACCACGGGACCAAGCGACTGGACCTGCGGATCGTCAAGGCGATTACACCGGATGGGGAAGAACTGGAGTTGTCGGGATTGGTATACGATCTGAAGGAGCATGCCGGACTGTTGGGTATCGTCACCGAGAGTCCGACCGTCGAGACGGTTGGAACCGGTGTGAGGCAAGGATTGTTGACTGCCGGGCGTGTCGCGGCACGCCAAATGACCGGTAGTGATATTGTCGGAACCGTCGCCGGCACTACGGCGGAGACGGTGATTGACGAAAAGCAAACTGTCTTCGATCACACCCAGACGCAACCGTATACGATTCACGTCAATGCCCAGGATGTGCGGGTCAGGGTGGAGGCGACGTTTTGAACCCGGAAGCATTACATCCATTCTTTCATCGGCGTGGTGACCGTCAGCGGTTGATTCTCTATTTGATTGCCGAAGGTTACAGCGCGCCAAAACTGTCCCGGTTGACGATTGCCGAGCTAAGCGCCATGAATTTACCTGACGAGATCATGATTTACCGGGACCGGGTGCTGGATTTGCTTGAAACACAAGACCAGAAGGCTTTCGTTTTCGTCTACCCCAACGGCCGCGTGATGGGACCGACCGATTTTTATCGTCTCGTGGCGCAGACCACTGAACGTACGTTGGGCCATCCGCTGTCACACAAGCAGTTCGCGGAATACCTACGAAAAAGCGGCAAACGCGGCAAGGCAAATAAAACACATTGATAGCGTCTGATGGGTGACGTGTTGGGCGTCACTGATTGGTATACTGCGCCGTTTGGCCAGTCGCCACGGTCGATTTCGATAATAACAACAAAATGGGGGCAACGATCTTGGGCCGTTTGGGCGTTTTATTGGTTACCGGAATTTATCTCTTCGTATCCCCGTCGTTTTCGTCTGCCGCCGAGACCGGTCGTCTGGGTGCTGGGGTGACGTTGCACGCCATCGCGATCGATGATCCCAATGGGGATGTTCCCAATGCGGGCGAGGCTGGCATCGGATTGATGTACCTGGATGAGCTCTCTCGCGATACGCGGTATTACGCCGAGTTCAGCTATCTGGATGCCGAGATTAGTGCCGAATCGGGAAAGATTGGTCAGGACGCCACGCGTTTCGGAATCAGTACTGTTGTGCAAATGCGGCTTCGGCAGTTTCGTTCCTTCAAGCCGTGGTTAGGGCTGGGTATTGGGTTATATCAGGAGGAATTCACCCGGCGTCATACGGTGGATAGCGCAGGCTTTCTGACCGGGGCCTTCCCCGACCGGGATGTCACGCAGCTTGTGGTTACTTTCGATGCAATGCACGAATGGGCGTTGACCAAGAGTATTGATCTCGCTTTGCGCGTCAAATATGACATTGGCTTTAACAAAGGTGTTGATGGGCTATCTGCCTCAGTGATTCTTCTTTACTAAGAAACGGGAGTGATTATGGCAATAATAAAAAGGGGATTACCCCTTTTGTCGGGATCGTTTGGCCTGCTTGTGATGCTCGCCGGTTGCGGGGGAGGGGACAGTTCGTTACCGGGCGTCCGGCCAGCCGGGGCCGTCGGCGGCAAGGCCGTGGACGCCGTGCTAGTGGGCTCTACCATTCGCGCCTACGAGTGGGACAAAGGGACTACTGTTTCCGGTGTCATCGCAGAAGCGACGACTGACAGTGCCGGTCACTACACACTGGACCCCAGCTACAAGGATGCCTATTTGCTCCTGAAGGCAACCAGTGGTCGTTATACCGAAGAGGCCACCGGGACCTCGGTACCGCTCAAACCCGGCCAGGTATTGACGACACTGATCCGGTACGAATCCGGAAAAGCCATTACCTCGCATATCACCGTACTGACGCATTGGGCGGCTTGTCAGGCGGAATGGAGGGCGTTGCTGCAGCTCAATAACAATTCCGATGCGGTTGGTCTGTCGAATGACGTATTTTCCGCAATGGCGGGTGTTTCGATCCGTGAAGTCGAACCCCTGAACATTACCGATCCGAATAATGCGTCGCCTGTAATGAATGCCGGTCTGCAATATGG